>NZ_JADKSK010000004.1:0-668 GCF_015351205.1 Plantibacter sp. VKM Ac-2885 | reverse complement strand
TTGACGATGGTGAAGTCTGCTGATCCGGCTCAGGCCGGGAAGGTGGGGGACACGATCACGTATTCGTTCCTGTTCACCAACACGGGCAACGTCACGATGACGGGCATCACGGTGAAGGAGGGCTCGTTCACTGGGACGGGTGAGTTGGGTGAGATCACGTATCCGACGCGCACGTTGGCGCCGGGTGAGCAGACCACTGCGACGGCACCGTATGTCCTCACGCAGGCTGATGTCGATGCCGGCAAGGTGACTAACACGGCTACTGGTGAGGGGACGCCGCCGACGGGTCCGCCGACGGAGACCCCGCCGACGGAAACGACTGTGACCGTTGACCCGAACCCGTCGCTGACGACCGTGAAGTCCGCTGACCCAGCCCAGGCCGGGAAGGTGGGGGACACGATCACGTACTCGTTCGTGATCACCAACACGGGCAACGTCACGTTGACGGACGTCACCGTGCAGGAGGGCTCGTTCACTGGGACGGGTGAGTTGGGTGAGATCACGTATCCGACGCGCACGTTGGCGCCGGGTGAGCAGACCACTGCGACGGCACCGTATGTCCTCACGCAGGCTGATGTCGACGCCGGCAAGGTGACCAACACGGCCACGAGCACTGGAACGCCGCCGGATCCGAACACCCCGCCTCCGACGTCTCCGCCGAGCGAGAC
>NZ_JADKSK010000003.1:0-5682 GCF_015351205.1 Plantibacter sp. VKM Ac-2885 | reverse complement strand
TAGAGAAGTTGCCCTGCAGGGCGGTCGTGATGGCCAAAGGCAGGAGCATCCGATCCTTGAGAACTCAACAGCGTGCACAATGTCAAATGCCAAAAACCTCGTGCAATTGATGCCTTCCTTTTCGGTTGGTTGATGTTGTAAGAGATTCCTTTGGAAAACATTTAAACAAAACAAAGCAAGTCAGTAATGATTTGTTCTGTCAGTTTCAAACTTGCATCGTGTTCACCTATTCCGGTGGCATGGTGCGCGAAATGTGCCGGCTGCTTCGGTGGTCGTGCAATTCAACATTTACGGAGAGTTTGATCCTGGCTCAGGACGAACGCTGGCGGCGTGCTTAACACATGCAAGTCGAACGATGAAGCCCAGCTTGCTGGGTGGATTAGTGGCGAACGGGTGAGTAACACGTGAGTAACCTGCCCTTGACTCTGGGATAAGCGTTGGAAACGACGTCTAATACCGGATACGAGCTTCCACCGCATGGTGAGTTGCTGGAAAGAATTTTGGTCAAGGATGGACTCGCGGCCTATCAGCTTGTTGGTGAGGTAACGGCTCACCAAGGCGACGACGGGTAGCCGGCCTGAGAGGGTGACCGGCCACACTGGGACTGAGACACGGCCCAGACTCCTACGGGAGGCAGCAGTGGGGAATATTGCACAATGGGCGAAAGCCTGATGCAGCAACGCCGCGTGAGGGACGACGGCCTTCGGGTTGTAAACCTCTTTTAGCAGGGAAGAAGCGAAAGTGACGGTACCTGCAGAAAAAGCACCGGCTAACTACGTGCCAGCAGCCGCGGTAATACGTAGGGTGCAAGCGTTGTCCGGAATTATTGGGCGTAAAGAGCTCGTAGGCGGTTTGTCGCGTCTGCTGTGAAATCCCGAGGCTCAACCTCGGGTCTGCAGTGGGTACGGGCAGACTAGAGTGCGGTAGGGGAGATTGGAATTCCTGGTGTAGCGGTGGAATGCGCAGATATCAGGAGGAACACCGATGGCGAAGGCAGATCTCTGGGCCGCTACTGACGCTGAGGAGCGAAAGGGTGGGGAGCAAACAGGCTTAGATACCCTGGTAGTCCACCCCGTAAACGTTGGGCGCTAGATGTGGGGACCATTCCACGGTTTCCGTGTCGTAGCTAACGCATTAAGCGCCCCGCCTGGGGAGTACGGCCGCAAGGCTAAAACTCAAAGGAATTGACGGGGGCCCGCACAAGCGGCGGAGCATGCGGATTAATTCGATGCAACGCGAAGAACCTTACCAAGGCTTGACATATACGAGAACGGGCCAGAAATGGTCAACTCTTTGGACACTCGTAAACAGGTGGTGCATGGTTGTCGTCAGCTCGTGTCGTGAGATGTTGGGTTAAGTCCCGCAACGAGCGCAACCCTCGTTCTATGTTGCCAGCACGTAATGGTGGGAACTCATGGGATACTGCCGGGGTCAACTCGGAGGAAGGTGGGGACGACGTCAAATCATCATGCCCCTTATGTCTTGGGCTTCACGCATGCTACAATGGCCAGTACAAAGGGCTGCAATACCGTAAGGTGGAGCGAATCCCAAAAAGCTGGTCCCAGTTCGGATTGAGGTCTGCAACTCGACCTCATGAAGTCGGAGTCGCTAGTAATCGCAGATCAGCAACGCTGCGGTGAATACGTTCCCGGGCCTTGTACACACCGCCCGTCAAGTCATGAAAGTCGGTAACACCCGAAGCCAGTGGCCTAACCGCAAGGATGGAGCTGTCTAAGGTGGGATCGGTAATTAGGACTAAGTCGTAACAAGGTAGCCGTACCGGAAGGTGCGGCTGGATCACCTCCTTTCTAAGGAGCATGTGCAACGCTCGTCTGTATACAGCGAGGTTTACGTTGCCAAGTCACACTGAGACGAATGTTCTCGGGTGGCGCTCATGGGTGGAACATTGACATTGATGTAGACGTGAGAGTCTGCCAGCAAGTACGTCTTCTTCGGGGGATTGGAACGGTGGCCGGCTGGAGGGTTTGCATATGCACGCTGTTGGGTCCTGAGGGACCGGATCTTCTCCGCTTCGGTGGAGGAAGGACGAACCTCAGGGCCTCTTTTGCTTGACATCAATGGTCAAGGAGAGAGGTACCGCCCGTACTTTGAGAACTACACAGTGGACGCGAGCATCTTAGATTCATGACCTTTCGGGGTTGTGGATCACAAAGATCAAAACATGCTTCTTCGGAAGTGATGTTGATCATTGGTCAATCTGCATCAGGTAACTGGTGCCGATCGATTCAAACTCATGTGATTTCAAATTTCTAAGAGCAAACGGTGGATGCCTTGGCATCTGGAGCCGAAGAAGGACGTAGTAATCTGCGATAAGCCTCGGGGAGCTGATAAACGAGCTGTGATCCGAGGATTTCCGAATGGGGAAACCCCGCCAGGCCCCTTGTGGTGATCTGGTGACTCCCGCCTGAATATATAGGGCGGGTAGAGGGAACGGGGGGAAGTGAAACATCTCAGTACCCCCAGGAAGAGAAAACAACAGTGATTCCGTCAGTAGTGGCGAGCGAAATCGGAAGAGGCTAAACCGGGCATGTGTGATAGCTATCAGGCGTTGCATGTCCGGGGTTGTGGGACTTCTCACTCCGAACTGATATTCGGGGAGCATTAGAACGTGGTATAGACGAATGGGATTGAAAGCCCAGCCAGAGACGGTGCCAGCCCGGTAGTCGAAATGCTGCAATCGTGCGAGGAGTATCCCAAGTAGCACGGGGCCCGAGAAATCCCGTGTGAATCTGTCAGGACCACCTGATAAGCCTAAATACTCCCAGATGACCGATAGCGGACAAGTACCGTGAGGGAAAGGTGAAAAGTACCCCGGGAGGGGAGTGAAATAGTACCTGAAACCGTTTGCTTACAAACCGTTGGAGCACCCTTGTTGGTGTGACAGCGTGCCTTTTGAAGAATGAGCCTGCGAGTTAGCGATATGTGGCGAGGTTAACCCGTGTGGGGTAGCCGTAGCGAAAGCGAGTCTGAATAGGGCGATTCAGTCGCATGTCCTAGACCCGAAGCGAAGTGATCTATCCATGGCCAGGTTGAAGCGACGGTAAGACGTCGTGGAGGACCGAACCCACTTAGGTTGAAAACTGAGGGGATGAGCTGTGGATAGGGGTGAAAGGCCAATCAAACTTCGTGATAGCTGGTTCTCTCCGAAATGCATTTAGGTGCAGCGTTGCGTGTTTCTTGCCGGAGGTAGAGCTACTGGATGGCCGATGGGGCCCAAAAGCTTACTGACGTCAGCCAAACTCCGAATGCCGGTAAGTGAGAGCGCAGCAGTGAGACGGTGGGGGATAAGCTTCATCGTCGAGAGGGAAACAACCCAGACCACCAACTAAGGTCCCAAAGCGCGTGCTAAGTGGGAAAGGATGTGGAGTTGCACAGACAACCAGGAGGTTGGCTTAGAAGCAGCCACCCTTGAAAGAGTGCGTAATAGCTCACTGGTCAAGTGATTCCGCGCCGACAATGTAACGGGGCTCAAGCACGCCACCGAAGTTGTGGCATTGATATTTTTGGTAGGCCTTCGTGGTCCAGCCGTATTGATGGGTAGGAGAGCGTCGTGTGGCGAGTGAAGCGGCGGTGTAAACCAGCCGTGGACGCTACACGAGTGAGAATGCAGGCATGAGTAGCGAAAGACATGTGAGAAACATGTCCTCCGAAAGACCAAGGGTTCCAGGGTCAAGCTAATCTTCCCTGGGTAAGTCGGGACCTAAGGCGAGGCCGACAGGCGTAGTCGATGGACAACGGGTTGATATTCCCGTACCCGCGAAGAACCGCCCAAGATAATCCAGTGGTGCTAAGAGTCCTAACCCGGACGACTGATTCCCTTCGGGGATGATGGGTCCGGTCTAACGCTCGACCCCATGCTGGTGCGTTTAGCGTATTAACAGGTGTGACGCAGGAAGGTAGCCTATGCCGGGCGATGGTTGTCCCGGTGTAAGTGCGTAGGCTGAGAGATAGGCAAATCCGTCTCTCGTGAAGGCTGAGACACGATACGGACCCGTAAGGGATAGTAGGTGATCCTATGCTGCCAAGAAAAGCATCGACGCGAGGTTCTAGTGGCCCGTACCCCAAACCGACTCAGGTGGTCAGGTAGAGAATACTAAGGAGATCGAGAGAATCGTGGTTAAGGAACTCGGCAAAATGCCCCCGTAACTTCGGGAGAAGGGGGGCCTGAGGCGTATTAGGACTTGCTCCGAAAGCGTTTGAAGGCCGCAGAGACCAGTGGGAAGCGACTGTTTACTAAAAACACAGGTCCGTGCCAAGTCGCAAGACGATGTATACGGACTGACGCCTGCCCGGTGCTGGAAGGTTAAGAGGAACGGTTAGCCGCAAGGCGAAGCTGAGAATTTAAGCCCCAGTAAACGGCGGTGGTAACTATAACCATCCTAAGGTAGCGAAATTCCTTGTCGGGTAAGTTCCGACCTGCACGAATGGCGTAACGACTTCCCAGCTGTCTCAACCGCGAACTCGGCGAAATTGCATTACGAGTAAAGATGCTCGTTACGCGCAGCAGGACGGAAAGACCCCGTGACCTTTACTACAGCTTGGTATTGGTGTTCGGTGTGGCTTGTGTAGGATAGGTGGGAGACTTTGAAGCTTGGACGCTAGTTCAGGTGGAGTCATTGTTGAAATACCACTCTGGTCACTCTGGATATCTAACTTCGAACCGTAATCCGGTTCAGGGACAGTGCCTGGTGGGTAGTTTAACTGGGGCGGTTGCCTCCCAAAAAGTAACGGAGGCGCCCAAAGGTTCCCTCAACCTGGTTGGCAATCAGGTGTCGAGTGTAAGTGCACAAGGGAGCTTGACTGTGAGACTGACAAGTCGAGCAGGGACGAAAGTCGGGACTAGTGATCCGGCAGTGGCTTGTGGAAGCGCTGTCGCTCAACGGATAAAAGGTACCTCGGGGATAACAGGCTGATCTTGCCCAAGAGTCCATATCGACGGCATGGTTTGGCACCTCGATGTCGGCTCGTCGCATCCTGGGGCTGGAGTAGGTCCCAAGGGTTGGGCTGTTCGCCCATTAAAGCGGTACGCGAGCTGGGTTTAGAACGTCGTGAGACAGTTCGGTCCCTATCCGCTGCGCGCGCAGGAAATTTGAAAGGATCTGACCCTAGTACGAGAGGACCGGGTTGGACGAACCTCTGGTGTGTCAGTTGTTCCGCCAGGAGCACCGCTGATTAGCTACGTTCGGGATGGATAACCGCTGAAAGCATCTAAGCGGGAAGCCGGCCTTAAGATGAGATTTCCATGCCTTCGGGCGAGAGGCTCCCAGCCAGACTACTGGGTTGATAGGCCGGATGTGGAAGAGAGGACGAAAGACTCTCGGAGCTGACCGGTACTAATAAGCCGATAATTTGATAACACTTTCTTTGTTTGAATACGAAGATGCTACGCGTCCACTGAGTGGTTCTCGATGTACGGTCGAGAACCCGCAGACAACACCACTGTGTTCGCACAGCGTGTTGGTTTGCTTGTTCACTTTGATACATCAATAGTGTTTCGGCGGCCATAGCGAGAGGGAAACGCCCGGTCACATTCCGAACCCGGAAGCTAAGACTCTTTGCGCCGATGGTACTGCAGGGGGGACCCTGTGGGAGAGTAGGACACCGCCGGACTTCTTCGTTGAAATGGCCACCCAAGGTTCTTGGGTGGCCATTTTGCGTTAA
>NZ_JADKSK010000002.1:1009617-1545907 GCF_015351205.1 Plantibacter sp. VKM Ac-2885 | reverse complement strand
TGCACGCTGTTGAGTTCTCAAGGATCGGATGCTCCTGCCTTTGGCCATCACGACCGCCCTGCAGGGCAACTTCTCTAACTTACCACTTCTTCGGTTCTTGTCAAGTCGAACCAGGAGCTGATCTGAGTGGACCGGAGTCCGTTTGATCCTCACCGCTTCGATGACCCGAGAGCTGGGAAGTTCCAACCTAGTCTTGAAGTGAGACGATCTCAAGTGTGAGTTTGACTCACGTGGAGATGCTCGGCTTTTGGCTGGGTATCAGTCCCACTTGAGGCCGGGAAGCTCTTCCGCTTCCCGCACCTTTGGGGTGACGAGTGATTACTTTACGCAGACCGCCAGGGGCTGGCAAATCATCGCTGCATCCCGGGCGTGTCGCCCGGATCCACGCGCTTCAGTCCCGATCAGCGTCACCGATGCCGAGGACGGCCGCTGAGCCGGAACCGGCCGCGACGACCGTCGCGACGGCGAGTGGGCTTCCGCCCCAGGCGGTGAACGAGTACTCGTCTCCGGCGGAGTCGACCGACCAACCGCGCTCGCCCGTGGTCGCGTCGATGCCGACGAGCGTGCCGTCGAGCGTGAGCAGGAGGGTCCGGCCGCTGTATCCGACGAGGCTGCCCTCGGCGTCCTGCTCCTCGTATCGGATCTCACCGTCTCGAGCGCCGACCCCGGTGTATCCGCCTTCGCCGTCACCGAGCATGATCGTGTCGCCCACGGTGTATGCGCCGTCCCAGGTGCTCGTCAGTCCGCTGCGCCACTCGACCTCGCCGGATCGCGGGTCGAGGCGGCGGACCCGCTCCCCCGACTGGTCGGCGACGACCAACAGCCCGCTCGCGTCGAGCACCACCGGCAGCGCCCCGGTCGCCTTCCAGCGCTCGGCGCCGGTGCGGTCGTCCACCCCGCGGATCGTGGTGTCGTTGCCGGAGTAGTCGATCGCGACGAGATCGCCGCCCACCTGCTGGTAGTACCAGGAGAGGTCGCCCTGCCAGTCGATGGTCGATCCGTCGTCGAGCGAGTAGACCGCACCGTCGTAGAAGAGCTTGTCGCCCGCGGTGGTCGCCCGCTCGCCGGCATCACCGTTGACCTCCCAGACCGGGTCGGTCAGATCCGTCGACCGATAGCGACCGACCGTCCCGGTGCCGTCGGCCGTGGTCGACGAGATGAGCAGGTCACCCTCGAGCCTCGGGACGAACGCCGCTGGCGCGGCGAAGTCGGCGAAGCCGATCCCCTCGACACTCGAGTGCTCTTGCGAGGTGGAGACCACGTGCCCGTCGCGACGGCTCACGGCGACCATGAGGTCACCCTGGCTCAGCACGATCGCGGCCGCATCCGGTGGGGAGACGACCACCGGTGCGTCGAAGCGGTCGAACTCCGGAGAGAGCTCGGTGACGCGACGGTCCCAGAGGGTGTGGCCGTTCGCCGTGTTCACCAGGGAGACCACCGTCTCGCCCGGAGCGTCGTCGAGGGTCGTCTGATCCAGTGGCCGGTCGGTCGACCACACGAGCAGCGCGGTGTTGGGGCTCGCGGTGTACCCGTTGAGGTAGAGCTCGTCGCCCGCGGGCACCTCGTCGTCCAGCGGATGCGCGAGTTCCCAGGTTCCGACGGTCGGCTTCGTCGGGAGGTCGCGGAGGAGCGCGAGCCCCTCGACGCGGTGGGGAACGGCCGCGACCACGATGAGCACGACCGCGACGATCGCAGCGACCACGGCGAGTGCGAGTCCGCCGAGGAGGAACCATCGTCGGCGCGAGGTGGTCCGCTTGACCGTGGTGGGCAACGAATCAGGGTGCCAGAGGGCGCGGGGCGCAGTCGGTTCCTGCGGTGCCTCCCCCGCGGCGGTTGCCGAGGCCGGTTCGGCCGCAGCGACTGTCGCCGGGTGCGGAGTCGACGCCTGCGCCGGCGCCGGGTCGGTGGATTCGGGATCCGGGACCGGTGTCGGCACCGCGCTCGGGGCGATCGACGTCGCGGTACCGGGGTTCGTGGGCTCAATCGTGTCGACGTCCGGCGACGGCAGTCGATCGGCTTCCGCTGCTGGGGCACCGGTCTCGACGTGGGGTGCATCGGTCTCGACGAGGTCGCCGTCATCGGCCGGCGTGGGCCGGTCGTCCGTCGACTCCGACTGGAGCTCGTCCGCCGGCTCCGGCTCGGCCGCCGCCTCGGCCGGCGTCTCCACCGTCGACAGCTCATCCGTGCGCAGCGGCAGCATGGCCCCACAACTCGGGCACACACCGTCGCGACGGTCGACGATCTCGGTCCCGCACGCCTCGCAGAGCTGCACTCGGAGCATCCCCTTCAGGTTCGATGACGACGGCGATGCCGTCGTCGGCGGATCAGGCGGGCGCTCCGTCGAGGAACAGCCCGGCGAGGGTGCGCTTGCCGCGGCGCAGCACGGCCACCCCGCCCGTGAGGAACCGGTCGTCCAGGGTCGCGTCGACGTCGTCGATCTTGCGGTTGTTCACCGAAACCCCTCCCTGGGCGACCGCGCGTCGAGCCTCACCGAGGCTCGCACACAGCTCCGTGTCGACGAGCGCCTGGATGACGAGCGTCTCCGCGGCCACCCGCGCATTCGGCAACTCCGTGACGGCCGACCGCAGCGTGTCCGCGTCGAGTGCGTCCAGATCGCCCTGACCGAAGAGCGCGGCCGACGCGGCGATGGCCGCATCCGTCGCGGCGACCCCGTGGACGAGCGCGGTGACGGCGTAGGCGAGGGTCTTCTGCGCCTCACGCTTGAACGGTTCCGACTCGGTCGCGGCCGCCAGTCGCTCGATCTCCACCCGATCGAGGAACGTGAACACCTTCAGCCGGGCGATGACGTCCGCATCGTCGGTGTTGACCCAGAACTGGTAGAACGCGTACGGGCTCGTCATGCTCGGGTCGAGCCAGACCGCGTTGCCTTCGCTCTTCCCGAACTTCGTGCCGTCCGAGTTCGTGATCAGCGGGGTCCCGATCGCGTGGACGGTGGCCCGCTCGACCCGGTGGATGAGGTCGGTGCCGCTCGTGAGGTTGCCCCACTGGTCGCTCCCGCCGGTCTGCAGGACGCAGCCGTATTCGCGGTACAGCTCGAGGTAGTCCATCCCCTGGAGGATTTGGTAACTGAACTCGGTGTAGCTGATCCCCGCCTCCGAGTTGAGACGGGCACTGACCGCGTCCTTCTTCAGCATCGTGCCGACGCGGTAGTGCTTGCCGATCTCCCGCAGGAAGTCGATCGCGGAGAGCGGTGCGGTCCAATCGAGGTTGTTGACCATGCGCGCGGCGTTGTCGCCCTCGAAACTGAGGAAGCGTTCGATCTGCGCGCGGAGGGACTGCACCCACTCGGCGACGGTGTCCGGCGTGTTCAGCGTGCGCTCGGCGGTCGGTCGTGGGTCGCCGATGAGGCCGGTCGAACCGCCGACGAGCCCGAGTGGGCGGTGTCCGGCGAGCTGCAGCCGACGCATGACGAGCAGCTGGACCAGGTTGCCCAGGTGGAGGCTCGCCGCCGTCGGGTCGAACCCGCAGTAGTAGGTGATCGGCGTTCCGCCGAGCAGGCGCTTCAGCTCCTGCTGATCCGTCGACACATGGACGAGCCCGCGCCAGACGAGTTCGTCCCAGACGTCCTCGAAGGTCGGATCGTTGCGCTGGTCAGGAAGAGCGAGGTTCGACACGCTTGCAAGGCTATCAGCGCGGCATCGGCTGCCGGATCGGGCGCATCGGCACCGGCGTGATCGCGGCGACCGTGACGTGCAGGAATTCCTCTCATTCGTCAGAGTTGTGGAAATACCTGCATGTTGCGACTAGGGTGATCGAGCCGACCCACCGCCGAGAGGAGAACCGTGTACGTGCTGACCGTCGATCAGATAGCGAGCCGGACCGGCCCTGATCGAGCCGCCGGTGTCATCGAGTCGATCAACGACCGGTTCCCGGACCGCCTGCTCCTCCAGGCCGAACGCACGGCGGGCGACGAGTTCCAGCTCGCCACCGAGGACGCCGAGGTCGCGCTCGCCATCGCCTTCGACCTCCTCCGGGATCGCGGCTGGAGCGTGGGTGTCGGACAAGGCGACGTCCGGCGTCCGCTCCCCGATTCGACCCGAGCCGCGACCGGTCAGGCCTTCTACGCCGCGAGGGAGGCCGTCACGCGGGCCAAGCGGGCGCCCTTCCGGTTCGCGCTCGAGGCGGCCGACCAGCAGGGCGGCGCCGACGTCGAAGCGCTCATCGTGCTCCTCCTCCACCTCCGCGACCGGAGGACCGCCGGCGGCTGGGAGGTCGCCGACCTGCTCGCGGCCGGCGTGACCCAGTCCGAGGCCGCGGCACGACTCGGCATCACCGAGAGTTCGGTCAGTCGCCGGGTCTCGGCCGCCGGAGTCCGAGCCGAAGCCGCAGCGACCACCGCGCTCATCCGCCTCCTGGCGAAGCTCGACCAGGACGCCTCCGTGCACCACCCCGACGACCGAAAGGACGAGCGATGAACCTCATCACGCTCACGCCCATCACCTGGCCGACCGTCATCGGCCTCCTCGGAAGCGCGCTCGTCTTCCTCCTGCTGGCCCGGGTGCTGACCGCGCGTCTCGCGGATCGTCTCATGGTCGTGGCGGCTGCCCTCATGGTGATCGGGGCCCTCCTGGTCGCGCTCGTCCCCTCGGTTCCGCCGACCGGTCCGGCACTCGTGCTCCTCGGCGTCTTCGTCCTCGCCGTCGCGGTCGCCGGCGGTGGTCCGGTCGCCTCCTTCGTCCTCGCCCTCGCGACGAAGGGCAGCGTCGCCCCCGGGATCCACGGCGGCATCCTCGTGGAGCACCGGAACCCGAGCGCCTCGCAGGTCGTCGGACGTCCGATCGAAGTGCTGCGCGGCGGGACCGCGATCGGGATCCTCGAACGGCTCGCCCTCGTCGCCGCGTTGTTCTCCGGCTATCCGGAGGCGATCGCGGTCATCGTCGCCGTGAAGGGTGTCGGACGCTTCACCGAACTCGACTCGGCCGAGGCGCGCGAGCGGTTCATCATCGGCTCGCTCGCCAGCCTCCTCTGGGCTGCCGGGGTGGCGTCGATCCTGCTGCTCGCGCGAGGCTGAGTCGGCGGATCAGTCCACCGCCCTGGGCGAGCGGCGGTACGGCGAGACGGTCGTCTCCCCCGGGAGCACGAACCGCCACGGGTAGGCGGCTCCCCCACCGAGCCCGCTGACGCCCGTCCGCGGACCGGTCGCCGAGGCGAGCGGGCGCTCGGGCAGGAGCAGATCGAAGGGCGGCTCGGCGAGGTCGTCACCCGACTGGTCGAGCGCGATCCCGAGCGCCACGGTGAGCCGTGCCGGTCCTCTGGCCAGGTCGCGATCCGGCACCCGTTCACCGCGTCGCAGCCGCGCGAGCTCCAGCCCCGCGACGACCTCGCCGGCACGCAGGAGGACGGCCGACGCCGTGCCGACCGGTGAACACACGACGTTGATGCAGACGTGCATGCCGTAGCTGAAGTACGCGTACAGATGCCCGGGCGGACCGAACATCGGACTCGTGCGCGGCGTCGGACCGCGATGCGCGTGGGATCCGGGATCCTCGCCGACCCCGAGATAGGCCTCGACCTCCGTGAGGCGGACCGACACGGTGCCCTCGGGCGTCGTGTGGGACAGCACCGCTCCGAGCAGCGCGGGCGCGACCTCGAGGGCCGATCCCGAGGTCAGCGCCCGCAGCGGACCGGCCGTCGTCATCGGACCCCGCCCCGTCTAGAGCGAGAGGGCCTGCGACAGCGCGCCCACCCGACCGACGAGCGTCACGAGCTGGTCCTGGACCCGCTCCGGAGCCGTCCCGCCGACGCCGAGTCGGCTGCCGATCGAGCCGTCGACGGTCAGGACACTCCGCACGGCCGGCGTGAGATGCTCCGAGACACCCGCCAGTGCCGCGTCGTCGGGTTCGTCGAGTGCCAGCCCGCGCTCCTCGCAGTACCGCACGAGCTCGCCGCTGATCTCGTGCGCGTCGCGGAAGGCCACACCCTGCTTGACGAGCCACTCGGCGACGTCCGTCGCGAGGGAGAACCCCTCCGGTGCGAGCTCGCGCAGCCGTGCCGTGTCGAAGCGGAGCGTCGCCACCATCCCGGTGAACGCCGGGAGCAACACCTCGAGCTGGTTCACGGAGTCGAACACCGGCTCCTTGTCCTCCTGCAGGTCGCGGTTGTACGCGAGCGGCAGCGCCTTCAACGTCGCCAGCAACCCGGTCAGGTTCCCGATGAGTCGCCCGGACTTCCCGCGGGCGAGTTCGGCGATGTCGGGGTTCTTCTTCTGCGGCATGATGCTCGAGCCGGTCGAGTAGGCGTCGTCGAGGGTCACGAACCCGAACTCGCGGGTGTTCCAGACGATGATCTCCTCGGCGAACCGGGACAGGTTGATCCCGATGAGCGAGGTGATGAACGCGAACTCGGCCACGACGTCGCGGCTGGCGGTGGCGTCGATCGAGTTCTCCGTCGGCCGGTCGAGCCCGAGCTCGTGCGCGACGAGCACCGGGTCGAGCCCGAGGGAACTGCCGGCGAGTGCTCCGGAACCGTAGGGCGAGGCGCTCGCCCGGGCGAGCCAGTCGCGGAGCCGTTCCAGGTCGCGGGTGAGCGGCCAGGCGTGCGCGAGCAGCTGGTGGGCGAGCAGCACCGGCTGGGCGTGCTGCAGGTGCGTGCGGCCGGGCATCACCGCGTCCGGGTGTGCTTCGGCCTGGGAGACGATCGCGTCGATCAGGTGGATGACGTCGCGGGCGATCACCCGTCCGTGATCGATGAGGTAGAGGCGCACGAGCGTCGCGATCTGGTCGTTCCGGCTCCGGCCGGCACGCAGCTTCCCACCGAGTTCCTTGCCGGCCCGTTCGACGAGCCCGCGTTCCAGCGCCGAGTGGACGTCCTCATCGCTCTCCGCCGCGACGAACGTCCCGTCGGCCACGTCGGCGTCCAGGACGTCGAGGGCGGCGAGCATCCCGCGAAGCTCGTCCTCGTCGAGGTACCCCGCCGACGCGAGCGCCTTGGCATGGGCACGGGAACCCGCGATGTCGTATGCGGCGAGGACCCAGTCGAACTGAGTGGACTTGCTCAGACGGGCGAGTTCCGGCGACGGTCCGCTCGCGAAGCGTCCACCCCAGAGGGCCCCGGACTCGCCTGCTCGGTTCTGCTGATCTGCCACGATGGGCCTCCTGTACTGCTGGCGTCCGGAGTGCTCCGGACTGGTCGGTCGGCCGCAGCCGGGGAAGGGTCAGGCCGCGGAGCCGGCGTGCTGCTGCTCGAGCAGCCACACGAGCAGGGCCTTCTGCGCGTGGAGGCGGTTCTCCGCCTCGTCCCAGATGATGCTCTGCGCCCCGTCGATGACCTCGGCCTCGACCTCGAAGCCGCGATCGGCGGGCAGGCAGTGCATGAAGACGGCGTCGGACGCGGCGAGCCCCATGAGCCTGCGGTCGACCCGGTAGCCGCCGAAGATGGCGACGCGTTGCGCCTTCTCGTCCTCCTTGCCCATCGACACCCAGGTGTCGGTGATCATCACGTCGGCATCCGCCGCCGCCGCGTCGGGGTCGGTGGTCACGAGCACGGAGCCGCCCGTCGTCGCGGCGATGCGCTCCGCGTCGGCGACGACGTCCGCAGCCGGGGCGAACTCGGCCGGGGCGGCGACGCGGACATGCATCCCCGCCGTCGCGCCGGCCAACAGGTAGGAGTGGGCCATGTTGCTCGCTCCGTCGCCGAAGAACGACATCGTCAGACCGGCGAGCTCGCCCTTGTGCTCGCGGATCGTGAGGAGGTCGGCGAGGAGCTGGCACGGGTGGAAGTCGTCGGACAGCGCGTTGACGACGGGCACCGTCGTCCCGGCCGAGATCTCCTCGAGACCGGACTGGGCGTAGGTCCGCCAGACGATCGCCGCGACCTGACGTTCGAGGACGCGAGCGGTGTCGGCGGCCGTCTCCTTGCCGCCGAGCTGGCTGTTGGCCGTCGAGATGATGAGCGGGGATCCGCCGAGGTCGGCGATCCCCACGGCGAAGGAGACGCGTGTCCGCGTCGAGGACTTGTCGAAGATGACCGCGACGGTCTGCGGGCCTTCGAGCGGCTTCCGCGACCAGCGGTCGCGCTTCAGCTCGGTGGCGAGGTCGAGGATCTCGGCCTGCTCGGCCGGGCTGAGGTCGTCGTCGCGGAGGAAGTGACGGGTCATGGCTGGTGGTCCTGTTCGTGTGGGTCGATGGCCGGTCAGGCCAGGACGGCGTCGAGCGCCGCGCGGAAGAGGGAGGTGAACTCGTCGATCTCGGCGTCGCCGATGATGAGCGGCGGCGCGATCCGGATGCTCGTCGCGTTCGGGGCGTTGATGATGAGCCCACGGTCGAACGCAGCAGCAGACAGCTCGGCCGCCACCGGGGCGCTCAAGCCGATGCCGATGAGCAGCCCGTGTCCGCGGACCTCCTCGACGAGCGGGGAACCGATGGCGGTGATGACGGCCCGCAACTGCTCACCGCGCGCAGCGGCGTTCTGCACGAGGCCGGCGCGCTCGATCTCCTCGAGCACCGCGTTCGCCGTCGCGGTCGCGAGCGGGTTGCCGCCGAAGGTGCTGCCGTGCTGGCCGGGTCCGAACAGCTCGGAGGCGGCGCCGAAGGTGACGAGGGCGCCGATCGGCATGCCACCGCCAATCCCCTTGGCGACGGTGATCGCGTCCGGGACGATGCCGTCCCGCTGGAACGCGAACCACTCCCCCGTCCGACCGGCCCCGGTCTGGATCTCGTCGATGATGAGCAGCACGCCGTGTGCCTCGGTGAGTGCCCTGGCACGGGCGAGGTAGCCCTCCGGCAGGTCGATGACGCCGGCTTCGCCCTTGATCGGTTCGAGGATCAGCGCGGCGACCCGGTCGTCGATCGCCGCCTCGAGTGCCTCGATCGTGGTCGGGATGTGCTCGACGCCACCCGGGAGCGGGTGGAACCCCTCCTGCAGGGCAGGCTTGCCGGTCAGTGCGAGCGCGCCGAAGGTCCGCCCGTGGAAGGAGTTCTCCAGGGTGAGGACCCGGGTCCGCGATCCGTCGCCGTGGTTGAGTCGGGCGAGCTTGAACGCCGCCTCGTTCGCCTCGGCACCGGAGTTCGCGAAGTACACCCGACCGCCCTCGTCCGCTCCGGCGAGACGCTTGAGTCGGGCCGCGAGCTCGAGCTGCGGCGGACTCGAGAAGTAGTTGGAGACGTGCGCCAGCGTGCTCGCCTGTCGCGTGATCGCACCGACGAACGCCGGATGCGCATGTCCCAGTGCGTTCACCGCGATGCCCGCGAGGAAGTCGAGGTAGCGGTTGCCCTCGGCGTCCCAGACATGGCATCCCTCACCGCGCGTCAGCATGGCGATCGGCGTGTTGAACGTGCGCATCATGTCGCGGTCGACGCGGCTCTTCCAGTCGCTCATGAGTCCTCCGGGACGACCTCGGTGCCTGAGCCGTTCTGGGTGAACACCTCGAGCAGGATGGAGTGGGGTACGCGGCCGTCGATGATGGCAGCCTTGGCGACCCCGCCGTCGACGGCGTCGAGGCAGGCGGTCATCTTCGGGATCATGCCCGATTCGAGCGTGGGCAGCATGGCTCGGAGCTCACTCGTCGTGATCTGCGAGACGAGCGAGTCGCGGTTGGGCCAGTCGCTGTACAGCCCGGCGACATCGGTCAGGATGACGAGCTTCGCGGCACCGAGTGCCACGGCGAGCGCCGCGGCGGCCGCATCGGCGTTCACGTTGAGCGTCTGGCCGGGCTGGTCGAGGTCTGGGGCGATCGAGGAGACCACCGGGATGTTGCCGGCGTCGAGGTAGGCCTGCACCGAGGTGGGGTCGACGCTGACGACGTCGCCGACGAGCCCGATGTCCACGGTCTCGCCGTCGACGACGATCGAGCGACGTCGCCCGCCGAACAGGCCCGCGTCCTCGCCGGACAGTCCTGCGGCGAGCGGGCCGTGTTCGTTGATCCGCCCCACGAGCTCGGGGTTGACCTGACCGGTGAGGACCATCCGGACGACCTCCATGGCCTCGGGGGTCGTGACCCGGTACCCGCCGCGGAACTCGCTGTGGATGTCGAGCCGGTCGAGCATCGCGGAGATCTGCGGGCCGCCACCGTGCACGACGACGGGCTTCAGCCCCGCGTAGCGCAGGTAGACCATGTCCTCGGCGAAGGCCTGCGCGAGTTCGTCGCTCACCATCGCGTTGCCGCCGAACTTGACGACGATCGTCTGGTCGCGGAAGGTCTTCAGCCAGGGAAGCGACTCGATGAGGGTGGCGGCCTTGATCGCCGCCTCCTCGGGAGAGTTGTCTCGGTACTGGGTCATCATCAGCTCGCGTACGCGCTGTTCTCGTGCACGTAGTCGTGCGTGAGGTCGTTCGTCCAGATGGTGGCTCCCGTGTCACCGGCGTGGAGGTCGATGAGCACGTGCACGGCGCGCGGTGAGAGGTCGACGAGGTCGCGCGACTGATCCGGCTCGCCGGCCGTGCACACCTGGACGCCGTTCATGGCCACGTCGATCCCGTACGGGTCGAACTCGGCACCCGTGGTCCCGACGGCCGCGAGCACCCGGCCCCAGTTCGGGTCGTTGCCGAAGATGGCCGCCTTGAAGAGGTTGCTGCGGGAGACCGCGCGGGCGACCTCGACCGCGTCGTCCTCGGACACCGCGCCGACGACCTCGATCGCGACGTCGTGGGCCGCGCCCTCGGCATCGGCCTGCAACTGCAGGGTGAGGTCGCGGCACACCTCCGTCAGCGCCTCGGTGAAGGCGGACAGCTCCGGGGTCACGCCGCTCGACCCGGAGGCGAGGAGTGACACCGTGTCGTTGGTGGACATGCAACCGTCGGAGTCGAGACGGTCGAAGGTGACACGGGTCGCGCTGCGGAGCGCCTGATCGAGCTGCGCCGGCTCGAGCACGGCGTCGGTCGTGATGACGACGAGCATCGTCGCGAGCCCGGGGGCGAGCATGCCCGCGCCCTTCGCCATGCCGCCGACGGTCCATCCGTCCGCGCTCCGAACGGCCTGTTTCGGCTTCGTGTCGGTCGTCATGATCGCGGTCGCCGCGGCGAGCCCGGCAGCTTCGCTCGCACCGTCCTCGTCGGCGACCGCGCGGGTGGCGTCCCAGACGCCCGCGGTCAGCTTGTCGAGATCGAGCTGTTCGCCGATGAGCCCCGTGGAGCAGACGAGGACGTCGCCGGCCGAGATCGCGAGCCGCTCGGCGACGGCCTCCGCGGTCGCGTGCGTCGTCTGGAAACCGCGCGTCCCCGTGTAGCAGTTCGCGCCGCCGGAGTTCAGGACGATCGCCGAGACGATGCCGTCCTGCATGACCTGCTCGCTCCAGAGGACCGGGTTGGCCTTGCACCGATTGCTCGTGAACACCGTCGCCGCGTGCTGCAGCGGACCGACGTTGTGGACCACCGCGAGGTCGAGGCCCCCGGAGGTCTTGAGGCCGCAGGCGACGCCCGCCGCGAGGAACCCTGCTGCTGCTGTCACACTCACGGTGCCACTCCATTCACACTCAAGCCGGTCGTCTCGGGGAGCCCGAGCGCGATGTTCGCCGATTGGATCGCCGCGCCGGCGGTCCCCTTCACGAGGTTGTCGACGGCGGTCACGACGACGACCCGTCCCACCGTCTCGTCGACGGCGAGTCCGATCAGCGCGGTGTTGGCGCCGAGGACGTCGGCCGTCCGGGGGAACGAGCCCTCGGGCAGCACGTGGACGAACGGCTCGTCGGCGTAGGCCGTCTCCCAGGCCTCGCGGACCGCTGCCGCCGTGGTGCCCGGGACGATGCGTGCCGTCGAGGTGGCCAGGATGCCGCGCGACATCGGGACGATGACCGGGGTGAACGAGATGGACGCGCGATCGGCACCGGCCGCCCGGAGGCTCTGCGTGATCTCGGGGATGTGCCGGTGGGTACCGCCGACGGCGTACGGGTTGGCCGTGCCGAGCACCTCGCTCGCGAGCAGGTTGACCTTCAGGCTCTTCCCCGCGCCGGACGGCCCGACGGCGAGCACGGAGACGAGGTCGAGCGGCTCGATCACCCCCGCGGCGATGCCGGGCGCGAGGGACAGGGCGACGGTGCTCGCGTTGCATCCAGGAGCGGCGATCCGCTTGGCGCCCACGAGAGCGTCACGCCCCCGACCGGTGGACGTCTGGAGCTCCGGCACACCGTAGGCCCAGGCGCCGAAGTAGTCGCCGCCGTAGAAGGCGTCCCAGTCGGCTTCGTCGACGAGCCGGTGGTCGGCTCCGCAGTCGACGACGAGGGTCTCCGGTGCAAGCGATGCCGTGACCTCACCCGACTTGCCGTGCGGCAGGGCGAGGAAGACGACGTCGTGTCCCGCGAGCACCTCCGGCGTCGTCGCCTCGAGGACGAGATGCCGGAGCGATCGGAGGTGTGGCTGGTGGTCGACGAGCGGTTGACCGGCGTTCGCGTGCGCGGTCACCGTCCGGACGTCGAAGTCGGGGTGGTCGGCGAGCAGCCGAAGCAGCTCGCCTCCTGCGTAGCCGGATGCTCCGGCCACCGCTACAGAGAAGGACATGGCTCTACCTTATTGAGTGGACGCTCGAGGGGCGGAGGCGGCGACTCCTGGACGACTGCACGGTCACCTGGACCGTGCGAGCACCGGGGTCGCCTATCGTCGCTCTGCGGTAGCGCGTGCGGACACGGTACGGCGGAGGGCGCGGAGCGTGATCGCCCGCGAAGAACCCTGTGCCTGGAAACGTGCCATGTCGAGAGCGTACTACGACGACGAGGATGCCGACGAATCCGCGCCCGGCGCAGCCCGCTCCGCGATGAGCGCGGCCTGGACCCGCGACCGTGCGTCGAGCTTCACGAGGATCCGGGACACGTGCGTGCGGGCCGTCGCCTCGGACAGCCCGAGCGCGGTCGCGATCCCGGCGTTGCTCAGCCCCTCGCGCAGCTGCTCGAGGACCTCACGCTCCCGCGGTGTCAGCGTGGCCAGACCGGGGTGCGCCGGCGCCGGCGCCGGCACGACCGGAGGTCGGGCTGCGGCGAGACGTTCGAGGACTCGGCGGGTCACCTCAGGGGCGAGCACCGCCTCGCCCGCGTGCACTCGTCGGATCGCATCGACGAGGCCGGCAGCGGAGACCGTCTTCACCAGGAAGGCGTTCGCCCCGGCCGCCAGCGCCTCGTCGACGTACCGGTCGAGCGCGAAGGTGGTGAGCATGATGATGCTCGGCGGTGGGGTGGCCGCAGCGAGGATGGCCGGGATCGCGTCGATCCCTGAGGCACGCGGCATCTGGACGTCGAGCAACACGACGTCCGGTCGGTGTCGCACGGATTGCGCGACGACGGCCTCCCCGTCCGCCGCCTCGGCGATGACCAGGATGTCGTCCGGCTCGTCGAGCAGCGCTCCCAGACCCGCTCTGACGGCCGCATGGTCGTCCGCGATGAGGACCGTGATGGTCATGACGCCCCTCCTACAAGGGCGACCGCGGCGGTGGAGGTCGGCACCCGGGTCGGCACCGTGAGCGCCGTCCGCCAGTCGGGACCGTCCGGCCCCGCGACGAGGTCGCCTCCGACCAGACGTGCCCGCTCGGCCAGGCCGACGAGGCCGACCCCACCGGACCCGGCGAGCACCGAAGACGAGGTCGCCGTCGGCAGCGGGTTGCTGAGCGTGACGGACAGGGCACCGGGCGGGAGCGAGACCTCGACCCGCACGGAGGCACCCGGTGCGTGCTTCGCGGTGTTCGTCAGGCCTTCGACGAGCGTGCGGAGCCCGACGATCGAGGTCTGCGCGGGGACCTCGGCGAGCGCCGCGTCGTCCGGTGCCCGTACCTCCACCTCCAGTCCGTTGGCACGGGCGACCTCGACCGCGCGGCGGACCGACTCGGCCGTGAGCCGGTCTGGCGCCTGGGCCAGCTCGTCGGCCGACTGGTCACCGCGGAGCACGTCGATCATCGTGCGCATGTCGGCGAGCGCGTCGAGACTGCTGGTCCGGACGAGTGCGAGGCTGCGCCGCAGCGCCACCGGGTCGGTGCCGTCGCGTCGTTCCAGGGCCGCCGCCGACTGCATCGCGATCGCCGAGAGGTGACCGGCGATGACGTCGTGCAGCTCCCGGCTGAGCTCGAGCCGTTCACGGGTCACGGCGTCCTGCCGGAGCGCAGCCGCTGCCTGGGCGATCGTGTCCGCGCGCTCGCGCTGGCGTTCGGCCTCGAGACGGGGATACCGGACCATCCTGCCGTACCAGATCGAGCTCGCCAGGATGACCGGGACGATGATGAGCGAGCCGAGGACCACTCCGCGACCGAGCCGGGTGACGGCCTCGACGTCGTCGGTGAACCAGATCACCGCGAAGACACCGACCGACACGACGGCGAGCGCGGTGCAGGCGAACGCGGCGACGTCCATGACCCGGGACCGTGAGTAGAGCGCCGCCGCGTAGGCGAGGTCGGACACGACGATGAGCATCCCGAGGCCGCTGCCTCCGGTGGTGAGCGCTTCGGCGAGGGCGATCAGGACGCCGACGGCCAGCGTGGTCAACGGGCGTCGGCGGCGGAGCAGGTGCACCGTCAGGATGGCGACGAGGAACGCGAGCGTGAGGAGGAGCGGCGGTTCCGACACGGTCGTCCCCCAGGGGACATGGATCCCGAGGAGGGCGAACAGGAGTCCCATGGCCGCGCACACCGTGGTGATGACCGGCTCACGGTGTCGATCCACCCATGCGCGCGGTCCTTCGAGAGCAGCCATACCTCCATCACACCAGCTCGAGCCGCGCGGCGCGAGCGTCGGAGGGACGAGCCGGCGTACGCAGTTCCGCTGACCCAGTCGCCGGAGGATCAGCAGCACGGTCGATGTGGCACGGCATCACCCCGCGACACCATCGGAACATGGACAGCTTCACTGAACTCTTCGGCACGAGCCCACTCATCTGGGCCATCCTCGGCGCGGAGGCCGCGTTCTGGATTCTCCTCTTCGGCGGGCTCGCGGTCCGCTACCTCCTCCGGCGGCGCCGGCTCAGCGCGATCATGTTGATCGGTGTACCGGTCGTGGACCTCGTCCTCCTGGTCCTGACCGCGACCGACCTCGCGTCCGGCGAGGAGCCGAACGTCACGCACCTCCTCGCGACCATCTACCTGGGCTTCACGGTGGCGTTCGGCCACGCGCTCATCACGAAGGCGGACGTCTGGTTCGCACACCGGTTCGCGGGCGGTCCAGCACCGCGGCCGAAGCCGAAGTCCGGGCCCGCGTACGTCCGGGCCGCCTGGTCGGAGTGGCGTCGGGTGGTCCTCGCCGTCGCGATCGCGGTCGCCGGGCTCCTCGCGATGCAGGCCATGGTCGGCTGGACCGTCCCCGCCTCCTTCGCCCTCGCGAACGAGGACGTCATCTGGGGCATGATCATCAAGCTCGTCGCGGTCACCGCCATCTGGTTCGCCGCAGGCCCGGTGTACGCCGTCCTCTTCCGGAGCTCCGCGCCCGCGCCTGACACCACGGAGCGGGTTTCGGATTCCGTTCCGACATCTCAGGGGCGTACCTAACGGCGCTCTATCTCATATCTGAGATAGAGTGACGACATGGAAGACACGGCAACGTTTGAACGAACGGACCCTGCGGCACCGCTCCGGCAGGTCGGAGCACTCATCCGCGGCGCCCGTCAGGGACGCAAACTCACCCAGGCCCAGCTGGCGGAACGCGTCGGCACGAGCCAGAGCGCGATCAACCGGATCGAGCAGGGCAGTCAGAACATCAGCATCGACCTCCTGAGCCGGATCAGCACCGCGCTCGAGAGTGAGATCGTCAGTTTCGGCGAACAGAAGAAGAACTCGCACCTCCGCGTCCAGGGCGGCCGACAGCTGCACGGGACCATCGCGGTGCGTTCGAGCAAGAACGCCTCGGTCGCGCTCCTGTGCGCCGCGCTCATGAACCGCGGCCGCACCACGCTGCACGGCATCGCCCGGATCGTCGAGGTCGACCGCATCATCGACGTCCTGCGCAGCCTGGGCGTCTCCGTGGTCTGGTCGCCCGACGGCCAGGACGTCGAGATCCACGTCCCGGACGACCTCTCACTCGAGAGCATCGACGAGGACGCCGGTCGCCGGACCCGCAGTGTGCTCATGTTCCTCGGTCCGCTGCTCGGCCGCTACGACACCTTCGCCCTCCCCTACGCCGGTGGTTGCGACCTCGGGACCCGGACCGTCGAACCGCACCTCATCGCGCTCCGGCCGTTCGGCCTGTCCATCGAGGCGACCGCTGGCTGGTACCAGGCCACCGTCGCCCCCGACGTGCCCGAGGAGCTGAGCGTCGTGCTCACCGAGCGCGGCGACACCGTGACCGAGAACGCCATCATGGCCGCCGCGGTCCGCGACGGCGTCACGACCATCCGCAACGCCAGCCCGAACTACATGGTGCAGGACCTGTGCTTCTACCTGGAGCTCCTCGGCATCACCATCGAGGGCATCGGGAGCACGACGCTCCGGATCACCGGCCGCAGCGTCATCAACGAGGACGTGGACTACTGGCCGAGTGAGGACCCGGTGGAGGCGATGAGTCTGCTCACCGCGGGGATCGTCACCGACTCGGAGATCACCGTCACGCGCGTACCGATCGAGTTCATGGAGATCGAGCTCGCGACGCTCGGCGAGATGGGACTGCGCTACACCCGCTCCCCCGAGTACGCAGCGGCGAACGGCCGGACCCGACTCGTCGACGTCACCGTGCACCCCTCGAAGCTGCACGCCCCGATCGACAAGATCCACCCCATGCCGTTCCCGGGGCTCAACATCGACAACCTCCCGTTCTTCGCGGTCATCGCGGCCTGCGCCGAGGGCGACACGCTCATCCACGACTGGGTGTACGAGGGCAGGGCGATCCACCTCACCGACCTGACCCGACTCGGGGCGAACGTCCGCCTGCGCGACCCGCACCGCATCGACGTCTCCGGGCCGACGCACTGGTCCGGCGCCGAGGTGAGCTGCCCTCCCGCGCTGCGACCGGCAGTCGTCATCCTGCTCGCCATGCTCGCCGCGAAAGGTACGAGCGTGCTCCGGAACGTCGACATCATCGCTCGCGGGTACGAGCAGCTGCAGGAGCGGCTCATCACCCTGGGTGCGTCGATCGAGACCTTCCGCGACTGAGTCCGTCCCGTCCGACGGACGCGGCCCCGCAGATCGTCGATCCGCGGGGCCGCTGTCGTCCGGTACGACCGGCTCAGTCCCGGATGCTCGCGCCGAAACGCTCGGCCGCCACTGCCGCGCCGGCGAGCTTCGCGTCGCTCGCCTCCGCCGCGGTGAGCGTGCGGTCCGGCGCGCGGAACCGCAGCGCGAAGGTCAGGCTCTTGCCGCCCTCGGGGACGCCCGAGCCGCGGTAGTCGTCGACGAGGCGGATGTGCTCGAGCAGCGAACCGGCTCCGACCCGGACGGCGTCGAGGACCTCGCCGGCGGAGACCGTCGCGGGGACGAGCAGCGAGAGGTCCTGCGTCGCAGCGGGCAGGGTGCCGATGCCGACGGCCTCGGGCAGTGCGTCGCCGAGCGCGATGATGCGATCCAGGTCGAGTTCCGCGACCGCTACGACGCGCGGCAAGTTCGCCTCCTCGGCGACGGCCGGGTGGACCTCCCCCGCGTATCCCACCAGGACGTCGCCCACGTGCAAGGCCGCGGTCCGTCCGGGGTGCAGTGCCTGGTGGCTGCCCTGCGAGACGGTGATGTCGACACCGGTCGCCACTGCGACGGCCTGGACGGCCTCGAGCGCGTCCGCGATACCGGCCGCGACGGCGGGCTGGCCCGGCTGCTTCGCGACGGCGTTGCCGACCGCGAGGAATCCCAGATGACGCGGTTGGGCCGGGACGCCCGCCTCGAGCTCCTCGAGCTGGGCCTCGCTCGGACGGACCGCCGCCTGCGGGAGTTCGGCCTGGCCGAACGCGCCGTGACGGGACGGACGGAACACCGCGCCGACCTCGAAGATCGAGAGGTCGGTCAGACCGCGCGAGACGTTCCGGTGGGCCACCGCGAGGAGACCGGGCAGGATCGACGCGCGGAGGAAGGGGGCCTTCGCGTCGAGCGGGTTCGCGAGCTTCACGGCCGGGAACTCACCCGGCTGCGGAGCGCCGAACCGGGCGTTCTCCTCGGCGGAGACGAACGGGTAGGCCAACACCTCGGTGGCGCCGCCGTAGGCGAGCGCGTCGGCGACCCCACGGCGCAGCCGCTGCGAACGCGAGAGCCCGCGTCCCGGAGGCGCGACGGGGAGCACCGACGGGATGCGGTCGTATCCGAGGATCCGCGCCACCTCCTCGGCGAGGTCCTCCTTGCCGGTGATGTCGTGGCGCCAGCTCGGCGGCGTCACGAGCAGGCCGCCATCGGTAGCCTCGACGGCCGCGCCGATCTCGGCGAGCGCGGATCGTGTCTCGTCCGCTCCGAACGTGACGCCGATGAGGCCGTTGATGTAGTCGTCGGGGAGCAGGATCGGCTCGCGATCCGGCGCCGTGGTGACGGTGGAGCCGAGGTCGTCCGTCCGGCCGCCGGCCAGGTCGACGAGCAACTGCGCGACGCGACCGGCGGCCGCGACGGCGATCTGTGGATCGACACCGCGCTCGAACCGCTTGGACGCCTCGCTCGGCAGCTTGTGGCGACGCGCGCTCCGCGCGATGGACACCTGGTCGAAGTTCGCGGCCTCGATGAGGACGTTACGCGTGGCATCGGTGATCTCGGTGTCGAGGCCACCCATCACGCCCGCGAGCCCGATCGGGCCCGAGTCGTCGGTGATCAACAGGTCCTCGTCGTGGAGCTTCCGCTCCTGGCCGTCGAGCGTGACGAAGGTCTCGCCGGACCGCGCGCGCCGGACGACGATGCCGCCAGTGAGCTTGTCGAGGTCGTACCCGTGGATCGGCTGCCCGAGCTCGAGCATGACGTAGTTCGTGATGTCGACGACGAGCGACAGCGAGCGGATGCCGGCGAGCTTCAACCGGGCAACCATCCACGGCGGGGTCGGCTTCGTCGGGTCGACGTCGCGCACGACGCGGGTGACGAACACGCTCGACCCGACGCGACCGCGGATCGGCCCCGCATCCTCGATCGTGACGGGGAAGCCGTCGAGTGGCCCGGTGAACGCCTCGGGGACGCTCGCCGCCGGGTCGCGGAAGGCCTCACCGGTCGCGTGCGAGTACTCGCGAGCGACCCCTCGGATCGAGAACGCGTAGCCGCGATCGGGCGTCACGTTGAGCTCGACCGCAGCGTCGTCGAGACCGAGCAGGCTGATCGCGTCGGTGCCGACGGGTGCCTCGACCCCGATCGTCGAGAGACGCAGGATCCCGTCGTGGTCCTCACCGAGGCCGAGCTCGCGAGCCGAGGCGATCATGCCGTCCGACACGTGGCCGTAGGTCTTGCGAGCGGCGATCGGGAACGGACCGGGCAGGACGGCGCCGGGCAGGGTGACGACCACCTGGTCGCCGACGAAGAAGTTGCCGGCACCGCAGACGATGCCCCGCACGGCGCCCTCGGCGTCACCCTCGGCGACGCGGACCTGGCACCAGCGGATGGTCTTGCCGTTGGACTGCGGCTCCTCGACGAACTCGAGGACCTCGCCGACCACGATGGGACCGGTCAGCTCGAAGCGGTGGACGTCCTCCTCCTCGAGCCCGACGCGCACGAGCGCGGCGTGGACGTCTTCAGGGGTGGTCCCCGGGGCGAGTTCGACGAACTCCCCGAGCCAGCTCAATGGAACACGCACGACTACACCACCATCCCGAACTGCTGGGAGAAGCGGACGTCGCCCTCCACCATCTCTCGCATGTCCTGCACGCCGTCGCGCAGCATCAGGCCGCGCTCGACGCCCATCCCGAAGGCGAAGCCCGAGTAGACCTCGGGGTCGATACCGGCGGACCGGAGCACGTTCGGGTTGATCATGCCGCACCCACCCCACTCGATCCAACGCGGTCCGTCCTTGAAGGTCGGGTGCCAGAAGTCGAGCTCGGCGCTCGGCTCGGTGAAGGGGAAGTAGCTGGGACGCAGGCGGACCTTCGCGTCGTCGCCGAAGACGCTCTTCACGAAGTGGTCGAGCGTTCCGCGGAGGTGCGCCATCGTCAGGCCCTTGTCGACGGCGAGACCCTCGAACTGCATGAAGACGGGCGTGTGCGTCGCGTCGAGCTCGTCGGTGCGGTAGACCCGCCCGGGGGCGAGCACGTACACGGGAAGTTCGCGCTCGAGCAGCGAGCGCACCTGGACCGGCGAGGTGTGCGTCCGCAGGACGAGGTGCGACTCCAGCGGCTCCACGAAGAAGGTGTCCTGCATCGCGCGGGCCGGGTGGTCGGCGTCGAAGTTCAGGGCGTCGAAGTTGAACCACTCGCTCTCGACCTCTGGCCCCTCGGCGATCTCCCACCCCATGCCGACGAAGATGTCGGACACGCGGTCCTGGAGCAGCGTGAGGGGGTGCCGGGCACCGGGCAGGCGTCGCAGCGGGACGGCGGTGACGTCGATCGCCTCGGCGGCGAGGCGCGCCTCCGTCTCTGCGGCGACGATCTCGCCCTCGCGCTCGCTCAACGCCTTCGAGACGCGCCCGCGAGCCTGACCGACCAGCTTGCCGAGCGCGGCCTTCTGGTCGTTCGGCACGCTGCGGAGCGATCCGTTGAGGGCGGCGAGCGGTGACGCTTCGCCGGCGTGGGTTGATCGGACCACTTTCAGGGCGGCCGAGTCGGTGGCTGCGGCGATCGCTTCGAGAGCGGCGTCGACCGCGGCGTTCACCGCTGGTTCGGAGATTGGGGATGCGTCGGACACGAGAGCCAAGTCTACCCAGGCGGTCGGCCCGCATGGGCGATCGTCCTCGCCCCGACGGGGACCCGGTCGCCCGGGCTCCGTCGGGACGACGTCAGATGCTCGCGCCGGACGACTGGTTCCCCGCCTGGATGCCGAGGATCTTGGTCGTCGTGTCCTCGGTCACGGCCTGTTCCTTCGGCGTGCGTGGCGACCGTCGGGTACGCACCTCGACGATCTTCGCGACGCCGGAGAGGATCAGGCAGAGCACGATGTAGATCGAGCCCATCACGATGATCGAGGGGATGATCGGGCTGCCGTAGAGCGCCTGCGACCCGAACTGCTTCGCGAGGTAGAGGAGCTCCTGGTAGGTGATCAGGAAGCCGAGTGCCGTGTCCTTGAGGGCGACGACGAGCTGGGCGATGATGACCGGCAGCATCGCGCGGATCGCCTGCGGGAACAGGATGAGGCGCAGGACCGCGGACTTCCGCAGGCCGATGGCGTAGGCGGCCTCGCCCTGCCCCTTCGGCAACGACTCGATGCCCGCTCGGAAGATCTCGGAGAACACCGCGCCGTTGTACAGCGTCAGCGCGATGGCGACGGCGACGAACGGCGTCACGAAGGTGAAGCCGAGGGGCGGCAGCCCGTAGTACATGAGCATCATCAGGATGAGGACCGGGACCGCCCGGAAGAACTCGATGAAGATCGTGAACGGGACGCTGATGATCTTGTGGTCGGACAGTCGGCCGATCGCCAGCACCAGTCCGAGGACGACGCTGCAGACCGCGGCGACCGCGAACGCGGACAGGGTGGCACCCGTCGCCTGGAGGATCTGCTCCCAGACGCGCGGGAAGGTGAAGAGCTTCCACTTCGAGGCGGTGAACTGTCCGGTCTCGATGAAGCGGAAGACGACGAACGCGAGGATGCCGGCGACGACGAGCACCGTCGCCGCACCGATCCAGCGATAGCGGACGATGGCCTTCGGGCCGGGGGTGTCGAACAGGACGGAGCTCATCGCGCGATCCTCCACTTCTTCTCGAAGGCCCGTTGGGCGAGGGACAGGAGCGACACGAGCGCCACGAAGATGAGGGCCACCCACAGCAGTCCGATGAGGAGCGGCTCACCGCGCTCGGACAGGTTCGCGCGGATCGCGCCCGCTTCGGCGACGGAGAAGCCGGCGGCGACCGTCGTGTTCTTGAGCAGGGCGATGAGCACGCTGAACAGCGGTGGCAGGACGGCACGGAACGCCTGCGGCAGGATGACGAGCGTCATGGTCTGTCCGAACGGCAGCCCGATCGCGCGTGCGGCCTCGGCCTGACCGATCGGCACCGTGTTGACGCCGGACCGCAGGACCTCTGCGACGTAGGTCGCGGTGTAGAGGCTCAGCCCGATGATCGCGAGCGTCGTGTAACTCACTTCGGGGAGCCCGAGCTTCGGGTAGCCGAAGGCGAAGAAGAAGAGGATGAGGGTCAGCGGGGTGTTGCGCACCGTGTTGACGTACACGGTGCCGAAGAGGCGCATCGCCGGGACCGGCGAGACCCGCATGGCACCGACGATGGTGCCGAGGATGAGCGCGAAGAACCCCGACACCACGAAGAGCAGCAGGGTGTTGCGGAAGCCCGTGACGAAGAGGTCGAGGTTGTCGAGCAGGACGTTCATGTCGCGCACGCCTTTCGAGAGGGGGACGCCCGTGGCGGGCGCCTGGGCGGAGTCGACGGGACAGCTCCCCCGGACGGCCGCTGGTCGGCGGCCGCCCGGGGCGCTGCTTAGTAGTCGTCGACCGCCGGCTGGGTCACCTTGGTGCCGGAGGCGCCGAGGGTGGCGTCGTAGATCTTGGTCCAGGTGTCGCCGCCATCGGTGAACATCGTGTTGATGAAGTGGCGGAGGGCGTCGTCACCCTTCGGCAGACCGATGCCGTAGAGCTCGGTGCTGAACGGCTCGCCCACGACCTTGAGGTCGTCGGGGAACTGCGCCGCGTACCCGATCAGGATCGCCTGGTCGGTCGTGACCGCGTCGACCTTGCCGTCGTTCAGGGCCTCGACACACTGCGAGTAGGTGTCGAACTCCTCCGTCTTGGTGTCGGGGAAGTTGTCCTTGATGTTCTGGATGGGCGTGGAGCCCGTCGCCGAACACACGGTCTTGCCGGCGAGGTCGTCCTCGCCCTTGATGTCGTCGTTGTCCGCGGCGACGAGCAGGCCCTGGCCGGTCTCGAAGTACGGTCCGGCGAAGTCGATCTGCTCCTTGCGCTTGTCGGTGATCGAGTAGGTGCCGACGTAGTAGTCGATGTCACCGTTCACGATGGCCGACTCGCGGTTGGCGCTCGGGATCGCCTTGAACTCGATCTTGTCGGCATCGAAGCCGAGCGACGCGGCGATCCAGGTGGCCATCTCGACGTCGAAGCCGGAACGCTCGCCGGTGGCGGCGTCGAGGTAGCCGAGACCGGGCTGGTCCTCCTTGACGCCGATGCGGACCTTGTCGGCCTTCACCATCGCGTCGTACGTGGGGCTGCCCTCGAGCTGGACGTCGGTGGCGACCTCGAAGAGTGCGCCGCCGTCGGACGCGCCGTCGGTCGATCCGGTGCCGGCGTCGCCGCCGCTGCACCCGCTGAGCGCGAGCGCTGCTGCAGCGACTCCCGCGGTGATGAACATGAGCCTCTTGCGCATGTTTTCCTTCCTTCCTTGGTGCCCGGGACGGGCCGATCGGTTGGTCAGTTCCGGGTCGCCGCGCGGGTCGCGCGATCCGGAGTCGGATGGGTCAGTGGGTGAGGAGCTTCGACAGGAAGTCCTTCGCCCGCTCGGACTGCGGGTTCGTGAAGAACGACTCGGGGTCGGTGTCCTCGAGGATCTCGCCGTCGGCCATGAACACGACGCGGTCGGCGGCCTTCCTGGCGAAGCCCATCTCGTGGGTGACGACGATCATGGTCATGCCCTCACTGGCGAGCTGCACCATGACGTCGAGGACCTCGTTGATCATCTCGGGGTCGAGGGCCGAGGTCGGCTCGTCGAACAGCATGACCTTCGGCTTCATCGCGAGGGCGCGGGCGATCGCCACGCGCTGCTGCTGCCCGCCGGACAACTGTGCCGGCAGCTTGTCCGCCTGCACGCCGATGCCGACGCGCTCGAGCAGCACCTTCGCCGCATCGTCGGCGTCGCGCTTCTTCTGCTTGCGCACCTTGATCGGGCCGAGGGTGACGTTCTCGCGGATCGTCTTGTGCGCGAACAGGTTGAACGACTGGAACACCATGCCGACGTCGGCGCGCAGCTCGGCGAGCTGCTTGCCCTCCTCCGGCAGCTTCTTGCCGTCGATCCGGATCTCCCCCGAGCTGATCGTCTCGAGCCGGTTGATCGTCCGGCAGAGGGTGGACTTGCCGGACCCGGACGGTCCGATCACGACGACGACCTCACCCTTGTTGACGGTGAGGTTGATGTCCTTCAGGGCGTGGAACTCGCCGTAGTGCTTCTCGACGTTCTCCATGACGACGAGGGGCTCGCCGCGCCCTGCCTGGATCGGGTTGCTCGTGGTCTCGTATGCGCCGGCGGCACCATGCGAGGCTGCTGCATCGGGTTCCGTCGGGCCGGAGTTCGGGGACGCTGTTGGCTCCATGTAACCCAAACTAGGTGACCGTGTGTTTCGTGCGCATGACGGAAGCGCTACGGTTACCGTTTCGTAACCTCGACGGTCGACGCCTCAGGCGCTCAGGCGTGCTGCGCGAACGCGCTCTCGAAGACGCACACCGACGCCGCAGTGGCCAGGTTCATGCTCTCGGCACGGCCGTAGATCGGTACCGTAACCGCACGGTCGACGAGCTCGAGGTGCTCATCGGTGAGTCCCCTGGCCTCGTTGCCGAACACCCATGCCGTCGGCCGCGCGAGCACGCCTTCCGACCGGGCCACGAGGAGGTCCTCGCCCTTGATGTCGGCAGCGAGCGCCTGCAGTCCCGCTGCGCGGGCCCGTTCCAGCACGGCGGGCAGCTCGACACCGACCGCGACGGGCAGGTGGAAGAGCGAGCCGGTCGTGGAGCGCACGACCTTCGGGTTGTAGAGGTCGACGGTCCGTCCGCTCAGGACGACGGCGTCCGCGCCGGCGGCGTCCGCGGCTCGGATGATCGTCCCGAGGTTGCCCGGGTCGCGGACCTCCTCCAGGATGACGACGAGCTGCGGCTCTCCGGCGAAGATGTCCTTGATCGAGGTCGGGAACTGCTGCGCGACCGCGATGAACCCCTGCGGGGTGACGGTGTCGGCCATCGACTCGAGGACCTGCTCGGTGACGAACTCGACCTCGAGTCCCGCATCGGTGGCCGCGGCCCCGATGTCGGTGTAGCGCTCGAGGGCCGTCGGCGTCGCGTACAGCTCGAGGATCAGGTCGGGCCGGAACTGCAGGGCCTCCGAGACCGCCTGTGGTCCTTCGAGGAGGAACAGGCCGGTCTCCTGTCTCGCCGGACGCTTGGCGAGTTTGGCGACGGAACGGACGCGCGGTGACCGCGGATTGTCAAGCACGCACCCATCCTATGGGTCGCACTCCGGACAGACGAAACGGCCCGATCCCTGGTGGGATCGGGCCGTTCGAACACATCGTCCGGGCGGACGCAGGGCTTCCGACTACGCGGAGACCTTGGGCGCCGAGGTGTCGGCGGGCAGCGCGGCCTTGGCCGACGCGACGAGGGCCGCGAAGGTGGCGGGCTCGTGCACCGCGAGGTCCGCGAGGATACGGCGGTCGACCTCGATCCCGGCGAGGCCGAGACCCTGGATGAAGCGGTTGTACGTCATGCCGTTGGCACGCGAAGCCGCGTTGATGCGCTGGATCCAGAGGCGACGGAAGTCACCCTTGCGCGCACGACGGTCGCGGTACGAGTAGACGAGGGAGTGAGTGACCTGCTCCTTGGCCTTGCGGTACAGACGCGAACGCTGACCGCGGTAACCGGCGGCGCGCTCGAGGATGACGCGACGCTTCTTGTGAGCGTTGACCGCCCTTTTGACTCTTGCCATGTTCCTAGTTCCTTACGGGTAAACGGTCTAGCGACCGAGCAGCTTCTTCATGACCTTGGCGTCGGCGGGCGCCAGCACCTGGTCCTGGTTCAGGCGACGGGTGCGACGGCTGGACTTGCTCTCCAGGTTGTGTCGCATACCGGCCTGCTGCTTCATCAGCTTGCCGCTGCCGGTGACCTTGAATCGCTTCTTGGCCCCGGAGTGGGTCTTCTGCTTCGGCATGGGATTCCTCGTTTCTTATCGGTTCTCGTCGGTGGATGACTCCACCGGAGCAGCCTCGTCGGCTTCGTCGGCGTCAGCCGGACGTGCCTTGGATGCCGCACGTTGTGCGTTGGCTTCGGCTTTCGCCTCGGACTTGTTCTTGAGTGGACCGACGACCATCACCATGTTGCGACCGTCGACCATAGGGGTGGACTCGACGGTGCCCCACTCGGACACGTCCTCGGCGAACTTCTGGAGCAGGCGGACGCCCTGCTCTGGGCGGGACTGCTCGCGGCCGCGGAACTGGATCATGGCTTTCACCTTGTCACCGGCCTTGAGGAAGCCCTCGGCGCGCTTGCGCTTGGTCTCGTAGTCGTGCTGATCGATCTTGAGGCGGAACCGGACCTCTTTGAGGATCGTGTTCGCCTGGTTGCGCCGGGCCTCTTTGGCCTTCTGCGCAGCCTCGTACTTGAACTTGCCGTAGTCCATGATCTTCGCGACGGGCGGCTTGGAGTTGGGTGCGACCTCGACGAGGTCGAGATCCGCTTCCTGCGCGAGGCGAAGGGCGACCTCGATTTTGACGACGCCGACCTGTTCTCCGCCGGGACCGACGAGTCGGACCTCCGGGACGCGGATACGGTCATTGGTACGGGGATCGCTGATGCGGAGCTCCTCTGACTGGGTGGGATGCCACGCGACCAGGTCCGATACCTGCGACGCGACGAAATCGGTTCACCACACACCCGTACCCTCCGCCGGTGTTCAAAACACCTGTCGGAAGGCACCACGCCCGACGACCCGAAGCGGTGAAGCGACAGGCGGAGCGTGACAACCCGGTAACCTTGTGAAGCGGTCAAGCGCGGGTGGGAGAATCTCCTCTTTCGTACCGAGACATGTCTCGGAGCACCGCACGAGTCTAACAGAGGATCCACGTGAACAACACCACCAGCCCGTACGACCACGACGACGAGTCGGGAGGGGCCGATCAGGCCACCCGGGACATCGCCGACGTCCCCGCCGTCGAGGTCATCACCACCGCCGCCGTGCACCTCATGAGCGCTGCAGCGGTCAAGTGCGGCCTCGCGGATGCCCCCGACGCCCAGACGGACCTCGACGAAGCCCGCAAGCTCATCAACGCCCTCGCCGGGCTCATCACCGCAGGTGCCCCGGAGATCAGCGACATGCACGCCCGCTCGCTGCGCGACGGCCTGCGGTCCCTGCAGCTCGCCTTCCGGGAGGCGTCCACCATCCAGGATCCCATCGGCAAGGGTCCCGGCGAGAAGTGGACCGGCCCGGTCACCTGATGGCAGGGAGGTGCTCCGCCTCGCCGATCAGTCGGCGGGGCGGAGCGACACCGCGAGCGAGTCGACGCGCGTCGCGATGACCTCGTCCGCGGCCCAGCGCTGAGCGAGCCGCGCGAGCACCGCGTCGAGCTCCTGCTGGGTCAGTCCCTGCAGCAGGCCGAGCTCGACCACGAGCTCGGATCCGGCGAGCTTCGCCTCCGGATCTCCGGCTCGCAGACGCACACTCACGACCGCGAGCTCCTGCTCGATCGATCGCTCGAACGCGCCGCGCACCAGCGGGTCCGCGAAGCTGGGCGTCCACGGCTGCGACTGCGCGATCGCCCACAGCGCGGGGCGGCGTACGGCGAACTCGGTGCTCGACGTCGGATCGAGGACCACCACGTCCGTCTGCTCACTCGCGGCCGCCAGGGCGACCCGGACGCCGTCGGCCGGGATCGGCCTCGCCGTCCGGTTCCAGGCGGACATCGCCTGCACCGAGCTGAACACCGGGAGCACGGTGCGGCCGTCCGGACCCGTCACGGTCACGATGGACAGCTCCTGCGACTTGTCGACCAGTTGGCCGTGCTCGTTCTCGCCGGCCTCACCGAGGTGGGCCACGAGCGGGATGAGCAGGCGGGAGTCCCGGAACGCGTCGACGACCTCTGCCTCGCCGACCTCGCCGGCCCGGAAGCGTCGGAGGGACTCGATCAGCCGCTCGGGCGCACTGCCGTCGTCACCGGAACTCGCGTTCGGCTGGAAGCTCCGACCGGCCCAGGGCTGGCCGGCCGAATCGGCACCACCCATCGCACGGTGGGCATGCCCGCCCGACGGACCCTGCCGGTCGGGCTCGGAGGATTCGTCAGCGGCCCGAGACATCCAGCGCCTCGGCCAGGGTGAATGCGCCGTTGTAGAGCGCCTTCCCGATGATGGCCCCTTCGAGCCCGAGGGGGACCAGCTCGCGCAGCGCGACCAGATCGTCGAGGCTCGAGATGCCGCCGGAGGCCACCACCGGCCGCTCCGTGCGCTCGAGCACCTGTCGGAGCAGTTCGATGTTCGGCCCCTGCATCGTGCCGTCCTTCGTGACGTCCGTCACGACGTAGCGTGCGCAGCCCGCCTCCTCGAGACGGTCGAGGACGGTCCACAGGTCGCCGGCGTCCTGCGTCCACCCGCGAGCGGCGAGCGTCGTGCCACGGACGTCGAGGCCGACCGCGATCGCCTCGCCGTACTGGGCGATGACGCTCGCGGCCCACTCGGGGTTCTCGAGCGCTGCGGTCCCGAGGTTCACGCGTGCGACGCCCGTCTCGAGCGCCTGCTCGAGGGAGGCGTCGTCGCGGATGCCGCCCGACAGTTCGATGTTGACGCCGCGCGCCTTCGAGATGACCTTGCGGATGATCGACCGGTTGTCGCCACGACCGAACGCGGCGTCGAGGTCGACGAGGTGGATCCACTCCGCCCCCTGGCGAGCCCAGTCCAGGGCCGCGTCGACGGGCTCGCCGTAGTTCGTCTCCGAACCGGCCTCGCCGCGCGTCAACCGGACGGCCTTGCCGTCCACGATGTCGATCGCGGGGAGCAGCGTCAGTCCGGCCGTCGTGTTGAACTCGTTCATGATCCACCGTCTCTTCGGGAGCTGCGAGCCCCTCGGTTCCCGGCGCACAGCATGCCTCGTGGCACAAGCACCTGATCCTAGTCGGCTACAGGGTGCCGAGCCAGTTGGACAGCAGACGGATACCGGCGTCGCCCGACTTCTCCGGGTGGAACTGCGTCGCCGACAGCGGACCGTTCTCGACGGCCGCGAGGAACGGCACGCCGTGGGTCGCCCAGGTGAGGCGCGGCTCGGGGAACGGCGGCATGACCTCGAGGGTCCACTGCTGTGCGGCATAGGAGTGGACGAAGTAGAAGCGCTCGTCGGCGAGGCCGTCGAAGAGCACGGACCCCGCGTCCGGCGACACCGTGTTCCAGCCCATGTGCGGCAGGACGGGCGCCTCGAGTTCTGTGACCGCGCCGGGCCACTCCCCCAGGCCCTCGGCCTCGGAACCGCGCTCCAAACCACGCTCGAACATGACCTGCATCCCCACGCAGATGCCGAGGACGGGACGGCCTCCCGCGAGACGACGGTCGATGACCTCGTCGCCGTGGGAAGAACGGAGGGCGCCGATCACCGCATCGAAGGCACCGACCCCTGGCACGACGAGACCGTCGGCGGCCTGGGCGGCCTGGCGGTCGCCCGTCAGCACGACGTCGGCGCCGGCGAGCTCGAGGGCCTTGACGGCGGAGTGCACGTTGCCGGAGCCGTAGTCGAGGACGACCACCGACGGGCGTGCACTCACAGCGCGCCCTTCGTCGACGGGATGCCCTGGACCAGGGGGTCGAACGCCTTCGCCTGCCGGAAGGCCCGCGCGAACGCCTTGAACTCCGCTTCGGCGATGTGGTGCGGATCGCGACCGCCGAGGACGTTCACGTGCACGGTGAGGCCCGCATTGAAGGTGATCGCCTCGAAGACGTGACGCACCATCGAACCCGTGAAGTGCCCGCCGATGAGGTGGAACTCGAATCCGGCCGGTTCCCCGCCGTGCACGAGGTACGGACGACCGGAGATGTCGACCACGGCCTGCACGAGGGCCTCGTCCAGCGGGACCAGCGCGTCCCCGTATCGCGAGATGCCGGCCTTGTCGCCGAGCGCCTGACGGATCGCCTGGCCCAGGACGATACCGACGTCCTCGACCGTGTGGTGGACGTCGATGTCGACATCGCCCGTCGCACGGACGGTCAGGTCCGTCAGCGAGTGCTTCGCGAAGGCCGTGAGCAGGTGGTTGTAGAACGGGACGGAGGTCTCGATGCTGCTCGTGCCGGTGCCGTCGAGGTTCAACTCCAGCTCGATGCTGGACTCGCTCGTCGCGCGCTGGATCCGGGCCGTGCGCTGCTGGGTGGTCATGGGATCCAGTGTATCGAGCGCACCGCCGCTGCACGCCGCGTGTCGACGGGTGGGCATCGTCGCGTCATGCGGCTGCACCAGGCCGTGCCGACGCCTATCGTTGAGAGGTCATGACTTCCACACCCAGCATCGCCCCGGCCGTCCCACTCGACGCGACGGAGATCGCCGCTCTCCGTGAACGGTTCCCGATCCTCGCCCGGGAGATGAACGGACACCCGCTCGTCTATCTGGACTCCGGAGCCACTTCGCAACGCCCGATCGAGGTCATCGACGCGGAGCGTGACTACGCGACGCACCAGAACGCCGCCGTCCACCGTGGTGCCCACCTCCTGGCAGCTGAGGCGACGGAGCTCTTCGAGGACGCTCGCGCGACCGTCGCCGCGTTCATCGGTGCCGACGAGCGGGAACTCGTCTGGACCTCCGGCGCGACCGCAGCCCTCAACCTCATCGCCGGAGCCATCGGGACCGCGAGCGCCGGCCTCGGTGGTGCTGCCGCCGAGCGGTTCCAACTCGGTCCAGGCGACGAGATCGTCGTCACGGAACTCGAACACCACGCGAACCTCATCCCCTGGCAGCAACTCGCCGCACGCACCGGTGCGACCCTCCGTCACCTGCCGGTCGACGACAACGGCGTGCTGCGCCTCGAGGCCGCAGGCGACGTCATCAGCGAACGCACGCGCATCATCGCGTTCGCACACGTGTCCAACGTCACCGGGGCGATCGCGCCGGTCTCCGAGCTCGTCGCGCTCGCCGAACGCGTCGGCGCGCTGACCGTGCTCGACGCCTGCCAGTCCGTGCCGCACCTCCCCGTCGACGTCGCGTCCCTCGGCGTCGACTTCCTCGTGTTCTCCGGCCACAAGATGCTCGGTCCGAACGGCATCGGGGCCCTGTGGGGTCGCCGCCGGCTGCTCGACGCCCTTCCCCCCTTCCTCACCGGCGGGTCGATGATCACGACCGTCACACTCGACGGCGCCGACTTCCTGCCCGCTCCGCAACGGTTCGAGGCCGGGACCCAGCCGGTGTCGCAGGCGATCGCCCTCGCGAGCGCCGTCCGGTTCCTGCAAGCGGTCGGCATGGACCGTGTCCACGCCACCGAGGCGGCCTACGGACAGCGTCTCGCGGCCGGACTCGCTGCCATCCCCGGCGTCACGCTCATCGGGCCGCCGCCCGGGACGCCTCGCGCCGGGCTGGCGAGCTTCGACCTCACCGGCGTGCACGCCCACGACGTCGGTCAGTTCTTCGACGATCGCGGCATCGCGGTGCGCGTCGGTCACCACTGCGCGCAACCACTCCACCGCCGGTTGGGCCTCACCGCGTCCACCCGCGCGAGCAGCTACCTCTACACGACGGAGGCCGAGATCGACGCCTTCCTCGAGGCCGCCACCCTCGTCGGTCCGTTCTTCGGGGTGTCCCGATGAGCGGCCTGGAGAGCCTCTACCAGGAGCTCATCCTCGACCACGCCCGCCAGCGCCACGGCTTCGGGTTGCGGGACGCGCCCGCCGCCGAGTCGCACCAGCTCAACCCCACCTGCGGCGACGAGGTCACCCTGCAGCTCCACCCCGGGCCCGACGGTCGTCTCGCACCGATCGCCTGGGAGGGGCACGGCTGCTCGATCTCGCAGGCGTCGAGCTCCTGCTTGAGCGACCTCGCGGCAGGCCTCACACCGGCCGAGCTCCAGGCCCTGGTCGACGAGTTCCGGACGGTCATCCGCTCGCGGGGCACGCTCGAGTTCGACGAGGAACGGTTCGGAGACGCCGCGGCGTTCAGCGGCGTCTCGCGCTACATCGCCCGCGTGAAGTGCGCCATGCTCCCCTGGGTCGCCGCCGAGGCGGCCCTGACCCGCCTGCCGTGAGCAGGCGCCCACCTCCGCCCGGCCGAGGGCTGGTCAGGCGGGGCTGATCGCCGCCAAGGCCTCGAGGAACGCGGTCGTCTCCGCTTCGGTGCCTGCGGTCACCCGCAGGTGGTTTGGGATACCCACGTCACGGATGAGGATCCCCCGCGCCAAGAGCGCCTCGAACGCCGCGTGCGGATCGGCGACGCCGCCGAACAGGACGAAGTTGGATCCGCTCCGCTTCGGGTCGTAGCCGAGACGCCCGAGCTCGACGACGAGGCGATCGCGCTGGGTCCGGATGTCGTCGACCATCGCCAGCATCTCGTCGGCGTGTCGGAGTGCGGCGGTCGCGGCCGCCTGCGTCAGGGCGCTCAGGTGGTACGGGAGCCGGACGAGTCTCAGCGCGTCGACGACCGCGGGGTCGGCGGCGAGGTACCCGAGACGGACCCCGGCGAAGGCGAATGCCTTGCTCATCGTCCTGGAGACGATCAGGCGCGGACGCCCCTCCAACAGCGTGAGCGCGCTCGCCTCGTCGTCAGGAGCGAACTCCGCATACGCTTCGTCGACGATCACCATGCCCCGCGAGGCCTCGTAGACCGCGGTGACGGTCTCGAGCGACAACGGTGTTCCGGTGGGGTTGTTGGGCGAGCAGAGGAACACGAGGTCAGGATCCGCCTCGGCCACCTGACGCGCGGCGGTCTCGGGCGAGAGCTCGAACTCGGCGTCGCGCGTCGCGGGGATCCACCTGGTGCCGACGCCGGCGGCCAGGAGCGGATACATCGAGTACGTCGGCGTGAACCCGAGGAGCGATCGCCCGGGACCACCGAAGGCCTGCAGGATGTGCTGCAGCACCTCGTTCGACCCGTTCCCCGCCCAGATCTGCTCCGGGGACACCCCGTGACCCAAGTATCCCGCCAGGGCCTCGCGGAGTTCCGTGAACTCGCGATCGGGGTATCGGTTCACCGTGAGGACCGCCGACGCGAGCGAGGCGACGATGTCGTGCGCGACCGCTTCAGGGATCGGGTGCGTGTTCTCGTTGACGTTGAGCGCCACCGGCACCAGGGCCTGGGGAGCGCCGTACGGGCGCTGTCCTCGGAGGTCGTCGCGGATGGGGAGGTCGTCGAGAGCGGTCACTCCACAATGCTAGCCACTCCGACCGGCGCGCTCACTCCGCCTGACGCTCCCGACGAAGGACCTCGTGCCGGGGGCTCGCCGGGTTCAACAGCGAGTGGCGTCGCCCGTAGGCGAAGTACACGATGAGACCGATCACGAGCCAGACCCCGAACCGCAGCCAGGTCTCCCAGTGCAACTGCAGGATCAGGAAGCCGGACGCCAGGACGCCGAACGCCGGGACGAACGGCATCAACGGCAACCGGAAGGAGCGGGGCTCGTCCGGCTTCGTGTACCGGAACACGATCACCGACACGCAGACCACGATGAAGGCGGCCAGGATGCCGATGTTCGTGAGGTCGGCGACCTGCTTGATCGGGAACACCCCGGCGAAGACGGCTGCCGCGCCGCCGGCGATCCAGGTCACCCGCTGCGGCACGCCTCGCCGGTCCGTGCGCGAGAACCACCGCGGAAGGAGACCGTCACGACTCATCGAGAACCAGACACGGGTGACGCCCAACAGGAACGTCAGCATCACGGTGAGGATCGACAGGACGGCGAACACGGAGATGATCGTCGCCACCACGGGCAGGCCGACACTCTGGAACGCCGATGCGAACCCGGCGGTGGGGTCGATGTCGGTGTAGTTCTGCATACCGGTCAGGACGAGGGTGGCCGCGACGTACAGGAGCATGGCGACGATGAGGGAGAGGATGATCGCCTTCGGCATGTGCTTCTTGCCGTCCTTCGCCTCCTCGGCCGCCGTGCTCATCGCGTCGTATCCGAAGACCGCGAAGAAGACCGTCGCGGCACCGGCGAACACCGGCCCGAAACCGCTGGGGAGGAACGGATCGTAGTTCTCCCCGTTGATGTAGAAGACCCCGAGGCCGATGATGAACAGGATGAGCAGGACCTTGATGCCGACCGCGATGAGCTCGAATCGACCGAAGGCCTTCGTCCCGCGACTCAGGATGAAGGTCACGAGGAGACAGACGAAGATGGCGGGGAGATTGACGAGGCCGCCCTTCCCCTCGTCGGCGGTCGAGGTCATCCAGGCCGGCATGTGGATCCCGATGCCGGACAGGAAGGCGTCGAAGTAGCCGGAGATCCCGATCGCGACCACCGCGACGATCGCGATGTACTCGAGCAACAGGTCCCAGCCGATGAACCAGCCGATGATCTCGCCGAGCGCCACATACCCGTAGGTGTAGGCGGACCCGGCTCTCGGGATCATGCCGGCGAACTCCGCGTACGACAACGCCGCGGCCGCGGAGGCGAGACCCGCGATCAGGAACGAGAAGAGGACGGCCGGCCCGACAGCGGGCGAGGCCTCGCTCCCATGAGCGACGAGTCCGGCGAGGGAGAAGATCCCCACCCCGATGATGCCACCGACCCCGATGGCCGTGAGTTGCCAGAGCCCGAGGCTCTTGAACAGCTTCGAACCGGAGGTCTCATCCTCGATCTCCGCGATCGGCTTCTTCCGGAGCAGCGAGCGGCTCCGATCGTCTGTACTCATGCTTGCCTCCGACGATGCTGCGGGCGTCGTTGCACCGCGCCATCGACGATAGCTGAGAACCAGCGCGGAGTGACCCGCCGATTGTCGGCCTACTCGGCCGCGTACCGCTGCGGGATCGCCAGGCGCTGCCCAGGCTCGACACCGGCGGTGCTGAGCTGGTTGAGGTTCATGATCTCGGCGATGACGTCGCGCGGGTCGGCGTCGGGTGCGATGGACTCGGCCAGCTGCCAGAGCGACTCGCCCGGGTCGACCGTGATGTACGTGAACGTGGCTCCCGCCGCCGCCGTGTTGGCCGCGGCACCGCCTGCGGAGAGTCCGACGACCGCGACGCCGATGACCAGCGGGATGGCGGCGAGCGTGGTGAAGACGACGCGGCCGCGCTTCGTCAGGCGGAGTCGGCGTGTGGACGGTGCGTCCGACGTCGGTGCCTGCGCCGTCCGTGCGGGAAGCGCCCGGTGGGACCCGATCAGTGCTGCGCTCATGTCAACCCTCCAAGAGTGTGCTCATCATGTGATGAGGACTCGTACCCGACACTCGACCAGGAGTGCCGGATACGAACCTGTGTTCCGAATATATCTTCGATTGTTCGAATACTCAACCCTGTCTTCGTACCTGAGACGCGCGGGATCGGCGACACGCTCGAACAGATGTTTGTCTGGACGAGCTGGTGCGGATACAGTTTCGAGTGTTGGAAGCAGTACACCACCACCCACCGACATCGGTCACCGACAGCCGATCAGGGCAGGAGCGAAGATGGCAGCGAACACGGCGGGCGACGGAGCCCGGGAGCGCCAGATCGGCGGCACCCGGCGACGGAAGAGCCTGAGCGACAAGCAGCTGGCGATCCTCGACGTCATCCAGCGCTCGGTCTCTCAGCGCGGATATCCGCCGAGCATGCGCGAGATCGGCGACGCCGTCGGGCTCGCCTCCCTGTCGAGTGTCACGCACCAACTCGGACAGCTCGAACTCAGCGGATACCTCCGACGCGATCCCAACCGTCCCCGCGCCATCGAGGTGCTCATCGACCTGCCGAGCGCCGTCGAGGGCAGCGATCCCGACTCCGCTCCCCCGGTCGGCGACGCCGCCATGGTCCCGCTCGTCGGTCGCATCGCCGCCGGCATCCCGATCACGGCCGAGCAGCAGGTCGAGGAGATCTTCCCCCTGCCGCGTCAGCTGGTCGGCAAGGGCAGTCTGTTCATGCTGAAGGTCGTCGGCGACTCGATGGTCGACGCCGCGATCTGCGACGGCGACTGGGTCGTCATCCGCGAGCAGAAAACCGCCGAGAACGGCGAGATCGTCGCGGCGATGCTCGACGAGGAGGCGACCGTGAAGGTGTTCCGCCAGCGCGACGGTCACACCTGGCTGCTCCCCCGGAACTCGGCCTTCGAACCGATCCTCGGCGACCACGCCGAGGTCCTCGGCAAGGTCGTCGCCGTGCTCCGGACGGTCTGACCGACCGGACCACTCCGCGACACCGACGAGGGCCGGGACGATCCGTGGATCGTCCCGGCCTTCGTCCGTGCCGGACCGACGACGTCAGCCGGTCGCACCGACCCGTGCGCGGACCACACGCGTGGCCTCGACGATGTTGGCGAGGGAGGCGACCGTCTCCTCGTACCCTCGCGTCTTGAGTCCGCAGTCCGGGTTCACCCAGACCTGTCGCTGCGGGATCCCCTCCAGCGCGATCTCGAGCAACGCGGTCACCTCCGCGACGCTCGGCACCCGAGGCGAGTGGATGTCGTAGACGCCCGGGCCGATGCCGTGGTCGAAACCACTCGCCCGGATGTCGGACACGACCTCCATCCGAGACCGTGCCGCCTCGATGCTCGTCACATCGGCGTCCAGTCGTCGGATCGCGTCGATCACCACGCCGAACTCGGAGTAGCAGAGGTGGGTGTGGATCTGCGTCTCGGCCCGCACGCCCGCGGTCGCCAGCCGGAAGGAGCCCACCGACCAGTCGAGGTACCGCCCCTGGTCCGCCCGCCGGAGCGGGAGCAGTTCGCGGAGTGCGGGTTCGTCGACCTGGATGATGCGGATGCCGGCCCGCTCCAGGTCGGCGATCTCGTCACGCAGGGCGAGGGCGACCTGGTTCGCCGTCTCGGCGAGCGGTTGGTCGTCGCGCACGAACGACCAGGCGAGGATCGTCACCGGGCCCGTGAGCATGCCCTTCACCGGCTTGGTGGTCAACGACTGCGTGTAGGCCGACCACTCGACCGTGATCGGCGCCGGTCGCGAGACGTCACCCCACAGGATCGACGGACGGGTGCATCGCGAACCGTAGGACTGCACCCACCCGTGCTCCGTCACGGCGAACCCGTCGAGGTGCTCGGCGAAGTACTGGACCATGTCGTTGCGCTCAGGCTCGCCGTGGACGACGACGTCGATCCCGAGGTCCTCCTGCAGCGCCACGACGCGCCCGATCTCCGCGCGCATCGTCGCGACGTAGGCCTCCTCGTCGAGCGTCCCGGCGACCCGCTGCGCGCGGGCGCGACGGATGTCGCCGGTCTGCGGGAAGGAGCCGATCGTCGTCGTCGGGAGGAACGGCAGGCCGAGCGCCTGCTCCTGCGCCGTGGCGCGCTCCTGGTAGTCGTCTCGGGTGAAGTCCGCTGGTGCGAGCGCTGCCGTCCGTGCGCGGATGGCGGCATCGACCACCCCCGGCGCGGCGAGCCGATCGTCGAGCGCGGCCGACGCTGCGGTGAGCTCGGCCGCGATGGACGCACGCCCTTGGGTGAGACCACGTGCGAGGACCGCGATCTGATCCACCTTCTGGTCGGCGAAGGCGAGCCAGCTCCGCAAACGTGGGTCGAGCTTCGTCTCCACCGACACGTCGTGCGGGACGTGCAGGAGGGACGTCGAGGTGGACACCGCGAGCTGCGGGAAACGGTCCGCCGCGCGCTCCAGGAGATCGGCCGCGGCGGCCAGGTCGCCGCGCCACACGTTGTGGCCATCGATCACTCCCGCGACGACGGTCTTCGACGCGAGTCCGGGAGACGAGTCCGGCAGGCCTCCTCGGACGAGGTCGACACCGACAGCCTCGACCCCCGAGTCGGCCAGCACCGGGAGGGCATCGCCCAAGGCGCCGTAGGGAGCCGCGACGAAGATCGACGGACGGTCGGACACGGCGGACAGGACGGCCGTCGATCGTTCGAGCGCCGCGAGGACCGTCGACCTCGGCACGTCGAACGTCTCCGACACCAGTGCGGGTTCGTCGAGCTGCACCCAGGGCGCGCCGGCAGCGGCCAGGCGCTGGAGGAGTTCCGCGTAGACGGGCAGCAACGCTTCCAGTCGGTCGATCGGGGCGAATCCCGCTGAGGCCCCCTCGGCCGCCTTGGACAGCAGCAGGAACGTCACGGGGCCCACGATGACCGGCCGCGTCACGTACCCCTCGGCGAGGCCCTCGCGGAACTGCTCGACCACTCGGTCGTCGGAGAGCGCGAACGGCGTCGACTCGCCGATCTCCGGGACGAGGTAGTGGTAGTTCGAGTCGAACCACTTCGTCATCTCGAGCGGGGCGAGGTCGCCGGCGCCACGAGCGATCGTGAACGCCCCGACGAGGTCGACCCGACCGTCGGCCCCGACGAGCGACGAGAAGCGCTCCGGGACGGCGCCGACGGTGAGCGCTGCGTCCAGGACCTGGTCGTAGAACGAGAAGCTCTCGGGGATCGCGGCGTTCGTCGGGTCGAGGCCGAGCCCCGCGAGGCGGGCACGCGTGGCGGCGCGCAGCTCGGAGGCCGTCCGCTCGAGCGCCTCGGCGTCGATCCGGCCGGCCCAGAAGGACTCGACGGCGCGCTTCAACTCCCGGTTCGGCCCGATGCGCGGGTAGCCGAGGATGGTGCCGACGGGGAATGCGGAAGTGGGGTTCATCGTGCGTCCTTGCTGGTGAGTGGATCGGGGATGGGATGACGGACCGGTCGGCCGCCTTGCACGGGGATGCCGGCACGGTGCAACACGTCGAGCACCGTCCGATGCTGGTTGAAGGCGTAGAGGTGGACGCCCGGCGCGCCGCCCGCGACGACGTCGCGGATGAGCCTCGCGGAGTAGTCGGTGCCGATGTCGATCCGTCCCGCTTCGTCCGGCTCGACCTCGAGCGCGATGGCCAGGTCGCTCGGGAGCGCCTCGCCGCTGAGCTCGAGCACTCGACGCAACCGCGCCGGACTCGTGATGGGCATCACGCCCGGCAGGATGGGCATGGTGACGCCGTGACGTCTCGCGCGTTCGGCGAAGGCGAGGTAGTCGTCGGCGTGGAAGAAGAGCTGGGTGATGGCGAGCGTCGCCCCAGCCGCCTGCTTGGCCAACAGGGTGTCGAGGTCCTGCGTCGTCGACCGCGAGCGCGGGTGGCCGTTGGGGAACGCGGCGACCGCGATCCGCGGCCGATGGCGTCGCCCGAGCTGCACCGCGCCCGGGAGGCCGACCAGCGACCCCTCGGCGTAGGGCTCGTGCTCGGCACTGACCCGGCCGATGAGCTGCACGAGTTCCGCGGCACTCCCCAGATCACCGAGGAAGGCGTCCCCCTCGACGGCTCCGGCAGGCGGGTCGCCGCGGAGCGCGAGGAAACTGTGCACCCCGGCATCGAGGAAGTCCTTGATGAGTCGGCTGGCCTGCGCGTGCGTCGAACCGACGCAGGTGAGATGGGCCATCGGGTCCACCGAGGTCGACGTCCGGATGCTCCGCAGCACGTCCAGGCTCGCCGTTCGCGAGGAACCGCCGGCGCCGAAGGTGACCGAGATGAACTCCGGGCCGGCGGCGGCCAGGTGCTCGACCGTCCGTGCGAGCGCGACGCCGCCGTCGAGCGTCTTGGGCGGGTACAGCTCGAAGGAGAAGGGGGTACGCCCGGGACAGGCGGGCTCCGTCATGGTCATGGGGTCTCGTCTCGGTGGCAGCGGATCGAGAGCCGGCGACCACGCAGCACGCAGCGGTTCCGCTGGTGTGTCGTGGGCGGGTGCCGGGCTCGGCTGTCGCTCCGATTCCGCCGGTGAGGGCGGTTACGATGCGCACGACGATAGCAACGCCCGACGATCCGCGCGACGGACATCTGTCCGACAGCGTCATCCTGCGACACATTCCCCCGGCGGCGCTCTGGTCCTACGCTGATGCCATGACCGCGGGCACCAGGCACCGGGGCGCCGAGCGCCGAGTACTCGGTTCGCGCGTCATCGCGTCCTGCGTGGCGGTGGTGATCGCCCTGTCCGGGTGCACGGCCGCCGGTTCGTCCGCGCCGACGGCGACACGTGCAGCCTCAGCGGAGGACCTCGTCGTCGAGTTCCGTCAGAACCGGGACCAGTCCGCGAGCGACGCCGCGATCGTCCGGGTCGGCAACGGCGGCGACCACGACATCACGATCGTCGGACTCGAGCTGGCGGGGTCGGCGTTCACCGCGCCGACCGTCCGGGACCGCTCCTCGACGATCCGCGCTGGACAGACCACGGACCTCGCCGTCGAGCTGCCCCCGATCGACTGCGACGCACGCGACGAGGACGCGCAGGTCGATCTCCTGCTCCGACTCGACGACGGCGCGGTCCTGTCCGCCGCCGACCTCCCCGATCCGACGAACGCGCTGCAGCCGATCCGTGCCTCGACGTGCACCCTGGCGGCCGTGCAACGCATCGCCGAGGTGGCCGCAGCTCCCGGGATCCGCCTCGAGGGTGCCGGAGCCACGACGGTCGCCGTCCTGACGATCACGGCCGTGCCGACCGGCGCTCCGGGTCGGCTGGAGCTCGTCGCGCTGCGCTCGACGGTCCTGCTGCGACCGGCGCCGACGGACGGCGGCGGTGACCCACCCCAGGACTGGCCGCTCAGCCGGACCGTCGACGCCGCCGACGGTCCGCAGTCCATCGAACTGCGGATCGTGCCGACCCGGTGCGACCCGCACGCCCTGGCGGAGGACAAGGTGGGGACCCTCTTCCCACTCGTCGTGCGGATCGGCAACGGGCCGGAGGCCGTCATGACCCTGCCGCTCGACGCCGACACGGCGGAGGCGCTCAAGGATGCCGTCCGCGCGCGCTGCGCGTGAGGAGTCGGTGGGGGGTCCGGTCAGCCGGCCACGGCGGGTGCCGGGACGACCTCGGCGAACGGCGCGAGGGCGGCGGCGAGCTCGGCACCGACCAGGGCGTGCACGATCGTGCCACGCTCGTCGTAGTCCGTCGACAGCACCTTGCCGCGTTCGTGCAGCAGTGTGACCAGGTCTCCGCGGTCGAAGGGCACGATGACGTGGACCTCGTTGCTCGGCGACGGGATCAGCGTCTCGATGCGCTCCATGAGCTCGTCGATCCCGAGACCGGTGCGGGCCGACACGAAGACGGCGTCCGGGACGAGACCGCGGAGCACGAGCAGCTGGCCGTCGTCCACGAGGTCGGCCTTGTTAAACACGACCAGCTCGGGGATGTGCCGAGCTCCGACCTCACCGATGACATCGCGCACGGTGGCGATCTGGCCGGCAGGATCGGGGTGGGCGGCATCGACGACGTGCACGATGACGTCGCTGTCGGCGACCTCCTCGAGCGTCGAGCGGAAGGCCTCGACCAGCTGGTGCGGCAGGTTGCGCACGAAGCCGACCGTGTCGGCCAGGGTGTACTCGCGTCCGTCGGAGGTCACGTTGCGGCGGACCGTCGCGTCGAGCGTCGCGAAGAGCGAGTTCTCAACCAGGACGCCGGCCTTCGTGATGCGGTTCAGCAGGCTGGACTTCCCGGCGTTCGTGTACCCCGCGATCGCGACCGACGGCACCGTGTTACGGCGACGGTTGGCCCGCTTGGCCTCGCGCGCAGGCTTCATCGCCGTGATCGACTTGCGCAGTTTCGCCATCCGGGTGTGGATGCGGCGTCGGTCGAGTTCGATCTTCGTCTCACCGGGGCCCCTCGACCCCATACCGGCACCGGCACCACCGACCTGGCCACCGGCCTGACGGCTCATGGACTCACCCCAGCCTCGGAGGCGGGGCAGGAGGTACTCGAGTTGGGCGAGCTCGACCTGCGCCTTGCCCTCTCGGCTCTTCGCGTGCTGGCTGAAGATGTCGAGGATGACCGCCGTGCGGTCGATGACCTTCACGCCGACCGCGTCCTCGAGGGCGCGACGCTGGCTGGGTGCGAGCTCCGTGTCGGCGATCACCGTGTCGGCGCCGAGCGCCTGGACGATGGACTTCAGCTCCTGGGCCTTGCCTCGACCGAGATACGTGCTCGGGTCGGGGTGCGGTTTGCGCTGCAGGAGCCCGTCGAGGACGACGGCGCCGGCGGTCTCCGCGAGCGCTGCGAGTTCGCGGAGGGAGTTCTCCGCGTCGTGGAGCGCACCCTGCGGGTAGACGCCGATGATAACGACGTTCTCCAGCCGGAGCTGCCGGTACTCGACCTCGGTGACGTCCTCGAGCTCCGTCGAGAGCCCGGCGACGCGACGGAGGGCCTGTCGGTCCTCGCGGTCGTACTGCTCGCCGTCGTCGGAGCTGCCGCCCGAGGCATCGCCGGTCTGCAACGCCGCGGCACCACTGCCGAACAGGGTGTACCCGCTCGATCGGGACGCGGCACTCGTGAGCACACGTGCGACGACGTCGTCGGGATCGGTGACCGAGGCGTCGTCCACCACCGCCTCGACATCGACATCGGTGTCGTCTGCGTGGTCCTGGGGTGCGTCCATCGGTGGTCTAGGCATCGCGTTAACCCTACTTCCTCCTGGTCCGGTACCGTTCCTGTATGTCGAACGAGCACTACTTCACCGCCGAACCCGCGAGCGAGTTGCAGCTCAAACCGATCACCGCACGCCTCGGCGGCGTCGACCGTTCGCTCGTCTCGGCGGGCGGCGTCTTCAGTCCGGGTCACCTCGATCAGGGCACCCAGGTGCTGCTCGCGAACACCCCTCCTCCCCCGCCGACGGGCGACCTCCTCGACATCGGCTGCGGCTGGGGTCCGATCGCCCTGTCGCTCGGGCTCGCGTCGCCGGACGCGACCGTCTGGGCGGTCGACGTGAACGAACGCGCGCTCGACCTGACCCGGATCAACGCGGAACGCCTCGGACTCGTCAACATCCGTGCCGTCCTCCCCGACGACGTCCCCGACACGGTCCGCTTCGTGACCATCTGGTCGAACCCGCCGATCCGCGTCGGTAAGGACGAACTGCACCGCATGCTCATGCACTGGTTGCCGCGGCTCGAGGACGAGGGTGACGCCTGGCTCGTCGTGCAGAAGAACCTCGGCTCGGACTCACTGCAGAAGTGGTTGCAGGAGCAGCTGCCGACGTCGTTCCACGTCGGACGTGCGGCCATGGCCAAGGGCTTCCGCGTCCTGCACGCCCGGCGCCGGGAGCTCCGTTCGGCCTGACCGGCTCAGGCCAGGGTGATCGTCCCGGAGTAGACGAGCGTCGCCGGACCGGCCAGCACCACGTGCTCGCCATCTGCGCCGGGAACCATGCGCACCCCGAGCACCCCGCCCGGCACCTCGACGCGCCAGTCGTTCGGAGCCGCCGCGCCCGCCCAGTGGCGGAACGCGAGCGCCGCGGCAGCCGTCCCGGTGCCACAGCTCAGGGTCTCACCGCTCCCGCGCTCGTGGACGCGCATGCGGATCCGGGCCACGCCGTCGGCGATGAGCGGCTCACCCGGGACGACCAACTCGACGTTGGCACCGTGCGGCGGTGCGGGGTCGAGCTGTGGGACGTACTCCAGTTCCGCTCCGTCGAGTTCGGCGGCGTCGGCGACCGCGACGACGATGTGCGGGTTGCCGACGTCGATCCCGATCCCCGGGCGTGCCACGGGCAGCCCCTTCACCCGGACGAGCGTCTCCCGCTCGTCGAGGCTCCAGCGGCCGAGGTCGACGACGTAGCCGAGCGGGTCGTAGCCGACCATCCGGACGCCGGCGCGCGTGCCGATGGCGAGCTGTTCGCCGGGGGCCAGCTCCACGAGCCCGCTCTCGAGCAGGTAGTGCAGGAACACCCGGATGCCGTTGCCGCACATCTCCGCGACCGAACCGTCGGCGTTGTGGTAGTCCATGAACCACTCCGCGGCAGGGTCTTCAGCGAGCACGGCCGCCCCGGCATCGAGGTGCGCGGACCGGACGGCGCGGATGACGCCGTCAGCACCGATCCCGAAGTGCCGGTCGCAGAGCGCCGCGATCTGGCCCGGATCGAGGGCCTCCTGGCCGTCAGGATCGGAGAAGAGCACGAAGTCGTTGCCCGTGCCGTGGCCCTTCGTGAAGGAGAGTGTCGACGCCATCCGACCAGTCTACGGGCGCACTCGGCGGGCCAGCTCACTCGCCTCGGCGCTGCCGCCCTCCACCCAGGTAATCGCCGGATAGCGCTTGAACCAGCTGACCTGACGGCGCGCGTACCGCCTCGTCAGGCGCTGGGTCTCGGCGATCGCCTCCGCTTCGGTGAGCTCCGACCGCAGTTGCGCCACCGCCTGCGCGTAGCCGATCGCACGGCCGGCGGTCACACCCTGCTCGAGGCCGTGGCCGAGCAGCTCGGCCGTCTCCGCGACGAGTCCCGCGTCCCACATCATCTCGACGCGCCGGTCGAGGCGCTCGACGAGGACCTCTCGCGGTGTCGAGACCCCGATGACCTCGACCGGCCGCCACGGGACGGGGCGTTCCGGAAGCGCTGCACCGTGGCCGCGCTCGGCCAACTCGTGGACTTCGAGTGCGCGCACGACCCGACGGGCGTTCGCCGCATCGATGCGGTCGGCGGTCGTGGGATCCGCCAGGCGGAGCCGCTCGATGAGCGCCGGGAGCCCCTCCTCCTCGAGTTCCCGTTCCAGGCGCTCGCGCAGGGCGCGGTCTCTCGGCGGGAACCGGAAGTCGTGGATGACGCTCGAGACGTACAGCCCGGAACCGCCGACGAGGATCGGCGTCACCCCACGCGCGGTGAGCTCGTCGATCACGGCACGGGCCGTCGGCTGGTACCAGGCGACGGACGCCTCCTGCGTGACGTCCAGGACGTCGAAGAGGTGGTGCGGGATCCCGCGCCGCTCCTCCATGGGCAGCTTCGCGGTCCCGATGTCCATGCCGCGATAGAACTGCATGGCATCGGCGTTGACGATCTCGGCTGGACGCCCCGCCTCGCGGAGAGCGGTCGCCAGCTCGAGCGACAGTGCGGACTTCCCCGTCCCGGTCGCTCCGACGACCGCGAGGAAGCCGGTCACCGACGTTCGCCGTCGCTCGGGTCGTAGATGGGAGACGTGGTCACGCCGACGGTCGTTGCCCCGATGCGCAGGCCCGGCAAGCCGAGGGAGACGCGGCCTGGCTCCGCAGCACCCGTCGTCGTCGGCACACCGCAGGAATCGGCCTGAGCTCGATCCCAGGCGTCTCCGGCACGCGTCCGACGGACCCGCAGTGGCTCACCGCCCGGTGCGTCGGCGATGAGGTGGAACGACGCCGCCTCGGTGATGGTCACGGTCACGACGTCGCCCGGTCGCGGCACCTCGGAGCCCGCCGGCACCTCGAAGTGGACGAGCCGGGAGTCCTCGGCCCGCCCGCTCAGTCGATGCGTGGTGTCGTTCTTGCGACCCTCGCCGACCGCGACGAGCAACTCGACCTGCCGGCCCACCTGGCGCTGGTTCTCCTCGAGACTGATGCGGTCCTGCAACGCGATGAGTCGCTCGTACCGCTCCTGCACGACGGCCTTCGGGACCTGATCGGGCATGGTGGCCGCCGGTGTACCCGCTCGGATCGAGTACTGGAAGGTGAAGGCGCTGGCGAACCGAGCGGCCTCGACCACGCGGAGCGTCTCCTGGAAGTCCTCCTCCGTCTCGCCGGGGAACCCGACGATGATGTCGGTCGAGATGGCCGCGTGCGGGATTCTGGCACGAACCCGGTCGAGGATCCCGAGGAAGCGCTCGGACCGGTAGGAGCGACGCATCGCCTTGAGGATGCGGTCGGAACCCGATTGCAGCGGCATGTGCAGTTGCGGCATCACATTCGGCGTCTCGGCCATCGCGTCGATCACATCGTCGGTGAAGGCGGCCGGGTGCGGGCTCGTGAACCGGACGCGCTCCAGGCCCTCGATCGTGCCGGCCGCCCGCAGGAGTTTGCCGAACGCCTGACGATCCCCGAACTCGACACCGTAGGAGTTCACGTTCTGCCCGAGCAGCGTCACCTCGATGGCGCCGTCCTCGACGAGCGCGCGCAGCTCACCGAGGATCTCGCCCGGACGACGGTCCTTCTCCTTGCCACGGAGCGACGGCACGATGCAGAAGGTGCACGTGTTGTTGCACCCGACGGAGATCGAGACCCAACCGCTGTAGCTGGAATCGCGTTTGGTCGGGAGGGTCGAGGGGAAGGTGTCGAGCGACTCCAGGATCTCCAGCTGGGCCTCGTCGTTGTGCCGGGCCCGCTCCAGCAGCGACGGCAGTGAGCCCATGTTGTGCGTCCCGAAGACGACGTCCACCCACGGGGCCTTCTGGAGGATGACCTCTTTGTCCTTCTGCGCCAGACAACCGCCGACGGCGATCTGCATGCCGCTGCGCTGCTTCTTGATCGATGCCAGGTGGCCGAGGTTGCCGTACAGCTTGTTGTCGGCGTTCTCGCGGACCGCGCAGGTGTTGATGACCACGATGTCGGCCTGCTCGCCGTCCGCCTTGACGTAACCGGCTGCCTCGAGCGACCCGCTGAGCCGCTCGGAGTCGTGCACGTTCATCTGGCACCCGTAGGTGCGGACCTCATAGCTCCGCTGCCGACCTGACTCGTCGATCGCGGCGGGTGAGGCGCTGATGACCGTGGGCGTCTCGACGATGCTGCTCATACCGGCAGTCTACGCGCGGCCTGAGATGCCTCCGGTCAGCGGAAACTCACGCCGGAACGCTTCGACCCCGACAGGGCGCGCGAGCACGCCTCACGGATGATCGCCGAGCCGTATCCGCGTCTCGCGAGATAGGCCGACAGACGTCGCTCGGCCGTCGCCTGATCGAGGGAGCGCAGTTGACCGGCGCGCTTCTCGGCGACGACGAGCGCTCGTCGGAGCTCGTCGTCGTCGTCGATGGCTTCGAGGGCCTCGGAGACGATCGAGGCGTCGATGCGTCGCGAGGAGAGTTCGCGGCCGATCACCGCACGGGACTGCCCCTTGCGGGTGTGCAGGCTCTCGACGAGCTGACGCGCGAGTTCGGCGTCGTCGAGATAGCCGCGTCGGCGGAGCTCGGCGAGGACGTGCTCGACCTCGTCGGGTGCGGCGTCGTGGCCGCGGAGGAGTTCCGCGATCTCCCACTCGGAGCACCCGCGGCGAGCGAGTCGTCGCACCGCGAGCAGGTCGAGTTCGGCCAGCCGGACCTCCGGATCGACCGGAGCCTCGACCTCATCGGCTTCGGCGCGGTCGTCTGCGTCGTCGTCTTCCGGCGCCTGGACGGCCGAGGTCCAGGCGAGCGTCCGCGGGGCGGGCGCGGGTGGTGTCGTCGGGCTCGTCGCCGCGGGGGCATCGCTCGATGCGTCGCCCGGCGGGGTGGTCATCGTCTCGGCGCGCTCGGTGGACGTCCGCCGCAACGGAGCGACGGGACGCGCGACGGGCGCGGCCACGACCGGAGCCTCGTCGGGCTGCCCGACGAACCAACCGTCGGGCTCGGCAGCGGCATCTGGCGCCGGACGGCGACCGAACAGCGAGGTCACGGGGGCCACGTGCTCCGACGACTCGTCGGCCGGACCGGCGGGAGGGAAGGAGACGACCATGGTGACCTCGCTGTTCGGGGCGCGCGCTACGCGCTGCGCTTCGCGGCGGACTTCGGTGCGCCGGCGGTTGCGAGCTGCGGGGCTCCACCGGTCGCCGCCTCGAGCGCGGCGGCCTCGGCAGCAGCGACCTCGGCTGCGGCGGCATCCGCGGCCTTCTTGGTGGCGGCACCCTCGGCCCCGACACCGAGCTTGCCGAGGATCCGGCGCTCGATCTCAGCGGCGATGTCCGGGTTCTTCAGCAGGAAGTTCCGGGCGTTCTCCTTGCCCTGACCGAGCTGGTCGCCTTCGTAGGTGTACCAGGCGCCGGCCTTCTTGACGATGGCGTGCTCGACACCGAAGTCGATCAACGACCCCTCGCGCGAGATGCCCACGCCGTACAGGATGTCGAACTCGGCCTGCCGGAAGGGCGGAGCCATCTTGTTCTTGACGACCTTCACGCGCGTGCGGTTACCCACGGCCTCCGTGCCGTCCTTCAGCGTCTCGATGCGTCGGATGTCGAGGCGGACCGAGGCGTAGAACTTCAGGGCCTTACCACCGGCGGTCGTCTCGGGGCTGCCGAACATCACACCGATCTTCTCGCGCAGCTGGTTGATGAAGATCATCGTCGTGTTCGTCTGGTTCAGGCCACCGGTCAGCTTGCGCAGCGCCTGCGACATGAGGCGGGCCTGCAGACCGACGTGCGAGTCACCCATGTCGCCCTCGATCTCGGCGCGGGGCACGAGCGCCGCGACGGAGTCGATCACGATGAGGTCGATGGAACCCGAGCGCACGAGCATGTCGGCGATCTCGAGCGCCTGCTCACCAGTGTCGGGCTGGGAGACGAGCAGCGAGTCGATGTCGACGCCGAGCTTCTTGGCGTACTCGGGGTCGAGTGCGTGCTCCGCGTCGATGAAGGCGGCGATGCCCCCGGCACGCTGGGCGTTCGCGATGGCATGGAGCGTGAGCGTCGTCTTACCCGAGGACTCAGGCCCGTAGATCTCGACGATGCGGCCACGCGGGAGCCCTCCGATGCCGAGTGCGACGTCGAGGGCGATCGAGCCGGTGGAGACGACCTCGACCGGTGCGCGCTCGTCGCTACCGAGGCGCATCACCGAGCCCTTGCCGAACTGACGGTCGATCTGGGCGAGTGCGGTTTCGAGGGACTTCTCGCGTTCAGCTGGACTTGGCATGGTGTGCTTCTCTCTGCTCGGTGTCGGGTGCCTATAGGCTGTCGCCGCGTGTTCCGGGACCCGCTTCTGCTGAAGGTCGGGGCCCGAGGGCGACAAGGCGTCGGTCGTTCCTGATGTCTCCGACGGTACGCGCCACCACCGACATACACCGGCGGACGGCCCGATCCGTGCAGAACGCACTCACGAATGATCCTGTGGAGGACACTAGCACCACTAGAACGGATGTTCGATACCGATCGGGCGGCGTGTCGAAGACCGCTTCGCCCGTGGCCCTGGACGCGCTACGCGCCCGGCTGCAGTCGTCCGACGCCGTGGCGTCGCTCGTCCGGCACGTCGGTCGCGGTGCAGAGCGCGATCCAGACGTCGCGGGGCGGGACACCGGCGCGCAACGCCTCCTCGGCGGTCTTCGAGCCGAACTCGGTGAGTCCGAGGTCACCGGTGAGTACCGCTCCGTAGGCCGCGCCGAACTCGTCGGCGACGGCCGTCCTGAACTCACTCAGCTTCATTCCTGCTCCTGTCCCTTCCTCCGTCGTCCGTCCGGACGCGGAAACGCCCCGGGAGAGGGATCCCGGGGCGTTCTGCTGCCGTGCTCGCTCGATCAGCGGGAGACGAGTTCGTCCAGCTCGTTGACCAGTTCGTCCGGAACGGTGTCCGGGATGTTCGGGGAGAGACCCTCGATGACCGCGAGGCGGTCTCCGACCTCTCGCATGATGACGGAGATGGGGGTGTCGAGGGCGTCGGCCACCGATGCGAGGATCTCGCTCGATGCCTCCTTCTGGCCTCGTTCGACCTCGCTCAGGTATCCGAGTGCGACGCTCGCCTTGCTCGCCACCTGGCGCAGCGTGCGACCCTTCTGCAACCGAAAGTCCCTCAGCACGTCGCCGATCTCTTGACGGACTAGAACCACGTGACCCTCCCTCTGTGCTCTACGACCTCGTGTCGTACAGCGCTCTGCTTCTGCAACGCGGATTCACGTCGTCCCAGCTGATCGCCGTCTCGTTCGTGGATGGCCAACATTACAACCACCGTATGCCGAACAGTAACCAGGATCACTGGGCTTTTCTTGTGAATACGTCATCTGTAACGCGATGGAAACGGACGGTATTCCGCCGATCGGAGTCGGCGTTCACTCGAGTGCGCCGAGTTCGCGCACGAGGGCTTCCAACGCCAGCTCGACGGTCCGGTGTCGGATCTCCTGACGGCCTCCGTCCAGGGTGAGCGGCACCACCCGTCCACCCGCTCGCGTCACGATCCCGACGAAGACCGCCCCGACGGCCTGGCCGTCCTGCGGGTCAGGCCCGGCGACGCCGGTCGTCGCGATACCGACGTCTGCCGGAAGCCCGTCGATCGCCAGGGCACGGCGCACGCCGTCGGCCATCTGGAGGGCCACCTCCGGGTGCACGGCGCCATGGAGCGCGAGGAGGCCGGCGTCGACTCCGAGCAACGAGTGCTTCAGGCGGGTGTCGTAGGCGACCACACCGCCTCGAACCGTGGCGGACGCACCGGGAACGCTGATGAGCGCCGCGGCCAGCAGCCCGCCGGTCAGGGACTCCGCGACACCGATCGTCAACCGGGCGTTGATGAGGGCGTGGACCGCCGAGGCGGCACCGGCATCGGCCGACTCGACGGCATCGGACGTCATCGCTTGACCTGCCGGTCGGCGCGCGACCCCCGGACGGCGGTGACGACGTAGTCGATGCCGCTCGCGATGGTCAGGAGCACGGCGATGGTCATGAAGACCCCGTTCACCCAGAGCACCCAGTCACCGAGGAGCACCCAGAACGGCGCGAGGGCGAGTGAGATCGCGACGGCCTGTGCGAGAGTCTTGAGTTTCCCCATCCACGCGGCGGCGACGACATGGTCGGAGATCACGATGAAGCGGTGGACGGTGATGCCGATCTCGCGCACGAGCACGACGATCGTGACCCACCACGGCAGTTCGCCGAGGATCGACAACGCGACGAGCGCTCCGCCCGTCAGCACCTTGTCGGCGATCGGGTCGAGGATCTTGCCGAGGTCCGTCACGAGGTTGCGACTGCGGGCGATGTGCCCGTCGATGCCATCGCTCGCGATCGCGACGACGAAGAGCAGGGCCGCCCACCACCGCAGTGCGCCGTCGGATCCGTCGTCCGCCAGCAGCATCCACATGAACACGGGCGCGAGCACGATCCTCGCGACGGTGATCGCGTTCGGGAGGTTCCAGTTCGAGATGCGCGGCGCAGCAGCCGACGCGTTCGATGCCGTCATGTCTACTCCCGACCGGTGAGACTCCAGGCGTCTTCGTCAGAACCGCCCTCGACCTCAGGATAGTCCTGGAACTGGGCCTCGACCGGGTCCGCACCGTAGCGGTCGGGCTCGACGCCGCCGGCGGCACCGACGACCGGGGCGGCCACGGCGGCTGCCGAGGCCGCCGCTGCGGGGGCCGGAGCGGCCGAACCATCGTCCTCGCCGCGCAGACGGGCCAGGACCCCCGGCAGCTGCTCGGCGGTGACGAGGACGTCGCGGGCCTTCGAGCCCTCGGACGGGCCGACGATCTCGCGGGACTCCATGAGGTCCATGAGCCGGCCAGCCTTCGCGAAACCGACCCGGAGCTTCCGCTGCAGCATCGACGTCGATCCGAACTGCGTCGACACCACGAGCTCCGCTGCGGCGAGCAGGAGTTCGAGGTCGTCGCCGATGTCCGCGTCGATCTCCTTGCGCTCCGCGACGGCCTGGACGTCCTTCCGGTACTCCGGCCGCGCCTGGTTCGTGACGTGTTCCACGACCCGCTGGATCTCGTTCTCGCCGACCCATGCACCCTGCACGCGGATGGACTTGTTCGCACCCATCGGCAGGAACAGGGCGTCGCCCTGACCGATGAGCTTGTCGGCGCCCGGCTGGTCGAGGATGACCCGCGAGTCGGTGACGCTCGTCACGGCGAAGGCGAGGCGCGAGGGGACGTTCGCCTTGATGAGGCCGGTGACGACGTCGACCGACGGACGCTGCGTCGCGAGGACGAGGTGGATACCGGACGCACGGGCCAGCTGCGTGATGCGGACGATGGAGTCCTCGACGTCGCGGGGGGCGACCATCATCAGGTCGGCGAGCTCGTCGACGACGACCAACAGGTACGGGTAGGGCTTCAGCACGCGTTCGCTGCCCGCGGGGAGGACGATCTCGTTGGCCACGACGGCCTTGTTGAAGTCGTCGATGTGCCGGTACCCGAAGCTCGCGAGGTCGTCGTACCGCATGTCCATCTCCTTCACGACCCATTGCAGCGCTTCCGCCGCCTTCTTCGGGTTCGTGATGATGGGCGTGATGAGGTGCGGGACGCCCGCGTACGGCGCGAGCTCGACGCGCTTGGGGTCGATGAGGACCATGCGCACCTCGCTCGGCTTCGCGCGCATGAGCAACGAGGTGATCATGGAGTTCACGAAGACCGACTTGCCGGAGCCGGTGGACCCGGCGACCAGGAGGTGCGGCATCTTCGCGAGGTTCGCGACGACGTAGCCGCCGCCGACGTCCTTGCCGACACCGATCGTCATCGGGTGGTTGCTGTTCGTGGCCGCCGTCGAGCGCAGGATGTCGCCGAGGGTGACGATCTCGCGGTCGGTGTTCGGGATCTCGATACCGATGGCGCTCTTCCCCGGGATGGGCGAGAGGATGCGGACCTCGTTGGACGCCACGGCGTAGGAGAGGTTCTTGCTGAGCGCCGTGACGCGCTCGACCTTGACGCCTGGGCCGAGCTCGATCTCGTACTGCGTCACGGTCGGGCCGCGGGAGAAGCCGGTGACCTTCGCGTCGACGCCGAACTGGTCGAGGACGCTCGTGATCGCGGCGACCGCTTCGTCGTTGGCCGCACTGTGGGTCTTCGCGGGCTCCCCCGCCGCCAGCGTCCCTGCGGACGGGAGACGGTACGGCGTGTCGTCCTGGCCCTGCTGCGCCATCGGGCGCGCCGAGAAGTCGATCTGGTCGGGTGCGCCGAGGAGCGCCGGATCGAGGTCTTCGATGACCTCGGTCGCGCCGGGGATGCTGTCGTCGTGCAGACCCGTCTGCGGCTTGATCTCGCCCGTGTTGAACCGCTTGACGGCGCTCTCCGCCGCTTCGAGGTCGCCGAGGAGCTCGGAGCCGAAGGCGTCGTGCACCGGCGCGGCTTTCGGCGACGCGGCAGGCGCGGCCACCGGTTCGAGCGGCGAGTCGAATCCGCCGGACGGCTTCTCGAGGCCGAGGAGCTCGGTCATGTTGTCGCCCATGAGCGGGTCCTCGAACGTCGGGTCGTCCTCGCGTCGGCTCGTGTTGCGACGCCACCACGGCAGGGCCGCCGGCTCGTCGGGTTCCTCGTCGAGGTCGTCGAGTCGCTTCGTCCGCGCACTCTTCGGCTCTGCGGGCTCTCCCTCTGGTGCCTCCGGCTGCTCGCCGAACATCCAGGTGGAGAACTGCCGCACGCGGGCACCGACGCGGTTCGGCGGCGTCTTGGTCACGATGAAGAGACTGAGGAGGATCAGGAGCGAGATGAGGACGGTCGCGCCGATCGGGGTGATGATCGCGGCGAGCGGAGCGCCGAGGATCCACCCGAGGAGACCGCCGGCCTGCGCCAACGCGGGCAGGCCCTGACTCGGGTTCGGCTGGCCACCGTGGATGTGACAGAGCGCCGAGATGCTGATCAGGAGCAGACCGAGGCCGATGCTGATGCGACCGTTGTCGTCGACCGAGGCCGGGTGCCGGAACAGCCAGACCGCGAAGACGATCATGATGACCGGGAGCACGAAGGCGAGTCGGCCGAAGAGGCCACCGAACGACCAGGCGTCAAAGGTCTGAGCGACCGGGTCGGCCGCGCCGAACCACTCGACGACGGCACCGACGACGGCCAGGAGGAAGAGCAGGAAGGGGAAGCCGTCGCGACGGTCCTCCTTGGCGATGCGCTCGGGACCGAGGGCGCGGACCGCTCCACCGACGCCGTGCGCGAGACCGAGCCACATCGAGGTCAGCACACTGCGCTGCTCCTCGGCGGCCGGATAGGCGACGGTCTTCTGCTGCTTCGTCGTCGACGCGCCCGCCTTGGGGCCGGGCTTGGTGTTCGTCTTCGTGCTCGTGGTGCGCGACGAAGCGCCACTCGGCGAGGAAGCGCTGCGCGAACGGCTGGTCGAGTTGGAACGTGCGGCCATGCGTTCACGGTACTCGTCGCCACCGACGCAGCCCGGCAAGCTGGCGGGGTGTCCACGATCCGCGATCCGCCGGGCGGTCAGCGCAGATTCAGGACCATCGTGTCGCGGGTCCCCCGCCGGTCCACGGTCGCGAACCCCTCGGTGCGGTACAGCGAGACGGCGTGGTTCGCCCGCTCCACGCTCAGGCTGATGCGCTGGTACCCGGCTGCTCTGGCGAGCTGCACGGTCGAACGGAGCAACTGCCGTCCGACGCCCTGGGCGCGGTGGATCGGGCTGACCCCGAGGATGAGTTCGGGGACCCCGCCCGCCACATAGCCGAAGCCGGGTGCATCGGACGGGAAGAGTCGATACCAGCACGCGCCGACGGGCGCTCCGTCCTGCCCGACGGCGACGACCCCGGCGTCGCCGGGTCGACGCCAGCCGTGCACATACCGGGTGTGCTGCGCATCGGCGAGGACGGCGGACCGGGGACGCGGCGCGACGGCGTTCCAGTTCGCCGCCTCGACCATCATGTCGGTGAGGACGCGCACATCAGCCACCGCGGCTTCGCGGATCGAGTAGACCGCCATGGACGGATGGTACGCCAACGGTGTTTCGAGCAGATGACGCGTGAGGGGTCGCTGGCGCTCAGTACCGGATGGCGTCGATCACCTTCACGCGGACGGCGACGAGCGCCGGGAGGAGCCCGGCGATCGCCCCGACGGCCGTGGCGCTGACCAGCCCGAGGACCGCCGCCTCGATGGGGAACGGCGGGAAGTCCGTCACGAGCCCCTGACCGATGAACTGCTCGACGATCGGACTCTTCACGACGGCGACGGCGAGCATGACACCGATGACCCCGGCGACGAAGGTGGCGACGACACTCTCCATCATCACGGCGAAGAACACCCGCGGCGCGGTCGCCCCGAAACTGCGTCGGATCCCGATCTCGCGGATCCGCTGGCGGACGGTGACGAGCGAGAGGTTGATCAGCCCGAGGGCCCCGAGCAGGAGGATGAGTCCGGCGACGGCACCGACCACGAGCTTCAACGACAGGAGCGGGTCCTCCCCCGTCTGGCCGAAATCGTTGCGGAACACGTCGACGCTGTACGCGTCACCGAGTTCGGCACGCAGGTCGGACTGGATCCGCTGGGTGAAGGCTTCGGCGTCCGCGTTCGGGACCCAGAACTCGAACTGCGGCAGCTGACCGGGCTGGCCCATGCCCTCCTCGGCGCCGGCCACCGGACCGACGAGCGCCGTCCCCGCTGGCAGGATCGACAGCTGCGGTTCGGTGTCCCACTCGTTGCTCGCGTACACCCCGACGATCACGGCCGTGACCGGGTGTTCACCGTGGACCGTGACCGTCGGGTGCGCCTCGATGGGCGGCGACCCGAGGCGCTGCCAGAACGCCGGGTTCACGACGATCGCGGGTGCGAGGCGGTCGCCGTCGTCCTCCTGGAACCAGGTGCCCTCGTCGAGTCTGATGCGGTGCATCTCGCCGTACGGGACATCGACGACGGTCGCCGGTACCGCAACCGTCCCATCGGCGAACTGCACGTTGAGCTGGGTGCTGCCGGATTGCGAGACGTACCCGATGCCGTACCGCTCGGCGAGGTCGTGCACCGCCGTGATGTAGGTCTCCGGGTCGGGTTGCTCCGTTCCGGTGCCGTAGGCCGATGCCATGAGCGTGGCGGGTCGGCCACCGTAGCGTTCCTGCGACTCGGTCTGGGCCTGCGCCGCGAGCGACGACATGCCGACCATGCTCGTGAGGGCGCACACCGCGACGCCGACGCCGATGAGCGACAGGATGACCCGGCCACGATGGATCCGCAGCTCCTGGGCGGCCTCGACGACCGCTCCGACGATCGAGGTCAGGATCCTAGACATCCGCGGCCTCCAGTTCGTGATCGGGGGTGAGCACGCCGTGGTCGAGACGGTGGTGGGTCGTCGCGAGTCGGGCGATCGCCCGGTCGTGGGTGATCGTCACGAGGGCGGCGCCCGTGGAGCTCGCCACCTCGTCGAGCAGGGACATGACGGAGGTGCCGGTCTCGACGTCGAGAGCGCCGGTCGGCTCGTCCGCGAGGATGAGCCGTGGCCCGCGGACAAGCGACCGTGCGATGGCGACGCGCTGCTGCTCGCCGCCGGACAGTTTCGTCGGCATCGCGTCGAGGCGGTCGCCGAGTCCGACGCGTTCGAGCATCGCGGCGGCGATCTCACGGCGACGCCAGAACGAGCGTCCGCTCGCGTAGAGGAGCGGCGTCGTGACGTTCTCGAGCGCGGTCCGGCCCGGCAGGAGGTTGAACTGCTGGAAGACGAAGCCGATCTGGGCTCCGCGCAGGCGGTCGCGCGCACCGGACCCGAGACGCTCCGCCGGCCGGCCGTCGAAGACGAGCGATCCGGAGGTCGGCTTGTCGAGCAGGCCGAGCAGGTTCAGGAGCGTCGACTTGCCCGAACCCGACCGACCGACGATGGAGACGCGATCGCCCTCGTGCACCTCGAGGTCGACGCCGTCGAGGATCGTCAGCGGCGGCGCATCGGGGATCTGGACGACCCTGGTGATCCCGCGGAGTTCGAGGAGCGTCACCCGACCGACCCGTCGCAAGCCATGCTGCCGTCCGGAAGCGTGGTGCAGCCTTCGGGCGCGGGTGCGACGGCTCCAGGGACGAACTGGAGCACCGAGTCGCCTTCGGCGACACCGTCGACGATCTGCACCTGCTGCCCGTCGTTCAGTCCCAGCGTGACCGGCCGTTCCTCCTGCGCACCGTCGGCGCCGACGACCCAGACGGTCCCGGTCCCGGCAGAACCCTTGACCGCGGTCGTCGGGAGCACGAGGACGTTCTCGGCGACGCCGCCCGCGAGTTCGATCGTCGCGGCGAGTCCGGCGAAGACCCGGACGTCACCGGGCACCGCGCAGGTGACGGCGGTTCCGCCGGCACCGGGTGTCTGCCCGGATCCACCGCCCGTCGTCGGCTCCTCCTCGTCGCCACCACTCGACGGCGTCGTGACGCGCACCGCCGGACAGACGAACGGGGCCGGGCCGCCGTTGATGGTGACCGTCGCCTCGCCGGGGATGGTGAGCAGACGGTACTGCTTGTCGGCGCTCAACGCCCCGGTGATGGAGAACGTGGCCGGCGACACCTGCGCCACCGCGTCGCCGATCTGCACCGACTGCCCGTGGATGAGCTTGACGTTGCCGAGGGTGCCCGCGACCGGCGCGGTCACCTGCACGTACCGCTCCTTGCCCTCCTCGTCGATCGTCTTGACGTCGAGGATGGGATCACCCTCCGCGAGGACGGCCCCCTTGGCGGCGAACACCTCGTCGACGGTGCCGGCGACGGTCGACTTCGCCGTGCTGGCCGGGTCGGCGACGACCTGGCCCTCCACCGAGACGGTGTTGACCACGGTGCCGAGCGCGGCCTGGACCTGTGGTTCCACGAGGCTCCCCGTCGGCTGCGTCGGCCCCTCCTCCTGTGGTGCGTCCGGGAAGAACGCGACCTTCACGAGCGCCACCGCGATCGCGGCGAAGACGAGCAGTTTCAGAATGGGGAACACCCAGGTGCGGACAATGCCCACGCCGACCTCCGGAATCCACCGCAGTCGGAGTGACGAGCGGCCATAGGGGATTCCAAGGTAGCAACGCGGAAGGCGGCCGGACATCACCCTCGCGAATGATGTTCGACCGCCTCCTGGCGGGTGGGACCGAGCGGACCCGACCGGTGATCAGGCCTCGATGACGAGCGGGACGATCATCGGGCGGCGGCGGAAGGACGTGTTGACCCAGCGGCCGACGGTCCGACGGATCACCTGCGACAGCGCGTGCGTGTCTCGGACGCCGTTCTCCGCCGCCTCGGCGAGTGCCTTGGCGACCTTCGGCTTGATGTCGGCGAAGACCTTGTCGTCCTCGGCGAAGCCCTTCGCGTGCACCTCGGGGCCGGAGATGATGTGTCCGGTCTTCGAGTCGACGACGACGATGACCGAGATGAAGCCCTCCTCCGCCAGGATGCGACGGTCCTTGAGGTCGGCGTCGGTGATCTCGCCGACGGTCGAGCCGTCGACGTAGACGAGCCCGACGTCGAGCTGGCCGACGACCTTCGCGACGCCGTCCTTCAGGTCGATGACGATGCCGTCCTCGCCGATGAAGGTGTTCTGCGCCGGGACACCGCTGTCGATCGCGAGCTTCTGGTTCGCAACGAGGTGACGGTACTCGCCGTGGACCGGGAGCACGTTCTTCGGCTGGAGGATGTTGTAGCAGTAGAGCAGCTCACCGGCGGCCGCGTGACCGGAGACGTGGACCTTCGCGTTGCCCTTGTGGACGACGGTGGCGCCGAGCTTCGTCAAGCCGTCGATGACGCGGTAGACCGCGTTCTCGTTGCCCGGGATGAGGCTCGAGGCGAGGATGACGGTGTCGCCCGGGCCCGGCTCGATCGCGTGGTCGAGGTTCGCCATCCGACTGAGGACGGCCATCGGCTCGCCCTGTGACCCGGTCGACATGTAGACGATCTTGTCCTCGGGGAGGTCCTTCGCCTTCTTGTAGTCGATGAGCAGGCCCTCGGGGACGTTCAGGTACCCGAGGTCGGCTGCGATACCCATGTTGCGCACCATGGAACGACCGAGGAACGCAACGCGGCGGCCGTGGGCGTGAGCCGCGTCGAGGACCTGCTGGACGCGGTGCACGTGACTCGAGAAGCTCGCGACGATGACGCGGCGCTCGGACTTCGCGATGACCTGGTCGAGGACCGGCCCGATGGACCGCTCGAGCGGCGTGAATCCCGGCACGTCGGCGTTCGTCGAGTCGACGAGGAAGAGGTCGACGCCTTCTTCACCGAGGCGGGCGAAGGCGCGGAGGTCCGTCAGGCGGCCGTCGAGCGGCAGCTGGTCCATCTTGAAGTCACCGGTCACGAGGACGGTGCCGGCGTCGGTGTCGATGAACACCGCAAGCGCGTCCGGGATCGAGTGGTTGACCGCGACGAACTCGAGGTCGAACGGCCCCAGCGCCTCGATCTGGCCCTCCTTCACCGGCAGGGTGTAGGGGACGATGCGGTGCTCCTTGAGCTTCGCCTCGATGAGCGCGAGCGTCAGGCCGGAACCGATCAGCGGGATGTCTTTGCGGAGCTTCAGGAGGTACGGCACGGCGCCGATGTGGTCCTCGTGACCGTGCGTGAGCACGACCCCGACGATGTCGTCGAGCCGGTCCTTGATGGAGGTGAAGTCGGGCAGGATCAGGTCGACGCCCGGCTGGTGCTCTTCGGGGAAGAGCACGCCGCAGTCGACGATCAGGATCTTGCCGTCGATCTCGAAGCAGGTCATGTTCCTGCCGATCTCGCCGAGTCCTCCGATGGGGATGACGCGGAGCGTCCCCGGCTCGAGGACTGGCGGATCGATGATGGTATTGGGCATGTAGCCCCCCTCTGGTTTGTCTAGCGAGTCGTACCGGCGACCTTGGGCAGCGCGCCACCGGCGGCGGCGTTGCGGTCTGGCCGGAAGTTGCGGAAGTCGACGCCTGGGATGTCCTTCACCAGGTCGATCTCATCCTCGATCTGCGCGGCCTCCCACTCCTCCGGACCGACCAGCGGAAGACGTACCCGCGGGCTCTGGATCCGGCCGAGGCCGTGCAAGATGTATTTGGCGGCGACGGTGCCGGGGACGTGGGTCATGACCGCGCGCACGAGCGGCTCGAGCTGCCGGTGCGCTGCGGTGGCTGCGGGGAGGTCGCCGGAGTTCACCGCGTCGACCATGTGTCGGTAGGGCGTCGGCGCGATGTTGGCCGTGACGCCGATGAGGCCGGTGCCGCCGATGGCGAGCGTCGGCAGTGCGTTGGCGTCGTCGCCCGCGAAGTACATGAGGTCCGTCTGGTTCATGACCCGGCTCACCTCGCTGAGGTCGCCCTTGGCGTCCTTCACCGCGAGGATGTTCGGGTGCTTGGCCGCACGCAGGATCGTCTCGTAGGTGATGGGGATGCCGGTTCGCCCCGGGATGTCGTAGAGGATGACCGGCAGATCCGTGGAGTCGGCGATCATGCGGAAGTGGGTGAGCACGCCGGCCTGGGTGGGCTTGTTGTAGTACGGGGTGACGATCATGTTGCCGTCGGCGCCCGCCTGCTCGCTCTTCTTCGCGAGCTCGATCGCGTGGGCCGTCTCGTTGGAGCCACCACCGGTGATGATCTTCGCGCGCCCGCCCGCGACGGCCTTGCCGACCTCGACGAGCTTGACCTTCTCCGGGTCCGTCAGCGTCGAGGTCTCACCCGTGGTGCCGGTGACGACGATGCCGTCGGCCCCCGCGGTCACGACGTCGTCGATGTGTCGCTCGACGGCCTTCCAGTCGACCTCGCCGTCGGCGGTGAACGGCGTCACCAGGGCGACGAGGACTTGACCGAAGGGGTTCTCTGCACGCGACACCCTCTCAGGCTATCGGGTTTCCCTCTTGCGGGTCACCATCCGCACGGCCGTCACCTCGCGTCACACTGGCCGAGGGACCGGCACCCGGAACCTATGCTGACGGACACCATGTCCCCGCTGCCCGCCCTCTCGCTGATGCTCGTCCTCGTCCTGTCCACGACGGCGGTGGGTCTGGTCGTGCGTGCACGGAGCGGGCGTGCGTCGCACCGCACCGACGGGGACCGCCTCTCGTCGGCGGCACTCGGGACGACCACTCCGCTCGGCCGATCGGCCACCCTGGTGCAGTTCAGCACCGAGTTCTGTGCCCAGTGCCCCGGGACCAGACGACTGCTGCACGAGCTGGCCGACGGGGAGGCGGGCGTGGGCGTCCTCGACGTCGACCTGACCCACCGTCCCGACCTCGCGGACCGCTTCTCCGTCCTGCAGACGCCCACCGTCCTCCTCCTCGACCGCGCCGGGATCGTGCGCGGTCGGTTCTCCGGGGCCGCACGCCGTGCGGTACTCGCCGGCGAGCTCCGATCCGTCCTCGGGAGACCAGCATGACCTCGAACCCTCCAGCAGCACAGCCGACCGGCATCGACCCGCGCAGCCCGCGGTTCGGCGCGACCGTGACCGCCGTGCTCCTCCTCGTCGCCGTCTTCCTCGCGCTGACGGCGCCGCTCGCCGACACGCTGCCCGCGCGGGCCGGCCAACCGGCCTTCGTCCTCCTCGTCGTCATCGCAGCCCTGTTCGCGTGGGGCGCGTTCGCCGGGATCCGACGCCACCCGTACGGCGTCGTGTTCCGACGCCTCATCCGCCCGAGGCTCGGCCCGCCCGTCGAACTCGAGGCACCTGAACCACCGACCTTCGCGCAGGGCGTCGGGCTCGTGGTGGTCGCGATCGGACTCGTGCTGCACCTCGTCGGGTTGCCGGGATCCCTCGCCGTCTCCGCCGGTGCCGCGTTCGTCGCCGCCTTCCTCAACGCGGCGTTCGGGTTCTGCCTCGGCTGCCGCCTGTATGTGCTCCTCCTCCGCGCCCGCGTCATCGGACGACAAGCGTGACGGTGGCCTGAAGCACCTGTCGACACCGTTTGTCGACGGGGTGACCGTCCAGGTCGATCCGGTTAGGCTGACCCCACGAACACCAGCGCCGATGCGCTCCTGCACGGCCCGACGATGGAGGTTGCACCATGGCGGTAACAAGCGAAGCCACGACGGTCTGGAACGGCACGCTCTTCGAGGGATCCGGGCACACGAGCCTCGACACCTCCGAGGCGGCCGAGTTCGCCGTCGACTGGAAGGCACGCTCCGAGGGGTCCAACACGACGACGACCCCGGAGGAACTGCTCGGGGCTGCACACGCCTCCTGCTACTCGATGGCGTTCGCCAACGAGCTCACGAGCGCCGGATTCCCGCCGGAGCGCATCCAGGCGACCGCAGCGGTCTCCTTCACCCCCGGCACCGGCATCACCGGCAGCCACCTGCTCGTCAGCGCGGTCGTGCCCGGCATCTCCGAGGCCGACTTCGAGCGCATCGCCACGGCGGCGAAGGACGGCTGCCCGGTCTCACAGGCGCTCGCCGGCATCCCGATCACCCTCGAGGCCAGCCTCGCGTAACCACCACCGTCCAGCAGCACGACCAGGAAGGCGACGCGCATGCGCATCGTGATCGGCGGAGCCTCCGGGCTCATCGGAACGGCGCTCGGGCGCTCCCTCGAGACCGACGGCCATGACGTCGTCCGGCTCGTACGACGTCCGGCGCGTGGTGCCGGAGAAGCGGAGTGGGATCCGCTGGCAGGCGTACTGGATCCGGCGGTCCTGAGCGGCGCCGATGCGGTCGTCAACCTCTCCGGCGCCTCCCTCGGCAAGCTGCCTTGGACGGCGGCCTACCGATCCACGATCCTCTGGTCACGACTCAGCGCCACCCGGACACTCGTCGACGCCATGAACCGGGCGGAGCAGCCACCGGCCGCCTTCCTCAGTGGTTCGGCGGTCGGGTACTACGGCGACCGTCCGGGAGAGACCCTCACGGAGGACTCCTCCAGAGGGACCGGATTCCTCGCCGATGTCGTCGTCGCCTGGGAGGACTCGGCGCTCGCGGCGCCCGACGCCGTCCGCACCGTGCTGCTCCGCAACGGCATCGTCGTCGACCTGGCAGGCGTGCTCAAGCCGCTGGCACCGCTCACCCGGTTCGGGGTCGCCGGTCCGCTCGGTTCGGGCCGCCAGTTCTGGCCGTGGATCGGGCTGCAGGACGAGGTCCGGGCGATCACCCACCTCCTGACCTCGACGCTCTCCGGACCGGTGAACCTGTGCGGTCCGCAGGCCGCCCGCGCCGACGACCTCATGTTCGAGCTCGCCAGACGGATGAACCGGCCCTATCTGCTCCGCGTCCCGAAGTTCGCCCTCAAGGCGCTCCTCGGCGACGCCGCCGACGGACTGCTGCTGAGCGATCAGCGCGTCGAACCTCGTCGGCTCCTGGACGACGGCTTCACGTTCAGCACGCCGACCGTCGAGCAGGCGTTGGCCGAAGCACTCGCTCGCGACTGAACGACGGGACGCCGCCGCTCCGGTCAGCTCCGCGAGAGCCGGATCGCCTGTCGGATGGCCTGCCGTGCGCGGCGGCGGTCTCCGGCACCGTCGTAGACGAGTCCGAGGCGGTACCAGGACCGCCAGTCGTCTGGAGCGGCCTCGGCCGCGTCGCGGTACTTCGGGAACAGCTCGTCTGCGGCATCACGCATCGGCCGGCCGCTCTCGCGGGTCTCGACCTGCTCGGGCGGAAGGCCGCCCTCGGCCTCGAGGCGGACTCCGAGTCGCTCGGCGCCCAGCCCGAAGGCGATCTCGCGCCAGAGCGCCCAGACGCCGAGGATCGGCAGGACGATGAGCGCCGCACCCATGGCGATGCCGACAGGCTCGCCCGTGCCGAGGAGGACGACGGCACGGTACCCGACGAGGACGATGTAGAGGACGAGCAGCGCCGCGATGATCGCGACCATGACGCGGGTCTTCACAGGGCGCTGGCCGCCGCGGCTTGGCCGGAGACGTGCTCGGGCGCCCCTTGGGCGGCCCGCCGACCCGCCGGCCCAGGGCGATCGAGTCCGAGGTCGAGCAGACTGTCGAGACCGACGGTGACCCCCCGGGCGTCGCGGGCGGCGACGAGGGCGAGCCGGATGCCCCGCTCGTAGGACGCGGGCGAGATCGTGTCGTGCGTGATCGTGACGAGTTCGTCGACGCCACCGAACACGACCTCCTGGCGGGCGACGACGCCCTGGAGCCGCAGGCTGTGGATCGGGATGCTCGAGACCTGCTGTCCCCGCGCCCGCTGGTCGGTGTGCGGAGCGGCGACGGGCCCACGGTCGCCACGCGCGGCCATCATCAGCTCGGCGGTGCGCACGGCGGTCCCGGAGGGCGAGTCCACCTTCGTGTCGCGGTGGGACTCGATGATCTCGATCGAGTCGAAGAAGCGGGCCGCGACGGTCGCGAGACTCGTCGACAGGACGGACCCCAGCGAGAAGTTGGGGATGATGACGACGCCCTGCTCGGGCAGCTCGGCGAGCCGGCGGTCGAGTCGCTGGATACGCTCGGCCGACCAACCGCTCGTCCCGACGAGCACGTTGATGCCCTGAGCGACGGCGTGGTCGACGATCCGCTGGCTGACACCCGGGACCGTGACGTCGACGACGAGGTCCGCCCCGTCCATCTCGCTCAGCTCGCTCGACGAACCGAGCGACGCGACCAGCTCGAAGTCGTCGAGTGAACCGATGATGCTGGTGAACAGTCGGCCCATCTTGCCGCTCGCGCCGGCTAGCGCCACTCGTGTCGTCATGCCCTCAGCTTACGTGCTGCCCGTCCGGGAGGAGGCGGGCCGCCCGGCTAGACGATGTGCGGCTCGGGAAGACCCGTGCGGAGCTCCATGGGGAGGTGCGCGAGGTCGTTGTGGGTGATGAGGCTCCACGGACGCCCGGCGCGCTGGTGCAGCACCGTCAGTCCGCCGTTGGCCTGGTTGATGCTCACCCAGCGCCATGCGGGCGCCTGGAGCGCCTCGCGGACGAGCCACCCGATGACGAAGTTGTGCGTGATGAGCAGCTCGTGATGGTCACCGCGCTTCGGCGAGAGGAACTCGGCGGCGGCGTCGGCCATCTGCGCTTCGCCCGCCTCGATCTCCGCCTCGGTGATCGAACCGAAGAAGGGGTCGAACGCCGACGGCGTCTCCGGTGTCCGACCGCTCGGGACGCAGTCGAAGAGCAGCGACGACGGCTCCGGTGTAACGGCCGGCATCCGCTCCGCGATGATCTGGGCGGTCTCCGCAGCCCGCTGCAACGGCGAGTGCCATGCCGCGGTCATGGGCACACCGCCGAGGCGCTCCGCGAGCAGCTGTGCCTGACGCCGACCGCGTGCCGACAGTGGTCCGTCGGGCAAGCCGTGCTCAGCGTGCTGCTGCTCGCCGTGTCTGACGAGATACAGGTAATGGGACATTCAACGCACCCCCGCGATGATCGGAGCGAAGGTGTCCTCGTCGACGGCTCCGACCGCCGACACCGTGATGGGCTGCGCGGCGAGGTGCTGCGCGAGCCGCTGGACGTCGTCCTGACCGACGGACTGCAGGCGACGGATGCTCTCGTCGAGGTCGATGAACTCGCCGAGGGTCAGCTCCGCTCGACCGAGGCGGCTCATCCGCGAGTCCGAATCCTCCAGCGCCAGCGCCGAGGCGCCGCTCAGCTGGCCGAGCGCGCGCGACAACTCCTCGTCCGTCACGCCGTGCTCGGCGAGCCGGTGGAGTTCGGCGAGCATGAGCTCGGCGACGGTCGCCGCCTTCGCCGTGGAGCAGGCGGCAGCGAGGCCGAAGACGCCGGCGTCCGAGTAGCTGCCGGCGAACGAGTACACCGAGTAGGCGAGCCCGCGCCGTTCGCGGATCTCCTGGAACAGGCGGCTGGACATGCCGCCACCGAGGATGGAGTTGAGCATGCTCATGGCGAATCGTCGCTCATCGCCCGCGATGAGGCCCGCTCCGCCGATCTGCAGGTGGACCTGCTCGGTGGGCCGGTGTACGACCGAGAGCGGCGAGCCGCCGACGATGGCAGCAGGAGCGAGCGTCCGACGCGCGACCGGTGCGGCCACCGCGTCCGCCGGCCAGCCCGCATGCACGAGCGCCTCGGACACCTGGGCGACGAGCGCGTCGTGGTCGACCGCGCCGGCCGCCGTCACGATGACGTCGTTCGCGCGGTAGTTGGCTCGGTAGTGCGCCACGACGGCGTCCCGGCCGACCTCGACGATCGACTGCGGGTGACCGCCGATGGGACGCCCGAGGGGGTGCTCGCCGAGCACGCGCTCGAAGAACCGTTCGTTGGCGACGTCCCCCGGATCGTCGTCCATCATCGCGAGCTCTTCGAGGATGACGCCGCGTTCGTTCTCGAACTCCTCCGGGTCGAGCAGCGAGGAGGTGAGCATGTCGGTGATGACGTCCACCGCCATCGGCAGGTCGCGATCGCGCACCTTGGCGTAGTAGCAGGTGTGCTCCTTGGCCGTGAGCGCGTTGTGCTCGCCGCCGACGGCGTCGAAGGCGACCGCGATGTCGAGGGCGGAACGCGACGGCGTGCCCTTGAACAGGAGGTGCTCGAGGAAGTGCGTCGAGCCGAAGGTCGCCGGTCGATCGGCGGTCGCCGGTTGTTCGTCGCGGGAGCCGACGGCCACCCAGTAGCCGATCGTCGCGCTACGGCTGCCCGGCATGTGTTCGCTCAGGATGCGCAGCCCGTTGGGCAGGACCGTCCGGCGGACGAGCGCGTCCCCGGATGCGGTGAACGCGAGCTCGGGACGAGTGAGCGGAAAGTCGACGGCGGCGTTCATCACCCCAACCATACGTCAGGTTCCCGGGCGTCGCGCGCGAGCGACCGTGCGCAGGCGACCGCCGGTCGACTCAGCGCAAGCGACCGGAGACGCGGTCGAGCTCGAGGATCTGCCCGCGGCTCAGCCGCACGTCGGCCGCCGCGATGAGCGAGTCGACGTGAGCCGGCTGGGACGCGCTCGCGATGGGCGCGACGACGCCGGGACGTGACATGGCCCAGGCGAGCGCGGCCGAGGCCACCGTGCAGCGGTTCTCCTCCGCGATCTCGTCGAGGACGTGCAGGACCCGCAGTCCGCGGCGGTGGAGATGGGTCGCGGCGCGACTGCCGCGGGTGCTCGGGTCGAGGTCGGAACGAGTGCGGTAGCGGCCCGTCAGGAACCCGTTCGCGAGGGCGAAGTAGGGCAGGACACCGAGGTGCTGGGCCGTCGCGACGAGCGCGAGGGTGCTCTCGTACGGCTCCCGGTGCATGAGGCTGTAGTGCGTCTCGAGCGCGACGAACTGGGTGAAGCCGCTCGCCGAGAGGATCCGCGCCTCCATCAGCCGTTCAGGGGTCGTGTTCGAGGTGCCGAGGTAGCGGACCTTGCCGGTCTCGATCAGCCAGTCGACCGTCCCGAGGCTGTCGGCCAACGGGATGCTCGGGTCGTCGTCGTGGAAGGACAGCAGGTCGATGTGGTCGGTCTGCAACCGTTCGAGCGCCGCCTCGACCGCGCGGATGATGCTCACCGAGCCGAGACCCGGGTAGTCGGGGTGCCGGCCGATCTTCGTCGCGACGACCATGTCGTCCCGGTTGCGGCGCTTCCGCATCCAGTTGCCGATGAGGATCTCGCTGCGTCCGCCCGCGTAGCTGTCGGCGGTGTCCACCATGTTGCCGCCGGAGTCGTGGAACCGGTCGAGGATGTCCGATGTCGTGTCGGGGTCGACGGTCCACCCGAACACGCTGCCGCCGAGCACGACCGGGAAGACCGACAACTCGGAGTCGCCGATCGTGCGCCTCGGTGCCTCGGAGGGCTCGGGGTCCTGGACGGGCGTCGGGAAGGACGGGTGCGGGACGAGCTGCTCGGGACGCCGACTCGCGTCGTCGTCGACGCCGTCCGCTGCTCCGCCGACGAGAGAACTGCCACGGGTGCTCGACGAGCGCCAGAGGTGTGGCATCCCCTGCCCCTCTCTCGGTCCGCCGACCGGTGACGCGCTGCACCGTCGGGATCCGTGCGTGGCGCGACGGGCCGGTGCTTGCTCACCAGGCTAGAGGAGACCGGCGACTTCGGCTGGACGACATCACGACCGGGTGGCAACTGATTCGTAACGATTGCGGGAGTCGGTCGATCACCTCGGATCGACGGACACCTCGGCACGGGCGAGCACGAGTCGCGCGTGCCGCAGGAGCGGCTCGTCGACCATGCGTCCCTCGTGTCGGAACACGCCGGCGGCTCCCGCTGCAGCGTCGAGCAGCGCACGCGCCGCTGTGACCGATCGGGGGTCCGGGCGGTAGGCGGCGCGAACGGTCGGGACCTGTCCGGGGTGGATGCACGCGGAGGCGATACAGCCGACGGCGGCCGCGTCCGCCGCCTCGTCCGCGAGCCCGTCGAGATCGTCGATGTCGAGGTGGACCGCGTCGATCGCGGCCACCCCGGCGGCTCCCGCGGCGAGCAGCACCGACGACCGCGCCTGTCTGACGACGTCCCGGTATCGCCCGTCGGCCCGCCGACTGCTCGTGCCGCCCAGGGAGGCGATGAGGTCTTCAGAGCCCCACATGAGCGCGACGACCGCAGGATGGGCGGCCAACGCGGGTGCCTGCACGACACCGGCAGCGGTCTCGCACAGCGCGATGATCCGGACGTCCGGGATCGCGTCCACGAGCCGGTCGAGCGCCGCGGTCGTCTCCGTCTTCGCAAGCATGACCGTGCGATAGGCGGTGTCCGCGAGCGCCGCGACATCGTCGTCGAAGTCGACGGTTCCAGCCGGGTCGACCCTGACGACCGTGTGCGAGGGATCGAGCGGATGGTCGACGATCGCCCGGCGGGCGGCCGGCTTGTCGGCCGGGGCCACGGCGTCCTCGAGATCGAGGATGACGGCATCCGCGCGCTCGGCCGCTTTCGCGAAGCGGTCCGGACGGTCCGCTGGGACGAAGAGGATCGCCGGCCCCAGGTCGAACGCCGCGGCGCCGGTCACGATGCACCCGAGCACTGGACGAGCGTGCTCCTGGTCGCGGTCGCGACGACGACGCCGTCCTGGTTCCGACCCGTGTGGAGCAGGGTGACGACACCCTCGCCCGGCCTTGACGACGACAACCGTTTGGCCGTCACGAGCGTCTCGGCGTACAGCGTGTCGCCGTGGTGCATCGGGTTCGGGAAGGCGATGTCGGTGAAGCCCAGGTTCGCGACGATCGTCTGCTCGGTGAGCTGCGCGACCGACAGCCCCACGAGCGTCGAGAGGGTCAGCATCGAGTTCACGAGCCGTTCCCCGAAGGGCCCGGTCGCAGACCACGCGGCATCCACGTGCAGTGATTGCCCGTTCATCGTGAGGGTCGAGAACAGGACGTTGTCGGCTTCCGTGAGGGTGCGCCCGGGGCGATGGCGGTAGGTCGCACCCACCACGAACTCCTCGAAGTACAGGCCTCGCTGCTCGATCACGGGGCCGGACGACGTCTCGGACGAGTCGGTCATCATGACCTCACGACGCGAAGCCGAGTTCGCGGGCGATGATCATGAGCTGCACCTCGGTGGTGCCCTCACCGATCTCGAGGATCTTCGAGTCCCGGTAGTGCCGCGCCACCGGGTTCTCGTTGAGGAACCCGTAGCCGCCGAAGATCTGGGTCGCGTCGCGGGCGTTGTCCATCGCGGCCTCCCCGGCGACCATCTTCGCGATGGAGGCCTCCATCTTGTAGGGCGCTCCCCGGAGCATGCGCGACGCGGCGTCGTAGTAGGCCTGCCTGGCGGTGTGGACCCGCGCCTGCATCTTCGCGATCCGGAAGGCGATCCACTGGTTGTCACCGATCGCCCGACCGAACACGACCCGCTCCTTGGCGTAGCGGATCGCCTCCTCGAGGCAGCCCTGGGCAGCTCCGACGGCGAGCGCGGCCACGGCGATCCGTCCACCGTCGAGCGCTGTGAGGAAGTTGGCGTACCCGCGCCCGCGTTCGCCGAGCAGGTTGCCCTCCGGTACGCGGACGTCCTCGAACCGCAGCGGGTGGGTGTCGGAGGTGTGCCACCCGACCTTGTCGTAGGGCGGTAGCGCGGTGAAGCCCGGCGTCGGGACCGGCACGAGGATCGACGACAGCTCCTTCGTCACCCGGCCGTCGGATCGGACCCGCTCCCCCGTGACGGCCGTGACCGTCACGAGACGGGTGATCTCGCTCCCGGAGTTGGTGATGAACTGCTTCGTGCCGTTGATCACCCACTCACCGTCGACGAGCTCGGCGGTGGTCTCCGTCGCGCCTGCATCACTGCCGGCACGCGCCTCGGTGAGGCCGAACGCGGCGAGCGCCTGCCCGCTCGCGAGCTGCGGGATCCATTCCTCGCGCTGGGCGTCGGTGCCGTACAGGTAGATCGGCATGGCTCCGAGGCCGACGCCGGCCTCGAGGGTGACGCCGATGCTCTGGTCGACGCGTCCGAGCTGCTCGACGGCGAGGCAGAGCGCGAAGTAGTCCATCCCCCCGCCGCCGAGTTCCTTCGGGAACGGCAGCCCGAAGAGTCCCAGCTCCCCCATCTGCGCGATGATGTCGTACGGCAGACGCCGTTCCGTGTCGTACTGATAGGCGGCGGGCGCGACGACCTCGTCGGCGAACGCCTTGACCGTGTCGACGATCCGCTGGTGCTCGGGGCTGAGCTCGGTGTTCATGCTGATGCTCCGTTCGTGGGTGCTGCATCGGTTGGGGCTGCGTTCAGGTGTGCTGCGACGGGGTCTGCGGCGATCGTCGCGACCGACTGACGGGTGGCGACCGTGCCACCCGTGGCGACGTGGAGGGTGACCGTGCCGTCGGTCGTGGCGGTGAGGAGGTGCTCCATCTTCATCGCTTCGACGGTGACCAGCGGCTGACCGGCGGTGACGGCGTCGCCGCTCGTGACGTGCACGGCCGTGACGGTGCCGGGCATCGGCGTCCGCACCTCCGGATCGACCGCACCGGCCGCAGTCGGATCCCCGCCGGCTGGGAGCGCCTCACGCGGGACCACCTCGACCACACTGATGGCACCGTCGAGCGCGATCCATCGTTCGTCCCCCACGCGGACGGTCTCCAACGGGGTGCTGACACCGTCGTGCTCGAACCGCAGGGTGCCGTCCGACCGGCTGCGGACCGCGGCCCGGGCCGGTGCCGCGTCATCGACGGAGACGCTCGCATCGTCGCTCGACCCACGCACCTCGATGCGGACGATGCGTCCGTCCTCAAGACGCAGGTGCTGTCGCGTCGGTGCTGCCGCGCCGAGGCGCCACCCACCGGGATCCGACCACGGCGTCCCGAGTCCGGCGGTCCGTGCTGCGGCCTCGGATCGCCGGTCGTCCGTTTCGGCGAGCGCCACGGCGGTCAGGACCCGCTCGGACGTCGCGGCGGACGGGCTGTCGTCGAGCAGGTCGGCGATGAGACCGGTGTGCAGTCGTCCCGCGAGGACGTCCTCGTCGGCGAGGAGCCGCCGGAGGAAGCCGAGGTTCGTGCGGACACCGAAGACCACCGTCGCCGCGAGCGCGGCGTCGAGTCGCCGGAGCGCGGTCCCGCGATCCTCGGCCCAGCACACGATCTTCGCGAGCATGGGGTCGTACCAGGGGCCGACGAACTGCCCGGCGACGATGCCGCCGTCGACGCGGACGCCCGGCCCGTGCGGCAGACGCACCCGCTCGAGCACCCCGGTCTGGGGCAGGAAGCCGCTCGACGGATCCTCCGCGTACAGCCGCGCCTCCACCGCGTGACCACGCAGGACGACGTCGTCCTGCGTCATCGTCAGCGGTTCACCGGCGGCGACTCGCACCTGCCACTCCACGAGGTCGAGACCCGTGACGAGCTCGGTGACCGGATGCTCCACCTGCAACCGCGTGTTCATCTCGAGGAAGGCGAACTCGTCGGGTCGGTCGTCGGCGACGAGGAACTCGACGGTCCCCACCCCTCGGTAGCCGACGCTCCGGGCGACCGTGCAGGCCGCCTCGCCGAGTCGCGCGCGCTGGCGGTCGTCGATGAGCGGCGACGGGGACTCCTCCACCACCTTCTGGTGCCGACGCTGGAGCGAGCACTCGCGCTCGCCGAGGTGCACGACCGCACCGTGGGCGTCCGCGAGCACCTGCACCTCGATGTGCCGGGGTCTCGAGACGAACCGCTCGAGGAGGAGCGTGGCGTCGCCGAAGGCCGCCTCGGCCACCCGGTGCGCGGAGGCGATGGCCGATGGGAGCTCCTCGGCGCGCTCCACCACCTGCATCCCCTTGCCGCCGCCACCGCCCGCCGGCTTGACGATGAGCGGGAAGCCGATGGCGGCGCCGGCACGGACGAGCGCGTCGTCGTCGAGCGAGGCGTCGGCGACGCCCTCGATGATCGGGACGCCTCGAGCCGCGACGTGGTCCTTCGCCCGGATCTTGTCGCCCATGAGGACCAGGGCGCGCTCGTCCGGTCCGATGAACACGATCCCGGCAGCGGCGAGCGCCCTCGCGAGCGCGGGTTGTTCGGACAGGAAGCCGTAGCCCGGGTGCACCGCCTCGGCCCCGGTCGTGACGGCGGCTCGGACGACGGCGTCGACGTCGAGGTAGCTGTCCGAGGCCGGCGGGGGTCCCAGGCGGACGGCGCGGTCCGCGAGCCGGACGTGTGGGGCGTCGCGGTCAGCGTCGCTGAAGACCGCGATGCTCTCGATGTCCATCGCTGTGAGCGTGCGGATCACGCGACAGGCGATCTCGCCGCGGTTCGCGACGAGGACGGAGCGGAAGGGACGCGCGGATGCGTGGCCCGGCCGGTTCGGTGTCTGGATCGTCATGCCGTCACATCCTGAAGAGGCCGAAGCCGGGTTCTGGCAGGGGCGCGCGGGAGCACACCTCGAGCGCGAGTCCGAGGACCGTGCGGGTCCGGGCGGGATCGATGATGCCGTCGTCCCAGAGCCGTGCGGTCGAGTAGTACGGGTTGCCCTGTTCCTCGAAGTCGGCGAGGATCGGCGCCCGGAAATCCTCCTCCGCCTGGGCCGTCCACGCCTCACCGCGAGCCTCGAGTTGGTCGCGCTTGACGGTCGCGAGGACACTCGCCGCCTGCTGTCCCCCCATGACGGAGATGCGCGCGCCCGGCCACATCCAGAGGAACCGGGGATCGTAGGCCCGGCCGCACATGGAGTAGTTGCCGGCGCCGAACGAACCGCCGATCACGACCGTCAGCTTCGGCACCCGGGTGGTCGCGACCGCGGTGACCATCTTCGCGCCGTGCTTGGCGATGCCTCCGGCCTCAGCGTCACTGCCGACCATGAAGCCCGAGATGTTCTGGAGGAACAGCAAGGGGATGCCGCGCTGGTCGGCGAGCTCGATGAAGTGGGCGCCCTTCAGGGCCGACTCACTGAAGAGCACGCCGTTGTTCGCGATGATGCCGACGGGGTGCCCGTGCAGCCTCGCGAACCCGGTCACGAGGGTGTCGCCGTACTCGCGCTTGAACTCCGAGAAGTCGCTGCCGTCGACGAGCCGCGCGATCACCTCACGGACGTCGTAGGCCGTCTGCAGCTCCGCCGGGACGACCCCGTACAGTTGCGCCTCCGGGACGACCGGCGGCACGCTCGGACGCACCTCCCACGCGCGCTGGTGGGGCGCCGGCAGCGTCGCGACCGCGTCCCGGAGGATGTCGAGCGCGTGCGCGTCGTCGTCGGCGAGGTGGTCGGTGACCCCTGACACCCGGGCGTGGAGGTCGCCGCCGCCGAGCTGCTCCGGCGTCACGACCTCGCCGATCGCGGCCTTCACGAGGGGTGGACCGCCCAGGAAGATCGTGCCCTGGCCGCGCACGATCACGTTCTCGTCGCTCATGGCGGGGACGTACGCACCTCCGGCGGTGCAGGACCCGAGTACGGCGGCGAGTTGCGGGATGCCGGCCGCCGACATCCGGGCCTGGTTGAAGAAGATCCGGCCGAAGTGGTCCCGATCGGGGAAGACCTCGTCCTGCGTCGGGAGGTTCGCTCCCCCGGAGTCGACGAGGTACAGGCAGGGCAGCCGGTTCGCGGCAGCGATCTCCTGGGCCCGGAGGTGCTTCTTCACCGTCATCGGGAAGTACGAGCCGCCCTTCGCGGTCGCGTCGTTCGACACGACGAGCACGTGTCGTCCGTGGACGAGGCCGATCCCGGCGATGACCCCGGCGCCGGGAGTCGCGTCGTCGTACATGCCGTGCGCGGCCAAGGGCGCGATCTCCAGGAAGGGGCTCCCCTCGTCGAGCAGGCGGTCGACCCGATCGCGCGGCAGCAGCTTCCCCCGGGCGACGTGCCGGGCCCGCGACGCCTCCGGTCCGCCCAGGGCCGCGGTCGCCATCGTCTGTTCGAGCACTGTCACGAGCTCCCGTTGCGCCGCCTCCTGCTCGCGGAATCGGGCTGAGGTGGGATCGGCACCGCTCGTGAGGGTGGGCACTCGGGCTCCTGTCGTCATCGACCGTGAGTGCATTCAGTTACTCATCACTCACTGAAAGAGAGGTTACAGTTCATTAACTGAAAAAGTCCACCCCGAGGAGATCCGATGACCGGTCGTGACACGCCGTCCCCGAACCCGCCGCACCTCGGGCGCTCGGAGGCGAAAGCGGCACGTCGCTCCGCCCTCCTGCGGTCAGCGGCCGGACTGTTCGCCGAGCGCGGCTTCGCCGGGGTGTCGATGGAGGACCTCGGAACAGCCGTCGGCATGAGCGGACCCGCCGTCTACCGCCACTTCCCGAGCAAGCAGGCCGTCCTCGCAGCACTCCTCGTCGGCGTCAGTCAGGATCTGCTGGACGGGGGGACCCGCGAGGTCGAGCAGGCTCCGGACAGCGATCGGGCACTGCGTTCGTTGGTCACCTTCCACGTGGCCTTCGCCCTCGACGACCCCGACGTGATCCGCATCCAGGACCACGACCTCGACAGCCTGGCACCGGACGACCGCCGCGCGGTCCGCACCCTCCAGCGGCGGTACGTCGAGCGGTGGGTGGACGTCCTCACGACGCTCCATCCCACGATCCCCGCGGCGGACCTGCGGGTCCGCGCGCTCGCGGGCTTCGGACTGATCAACTCCACGTCCCACAGCACCTCCCTCGGCCGGAACGAGGCCGGGACACCCGACCGCGAGGCGGTGCGCTCGACGCTCGAGCGGATGGCACTGGCCGCCCTGCTCGCCGAGTGAGGACGCGGGACCGGTTCAGTCGACGAGCACGGACAGGACGTTCCCCGCTGGATCGGTGAACCAGGCGATGTCCGGGCCGTTCCCGCGCATGATCCCCTTCGCGTCCGTCGGCAGGACGTCGTCCGGGTAGAGCTTCGTCACCACGCCCTGCGCCTGCAGCTCGTCGACCGCCGTGTCGATGTCCTCGACAACGAGGTTCAGCACCGTGAACGAGGCTGGTGTGTGGTCCGGCTTGCCGTAGACGAGCACCGACCCGCCGGCGGGGAGCGCCACGTCCAGGAACCCCATGGCGTTGTCGGTGACCGTGAGACCGAGGACGTCCCGGTAGAACGCCCTCGCCGCGTCGATGTCGTCGACCGAGAACCCGCTGAAGACATCCGTGTACGAGACCATGAGGCGCTCCTTCGCTGATTCCCGATGCGTACACGATGCACGATGCCACGTCGCGGTCGTCGCGTCCAGGCCCAAACGGCCGCCTGGGAGGGCGGGCGCGAGGGCCTGGACTCGACGATCACACCATCGTCAGGACCATCGCCGGATCGGACAGCATCGTCCCGAGGTCGACGAGGAACCGGGACCCCTGCTCCCCGTCGATGAGCCGATGGTCGAACGACAGCGACAGCGTCACGACGTGTCGCAGCGCGACCTGCCCCTCGAACTCCCACGGCCGGTGACGGACGGCACCGAGCGCGATGATCGCCGCCTCACCGGGGTTGAGGATGGGCGTCCCCGCATCGACGCCGAAGACGCCGACGTTGGAGATCGTGATCGTCCCCCCTCGCAGTTCCGCCGGAGCGGTGCGTCCCTCGCGGGCCGTGCGGACGAGGTCCGACACGGCGTCCGCGAGTTCGAACAGGCTGAGCTCCTCGGCCCGTGCGATGTTCGGGACGAGGAGTCCCCGCGGCGTCGCTGCGGCGATCCCGAGTCCGACGTGGCCGTACTCGACGATCTCCCCGGCAGCCTCATCCCAACTCGCGTTGACCGCCGGGGTGCGTCTCACGGCGATGCACACCGCCTTGGCGAGGACGGTCAGGATGTTGACCCGGTGGTCCCCGGTCCGAGGCGAGCGGGCGAGCGCGTCCAGCAGCGACATCGTCGGCGTCACGTCGACCGTCAGGAACTCCGTCACGTGGGGAGCCGTGAACGCGCTGCTCACCATCGCCTCGGCGGTCCGGCGCCTGACCCCCGTGATCGGCCGACGCACCGAGCCGTCGGCCGCCGTGGCCAGCACCTCTGGGGTCCCGGCCGGTGCCGCTGCTGCTCCGCGAGCACGCTCCGGCAGCTGCCCGCTCAGGTCGGTCGCAGCGCGCTCGACCTCCTCACGCGCGATCCGACCACCGACGCCGGTGCCGACGAGCGTCCCGAGGTCGACGCCCAGATCACGGGCGAGTCGCCGGACCGGCGGTGTCGCGCGGGGCCGGGAACGCTCCGGCACCGGGGCGGTGTGCGCCGGGGCAGGTGTGTCATCGCCGGCGGCCCGGGCACGGCGCCGTGGCCGTTCACCGCTCGCCGTGCGAGGGCCGTAGCCGACGAGGACCGGCTCGCGGTCCGCCGCCCCACTCGGTCGGTCGACCTCCGCTCGGTCGGCCTCGGGGACCGACGGGGGCGGACCGGTCTCACCATCGGGCGCGAAGTCGACGAGCGCCTCACCGACGAGGACCGTCGTCCCCGGTTCGACGTGGAGCCTCGTGACCACGCCGGCGGTCGGCGCGGGCAGTTCGACGAGCGCCTTCGCGGTCTCGACCTCGGCGATCACCTGGTTGAGCTCGACGTGGTCGCCGACGGCGACGCGCCAGGACACGAGTTCGCTCTCGGTCAGGCCTTCACCGAGATCGGGCAGGGAGAACCGCTTCATCGCCGTCCCTCCCCACCGGTCACAGGCCGGGCATCGGCCCTGCCCACGGCCGAGGCGGAGGACCGACGCCCCAGTGCGCGATCCACCCCGTCCAGGATCCGGTCGAGGTCCGGGAGGAAGTGGTCCTCGAGCGCCGACGCGGGATAGGGCGTGTCGAACCCCGTCACCCGCACCGGGGCCTCTTCGAGGAGGTCGAAGCAGCGTTCGGTGATCGAGGCCGCCAGCTCGGCTCCGACCCCTCCGGAGCGTTGCGCCTCGTGCGTGATGACGAGTCGCCCCGTCTTCTCGACCGAGGCCGCGACGGCGTCGACGTCGAGGGGCGCCAGGGATCGGAGGTCGATCACCTCCAGGTCGACACCCTCGTCGGCCGCAGCCTCCGCAGCCTCGAGCGCCGTCTGGACGAGCGGCCCGTAGGCGACCAACGTCGCGTCCGTGCCGGCGCGAACCGTCCGCGCACGGGTGAAGGCGAGCGGATCGGCGGGGAGGTCGTCGAGGACCTCGCCCTTCGTCCAGTACCGCCGCTTCGGCTCGAAGAACAGCACCGGGTCGTCGCACGCGATCGCCTGACGGATCATGGTGTGCGCGTCCTGGGGGTCCGAGCACGTCACCACGCGCAGTCCCGCCGTGTGCGCGAAGTACGCCTCCGGGGACTCGGAATGGTGCTCGACGGCGCCGATGCCTCCGCCGTACGGCACCCGGATGGTGACCGGCATGCGCACGGCCCCCTTCGTCCGGTAGTGCAGCTTCGCCAACTGCGCGACGATCTGGTCGAACCCCGGATAGATGAACCCGTCGAACTGGATCTCACACACCGGGCGGAAGCCCCTGAACGCCAGACCGATCGCCGCTCCGATGATCGCGGACTCCGCCAGCGGCATGTCGACGACGCGATCGGCACCGAACTCCGCCTGGAGGCCGTCGGTCACCCGGAACACCCCACCGAGTCTGCCGATGTCCTCGCCGAGCAACAGGACCCGGTCGTCATCGGCGAGGGCGTGGTGCAGTCCGGTGTTGATCGCCTTGCTGAGGGTGAGCGTGGTCATCGGGCACCACCGTCGAACATCGCGAGGTACGAGCGGTACTCCTCGCGTTGCCGTTCGAGCCCGGGGTGGGCGGTGGCGTAGACCTCGTCGAAGAGCGAGAGCGGGTCAGGGGCAGGCAATGCGAGGCACCCCGCACGGACCCGGGCGGCCGCGGCGTCGGCGACGGACGCGACGTGGGCTCGGGCCGTCTCGTCGAGGACCCCCTCGGACTCCAGCAGACGCTCGAGACGGGCGATCGGATCCTTCGCACGCCATGACGCGACCTCGCTCTCGTCCCGGTACCGCGTCGGATCGTCCGAGGTGGTGTGCGGCCCCATGCGGTAGGTGACGGCCTCGATGAAGGTCGGCCCACCACCGGAACGTGCGCGGTCGACGGCGATCCGCATCGCCGCCGTCACGGCGAGCACGTCGTTGCCGTCGACCCGCATGCTCGGCACCCCGAAGCCCGGTGCCCGGTCCGCGATGGGGCGTTGGGCCTGCAGCCCGACGGGCTCGGAGATCGCGTACTGGTTGTTCTGGCAGAAGAAGACCACGGGTGCCTGGAAGCTCGCGGCCAGCACCAGCGCCTCGTTCACGTCGCCCTGACTCGTCGCCCCGTCGCCGAAGTAGGCCACGGCCACCGCGTCGGACCCGTCGCGCTGACAGCCCATCGCGTAGCCCGTCGCATGGAGCGTCTGGGCCCCGATGATGACCGCCGGCGTCGCCATGCCGACCGCGAACGGGTCCCAGCCCGACAGCGCGGTCCCCCGCCACATCGCCATCAGTTGGTCGAGTTCGACGCCACGGCAATAGGCGACGGCCTGTTCGCGGTAGCTCGTGAAGACGAAGTCCCCGCGCCGCAGGACCCGCGCCGACCCCACCTGGGCGGCCTCCTGCCCGAGCGACGGTGGCCACAGACCGATCTCGCCCTGCCGTTGCAGAGCCGTCGCCTCCGTGTCGATGCGACGCGTGACGACCATGTCCTCGTAGAGCGCGAGCAGCTCGGTGTGACCGAGGTCGGCGACGAAGAGGTCGTAGAGGGCGTCCTCCTGACGGACGCCGTCCGGATCGAGGAGCTGGACGCACCCGTGGTCGACCGGGACCGGTTCGCGTGCATCACCGCCCCGCTCGTCAGAATCCTGCGGGAATTGGGTGTGAGTCTCCATCGACACGATGCACGCCGCCTTGAGTTCGGTGACCTCACGGCGGTGCCTCGTGAGCGATGCCGTGCCCTCGCGTCATCGCGAGGTGGTCCGAGGCTACGCCGGATCACCCTGGCGCTCAACCGTCGACACTCCGCGCAACGGCGAACGCCCGCCCCGCGGAAGCGGGACGGGCGTTCGGGTGCAGCTGCTGAGGCTTAGCCTTCGGCCGGGGCCTCGGGGCCTTCGCTGGCAGCGTCGCTGCCGTGCGTGTCGGCCTCATCGGCGACGACCGGAGCGAGCGAGAGCTTGCCGCGGTCGTCGATCTTCGTGATCTCGACGAGGATCTTCTGGCCGACGCCGAGCACGTCTTCGACGTTCTCCACACGCTTGCCACCGGCGAGCTTGCGGACCTCGGAGATGTGCAGCAGGCCGTCCTTGCCCGGGAGCAGCGAGACGAACGCGCCGAACGCGGCGATCTTGACGACGGTTCCGAGGAACTGCTCGCCGACCTCCGGGTTGGTGGGGTTCGCGATCGCGTTGACCTGGGCGCGAGCGGCCTCGGCCGACGGACCGTCGACGGCGCCGATGTAGACGGTGCCGTCCTCCTCGATGGAGATGTCGGCGCCGGTCTCGTCCTGGATCGAGTTGATCGTCTTGCCCTTCGGGCCGATCAACTCGCCGATCTTGTCGACGGGGATCTGGACGCTGATGACGCGAGGCGCGGTCGGCGCCATCTCGTCGGGAGCGTCGATCGCCGCGTTCAGCACGGAGAGGATCGTCGTGCGGGCGTCCTTGGCCTGCTGGAGCGCACCGGTCAGGACCGAGGTCGGGATGCCGTCGAGCTTCGTGTCGAGCTGGATGGCCGTGACGAACTCGGAGGTACCGGCGACCTTGAAGTCCATGTCGCCCAGGGCGTCTTCGGCGCCGAGGATGTCGGTGAGCGCCGCGTAGCGGGTCTCACCGTCGACGACGTCGGAGATGAGGCCCATGGCGATACCGGCGACGGGTGCGCGGAGCGGCACACCGGCGTTCAGCAGCGACAGGGTCGAGGCGCAGACGGAACCCATCGAGGTCGAACCGTTGGACCCGAGGGCCTCGGAGACCTGACGGATCGCGTAGGGGAACTCCTCACGGCTCGGCAGCACCGGCACGAGTGCGCGCTCGGCGAGGAAGCCGTGCCCGATCTCGCGACGCTTCGGCGAACCGACCCGGCCGGTCTCACCGGTCGAGTAGGGCGGGAAGTTGTAGTGGTGCAGGTAGCGCTTCTTCGTGACGGGCGACAGCGAGTCGATCTGCTGCTCCATCTTGAGCATGTTCAGCGTGGTGACACCCAGGATCTGGGTCTCGCCGCGCTGGAAGATCGCGGAACCGTGGACGCGCGGGATGACCTGCACCTCGGCGTCGAGCGGACGGATGTCGGTCAGGCCACGGCCGTCGATGCGGATGCCCTCGCGGAGGACACGGCCGCGCATGACCACCTTCGAGACGGACTTGTACGCCGCCGAGAACTGCGTGAGCACCTCGGCGTCGAGCGAACCGGCCTCGACACGCTCGGTGATCTCCGCCTTGACGCGGTCCTTGAGGGCGTCGTCGGCGTTCTGGCGCTCGATCTTGTCGGCGATCTGGTAGACGTTCACCAGTTCGTCGTGTGCGAGACCGGCGACGGCGTCGTAGCTCTCCTGCGTGTACGGGAGGAACACGGGGTAGGCCGCGATCTCCTTGGCCGCCTGAGCCGCGAGTTCGCTCTGCGCCTTGACGAGCTGCTTGAGGAACGGCTTGGAGGCCTCGAGACCGGCAGCGACGACCGCCTCGTCGGGCTTCGTGGCGCCGCCCTTGATGAGGTTCCAGCTGTTCTCGGTGGCTTCCGCCTCGACCATCATGATCGCGACGTCTTCGTTGCCGTTGGCGTCGGTCACGATGCGACCGGCGACGATGATGTCGAAGACGGCCTCCTCGAGCTGGTCGACCTTCGGGAAGGCGACCCACTGGTCGGCCTCGCCGGCCTGGCCGGGGATCAGCGCGAGACGGACGGCGCCGATCGGACCGGAGAACGGCAGACCCGAGATCTGGGTGGACATCGACGCCGCGTTGATCGCGAGGGCGTCGTAGAACTCACCCGGAGCGATCGAGAGGACGGTGATGACGATCTGGACCTCGTTGCGGAGGCCGGTGACGAACGACGGGCGCAGCGGCCGGTCGATGAGGCGGCAGACGAGGATCGCCTCGGTCGAGGGGCGGCCCTCACGACGGAAGAACGAACCGGGGATCTTGCCGGCGGCGTAGGAGCGCTCCTCGACGTCCACCGTGAGGGGGAAGAAGTCGAAGTTGTCCTTGGGATGCTTTCCGGCCGAGGTGGCCGAGAGGAGCATGGTCTCCTCGTCGAGGTACGCGGCGATCGCGCCCTGTGCCTGCTGCGCGAGGCGGCCGGCTTCGAACCGGACCGTGCGCTTGCCGAACTTGCCGTTGTCGAGAACGGCCTCGGCGAACTTGATTTCTGGACCTTCCACAGGTCTCTCCTTCGTACGTGTGCGCTCCCGTCGGGTGACGGGCCGCGCGTCCCGAATGGACGCGCCGTCGAGCGCGGTCGTGCATGATGCAGCGCGCAACACAGCCGCAGTACTTGCTCAAGCCGCCCGGTCTTCCGGGACTTGGCTGGCCACCAGTAGAACACCACCCGCGGATCGCGAGGGATACACCACCGAGGACCAGCTTCCTGTCGGCTGGCTGTGCGCGGAGCGGACCTTCACGGTCCGCCGTCGGTCAGCCTAGCAGAGGGGGGTTCGGCGATCCCCGGAACGACACGGATCCTCAGGTGATGGGCGGGGTGCCAGGGGCGTCCGAAGACGCCGCGCGCCGGCGGTCGTGTCCCCACGACACGAGCAGGAGGAGCATCGCGACGGCCGCTCCGAGGAGGGTGTCGAGCACGCGCTCCCCCACGATCGCGAGCACCGGCTGCGTCGACGAGGACGTGCTGATGATGAGCACGAGCGGCGTGATGAAGACGAGCGCCAACGCGTAGTGCCGGATGACGACGAGCTCGATCGTGAACTGCAGGGCGGCCAGCACGAGCGCGAGGATGTAGCCGTGCGGCTGGAGCGAGGCCACGGCGAGGAAGATCCCGGCGCCGACGACCGTCCCGAGCACGCGGTGCACGCCGCGTGTCGCGCTCAGGGTGCGCGAGTGCCCGACGCTGAGGATCGCGACGGCGGACCCGGCGATCCAGTACCCGTGACCGAGGCCGAGGACCGCTCCGAGGACCGCACTGATCGCGAGCGCGACCGTGAGGCGTGTCGCGATCCGGCGGTCGGTCGCGCTCAGCCGGTACTCGGGGAACAGCACGCGCATCGGCGTCGGCTTCCCCGCGCTGCGGCGGACGGCCGGCACGAGCAACGGCGCGACGACCACCAGCGAGGCGAAGGCGGAACCGGCCGCCACGAGCAGGATGACCAGTCCGCCGTCGAGCCCGGCGCCGCCGATCGGGACGGGCGCGGTCAGGTGGCCGGCGATGCCGAACACGAGGATGAAGAACAGCGCGCCCGGAGGGCCGAGGACGATGCCCTGCACCAGCCAGATCACCACCGACCCGACGACGATGAGGCCGATCGCGGTCAGCGGCCGAGAACCCGACATCGCGACACCCAGCGCCGCGGCAGTGACGAGTCCTGCTCCGATGAGCGGCAGCACCCGCAGACGGTCCCGGCGGCTGAGCGGCGCGCAGTAGAGCGCGGTGAACGCCCCGAGGCCGGTGAGCAGGCCGAGCGGCGTGAGTCCGAAGAACGTCGCGACCGCGACCGGCACGGCCATCGCGATGGCCGCGGTCAGCGCGGCGGGCCAACGTTTCGGCGACGGCGCGAAGCTGATCAGCGAGGTCTTCAGACCGCGTTCAGCCATCCGGTCCTCCGCTCTCGTGCAACCATCCAACGCTACGCCATCCTGAGCCCGGCGCCCGGGCCCCGCCGTCGCGCGGGGCCTCCCGGGCTACGCTGGTGCGGACCCCAGGAGGTGACGTTGACGCATCCCGCGCCGGCAGCCGCTCGCCCGAAGCAGCGCGTCCCGTTCTGGGACAACGCCCGTTTCGCGTGCATCACGCTCGTGGTCATGGGCCACGCGATCCAGCGCCTCACCTCCGAGTCCGACCCCGCGCTCGTCGTGTACCTGTTCCTCTACGCCTTCCACATGCCGGCGTTCGCCATCATCAGCGGGTACTTCTCGAAGTCGGCCCCTCCCGGACGACGACAGATGCGCCGGGTGATCACGGACATCCTCCTGCCCTACCTGATCATGGAGGGGATCTGGTCCCTCGTGCAGTTCCTCGTCGAGGGCAAACGCGCGTTCAACCCGACCCAACCGTCGTGGACCCTCTGGTTCCTCCTCGCGCTCGGCATCTTCCGCCTCGTCCTGCCCTATCTCGCGCTCCTGCGCTGGCCATTACTCTGGAGCGTGGTGATCTCGATCGGCGTCGGTTACCTGGACAACGTCGACAGCACGTTCTCGCTCTCGCGCGCACTCGGGATCCTCCCGTTCTTCGTGCTCGGGTGGCAGATCAACCGGTGGCGGCTCGTGGACCGCTGGCGCCTCGTCCGCACGAGGGCCTGGTGGATCCGGATCGCCGCCGCCGTCGTCCTCATCGCTTGGGCGGTCGTCCTCGTCGGCGGGATCGACCTGTGGCGGCGCATCGACCTGCGCTACTGGTTCTTCTACGACCGGGGCTACACCGCGCTCGGCAACGAGGACGGGACGGGCGGCCTGGTGCGACTCGCGGCGATCCTGCTGGCCGTCGTCCTCACCGCGGCGTTCTTCGTGCTCGTCCCCCGCGGCCAGTCGTGGATCACCCGGTACGGACAGTCGACGATGTACGTCTACCTGCTGCACTCCTTCGTGCTCTACCCCCTGCGTGAGTCGGGCGTCCTCACCGACACGGGCAGCCCCGAGCTCGTCCTCATCGGCCTGCTGGCGCTGTCGGTCCTGATCGTCATCGTGCTCTCCAGCGGACCCGTGCGCCGCATCACGAGACCGCTCATCGAACCCCGCGCGGCGTTCATCTTCAGTCGCAAGCGGGCCTTCGACCCGGAGCCCCCTCGGAGCGACCCGACCGGGTCCCGCCGCGACGTCACGAGGTGACGAGGACGACCTTCCCGCGGACGTGACCGTCGATGAGGTGACGGTAGGCGTCGACGACCCGCTCGATGGGCCACACGCTGTCGATCGGGAGGACGATCTCACCCCGCGCGATCGACTCGCCGAGCGCTGCCAGCTCGTCGAGCGTCGCGTCCTGTCCGCCGACGCCCCGGAACCCGTGCTCGGCGGCGAAGGGTCGGTCCGCGATCGTGTTGACCCGCTCCGGCGCAACGCCGAGGTCGCGCGCCAGCTCGAGGGTGGGCCGACCGTGGGTGTCGATGACGGCGGTGATCCCGCCAGGGGCCGCCTCGAGGACACGCTCGCGCAGCCCGTCGCCGTACTGGACGGGGACGATGCCGAGACCGCGGAGGAACTCCTGGTTGGCCGCACCGGCGGTGCCGAGCACGACCGCGCCGGTCCGTCTGGCGAGCTGCGCCGCGAGCACGCCGACCCCGCCGGCCGCAGCACTCACGAGCACCGTGTCCGGCTGCTGGACGCCGACGGCGGCCACCGATGCGATCGCCGCGCGTCCCGCGATGTCCAGCGCGCCGGCCTGCTCGATGGTGAGCCCGTCCGGCACGTGATGGAGGATGCAGGCCGGGGCGATGAGGAAATCCGCCTGCGCGTGGAACCGGTGTCCACCGTAGACGTGGTCGCCCGTCGCGAATCCCTGGACGCCGCTCCCCACGCCGTCCACCACCCCGGCGAAGTCGTTGCCGTTCCCGCTCGGGACGCCTCGGCCGAAGGAGGCGAGCGCTTCGGGTGATACCGCGAGCTTGTGGTCGACGGGGTTGAGGCCTGCGACGAGGACACGGACGCGGACCTCGTCGTGGCCGGGCACCGGGATGTCGCCCTCGACGAGGTGGAACACCTCGGGGCCACCGAACCGGTCGAACCGCACGAACCTCGCCATGATGCCTCCTCTGCCGGCTTCCGCCGACCTCCATGCTCACACGCTTCCCGGGCGAGGACCACCCTGGCCGCAGGGGACGTCACGCGCCGTTCACCCGGCCGAGCGAGAATCGCGGACATGGCATGGGTCGATGAGCTGCAGACGGCGATCACGGCGTGGTTGCTCGAGATCGCCGCGTCGGGCTGGGTGTTCCCGGCGCTGTACCTGCTGACGGTCGCCGACGCGTTCCTGGTCGTCCTGCCGAGCGAGACCGCAGTGACGGCGCTCGGGGCGATCTCGGCGTCGAGCGGCTCGCCGGACCTCGCCCTCCTCATCGGCGTGGCCTGGGCGGGCGCCGTGACCGGCGACGTGTCCTGCTACCTCCTCGGACGACGGATCGGGACCACGCGCTTCGCCTGGATGCGGCGCCCGCGGGTCGCCGGCGCGATCAGACGCGCGGGCGTCGCACTCGAGCGCCGCGCCGCTGCAGCCATCCTCACCGCGCGCTACATCCCGTTCGCGCGCATCGCGGTCAACCTCGTCGCCGGGGCGAGTGGCCTCCGCCCCCGTCGGTACCTTCCGATCACCGTCCTCGCAGGGCTCGCCTGGGCACTGTGGAACGTGGGCGTCGGAGCCGTCGTCGGCCGGTTCCTCCCGGATCAGCCGGTACTCGCGACCGCCGTCTCGATCGTCGTCGCCGTCGGCCTGGGCGTGACCGTCGACCGGATCAGCGCGGCCCTGGCCGCACGACGGCGACGGACGCAGGCCTCACTCGACGAGCTCGCCCCGCGCCTTCTTGCCGACGATGGAGTGCCGCCGGCTGTAGGCGAAGTAGATGATGAAGCCGAGCGCCAGCCAGACGAGGAACCGCACCCAGGTGAGCGTCGTCAGGTTGAGCATGAGCCAGACGCAGAGCACCGCTGAGAGGATCGGGAGGAACGGCGACCACGGGACGCGGAACGCGCGTGGCAGCTTCGGGTACTTCTTCCGCAGGACGATAACGGCGATGCTGACGAGCACGAACGCGGAGAGCGTGCCGATGTTGATCATCTCCTCGAGGATGCCCACGTCGGTCAGGCCGGCGATCAGCGCGACGAGCGCGCCGACGATGAGCTGCACCCGCACGGGTGTCTTGCGCTTCTCGGAGGTGACACTGAGTGAGCGCGGGAGCAGGCCGTCGCGGCTCATGGCGAAGACCACGCGGGCGAGGCCGAGCAGGAGCACCATGATGACGGTCGTCAGGCCGGCGAGGATGCCGATCGAGATCACCTGCGCCGCCCAGTCCGCGCCGACCGCGATGAACGCCGTCGCGAGTGAGGGGTCCTCAGCCTCGGCGAGCGTCGTGTACGGCACCATGCCGGTGAGGACGAGGCTCACGCCGACGTAGAGGACGGTCACGATGGCGAGGCCACCGAAGATGCCGCGTGGCAGGTTGCGCTGCGGGTTCTTGACCTCTTCCGCGCTCGTGGCGACGACGTCGAACCCGATGAAGGCGAAGAAGACGAGTGAGGCACCGGCGAGCAGACCGAAGACGCCGTACTGCGCGGGCGCGGCCCCCGTCATGAAGGAGAACAGCGACTGCGACCAGGCGTCGGACGCCCCGCCCTTCGTCGGGACCTCGTCGGGGATGAACGGCGTGTAGTTCGCGGCCTTGACGAAGAAGGCGCCGACGACGATGACGAAGATGACGATCGCGACCTTGATGATCGTGAAGACGCTCGCGACACGCGAGGACAGCTTCGTCCCGAGGACGAGCAGGGTGGTGAAGATCGCGACGATGACGAACGCGCCCCAGCTGACCTTGAGCCCGAAGACGTCGAGCTCGCTCGGCACGTCCCAGCCCCAGAGCAGGAAGACGTTGCTGAGGTAGATGCCCCAGTACTTGGCGATGACGGCGGCCGCCGTGAGCATCTCCAGGATGAGGTCCCACCCGATGATCCACGCGAGGAGCTCACCGAGGGTGGCGTAGGTGAAGGTGTAGGCGGAGCCGGCGACGGGCACCGTGGAGGCGAACTCCGCGTAACACATGATGGCCAGGGCACAGGTGACGGCCGCGAGGATGAACGCGAGCGACACGGACGGACCCGCGTAGTTGCCCGCGGCCTTGGCTCCGACGGAGAAGATGCCGGCGCCGACCGCGACCGCGACACCCATGATCATGAGGTCCCAGGTGCCGAGGGTGCGCTTCAGGCTGCGCCCTTCGACGCTGGAATCCGCGAGGGAGTCCTCGATGCTCTTCGTCCGCCAGATGCTCATGGTGCTCCTTGCCGTGGTGCGATACCTCGTGGCCTCGCTCGAAGCCGACTCTCGACCTTGCCAGATGAGCAGGCTGAGGTCGAGTCGCAGACGTGATGTTCTCCGGCTGCAGGGTTCCTGATCGAACACGAACGGGCCGCCATCCCGGAGGATGACGGCCCGTCACGAAGAAGCTCGCGGTGTCAGCGCCCTTCGACAGGCTCAGGGACCGTGGGTCTCGTGAGCTGGCGGAGGGTTCAGAGTGCTGCCTAGCGGCGGAGTCCGAGGCGCTCGATCAGCGAGCGGTAGCGCTCGATGTCGACGGCCTGGAGGTAGCCGAGGAGGCGGCGACGCTGTCCGACCAGGAGCAGCAGGCCACGACGCGAGTGGTGGTCGTGCTTGTGCTCCTTGAGGTGCTCGGTGAGGTCCTTGATGCGGCGGGTCATGACCGCCACCTGGACCTCGGGGGATCCGGTGTCACCTGGGTGGGTTGCGTACTCTTCGATGATCGCCTTCTTACGGTCTCCTTCAAGCGCCATAGTGGTGATCCCCTCTCTGTTCGTTGCGCGGTGCCCGTCGCCTGATGCGTGGGCTCTCTTGATCCGCGGCCGTTCGACGGCAACCTTGTGATTCTAGCAGGTTCAGAGCGTGGGAGGTTCGCGGTGCGTCGAGCGCCGCTTCGCGTTCGCCCGCTCCTCCGCCTCGGTGGCGGCGACCCGGCGTCGGCGACGCAGCACGAGGATGAGGACGAGCGCGATGAGGTCCAGGACCAGGAAGGCGAGGAGCAACCAGACCCAGAGCGGCGGTCCGGCACCGGCGTTCGGCGCGGGCTCGGCCGCCGCCTCCGCCGCCTCCGCGGTCGTCGTGGAGTCGTAGACGAGTCGGACCGGGTCGCCGAGCGTGGCCCCGCCGTCGGCGTTCGTCGACACGAGAGCGAGGGTGATGTCGTACTCCCCCGCGTCCGCGCCGCGAAGCCACTGGGTCATGTTGATCCTGGTGGACCATCCGCCGTCGCTCCCGATCTCGATCGGCTGGCCGTCGAAGCGGAACTCGGTCGCCCCCGTCCCGCCGGTGGATTGCAGGTCGCACGACGCGTCATCGGCCGTGGAGCTGCTGAAGCAGGCCTTCGCCGAGTCGTAGAGGTCGATCGAGCGCCAGTAGGACAGCACGACGTCGGCACCTGCATCGGCGGTGCCGGTGACGTCGAATCCGCTCACCTGCTCACCGTCCAGGGTGTAGTCGACGCGGTAGACGGTGTCGCCGTCGGTCGGGCTCTCGATCGTGCCAGTGCCGGCGGCCGACGCGGGAGCGGATGCGGCGAGGGGCAGGACGAGGGATCCGGCGCCGATCGACACCGCCACCACGGCGAGCGCCGCGGTACGAGCGGCACGCTGCAGCAGCGAACCGAGTCGACGCGCTCCGGGGATCACCTGGTCACCATTCCCTCCGGCGACGCCGGACGGCGACGCACGCCACCAGTATCCCAAAGACCGCGGCGCCGAGCCTGGGAACGACGGAGGCGGGGACCGCACCGGGCGGTCCCCGCCCGCATCGGGGTGGTCGGACGCAGTCGTCCGATCAGGCCCCGAGACCGCCGAGCAGCTCGGAGAACGGGCGATCGAGGGCGAACGGGTCGTCCAGGCGCCCGGAACGATCCGAGGCCGCCACGAGTGCGCTCAACTCACCGGCCGCACGGTCGATCCGCGCCGGCAGGGCACCGACCTGCGCGTCGCCCGACCCCCAGTCCTCGGAGGCCGCGAACACGGCGGTCGGCACGGTCACCGCCCGCAGGTAGGCGAACAATGGACGCACGGCGTATTCGAGGGCGAGGGAGTGTCTGGCCGACCCACCCGTCGCACCGAGGACGACGGGCACCCCGGTCAAGGCGGTCGGCTCCACCACGTCGAAGAACGACTTGAACAAGCCGGAGTAGCTGGAGGAGAAGATCGGCGTCACCGCGATCACGCCATCGGCGGCGGTCATGGCTTCGATCGCCTCGGACAACCGTGGACTGGGGAACCCGGTCAGCAGGTTGTTCGTGATGTCCTGCGCCAAGTCGCGCAGCTCGATCGACGTCGTCTCGACCGTGTACCCGTCCTGCTCGAGGCGCGCCACGGTGGCGTCGCGGAGGCGGTCGGCGAGGAGGCGTGTGGACGACGGTTGACTGAGGCCGGCCGAGACGACGGCGAGCGTGCGCTTCGCGGTCATCGGGTCGCCCCGACCGCCGCCGCGCCGAACGCCGAACCGGATGCGACCCGGCTCGTCTCGACCGCACCGGAGCGCGAAGCGAGTTCCGCCTCAGCGGCCGCGACCATCGACGCGTGCGTCGGCGCCTCCGGCACGTCGGCCGGACGGTCCTTCGCGAACTCCTTGCGCAGCACCGGCACGACCTCGCCGCCGAGGATCTCGAGCTGGTCGAGCACCGTCGCGAGCGGGAGCCCGGCGTGATCCATGAGGAACAGCTGACGCTGGTAGTCGCCGAAGGTCTCGCGCATCCCGGCGTACCGGTCGATGACCTGCTGCGGGCTGCCGACGGTGAGCGGCGTCTGCTCGGTGAAGTCCTCGAGCGTCGGCCCGTGACCGTACACGGGGGCGTTGTCGAAGTACGGCCGGAACTGGGCGACGGCGTCCTGCGAGTTCTTCGCCATGAACGCCTGACCGCCGAGTCCGACGATCGCCTGCGCGGCCGTGCCGTGCCCGTAGTGCTCGAACCGCTGACGGTACAGCTGGATGAGGCGCATGTAGTGCTCCTTCGGCCAGAAGATGTTGTTCGCGAAGAAGCCGTCGCCGTAGTAGGCCGCCTGCTCGGCGATCTCGGGGCTCCGGATGGAGCCGTGCCACACGAAGGGCGGCACGCCGTCGAGCGGTCGCGGTGTGGACTGGAAGCCCTGCAGCGGGGTGCGGAACTGGCCCTGCCAGTCGACGTAGTCCTCTCGCCAGAGGCGGTGGAGCAACGCATAGTTCTCGATGGCGAGGTTGATGCCCTCGCGGATGTCCTTGCCGAACCAGGGGTAGACGGGCCCCGTGTTGCCACGGCCCATGATGAGGTCGACCCGGCCGCCGGCCAGGTGCTGCAGCATGGCGTAGTCCTCGGCGATCTTCACCGGGTCGTTCGTGGTGATGAGCGTCGTGCTCGTCGAGAGGATGAGGTCCGTGGTCTTCGCCGCGATGTAGCCGAGCATGGTCGTGGGGCTCGACGGGACGAAGGGCGGGTTGTGGTGCTCGCCGGTCGCGAAGACGTCGAGACCGACCTCCTCCGCCTTCACGGCGATCGCGACCATCGCCTCGATGCGCTCGTGCTCGGTGGGCGTGATCCCGGTGGTCGGGTCGGTGGTGACATCCCCCACCGTGAAGATTCCGAATTGCATCATGCGCTCCCACTCCTTCTTTCATGCGTTTGCATGGATATCCAGGACAACGGCGTTCACACCCGCGCTATTCCCGGCCCGTTCGGCATCCTGTCCACAGCGCGCCGCGCGAGCCGTACGCCGTGTCGGCCGGCTATGGCAGGATCACCGCATGAACGGCTCACCGAACCCTTCGTCCAGCATGCCGACACCGGCCCCGCGGCACGTGTGCGGCATCGTCCCGCCCTGGTTGCTCGAGCGCATCGCCGAACTCGACGCTCCGCAGCTGGCACGCGCCGCCAGTGCCGCACGGTACTCGCTGCTCGCCACGCGACCATACCGCTTCCCCGAGCCAGGGTCGGAGCGGGCCGCTGATCCCGTGCGCAGCGCCACGGCCGGCAAGCGTCCGGTCGGCACCCCGGAACGCAGCATCCACGACGCCCGGCGGACCGAGACCCTCCCGGGCACGCTCGTCCGCTCGGAGGGTGAGCCCGCCACCACCGACGCCGCGGTCTCCGCCGCTTACGACGGCCTCGGCGACACCCACGCCCTCTTCGCCGAGGCGTTCGCACGCGACTCCATCGACGGCCGCGGGCTGCCGTTGCTCGCCACGGTGCACTACGGCGACGACTACGACAACGCGTTCTGGAACGGCGAACAGATGGTCTTCGGCGACGGCGACGGCGAGGTCTTCCGCAGCTTCACGAGCTCCCTGAGCGTCATCGGCCACGAGCTGGCCCACGGCGTGACGCAGTACACGGCGAACCTCGTCTACGAGGGGCAGCCTGGAGCGCTCAACGAACACGTGTCCGACGTCTTCGGCGCCCTCGTCGAACAGCATGCGCGCGGCGAGGACGCGGCATCGGCGTCCTGGCTCATCGGCGAAGGGCTCTTCACGGACGAGGTCGAGGGCAACGCACTGCGTTCCATGCTCGCCCCGGGCACGGCCTACGACGACGACGTCCTCGGGAAGGACCCGCAGCCGGCGCATTTCGACGACTACATCGAGACGACCGACGACAACGGAGGCGTCCACCTCAACTCCGGCATCCCCAACCGGGCGTTCGCGACGCTCGCCGTCGCCCTCGGCGGCAACGCCTGGGAGCGTGCGGGGCTCATCTGGTACGACACCCTCATCGGCGGCCTGTCGGAGCGCGCCGACTTCGCGACCTTCGCCGCGGCGACGATCGCTGCGGCCGCCGCCAGGTTCGGTGTGGACTCGGAGGAGCACACCGCGGTCGGGCAGGCGTGGGCGCTCGTCGGCATCGAGCCGTCCGCGTGAGCGTCGTGGCAGCGCCCGGGCTCGCGGAGTAGCATCGCGGCATGAAGGTCACGGTGACGAGGAGCGGCGGTGTAGCCGGTCTCACCCGACGCTGGGAGGTCGTCGTCGACGAGCAGCCCGACGTCGACCGGTGGATCGTCCTGCTCGACCGCCTCCCGTGGGACGACACCCCACAAGGACCACCGGTCCCGGATCGGTACGTCTACCGCATCAGATGTGCGCCTAAGGAGGCCACCCTCGGCGAGCAGCAGCTCACCGGTCCCTGGCAGGAACTCGTCGAACGGGTGCGCGCCGTCCAGCCGCCACGCGACTGACGATTCCTCGCCAGTCGGGTGACGCCGACGGCGTCAGTGCTGCGGGAAGCGCTCCGCCAGCAGTTCGATCGTCCGCTCACGTGCGGGCGCCGATTTCGACGGCGTGCCCTCCCGTGCAGACCCGACGGGCGACACCATGACCTCGTCGACACCGAAGCGGTCGGCGAGACCCTGCAGCTCCGCCGCAGCCTGGTCGGCGTCGCCGATGATCCAGGCAGCGCGCATCTGCTCGACGAAACCGAGCTCGAGATCGCTCTGCTCGGTCGCGGCGGCCTCTTCGACGGTCGCGATGGGTCCGAGCGGCTTGCCGGAACGCAGTCTCGCCATCTGCTGCAGGTTGGGGAGCGCCAACGCTTCCGCCTCGGCGGCCGTGTCGGCGACCACTGCGTTCGCGGTCAGGAAGGTGCGAGGCGCGTCGAGATGTGCGGACGGCTGGAAACTCGACCGGTAGAGCTCGAGGGCCCGAGCCGTCCCCTGGCCGGAGAAGTGGTGCGCGAAGACGTAGGGCAGTCCGAGTGCTGCGGCGAGCGCCGCCGAGTAGTCGCTCGAACCGAGCAACCACACGTCCGGCACACTGCCGGCCTTCGGCGTTCCCCGCAGGGCGTACTCCTCGCCGGAGGTCATCCGCACGCTCGCACCGTCGACGCCGAGGAGGGCGACGATGTCCTGCACGTTGTTCGGGAACCGGTCGACGTCGCTCGTGTTGCCCGACTGGCGGAGCACGGCGGAGATGACCGGGTCGCTGCCCGGTGCCCGGCCGAGGCCGAGGTCGATGCGGCCGGGCGCGGACGCTTCGAGGAGCGCGAACTGCTCGGCGACGACGAGCGGCGCGTGGTTCGGGAGCATCACGCCGCCGGAGCCGACCCGGATCCGCTGCGTGGCGGCGGCCAGGATGCCGATGACGACCGCGGGGTTCGTCGATGCGACGGACGGCATGTTGTGGTGCTCGGCCACCCAATACCGGTGATACCCCAGCTCGTCGGCGCGCTTCGCCAGGGCGATCGTCGCTGCGAGGGCAGCCGCGGTGTCCTGGTCGGTGCGGACGGGGATGAGATCCAGTATCGAGAGTCGCATGGTCACCTTTCGTCGCGCTGCCGAACGGCGACAGACGCATCAGGGTGCAGCGCTCGGACGGCCCGACATATTCCGCCTCGGCGACCGCAGTGGATTCCCAGGGCGATCCAAGCCAGATGCCACACCTGACGCGTACGCTGGACGCCCGCGACCGTGAAGGAGCACAGCATGGGATTCCTCGATCGACTGCTCGGACGCCCAGAGTCCGATGGAGCTGTCCAGGCGACGGCCGGCGGGAGCCCGGCTCCGGCCCGCGCGCGGACGGAGGACGAGATCGCCGTCGAACGCTACCGCTACCTCCTGCGGACCGCGCCGCCGGAGACCATCGAACAGGTCCACGAAGAGGCCTTCACGAAGCTCACCCCCGAGCAGCGGGGCATCCTGTACCGACAGTTGTCCGAGGACGCTCCAACCGGTGAGGCACCGGCAGACGACTCCCCCAAGGCCCTCGCGCGTTCGGCCACCCGGGCCGAGGTGCGGCAGCCCGGGACCCTCGAGCGCAACCTCGGTCCGCAGGGCGGCGGGATGGGCTTCGGCGGCATGCTGGCGAGCTCCATGCTCGGCACCATCGCCGGTGTCGTGGTCGGTTCGGCCATCGCGCAGGCGTTCATCCCGGACACCGTCGGGACCGATCCCGCAGCCGACGCCGGTGGCGCCGATCAGAGCGGTGCCGAGGCCGGGGCGGGAGACGGCGCGGCGACAGACGTCTCCGCCGACGGCGGTGGCTGGGGTGACGGTGGATTCGGCGACTTCGGTGGTGGCGGTGACTTCGGTGGTGGCGGTGACTTCGGGTTCTGAGCCCTGCCGACGCCCGGGCGCGGCGCCATGCGTCCGTCAGCGCCGCTGACCACCCGCGGTTCGCGCCGGAGCGGCCGTCCGGAGCTCCACGGCCCGTTGGGCGAGCAACTCGATGACCGCTTCGATCCGTGCATCCCGGTGCGCGTCGTCGGATCGCTCCACCCACGTCGCGAGTTCCCGCTGTGCGCTGTTCGGCAGGCCGCGGAAGAACGACAGTCGACCGGCGTCGTCGATCGCCTCCTCGAGGTCCGGCCGCAGCCGCACCACCGTGCCGGTCGCCGAGAGCGGCGCGGCTCCCACATCAGCGTGTCTGCCCATGCCGCAACGGTAGTGGGTCAGGCGGCAACCGTCGAGCAGCTCGGTCCTGACCGACCTCGGCCGGGTCTTCGGGCCGTCAGGACCTCAGGCGAGTTCCCACGAGGCGACGCCACCGCCGACGACGACGAACACCGGGTGCGGCTGCGGTCGCCAGACCTTCGCCCATCGCGACGCGACGTCCGGGCTGCGTCCGAGCAGGTGCCGCCGCAGGTTGCCCCATTCGTAGTCGAGCTGGCCGTCGGTCACGACGAGAGGGTCCCGGAGGACGCCGGAGGCGACGACCCGCGCGCGATCGAAGACGATGTCGCGCTCCTGCGCCTCGTCGGCGACACCGTTGAGATAGGCCGCGATCGCCTCCAACGGTTCGTCGGCCTCGAGGAAGCGCTGGAGCTGCGGGTGTGCACGGAGGCTCGATCCTGGCTCCTGCAGGACCCGTTGGGCGATCAGCCCTTCACGCCAGGACGACGTCAGCGCCTGGGCGTCGAAGTACCGGGGATGGATCGACCAGAGACGCATGTCTCCATCCTGCCCGAGCGCGCTGACAACCGACTCCGGGCAGCCCCTGCCCCTCGCCGCAGCGCATGACCCTCGCCGCGGAGCCCTGCCGCGACGCGCGTAGGCTGAGGTGCATGTCTGAGCGCGCCACATCCCGTCACCCGATGCCCCGGTGAGCGCTGCACCCGGATCCGGCCGGCGCGGGCTCCTCGTCGATCTGAGTCCACTCCGGGAGAGTCCCGCCTTCGCCCGCCTGTGGATCGGCGGGGCGATCACCGGGATCGGCGGCCAGATGACCATCGTCGCCGTCGGCCTCCAGGTCTACGACCTCACCGCGTCGACGTTCGCGGTCTCGCTCGTGGGCGTCATCGCCCTCATCCCGATGATCTGCTTCGGGCTCTACGGGGGCATGCTCGCGGACGCGTTCGACCGACGCACGGTCGCCCTGACGGCCGCCGTGGTCACGTGGGTGTCCACGGCGATCATCGCGGTGCTCGCCTGGAGCGGTTCGGAGCTGGTCTGGCCCCTGTACCTCCTCACGACGATCAACGCCGTGTCGACGACCGTCGTCGGGACGACGCGGCAGGCGATCCTCCCCCGACTGCTGCCGGCCCGCCTCCTGCCGTCCGCCGCGGCGTTGTCCGGCATCGCCGCGGGGGTCATGGTGACGGTCGGACCAGCACTCGCCGGCGTCCTCGTGGCCGGCGTCGGATTCCGCTGGACCTACACGATCGACGTCGTGCTGTTCGTCGCCGCCTTCCTCGGGATCGCGTCGCTGCCGAAGATCCTGCCCGAAGGCGGCGTCAGCCGGCTCCCGGGCCTCGCGAGCCTGGTCGACGGCTGGACCTTCCTCCGGACGGCCCCCAACGTCCGGATGACGTTCATCGTCGACATCGTCGCGATGACGTTCGGCAACCCGCGGGTGCTCTACCCCGCCGTCGGCACCCTGTTGCTCGGCGGCGGCGCGATCACCGTCGGGGTCCTGACCGCGGCCGGCGCGGTCGGCACCCTGCTGTCGAGCCTCGTCTCCGGACGACTCGGCCGGATCGACCGCCAGGGCCGCGCCATCGAGCGGGCCATCATCGTCTACGGGCTCGCCATCGCCTGCTTCGGCGCGGTCCTCTCGTGGGTCACGTTCTCCGGAACGGCGACGCACGATGCCGCCGACGCGAACCTCCCCGCCATCGTGATCGCGGCGATCGCCCTCGCCGTCGCCGGAGCGGCCGACAACATCAGTTCGATCTTCCGGATGACGATCCTCCAGGCGGCCGTGCCCGATGCCGTGCGGGGCCGGTTGCAGGGCGTCTTCACCGTCGTCGTGACCGGTGGACCCCGCGTCGGCGACCTCTACATCGGCCTCGCGGCTTCGGCCTTCGCGCTCTGGGTACCGGCGCTCGCCGGCGGACTCCTGGTCGTCGTCCTCGTCTGGACGCTCGTCCGCGTCCAGGGGGCCTTCCGCCGCTACGACGCCCGGACGCCGACGCCGTAGCGTCTAGGCGGGAGCCGTGGCGATCGAGAAGACGTCGCGACCGCTGAGCGAGGCTCGGCCGGGCAGTCCCTCGAGCTCGAGCACCAGCCCGAGCCCTGCCACCTCGTATCCGGCGCGCTCGATGAGGTTGACCGCCGCACCGCAGCTGCCGCCCGTCGCTAGCACGTCGTCGAGGATGAGCACGCGCGTCCCGGCCGGTAGCTGCTCAGTGCGCAGTTCCAGGGCGGCGGCACCGTACTCGAGTCCGTAGTCCTCGCGGAGCACCTCACCCGGCAGCTTGCCCGCCTTGCGGATGGGGACCAGTCGCGTGTGGGTCGCGTACGCGACGGCCGCGGCGAGCAGGAACCCACGGGCTTCGACACCGGCGACGGCGTCGAAGCGACCCTCGAAGCGCGCCGCCAGCTCGTCGATGATCGCGCGGAAGGCGTCGGCGTCGGCGAAGACCGGGGTCAGGTCGCGGAACAGGATGCCGGGCGTCGGGAAGTCCGGAATGGTCGCCGTCAGGCGGTCGACGTACTGGGTTGCGGTGGTCATGTGGTCCTCGTTCGGTCTGGGAGACATGCGACACCCCTCGCCTCCGCGACACGTCGGTCGAGAGAGACGAGGGGTGACCTGCGGATGGTTACTTGACGCCCAGGAGGTCGATCACGAAGACGAGCGTCTGGCCGGAGAGCTGGTGGCCACCGCCGGCCGGGCCGTAGGCGAGCTCCGGCGGGACCGTGAGCTTGCGGCGACCGCCGACCTTCATGCCGGGGATGCCGTGCTGCCAGCCCTGGATGAGGTTGCGCAGCGGGAAGTTGATGGACTGCCCGCGGCTCCAGGAGGAGTCGAACTCCTCGCCGGAGTCGTAGCCGACGCCGAGGTAGTGGACGTCGACGGTCGAGGAGGCCTGGGCCTCGTCGCCCTCGCCGAGGAAGATGTCCTCGATGACGAGTTCGGTGGGGGCCGGGCCCGTGGGGGCGTCGACCTCGGGCTTGGTGCGTGCTGAATCGGTCATGACTCCATCCAAGCAGTTCCGCCCGATCGGTTCATGCGGATTTCGCTGAGCGCGTGACGTCCCGGGCCGGCCCCTGGTGGCGTGGTCGTGGCGCCGCACCCGGTACTTGGGGGTTGCGGGCCGTGGCCCCCGGGTGCATGCTGGAGGGACAGACCAACTCATCGCCCGGGCGACTCGCAGGCATTGCCGCAGCACCGGGCGATGAGTCTGTCCGGGGCCGTCGCCCGAGGATCCGCCTCGCATCCCGTTCCATCGTGTCCGGGCACCCGCAGCTCGGACCGCTATGTCCACAACGCCCGCGCCCGACGCGCCTGCGATACCGTAGACGGGTGAAGTTCGCCCATTTCGTCGCCACAGACCACCAGCCGAGTACCCCCGCAGAGCCGCGGGTCCGACTCGCCGTCATCAGCGACACCGGGGCGGTGTTCCTCGACGAGATCCTCGAGGACGCCCCGCGCGACCTCCAGGAGCTCATCGAGCGCGGCCCGGCCGAGCTGGACCGTGTACGGAGCTTCGTCGAGACGTCGCTCGCCCACGGTGTCAGCGGAGAACCCCTCGACGGGCTTGTCCACGCATCCGCGGTCCTCCGTCCGCCGACGATCCTCGCGGTCGGGCTCAACTACTCGGCGCACTCGCAGGAGCTCAACCTCAAGACCGACAACGCCCCCACCATCTTCGGCCTGTGGGCGAACTCGCTCACCGGTCACGAGGGCACCACGAGCTGGCCAGCGGCGATCAGCGAGCAGGTGGACTACGAGGCGGAGCTCGGTGTCGTCATCGGCCGGGCCGCTCGCGACGTCGATGCGGCCGACGCCCTCGGGTACGTGTTCGGGTACACCGTCGTCAACGACATCACCGCCCGCAACATCCAGTACTCCGAGGCGCAGTGGTCGCGCTGCAAGTCCTTCGACGGGTTCACCCCGACCGGCCCGGTCGTCGTGACCGCGGACGAGATCCCCGACCCGCAGGACCTCCACATCTCGACCGTCCTCGACGGCGTGACGCTCCAGGACTCCTCGACCAGTCACATGGTCCGCAGCGTCGCGACGCTCATCGAACACTTGTCGGGCTCCGCGACCCTCCTGCCCGGAACGCTCATCTCGACGGGCAGCCCGGGCGGCGCGGGATACTCGCGCGACCCGCAGGTCTTCCTGACCGACGGCGCGACGGTCACCGTGTCCGTCGAAGGCGTCGGATCGCTCACGACGCACTGCACGGTCACCGCCGGGTAGCGACTCCCCCACAGCACACGACGAAGCCGTCCGGACCCTGGTCCGGACGGCTTCGTCGTGCACAGCCGCGTCGGTCAGCGACTCGGGTCGGAGTCCGCGCCCGGGATCGGCAGGTCGATGATCGGGATGGCCGAGGTGATGGCCTCGATCCCCGAGAGCCGTGCGGGCGAGAGCTGCTTCGTCACCTCGTCGCGCGTCATGAGGTTGGCCTCGACCACGAGGTCCGCGACGTTGCGGCCCGTCAGCAGCGCGGTCTTCGCGAGCGCCGCAGCCGACTGATACCCGATGAACGGGGTCAGGGCGGTGATGACGCCGACGGACGCGCCGACCATCACCTCGAGCCGTTCCTCGTTCGCCGTGATGCCGTCGATGCAGTTCACCCGCAGCGTCTTGCACGCCTGTGCCATCCAGACGATGCTCTGCAGCAGCGAGTGGGCGATGACCGGTTCGAAGGCGTTGAGCTGCAACTGCCCGGCCTCGGCCGCCATCGTGACCGTCATGTCGGCGCCGACGACGCTGAACGCCACCTGGTTCACGACCTCCGGGATGACCGGGTTGACCTTGCCCGGCATGATGCTCGATCCGGCCTGTCGGGGCGGCAGGTTGATCTCGCCGAGGCCTGCCTGCGGACCGCTCGACAGCAGACGCAGGTCGTTGCAGATCTTAGAGAGCTTGATGGCACTCCGCTTCAGGGTGCCGCTGAACGACATGAACCCGCCGGCGTCGCTCGTCGACTCGATGAGGTCGGGTGCCGTGGTGAGCGCGAGGCCCGTGATCTGGTTGAGGTGACGGACGACGGCCTCCGCGTAGCGCGGGTCGGCGGTGATCCCCGTCCCGATCGCGGTGGCGCCGAGGTTGACCTCGGCGAGCAGCCAGAGGGTCTCGTGGAGGCGGTCGTAGTCCTCGTTCAGCGTCGTGGCGAAGCCGTGGAACTCCTGCCCGAGGGTCATCGGGACGGCGTCCTGGAGCTGCGTGCGCCCGACCTTGAGGACGTGGGAGAACTCGACGGACTTCGCGCTGCACGAGTCGCGCAGCAGGCCGAGCTCCGTCAGGAGGAACTGCAGCGAGAACGCGAGCGCGATCTTGATCGAGGTCGGGTAGACGTCGTTGGTGGACTGCGACCGGTTGGTGTCGTCGAGCGGGTGCAGGAACTGGTATTCGCCCTTGGCGTGGCCAGCGAGCTCGAGCGCGATGTTCGTGATCACCTCGTTCGCGTTCATGTTCGTCGACGTACCTGCGCCGCCCTGGATCACACCCACGATGAACTCCTCGTGGAAGTCACCGTCGATGATGATCTGGCACGCGCGGTCGATGAGGTTCGCCTTCGCCGGGTCGAGGACCCCGATCTCGGCGTTCGCGCGGGCGGCGGCCTGCTTGACGCTCGCGATGGCGACGACGAGGTCGGGGTAGACGGAGATCGGACGCTTCGTGATGGGGAAGTTCTCGAGCGCGCGTGCCGTGTGGATGCCCCAGTACGCGTCGGCCGGGATCTCCATTGAACCGAGTGAATCCGACTCCGTCCGAGTCTCGTCGCTGTTCGTCCTGTCCGCCATGTCGTCGTCTGCTCCAAGGGTGGTGGGGGTGCTGCTGCTGGTGGTGCTGATCGTCACTCGTGGCTCCGTTGCCTGGTGGGTGGATGTCCCTTCCAGCGTAGCCGGGTGCGATCCGCGATGCCTCTGCGGTGTCTTGGACCCGAGACGGTTCCGTGCCTGCGGTTCAGCGACCGTGGGTCACCGCTTGCGCGAGAACGCCTCCAGCCGCTCGGCCGGGCTCAGGGCGGCCATGCGGTCGATGAACGCCGCACTGAAGGTGTCGGCGGTGGTGTAGTCACCGAGTGGGACCGTGGAGTGGGTGATGCGGTCGTCGTAGACGTGCACGAGGTTGAAGGACTGACCGCCGAACATCCCGTTCACCTCCACGGACGGGAGCGAGAGGTTCATCGAGTAACAGCTCGCGCTGGCGACCTGGACGGGGATGCCGGCGAAGGTGCTCGAGGTGGAGTAGTGCAGATGGCCGCCCAGGATGGCCCGGACGTCGCTCCCGCGCAGCACGGCCTCGAGCCGGTGCTGGTCGCGGAGCTCGAGGATGTCGAAGAACGGGATACTCGACGGCACCGGCGGGTGGTGCATGGCGAGGATGCTGCCGAGCGGCGCCGGCGTGGCCAGCACCGACTCCAGCCACTGCAGCTGGCTGTCCTCGAGCTCGCCGTGGTGCCACCCCGGGACGGTCGAGTCGAGGCCGATGACGCGCAAGCCGCCGAAGTCCCAGACGGCGTCGAGCGGCTGCTCCCCTGCCGGCAGGTCGAGGAGCTCCGTCCGCATGACCGACCGTTCGTCGTGGTTGCCCATGAGCCAGACGATGGTGGTGCCGAGTCGCTCGGCGACGGGCTCGACCCGCTCCCGGAGTCGACGGTAGGCGTCGGCCTCTCCGAGGTCCGCGAGGTCGCCCGTGAACACCATCGCGTCGGGCCGGAGCTGCATGCGCTCGATCTGGCGCAGGGCCTGTTCCAGGTTGGCCTGCACGTCGACCGCGTCGTAGAGGCGTCGGCCGTCCGCCAGGAGGTGCGGGTCGCTCAGATGGACGATGACCCTGTCGGGAGCCGGGTACTGACCGAAACGGACGTCGGAAGTCATGCTCCGAGTCTACGAGCCACCGCCGACGTGCTCCGCCGCGGTCGACCACCCGAGGGCGGCCGACCGCGGACGGTCAGGACGCGACGCCGAGGAGCTGCTCGATGGGTCCGCGGGCGAAGAAGACGAGGAACCCGGCTGCGACGACCCACAGCAGCGGGCTGATCTCGCGCGCCTTGCCGGACAGGGAGCGGAGCACGACCCAGGCGATGAAGCCGGCGCCGATGCCGTTGGCGATCGAGTACGTCAGCGGCATGACGACGACCGTCAGGAACACCGGGAGCGCGACCGAGAACTCGGTCCAGACGATGTCCTTGATCTGCGACATCATGAGCGTCCCGACGATGACGAGCGCGGCGGCGGCGACCTCGGAGGGCACGATCTGGGTGAGCGGCGTGAAGAACATGGCGAGCAGGAACAGCGCACCGGTCACGAGGTTCGCGAGGCCGGTCCGTGCCCCTTCGCCGATGCCCGCACCGGATTCGATGAAGACGGTCGAGGAGGAGGACGAGGTCGCGCCACCGGCGACCGCACCGACACCCTCGACGATGAGCGCCGAGCGGAGTCGCGGGAAGTCGCCCTTGGCGTCCGCCACACCGGCCTCCTTCGAGAGCCCGGTCATCGTGCCCATGGCGTCGAAGAAGTTCGTGAACACGAGGGTGAAGACGAGCATGAGCGCGGCGAGGACGCCGATGCGCTCGAAGCCGCCGAAGCTCACCTGGCCGAGCAGGCTGAGGTCGGGCACCCCGACGACCTGGGTGGGCAGGGTCGGGACGCTGAGGTTCCAGCCACCGGGGTTCTCGCCGCCGTTGGAGGCGCCGACCTTGAAGACGGCCTCGGCGATGATGGCGATGATCGTGGAGGCGACGATGCCGATGAGCAGGGCGCCCTTGATCTTGCGTGCGACGAGCACCCCCGTGAGCAGCAGGGAGATGACGAACACGGCGGTCGGCACGGTGGCGACCGAGCCCTCGATCCCGAGGCCGACGGGCGGCGAACCGGCGCCCGTCGAGCGGACGAAGCCGGCGTCGACGAAGCCGATGAACGCGATGAAGAGGCCGATGCCGACCGTGATCGCGATCTTCAACTGGATGGGCACCGCGTTGAAGATCATGGCGCGGAGTCCGGTCGCCGCGAGGAGGACGATGATCAGCCCGTTGATGACGACGAGCCCCATCGCCTCGGCCCAGGTGACCTGACCGACGACGCTGACCGCGAGGAACGAGTTGATGCCGAGGCCGGCCGCGAAGGCGAACGGCAGCCGCGCCACGAGACCGAAGAGGATCGTCATGACGCCGGCGGTCAGGGCGGTCACGGCGGCGACCTGGGCGAAGCCGAGCTCGCCACCGGTGACGTCGGCCGAGCCGCTCAGGATGATCGGGTTGAGGATGACGATGTAGGCCATCGCGACGAAGGTCACGAGGCCGCCGCGCACCTCGCCTCCGACGGTCGAGCCGCGCTTGCTGATCTCGAAGAAACCGTCGAGACGCTCTCGGAACGAGCGCGGAGCGGTGGGCGTCGTGGTCACTGGACCTCCTGGGTCTGCATCGAAGCAACCAGCGTACCGGCACGGCGGACCGCCCCGCGACGACCGGGATGCGAGGGTGCCGCTACGATCGGCTGGACCCCTTACCCAGCACCCTCCTCACGGAATCGAGCTCACATGGCGCTGCCCTGGACTCTGCACGGCGACGGCAAGCACGTCCCGACCCACGCGATCGTCGGCCCCGGAGAACGGCTCACCTGGCCGCGGACCATCGGACTCGGCATGCAGCACGTCGTCGCGATGTTCGGCGCCACGTTCCTCGTCCCCGTGCTGACCGGGTTCCCGCCCACCACGACGCTGTTCTTCTCGGGCGTCGGCACCATCCTGTTCCTCGTCATCACCAAGAACCGCGTGCCGAGCTACCTCGGCTCCTCGTTCGCCTTCATCGCCCCCATCTCCGCCGCGGTCGCGAGCCAGGGCATGGGCAGCGCCCTCTTCGGCATCCTCGCGGTGGGGCTCCTCCTGGCGCTCGTCGGCGTCATCGTGCAGGTCACGGGCACCGGGTGGATCGATGCGCTCATGCCGCCGGTCGTCGCCGGTGCCATCGTCGCGCTCATCGGGTTCAACCTCGCCCCCGCCGCGAAGAACAACTTCGTGGCGGCTCCGATCACCGCCCTCGTGACGCTCGCGGCCGTCATCCTGTCGACCGTCGTCTTCCGCGGGATCCTCGGCCGACTGTCGATCGTCATCGGTGTCGTGGTCGGGTACATCGTCGCGGCGATCCGTCAGGAGATCGACTTCTCGAAGATCGCGGACGCCGCGTGGGTCGGCCTCCCCGAGTTCCACCTCGCGGACAACCCGATCTCGAACCCGGCGGTCTGGGCGGTCCTCCCGGCGTTCCTCCCCGTCGTGCTCGTCCTCATCGCCGAGAACGTCGGCCACATCCGTGGCGTCGCGCAGATGACCGACGCCTCGGTCAACAAGCAGACCGGTCGCGCGCTCCTGTCCGACGGCCTGGCGACGATGCTGGCCGGCTTCGGCGGCGGTTCGGGCACGACGACCTACGGCGAGAACATCGGCGTCATGGCGGCGACGCGGGTCTACTCCACGGCGGCCTACTGGGTCGCCGGTCTGTTCGCGGTCCTCCTCGGCCTCTCCCCCAAGGTCGGTGCGGTCATCAACACCATCCCGGCGGGCGTCCTCGGCGGCGTCACGACGGCCCTGTACGGACTCATCGGGATCATCGGCGTGAAGATCTGGCTCGACAACAAGGTCGACTTCTCGAAGCCCGTCAACCAGTTCACCGCGGCGACGGCGCTCATCATCGGCATCGCGGACTTCACCTGGGTGGCGGGTGGCGACGTCAGCTTCAACGGGATCGCGCTCGGCACGATCGCCGCGATCGTCATCTACCACGTGATGACGACCATCGGCCGCTGGCGGAAGACCGCCTGACCCGTCCGGTGCGGGTGCGTCAGCGCGGTGCGCTGGCGTCAGCGCGGGTCGTACGCGTGAGCGCGGGTCTCTCGAGCCCCGCGCTCACGTGTGTGACGCGCGGTCACGCCGGGTAGGTGCGGTTCGCGTCAGCGCACCGCGCTGGCGCCCCCACACGGATCGGTCCCGGACCTGTGGCCCGCGCTCGCGTCAGCGCGGTGCGCCGGCGGATCCGAGGGGTCAGCCCTGGTGGAAGAACGGCACGATCAGGTAGATGCCGAAGAGGACCGCCGCCGCACACAGGGCGAAGCAGGCGTAGGCGCCGGCGCGGGCCAGGTTCTGCTGCGCCGGAGTCAACGGGTTCTTCCGAGCGGCCTTCGCGGCCCGCTTCGCCGCCTTCGCGGCCTCCTCCGGCGTGATGACCGTGATCGCGTCGGTGAACTCGGCCGGCGCCACCACGGGCACGCGTCCGGCGGTGGTCAGGAGCCGGAGCCCGAGGGAGTACAGACTGACGATCGCGGTCGCACCGATGAGCGACGTCGCGAAGACGATCAGGAATGCTGCCCAGTCGATCACTTCTTCACCTTCTTGGGCTTGGGGTTGCGCTTGATCTTGACCGCACGACCGGAGTCGGCGACCTCGCTGACGACGTTGCTGTGGTCGACCTGGTTCCGGCGCGAGATCAGGAAGATGGTGAGGATGACACCGACCCCCACCACGGCGTCGATGATGATGCCGACAAGACCGAGGTGGGCGACGGCGGCGGCGAGTGCCCCGACGATGCCGGCCGCGGGCAGGGTCATCAACCAGCCGAGGGCGATGCGCCCGGCGGTCCCCCAGCGGACCTTCGATCCGCGCCGCCCGAGACCGGAGCCGATGACGGATCCGGAGGCGACCTGCGTGGTGGAGAGGGCGAAGCCGAGGTGGCTCGACGCGAGGATCGTCGCGGCGGTGCTCGTCTCGGCCGCGAAGCCCTGCGCCGGCTTGACGTCGGTGAGTCCCGTGCCGATGGTCTTGATGATCCGCCAGCCGCCCATGTAGGTGCCGAGCGCGATGGCGAGGGCACAGACGACGATGACCCAGAGCTCGGGGCCGGTCCCGACCGCCTGCACGCCGACCGCGATGAAGGTGAGCGTGATGACACCCATGGTCTTCTGTGCGTCGTTCGTACCGTGCGCGAGGGCGACGAGGGACGAGGAGAAGATCTGCGCGTACCGGAACCCGTCGCGACCGTCGGGCTTGCCGTCGTAGCGGCGCGTGATCCGATAGGCGAGCTTCGTCGCCGAGTAGGCGACCAGCCCCGCCGTGACGGGGGCGATCAACGCCGGGAGGATGACCTTGGAGAGGACGACACCGAAGTCGATCGAGCCGAAGCCGGCGCCGACGATCGCCGCGCCGATGAGCCCGCCGAACAGTGCGTGGCTGGACGACGACGGCAGACCGAGGAGCCAGGTCAGCATGTTCCAGACGATCGCGCCGATGAGCCCGGCGAAGATCAGCTCCGGTCCGATCCGGATGCCGCCCTCGCCCTCTCGGATGAGCCCGCCCGAGATGGTCTTCGCGACCTCCGTGGACAGGAACGCACCGACGAGGTTGAGGATCGCGGCGAGCAGGACGGCGGTCTTCGGCTTGAGGGCGCCCGTGGCGATCGGGGTCGCCATGGCGTTCGCCGTGTCGTGGAACCCGTTCGTGAAGTCGAAGAACAGTGCCAGTGCGATGACCAGCACGACAGTCAGGGTAACGAGTTCCACTGGTGTCTTTCTCGAGGCGGAGCGAATACGGACACAGTGCTCCCCGACGAGATGTTTGGGGGGAATTCACGTGCTGGATACGGGCGGTTCACCCGCCGTACATGATCCTTACACCCTGCCCGGTCGAGGTCAACTCGACGCCGATCAGCGCCCGCCGCCGCCTCCGCCGCCTCCGCCGCCGCCCGCGAAGCCGCCGCCGGTCGAGCCGCCGGACGAGCTCGCTCCCCCACTGGTCGACCAGGACGCCGACGTACTCGACGCCGATCCGGAGAAGCCGGAGAACGCGTTCGCGAACATCGCCGCCTGGAACGGGGTGTTCGAGGCGTACCACGACGGCGCACTCCCGGCCTGCTCGTAGCGGATGCCGAGTTCCTTCGCCCACTCGCGCTCCACGCCCCAGAGCACGGCGAAGGGCAGGAGCCGTTCGGTGACCCGGACGAGCTGGCCGGGGTCGCCGAGGTCCACCCGTTCGGCACCGTCGGGGCTCTGCAACATGCGGAAGCGGTCCTGCTCCGCCAGCGCGAGGTAGTCGCGGAGGCCGAGCAACTCGTCCCGCGCATCGGCACCGGTGGCGGTGAGCGGTTTCGGTGCGATGGCCAACACGATCCCGGCGAGCAGCGCGATCCCGGTCACGAAGAGCGCGGCGACCGACCAGCCGTTGTCCGCTCGCTGGGAGTAGGCGACCCCGAAGAAGACGATCCCGGCGACGCCCAGGACGGCGAGCGCCCCCACGATGATCCACGCCCGCCCGGAGGAGACCGAGCGTCGGAGGCCGAGGTCGAGGGCGTTCCGCTTGGCGGCCGCGAGTTCCGCGGTGACCGCCTTGCCGAGCGCCGGGTCGACCTCCTTCATCTCCCGCGGTCGGTTCCGGTCGGGGAAGAGCGCGGCGAGCACGCGCCGTTCCTGCTCATCCGTCGCGCTGTCGTCGAGGTACTGCAGGGAATAGTCCTTCTCGCCCGGTCCGTCCACGATCCGGAGCTTGCCGCGGACGGCGAGGCTGACGATCTCGGCGGCCATCGACGAGGCGGCGCGACCGGCGAGGTCGCCCGCCAGCAGGAGGTTCATCTGCTTCGGGGCGGAGTACTGCGGCACGATGACGCCACGACCAGGGTGGTCCCGCCAGAAGCGCAGTCGGATCCACAGGAGTGCTCCGAGCCCCGCGGCCGACAGCGCGCCGAGGACGATCGGGACGATGGAGAAGACCGGTGCCTCGCCGGGGCGGGCCGGTTGGACGAACGTGCCCGGTTCGAACCCGATCGCGACCGTCAGCGTCTGGCGGGCCTGCAACGGGACGGAGGAGGTCGTGAAGACGTCTCCGTCGGCGTCCTCCGCTTGGGAGAGGTCGCACGGCGAGCTGTCGTCCGGATCCCCGCGGTAGCAGGCGCCGTCACCGGTTAGCGTGTCGGCGATGTCGGGCGCGACCCGCACCGTCATGCTGGCGTCGGCGAACGGCTGGTCCCAGCCGGTCCCGGGCGCGTCCCAGTAGAACTCGTCGGAGCGTGTGTCGCGATAGGCGCCGACGACGCCGCGCTGCGTGTAGGTGATGATGTAGCTCTGCGTGCCGCGCACGTAGTCGTCCGTCCCGAGCGACAGCTCGAGGAAGTCACCGTCGCGGTCGGTCTCCCACTCCAATGGCGCACCGTCGGCGTCGGTCACCGAGACGATCTCGGTGTGCAGTGGTGCCCGGTCGAACTCGTCGGGGATCGCTCGGATGATGCCCTTGTTCTGGTCGGAGTCGGGGAACTCCGCGACGAAGGTCTCGACCGCGCGCAGCTCGGCTTGACCGTCGCCGCCACGACTCAGGGTGTAGTCGCCGTCGAAGGACGCGAAGGTGAAGTCGGACACGTCGGTCCGAGCGTCGGCCGCGGCGGGCTGCGTGCTCGCCAGGGTCGCGACGAGCGGTGCACCCACCCCCAGGGCCAGGGCGACGAGAAGCACCCGCGAGGAGCGGGCACGGACCGGGGACAGGCGACGACGTCTGGGCTTCACCCGGCCAAGTCTAGGAGGGGTGCCGGCGGGCGCGCGGACGCGCCCGCCGGGACTCACATCTCCTCGTGGGTGTTGGGGTCTCCGTCGAAGAGCCTGCCGTCGGTTCGCCCGAGTGCGGTGATCGCCTGCACCTCGGTGTCGCTGAGCTCGAAGCCGAAGACGTCGATGTTCGTGCGCTGGCGTTCCGGGGAGGCGGACTTCGGGATCGGGAGCACGCCGCGCTGGTGGTGCCAGCGCAGGACGACCTGCGCCGGTGAGACGTCGTGCGCCGCGGCGGCCGCTGCGACGGGTTCCTCGGCGAACGGCGCCTGTGCCTTGCCGAGCGGGCTCCACGCCTCGGTGACGACACCGTGCTCGCGGTGGAAGGCGAGGAGTTCCTCCTGCGGGAAGTACGGGTGCAGCTCGACCTGGTTGACGGCCGGCAGCACACCCGTGTCGTCGGCGAGGCGGGTCAGGAACTCCTCGGTGAAGTTCGAGACGCCGATGCTGCGGACGAGGCCCTCGCGCTGCAGCTGGATCATGGCCTTCCACGACTCGACGAAGCGGCCGACGGAGGGGTTCGGCCAGTGGATGAGGTACAGGTCGATGTGGTCGAGGCCGAGCGAGGCCAGGGATCCGCGGCACGAGGTGATGGTCTCCTCGAAGCCGTGGTCGCGGCCGGGCAGCTTCGTCGCGACGACGAGTTCGTCGCGGGGGACGTCGGTCTCGCGGACCGCGGCGCCGACGGCGTCCTCGTTGCGGTAGTTCACGGCGGTGTCGATCAGTCGGTAGCCCGCGTCGATGGCGGACAGCGTGGCGTCGGTGCCCTCGCGGCCTCGCAGGGGGTACGTGCCGAAACCGATCGCGGGGACGCTCGAACCGTCGTTGAGCGCGAATGTTGGGATGGTCGTCATCACCCCACGCTAGACCCGGCGGCCCTCGGATGGCTCCGAGCGGGCTGGGAGGGCGCCTCTCGACTAGCGTTGGACCATGGCGAAGCTCTCTGCCCCCCGTGCCCAGACCCGACCGACCGAACGCACCCACCACGGCGACACCGTGGTGGACCCGTACGAGTGGCTCCGCGAGAAGGAGTCACCGGAGGTGATCGCGCACCTGGAGGCGGAGAACGCCTACACCGAGCAGGAGACGGCCCATCTGGCAGGACTGCGCGAGCGCATCTTCCAGGAGATCAAGAGTCGCACGCTCGAGACCGACCTCTCGGTCCCGACCCGTTCCGGTGCGTGGTGGTACTACGGCCGCAGTGTCGAAGGCCGCCAGTACGGCATCCAGTGCCGCATCCCGGTCACCGACCCGGAGGACTGGACGCCGCCGACCCTGCCCGAGGGCGGCGCGGCCCCCGGCGAGCAGATCATCCTCGACGCCAACGTCGAGGCGGAGGGCCACGAGTTCTTCTCCCTCGGCAGCTTCGACGTGTCGGACGACGGCACGCGACTGCTCTACGGCGTCGACGTTGAAGGCGACGAGCGGTACACCGTCCGTGTCCGGGACCTCGCGAGTGGCGTCGACCTCGACGACGAGCTCCTCGGGACCGCGGGCGGGGCGGAGTTCTCCCCCGACGGCACCGCCATCGTCTACACGACGGTCGACGAGAGCTGGCGCCCCGACACCGTGCACCTGCACCGGGTGGGGACGTCCCAGGACGACGACACGGTCCTCTTCCACGAGCCCGACGAGCGGTTCTGGGTCGGCGCCGGATTCACCCGTAGCCGCGCGCTGCTCCTGATCGAGGCCGGCTCCTCGGTCACGAGCGAGACCCGGCTCGTCCCCGCCGACGCACTGTCCGAGGAGGCGCGGGTCGTCTGGCCGCGGACCGACGGCGTCGAGTACAGCGTCGAACACCGGGTGGCCGACGGCGCAGACCGGTTGCTCATCCTGCACAACCGGGACGCGCCGGACTTCGAGCTCGTCGACGTGCCGCTGTCGGATCCGCTCGGCACGGCGCGGGTCGTCGTCGCGCACAGCAGCGAGCGCCGGCTCGAGGACGTCGAGGCGTTCGAGGCCGTGACCACCGTCTCCTACCGGCGCGACGGCCTGACCCGCATCGGCCTGCTCGACCCGACGAGTGGCGACATCGACGAGATCGCCTTCGACGAACCGCTGTCCACCGTCGGCTGGCACGGCAACGGTCAATGGGCCCAACCGATGCTCCGGTTCGGATACGGGTCGCTCGTGACGCCGTCCACGGTGCTCGAACTCGACGTCCGGTCCGGCGAACGCTTCGTGCGCAAGCAGCAGCCGGTCCTCGGCGACTACGACCCGGCGGACTACGAGCAGTTCCGGGAGTGGGCGACGGCCGTGGACGGGACCCGCGTGCCGATCTCCATCGTGCGCCGGGTCGGTGTCCAGGGGCCAGGGCCGCTCCACCTCTACGGGTACGGCTCGTACGAGGCGAGCATGGACCCGTCCTTCTCGATCGCGAGGCTGTCGATGCTCGACCGCGGCGTGACCTTCGCGATCGCCCATGTGCGCGGCGGCGGCGAACTCGGGCGTCACTGGTACGAGGACGGCAAGAAGCTCCACAAGCAGAACAGCTTCAGCGACTTCGTCGACGTGGCCGACCACCTCATCCGCGAGGGCTGGACGACGCCTGCCCGGCTCGTCGCCGAGGGCGGCAGCGCCGGTGGCCTCCTCATGGGCGCCGTGGCGAACCGTGCTCCCGACCGCTTCGCCGGCATCCTCGCCGGCGTCCCGTTCGTCGACGCGCTGACGAGCATCCTCGACCCGTCGCTCCCCCTGACGGTCATCGAATGGGACGAGTGGGGCGATCCGCTCCACGACCCCGAGGTCTACGCGTACATGAAGGCGTACAGCCCCTACGAGAACGTCGACCCGGCGAAGCGCTACCCGCGCATCCTCGCGACGACGAGCCTCAACGACACCCGCGTCCTGTACGTGGAACCCGCGAAGTGGGTGGCCCGTCTGCGGGACGCCGGAGCACCGGCACTGATGAAGATCGAGATGAGCGCCGGGCACGGCGGGGTGAGCGGCCGCTACAACGCGTGGCGTGAGCGCGCCGAGGAGCTCGCCTGGCTGCTCGATGTGCTCGAACTCACGGACACCGATCCGGCCTGATCGGAAGCGACGACGCCCCTGCTCCGTCCGGAGCAGGGGCGTCGTCGGTGCGGCGGGTGTCTAGCCGAAGAGGATCGCCGCTTCGTCGTAGCGCTCCTGCGGCACGGTCTTCAGCTTGCCGAGCGCCTCTTCGAAGCGGCAGTTGACGAGTTCGGTGCCGCGGAGTGCGATCATCGTGCCCCAGTCGCCGGCCATGACGGAGTCGATGGCGGCCATACCGAGGCGGGTGGCGAGCACGCGGTCGTAGGCGCTCGGGACGCCACCGCGCTGCAGGTGGCCGAGCACGGTCGCGCGGGACTCGATGCCCGTGCGGCGCTCGATCTCGGGTGCGAGCACGTCGGCGATGCCGCCGAGACGGGGACGGTTGAACGCGTCGAGTCCCTTCTCGGAGTGCGCGGTCTCCATGGTGTCGAGCGTGAAGCCCTCGGACACGACGATGATCGGGGCGCGACCGCGCTGGTAGACGCTGTCCGCCCACTCGCAGATCTGCTCGATCGACTGCGGCTGTTCCGGGATGAGGATGGCGTGGGCACCCGCCGCCATGCCGGCGTGCAGGGCGATCCAGCCGACGTGCCGGCCCATGACCTCGATGACCATGCACCGCTTGTGGGACTCGCCAGTCGTCCGGAGGCGGTCGATGGCCTCGGTCGCGATCTCGACGGCGGTGTCGAAGCCGAAGGAGTAGTCGGTGGCGTCGAGGTCGTTGTCGATCGTCTTCGGGACGCCGACGATCTTGAGGCCGGCGTCGGTGAGCCGCTTCGCAGCGGCGAGCGTGCCCTCTCCGCCGATGGCGATGAGCGCGTCGATGCCGAGCCGGTCCATGGTGTGCTGGACGTTCTCCGGGCCGCCGTGCGGTCCTTCGAACGGGTTGGTGCGGCTCGTGCCGAGGATGGTGCCACCCTGCTTGGCGAGACCACGCACGCTGTGGCGGTCGAGCGGCATCGTCAGGCCCTCGACGACTCCTCGCCAGCCGTCGCGGATGCCGATGAACTCCTGGTTGTGGATCTTCGTCCCCTTGAGGACCGCTCCTCGGATGACCGCGTTCAGGCCGGGGCAGTCGCCGCCGCTCGTGAGCACACCAATTCTCATATCAACAGTCCTCATGGGGATCGGGGCACCTCAGGTGCCGGGAGTCATCCCCGACAATACCGTCTCGCCGACGGTGCTTCATCCGGCGCGGACGGTCCTCCGGCCCAGAGGGTCGGTGCCTCGTCCACCGGGGTTAGGCTGCTGGGATGAGTGCCGACGACTACCTGCCCGCCGATGGCGGCATCACGATGTTCTCCACGACCTGGTGCGGGTACTGCGCCCGACTGAAGCACCAGCTGTCCGCAGCCGGCATCCCGTTCACCGAGGTCGACATCGAGCAGGTCCCGGGGACCGCCGACCTCGTCGCCTCGCTGAACGGCGGCAACCAGACGGTCCCGACGGTGATCTTCCCCGACAGCTCGACCGCGACGAACCCGTCGCTCGCTCAGGTGAAGGCGGCACTCGGCGTCTGACCAGCCGACGACGTCCGGCCGGGCGACCCGTGGTCACCCGGCCGGACGAACCGGACGTCAGGCGCCCAGCGCCTCGCGGAGCAGGTGGACGAGGGCGTTCAGCTGCACCGAGTCGACCGACGCGACGTCCTGGTCGCTGCCGTCGAGCGCGCGAGCGGCCAGGCCCTGCTTGCTGTCGATGAGTTCCGCGACCTTCGCGTCGATCGTGTGCGCGGCGATGATCCGCCAGGCGGTGACCGGCTCCTCCTGACCGATGCGGTGCACGCGGTCGATCGCCTGGGTCTGCTCGGCGGCCGTCCAGGACAACTCGGCGAGCACGACGTTGGACGCGGCCTGCAGGTTGACGCCGACGCCGGCGGCGGTGAGCGAACAGACGGCGACCGCGACCTCCGGATCGGTGTTGAACGCGTCGATCGCGGCCTGACGCGCCTGCGCGGTCTGGTCGCCGCGGAGCGACACCGTCTTCAAGCCGCGACCCGCGAACAACTGCTCGGCCGCGTTCATCACGTCGATGTGCTTCGCGAAGAACACGACCTTGCCCACGGACCTCGCGAGCTGCGCCGTGTAGTCGGCGGCGAGGACGGCCTTCGCCTGACCGATCTTGCGGATCATGGTGAACACGTTCTCCGTGCCACCGGCGGCCTTGGACTCGTCGAGCTCGGCCTGGGCGACCATGCGCATGAGGTCGGTGTTCGGCTCGTGCAGCGCGTCGACGCGCTCACCACGCGACTCCAGGACCCGCACGTAGCGGGACTTGAGCCGTTGCCCGAGCTCGGCCTCCGCGTCGCGGATGGACCGGATCGCCTCGTCGTCGAGCTCGACCGGGAGGTCGGCGACGCGCTTGGCGGGCAGGTCCTTGGCGACGTCGAGCTTCTTGCGGCGCACGATGCCCATGTCGATGACGGCGGACCGCGCGGCGGCGTAGAAGGCGTGCTCGGCCGGGGTCAGGCCGGTGTCCTCGAGCCGCTCCATGAGTTCGGCGGTCGGCTTGCCGTCCTTGATCCAGCCGAGGAACTGCCAGATGGCGTTGAAGTCCTCGACGTCGTTGATCAGCGGCGTACCCGTCAGCGCGAGCAGCAGCGGGTCCTGGCCGGGCGTCGCTTTCCGGATCCGGTTCGCGAGTGACAGCACGTGCTGCGAGCGCTGGGAGTGGAGGTTCTTGATGAAGTGCGCCTCGTCGACCACCATGCCGCGGAAGCCGAGCGTCCCGAGCCAGGCGAGGTGGCGGTCGAGGACCTCGTAGTTCACGATGATGACGTCGGCGAAGGCGTCGAGCGCCTGGCCGTCGCCGTGGATGACCGTGGCGCGTCGGTGTGGCGTCCAGCGCTCGACCTCGCGCGCCCAGTTCATCTTGACGACGTTCGGGACGATGACGAGGAGCGGGTACGCCTCGGCGACCGAGGCGGCGAGGACCGACTGCGCGGTCTTGCCGAGGCCCGGCTCGTCGGCGAGCAGGAAGGAACGGTGTCCTTCACGGACGCTCTCGACGAAGCGCGCCTGGTGCTTCATGACCTCGAGCCCGCGCGGCGAGAGCCGGTCGAGCTTCGGGGCCTCGGGCAGGTCCATCGAGGCCGCTCCCCCGCCGGAACCGAGCTCGAACGCCTTGTACAGGGGGCCCATGAGCTCCCAGCTGTCGAGTCGTCGACGCACGGTCGGCTGCGGTGCCGCCTGGCTGAAGTCCGGGGCGAGGAACGGATTGGCCAACTGACGTGCCTTGACCGACTGCGGGATGACTTGCTTCTCGGCGAGCTCGGCCGGGACGACTGATTCCACGACGGGCTTCTCGACGGTGATGATGAGTTCGTCGGCGCTGAGTTCGGCGCCCGACTCGAGGAGCCAGTCGCGCCGGAGCCGCTGCGCGACGGGGCTCGTCGCGGCGTCGGCCTCGAGGAGCTGGATGAGCGAGGTGTCGCGCGCCGCCGTCTTGGCGAGGATGGTCGCCACACCGTCGAGACGCTTCAGGAGCTCGGCCCGCGTGGCGTCGCTGTAGCTCGTGTCGGCCTTGACCCTGGCACGTTCCTCGCGGACGAGGAAGGCGATGACCTGGTACTTGGTCCGGTTGGTTGGCCCGACCTTGCCCTTCTGCGCCTTCGCCTCGACCTCGCGCACCTTGCGGGCGAGGATGGGGATGATCGGCGCGTCGTCGTCGTGACGCGACGAGGACCCTCTGGGGTTCGAGCGGCCAGATGAACGGGTGCTGGAACGCCCCTGGGAACGGCGTTGCTGGCCGGTGTGCGGCATGCTCCTCCTGAGCAGTCGAAGAGCCTCATCGGCCGAGGGGCCGGAAGAGACGGGCGCCGGGCCCGACTGGTCGTCGTGGAGCAACAGAGCGTTGCACGAGACCGACACGGGCGCCCGACGGGCGTGTGCCCAGTCTACGCCATCGGCCGCATCGGTCGCGAGCGCTCAGTCCGGCGCGCTGTCGACGAGTCCGAACCGCTCGAGTTCGGCGTCGTCGAGCATGCGCGAGCGGATGAGGAAGCGCTGCCCCGTCGGGGCCTCGACACTGAACCCGCTGCCGCGCCCTTGCACCACGTCGATCGTCAGGTGCGTGTACTTCCAGTACTCGAACTGGGAACGCGACATGTAGACCTCGACGGGCGCGTCGAGCCCGGGCACGTCGAGCGTGTCGAGCAGGACGTCGACCGCGCCCGTGCGGAACATCCCGACGGGGTAGCACATGGGCGAACTCCCGTCGCAGCAGCCGCCGGACTGATGGAACATGAGCGGTCCGTGCAGCGCGGTCATCTCCCGCACCAGTGCGGCCGCAGCGTCGGTGACGTCGACCCGTCCGGTCATGGTGTCCTCCTTCGTCGTGTCGTGGATCCGGCCCTGCCCCTCCGCCGGTCCCTGAGCCTGTCGAAGGGCGCCCTTCGACAGGCTCAGGGACCGGATGGGGACTCAGGGACCGGATGGGGGCTCAGGGACCGGGGATGTCGATCAGAAGAAGCCCATCGGCCCCTCCGCGTAGCTCACGAGCAGGTTCTTCGTCTGCTGGTAGTGGTCGAGCATCATTTTGTGGTTCTCCCGGCCGATGCCCGACTGCTTGTACCCGCCGAACGCCGCGTGCGCCGGGTACTGGTGGTAGGTGTTCGACCAGACGCGTCCCGCCTCGATGGCCCGCCCGGCCCGGTACAGCGTCGTCGCCTCACGGCTCCACACACCGGCGCCGAGGCCGTAGAGGGTGTCGTTCGCGATGGAGATCGCCTCGTCGTAGTCGGCGAAGCTCGTGAGCGCGAGCACGGGCCCGAAGATCTCCTCCTGGAAGATCCGCATGTCGTTCGCCCCCTCGAAGACGGTCGGCTGGACGTAGAACCCGCCGCTCAACTCACCGCCGAGGTCGGCGCGCTCGCCGCCGATGAGCAGCTTCGCGCCGCCCTGCTTGCCGATGTCCATGTAGGAGAGGATCTTCTCGAGCTGGTCGTTCGACGCCTGGGCACCGATCATCGTGTCCGTGTCGAGCGGATTACCCTGCTTGATCTTGCCGATGCGGGCCAGCGCGTCGCCCACGAAGCCGTCGTAGATGGAACGCTGGACGAGCGCCCGACTCGGGCAGGTGCAGACCTCGCCCTGGTTCAGGGCGAACATCGTGAAGCCCTCCTGCGCCTTCTCGTAGTACTGGTCGTGCTCGCGCGCCACGTCCTCGAAGAACACGTTCGGGCTCTTGCCGCCGAGCTCCAGCGTCACCGGGATGAGGTTCTCGCTCGCGTATTGCATGATCAGGCGACCGGTCGTGGTCTCACCGGTGAACGCGATCTTCCGGATCCGCGGGTGGGAGGCCAGCGGGGCGCCGGCCTCGATGCCGAAGCCGTTGACGACGTTGAGCACCCCGGCCGGCAGCAGGTCCTTCACGAGGTCGACGATGAGGTGGATCGACGCCGGGGTCTGCTCGGCCGGCTTCAGCACGACGCAGTTGCCTGCTGCGAGCGCCGGTGCGAGCTTCCACACGGCCATGAGGATCGGGAAGTTCCAGGGGATGATCTGTCCGACGACGCCGAGCGGTTCGTGGAAGTGGTAGGCGACCGTGTCATGGTCGAGTTCCGAGATGCCGCCCTCCTGCGCACGGATCGCCCCGGCGAAGTACCGGAAGTGGTCGATCGCCAAGGGGATGTCGGCGGCCAGGGTCTCGCGGACCGGCTTGCCGTTCTCCCAACTCTCGGCGACGGCGATCTCCTCGAGGTGCTCCTCCATGCGGTCGGCGATGCGATTGAGGATCACCGCGCGCTCGGCGACGCTCGTCTTCGACCAGGCGGGGAACGCTTTCCATCCCGCCTCGACCGCTCGGTCCACGTCGGCCGCGGTGCCTCGGGCGATCTCGGTGAACACGGCTCCGGTGACCGGGGTCTGGTTCTCGAAGTACTGACCGTTCGCGGGCGGGACGTACTCGCCCCCGATGAAGTGGTCGTAGCGGGGGGCGTAGCTGAACACGGCACCTTCGGTACCCGGGTTGGCGTAGACGGTCATGTCACTCCTTGTCGACGACGTTGTCGGTGTCGCACCGCTCAGGTGCGTGCCGTCGACGCTAGTCGGCCGGAGGTTGCAGGAGGTTGCGTCGAGGACCGCGGACCGGATCGGCCGTCAGGACGCCGAGAGGTCGGCGTCGATCGCCTCGATGCGAGCGACGAGGCCAGCACGCTTCGGTGACCGCGGCGGCAGCAGTCGGAGGCAGGCGTGCAGGACCTCGACGTCGTCGGGCGCGGCCGCGGTCCGGATGTAGTCGTGCAGCAGGTCCGCCGAGGCGTCGGTCAGCATCGCCTCGCGGAGGCGCGTCGCGACCCGGTCGCGGAGGTCGATGACACCGGGGGCGGTGGAGTCCGGCAGGAGCGGACCCGGGTACGCGGCGAGCGCTGCGCGGTGGGCGCCGCGGTCGAGGAGGGACAGCACCTGGTGGGCGTCGAGCTGGAGCGGGGTGGTGAGCCGGTACGGCCGCGAGGCCGGCACGAGTGTCGGCGCGGTCCCGCCGAGCACCTTCCGCAGCCGGACGAGCTCCGCCCGGAGGGTGACCGACGCCTCGTCCGCGTCGTAGAGCAGCCCGGCGAGCGCGTCGGCGCTGAGGCCCTGGTGGTGCCAGGCCAGGAGGGTCAGGATCTCGGCGTGCCGTCGGCTGAGTTCGGTCGGGCGGCTCGCCCCGTGTCCGACCAGCAGGCCGGTGTCACGGCCGAGCACCTGCAGGCCGGGCCGCACCGTGGTCGTCCGGCGGGGTGTGTCCGTGCGTGGGCGACCGGCGAACCGACGGTCGGCGACCGCGCGCAGCCGCTGCACCATGATCTCGGACTCGACGGCGGCCGCGGTCGCCTCCATGAGCGGCAGTGCATGCGAGGCGACCGCCTGCGGGCCACCGGTGATGTCGATCACGCCGATGATCTGCCGGGTCTCGGGATCGTGCACCGGGACGGCCGTGCAACTCCACGGGTGCACGAGGCGGTTGAAGTGCTCGGCCGCGTGGATCTGGATGCCGTGGTCGAGTTCGAGCGCGGTGCCCGGTGCGCTCGTCCCCACCTCCCGCTCCGACCACCCGGCACCCTCGACGAAGAGCATGCCCTCCGCCCGTCGCCGCAGATGGCGGTCGCCGTCCACCCAGAGCAGTCTGCCCATGGCGTCGCCCACCGCGACGAGCATGCCGGAGTCGTCGTCCGCGTCGTTGACCAGCAGCTTGGTGATCACCGGGAGGACGCCGGCGAGCGGGTGTCCGAGCCGATGGTCGCGCAACTCGTCCTCGTCGAAGGCGAGCTCCGGCATGAGGTTGTCCGGGTCGAGATGACGGCCCATCGACCGTTCCCACGACTCGCGGACAAGCCGTCGGACGAGTCCGCGCTGCGCTTCGGCACGCGCCGGGGCCGCCAGCCACGGACTGGACACCTCACCACCACCCATCCACGTCGACCGGTTCTGCGGACAGTGTATCCGCCGCAGCCCGCCGGTCGACGGGTAACCTCAGGCGGCCGGACGGAACCGGCGGAGGCGCAGGCTGTTGAGCACGACGAACACGCTGGAGAACGCCATCGCCGCACCCGCGATCATCGGGTTGAGGAGGCCGAGGGCGGCGAGCGGGATCGCCGCCACGTTGTACGCGAACGCCCAGAACAGGTTGCCGCGGATGATCCCGAGCGTCCGTCGGGAGAGCCGCACGGCGTCGATCGCCGTGGCGAGGGAACCGGAGACGATGCTGAGGTCGGCTGCACCCTTGGCCGCATCCGTGCCCGTCCCCATGGCGATCCCGAGATCGGCCGTGGCGATCGCCGCGGCGTCGTTCACCCCGTCGCCGATCATCGCGACGCGGTGACCAGCCGACTGGAGCCGTTCGACGGCGGCGACCTTGTCGGAGGGGCTCGCGTCGGCGATCACCTCGGTGATCCCGACCTCGGCCGCGACCCGCGCTGCGACGGCCGCGTTGTCGCCGGTGAGGAGCACCGGTGTCATCCCCAGGGACACGGCACGTCCGATGGCGGCGCGGGCCTCCGGCTTCACGGTGTCGGCGACCTCGACGACGCCGCGGACCTCGCCGTCCCAGGCGACGACCACCACGGTGCTCGCACGCTCCGCGGCTGCAGCCAGGGCGCTCGCCGCGTCCGGCCCGATGCGGAAGCCCTGGTCCTCCGCGAAGGCGGGACGTCCGGCCAGCACGCTTCCGCCGTTGATCGTGCCGGTGACGCCGAGACCCTCGAGGCTCGCGAAGTCCGAGACCACCGGACGAGCTGCATCGCGGCGGGTCGCTTCCGCGACGATCGCCTCGGCGATGGGGTGCTCGGATGCCGCTTCGAGCGCCGCGCCGAGCGCGAGCACCTCGTCCGTCGCACCGGCCGCCCAGACCTCCCTGACGCTCATCCGCCCGGACGTGACGGTCCCCGTCTTGTCGAGCAGGATGCGGTCGATGCCGCTCGCCCGCTCGAGCGCCTCCGGTCCGGCGATGAGGATGCCGAGCTGCGCGCCACGCCCCGTCCCGACGAGGAGGGCCACCGGGGTCGCGAGTCCCAGCGCACACGGGCAGGCGATGATGAGGACGGCGACCGCGGCGGTGAACGCCGCCTCCATGGTCGAGCCGGTGAACGCCCACACGATGGCGGTGCCGAGGGCGATCACCAGGACGACCGGGACGAACACGCTCGAGACGCGGTCGGCGAGCCGTTGGACCCGGCTCTTCCCGAGCTGCGCCGCCTCGACCGCCTGAGCCATGCGCGCCAGCTGCGTCTCGGCGCCGACGGCCGTCGCCCGCACGACGAGACTGCCGCCGCGTGCGATCGTGCCACCGATGACCCGCGAGCCTGCCGTGAGCTCGACCGGGACGGACTCCCCCGTCACGAGACTCTCGTCGACACTCGCCGCCCCCTCGACGACGATTCCGTCGGTGGCGACGGACTCGCCGGGACGCACGAGGAAGTGGTCTCCGACGAGCAGCTGCTCGATCGGGATCCGTTCCTCGGTGCGGGTGGGCGCCATGAGGTCGGTGGGGTCCGGCGCACGGTGCCGGAGCACGGAGACCTCGGAGGCGCCCAGCGTCATGAGGTCGCGGAGTGCCTCGCCGGCGGCACGCTTCGACCGCTGCTCGATGAGGCGGCCGGCGAGCAGGAAGACGGTCACGCCGGCGGCCACCTCGAGGTACAGCGCGCTCGACGGGTCGGCGTCGGGTGCGAAGAAGGTGAACTCGTGCCGCATGCCCGTCATCCCGGCCATGCCGAAGAAGAGCGCCCAGACGGACCACAGGTACGCGGCCCCCGTCCCGAGCGTGATGAGGGTGTCCATCGTCACCGAGCCGTGCCGCAGCGTCACGAACGTCGCCCGGTGGAACGGGTACCCACCCCAGAAGACGACCGGCGTCGCGAGGGTCAGCGAGAGCCACTGCCAGTGGTCGAACTGCCAGGCGGGGATCATCGCGAGCAGCACGACGGGCAACGCCAGCACCGCACTGACGACGAGGCGGGTACGGAGCGTCGTCACGGTCGCCGAGGGGTCCGACGGCGGTCCCGACGTCGGAGTCTGCTCCCGGTTCGCCGCGTCGCGTTCGTCAGCGGGCGGACGCACCGTCGCCGTGTAGCCGGCCTTCGCGACGGCCGCGACCAGCTCGTCCGCGGTGACGGTGGAGGGCGCGGTCACCGTCGCCCGTTCGGTCGCGAGGTTGACCTGCGCCTCGACACCGTCGAGCGCGGTCAGCCGCTTCTCGACGCGTGCCACGCAACTCGCGCAGGTCATGCCCTCGATGTCGAGGTCGAGCTGGATGAGTGGAGCGCTCATCAGCGACGACCCACGAGGGTGTAGCCGGCTTCCTGGACACCGGCACCGATGGCCGCCTCGTCGGCCGATGAGGCACCCGAGACCGTGACCGTCCCCGCGTCGAGATCCACGGCGACCCCGTCAACGCCGGAGAGCGCGGAGAGCTCGGTCGTAACGGCGGACACGCAGTGCGCGCAGGTCATGCCGTCGACCCGGTAGGTGGTGGTTGCGGTGGTTTCGGACATGCGTCCTCCTCAGTGGATCGGAGCCTTCACTATACCCCCAGGGGGTACCCCTTGCAACCGTCCGCGGGACGCGATCGCCGGGTCAGCCGAGCAGGTCGAGCGCCCGCACCGCCGCCCGCTCCTCCTCGAGTTCCGCCACGGAGGCGTCGATGCGGCGCTGCCAGACGGGCGCGACGTCGAGCCCCTCGACCACCTCCCAGCGTCCGTCGACCGAGCGGGCCGGGAACGAACTCACGAGCCCCTCCGGCACGCCGTACCAGCCCTCCGATGGAAGCGCCACGGAGGTCCAGCGTTCCGGCCGGCCCGGGATCGCCGTGCCGTTCACCCAGTCATGCACGTGGTCGATGGCGGCGGCAGCGGCCGAGGCGGCGGACGACGAGCCGCGCACCGCGATGATCTCCGCACCGCGCTTCGCCACCCGTGGGATGAACTCGTCGGCGATCCACTCCTCGTCGACGAGTTCGAGGGCCGGACGACCTCCGACCGTCGCGTGGGAGAGGTCCGGCACCTGGGTCGCCGAGTGGTTGCCCCAGATCACGACGCCGTCGATCTCGGACACGGGTGCGCCGGTCTTGGCGGCCAACTGCGCGACGGCACGGTTGTGGTCGAGTCGGGTCAGGGCGGTGAACCGTTCGGCCGGCACCCCGCCTGCCGCCGACTGCGCGATGAGTGCGTTCGTGTTGGCCGGGTTGCCCACCACCAGGACGCGCACGTCATCGGCCGCGCCGGCTCCGATCGCCGCGCCCTGCGGTGCGAAGATCCCGCCGTTGGCCGCGAGGAGGTCGGCTCGCTCCATGCCCGGACCACGTGGACGGGCACCGACGAGCAGGGCGACGTCCACCCCGTCGAAGGCGCGCGACATCTCGGTCGTCGCCTCGACCCCCGCCAGGAGCGGGAACGCGCAGTCCTGCAGTTCCAATGCCGTGCCCTCGGCCGCTCCGAGACCCTGCGGGATCTCGAGCAGGCGCAGGACGACGGGCCGATCCGGCCCCAGCAGCTGACCTGACGCGATGCGGAAGAGCAGGGAGTAGCCGATCTGGCCTCCGGCTCCGGTGACGGTGACGACGGTGGGTTCGCTCATACGCCCACGCTACTCCGCGGCCTCCGGCGTGGGTCGGGAGGCCTGCATGTCCGCCTCTGCGGAGTCCACTGCGTCGTGCTCCTCGGGAGACACCGGGCCCACCCGGCTCTTCCGCTGGGCCGAGGTCTCGGACGGCAGCGCGACCGCCGCCTCCGTGATGCGGTTCGCCATCCCGTTGAAGATGATCCCGTGGAAGGGCAGGATCGCGAACCAGTAGAGGCGTCCGCCGAGCCCCTTCGGGAAGAAGACGGCGCGCTGCCGGTAGACCGAGCCGTCGCCGACCGGGGTCGCGCTCATCTCGAGCCATGCCAGACCGGGCACGCGCATCTCCGCGCGCAGGCGCAACATCCGACCGCGTTCGAGGTACTCCACGCGCCAGAAGTCGAGGGCGTCCCCGACGCTCAGGTGCTGCGGATCGTCGCGACCACGTCGCAACCCGACACCACCGACGAGCTTGTCCATCCAGCCACGGATCGCCCACGCCAACGGGAAGGAGTACCAACCGTTCTCGCCGCCGATGGACTCGATCACCGAGAAGAGACGGTCGGCGCTCGCCGAGGTCTTCCGCTCCTTGAGATCGATGTAGACGGTGTGTCCGGCCCAGTCGGGGTCGCTCGGCAGCGGGTCGCTCGGCGCGCCGTCCACGGTCGCGTTCCGCCAGGAGGTCTCGACCTCACCGTCCCGCATGCGCTGCAGTGCCAGGCGCACCGCGCGTCGGTACCCCGTCAGGCCGCCCTCCGGCGGCGGGATGACCGCGTCGATGTCGTGGTCGCCCATGACGCAGTCGACGAGCAGCGACTCGATGATCGGCGACGCGAGCCGGCGTGGGATCGGCGTCACGAGGTTCACCCACTGCGAGGCCAGCCACGGGGTGAGGACCGGGAGCGGCGCGATCGGGCGCTGCGGGAGGCCGGCCTCGACCGCGTAGCCGTTCATCATCTGTCCGTACCGGAGGACGTCGGGGCCGCCGATGTCGAAGGCCCGGTTCACGTCGCGGTCGACCTCGGCGCTCGCCAGCAGGTAGTGCAGGACGTCACGGACCGCGATCGGCTGGATGAAGTTCCGGACCCAGCGCGGCGCCGGCATGTACGGCAGGATGTCCGTCAGATGGCGGATCATCTCGAACGAGGTCGATCCGGAACCGATGACCACGCCGGCCTGCAGGACGATCGTCGGAACGCCCGAGGCGAGCAGGATCCGCCCGACCTCGGTGCGGGACCGCAGGTGCTTCGACAGCTCGACGCCCTCGGGGTGCAGGCCACCGAGGTAGACGATGCGCGACACCCCTGCAGCGGCAGCGCCGGCGGCCACGTGCTCCGCGGCGTCGAGCTCCGTCTGCTCGAAGTCGCCCTTGCCGCCCATGGAGTGCACGAGGTAGTAGACGACGTCGACGTCCACGCAGGCCGATGCGACCTGAGCCGCGTCACCGAGATCACCCTCGACGACCTCCACCTGATCGCGCCAGGGCACGTCGGTGAGCTTCTGCGGCGAGCGCACGAGCACCCGGACCGTGTACCCGGCCTCCAGCAGCCGCGGCACGAGCCGCCCGCCGATGTAGCCGGTGGCACCCGTGACGAGCACGCGCTTCGGAGTCGATGATTCGGTCATGGATGCAACGTTACGACCCGTCGACGCCAGCGGCGCCCGGCTGTACAGCCGGGCGCCGCTGTGCAAGCACCCCGTGGGCGTCGCGATCCGCTAGAGGAGCGCCTTCGTGTGCCAGACGGTCTTCACCTCGGTGAACGCGGTGATGCGGTCGAGGCTCGCCGGGACCGAGCCCCGGGAACCGTTCGGGCGGACCACACGCTTGAGCGTCTCGGCCGCGAGGACCTCGAGCTCGATCCAGTCGAGTGCTCCGGCGCCGGCGAGGTCGATCGCGTTGACGTCGGCGTGCGAGGCGAGCCACGGAGCCATCTCAGCCGGCGATCCGGTCAGCACGTTCACGACGCCGCCGGGGACGTCACTCGTGGCGAGCACCTCGGCGAGGCTGATCGACGAGAGCGGCAGGCGCTCGCTCGCGATCACGACGACCGTGTTCCCCGCGACCAGCGCTGGAGCGACGACGCTCACGAATCCGAGGAGCGACGAGTCCTGCGGCGCGATGAGCGCGACGACGCCCGTCGGCTCCGGAACCGAGAGGTTGAAGTACGGACCGGAGACGGGGTTCGCTCCCCCGACCACCTGGACGTACTTGTCCGCCCAGCCCGCGTACCAGACCCAGAGGTCGATGGCCTCGTCGACCTGTGCTGCGGCCTTCGCCTGCGAGACGCCTTCAGCCTGGACGATCTCCTCGATGAACTGCGCCCGGCGACCCTCGAGCAGCTCGGCGATGCGGTACAGCACCTGCCCGCGGTTGTAGGCGGTGGCACCCGACCAACCGGCGAGTGCCGATCGTGCGGCGACCACCGCGTCGCGGGCGTCCTTCCGCGAGGCGAGCGATGCGTTCGCGAGGAACTCCCCCTTGGCGTTCGTCACCTCGTACGTCCTTCCGGATTCGCTGCGTGGGAACTTGCCGCCGATGGCGAGCTTGTAGGTCTTCGGGATGGTGAGCCGGCTCATCGCTGGGCTCCCTTCTTGGCAGCCTTGGGGGCCGCGGTGGGGGCGGACAGTGCGGAACCGGCCGGCGCGAGGTAGGCACCGAGCCCGTGGCGGCCACCCTCGCGGCCGTACCCGGACTCCTGGTACCCGCCGAACGGGCTGGCGGGATCGAACCGGTTGAAGGTGTTCGCCCAGATGACGCCGGCGCGGAGCTTGTCCGCGACCGCGAGGATCCGGCTGCCCTTGTCGCTCCAGATCCCGGCCGACAGTCCGTACGGGGTGTTGTTCGCCTTCGCGATGGCCTCCGCGGGCGTCCGGAAGGACATGACCGAGAGGACCGGCCCGAAGATCTCCTCGCGAGCGATCCGGTGGCTGGTGGACACGTTCGTGAAGATCGTCGGCGCGAACCAGAACCCGTTCTGGGGCAGCTCGCAGTCCGGGCTCCACCGTTCGGCGCCTTCGAGCTCGCCGATGTCCGAGAGCTCGCGGATGCGGGCCAACTGCTCGGCCGAGTTGATCGCGCCGACGTCCGTGTTCTTGTCGAGCGGGTCGCCGACGCGCAGCGTCTGCAGACGGCTCTTCAAGCGGTCGACGACCTCGTCGTGGATGCTCTCCTGGACGAGGAGCCGGGATCCGGCGCAGCAGACGTGACCCTGGTTGAAGAAGATGCCGTTGACGATGCCTTCGATGGCCTGGTCGATGGGGGCGTCGTCGAACACGATGTTCGCGGCCTTGCCACCGAGCTCGAGCGTCAGGCGCTTGTCGCTGCCGGCGATGGTCTTCGCGATCTCGCGCCCGACGGCGGTCGACCCGGTGAAGGCGACCTTGTTGACGTCGGGGTGGCGCACGATCGCCGCCCCGGTCGCTCCGGCACCCGTGACGATGTTCACGACACCGGCCGGCAGCTCGGCCTGCTGGAGGATCTCGGCGAAGATGAGCGCCGTGAGCGGCGTGGTCTCGGCCGGCTTGATGACGACCGTGTTGCCCGCGGCGAGCGCCGGTGCGACCTTCCACGCGAGCATGAGGAGCGGGAAGTTCCACGGGATGACCTGCCCGGCCACGCCGAGGGCACGGGGGTTCGCGCCGAGGCCCGCGTAGTCGAGCTTGTCGGCCCAACCGGCGTAGTAGAAGAACCAGGCGGCGACGAGCGGGACGTCGACGTCGCGGGACTCCTTGATCGGCTTGCCGTTGTCGAGGCTCTCCGCCACGGCGAGCTCGCGGGCGCGCTCCTGGACGAGGCGCGCGATCCGGAAGAGGTACTTGCCGCGGTCGGCGCCCGACAGCTTCGACCAGACGCGGTCGTAGGCACGCCGCGCGGCGGTGACGGCGCGATCGACGTCGGCGTCACTCGCGGCGGAGATCGTCGCGATCGACTGCTCGGTGCTCGGCGAGATCGTCTGGAAGGTCCCACCAGTGCCCTCGGTGAACTCGCCGTCGATGAAGAGGCCGTACTCGGAACGGAGGTGGAGGACGGAGGTCGACTCCGGGGCTGGTGCGTATTCGAGGAAGCTCATGATGTCCTAGTCGATGGTGACGTAGTCGGGGCCGGAGTAGTGGCCGGTGGTGAGTTTCTGACGCTGCAGGAGCACGTCGTTGAGGAGGCTCGAGGCACCGAAGCGGAACAGGTGCGGCTGAAGCCACTCCTCGCCGACCGTCTCCGCGACGGTCACGAGGTACTTGATCGCGTCCTTCGAGGAACGGATGCCGCCGGCGGGCTTCACACCGATCTGCTCACCGGTGAGGCGGTGCCAGTCCCGGACGACCTCGAGCATGAGGAGGGTGACCGGGAGGGTCGCCGCGGGCGCGACCTTGCCGGTGGACGTCTTGATGAAGTCGCCGCCCGCGAGGATGGCGAGCCAGGAGGCGCGCTTCACGTTGTCGTAGGTGTTCAGCTCGCCGGTCTCGAGGATGACCTTGAGGTGCGCCGAGGTGCCGTCGCTGCGACGGCAGGCCTCCTTGACCGCGACGATCTCGTCGAAGACCTGGCCGTACCGACCGGAGAGGAACGCACCCCGGTCGATGACCATGTCGATCTCGTCCGCTCCGGCGTCGACGGCGTCGGCCGTGTCGGCCAGCTTGACCGCGAGGGAGGCGCGTCCGCTCGGGAAGGCCGTCGCGACCGCCGCGACGTTGATCCCGCCTGCGTCGTGTCCCGCACCCGGCTGCGTGTGCGCCGCGCCGAGCGCCTCGACGGCGTACGGCACCATGTCGCCGTAGACACAGACCGCGGCGACGCGCGGGGTGGTCGGGTCCCCGGCGTCCGGCGTGATCGCCTTGGCCACGAGGGAGCGCACCTTGCCGGGGGTGTCGGCGCCCTCGAGGGTGGTGAGGTCGATGAGTTCGATGATGCGGTCGAGCGCCCAGGCCTTCGACGTCGTCTTGATCGAGCGCGTTCCGAGATCCGCTGCGCGCTGTTCGAGCCCGACGGCGTCGACGCCCGCGAGGCCGTCGAGGTAGCGTCTGAGGCTGGCATCGGTGACGGGGCCGTCGACGAGTTCGAGCGCCGTCGGCTTCGCCACGAGGTCGCCTGGTGGTGTGGTCATGGTGCGTTCCTTCCGAGCAGTTCCTGCTCCGGGGTGTGCTGCTTGGCGGATGATGGTTCGTGGTCGGCGAGGAGTGCCGTCGCGGTCGCCTCGTCGGTGACGAGCACGGTGCAGAGGCCGCTGCTGACGACGGCTCTCGCGACGGCGTGCTTCTGGGCTCCGGCGATGACCGCGATGCTGCGACCGGCACGTCGGAGCGCTTCGAGTCCGAGCCCGACCGTGCGCTCGTCGAGTGTGGGGTCGACGATCATGCCCTCGGCGTCGATGTAGCGCCCGACGACGTCGCCGACGGCACCGCGTGCGACCAGGACGTCGACGTCCGCGGCCGTGAGGTACCCGCTGTGGACGAGGGCGGAGTCCGGCCCGGCCACGCCGGCACCGTACAGGTAGGTGTCGGCCGCTGCGGCCGTGCTGAGCACCTCCGCGACGGTGCGGTCCGACTCGATGCTCAGCTTCGTCTCCAGGCGCTCGAAGATCGCCGGGCTCGGGAGCAGGGTGACGTCGCCACGGCCCTTCTCGGCGATCCGTGCAGCCGTGGCGGCCGCGGTGCCGACGCGCTGGTTGAGGCTCACGCCGCCGTTGATCTGCACGACGGAGAGCCCCGTCGCCCAGCCGTCGGACAGGTGGTCGGCGATGTCGCGGAGTGTCCTCCCCCAGCTCACGCCGAGCGTCCGCGGCACCGGTCGCATGGCACCGAGGTAGTCGGCCGCCGCGCGCGCGACGCGTTCGTGGAGGTCGGCACTGTCACTCGGACTCGGCACGACGACCGCGTCCGTGAGTCCGAAGCGCTCGCGGAGCGCCCGTTCGAGTGGGAGGCGGCGTGCGCGCGGGTGCACGATCTCGATGCGGATGTAGCCGAGTTCGCGGGCTTGGGCGAGGAGCCGACCGACCTTCCACCGCGTGATGCCGAGCAGCGCGCCGATCTCGTCCTGGGTCTTCGTCTCGTCGTAGTACAGCTCCGCGGCGCGCACCGCGAGCAGCTCGTCGCTTTCGATCACCTCGGGCCTCCTCCGGATCGTCTCCAGCCTAGGACGCCGTCACCACCCGGACAACGCCTGTTGGTACCCATGCTCAGATGAGCAGAGGCCGGTGCGCGGATGCGCATCGCCGCCGGGGATCCGTCCGGAGGTCGAAACAGACCGGTCAGCGACCGCGTGCTGCGAGGTCTGCCTCGATCGTCGTCGGTCGGCCGGTGATCCGGCCGGCGATGGCGCACAGCGCGCCCGTGGCCAGCAGGAGCAGCAACGGGACGGTCCACGATCCGGTCACGGCGTGCAACAGGCTCACGACCAGGGGGCCGAGTGCACCGAGGGTGTAGCCGACGCTCTGCACAAAGCCGCTCAAGGCGACCGCGCCCTCGTGGGTCGCCGTCCGCAGGTTGATGAGCACGAGGGCGAGCGGGAACAGCAGCGGGCCGAGCCCGGCCAGCAGCACCCACAGCCACGTGAGCGTCGCCGGCCACAGGAGCAGCCCGAGATAGCCGAGCACGAAGCACGCGCTCGCGACGTAGACGAGGACGGCGACGTTCCGCAGCCTCGCGACGAGCATCGGGACGATCAAGCTCGCCGGGACACCCATCGCGGAGAAGAGCGAGAGCAGCAGGCCACCCTGGGCCGGGGTGACGCCGGCGACGTCACCGACGATGGTCGGGAGCCAGGTGAACATCGCGTAGGCGTTCAGCGACGAGGTGGCGAACACCGCCGCGATGGCCCACGCGATCGGCGAGCGGTGGACGAGGACGCGACCGGCGCGGGGCACCTCCTCGATCTCGGGGTCCGTCGCGGCGGCGGCCCGGGCGTCTCGACGCTCCCGGACGATGAGCGTGATCCAGGGCAGCACGGCGAGCATGGCGACGATGGACCACACCCCGAGCGACACCTGCCACCCCGCCGCATCGGCGACCGGTACGGCGATCAGCGGCGGGATGAACGTGCTGACCGACAGGACCGTCGCATAGAGGGAGGTGACGAGGCCGACGCGGTCGGGGAAGTACTTCTTGACCAGCGGTGGGAGCACGACGTTGCCGATGCCGATCCCGGCGAAGCAGAGCGCACTCCCGATCGCGAGGACGGCGAAGTCGGGGGCGAGCGAGCGCATGAGGTGCCCGGCCACGATCGACCCGAGTGCGATGAGCAGCACCGGCTCGAGGTGCAGCCGACGCACGAGTCGCGGGGTGAAGACGCCGAAGAGGGCGAAGCACAGTGGCGGCAGCATCCCGAGGAGCCCCAGCCCGACCGACCCCACGCCGATGTCGCCGTCGATCTCGGCGAAGATCGGCGACAGCGAGGTGACGGCCGTGCGGAGGTTCGCCGCGACCAGCACGATACCGACGAGCGCGAGGGCCCTCCCCCGCCACAGGGGCGGGGTTTCGGGAGTCACGCGCCCCAGTTCGGCGACGGCGCCACGACACGCTCGATCGGTGCGGCGTCCGAACCGATCACGCCGACCGCCCAGGACCGGGATTCGACTCCCGGCTCGTCCCCCACCGGCGGGATGGGCGTGACGTCGGCCCGGATGAACACCCCTGGCGTACCGTCAGGCAGGGTGTAGCGCTGGACATCCTCCGGTGCGGCTCCCTCGGCACCCGAGACCTCCGCAGCCACGGCTTCGGTGTCGTCGCCCACAGCGTAGCCACCGACCACCTCGATCCGGACACCCGACTCCTCGGCGGACTCGACGAACACGACCGTCGCAGGGGTGTACGGCTCGCTCTGCTCGACGTCGCTCTCGACGACGGCCAGGCCACCCCAGGTGTAGCGGGTGCCGGGTGGGGTCTCGTTCCCAGCGGGATCGGCTGAGACGACGGGGTCTGCGCCGAACGCGGCCGTGAGGGCTGCAACGAGCGATGCGGCGGGGTCGAAGTAGCGCGCAGAGGCGATCAGCGTGTCGTCCTCCGCGACGACCTCCACGGTCTCCGCGCCGATCACGACGCGCGAGGCCACCGGCGCGGGTGCCGCCGTGGGTGTGGACGACGTTGCGGTCGTCGTCGGGCTGGCACTCGGCGCAGCCGCTTGCGGCGCACAGCCGACGAGGAGCAGGAGACCCGCGACGAGCGCAGGCAGGACACGAAGACGTGAGTGCATGGTTGGATTCCCCCGGGTGATGTGGCCCGAACGGGCGTTCACCAGCCTATCGATCGGCACGTTCATGCGCGTCGGAGACACCCCGAGACGCAGCGCGTCGGCTAGGACAGCATCCGGCGCGCGCGCTCGACGTCGTCGGTCATCTGCACGATGAGCGGCTCGATCCCGGTGAAGGCGACCATCCCGCGGATGCGCTCGACGAACTGCACCTCGACCTCGTCGTCGTAGAGGTCGAGATCGGTCTCGTCGAGGACGTAGGCCTCGACCTGCTTCTGCGGGACGCCGTCGAAGGTCGGGTTGTTCCCGACCGAGATCGCCGCCGGATACCGACGTCCTCGCCAGAACAGCCACCCTGCATACACGCCGTCCGCGGGGATGAGACCCTGCGAATCGGGAGACAGGTTGGCGGTCGGGAAGCCGAGTTCCCGGCCACGCTTGGCGCCGTGGACGACGACACCCCGCACGCCGGGCGGACGACCGAGGAGCCGCGACGCCTCGCGGACGTCCCCCTCCTCGAGGAGTTCGCGGATCCAGGTGGACGACACCCGACGCCCGCCGCCGGGACGGACGTCGTCCACGACGCGCACGGAGAAGCCGTAGACCTCACCGAACGACTCCAGCGTGGCGACCGTGCCGAGGCCGCGATGGCCGAAGCGGAAGTCCTCGCCGACGAGGACCGTCTTGGCATGCAACGCTCCGACGAGGATCGAGGTGACGAACTCCTCCGGCGTGAGCTGGGCCAGGGTCTGGTCGAAGCGCAGCAGCAGGGCCGCGTCGACCCCGGCGTCCGCCAGGAGACCGAGCTTCTGCTCGTTGCTCACGAGCGACGCCGGGCAGCGGTCGGGGTTGATGAGACTCAGCGGGTTGCGGTCGAAGGTGACGGCGACGGAGCTGAGACCGGCTGCCGCGGCCTCCTCGAGGAGCGCGGCGACGACCGCACGGTGACCCGTGTGGACGCCGTCGAACTTGCCGATGGTGACGGCCGACGGTCCGAACGCGTCTGGGACCTGGTCGAGCTCGGTGAACGTGATCATTTGCCGGTACGCCGATGTCCGGCCAACCACCACAGTCCGAGGACCGGGAGGACGAGCGGGATGTAGACATAGCCGCGGCCGAAGCCGGACCAGACCGTGTCGTGGGGGAACAGCTCGGGATCGAGCAGGCTCAGCAAGCCGACGATCAGGACCCCGGCGAGCTCGAAGGAGATCGTGGCCCATGCGATCCGCCGCCAGACGGCGCCTGGAGCGACGAGCGAGACGGTCGCCAGGATGTACACCACCGCGGCGACGGCCGAGAGCAGATAGGCCAGTGGCGCCTCGTCGAACTTGGTCGTGATCTGCACCACGGACCGGCCGGTGGCGGCGAGCGCCAGGATGCCGTAGACGGCGACGAGCACGACCCCGACACCACGGACGCGTGGGCGGGCTGGAGCGGTGGTGGGGAGAGGCATGACCCGACGATTCTATGCGACGCAGGCCCTCGCCCAGACACTTCGCGACGGTCACGCGAGCTGCGGTGCCGTCGTCCTCCACCGCCGTCGGTGCGCCGACGGTCAGCCGAGCTGGACGGTCCAGATCTGCTCCATGCGGTAGAGCATCACCGCGATCGCGAGACAGACGACGCCGAGGACGACCGTCGACCATCGGGTGCGCTCGACGAGCGCCCAGAACCCGCCGGCGATCGGCAGGATCATCGCGGAGACGAGGTAGGTGTAGAACTCGGGCACACTCCCCGTGGCGGTGTTCCCGAACGCGGGCGCGGCGATCGCCACCACCAGTTGCGCGATGAGGAGGACCTCGACGAGTGCCGTCGCCCCCATCGTCAGGTCGTTCGGCGCGCGCCCGGCGAACCCGAGCACGATGCAGAGGAGCCCGGCCACGACCGCGACCGCGATCTGGGCGAGGGTGAACCACTCGATCATGCCGATTCCTCCGCCGGGAAGTTCACGACCGACTTGAGCAAACCGCCACGGCGCTCGACGAGCCCCACCAGTCTGCCGTCCGGCGCGAGGGCGGCGATCGGACCGGTGTGGCCGGCCGGCAGCTCGCGTTCGAGCCGCTTCCCGTGGCCGAGGTCGACCGCCTCCTGCTCCGTGAGCTCGAGGGCACCGAACAGGCGCTTCGCGACGTCGGCCGGGTGCAACAGCGCCGTCTCAACGTCGAGGTCGTCGATCGTCGACGCGTCTGTGACGTCGAAGGGTCCGATCCGGGTCCGGCGAAGCGCGGTGAGATGGCCGCCGACGCCGAGGGAAGCCCCCAGGTCGCGGGCGAGGGCACGGATGTAGGTGCCGGAGGAGCAGACGACCCGGACGTCGACGTCGACGGCCGCACCATCCCGACGGATGGCCAGCACGTCGAACGCACTGACGGTGACCGCACGGGACTTCAGCTCCACCTCGATCCCCTCGCGGGCCAGGGCGTAGGCGCGCTTCCCGCCCACCTTGATGGCGCTCACCGTGCTCGGCACCTGCTCGATGTCGCCCGTCAGCGGACGGATCGCGGCGATGATCGCATCGTCGTCCACCGCTGCCACCGCGGCCTGGTCGGCGCGCTCGGTGACCTCACCTTCGGCGTCGTCGGTGGAGGTCGCCTCGCCGAGGCGGATGGTCGCCGTGTACTCCTTGTCGAGACCGACGATGAACGTCAGCAGTCGGGTCGACGAGCGCGTGCCCAACACGAGCAGCCCGGTGGCCATGGGATCGAGCGTTCCCGCATGCCCCACCTTGCGCGTGCCGGCGAGCCGTCGCACCCGGGCGACCGCGTCGTGGGAGGTGTGCCCCTGCGGTTTGTCGATGAGGAGGATACCGGGACGGGCGGACGCCGACCCGGGTGCTGCTGTGCTGTTCTCGACCACCTTGCAACGGTACCAGCGGCGGTCGGCACCGCCGGGCGGCCGGAGCACCCCTGGGCGGCGGCGCTCAGCAGAAGTCGGCGAAGATCCGCCGTGGGTGCCGCTCGTCCGTGTTGTCCACGAGGGCGGTCGCCCGCGCGGTCGGGTCGTCGTCCTTGCGGTAGAGCGCCTGCCCGCCCACGTAGCGCGCGTTGGACGGCGCCGTCGGGTCGCCGTCGACGCCGAGGCGCTCGTGCAGCCGCTCGTAGGCCGTCGCCATCGGGACGTCGAGCCAGACCGACGCATGCCAGAGGCCGCGGAGCTCGGGACGGTTCAGGAAGACGCCGTCGACGATGAGGACGGCGTCCTGCGGGCCGGTCGTCCAACGCAAGGGAGCGCCGACGTCGCGCTGCTCGTCGAACCCGACGAGTTGGAAGCCGGCGCTGCCTGCCAGTCGGAAGGGTTCGACGAGCACCCGGCGGAACAGCGAATAGTCGAACGAGTCGAGCCAGTAGCCCTCGGCCGAGTCCCGCCCCCGCGCGTACCGTTCCTCGCGAGGACGGTGGAAGTCGTCGATCGAGGCACGGAACACCGCGCGTCCGGCCTCGTCGAACACCTCGGCCAGTCCGTCGGCGAACGCCGCCGTGCCGGAGCCGCTGACGCCGTCCACCGCGATGAGGGTGCGGCCTCGTGGGTAGTCCCGCTGGAACTGGTCTCGCAGCTGCCGGAGCAACTCGATCCGTGGTGTCGTGACGAGCTTCATAGCGCCGAGCCTACCCGCGCGGATCGTAGGCTGGTGCGGTGCCGCCCGAACCCTCCGACCTCGCCCCGCTCGTGACGGGATGGTTCCGCACCAACGCGCGCGACCTCCCGTGGCGACGCCCGGGGTTCCCCGCCTGGGGCACGCTCGTGTCGGAGTTCATGCTCCAGCAGACGCAGGTCAGCCGGGTGATCCCGCGGCTCGAGGAGTGGCTCGGGCGCTGGCCGACGCCCGCCGACCTGGCGGCCGAACCACCGGCCGAAGCCGTCCGCGCCTGGGGCCGACTCGGCTATCCGCGCCGAGCGCTCTGGCTCCATGCGGCGGCCACCCAGATCGCCGAACGGCACGACGGCATCGTCCCGTCGGACGTGGACCAGCTCCTGGCGCTCACCGGCATCGGCGACTACACCGCCCGCGCCGTCGCCGTCTTCGCCTATGGGGACCGGCACCCGGTGGTGGACACGAACACCCGACGGGTCATCGCCCGCGCCGTCCGCGGCCAAGGCGAGCCCGGCCCACCGAACGCCAAGGCGGACCTCCCCGCCATGGAGGCGCTCCTGCCGGAGTCCCGCTCGGAGGCAGCCGTCTTCAACGCAGGGTTGATGGAGATCGGCGCGGTGGTCTGCACGGCTCGAGCCCCGCGGTGCGAGGAGTGTCCGCTCCGCGAGGTGTGCGCGTGGCGCGCGGCGGGATACCCGGCCTACGACGGACCGGTCAAGACGAAGCAGAAGCAGTTCGCGGGCAGCGACCGACAGGTCCGGGGCATCATCATGGCCGAGCTCCGCTCGACCCACCGCTCACTGACGGACGAGGAGCTCCGGGCGCTCTGGCCCGACGGCGAGCAGTTCGACCGCGCACTCGCCGGACTGGTCGCCGACCGCCTCGCGGTGCGCGTCGACGGCGGGTACGCCCTCCCCCACGACTGACCGGTCCCTGAGCCCTGCCCGGTCTCTGAGCCTTATGCGGCCCCTCAGCCCGAACCGCCCCTGAGCCCCAAACGGCCCCTCAGCCTCAAACGGGCCCTGAGCCTGTCGAAGGGCGCACTTCGACAAGCTCAGTGACCGAACGAAGGAATCCGCACTTCGACAAGCTCAGTGACCGAACGAAGGAATCCCCTCGTCGACAAGCTCAGTGACCGAACGAAGGAATCCCCTCGTCGACAGGCTCAGTGACCGGATGAAGGAATCCCGGTCCCTGAGCCTGTCGAAGGGGTTGTGCGAGGTGTCTAGTCCTCGGCGTCCACGTCGCGCGGCTTGACGTAGGGGTCCTCGTCGCCGGCGTAGGCGGCACCGGCGGCAAGCCCGGCCACCTCGGTGTCGCGGTTCTTCGCCTCGCGCAGCAGGTCTTCGATGTGCTGCGCGTTCTCCGGGATCGCGTCCAGGAAGAAGTCGAGGCTCGGCGTCAGCCGGGTGTTGATGTTGCGGCCGATCTCGGCACGCAACAGGCCCTTGGCGGACTCGAGCGCGGCCGAAGTGTCGGCGCGTTCCTCGTCGGAGCCGTACACCGTGTAGAACACGTTCGCGTGCTGGAGGTCGCCGGTCACCTGTACATCGGTGATCGTCACGAAGCCGAGCCGCGGGTCGCGGATGCCCTTGTCGAGCCGTTTGGCGATGACTTCCTTGATGCGGTCCGCCAACTTGCGGGCCCTGGGGTTCTCTGCCATCTCGTCCTCCTCTGATGACCGTCGGGCGGAGGGCCGCCCGACGGATGCTGCACACACAATACAAGCAGGAATCCCCGCCGCCCTCCCGGAGGAGGACGACGGGGACCGGCCGAGCGGACTAGCCGCGCGGCTTCTCCTTCATTTCGATCGTCTCGATCTCGTCGCCGATCTGGATGTCGTTGAACTTGCCGAGACCGATACCGGCCTCGAAGTCCGTACGCACCTCGGTGACGTCGTCCTTGAACCGACGCAGCGATTCGATCGCCAGGCTGTCGCCGACCACGACGCCGTCGCGGATGACCCGCGCCTTGGCGTTCCTCGTGATCGTGCCCGAGCGGACGATGACACCCGCGATGTTGCCGAACTTGGAGGAACGGAACACCTCGCGGATCTCGGCGACACCGGACTGGACCTCTTCGTACTCGGGCTTGAGCATGCCGGTGAGGCTCTGCTCGACGTCCTCGAGTGCGTTGTAGATGACCGAGTAGAACCGGACGTCCACACCTTCACGGGCCGCACGCTCGCGGGCCTTCGGGTCGGGGCGCACGTTGAACCCGATGATGATCGCGTTGTCGATCGTGGCGAGGTTGACGTCGGACTCGGTGACCGCACCGACACCGCGGTGGATGATCCGCAGCTGGACGCTGTCGTCGACGTCGATCTTGAGCAGCGACTCCTCGAGTGCCTCGACGGCACCGGAGACGTCACCCTTGATGATGAGGTTGAGCGACTCGACCTTGCCCTCTTCGAGTGCACGGGTGAAGTCCTCGAGCGAGATGCGCTTGCGAGCCTTGGCCAGAGCGGCGTTGCGCTCCGCGGCCTCACGCTTCTCGGCGATCTGACGCGCGGTGCGGTCCTCCTCGGTGACGAGGAAGGTGTCGCCGGCCCGAGGAACACTCGAGAGGCCCTGCACCTGGACGGGACGCGAGGGACCCGCCTCGGCGACGGTGTCGCCGTTCTCGTCGACCATCGCACGGACGCGGCCGTAGGCCGTACCGGCGACGATCGCGTCACCGACGCGGAGCGTACCCGACTGGATGAGGACGGTCGCGACCGAACCGCGGCCCTTGTCGAGCTTGGCCTCGATGGCCACACCGCGTGCATCCTTGTTCGGGTTGGCGCGCAGGTCGAGACCGGCGTCCGCGGTGAGCAGCACGGCGTCGAGGAGGTCCTTGATGCCGGTGCCGGCACGAGCCGAGACGTCGACGAACATGACGTCTCCGCCGTACTCCTCGGCGACGAGGCCGTATTCGGTCAGCTGCTGGCGCACCTTGGCCGGGTTGGCGTCGGGCTTGTCCACCTTGTTGACCGCGACGACGATCGGCACGTTGGCCGCCTGCGCGTGGTTCAAGGCCTCCACCGTCTGCGGCATGATGCCGTCGTCGGCCGCGACCACGAGGATCGCGATGTCGGTGACCTGCGCACCACGAGCACGCATGGCGGTGAACGCCTCGTGACCCGGGGTGTCGATGAAGGTGATCGGACGCTCGATGCCCTCGTGCTCTGCGACGACCTGGTACGCACCGATGTGCTGCGTGATGCCACCGGCCTCGCCGGCGACGACGTTCGCGTTGCGGATGGCGTCGAGGAGGCGCGTCTTACCGTGGTCGACGTGACCCATGACGGTGACCACGGGAGGACGGACGGCGAGGTCCTCGTCGGACTCGTCCTCCAGCTCCTGGTCGAGGTCGATGTCGAAGCCCTCGAGGAGCTCCCGGTCCTCGTCCTCGGGCGAGACCATCTGGATCTTGTAGCCGAGCTCGGAACCGAGCACGTCGAAGGTCGCCTCGTCGAGCGACTCCGTCGCCGTCGCCATCTCACCGAGGTGGAACAGCACGGTGACGAGGTTGCCGGGGCTGGCGTCGATCTTGTCGGCGAAGTCCGAGATGGACGCGCCACGACGCAGACGGATGATGGTGTTGCCGTCGCCGCGGGGGACGCTCACGCCGCCGAGCGACGGGGCTTCCCGCAGCTCGAATTCGGCCCTCTTCGTCCGCTTCGACTTACGTGCCTTGCTCTTGCCGCCACCGCGACCGAAGGCACCTGCGGTACCACCGCCGGGTCCGCGACCACGACCGCCGCCGCCACCAGGGCGACCCGCGAATCCACCGGCTGGTGCACCACCGGGGGCACCACCGGGACGGAAGCCGCCACCGGCGCCACCGGGACGGAAGCCGCCGCCACCGGCGGGACGACCTGCGCCACCCGGACGACCGGGGCCACCGGGACGCTGACCCTGCCCGACGCCCGGACGGGGCGAGCCGGGGCGCGGAGCCTGCGGACGCGGGATGTTGCTGGGGTTCGGACGCTGACCCATGCCCTGAGCCGCTGCGAACGGGTTGTTCCCCGGACGCGGCGTGCCGGTCGGGCGCTGGCCCATGCCCTGCGAGGACGCGAACGGGTTGTTCCCCGGACGCGGAGCACCGGGACGGGGGCCGCCCGGCTTCGCGGCGTCGCCGGAGGGCGAGTCGCCGGCGGTCGGAGCCGCGGGTGCGGACGGTGCCGCCGGAGCAGCGGCTGCGGGTGCCTCCGCCGCAGGGGCGGGGGCGGCCGGAGCCTTCGGGCCTGGGGCGGCCTGCTTCGGCGCAGGCGCAGCGGGCGCCTCGGCCTTGGGGGCGGGTGCCGCGGGGGCCGGAGCCTTGGGAGCGGCGGGACCCGGGGTCGGAGCGCCGGGCGTGGCCGGTCGCTTCGCCGGGGCGGCGGGGGCGGCTGACGCCTTCGCGCCCTCGGCCTCGAGGGCCGCGCGCAGCTTGCGGGCCACCGGTGGTTCGATACTGGAAGACGGTCCCTTGACGAACTCGCCCAATTCCTTGAGCTTCGCCATGGCGATCTTGCTGTCTACTCCGAGTTCGGATGCGATCTCGTGTACACGTGGTTTTGCAGCCACAATTCTCCTGTCTGAGCTTGCACCCAGGCAGGGGCAAGCGTTAGTGGTGGACGGTGCTCATTTCGAGCCGCTCATGAGTTGTCCATTAGCCGTTCAGCCTGTTCTCTCGGAATGCCGCACCCGGGTGGGGCGGCAGCAGGATGCAGGCCCGGGATCCGGGCCTGATACCTGCGGTGGGAAGCACGGTGTGCGCCGGAGCGCTCTCGCGTGCAGTCACCATCGTACACCCCGACCCTGGGTGCGGGCTCACCACCGGATCGTGAGCGGGTCGTTCGAGCCCGACGACGTCATTCAGCCGTCGGCGCGGCCGGTTCCGTCGACACGAAGGCCCGGACCGCCGACGCGTCGGGTCCCGTGGTCAGTCTGAGCGCCCTCGTGAACGCCCGACGCTGCACCGCCTGGTCGACGCACGCCGACGTCGGGTGCACCCAGGATCCGCGGCCCGGCAGGCGCGTCGCGGCGTCGGGGACGAGCGCCCCCTCGACCGCGACGACGCGCAGCAGTGCCGAGCGCGGCTCGCGACGGCGACAGCCGACGCAGGTCCGCACCGGTTCCATCCGGCTCAGTCCGACTCGAGGATCGAATCCGGCTGGATGTCGATCTTGGCGCCGGTGAGCTTGGCGGCGAGACGGGCGTTCTGCCCCTCCTTGCCGATCGCGAGCGACAGCTGGTAGTCCGGCACGAGCGCCCGGACGGCCTTGAGCGACTGGTCGATGACGTACGAGCTCGTGACCTTGGCCGGCGAGAGCGCGTTCGCGACGAACGTCGGCAGGTCGGGCGAGTAGTCGACGATGTCGATCTTCTCGGCACCCAGCTCGTCGGTGACCGCGCGGACACGACGCCCGAGCTCACCGATGCAGGCGCCCTTGGCGTTGATGCTCGGGTCGTTCGCCTTCACCGCGATCTTGGTCCGGTGTCCGGCCTCGCGAGCGAGTGAGACGATCTCGACGATGCCGGATGCGATCTCCGGGACCTCCAAGGCGAACAGCTTCCGTACGAGTCCGGGGTGGGTGCGCGAGACGGTGATCTGCGGACCCTTGAGGCCCTTCGTCACGCTCGTCACGTACACGCGGATGCGTGCACCGTGCGGGTACTCCTCACCGGCCACCTGCTCCTCGGGCGGAAGGATCGCCTCGATGGTGCCGAGGTCGACGTGGATCATGCGCGGGTTCGGGCCCTGCTGGATGACGCCCGCGATGATGTCGCCCTCGCGGCCCTTGAACTCGCCGAGGACGGCGTCGTCCTGGATGTCGCGGAGCCGCTGGAAGATGACCTGCTTCGCGGCGAAGGCGGCGATGCGGCCGAAGTCGTCCGGCGTGCTCTCGGCCTCTCCGATCAGGACACCCTCGTCGTCGAACTCGGGCACGAACACCCCGACGTGGCCGGTCTTGCGGTCGAGCTGGACCCGCGCTGCCGGGACGTCGCCGCGCGAGGTGGTGTCGGTACCCTCGGTGCTCTTCAGGTACGCACTCAGGATGGCCTGCTCGATGATCACGACGAGCTCCTCGAACGGGATCTCCTTCTCGCGTTCGATCGACTTCAACAAACCGAGATCGATGTCCATCGATGGCCTCCTCTATTCAACTGGTGGTGCCGCGGCAAGACGTGCAGCGGCACGACGGGCATGCTGCTGCCGTGCTGCCGAACCCGTCTGTCTACGGTACCGGATGCCGAGGGGTACGTCATCCACCCAGCTGGGAAGCCGCCGCGCGTCCTCGAGGGTCCCGCTCCCGGCTCGACCGCGTCTCGGGGCGGGTGACATGATTGGCCAATGGTCTTGGGCGAGCTGCGGAACGTCATGCGGAGCACGAGGGTGCGGATCCTCGTCGCGATCCTGCTCGCGACGACGCTCGCGATGACGCTCGTGGGCGTCTCCACCTACACGCTCGGCCGACAGCAGACCCTCGCGACCATCGACGCCCGCCTGGAGCACAGCGCCGAGCTCATCGCCTTCATGGTGGTCGGTTCAGGCGACTCCGCCGATGCCCCGGCGACGAGCGACGCGGCAGTCGACGCGGTGATGCGACGCTGGATCTTCGCCGAGGACGAGACCGCCATCGGTGTGCGCGCCGACGGCTCGACGGTCGCGCCCAGCGCCCCGTCCGCCTTCCGCCTGGACGACGACCCGCAGCTCCTCGACACCATCACGGCCCGATCGTCCCGCGGCGTCGTGACCGGTGAGGCCACCGGTGACCGCACCGTGCGGTACGCGATCATCCCGGTGCAGGTCGTCGGCGACCCGAGTGTGGCCCACGTCGTCATCGCCACCGACGTGCACGCGGCACTCGCGGAGTCCCGAGGCATCCTCGCCGTCGAGATCGTGGTCGCCGTGGTGTGCCTGCTCCTGCTCGGCCTCGTCGGCTGGCAGCTCGCGGGCGGACTGCTTCACCCCATCCGGCTGCTGCGGGACGCCGCGGCCCGCATCACCGAGTCGGACCTCGACGAGCGGATCCCGGTCGTCGGTCGCGACGACGTCTCGGAGCTCACCACGACCGTGAACGGCATGCTGGACCGGCTCGACGAGGCCTTCACCAGTCAACGCCAGCTGCTCGACGACGTCGGCCACGAGCTGAAGACGCCGCTGACGATCGTGCGCGGACACCTCGAGCTCCTCGATCCGTCCGACCCCGCGGAGGTGGCCGCCACCCGGGACCTCGCCCTCGACGAACTCGACCGGATGAGCTCCATCGTCGCCGACATCACGGAGCTCTCGACGGCCGGACTCGCGTCGACCCTCGACCGGGAGCCGGTCGACATCGAGGCGTTCACGGCCTCGGTCCACGAGAAGGCCACGGCGATCTCGCCCGAACACGAGTGGACCCTGGGCGAGCAGGCCGCACTCACCGCGGACGTCGACGCCGGGCGACTGGCCCAGGCCTGGCTGCAGCTCGCGGACAACGCCGCGAAGTACTCCCCGGCCGGGTCGACGATCGTGATCTCGAGCCGGTTCGACGAGTCGGACGACCCGGCGCTCGTGCTCTCCGTCGCCGACGACGGGCCCGGGGTGCCGGAGGCGCTCCGCGAACGCATCTTCGACCGGTTCACCCGGGTGAGCGGTGGACGGGGTGTCGCAGGCTCCGGCCTCGGCCTGTCGATCGTGCAGGCGATCGCCGCGGCACACGGCGGGTGGGCCGAGGTCGAGGACACGCAGCAGGCCGGCTCCCTCTTCAGCATCCGACTGCCGCTCGCGGTGGCGGACGACGACGAGGGGTCCGACGCGGACCTCGACCTCGACCCGGACGAGACCGCGGCGATCCCACGCAGCGCGATGGCCCAGGCGATCGCGCTGCGAGAGGCGCAGGCGGCTCAGGAAGCCGCCGAGGCGCAGACGACCGCGGCGATGGAGGCCGGACCGACACCCGGCGATGCACGCCCCGCGATCGACGCACCACCACGCTCGCGAGCACCGTCCCCTGAGGACGACTTCCCGGACCTCGTCGACACCTCGGCTCGGCGGAGTGCGCCGGAGGACCACGCATGAGCCGGATCCTGGTCGCCGAGGACGAGACGCGGATCTCCGCGTTCGTGAGCAAGGGCCTGCGTGCCGCCGGACACACGGCGGACGTGACGGTCGACGGCTCGCAGGTCGTCGAGCTGGCGGAGAGCGGCGACTTCGACCTGCTCGTCCTCGACATCGGACTCCCCGGCGTCGACGGCTTCGAGGTGCTCAGACGGCTCCGCGACGACGGCAGCGAGCTCCCCGTCATCATCCTGACCGCCCGCGATTCCGCGCGAGACCTCGTGGCGGGCCTCGACGGCGGGGCGAACGACTACATGTCGAAGCCCTTCCGGTTCGAGGAGCTCCTGGCCAGGATCCGCCGACGCCTGGCCGAGCGGGCTCCGGCGTCGACCACCGCCGTCCAGGAACGGCTGTCGGTCGGTCATCTGGAGCTCGAGCTGCGCGAACGGCGCGTCCTCGTCGACGGTGTGCCGGTCGAGCTGTCCACCCGCGAGTTCGCCCTGGCCGAGGAGTTCTTCCGCCACCCGGACCAGATCCTCAGCCGGGAGGAACTCCTCAGCCGGGTCTGGGGCTACGACTTCGATCCCGGTTCGAACGTCGTCGACGTCTACGTGCGGTATCTCCGGAACAAGATCGGCAAGGACGCCATCGCGACGGTCCGCGGAGCCGGCTACCGCCTCAGCACGAGAGCGCAGTAGCGGTCGTCATCCGGACGGGATGACGACCGTTCCTGCGCTCTCGTGGCTCAGAGGGCGAGATCGGCGATCGCGACCCGGTCCTTCGTGCCGGCGGCCCGGTCCCAGAGCTCGACGAAGCCCTCGGTGGCCTCGCGACCGACGACCACCACGACGGGCACGCCGATCAGCTCGGCGTCGCCGAACTTGACGCCCGGGGACACCTTGCCGGTGCGGTCGTCATAGAGGACGTCCTTCCCGCTCGCCTCGAGCGAGGCCACGAGTTCCTCGGCCACCTCGAAGATCGCCGCGTCTCGTCCTGCTGCGACGACGTGCACGTCGAACGGGGCGACGGCCTTCGGCCAGATGAGGCCGCGCTCGTCGTTGTTGCCCTCGGCGATGATCGCGAGGATGCGGGTGATCCCGATGCCGTAGGAGCCCATGGTCACCGTGACGAGCTTGCCGTTCTCGTCGAGCACCTTCAGTCCGAGCGCCTCGGCGTACTTGCGCCCGAGCTGGAAGACGTGTCCGATCTCCATGCCTCGAGCGAGCTCGACCGGTCCGGAGCCGTCGGGCGCGGGGTCGCCCGCGCGGACCTCGGCCGCCTCGACGAAGCCGTCGGCGGTGAAGTCGCGCCCGGCGACGAGGCCGAAGACGTGCTGCTGATCGACGTTCGCGCCGGTGATCCACTCGGTGCCGTCGACGACCCGAGGGTCGAGGAAGTACCGGATCTCCGTTGCCGACTCCTCACCGAGGACGGGCCCCTGCGGGGACCACGGTCCGATGTAGCCCTTGACGAGCCCGGCGTTCGCGGCGAAGTCCGCTTCGGTCGCGGCCTCCACCTCCGCGGGGCTGAAGGCCACCTCGACGCGCTTGAGGTCGACGTCGCGGTCGCCCGGCAGGCCGATGACGACCAGCTCGCGTGTGCCGTCGAGGTGCCGCAGTGCCAGCACGACGTTCTTGAGGGTGTCGGCGGCCGTCCAGGCCCGTCCGTCGTCGCGCGGGTGCCGCTCGTTGGCGAGGTCGACGAGCGTCGAGATCGTCGGGGTGTTCGGCGAATCGAAGACCGTCGCGGGTGCCAGACCCTCGATGGGGCGGGCCTCCGGGACCTCGGTGGTGTAGGCCTCGACGTTGGCGGCGTACCCGCCGGCCGAACGCACGAAGGTGTCCTCACCGACCGCGGTGGGGTGCAGGAACTCCTCGCTCCGTGAACCGCCCATCGCGCCGGCGTCGGCCTGCACGATCTCGTACTCCAGGCCGAGCCGCGTGAAGATGCGCTCGTAGGCGTCGCGCTGCGCCTGGTAGCTCGCGTCGAGCCCGGCATCGGACACGTCGAACGAGTAGGCGTCCTTCATGGTGAACTCACGACCGCGCAGGAGGCCTGCCCGGGGACGGGCCTCGTCGCGGTACTTGTCCTGGATCTGATAGATCGACAGGGGCAGGTCCTTGTAGGAGGAGTACAGGTCTTTCACGAGCAGGGTGAAGACCTCCTCATGCGTCGGCGCCAGCAGGTAGTCGGCACCCTTGCGGTCGTGCAGGCGGAAGAGGGCGTCGCCGTACTCCTCCCACCGGCCGGTGACCTCGTAGGGCTCGCGCGGCAGGAGCGCGGGGAAGTGCACCTCGAACGCGCCGGCGTTCGCCATCTCCTCGCGGACGATGGCCTCGATCTTGTTCTTCACCCGCAACCCGAGCGGCAACCAGGCGAAGACACCCGGCGCCTGGCGTCGGATGTACCCCGCCCGCACCAGCAGGCGGTGACTCGTCACCTCCGCGTCGGAAGGGTCTTCACGGAGCGTACGGAGGAAGTAATTCGAAAGGCGCGTAACCACCTGTCCATGCTAGTCCGTCACACGCAGGCAGCCCGGAACCGCTACCAGGGGCGATCGGCGAAGTTCCCGTTGTCGTTGTTCCGACCGCGGTTCTTGGCGTCCTCGGTCGACTTGTCCTGCTGGGCGTCCTGGCCGGCGTCCTTCAACTTGTCGACCTTCCCGTCGACCTCGCTGTCACCGGTACCGCTCGAGCCGCTCGAGTCGCCGTCGCCCTGTCCCCCGTTCGAAGGATCCTGCTGGCCCTGCCCGCCGGACCGGTCGCGCTGGTCGGTCGCATCCTGACGTTTGCGGTCGATGCGATCGCCGGTGTCCTGCAGGTTCTCACCGGGCGTACCCTTCGGATCGATCACGTCGGGCTGCTGCCCGGTTCCGCCCTGGTCGCCCTGGTCACCCTGGTCGCCCTGATCGCCCTGGTCACCTTGACCGCCCTGGTCGTCCTGACCTCCTTGACCACCTTGATCACCCTGGTCCTGCGGGTCCTGCGGGTCCTGCGGGTCCTGCGGGTCCTGGGGGTCCTCGTTCTGATCCTGGGACTCCCCCTCGAAGCAGCCCTCGCCCTCGTCGACGATCCGCTTCGCCGTGTCGTAGAGGTTGATGGCGCCCTGGAAGAACTGGCCCTTCACGTACTCGTCGGCCTGGGTCTCGTACGCGCGCGCCAGGTTGACCCGGACGATGCAGGCGGTCTCCTCCGTCGGCGCGAGCTCGAGCGCCTTCCCGAGGTCGTCGGTCCCCTGCACCCAGTCCTGCCCGGCCGCGGCTGCGGTGCCCCGGTCGAACCAGGCGATCCACGGCTCGACGACGTTCGCCGTGAAGAGGTGCCCCGCGCTCAGCTGCGCCCCGGAGTAGTCCTCGGCGCGGTACTCGGCGATCGCCGACTGCGCGACGACCGGCAGACTCACGAACTTGACCCCGACGACGAGGGCGACGAGCACCAGCGGAAGGGACCACCAGAACAGCCGACGGCGCAACCGGGCGACCTCGGCCGGGGCCAGCGGCGGACGCCGCGGTTCCTCGAGTCGTGGCCGTGGCTCCGGGCTGCGCGGCGCGTCGTCGGGCCGGTCGGTGCGGGTCCGATCGTCGAAGAGGGTCATGCCTGCCCACCCTTCGTCCGTCGGAGCTCGCCCAGCGCGCCGACCAGGCCGGGGAGCTCGGTGAGGAGCAGCACACCGAACCCGAGCGCGAACACCCAGTACAGCTCATCGGTGCGCCGGATGTCCACCTCGTCCTCGACGGTGACGCCGCCGACGGCGAGGCCGTCGAGTGCGTCGTCGAGCGACGCGCCGGGTGTCCTGATCTCCGACTCGACGCCGAGCTGCGACGCGATCGTCTCGAGTGCGCCCGGATCCAGCCGGGACACGGCGGGCTCACCGGTCGAGTAGTCCTGGATGTAGCGGACGCTGCCGTCCTGGTACCCGGAGAACTCGCGCATGGTCCCACCGGCCTCGGTCCCGTAGCCGAGCACGCCACCGCCGCCGATGAGCGGTGCGATGCTCTCGAACGATCCGGGCGCCGCGCCACTCGTCTGCTCGCCGTCACCGAGGTAGAACATGATCCGGTTCCGACCCGGCTCCTGCTCCTCGGCCTGGGTCAGCAGCGTGGTCATGAACTCCACCGGAGCGTCGATGCTGCTGCCGCGGGAGTAGGTGGTGATCTCCTGCGTCATCGCCTCCGCAGCCGACCGGAGCGCCGTCGCGTCCGTCGTGAGGGGCATGCGCTGGACGGCCACGGCGTCGAACGTCACGAGCGCGTAGCGGGCACCGGCAAGCCGGTCGGCGATACCGGTGATGTCGGCTTTTGCACCGTCGAGTCGGGTCGGCGGCTTCGGGGCGCCGTTCTCGTCCGTCCCCGACGCGGTCTCGTCCGGCCAGTCCTCGGCGGCCATCGAGCTCGTCGTGTCCACGACGAAGTAGACGTCGAGGTCGCCCATCGCGGACGGCGGGCGATGGTTGCCGGGGATGGTCGGTCGGAGGGCGATGATCACGAGCACGACGACCATGGCCAGTCGGGCGATCCAGTGCCAGGCTCCTGGCCGCCGCACCCCGGCGAGGAACTGCCAGACGGCGAAGGCCGCGAGGACGGTGCCCAGCACGGCGACGGCCCAGATCGGCAGAACGGGGTTGATGGTCATCGGCGCAACCTCCAGGCGAGCAGCATGAGCGCCGCGAGGCCGCCGAACGCCGCCAGCACGAACACGAACGGCTCGTCGACCTGCACGAGCTGTTTGGCGCCCTTCAGCGTCTTCGTCTGCTCCGCCGTGATCTGCTGGACGATGCCGCCGACCGCGCCGGGGTCGGCGAGCGCGTAGTAGTCCCCGCCGGTGGACGTCACGACCTCGTCCATCTCCGCGGCGAGGTCGTCGAGGTAGTCCTTGCTGGAGACGTCGCCGGGGTTGATCCCGTACACCGTCACGTCCTGCGCCTTCGCATACGCGCCGGCCTCCTTGAGCGTGAGGATCGGCTCGCCGGCGACGTAGTTGTCGGTCGCGAGCACGATCGAGCGCGACCGTTCCTCGCCGACCTGGTCGAACCGCATGACGCAGGACCCGAGACCGTCGCCGATGAGGGACGACCCGTTCCCGAGATCGGTGCCGTTCCAGTACTCGTAGTCGCTCTCCGGCGAGGTGAGGTCCTCGACGAGGTGGTCGAGCTGCGCGGCCACGTAGTCGTAGTCGCTCGTCAGCGGGAAGTACGTGGTCGCGGACGCGTTGAACAGGACGAGCGCGATCCGCTCACCGTCGAACCGCTGCACGAGCTTCTCGAACACCCCGACCAGCGCGGCGTCGTACTCCGTCATCGACCCGGACACGTCGAGGCAGAGCACGATGTCGCGGTTGCGCAGTTCGGGCTGGAACACCGTCGTGCTCACCACGCGGGACCCGAGGGCCGTGCCGGCGAGCAGCAGCACCCCCAGCGCGGCGATCGTCGCGATGATGAGGCGCCGGTACCGCGACAGCGCACGACGGTATCCGGGGAGCGCGGTGAGCCGTTCGGAGTGCGCGACCCACAGCGGCTCGGCGTTCGCCTTCCGGCGCCGCCCGGTGCGGGCCACGAGGACGACGACGGCGACCACCGCTGCCACGGCGAGGAGCCAGACGAGCGGCATCCACCAGTAGATCAGCTCCACGTCGTCACCACCTGGCGGGCGAGCGCGGCGGCCTCGGCGACGCTGCCCGTCTCGGCCTCGCGGAACTCGACCGGGTAGTAGGCCGACACGGCACGACTGAGTGGCGCGAGTCCGGCGCGATCGAGGTCTGCGAGGGTCATGACCTGGGCGCGGACGCCGCTGGACTCGTGCGCGTACATCCGGAGGATCGCGCCGAGCCGTTGGTGGGCGCGCCGCGTACTCAGGGCGCCGTCCACGTGCTCGCGCTCGATCTCGCCGATGAGTGCGAGGTAGCGGTCGCGCAGGACGGTCGGCGACGGCTGCGGCGCCGGGCGCGGAGCGCTCCCGCGCGCGCGACGGCGCACGTGGGCGAGCATCCAGACGTACCACCCGATCACGAGCGCGATGAGCACGAGTCCGAGCACCGGCCAGAGCAGCGTGTACTGGACCGGTGCGTAGTAGCCGTTATCGCCGGGCATGTCGGTGGGCCTCGAGGAGGTGGAAGAGGACGGGGACGACGTCGTCGGCCCCGGTCACGCGCTGACCGCTGATGCCGAGTTCCTCGAGCTGGTCGAGGTGTCGGGCGGTCGCGCTGGTGACGGCCTCGGTGAACTCGCGACGGAGCGCGTCGTCCGACCGGATGAAGGCCGGCAGGGACCGCTCGTCGGCGACGTCGACCATCGCCCGACCGGTGTACTCCGCGCGCATGAGGTCGGCGTCCCCGACCGAGATCCAGAGCACCTCGTGCTGGACGTGCAGGCGACGGAGGATCTCCGACCGCTTCGGCGTGATCTCCTCGTCGTCCGAGACGATCACGAGCAGACAGCGCTGCTTGACCGACCGTGCCGCATAGCCGAGCAGCTCGTCGAGATCGCTCTGGGGCGCCGCGAGCGATGCACGCCGGTCGATGTGCTGCAGCAGGCGTTCGAGTGCCGATTCGGTGCCGGCGGGTCGGACGAGTTCCGGTGCGGCGGCGTCGCCGGCGACGAGACCGACGAGGTCGCCGTGCCGGATCGCGAGGTACCCCAGGATGCCGACCGCGAGGATGGCGACCTCGCGTTTGGTGCTCCCACCCTCGGCGAGCGCCGCGAGATCACGACCCGTGTCGACGACGAACAGCACCTGGTGTTTCCGCGTGGCGATGAAGCGCTTCACGAGTGGAGCACCGTGTCTGGCCGTCGCCTTCCAGTCGATGTCCTTGATCTCGTCGCCCGGGGTGTACTCGCGGAGGTCATCGAAGTCGAGGCTCCTCCCCTGGAACACCGAACGGTACTCGCCGTCGAGCATCCCCCGCACGCGGCGGTGGGCGTGGATGAAGAGCTTGGACTTCACCCGGTGGAGCAGCGGGGCTGACACGGGCCTACGGCGCCTGGACCGCTCCGAAGACGGCGTCGATGATCGTCTCGGGCGAGACGTCGTCGGCCGCGGCTTCGAAGTTCAGGATGATGCGGTGCCGCAGCACCTGGTGGCGGTAGCCCTTGACGTCCTCGGGGATGACGTGGTCACGCCCGGCGAGGATCGCGAGCGCCCGCGCGACCGTGCTGAACGCGATGCTGGCACGCGGGCTCGCCCCGTACTCGATGTAGCTCGCGAGCTTCGGCGGCAGGTAGTCGCCCGCATGGCGGGTCACGTAGACCGTCTGGACGATGTAGTTGAGGATCGATGCGTCGAGGTAGACCCGCTTGGCGAGGGACTGCAGGAACAGGACGTCCTCGAGGCTCACCCCCGGGCGGTCCTGGTCGGTCTCGTAGAGCCCGGAGTTCACCCGACGGACGATCTCGGCCTCCTCGCCGATCGTCGGGTAGTCGAGCACCTCCTTGAGGAGGAAGCGGTCGAGCTGCGCCTCGGGCAGGTGGTACGTGCCCTCCTGCTCGATGGGGTTCTGCGTGGCGAGCACGAAGAACGGCTTCGGCAACGGATAGTGCGTGCCGCCGATGGAGGTCTGGCGTTCCTGCATCGCCTCGAGCATCGCGCTCTGGGTCTTCGCGCTCGACCGGTTGACCTCGTCGAGGAGCACGAAGTTCGCGTGCACGGGACCGAGCTGGGTCTGGAACGCGCCGGTGCGGGCGTCGTAGATCTGGGTGCCGATGATGTCGCTCGGCAACAGGTCGGGGGTGCACTGGATGCGTTTGAACGAGGCGTTCACCGCTTGGGCGATCGATTCCGCCGCGGTCGTCTTCGCGAGTCCTGGGACGCTCTCGAGCAGGACGTGCCCGCCCGAGACGAGTGCCGCGAGCAGGGTGGTGCGCAGGCCCTGCTGGCCGACCACCTTCGCGTCGTAGGCACCGACGATCTCGGAGAGGATGCTGCGGGCCCGCTGCAGCTCGGCTGGCGCGATGGGGGTGCTCGGCGTCACGGTCACTGGTCTCCCTGGCGAGGCTGGCGGTCCGGACGGATGACCGTCGAACGCGGATCCGCCTGGTGGAACCCGGCGGTCCGAACAGTCTACGTGTGAAGATCCGGAGCTCGGACGCCTCGGCCACCGGACGGCCACCAGGGCGTCGGCCGCCGTTCGCCCACCGTCCCCCTCGCGTCCACCGCCGCTTCCTACCGTGGATCGATGACATCTGCAGCGCACGGGAGGCACCCGGAGACCGACGGCGCGACGGCGATCGTCCCGGTCAGGGGCGGTTCGAAGGGGATCCACCGCAAGAACCTCAGGACGGTCCGCGGGAGCACCCTCATCGCACGATCGGTCGAAGGACTGCTGCGGTCGGGTGGAGTCTCGCGCGTGGTCGTCACGACCGATCACCCGGACCTCGCCGCCGCCGCCGTCGCCGCCGGTGCCGAGGTCATCGACCGGCCGGCCGAACTCGCCGAGGACAGCACCTCCTCCGAGGCCGCGCTCCTCCACGCGCTCGGTGTCCTCGCGGAGCGCGGCGAGCTGACCCCCGTGACGGTGTTCGCGCAGGCGACGTCGCCCTTCCTCGACGTGGAAGCGCTCGACGACGCCGTCGCGCTGGTCTCCTCCGGGCGGGCGGACTCCGTCTTCGCCGCGGTGCTCGACCACGGATTCCTCTGGACGGAGAAGACGAAGGGTGCCCGAGGGATCGGTCACGACCACCGCGAGCGTCCCCGACGGCAGGACCGCGCGCCGCAGTACCGCGAGACCGGCTCGTTCTACGTCTTCGACACGGACGGCTTCCTCGAGGCCGGGCACCGCTTCTTCGGCCGTATCGCGCCGGCCGTCACCAGGTCCTTCGCCGCGCTCGACATCGACGAACCGGAGGATCTGCTCGTCGCCGAGGCGATCGCCGGACTCGCCGAACGTCAGCTGGGCATCCCGTCGGGGTCGGAGCGTTCGGAGCACCACCTCGACGTCGACGCCGTCGTCACCGACTTCGACGGGGTCCACACCGACGACCGCGCCAGCATCGACGCCGACGGGGTCGAACGGGTGAGCGTCCATCGCGGTGACGGCCTCGGCGTCCGCCTGCTGCGCGAGGCCGGGCTGCCGTTCCTGATCCTGTCGACCGAGCGGGTACCGATCGTCGCCGCACGCGCGGCCAAGCTCGGCGTCGACGTCGTGTACGGCTCAGCCGACAAGGCGACCGCGCTCCGCGACTGGGCACGGGCGAAGGGCGTCCCACTCGACCGCATCGCGTACCTCGGCAACGACGTCAACGACATCCCGGCCCTCGAGATCGTCGGCTGGCCGATCGTCGTCGCCGACGCGCACCCGGAGGCGCGTGCCGTCTCCCGTCTCGTCCTGGAACGCCGAGGCGGCGACGGCGCCGTCCGAGAACTCGCCGACCTCGTCCTCGCCGCACGCGCGGTCCTCGACCCCCTGAAGCTGTCCACGCTGCAATCGAACGGAGCACGACCATGAGCATCCACCAGGACGCGAACGACACCACCGACCTCGACGGCCGGACGCAGCCGTCTCCCGTGCGCATCGACGGCATCCCCGTCGGCGGCGGCGCCCCCGCGTACGTCATCGGGGAGATCGGTCTCAACCACAACGGCGACGTGGAGCTCGCGAAGCGACTCATCGACGTGGCCGCCGACGCGGGCGCACAGGCCGTCAAGTTCCAGAAGCGCACGCCGGAGATCTCGACGCCGGCGCACATGCGCGACGTCCCGCGGCAGACGCCGTGGGGTGAGATGAGCTACCTCGACTACCGCTACCGGGTCGAGTTCGACCGTGAGCAGTACATCGAGATCGGCGACCACGCCACCCTGCGCGGCCTCAGCTGGTTCGCCTCTCCGTGGGACGAACCGTCCGTCGACTTCCTCGAGGACCTGGGCGTCAGCGCACACAAGGTCGCGTCCGCCTCGGTGACCGACTCGGGCCTCCTGACCCGTCTCGCCGCGACCGGGAAGCCGATCATCCTCTCGACCGGCATGTCGACGCTCGAGCAGATCGACCGCGCCGTCGAGATCCTCCGGGTCTCGCCGCTGGTCATCCTGCACGCGACCTCCACATACCCCTTGCCCGCCGAAGAGGCGAACCTCCGGATGATCGACAGCCTCGCCGCCCGGTACCCCGGTGTGCCGATCGGGTACTCCGGCCACGAGACCGGTCTGCAGATCTCCCTCGCCGCGGTCGCCCTCGGGGCCACGATGGTGGAACGCCACATCACGCTCGACCGTGCCATGTGGGGCTCGGACCACGCCGCGTCGCTCGAACCGCACGGCTTCTCGAACCTCGTCCGCGACATCCGGGTCATCGAGACCGCCATGGGTGACGGCGTCAAGCGCATCTTCCCCGGCGAACTCGCCCCGCTCGCGAAGCTGCGCAGGGTCGATGCCTGATCATGGGCCCCGCCGTCGGGTGATCGGGGTGGTGGACTCCGACTCCTTCGTGAAGTGGGGCGCCGCCACCCTGTCCCGCGCGACCGGCTGGGACGTCGACCTCGTCCTCATCGAGAGCGACGTGTCCGCCACGGACCGGCAGGTGGACATCGCCCTGCTCCACACGGCGTTCGAGGGGCGGACCGTCCGTCGCCTGTCGCTCCGACGACTCATCGACCTCATCCGGACCGAGCAGCCGGACGGCGTGTTCGTCTCCACACGTGGCCCGGTCGCCGAGGTCGTCATCTCGGAACTCCTCGCGCTCGGGCGCGCCACCCGCCCAGTGCTGCTCACCGGTCTGCCCGGCATCTCGATCCCGGCGAAGTGGAAGGGGATCTTCCTCCGCGCGCAGGCGGACGTCTTCGTCCTGCACAGCCATCGCGAGGTCGCCGCCTACCGTGAACTCGCCCTGACGCACGGGGTCGAACCGGCGTTCGCGCTCGCGACCCTGCCGTTCCTGTCGGACACGGCGACCGAGTCACCGGCCGAGCCCGCCCCGCGTACCCGGGTCGTCTTCGCCGCCCAGGCCACCGTCCCGGCCGATCGCGGCGACCGGCTCCGGATCCTCTCCTGGCTCCGGACCCTCGCGAACCGGCACCGCGACCTCGACGTCGTGATCAAGGTGCGCGGCCTCGCCGGCGACCCGCAGACCCATCACGAGCACTACCCCTTCGACACCCTCCTGACCGGTCCGACACCCGACAATCTGAGGGTCGCCACCGGTTCGATGGCGGTCCACCTCGGCCATGCGGCCGGGCTCGTCACCGTGAGTTCCACCGCCGCGATCGAGGCCATCGCGGCCGGGGTCCCGGTCATCCTGCTCGACGACTTCGGTGTGGACCCGGCGCTCATCAACACCGTCTTCGAGGGCAGCGGGCTGTTGGCCTCCAAGGACGACCTCATGGCCGCCCGGTTCCGGCACCCGAACCCGGACTGGCTGCAGCAGAACTACTTCCACCCCGCCGAAGAGGACGACTGGATCCAGCGGTCGGAGGCGGCGTTCGCCGCGCGCGACCTCGGGACCCTGCCGATCCGTCCTCGGGCACGACAGAGTCGCGGCGGCATGCTCCGCACCGGTTGGGAGCGTCGTCGGGCGTTCGGGCGGGCCGACACGAGCGCGCTGGGCACGGTCGCCTTCGTCATCGGGCGGCCGCTGCAGATCGCTCGCCGTCTGGTCCGTCGCGCTCGGGGCGTCCAGCCGGCCGAGCGGCAACCGATCGCCTCCCGCCGGCTCGCGCCGATCGAGACGGAGACGCCGGTGCGCGCTCCGCACGGGGCTCGTCACCGCACGGCCCGCTGACGGGAGCGCCGCTCGACCGGAGACCGGTCGGGCGGCGCTCCAGGCTCAATTGGAGCCGACCGTCACCACCGGTGCGCCCGTGGAGGTGTCGTCGGCGGGCATCTCGGCGGCCAGGCGGTTGGCCTCCTGGATGAGCGTCGCGACGATCTCGGACTCCGGCACCGTCTTGATGACCTCGCCCTTGACGAAGATCTGGCCCTTCCCGTTGCCGCTCGCGACGCCGAGGTCGGCCTCACGAGCCTCCCCGGGGCCGTTCACGACGCAGCCCATGACGGCGACGCGCAGGGGGACGCTCATCCCCTCGAGGCCGTCGGTCACGTCGTTCGCGAGCTTGTAGACGTCGACCTGGGCGCGCCCGCAGCTCGGGCAGGAGACGATCTCGAGCTTGCGCTCGCGGAGGTTCAGCGACTGCAGGATCTGCAGGCCGACCTTGATCTCCTCAGCCGGCGGCGCGGAGAGCGAGACACGGATGGTGTCACCGATGCCCTCGGAGAGCAGGATGCCGAAGGCGGTCGCGCTCTTGATGGTCCCCTGGAAGGAGGGACCTGCCTCCGTCACGCCGAGGTGCAGCGGCCAGTCACCGCGCTCGGCGAGCAGCCGGTAGGCCTTCACCATGACGACCGGGTCGTTGTGCTTGACGGAGATCTTGAAGTCGTGGAAGTCGTGCTCCTCGAACAGGCTCGCCTCCCAGACGGCGCTCTCGACGAGCGCTTCGGGGGTCGCCTTGCCGTACTTCTGCAGCAGCCGCGGGTCGAGGGAACCCGCGTTGACACCGATGCGGAGGGAGACGCCGGCGGCCTTCGCGCGCCGGGCGATCTCGCCGACCTGGTCGTCGAACTTCCGGATGTTGCCGGGATTGACCCGGACGGCCGCGCACCCCGCGTCGATCGCGGCGTAGACGTAGGCGGGCTGGAAGTGGATGTCGGCGATCACCGGGATCTGACTCTTCTTCGCGATGATCGGCAGCACCTCGGCGTCGTCGCGGGTCGGGACGGCCACGCGGACGATGTCGCAACCGGAGGCCGTGAGCTCGGCGATCTGCTGGAGGGTCGCGTTGATGTTGGTCGTCTGGGTCGTCGTCATCGACTGGACGCTCACCGGGGCGTCGCCGCCGACGAGCACCTTGCCGACCTTGATCTGTCGCGACTTGCGCCGCGGGCTGAGCGTCTCGGGAACCGACGGAAGACCCAGATTGATAGCTACCACGAGCCTCAGCTTACGCGCGCGACGCCCCGCAGGCTCCCCGTGAGCTGAATGCCTGCTGGGACGTCGCGATCCACGGTCAACGGGCGGGCGGTGCCTCGCGATTCGCACGCAGGACGCCGAGCCGTTCCCGGTACTCGACCTCGTCGATGTCGCCCTGGGCGAAGCGTTCGGCGAGCGTCTGCTCGGCGCTCCGGGACCCGTCCTGACGCCAGGCCCACGGCGGGCCCTGGTGGCCGTCCGGCGTCGCCCCGGACCAGGCTCGGCGACGCCACCGCCGACCGACCAGCGCGACGATGAGGACGATCACGGCGATCCAGAACGCGGGGATGAGCAGCAGCCAGAGGAGGTGGAAGCCCGGCCCGGGACCACCGGGATGCATGGCGGTCGCGGCGAGCACGATCAGGGAGGTGGACATGGAGGACTCCGTTCGTCGGGCGGACGACGAACGTCGTCCGCATCACGACCCCGAGCCTCCTCCGGATGAGGACCGAGGGCATCCGACGACGGGACGGATCACCGCACTCCCCCGGGAGTACGACCACCCGGCGCTCAGACGCCGGGACTGACGAGCCCGGTCTCGTAGGCGATGACGACGAGTCGGACCCGGTCGCGCGCCGCGAGCTTCGACATGATGCGCGACACGTGGGTCTTCGCGGTGAGCGGGCTGAGGAACAGCGCCGCTCCGATCTCCTCGTTGGTGAGTCCGCGTCCGACGAGACCCAGCACCTCGCGTTCGCGCTCGGTGAGCCCGGCGATCACGGCATCGTCGAGCGGCGCGGCGATCGCTCCGGCGACCTGGGTGAGCAGCCGCCTCGTGACCCCGGGCGACAGCAGGGCGTCACCAGACGCGACCACGCGGACGGCTCGGATGAGCTCGGCCGGCTCGGTGTCCTTGACGAGGAAGCCGCTCGCGCCCGCCCGGATCGCCTGCGCGACGTACTCGTCGAGTTCGAAGGTGGTGACGACGATGATGCGGGTGGCCTCGAGCGTCGGATCCGCGACGATGGCTTCGGTGGCGGCCAGGCCGTCCCCTCCGGGCATCCTGATGTCCATGAGGACCACGTCCGGGCGTTCCCGACGGACGACGACGAGCGCCTCGTCCCCACCGGCCGCCTCACCGACGACCGCGATGTCGGGCTCCGCGTCGAGGAGGGCGCGGAACCCGCCGCGGATGAGTGCCTGGTCGTCGGCGACGACCACGCGGATCATGCGACGCCTCGGACCGGCACCCGGGCCGTGACACGGAAGCCGCCGAGCGGACTCCGCCCGGTCTCAAGGGTGCCGCCGAGGAGCTCGGCGCGCTCGGTCATGCCGAGGAGGCCGTTGCCGTGCTCCGCGGGTCCGGGTGGGGCACCGACTCCGTCGTCCTCCACGAGCAGGCGGTAGGTGCCGTCGACCTCGACGAGCTCGACGGAGACCCGTCCGGCCTGCGCGTGCCGGAGGACGTTCGTGACGCTCTCCTGTGCGATCCGGTACAGCGCCTGCTGCACGGCCGCGCCGGGCGTGGAGACGAGGCGCTGCTCGAGGACCGCGTCGACACCCTGGTCCCGGAGGGACTGGACGAGGAGCGGCAGTGCTTCGAGATCCGGCCCAGGTCGCCTCGGCGCGCCTGTCGTGGGGTCCTGGGCCGCATCGGCACCACGGAGGACGTCGAGGAGGCCACGGACCTCGTCGAGCGACGCCTTACTCGACCCTTTGATGTTCGTCAGCGCCTCCCTGGCACGTTCGGGCTGGGTGTCCATGAGGTGCAGCCCCATACCGGCCTGGACGGTGATCTGCGCGAGTGAGTGGGCGACCACGTCGTGCAGCTCACGGGCGATGCGCACGCGCTCCTCCTGGGCGGCGGACGCCCGACGTTCGCCTTGACGCCGGCGATCCGCGTCGAGCTGTTCGCGCCGGGTGCGGAGTCCCTCGGCGAGGAGGACGGCGACGATGACGAGGGCGGTCGTCGCCCCGACGCGGAAGCCCGACACCTTCCAACCGACGGCGAGCGCGACGGTCAGGGCGAGCGCCCACCCGAGTCCCAGCGACGGATAGGTCCAGCCGCGCGCCCCACGGACGATGCCGGAACCCGCGGCGAACGCCAGCGCCACGGCGGGAGGGCCCCAGGTGGGACCCGTCAGCATCGAGGCGCTCGACAGCATGGCGACCGCCGCGACCGTCGGCCCGGGCGACCGCCTGGCAGCGAGCAGGCAGAGCACGCCGGCGAGTGCCAGGAGGACGGCCGAGGAACGGGACCACCCCGAGGCACCGGCACCCGGGCCGAAGGAACCGTGGAGGGCGAGCACCGCTGTCGCGGGCACCTGGACGAGGAAGGACACCACCACCGGCGCCCAGAGGCGCCAGACGGGGCGTCCGGGTCGGCGATCGCCCGGCGTCATCCAGGGTGCCGAACCCGTCTCGACCGATGCCATCCCTGCATGCTACTCGCGGGTCCGAGCCGCCGCGTCGCCCGCACGGAGCCTGCGCCGTACTCCCCGGGGAGTACGGCCGTACCGGGATGGGACGGTCCCGCGGGCTCCGGTCGCGTCGTCCTAGCCGAAGAGGTTGACCGGCTTGACGATGTCGGCGTACACGAGGAGCGCGCTCATGCCGCCGAGGACGATCACCACGCCGAACGTGAGCGGGATGAGCTTCGCCGCGTCCACCGGTCCCGGGTCGCGACGTCGGAAGACCTTCGCGAAGCGGCGACGGATCGCCTCCCAGAGCGCTGCTGCGACGTGCCCGCCGTCGAGGGGCAGCAAGGGGATGAGGTTGAAGACGAAGAGCGCGACGTTGAGCGACCCGAGGATGCCGAACACGGTCGCCGCCTTCGACGCGACGGGGATCTCGTCGAGGCTGACCACCTCGCCGACGACCCGTCCGACGCCCACGACGCTCATCGGCCCGTTGGGATCGCGCTCACCGGATCCGAACGCGGCCTGCCCGACGTCGATGAGTCGCTGGGGCAGGTTCAGGATGATGTTGGCGGTCCGGGCGATCGTGTCGCCGACGGTCGGCAGGATCGTGGTGACGGGCTGCGCCACCATCTGCTGCTGCGGCGTGATGCCGACGAAGCCGACCTCGTGGGTCTTCGCCGACCCGTCGGCGTTCGTGACGATCTTTCCGGTCTGGGCGTCGACGACGTCCCGCTCGAGCAGCAACGGCGTCAGGGTGAGATCGAGTCGCTGCTCGCCGCGGGCGACCTCGAGGGCCAACGGCTTGCCCGGCGAATCCTGCACGGCCGCGGATATCTCGGCGAAGGTGGAGATCGGGGTGCCGTCGATCGAGAGGATCGTGTCGCCCGGCTTCAAGCCTGCGGCGGCGGCCGGACCCTGCGGATCCCCCGCTGCACAGCTCTGGCGGTCGCTTGTCGACGGCAGCACGCACTCGTACACCGAGGTCAGCGTGCTGCTCTGCTGGGGGACGCCGAACCCCGACACGGCGATACCGATGAAGAGGACGGCGAGGACGAGGTTCATGAACGGCCCGCCGAGCATGACGACGATCCGCTTCCAGACGGGCAGCCGGTAGAAGGTGCGCTCCTCGTCGCCGGCGCCGATCGTGTCGGCACTCGCCTCACGCGCGTCCTGGACCAGCGTGTCGAAGAAGCCGGTGCTGGCGTTCCTGGCGGCACCGCCGGGCTGCTTGGGCGGGAACATGCCGATCATCGAGATGTAGCCGCCGAGCGGGATCATCTTGACCCCGTACTCGGTCTCGCCCTTGCGGCGCGACCAGATGGTACGACCGAAGCCGATCATGTACTGGGTGACCCGCACGCCGAACAGCTTCGCGGGCACGAGGTGACCGACCTCGTGCAGCCCGATGGACACGATGAGGCCCACGAGCACGATCACGATGCCGAGGAGGTAGAGGAGGACGGATTCCACGGCGCAACCCTACTCGCGCGGTCGGGTCACCGGCTGCACGCCGGCTGTACGGCCGCTCGGAAGCCTCCGACGATGAGCGGGCACGTCAGCCGATGCGCTGCTGCGCGCGAGCCCTCGCCCAGCGCTCAGCCTCCGCGAGCGCCTCACGGGTGAGCTCGCCGTCGGGCGCCTCGTGGTCGTCGACGACCGCGCGGACGGTGTCGAGGATGCCGAGGTAGCCCAGTCGACCCGCATGGAAGGCCGCAACGGCCTCCTCGTTCGCGGCGTTGAACACGGCCGGATAGGTGCGGCCCTGTCCGCCCACGAGTTTGGCCAGTCGCACCGCTGGGAAGGCCTCGTGATCGAGGGGCTCGAACGTCCACTGCTGGGGCGAGGTCCAATCGAGCGGGACGCCGACACCTCCGACCCGGTTGGGCCAGTCGAGCCCGAGGGAGATGGGGAGCCGCATGTCGGGAGGTGAGGCCTGGGCGATCGTGGAACCGTCGATGAACTCGACCATCGAGTGGACGATCGACTGCGGGTGGACCGTCACCTCGATGCGGTCGTACGGGACGTCGAACAGCAGGTGCGCCTCGATCACCTCGAGCCCCTTGTTGACGAGGGTCGCCGAGTTCGTCGTGACGACGAGACCCATGTCCCAGGTGGGGTGGGCGAGTGCCTCGGCCGGCGTGACGCCGGCGAGCGACGCGCGGTCCCGTCCGCGGAACGGTCCTCCCGAGGCGGTCAGGACGAGCCGTCGCACCTCCGTGGCGGTGCCGGATCGGAGGGCCTGGGCGATCGCGGAATGCTCGGAGTCCACGGGCACGATCTGGCCGGGTGTCGCGATCCGCCGGACGAGGTCGCCACCGACGATGAGCGACTCCTTGTTCGCGAGCGCGAGCGTCCTGCCCGTCTCGAGGGCCGCGAGGGTCGGGCCGAGCCCGATGGAGCCCGTGATGCCGTTCAGCACCACGTCGGCGTCGACGCTGCGGATGAGCCGCTCGGCGTCGGCCGCGCCCAGGGCCGTGTCGTCGACGTGGAAGGCGGCGGCCTGCTCGGCGAGGAGCTCGGCGTTCGAGCCGGCCGTCAGGCCGACGACCTCGAAGCGGTCGCGGTCACCCCGGATGACGTCGAGTGCCTGTGTGCCGATCGAGCCGGTTGATCCGAGGATGATGACGCGTCTCACGGCGGTCAGTCTACGTCGGCGGCGGTGCGGGCCGCTCAGCCCGCGGCGGGAGCCGTGGTGCTGCTCGCGTCGAGGATGTCGATGACGAACACGATGGTGTCGTCGGCCTCGATGCCCGCCTGGCTGTTGCCGCCGCTCGGTCCGTACCCGAGGTCGGGTGGGATGACGGCGATGACCTGCGATCCGATGTGCTGGCCGGCGATGGCGCTCGAGAAGCCCTTCACCACGGCGGACAGCTGGAAGTTGGTCGGTCCGTTGCCCCAGCTCTCGTCGAAGACCTCGCCGGTCCGCCAGTTCACACCCTGGTAGTTGATGATGACCTCGGCGTCGGGCTGCACCACCGCTCCGTCGCCCTGCTTGAGGACCGCGACCTGGAGATCGGCCGGAGCGGGCTCCTCGGGGATGGTGACCGTGGGTCGTCCGGCGGTGTCGAGCTCGACCGCGGGCATCCCGGCGACGGGCTCCTGCGGGACGCCGTCCGCCTTGGCGTCGCTGTGCACCGTGCTGAGGACGTCGGCCACGACGACCAGCGGCTGGTCGGCCTGGACCGTGCCGTCGCTCGACCCTGCGGAACCGAACCCGTCGCCCGCCGTGACGAACGCCGCGACGCGGGATCCGACGTTCGTGCACTCGACGGCGCGGACGAGGCCCTTCAGGTACTTCTGGTCGTTGACCACGATCGCCGTCGCCGGGCTCGCACCGTAGGCGGTCTGCGCGACGATCGACCCGGTCACGGCGTTGTAGATCGACATCTCGACGAACGTCGTGTCGCCGGGATCGACCCGCTCTCCGTCGCCCTTGGCCACGATCGTGCGTTCAGTCGTGTCTGCGGCGAGGGTGCCCTTGGCGAAGGTGACCTCGGGGATCGAGCCGAAGTCGCCACTGACACTGATCGCCTTGGACGCCTTGCCTGCGCTCGTGTCTGCACACTCCCCCGGGCTGGGAAGCGCTTGCGACTGCGACGTCGCCGAACTGCACGCGGTCAGCGACACGAGGGACGCGATGACGGCCAGAAGGCAGAGGCTCTTGCGCACAGGGGAACTTTCGGTCGTTGCTGAGGGGTCGGTCCAGTCTCACCCACCAGGCTCCATGCTGGCTGACAGCGCGCCGAACATCCGCGGTGCGCGGTCGCACGTGAGTATGCCGAGTCGCGCATGCGTCGGCGGGTACAGTCGTGCGCATGGCCGATGAGGAACAGACGCAGCGACGCGCCCAGGAACCTTCCGACCAGGCCACGGTCGAGCCGTCGACGGACGACACGGTGGCCACGCCCTCGAAACCCGGTGTCGTCTACTACTTCGGACGAGCCGTCCTGAACACGACGGCCAAGCTGCTCTACCGTCCCAAGATCATCGGCCGGAAGAACGTCCCGAAGCGTGGGCCGGTCATCCTGGCGAGCAACCACCTCTCGTTCATCGACAGCATCGCGATCCCCATCAGCGCGCCACGACGGGTGCAGTTCCTGGCGAAGTCCGACTACTTCACCGGACGGGGCCTGAAGGGCTGGGTCTCGCGCACGTTCTTCACCTCGATCGGCGCGGTCGGGGTCGAGCGTGGTGTCGGGCAGGCAGCACAGGAAGCCCTCGACCAGGGGCGCCGGATCCTCGAGAGCGGCGAGGCCTTCGCCATCTACCCCGAGGGCACCCGGTCGCTCGACGGACGGTTGTACCGCGGCAGGACCGGTGTCGCCTGGCTGGCACTCACCACGGGCGCGACGGTCGTCCCGGTCGGCCTCATCGGCACCGACGACCTCATGCCGGTGGGCACGACGATCCCGAAGTTCAAACCGGTCACGGTGATCTTCGGAGAACCCATCGACGTGAGCCACCATGGACCGGCGACCTCAGGACGCGCCAGACGCAAGGCGACGGACGAGATCATGGCGGCGATCCACGCCCTCACGGGCCAGGAGCTCGCGAACGCCTACAACGAGTCACCGCCCGCCGACACCGTCGAGCGCATCAAGCGCGCCTTCCGCCCCGAGCGGCTCTGAGCCGCGGCGTCGGTCCACTCCTCAGGTGGTCGTCGCGACCACGATCGTCGGCTCATGACGGACCGGGAAGTTCACCGAGTTGGCGATGAAGCACAGCTCGTTCGCGCGGGCGTGCCCTGCTCGCGCCGCCTCGACCATCGATGCATCGGCGACCGTGACCTGCGGACGCAGGACCACCTCCGTGAACGCACCGCTCCCCGCGCCGTCCTCGACCATGGTCCCGACGGCGTCGTCCGTGTAGGCGGTCACCACGACGCCAAGGGTCACGGCGACGTGCAGGTAGGACAGGAGATGGCACTGCGCGAGGGCCGCCAGGAGCAGCTCCTCAGGGTTCCATCGACCCGGGTCGCCGCGGAACGGCTTGTCGGCCGAGCCCTCGAGGTCGTGCTTCCCGGCGGCCGTCACCGTGAGCTCCCGGGAGTAATCCCGGTACCCGCTCGTGCCCGTCCCGAGGTCTCCGTCCCAGCGGACGCCGATGGTGTAGTCGTGGTGGCCCGTGATCATGCCACCAGTATCCCACTGGCCTCTCCACCGCGGCCCGCGTTCGCGGCCCCGCTGTCGGGAGGTCGCGCTACGCTGGAGGACTATGACTGACACGCTCGACACCACGGACCAGACGACCGCCTCCGCCCCCAGCGTGACGCAGGAGCGTCGCATCGTGACGGCCGTCCCGGGCCCGCGCTCACAGGCGCTGCACGCCCGCCGGACCGCCGTCGTGTCCGATGGCGTGTCGAGTGTCCTCCCGGTGTACATCGAGCGCGCGCACGGCGCGATCGTGGTCGACGTCGACGGCAACCAGTTCATCGACCTCGGTGCCGGTATCGGCGTCACCACCATCGGCCACACGGAGTCCTCCGTGGTCGGCGCCGTCCAGGACCAGGCGGCCGACGTCCTGCACACCCTGTTCACGATCACCCCCTACGAGGAGTACGTGCGCGTCGCGGAGCTGCTCGCCGAGCACACCCCGGGCGACTTCGCGAAGAAGTCGGTACTCGTGAACTCGGGCGCCGAGGCGGTCGAGAACGGCGTGAAGATCGCTCGCAAGTACACGGGTCGGCGGGCTGTCGCGGTGCTCGACCACGGCTACCACGGTCGCACCAACCTGACCATGGCGATGAACTACAAGGCCGCCCCCTACGCGACCGGCTACGGTCCGTTCGCCGGCGACGTCTACCACGCTCCGAACTCCTACCCCTACCACGACGGCCTGTCCGGAGCTGCGGCTGCGGCCCGCACCATCGCCTACCTCGAGAAGCGCATCGGTGCCACCGACCTCGCGTGCCTCGTCGTCGAGCCGATCCAGGGCGAGGGCGGCTTCGTCGTCCCCGCGGAGGGCTACCTCCCCGCGCTCCAGGAGTGGTGCACGGCCAACGGCGTCGTGTTCATCGCCGACGAGATCCAGAGCGGCATGGCGCGCACGGGCGAGTACTTCGCGAGCTCGCACTTCGGCCTCGTCCCCGACCTCGTGCTGAGCGCGAAGGGCATCGCCGGCGGTCTGCCGCTCGCTGCGGTCACGGGACGCGCCGAGATCATGGACGCCAGCCAGCCCGGCGGGCTCGGTGGCACCTTCGGCGGCAACCCCGTCGCGTGTGCCGCGTCGGTCGCGGTCTTCGAGTCGATCGAGTCGCGCGGTCTGCTGGCCGAAGCGGATCGCATCGGTGCCACCCTGACGGCGGCGCTGCTCGAGCTCCAGGGCAAGTACGACATCATCGGCGACGTCCGCGGCATCGGCGCGATGATCGCGATGGAACTCGTCCAGCCGGGTACCGCCTCGACGACGAAGGAGCCCAACCCGGCCGCCGTCAGCGCCATCGCCGCAGCCGCCGCGCAGCAGGGCGTGCTCGTCCTCACCGCCGGCACCTACGGCAACGTCCTCCGCTTCCTCCCGAGCCTCGCCGTCTCCGACGAGCTCATCGCGGACGCGATGACGGTCATCGATCAGGCGCTCGCAGCACTGTGAGCACGGCGGTCCCCCAGACCTTCGGCGTCGCGGACGCGGTGGAGTTGGCCGTCGTCGAGCGCAGCGGCTTCATCGAGTCACGTCACGCCGGATCGGCGATCGTCCTCGGGCCGGAGGGTGAAGTCCTCGCGAGCCTCGGAGCACCGGACGCACCGGTCTTCCCCCGCTCATGCCTCAAGCCCTTCCAGGCGATCACGATCATGAACGCCGGGGTGTCCCTCGAGGGCGCTCAGGCCGTGCTCGCGACCGCGAGCCATGCGGGGACCCGGAAGCACGTCCAGGTCGTGCGCAGCATGCTCGGCCGAGCTCGGATCGAGGACTCGGCGTTGCAGTGCCCGGCCGATTGGCCCGGCGATCGAGCATCCCGCGACGAGCTGGTTCGGGACGGCCTCGGCACGAGCCCCCTGTACATGAACTGTTCCGGCAAGCACGCGGCCATGCTGCTCGCCTGCGCGCAGAACGGGTGGGACCAGGCGACGTATCTCGAGCCCGACCATCCGTTGCAGCTCGCCGTCCGCGACACCGTCGAGCGCTTCACCGGCGAGAAGCCCGCCGCCAGCGGGGTCGACGGCTGCGGGGCGCCGGTGTACGCCGTCTCCTTGACCGGACTCGCGCGTGGCATCGGACGCGTCGTCAACTCCTCCCCCACCTCGCCGTTCGCCCTGTACCGGAACGCCGGGCTGCTCACGGCTGCGGTGCTCGCCAACGGCTGGGCGCTCGACGGACCAGGCCGGGCGAACACGCTCGTCATCGAACGCCTCGGCCTGTTCGCGAAGCTCGGGGCGGAAGGCGTGATGGTCATGTCAGCACCCGGCGGCGCGACCGTCGCGCTCAAGGTCCTCGACGGCTCGCTCCGGGCCTCGACGATCGTCGCCCTCCGACTGCTCGTCTCGGTCGGAGCGCTCGATGCGGCCGCCGTCGACGCCCTCGAACCGGAACTCGACCTGGCCATCCACGGCGGAGCCGCCGTCGTCGGCCGGATCGCCGTCACCGCGGTCTGACCGCCCGGCCGACAGCCTCGGCGGCTTCGGGTCAGGAGCCGAGTAGGTCCACACGCATCGCCTCCTGTCCGGCCCGCCACCACCAGGCACGGCCGCTCGCATAGCCGAGGAGCGGCGGGAGCTCACGGCTCCTGGTCACCTGCCGGAAGTCGGCGGCGGAACAGCTGTGGACCACCAGGTCGGCACCGGCGGTGCTCGGCGGAAGGTCTCGCCCGACGACCAACCGGCCCGACAGCCACGTCTCGGGGTCGACGAGGACGACGATCGCGGCGTCGTCCTCCAGGACGTCGCTCTCGATGCCCGCGACGCCCGCGAGCGGTGCGGACGGGAACAGGTGCGCTGCCGGTTCGATGAGCCGCACGCGTTGCTCCGTCCCGGTCGAGCGCTGCAGCATCGCCCGGACCGCTCCGGTCGCGCGCGTGACGATGACGGTCGCGCGTGCCGGGCTCGGCCGCCAGCGGTGGACCCCGGGCGCAGAGGACGGTGACGTCGGCGACGGTGGAGCGAGCGCGATCTGCACCTCCGAGTCCTGCCAGTGCGCGCGGCCGGCGGGTCGGCGTGGATCGAAGCAGGAGGCGGGTGCGCCGGCGACGAGATGATCCTGCCGATCGGCGAGGCGGAGGACCAGGGTGCTGCCCAGCTGAGCCGAGAACCGGTGGACCACACCGCCGAGCCGGGAGGCGACGAGGACGACGCTGATGCCGCGGCGTCCCCCGTCTCGAAGCAGGCCGAGCAGTGCATCGCGGAGTGCGGCGCCGTGCTCGTCCCCGGCGGTGGCGAGGAGCGACTCCACGTCGTCGACGAGCAGGAGGGTGCGCTCGGTCGGGCGGAGCGGATCCGACAGCGCCATGACGGTGTCCCAGGCCTGCTCGGCATCCTGGCCGACGCGCTCCACGCGGAAGCGATCGCGCGCGCCGACCTCGAGCGTGTCCAGCAGGGTCGTTCGACCGGAACGTCCGGTGCCGAGCACCAGCAGCGAGCCGTCGTGCTCCGGACACCACACCGCGGGGCGTTGTGCCTGCTCCTCGGGGAGGTCCGCGAGGCCGAACACGATGCCCTCCCCGGGAGGACAGTCGACACCGGTGCGCTCCGAGCCTCCGGCACGTCCCGCCTCGATCGCCGAGACGGCGCTCAAGGCCAGGCGTGCCGGCAGGGGGTCGAGCCATGGTCGCCGAGGTGCAGGCGCGTCGCGCCAGCGCTCACGGACCGCGAGGATGTCGTCGGACGTGGTGACCGCGGACTGGAACACGAGTCGTCGGTCGCCGTTCCAGACGATGCAGCGGCCGGGTGTTCCGGCCGGGATCGCGGCCGCATCGGGCACACCGAGGATCGCGGCGCTGTCGGGGCGCGAGGTGACCCGGAGCGAGAGGCGGAGCGTGCAGTTCGCGAGGATGGCGTCGGCGGCGACCGCCGCAGGACGCTGACTGCAGAGGATCAGATGCAGGCCGAGTGATCGCCCGCGGGCCGCGAGGTCGGCGAACACCTGATGGAGGTGCGGGCTCGCGTCGAGCAGTGCCTGGAACTCGTCGACGACGACGACGAGCCGTGCCGGGCGATGCTCCAGCAGGAGCACGGGGTCGAGCAGGTGCCGCGCCCCGTGTCCGGCGAGCACACGCTCGCGGTGGCGCAGCTCGGCACGCAGACTCGACACGACGCGGTCCGCCGCTCCCGGTTCGAGGTCGGTCACCATCCCGACCACGTGCGGCAGGGTCTCCACCGCTTGGAAGGAGGCGCCGCCCTTGCAGTCGACGAGGAGCAGGGAGAGCTCCTGCGGCGAGCACTGCGCGGCGAGAGCCGTGATCCAGGTGATGAGCAGCTCGCTCTTGCCGCTCCCGGTCGTGCCGCCGACCAGTGCATGGGGTCCGTCCGCTCCGAGGTCCAGCAGCTGCACGCCCTCGACGCCGGTGCCGACGGCGACCCGGAGCGCATCGGGCCGCCAGCCGGATCCCGCCGACGGGCGACGGCCCCGCACCGGATGCACCTGCGCGAAGGCGACGTCGGTCGGCAGACTCGAGAGGGTCGGGGACTCCCCCGTCGTGAGTGCGGCGGCGGTGAGCGCCCCGACGACGTGTTCCGCCTCGGCTTCCGCGAGCAGGGTCGGCGACACCGGCACGGACGTGGAGGCGCCGGTACCGTCGGCGAGGACGGTCTGGCCGTCGGTATCGAGGACGAGCAAGTGTCGGCAGCGGGTGGGGATGAGCTCGACGGTGTCGGACAGGGCGACGAGTACACCGCCGGTCGGCGGGCGTCCTCCCGATCGCCCCGCGGCGGACCCGACCGCTTCCCAGCGTTCGACGACCGAGACGAGGGTCGGCTCCGCCGGTCGCCCACCGGGCATCGGGTCGGCGGGGTCCGAGACCGCACGGTGCGGGAGGTCCTCGAGGAACGCCCAGGTGCGGTCGTCGGGAGCCGCGGGCTCACCGGAGAACTGCGCTGCCTGCGGCGGGAGCTGTCGGGCGAGCTGCAGGAGGATGCTGCGGGCCACCGCGCGCGCGAACACCTTCCCACCGACGATGCCGATCCCCTCGACCGCCTCGACCACGACCGGCGCCTCGGACAGCCGTGCCGCCCACTCCCATCGGTCGTCGTCCGCCCCCGCGTCCACTCGGACGGCACTCCTCGTCTCCCCTCGCCCGACGCAGACGAGCGTGCGGCGGGCCTCCGGTACCCGCCACCTGGCACGATCGGGTCCGTCGATGACCTCGAGGAGCCGACCGGCAGGGTGGAGTGCTCGCAGTTCCTCGCGTTCCTCGACGTGTGCTCGCGCGATGTCCTGCTCCAGCTCCAGCGCCGCAGCGTCATACGCCGCGCGCGCCCGCCGTCCGCGCCGACGTCTGGTCCAGCGTGCGTCGATGTAGCCGGCGACGGCGATGAGGGGCCCGAGCGCGGCGAAGACGAGGGTCACGGGTGAGCCGGTGATCGCGAACAGGGCGACCGACCCGACGACCGGGGCGAGACTTGCGAGGATCGGGAGCGACCCGGTGGGCGGCTCTGCCGGCGGGCTGGGGGCACGGAGGCGGGCCGGCGTCGTCGCGGGCCGGTGCGAGGTGGTCGCGGAGGGCGTCACGTCCGAAGGGCTCATGGCTCCAGTGGAGCACCCTGCGGCCCTGACCGGCTGACGGGACGATCCGACCGGGCGCGAAGCCCGCGCGAGCAGCGGCTGTGGAGCGGGCTCAGGAGGCGGGCTGCTCGACGCTCTCGTCGACCGCCGCGATGTCGAGCACGATGACCGAGACGTTGTCGCGTCCGCCGTTGTCGAGGGCGGCACGCAGGAGGAGTTCGGCCGCGTCGACCGGCGTGGCCCCCTCCGTCAGGAAGTACCAGATCCCGTGGTCGGTGAGTTCCTTCGTGAGCCCGTCCGAGCAGACGAGCCATCGGGCACCGGTCTCGATCGGGAAGAGCTCGACGTCAGGTACGGGGTCGTCCGACGGTCCGACGGCCCGGGTGATCATGTTGCTGTTCGGGTGGAACTCGGCCTCCTCCGGGCTGATCGCTCCCGCGCGGATCAGCTCCTGGACGATCGAGTGGTCTTCGGTGACCTGAACCAGCTCGCCGTCCTGCAGCCGGTACACCCTGGAGTCGCCGATGTTGAAGACCGCGACGCGACCCTCGCCCTCGTCGGCAGTCAGCACGACACCGGTGACGGTGGTGCCCATGCCGAGTTCGCCCTCCTCCGCGGTGTCGATCATGTCCGCGACGGCCATGCGCAGCGCGTCGACGAGGCCGTCGACGGTGAGGATCTCGGCTCCCTCGGTGGCCTTGGTCAGGCGGTGCGCGACCGCGGCACTCGCGACCTCGCCGGCGGAGTGCCCACCCATGCCGTCGGCCACGGCGAACACGGGAGGGAGCGCCACGAAGGCGTCCTCGTTCAACTCGCGTCGCTTGCCGACATCGGTCATGCCGGCCCACGCGAGTGAGACTCGACGCCCGCCGGGCAGCGTGACGATCCGTTGCCCGTGCTCGGTCACGTCTGCTCCTCTAATACGGCTGGCGGTGGCTGATGCACCCTCGACGATAGTACGGTACCGGCCGACCGCAGGACCGCCCCACCCGGCTCGGCGGATTCCGTCCGGGGATCGGCGACGACGGATCCGGGCGCCGGGGTCGGTCGGTCCTACGGATCCGCTTGCCGCGACCCGTCCACGCTGTCATGATCGACGCATGACACGAGCGAGCTCCGATGCACCGGCGAAGGCGGCGCCGCCCGACGACACCTCGAAGGCGATCATCGAGCAGCTCCAGACCGACGGACGCCGCTCCTACGCCGAGATCGGGAAGGCCGTCGGACTCAGCGAGGCCGCGGTGCGGCAACGGGTGCAGAAGCTCACGGAGTCCGGCGTCATCCAGATCGTCGCGGTGACCGACCCGATGCAGCTCGGTTTCACCCGACAGGCGATGATCGGCGTCCGGGTGACCGGTGACACCCGCGTGGTCGCGGACCGCCTGTCCGCGTTGTCGGCCGTCGACTACGTCGTCCTGACCGCCGGCTCCTTCGACCTGCTGGTCGAAGTGGTCTGCGAGGACGACGAGGAACTGATCGCGCTGCTGAACGACGAGATCCGCACCGTCGACGGTGTCTCCGGAACGGAGACCTTCGTCTACCTGCGCCTGCACAAGCAGCTCTACGACTGGGGCACCCGCTAGAGGGGATCCCCGCACCGGCGCAAGCCGTCCCCAGTATGACGTTCCGCCACCCCCGACAGAGGTACGCTCAACCCATGCCCGCGAAGCCGATCGGAGAACGGACTCCCCCGTCCGGCCCGTCGGCGTCGGGTGACACCGCCTCGGCACCCGGTCTCGCGGACACCGGGCCCACGAGAACGGGCCCGCACGCGGTCGAGGTCCCACGACGCGTCGGTCGGATGACCGGCTACAGCGCCTTCCCACAGCTGCTCTTCGGCCTGGCAGTCGTCGCCATCCTCTTCGCCACGCTCCTGTTCCAGGGCGTCGACGACAACTCCGTCCTCTTCTACATCGGGGTGATCCTGGCGTTCATCGCGACGGCGCTCGCGCCGATCGTGCCGTGGCACCAGGTGCCGCGGCTCCTCATCGCGCTCCCGATCCTCGACATCATCGCCATCGCGCTCATCCGGCAAGGCGAACCCCTGATCGGCGCGGGACTCCTCTGGGTCTTCCCGACCATCTGGATGGCGACGGCCTTCGGCCTCGCAGGTGCCATCACCGCCATCGTGCTCGTCTGCACCTCGAGCTGGTCCACGCTCGCGATGACGCCGGGACAGATCACCATCGCCAACCTGCCGGCGCTCGTCATCCTGCCCACGGTCCTCGCGTTCGTCGCCGTCTCCACCGCGATGACCGCGAAGCGGACGGAGGCGCAGCGCGTGCTGCTGAACAAGCAGGCCGGACAGCTCGAGACCGCCCTGGGGCGTGCACAGGACCAGGAGAGCCGCCTCGCGGAGATCCTGAACGCCGTGAACTTCGGCGTCGTCCGCTTCGACCGCATCGGAGCCCGGGCGATGGTCAACCGGTTCCAGACGCGGCTGCAGGACGAGGTCGGCGAGCTGTCCGACGTCAATCCCGCACTCCCGGTGTGGGCCGAGGACGGACTGACCCTCCTCCAGCCGCAGGACAAGCCGTACATCCGTGCACGCCGTGGTGAGGAGTTCGAGAACCTCACGGTGTGGCTCGGCGCCCCCGGTACCGAGCGGATCGCCCTCGCCCTCACCTCCCGCCGCCTCTACGACCACGAGGGCGGCTACGACGGCACGGTGCTCGTCTCACGCAACGTCACGAGCGAGATCAACGCGATCCGCGCCAGGGACGACCTCGTGGCCTCCGTGTCGCACGAGCTCCGGACGCCGCTGACGTCGATCCTCGGGTACCTCGACCTCGCGCTCGACGACCCGGGGCTCCCACCGCGGGTCGCGAAGCAGCTCACGATCGCCCAGACGAACGGCGATCGACTCCTCGAACTCATCGCGGACATCCTCGCAGCCTCCCGCGACGTGAACCGGACCATGGTGCTCGAACGCTCCGAGTGCGAGCTCCGGGAGATCGTCGACCGCTCGGTCGAGTCGTTGGCGCACGTGGCCGCCGAACGGAGCATCACCATCGTGCGCCACGACGAGGAGGCCGTGCCGTTGTTCGCCGACCCGTTCCGCCTCCGGCAGGTCGTCGACAACCTGCTCTCGAACGGCATCAAGTACAACCGGGACGGCGGCGAGCTGAGCGTCGGTGTCACCGCGGAGGGCGACACCGCCTGGGTCATCGTGCGGGACACCGGCATCGGCATCTCCGAGGAGGACCAACCGAAGCTCTTCGAGCGGTTCTTCCGCTCCGACCTCGTCCGCAACTCCACGGTGCACGGCAGCGGTCTCGGCCTCGCGATCAGTCGGGACATCGTCCGTCTGCACGGCGGCGACCTCACCGTCCACAGCGTGCTCGGTGAGGGCACGACCGCGGTCGTCCGTATTCCGAGAGGCGGCACCGAATGACCTTCGACAGCCAGACCGTCGCGGTGATCAACGCGCTCGTCATCTTCGTCTGCGGCGCGACGTTCATCGTCAACACCTTCATGCGGAAGGACGACGCGAGCGGGAGGGTGTGGTCCGTGTCCTACATGGCCGGGATGTTCACCAGCTTCTCCTACGTCGTCAGCGCCCTGAGCCAGGAGGCCTGGTGGGCGATCGCCGCCGGGAACGGTGGATACGTGCTGAGCATCGCCGCCCTGTGGTCCGGCGCGCGGCTCTTCAACGGCAAATCGAGTCTGCTCTGGGTCTCACTCATCGGGACGGCGGTCACGATCGTCGCCGCGCTCGCCGCCGGCCCCTCGGGAGGCCCCTGGGCGGGCGCGCCTGCGACGTTCCTCTGCATCGCCCTCTTCGCGGGCCTCGGCGCGGCTGAGACGCTCGTCGGCGCGATGCGGGACAACCCGACCACCCGTGGTTTCACCATCGTGCTCGGCATCGCGTCGGCGTTCTTCGCGGCTCGGCTGGTCGCACTCCTCGTGGAGGGGCCGGACGGTTCGTTGTTCACGACGCTCTTCGGGACCGTGGCCGCCTCGCTGCTGCTCATCGCGCTCCTCATCGTCGCGACCGTGGTGCTCTCGGTCCTGCGGGCCGAGCGCGCCGCACCCGCCAGCCGACGGCACGGGAGCATCGTCGCGTACACGGGCGACGATGTCCTCCTCCAGGAGTCCTTCGTCCGGATCGTCGACGACTGGCTGGAACGGGCGAACTTCCATGACGAGCAGCTCGCGATCCTCCACGTCCGGCTCGACGACCTCGATGAGATGAAGACGGCGTTCGGAGCAGCGTTCAGCAGTGAGGTCGCCGAGGGGTTCATCTCCTCGGTCCGTCGGTACGGCCCGACGCTCTCCGACATCGGCGAGGACGGCGCGGGGTGTCTCCTGATCGCGACCCCCGCAACGGACGCCGACGTCGCGCTCCAGGCGGCCAAGGGCATCCAGGACGGCCTGCTCGACCACCCCGTCGAGACCACGCCGCGCCTGCGCCCGACGGCCAGCATCGGGATCGCTCTGACCGACTACCTCGGGTACGACGTCGCCGTCCTCACGCGTGCCGCCAGCGACGCCAGCCTGCGTGCCGCAGCGTCCGGCGGGAACCGCACGGTCCTCGCCTCGTCCTCGCCGACGGGCCGCTGACGGATCGGATCGAGCTCGGTCAGGCGGGCGGGGCGATCGCGATGGTCAGGGTGTCCACCGCAGTCTGCTTCGCATATTCGGCGGACGTCGGCGTCGCCTGCACCAGCAGCTCGTAGGTGATCGTCAAGGTGACGCCGGTCGCGGAGCTGTCCACCTCGGGGAGGACGAACGTCTGGCTGTAGCTGTACGGTGCCTTGATGAGGTACCCCGGTGCCACCGTCGACTGGTCGGTGAACGGGGCAGGCGACTCCAGCTGCCCCTTCGGTCCGTGGACGGTCGTGGTGAGCGTCACCCGCGAGAGATAGAGCGCCTGGAGGTCGTCGGGGTTGAGCACGCCGCTGAGCGAGAAGCTCACCGGTTTGTTGACGTCCGCGGTCCACGCGTCCATCGACAGTGTGGACCAGTAGTCGACCGTGAGGGTGGCGGAGCCCGCCGTGAGCGTGTGCTTGGCACTCCCGCTCGCGAGTTCGTTGGTGATCGCACTCACCGTCGGCCTCGGTGTCTTCGACACGCGCGGCGAGCTGGTCGGCTGCGCGCCCGGCTCCTCCCACGGAGGCGTCCCGCAGGCGCTCAGCCCGAGGACGAGCGCGGCGGCGGTCGCGGCCTGGAGGGCGTGCCTGACGTGCCGGTTCCGGACCGGGCTTGGGTGGTTCGACATGAGGCTCCTGGCGGGTGTCGGAGGGATGATCGAGTGACCCTCGAGGGTCCGTATGACCCACGAACTGGGGCCAGCGCGAATCTTGAGGAAATCCTGAGCCGACGCTATCGCATTCACGCGCGAAAGCCGCGCCCAACGCGGCAGAGTTGCAACTGCAGCGCGAACCGTTGCACTCGACCCACTCGGAACAGGACCCCTGATGTCAGAACTCGAAGCGCGACCGGACAGCTCTCGGCCCAACGCCCAGCAGCCTGACCCTCGGTACATTCAGACGCAGCCGCTTCTCGCGCCCGAACTTGAAGCGTATGCCAACGAATTCATCGACTCGGTCAACTCGCTCCCCGAGTACCGCGCGACCATCGGGTGCATCATCCCCGCCTACAACGAGGAGGAGTCGCTGCCGGCGGTGCTCGCGTCCCTCCTCGAGCAGACGCGGATGCCCGATGTGATCCATGTGGTCATCAACAACACCACGGACCGGTCGGTCGACGTCGCCGCGCCCTACGCCGGCCCGCACTCCCGGGTCGACGAGGACGGCTACGAGCAGTTCACCGAGGTGTTCATCCACGACATCGGGAAGAACCCCGACAAGAAGGTGGGCGCGCTCAACTACGGCTTCACGCTCGTCGAAGGCTACGACTACCTGCTCGGTGTCGACGGTGACACGGTCGCCGACCCGACCGCGATCGAGTCGCTCGAAGCCGAGATCGTCTCGGACAGTCGCATCGGCGGCATCTCCGCGATCTTCTCGATCGACGACGAGCCGTTCAAGAAGCAGCTCGTCCCGGCGTTCCTCATCGCCGGCCAGCGCACGCAGTTCGCCGCGTTCAACATGCAGAACATGCTCCGAGGCCGCAACATGGCCGTGCTCGGCGGGCAGTACTCGATCTTCTCCGTCCAGGCCCTGCGCGACGCCATGGAGCAGAACCACCAGTCCACCCCGTGGGTGAAGGACTCCGAGGTGGAGGACTCGCTCCTGTCGCTGCAGATCAAGAGCGCCGGCTACCTCACGAAGATCAGCGCCCGTGCCCGTGCCGACGTCGGCGGGATGACCACGGTCCGCTCCCTCGACGCCCAGCAGGTCAAGTGGAACTACGGCGCGATCGAGCTCATGTGGCCCGGCCAGCGCGGCGACACCAAGGGGCAGCCGTTCCACCCGAACCTCCGACTGCGGTGGCTCGAGAACGCGGAGATGCTCCTCAACATCGTCACGCGCATCCTCTTCGTCGTGCTGCTCGCCGGGTCGCTGTCGATCCACGCCTTCGTGTTCAGCCCCGTGTGGCTCATCCCGCCGCTGGTCGCGATCTTCCTCAACCTGCGCATCGCGCTGTCGATGAAGAAGCGGAACGCCCGCGACATCCTCTTCGCGGTCCTCATCTTCCCAGCCGAGTTCTACATGTGGATCCGCATGGGCCACTTCATCCGTGCCTGGTCGAAGTTCGCGTCGAACAAGAAGGTCGACAACTGGGCCGAGCAGGCGAAGGCAGAACGCGGCTCGGGCAACGCGCACCTCGCGCCGCTCCTGTTCGTCCTCGCCGCCATCATCGCGATCGTCGCCGCCTGGACCCAGCTCTCCCCCGTCGTCCAGTCCACGATCCTCTGGGCGGGCTGGCCGGTCCTCGGCGTCATCACCGTGCTGCAGACGCTCAGCATGTTCGGCAAGCTCATCCGTCGTCAGCGCGGCTACCGCGTGTGACGTCCCCCGACCCGGGCACGGTCGACGCCGACGAACTGCGCAGGTTGCTCCGAGAACTCTCGGGCGACCTGCGCAGTCGTCGTCGGTTCGTCCAGACCTACGTCGAGATGTGGCCCACCCGTCTGGCACGTCTGGGAGCGGCGCTCGACGCGCATGACACCGACGAGTCCAAGGTCGTCCTCCTCAGCATCCGCTCCTCCAGCGTCATGCTGGGCGTGATCGGGGTGGCCGGACTCGCGAGTGCCGGTCTCCAGGCGATCGAGCTCGGGCGACTCGAACGCGCACGCGAGATCCACACCGCCCTCCAGGAGGTCGGCCGCCGCAGCTGCGAACGACTGCTCGAACTCGACGCGGCGGACGCGGCGGAATCCTGAGCTCCGTCCACCAGGCGTCGTTGGTCGCCGGCGAGGCTCCGTCGCGGTCGGGACCGCGGCGGTCTCAGTCGTCGGAGGTCATGCGGTAGCCGACGCCGCGCACCGTCTCGATGAACCGCGGGGCCACGGTGCTGTCCGCGAGCTTCCGTCGCAGGTTGGCGAGATGCACCTCGATCGCACGCTTGTCGGCTTCACTGACGTAGTAAGCCGTGATGTAGCTCTCGCCACGGAGCATGAGCGCGAGGTCCGCCTTGCTGCGCACCCGACGGCGGGACTCCATCAGTGCCTGCAACAGGTCGAACTCGCTCCGCGTGAGGTCGACCTCGGTGCCGTCGACCTCGACGATGCGGGTGGCGGAGCTGAGCTTCAGACCGCGGTGGACGAGCCACCCCTCGCCGTCATCGGGCGCTGCGGCGGTCGGTTGCATGATGATCGGGACGACCGACTGACCGACGGGAGCGGCATGACGCGCGACGGTCTCGTGGACGATCGTGGGGTCGGGCGACGACACCTGCTGCTGCAGCGGCGGTGCCGCGACCTGGGCCTGCGCGACCTGAGTGACGGGAGCCGGCGCGACCGCGGTCGGAGCCGGTTGTGCCGGTGCCGCCGCGGCGACCGCTGGAGCATCTCCGTTCGCGCGAGGCCGACGGAGCATCGCCTCGATGCGGGCACGGAGCTCGCGCGGACGGAAGGGCTTGGTCATATAGTCGTCTGCGCCGGAGTCGAGGCCCTGCAGGGTGTCGATCTCGTCGCCGCGGGCGGTGAGCATGACGATGTACGTGGAGCTGATGGCGCGGATGCGCTTGGCCGCTTCGAACCCGTCGATACCCGGCATGCTGACGTCGAGGGTCGTGACGAGGGGGTTGTGCGTCCGCACCGCCTCGACGCCGTCGAGACCGTTCGCCGCGGACACCGTCTCGAAGCCGGCCTGCTCGAGGACGGTCTCGAGCAGTTGGCGGATGTCCGCGTCGTCTTCGATGACGACCGCGGTCCGACGTTCGCTCAGCTCTTCGGTCACGATGCCCCTACCCGTTCCACCCGTCAGCGACGTGCCGGATGTGGCCGTTCCCGACTCACCACGCGCTGAATCCCTTGGCCAGTTGCACGGCCTGCTCCGGCCACCATACCCCAGCAAGGGGGCCACCGTTGCACGCTCCGTCGCTCTCGCCGGGGGCTTTCACCCAGAGGTTCGCGTCGAGGTGTTCGGCCTGTGCGGTGAGGGGTTGCTGCCCGACCGTCCGGCCGGACGGGTTGCACCATTCGCCGTTCGAGCCGCTGCCGTTCCGAGAGGTGTCGATCACGTAGTGGGCGCCGTCGAGGAGGCCGCTCAGTTCCTCCGCATAGGCGATCTCGTCCTCGGTCGTGTTGTAGTTGGAGACGTTGGTGGCGAAGCCGGTGGCGTCGGCAACACCGGCCTCCCGGAGCAGCTCGGCCATCTCGGCGGGCGGTCGCCAGTCGGAGTGCCCGCCGTCGAGGTACACGGGGACGGATGCGTCCGCGAACTGCTCGGTCGCGGCTGCCAGTTGCCGCATCCGCGCGGTGCGGTCACCGCAGTCCGGCGCGAGCGCGACGGCATCCGGTTCGAGGATGACGGCGACGCGGTGATCCGCGACGGCGGCGACGATCTCGGCGACCCAGTCCTGGTACTCGTCGCTCGACAACCCACCGGCGGACTGGTTGCCGCAGTCCCGCTCCGGGATGCCGTAGACCGTGAAGACCGGCATGGACCCGGAGCGCTCGGCGGACCGGACGACCTCGGAGACGGTGTCCCGGACGGTTCCGATCGGATAGCGCTCCGGCACGAGCCAGATCGCGGTCGGTTCCGCCGCGAGCCGCTCCGCCGCTGCGAGCTGTTGGGCGACGTCGCTCGGGTCGCCGTTCGAACCACCGCTCGTCCCGGCCGTGGCGGAACTCGTCGGTTCCTCGGTCGCGGCCGCCGGATCGGCCGCGGCGGCGCGAGCGGCCAGCGAGGACGGATCGACGTACAACTGCGCTCCGTCGAACGGGCCGGCGGCGGCGTTCGGGACGCGGCTCACGAGCGACACCGCGAGCGCACCGCCGGCGAGGAGGACGGCGACGACGCCGAGGGCGACGGCCGTCCGGGTACGTCGTCGGTCGCGGGGCGTTCTCGGCACGGATCCTCCTGCATGGTCATCCGCAATTGTGCCCGACAAAGCCTCGCCACGGTGCCGATTCCCGTGAATCCGTGCCCCGAGTGGGGGACGTATTCGCTCAGTGGCCGCACGGACGGCCCGGGGACGCGCCGAGCTCCGCCAGTGACACGCCACTGGGACTGCACACCAGGGCCCGCTCCGCAACGTTGTCCGGATCGCCGCGGCTCCCTACCCTTGATGATCGGAGCGACGCAGGGTCGCCCCAGGGCCCGAGGAGCGCACACGTGAGCACGAAGACCATCCCCACCTCCGACGCGGCCGCCGGTGGTGCGCCAGCGAAGGTCATCCCGTGGGTGCTCGGGCCCTCGCTCGTCGTCATCCTCGGCGTCGCGCTGTTCTCGATCCTGCTCCCGAAGCAGGCCGAGTCCGTCTTCGGCTCGATCCAGTCCGGCATCATCGGGAGTCTCGGGTGGTACTACGTCCTCCTCGTCGCGGCCTTCGTCATCGTCGCCATCGTCTTCGCTGTGTCGAAGTTCGGCGACATCAAGCTCGGCAAGGACGACGACGAACCGGAGTTCTCGCTCCTGTCCTGGTTCTCCATGCTCTTCGCCGCCGGCATGGGCATCGGGCTCGTCTTCTACGGCGTCGGTGAACCGCTGACGCACTTCCTCGAGCCGCGCCCCGGCGTCACGGGGTCCGAGCAGTCCCTCGCCCAACAGGCGATGAGTCAGACGTACCTGCACTGGGGACTCCACGCCTGGTCGATCTATGCGGTCGTCGGCGTCGCCTTGGCCTACGCCGTGCACCGCAAGGGACGGCCGATGTCGATCCGCTGGGCGATCGAACCGCTCCTCGGCAAGCGCGTGCAGGGCGGCTGGGGCAACGCGATCGACACCATCGCCGTCATCGGCACCGTCTTCGGCGTCGCGACCTCACTCGGGCTCGGTGTGCTGCAGATCTCCGCAGGACTCGGCTACACGGGCATCGCCGAGCCGAACATCCTCACCCAGGTTGTCCTCATCCTCGTGATCACCGGCGTCACGATCTTCTCCCTCGTCTCCGGCGTGCACAAGGGCATGAAGTGGCTCTCGAACACCAACCTCATCCTCGCCGGGCTCCTCCTGTTCTTCGTCCTGTTCGCCGGCCCGACGCTGTTCCTGTTGCGCGAGTGGGTGCAGTCGATGGGCGCGTACCTCCAGAACGTGGTCGGACTCACCTTCAACGTCTCCGCGTACCAGGGTGCTGCCGGCGAGGCCTGGCAGTCCTCGTGGACGACCTTCTACTGGGGCTGGTGGATGTCGTGGGCACCCTTCGTCGGCGTCTTCATCGCCCGCATCTCGAAGGGGCGCACCGTGCGGCAGTTCGTGCTCGGCGTCCTCCTCGTCCCGACCCTCGTGACCTTCCTCTGGTTCGCCGTGCTCGGCGGCACCGCCATCATGCAGTCGCTGGAGGGCCGTGACTTCAGCGGTGCGGATGGTCCCGTCGACCTCAACACCGCCCTGTTCAACATGCTCGCCGGCCTCCCCGGTGGATCGATCGCGACCGTCGGCGCCCTGCTGCTCATCCTCCTGTTCTTCGTGACCTCGGCCGACTCGGGATCACTCGTGATGGGCATGCTCACGACCGGCGGGACGGAGCCGCGGAACCGGGTCCGGATCGCCTGGGCACTCGTGACGAGCCTCCTGGCCATCTCGCTGCTCATCGCGGGCGGTCTCGCGTCGATGCAGACGGCGGCCATCATCACCGCGCTGCCCTTCAGCGTCGTGATCATCCTCATGTGCGTCTCGTCGTTCAAGGCCTTCGGCATCGAGGTGCGACGGGAGCAGCGGGCGAAGCGCCGCCTGTTCGCCGCAGAGCTCACCGAGAGCGTCTCAGCCGACGTGAGCGAACAGCTGTCCGATCAGGTCTCGGAGCAGGTCACGGAGCACTTCGGCACGATGACCGCCCAGCTCGACCTCCGGCAGCTCGCGTCCCCGGACGCACCGGGGCCATCGGCCGCATCCACGGAACCGCAGACGCAGGACCCGGAGCAGCGCCGCTCGAAGGACTGACCGGACGGCTCAACCGACGGGGAAGCGGTCCGAGATCCAGGCCGCTTCCTCGGCGGTCGGCGACCACGCCGAACCGGCCGCGGCGTTCGCGCGGATCTGTTGCGGAGTGGTCGCACCGGCGATGACACTCGTGAGCCCGTCCTGAGCGAGCAACCAGCCGAAGGTCGCCTCGAGCATGGAGATGCCGCGCTCGTCGCAGAAGGCCTGGTAGGCCTCGATCGCATCCCAGGGCGCCGTGTCGAGGAGGTGCTTGCGCTGGCGCATGATGCGGCTGTCGGCCGGCCCGCCGTCGCGGGAGAACTTCCCCGTGAACAGGCCGTTGTAGAGCGGGAAGTACGGGAGGAAGCCGACACCGGCGGCGCGCATGGCCGGGAACAGCTCGCGCTCCGCGCCCCGGACGAGCAGGCTGTACTCGTTCTGGGCCGAGATGAAGGCGGGGTGGCCGGCGGTACGAGCCGCCCAGTCCGCCTCGGTCAGCTGCCAACCGGCGAAGTTCGAGTGGCCGGCGTAGCGGATCTTCCCCTCCTGGACGAGCTCGTCCAGGGCCGCGATCGTCTCCTCGATCGGCGTGAACGGGTCGGGGGTGTGCAGCTGGTACAGGTCGATCCAGTCGGTGCCCAGACGGCGGAGCGAGCCCTCGACCGCGAGCCGGATGTAGCGACGGGAGCCCTTGGCCCCCCAGTTCGGAATCGGGCTCTCGTAGTCCACATGGCCGAACTTGGTAGCGAGCACGATCTCATCCCGCCGCCCGGCGATCGCCTGCCCGAGGAGTTCTTCGCTCAGCCCGCACTCCCGGCCGTAGATGTCCGCGGTGTCGAAGAGGGTGACCCCGGCGTCGATCGCCGTGTCGACGACGGCTCGCGTGCCGTCCAGGCTCTCGGTGACCGTGCCCTCGCGTCCGAAGTTGTTGCAGCCGATACCGACCGCTGAGACGAGGAGGCCGCTGCGACCGAGTGGGCGATAGTTGAGATCAGACATGCATCCAGGCTAGCCCGAGCGTCCTCCACAGGCACCCGTCGGCCCCCGACGCCGCGGCCAGGCCCACGCGACGCATCGCGCCGATCACGGGCTTCCTACGCTCGGTGCATGACCACACACCTCACCATCACCGATCCCGTACTCCCCTGCTCCGTCATCGCCGACCCGACCGCCGAGGGCTTCCTCAGGATGCCGACACCGGTGGGGCGGATCGAGCTCCGCTCCGTCGACGACGCGGTCTCAGCCGTGCGCTTCGAGCACCACGGGCGACTCCCACTCGACGGGGTGGACGAACGCCCCACCGCGGTCCTCCTCGACGCCGCGGAGCAGATCGACGAGTACTTCCGCGGACGACGCACCGTGTTCGACCTCCCGCTCGTCACGACCGGCACGCCGTTCCAGCAGGCGGTCTGGTCGGCACTCGGCGAAGTGCCGTTCGGCGACACCATCGGGTACGGCGCCCTTGCGGCCGCGGCCGGTGCCCCGCAGGGCGGCCGGGCGGCCGGCCAGGCGGTTCGGGCGAACACCATCGCGCTCCTCATCCCCTGTCATCGCGTCCTCGGAACCGGGCGGATCGTGACGGGCTATTCTGGCGGAGACGGACCGGCCACCAAACGCTGGCTCCTCGACCACGAAGGGATCCCGTACCGCCGATGAGTCCAGCCTCCCCGACCATCGTCGGCACCGACGGCCTGACCCGCTGCGCCTGGGCCGGGACGGACGCGGAGTACCAGCGCTATCACGACGAGGAGTGGGGCGTGCCGCTCCACGGACAGCGGCAGGTCTTCGAGAAGATCAGTCTCGAAGGGTTCCAGGCCGGGCTCTCCTGGATCACGATCCTTCGGAAGCGACCGGCGTTCCGGGAACGGTTCCACGGCTTCGACCTCGACGCCGTCGCAGCCATGACGGAGGCGGATGTCGAGAGCCTGCTCGATGACGCCCGGATCATCCGCCACCGCGGGAAGATCAACGCGGTCATCGGCAATGCCCGCACCGCCCTCGAGCTGGGCGACGACCTGGACGAGCTCCTCTGGAGCTTCGCTCCCCCGCCACGGCCCGCGCGGTTCGCCCAGTGGACCGAGGTCCCCGCGGTGACCCCCGAGTCCACCGCACTCAGTGCCCACCTGCGGAAGCGCGGCTACCGCTTCGTGGGCCCGACGACGATGTACGCCCTCATGCAGTCCGGAGGCCTCGTCGACGACCACCTCGTCGGCTGCTGGCGCTCCGACAGCGCTCCCTGATCCGGAGGGGTCAGACGACGAGGGCGAGCTCGGTCGCCCGACCGTCGTCGGCACGGGCGTGGACGTCGAGCACCCATCCGGTCGATCGCGCCCAGTCGAGCAACGAGTCGACATCAGGGTGGTCGACACCGGCCTCCAACACCGCGCGGGTGAACCGGCCCTTGCCCTGCTTGTTGAAGTGGTTGAGCGCGCGGCGGCGGCCATCGTCGCCGACCGTGAGCACACGCAGGTAGACGGCCCCGACGCGGTCCGGCAACGGCCCGAGCGCCGCGTAGCCTTCCGAGCGCAGGTCCAACAGGACAGCCGGGACGACGTTCAACTCGCGGGCGACGGGCCCCGCCCAGTGCCGCTTGAGCACGAACCCCGGGAGCCTGGAGTCGTGGGAGAGCCGATAGGCCGGAATGGGATCGAGCGCGCCGACCGGGCCGAGCAACGCCGAGTGCACGACCAGGTGCTCAGCGGCGAAGCGTCGCGCGTCCGCTGAGAGCGTGTCTGCTTCGAGCGCGTCGTACAGCACCCCCGTGTACCGGTCGATCGCCGGCATCGTCGCGGACGTCGCCGCCACGCGGTTGCGCTGGACCTCACCGAGCTGCTTGGGACCGAGCTTCAGGGCCTTGACCGTCGCGGTCTCATCGGCAGCGAGCGACACCAGGGCGTCAACGACATCGTTCCGGGACGAGGAGAGCCCTGGAAACCGCAGCAGGGCGGTGTCCAGGGCTCGTCCGTCGCCGCCGTCCCGCTTCGTCTCCGAAGGGGGAAGGAGGATCAGCACCGAATCAGGAGCTGGTCACGAGCGTGGCGTTGCCGGCCACGACGGTGACGGTGTTGTTCTCGACCGACAGGAAGCCGTCTTCAGCGTTCGCGACGATCTTCGAGCCGTCTTCGAGCGTGACACGGACCTCACCGGCGGCGAGGATGGCCAGCATCGGCTCGTGGCCGGGCAGGATACCGATCTCGCCGTCGACGGTCTTCGCGATCAACTGGCGTGCCGGGCCCGACCACACTTCGTGGTCGGCCGCGACGACGCTCACGGTCAGAGGAGCGGAGGCCATGACTAGCCGTTCTCCTTCTGGATCTGAGCCCACTTCTCTTCGACGTCGGAGATGGCACCGACGTTGAAGAAGGCCTGCTCGGCCACGTGGTCGAACTCACCCTTGGCGATGGCGTCGAACGACTCGATCGTCTCCTTGAGCGGAACGGTCGAACCCTCGACACCGGTGAACTTCTTCGCCATGTAGGTGTTCTGCGAGAGGAACTGCTGGATCCGGCGCGCACGCGACACCGTGATCTTGTCTTCCTCGGAGAGCTCATCGACACCGAGGATGGCGATGATCTCCTGCAGTTCCTTGTTCTTCTGGAGGATCTGCTTGACCGTGGTGGCGACGCGGTAGTGGTCGGCACCCAGGTAGCGGGGGTCGAGGATACGGCTCGTCGAGGTCAGCGGGTCGACGGCCGGGTACAGACCCTTCGACGCGATCTCACGGGAGAGCTCGGTCGTCGCGTCGAGGTGCGCGAAGGTGGTCGCCGGTGCCGGGTCGGTGTAGTCGTCGGCGGGGACGTAGATCGCCTGCAGCGAGGTGATCGAGTGACCACGCGTCGAGGTGATGCGCTCCTGGAGGAGACCCATCTCGTCTGCGAGGTTCGGCTGGTACCCCACGGCGGACGGCATACGACCGAGCAGGGTCGACACCTCGGAACCGGCCTGGGTGAAGCGGAAGATGTTGTCGATGAAGAGCAGCACGTCCTGCTTCTGGACGTCGCGGAAGTATTCCGCCATCGTCAGCGCGGAGAGGGCGACGCGGAGACGCGTTCCCGGCGGCTCGTCCATCTGGCCGAACACGAGGGCCGTCTTCTCGAAGACACCCGCCTCTTCCATCTCGTGGATGAGGTCGTTGCCCTCACGGGTGCGCTCACCGACACCGGCGAACACCGACACACCACCGTGGTCCTGCGCGACGCGCTGGATCATCTCCTGGATGAGGACGGTCTTGCCGACACCGGCACCACCGAACAGACCGATCTTGCCACCGAGGACGTACGGCGTCAGGAGGTCGATGACCTTGATGCCGGTCTCGAACAGCTGCGTCTTCGATTCGAGCTGGTCGAACGACGGCGGCTGGCGGTGGATCGGCCAGCGCTCGGTGATCTCGATCTGCTCGCCGGGCTCGGCGTTGAGCACCTCGCCGATGACGTTGAAGACCTTGCCCTTGGTGACGTCGCCGACGGGCACCGAGATGGGCGAACCCGTGTCGGTGACCTCCTGGCCGCGGACGAGGCCGTCCGTCGGGTTCAGGGCGATGGCGCGCACGAGGTCGTCGCCGAGGTGCTGTGCGACCTCGAGCGTGAGGACCATCGTCTGCTCGCCGATCACGACGCTGGTCTTCAGGGCGTTGTAGATGCCCGGGATCGCGTCGTGCGGGAACTCGATGTCGACGACCGGGCCGGTGACGCGGGAGATGCGGCCGACGGCGCCGGCCTTCACCTCTGCAGCGCCCTGCTCGGCAGTTGCGGTGGGAGTCATGTTCTTCTCTTCTCTGTCTCTACAGATACGTGTGCGTGTTGCGATGACTAGGACGAGAGCGCGTCTGCGCCGCCAACGATTTCGGAAATCTGCTGGGTGATCTCGGCCTGCCTCGCGTTGTTGCGGAGGCGGGTGTAGTCGGTGATGAGCTTGTCGGCGTTGTCGCTGGCCGACTTCATCGCCTTCTGCGTCGCGGCATGCTTCGCGGCGGAGGACTGCAACAGCGCGTTGAAGATCCGGCTCTCGATGTAGTTCGGGAGCAGTGCATCGAGCACGCTCTCGGCATCCGGCTCGAACTCGTACAGCGGCAGCACAGCGGTGTCGGTGGGCTCCTCGACGCCTTCGACGACCTCGAGCGGCAGGAGACGGACGACCTCGGGGGTCTGCGTCATCATGCTCACGAGGCGGTTGTAGACGATGTGGATCTCGTCGACGCCACCCTCGGAGGCGTCCGTGAGGAACGCCTTGAGGATGGACTCGCTGATCTCCTGCGCCGTGGCGAAGTCGGGGTTCTCCGTGTTGCCGACCCACTCCCCTGCAGCCTGCATCCGTCGGAACGTGAAGTAGGCGACGGCCTTCCGGCCCACGAGGTAGTGCGTGACGTCCTTACCCTGGCTACGCAGGAGCTCGGTCAGCTCGGCGGCCTCACGGAGGACCTGCGAGTTGAAGGCGCCGGCGAGGCCTCGGTCGGATGCGAACACGACGACCGCAGCCCGCTCAACCTTCTCCGGCTCGGTCGTGAGCACGTGGTCGACGTTGGAGTACGTCGCGACGGCGGACACGGCACGAGTGATCGCACGAGAATAGGGTCCGGATGCCGCCACCCGCGCCTGCGCCTTCTGGATGCGCGACGCGGCGATGAGCTCCATCGCCTTCGTGATCTTCTTGGTCGTCTGCGCAGACTTGATCTTCTGCGTGTAGACCCGGAGTTGAGCGCCCATGGACTAGCGGCGACCCTTCACGATCTTCTCCTGGTTGACGTCTTCAACCGGGAGCTCCTCGACCTGCTCCGAACCGAGGGCAGCGCCCTCGCCCGTCTGGAACTCGAGCTTGAACTGGTCGACAGCGGCATCGAGCTTCGAGACGGTGTCGTCGTCGAGCACGTTCGTGTCGCGCAGCGTGGTGAGGACCTCGGTGTTCCGACCCAGGTAGTCGAGCAGTTCGCGCTCGAAGCGGAGGACGTCCTCGACCGGGACGTCGTCCAGCTTGCCCTTGGTTCCGGCCCAGATCGAGACGACCTGCTCCTCGACGGGGTACGGCGAGTACTGCGGCTGCTTGAGCAGCTCGGTGAGGCGGGCGCCTCGGGCGAGCTGACGGCGGCTGGCCGCGTCGAGGTCCGAGGCGAACATCGCGAACGCCTCGAGCGAGCGGTACTGCGCGAGCTCGAGCTTCAGCGTTCCGGAGACCTTCTTGATGCTCTTCACCTGAGCGTCACCACCGACGCGCGAGACGGAGATACCGACGTCGACCGCGGGGCGCTGGTTGGAGTTGAAGAGGTCGGACTGCAGGAAGATCTGACCGTCGGTGATCGAGATCACGTTGGTCGGGATGTACGCCGAGACGTCGTTCGCCTTGGTCTCGATGATCGGCAGACCCGTCATCGAACCGGCGCCGAGTTCGTCGGACAGCTTCGCGCAACGCTCCAGCAGACGGGAGTGCAGGTAGAAGACGTCACCCGGGTAGGCCTCGCGTCCCGGCGGACGACGGAGGAGGAGGGAGACGGCACGGTAGGCCTCGGCCTGCTTCGACAGGTCGTCGAAGATGATCAGGACGTGCTTGCCCTCGTACATCCAGTGCTGGCCGATGGCCGAACCGGTGTACGGGGCGAGGTACTTGAAGCCGGCCGGGTCGGACGCAGGCGAGGCGACGATCGTCGTGTACTCGAGCGCGCCGGCCTCTTCCAGCGCACCCTTGACGGAGGCGATGGTCGAGCCCTTCTGGCCGATGGCGACGTAGATGCAGCGGACCTGCTTGTTGACGTCGCCCGACTCCCAGTTGGCCTTCTGGTTGATGATGGTGTCGATCGCGATCGCGGTCTTGCCGGTCTGGCGGTCGCCGATGATGAGCTGGCGCTGGCCACGGCCGACGGGGATCATGGCGTCGATCGCCTTGATGCCGGTCTGGAGCGGCTCGTGAACCGACTTGCGCTGCATGACGCCGGGAGCCTGGAGCTCCAGTGCGCGGCGGCCGGTGCTGGCGATCTCGCCGAGGCCGTCGATCGGGTTGCCGAGCGTGTCGACGACACGGCCGAGGTAGCCGTCGCCGACGGGGACCGAGAGGACCTCGCCCGTGCGGGTGACGTCCATGCCTTCGACGATCTCGTCGAACTCACCGAGGACGACGACGCCGATCTCGTGCTCGTCGAGGTTCAGCGCGAGGCCGAGGGTGCCGTTCGCGAAGCGGAGGAGCTCGTTCGCCATGGCGCCCGGGAGGCCCTCGACGTGGGCGATGCCGTCAGCGGCATCGATCACGCGTCCGACCTCGGTGGCCGCGGCGGTGCCGGGCTCGTAGGCCTTGACGAAGTCCTTGAGAGCATCCCGGATCTCGTCTGGGCTGATCGTGAGTTCTGCCATCATGTTCCTTTTGGTTGTGGAACCCGGGGGTTCCGAGAGGTGCGATCCGTCAGGATCAACGTCTTGAGTTGTGGAGACCGTCGGGCCGGTCCCCGCGCTGCACGGGCCGTTATCCGGCCAGTTGCAGACGGAGGTCGTTCAGTCGGGCAGCGAGGCTGCCGTCGATGACGTCGTCCCCGAGCTGCACGCGCAGTCCACCGACGACGGCGGGGTCGATCACCTGGTTGATCTTCACCTGACGGCCGTAGGCCGTGGCGAGGTGGCGCTCGAGGCGCTGGAGCTGCGACGCCTCGATCGGTGCGGCTGCCGTGACCGTGGCGACCGCGAGGCCCTGCTGGTCGGCGACGATGCCTGATGCGTACCGGAGCAGTTCTCCGATCCGACGGTCTCGCGGCTGCTGCACGAGCTGACCGACGATGCTGACGGTCTGCGGGCTCGCCTTGCCCGCGAGGAGGGACGCCGCCAGGGCGCCCTTCGCAGCGGACGAACCGAGCTTGCTGCTGAGCGCGAGTTCGAGCTCGTGGTTGCTCGACACGAGCTTCCCGAACTCGAACAACTCGGCCTCGATGTCGCCCTGCGCACCGGCGGAGATCGAGGCGGCCCGGAGGCCGAGCTCCTCGATGCCTGCGAGCAGGTCGGCCTCGCTGGACCAGCGGCCGGAGACGACGGTCTGCAGCAGGCCGAGCGCCTGCGCGCTCAGCTGGGTGCCGAAGATCCGCTCGACGACGGTGCGCTTGGCACCGGCGTCGGCTGCGGGGTCGCTGAGCGCCGCGCTCAGGTGGCTCGAGCCGCCGATGGCCCGGCCCGCTGCGAACAGTCCGTCCGCGGTGGCCAGATCGGCCCCGGCGCCGAGGGCGGCGAGGGCCTCCTTCGACGAGGCGAGTGCTTCTCTGGTCGCGCTTCCCATTACTTGGCTGCCTTCTCCGACGCTTCGAGCTCCGCGAGGAACCGGTCGACGACCGCCGTGGCCTTCGCGTCGTCGTTCAGCGTCTCGCCGATGACGCCACTGGCGAGGTCGAGCGCGAGCGTGCCGACCTCGGCACGCAGCGACACGACGGCCGCCTGACGCTCGGCTTCGATCTGTGCCTGAGCGCTCGCGGTGACGCGAGCGGCTTCGACCGTGGCCTGCTCCTTGAGCTCGGCGAGGATCGTCTGACCCTCGACACGAGCCTGCTCGCGGATGCGGCCGGCTTCCTGACGGGCCTCGGCGAGCTGAGCGTTGTACTGCTCGAGCGCCGCTTCGGCCTGCTTCTGCGCTTCATCGGCCTTGGCGATGTTGCCCTCGATGGCCGCTGCGCGGTCGTCGAGGAGCTTCTGCACCTTGGGCAGGATCAGCTTCCAGAAGAAACCGAGGATGATGATGAAGACGACCGCAGACCAGATGATGTCGTACCACTCTGGAATCAGCGGGTTCTTGGCCGCCTCTTCAGCAGCGGTGATCACTGCGTGAGACATCTTGCCTCCTTCGGAGATGTGAAAGGGGGCTTACTGGAAGATGAAGTAGGTCGCGATGCCGATGAAGGCGAGCGCCTCGGTGAAGGCGATACCGATCCACATGAGGACCTGGAGACGACCACCCAGCTCGGGCTGACGCGCGGTGCCTTCGATCGTCTTGCCGACGACGATACCCACACCGATGGCGGGGCCGATGGCTGCGAGACCGTAACCGACCGTCGCGATGTTTCCTTCAAGGGCGGCGAGAACGGTAGTTGCGTCCACGTTTGTTTCCTTCCGTTGGGTGAGACCTGGCGGGCGCCGGGCTCGGTTAGTGCTCTTCTGCGACCGCGAGCTGGATGTAGACCGCGGTGAGGAGGGTGAAGACGTACGCCTGGAGGACGGCCACCAGGAGCTCGAAGAGAGTGAAGGCGAGGCCGAAAGCCAGGGTGCCGACACCCATGAGGGCGAACCATCCGCCGGCCGTGAAGAGGAAGAACTGCGTCGCCGCGAAGAACAGGACGAGCAGCAGGTGCCCGACGATCATGTTCATGAGGAGTCGGAGCGTCAGCGTGAGGGGCCGGATGACGAAGGTCGAGATGAGCTCGATCGGCGTGACGATGATGTACACCGGCCACGGCACACCGGACGGGAAGAGGGAGTTCTTGAAGAATTTGCCCGGGCTCTTCTTGACGCCCGCGTAGATGAAGGTGACGTAGGACACCAGGGCGAGCACGAGCGGGACGCCGATGACCGAGCTGCCGGCGAGGTTCAGGAAGGGGATGATGCCCGTCAGGTTCATGGCGAGGACCATGAAGAAGATGGTCGTCAGGATCGGGAGGAACCGCAGGCCGTCCTTCTTACCGAGCAGGTCTTCCGCGATGTTGACGCGGACGAAGCCGAGCCCCATCTCGGCGAGGCTCTGAGCGCGGCCGGGCACGAGGCGCATCTTGCGCGTCGACAGCCAGAAGAACAGGAGGAGGGCGATGACCGCGATGAACCGGATCAGGATGACCCGGTTGATCTCGAACGGCGTCCCCTCGAAGAAGATGGCGTCTGGGAAGAACTCATTGATCGTTGGACCATGGAACCCACCATCATCGGTGGCCATCGGTGCGATCAGGTGCACGGCGTTAGCGAACAGCACGTATCTCCAGTTTCGGGGGCGTGGAGCAGAGCTCTCGCGGCGACGAACAGGGGGGATGTCTCCTCGCCGCACGCCGAAGCGGTGCTAGTGGGAGGATTCGTTGACGAGTCTAGCAAGGAAACCGGGCCCCGACGAACCCAGGGGTGGTATTCCACGGCTATATTCCGAGCCGCGACCTCGGCTGCGCCTCGAATACCGGTTCCGGCATGCTCCCGCGCGACCTGGATGCGTCCGCAGCGTCAGCCCTGGTCGGAGTCCTGCGGCGACGCCTTCGGGAGGATGTCGTCCGAGACGTAGGGCACCCGCACCTTCGCCGCCACGACGGCGTCGATCACGAGCGATCCGACGACACCGACGATGACGCTCCCGAACAGGATCGGTGCGTTGACCCACGGCTGGTCCTTCAGGATGAAGCCGAGCACGAGGAAGATGACGAACTTCACGAGCCAGCTGCCCATCACCACCCCGAACAGGATGCCGACGAAGAACTCCTGGCCGGACCAGCGGTTGGCGAAGAGGATGCTCACCGAGGTGATGCCGAGGAACACGAGCGCCATCGCGGTGCCGATGAGCGCACTCGTGAGGCCGCGGGAACCGTCGACGCTCCAGCCGACCACTCCCCCGACGACGGCGATCACGAGCGCGAGGAGCGCGCTGTACCGGAGTGCCGTGCGGAAGACCCGGTTGGCGCTCGCGTGCGAGCCGGCCTGGGCGGGAGGAGTCATGGGTGCTGGTCCTTCTTGGCGAGAGAGTCGAGGGTGTCGAGGGTGTCGCCGCTCACGGGCGCCTCGGGGTCGCGCTGCCCGGAGGCCTCGTCGAGCCGATCGTACAGCGCCGACCCGGGAGCGCCCTCCGTGCCGGCGGCCACGCGCTGCGCGAGCCGGTCGGCCCGCCTGCGGCGACCGATCGGCAGGAGCGTGAACGCCGTGCAGGTGACGACGCCCACGGAGACGAAGAGCACGGCCAGCCAGGTCGGGGCCGCGAAGAACGCCAGGCATCCGACGGAGATGACGACCGTCCAGCCGTAGAAGATGAGGACGGCGTGCACCTGGCTGTGACCGAGGTCGAGCAGCCGGTGGTGGAGGTGCATCCGGTCGGCGCTGAACGGCGACTTGCCGGCGCGGAGACGACGGAGGACGGCCAGCACGAAGTCGGCGAGCGGCACGACCAGGATGGCGAACGGCAGCAGGATCGGGATGAACGCGGGCAAGAGTTGCGTGCGGCCCAGGGCAGCCGGGTCGACCTGGCCGGTCACGGCGGCTGCGGAGGTCGCCATGAGCAGCCCCACGAGCAGCGCACCGGCATCGCCCATGAACAGTCGGGCGGGGTGCCAGTTGAGCGGGAGGAAGCCGAGGCACGCACCGACGAGGATCGCGGCGATCAGCGAAGCGAGGTTGAAGTAGTCGCTCGCCCCGGTGGAGGTCACGAGCAGCTGTGTGTAGACGAAGAACACGGTGTTCGCGATGACGGCAACACCGGCGACGAGCCCGTCGAGCCCGTCGACGAAGTTGATCGCGTTCATCACGAGCACGATGGCAAAGACCGTCATCGAGAAGGACACCCACGACGAGCCGACCGTCAGGCCACCGATGGGCAAGGAGTAGATCTGCACACCGAGCCAGGCGACGAGCCCTGCCGCCATGAACTGTGCGGCGAGCTTGATCATCCAGTCGAGGTCCCACAGGTCGTCGGCGACGCCGATCCCGACGATGAACAGGGCGGCACCGAGGATCGCCAGCACCGGCTCCGGATCGGCGAACACGAGGTCGAAGAAGGGCAGCTGCCAGGCCACGCCGAACGCGACGAGGATGCCGATGAACATCGCGACCCCACCGAGGCGCGGCGTCGGCGTCTGGTGGACGTCCCGTTCGCGGATCGGCGGGTGGAGACCGTACTTCACGCCGACCCGCCGCGCGAGGTGGGCGAAGCCGAAGGTGATGCCCGCGCTCACGACGAGCACGATGAGGTACCCGGAGAACTGGTTCATGGTTCGCGCGGCTCGGGGAGCAGATCGCCCACCACGCCGCGGATCGCCTCGCGGGAGACGGCTCCATCGCGCAGGACGACGATCCGTTCGTCGGCCGTTCCGAGTCGGGTCGCGTCGATGATCGTCGACGACTGCTCGCCGCTCTCGCCGCCGTCCAGGTAGACCGAGACCGAGTCGCCGAGCATCTCGAGCGCGGCAGCGGCGGAGGTGGCGGCCGGTCGGCCGGTGAGGTTCGCCGAGGAGACCGCGAGCGGGCCGGTGTCCTGCAGGAGTTCGAGGGTCACCGGGTTCGACGGCATCCGGAGCGCGACCGTGCCGGCGGTCTCGCCGAGGTCCCAGGCGAGCGACGGCTGGGCCTCGAGCACGATGGTCAGGCCACCGGGCCAGAACGCCTCGACCAGCCGGTGCACGGCATCGGGCACGGACGCCGCCAAGGCCTCGAGCGTGTTCACACCCGAGACGAGGACGGGCGGCGGTGACTGCCGGGTCCGACCCTTCGCGTCGAGCAGGCGCTGTACCGCGGCCGGCGAGAACGCGTCGGCGGCCACCCCGTAGACCGTGTCGGTCGGGAGCACGACCAGCTCACCCCTCGCCAGGGCCGTCCGCGCCAGGCGCATCCCGGCGAGCAACTGCGCGTGATCCTGGCAATCGAAGGTCTGCGGCATGTGGTGGGTCCTGGCTGAACGGGGCCGCCGATCGGTGATCAGTCGGCCGGATGATCGGGGTGACGACGCTCAATCATAGCCTCGGGCGTCTTCCGAGCAGTCTGGGCAGGCACAGGTAGACGGCGAGGACGAGCAGGATGCCGAGGACGGCGAGGACCTGGAAGGGCCAGGCGCCGGTCGCGACGACCACCCCGAGGAGTCCGGTGGCGAGGGTCGCGACGCTGACGACGGCGGTGGACCCGAGGTGACCGAGTCCGCCGGCGGCGAGACGCTGGTACACGTGGCTGCGATGTGCCTCGTGCAGCGGCTCCCCCCGCCGCCAGCGCGCGATGATCGTCGTCCCGGTGTCCGCGACGTACACGAGGACCGGGCCGATCAGCGCGACGAAGGAGATACCGCTGAAGGCCGCGTAGATGGCGACCGCGACGAGGGAGCCGCCGAGGAGGTAGCTGCCGACGTCGCCCAGGAACATCCGGCGCCGAGCGAGGTTCCACGGCAGGAACCCGAGGAACGCGGCCGCCACGACGAGGCCGGCTGCCGTGACGCCCGGGAGACCGGCCACGGCGCCGAGACCGGCGTAGAACCCGCCGACGACCGTGCCGTGCATCGAGGAGATGCCGTTGACGCCGTCCATGAAGTTCGCGATGTTCGTGTAAGCGACGAGTGCCAGGATCCCGAGCGGGATCCACCAGAAACTCGCGGCCATCGACACGACGAGCACCCAGGTCGCCACGAGTCCGAGCACGACCTGCAACCCGAAGCGCACCCGGACCGGGAGTCCGCGGACGTCCTCCACGGCTCCGATGGCAGCGTTCACGACCGACACGGCGGCGACGATCCAGAGCGGCAGGCTGTGGAGCAGGACCGCCGCCGTGCCGAGACCGACGGCGACCGCGACGGCGACGCCGATCCCTCCCCCGCGGATCGTCGGGGTGACGTGCATGGATCGGTGGTTCGGGGTGTCGACGACCGACCGACGGATGAGGATCGGGCGGATGGCGAGCTGGGACAGCAGGCTCACGACGAGCGCGAACACCCCCGCCAGGATGGCAACCGTCATTGCACCAGGTGGTGGGTGCCGGCGCCCTCGTCGGCGATCGTCTCCCGCCAGACGGCGATGTCGAGCAGTGCCGGGTCGAGCGGCTGGATCCGCGTGTGCGAGACCTTCGGGTGCTTCGAGCGGTCGGCGATCTCGTCGGTGTCGATGAGGACCTCGTGCAGCTTCTCGCCGTGCCGGAGACCGGTGTACACGATCTCGACGTCCTTGCCGGACGCGGCGATCATGCGCTTGGCGACGTCGAGGATGCGGACCGGACGGCCCATGTCGAGGATGAGGACCTCGCCCGGGTCGCCGATCGCGCCGGCCTGGATGACGAGCTTCGACGCTTCGGGGATCGTCATGAAGAAGCGGGTGACGTCGGGATGCGTGACCGTGACCGGACCGCCGGCCTCGATCTGGGCGGTGAACGCCGGGATGGCGGAGCCGCGGCTGCCGATGACGTTGCCGAACCGGACCGAGAGGTAGCGCGCGTCGGTCTCCTGGGCGCTCATCCAGGCGGTGAGCTTCTCGGCGATGCGTTTGCTGTAGCCGAGGACGGTCGTCGGGTTCGCGGCCTTGTCGGTCGAGATGTTGACGAAGGTGCCGACGCCGACGGCCCGCGCCGCGTTCAGCACGTTCAGGGTGCCGAGGACGTTGTTCTTCCAGGCCTCGTCGGGGTACTGCTCGAGCATCGGAGCGTGCTTCAGTGCTGCCGCGTGGAAGACGACGTCGGGACGGCGGTCCTCGAAGATCTCCATGAGCGACGGGAGGTCGCGGATGTCGGCGAGCACGACCTCCTTGGTGTCGAGCAGACCGTGTCCGGAGATCGAGAGCTGCGTGGTGTGGAGCCCCGTCTCGTCGCGGTCAAGCAGGACGAGCTCCGCCGGACCGAACTGGTTGACCTGCCGGGCGATCTCGGAGCCGATGGATCCGCCGGCACCGGTGACGAGCACGCGCTTGCCGGTGAGGTACCCCGCGATGCTCTCGACCTGCAGGTCGACGGTGTTGCGGCCGATGAAGTCCTCGACGTTGAGGTCGCGCAGGCTCGGCGCGCTCTCGCCCGTCCCGGGAGCCAGCATCGTGTCGATGGGCGGCACGACGAGCACCCGGAGCTTCGCCTCGTCGGCTCGCTCACTGACCTGGCGGATGAAGTCGTTGTCGACGTCCGCGATGCTGATGATGAGCGCCTGCGCCCCGGTGCGCTTGACGGCCGCCACCAGGTCGGCTCCCGTGCCGACCACGGCGACGGAGGCGATGCGGAAGTTGCGCTTCGAGGGGTCGTCGTCGATGACACCCACCGGGAGGTAGGGCGACTGCGGGTCGCGCATGAGCCGAGGGATGATCGACATCCCGAGCGCACCGGCTCCGTAGACGAGGACGCGCTGCGCCTCGATCGGCCGGCTGCGGCTGTCGACGAAGAGTCGCTTGACGTAGCGCGTGATGCCCATGAAGACGATCGCGAACGGGAACGCGATCACCGTGGTGGACCGTGGAACCCCCCACGCGACGCCGAACACCGCGTTGACCGCGATGAGGATCGCGGTGACGATCAGCGCGACGACGATGAGCTGTTTCGCCTCGTAGAAGCTGCCGAAGCTGTGCAGGCCGTGGTAGTAGCTCCACAGGTAGGCCACGACGAGCTGGGCGACCACGGCGATGACGCACAGGAGGACCGTCCCCACGAGGGCCACGCGCTCGTACTCGAGCTCGAACCGGACGAGCTGGGCGACCACGATGGCGAGCACCCAGCACAGTGCGTCGAGGGCGGTCTTCGCGGCGAAACGAGGACCGGGCGCCTGCGTCCATCTACGGGGGGCGTCGGGGAGCGTGGAGGTCATAACGTGTCGATCCTACCGATCGCCGGCTTCGCGTTGGCTGCGCACGGACTGCGCGTCGGGGCCGGGCGCACCGCGCTCCGCGGCGAGCGCTGCGATCGAGGACCGGAGACCGTCGTCCGTCGCCGTCGGCATGCGCTCGTGCCCGAGTGCACCGAGCAGTCGGGCTCCGGAGACGCGGTAGTCCTCGGTGAGCTTCGCGAGACGCCCGGAGTTGAGCGGCACGGCGGGGACGCGATCGCCGACGGCGGCCGCCAACCGCACGAGGGCCGGTGGGAGCGCCAGGCGACGGACCCGGCGACCGGTGACCTCGCCGATGAGGGTGACGAGGTGCCCCGTCGACACGGGCTCGTCGTCGGCGACGAGGTAGACACCCGTCGTGACGGCGGGCGTGTCGATGATGCTCGTGATCGCCCACGTGAGGTTCTGGATCGACACGAAGCTGCGCTCGTTGCGGAAGGCGTCGAGCGGGTACGGGATACCGCGGGACAGCAGACCGAACAGGAGGCGCAGGTTGCCCTTGTCCCCCGGCCCGTGCACCATCGTCGGACGGAGGACGATCGTCCGGCGACCGGCGGGCGGTTCGACGGCGAGCAGGAGCCGCTCGGCTGCGAGCTTCGACTTCCCGTACGCGGTCACCGGGTGGGGCTCGGCGGACTCGTCGAGCACGCCGTCGACCGTCGCCTCGTTCACCGCGGCGACGCTGCTCAGCTGGATGAAGGTGGCGGCGTCCGACGCCAGGAAGGCGACGTACGCGCGTTCGGCGAGGTCGGTGTTGATCCGGCGGTACACCTCGGGAGAGGCGGTGCCGTCGAGGTCGTGCGCCTTCCCGGCGAGGTTCACCACGACATCGACATCCGCGGGGAAGGGCTCCCCCGTCCACCCGCGCAACGAGAACGGCACGACCTCGTGTCCGGCCGCCTCGAGGACGGGGACGAGGTTCGTCCCAATGAAGCCGGTCGCACCGGTCACGAGCACCCGGCTCATCGTCCGAACCATCCCCACGTGCGGAAGTACACGAAGGCCCCCTGGATCGAGTACCACATCAGCTTCCGGTTGTGATGCGAGCCCTTCGCGAAGTGGTGGTGGATCGTCGCGCCGGGGTAGTACGCGGTCCGGGACACCTGGAGGAAGCGACGGGTGAGGTCGGCGTCCTCGATGTACATGAAGATCCGCTCGTCGAAGAAGCCGACGCGGTGCAGGGTGGAGGTCCGGAGGAACATGAAGCAGCCCGAGAGGTAGGGCACGTCGAACATCGTCTTGTTGTAGTCGTGCGCCGGGTTCTCGTCGATGTCGCGGTACTCGTAGCGGGCCATGCGCTTCGCGACGAGCGGCTTCAGCGGACCGGGCAGGAACCGGCGGGCGAACAGGTCGAAGACGGAGGGGTTCCGCTTGACCAGATACTGGAGGGATCCGTCGGGGTACAGCACCTTCGGCATGACGTGCCCGACCTCGGGGTGCTCGAGCATGAACTCGTGGAGCTGCTCGATCGCCTCCGGCTCGAAGTACACGTCCGGGTTGACCACCATGTGGAACTTCGAACGCCCGAGGACCTTCGCGATCGCGAGGTTGTGGGCGGCGCCGAAGCCGGGGTTCGAGGGGTTGTGCAGGTACTCGACCCGCGGGTCGGCCGCGAGGTCGCGGAGCTCGTCCGTCGGCGAGTTGTCGACGAGGTACAGCGTCTCGACGAGCGGGCTCCCGAGGGTCGAGTCGATGGCCGCACGCAGCTTGTCGCGATCGTTCCGGTACATGACGATGCAGGCGGTCACAGGACGGTCCACGGTTCACCCTCTCCGGCGGCGGGGACGGCACCGCCGAGGCACGACGGACGTGGGCCCGACGCGCCTGGTCAGTCTACGTGCTGCCCGCGTCCGGTCCTGGGAGCCCGGGGCCGCATACTGGAGTGGTGCCAGAGCGTGTGTTCTTCTTCGACTGCGACAAGACCCTGTACGACTACGACTTCCGGAAACGCCTCCCGGCGCTCTCCCGGTTGACGGGCGTGAGCCAGTACCGGCTCGCGAAGCTGTGGTGGGTCGGCGGGCATGAGGCCGCGGCCAACATCGGCGAGTACCCCACCAGCGACGACTATCTGGCGGTGTTCGCCGAGGTCACCGGGTACCCGCTGTCCCTCGAGGAGTGGCGCGAGGCCCGCGCGGCGGCGATGACGCCGGTTCCCGGCGTCCTGGCCACCCTCGCCCGTGCCTCGACCCTCGGCACGGTCTCCCTGCTGTCGAACAATCCGATCCCGTTCCGGGACTCCTTCGCGCAGCTGGCTCCCGAAGCCGCAGCCCTCCTCGGCGAGAACGACCTCGTGTCCGCCGTCCTCGGAGCGGAGAAACCCGAGCCCCGTGTCTACACCCGCGCGCTCAGCCGCTACGGGGTCGCACCCGGCCGCACCATGCTCATCGACGACTCTGCGGCGAACTGCGTGGGCGCCGAGGCCGTGGGGATGCACGCGTTCCAACTGACGAAGGACGCCTCAGGTGCCTTCGACGTCGCGGGACTCGACGCCGCGGTCGACGCCTTCGTGGCGGCCACACCCTGACTCGGCCCACCGGGCGGTACGTCCCACCGGTCCCTGAACCGAACCATCGGTCCCTGAGCCGACCCATCGGTCCCTGAGCTTGTCGAAGGGCGGCGGATCCACGGCTCGGACTCGCCCTTCGACAGGCTCAGGGACCGCAAGAGGGGCCTACGGAGCGGAGAAGCTCGGGCTCGCGACGCGTCAGCGGATCGCGATGGTGGTGCGGTCGCGGGTGGTGAGGTCGCGGTGGGTCGCCGCAGCGTGCCAGCCGTCGGCCGTGAGCAGCTCGCGGATGGCCTGCCCCTGGAGTTCACCGTGCTCGATGATGAGCGTGCCGCCCCGGTGGAGCAGGCGCTGCGCGGTGGCGGACACCTGACGCACCACGTCGAGACCGTCCGGCCCGCCGTACAGCGCGGCCGAGGGGTCGTGGAGACGCACTTCGGGATCGCGCGGGATCGCGTCGTCCGGGACGTACGGGGGGTTCGAGATCACGACGTCCACCGAGCCGTCGAGCTCGTGGAAGGCGTCGGCGAGGTGCTCGAAGACGACGGTGGCGTTGTCGGCACCGGATTCGGCGAAGTTCCGTCTCGCCCAGATGAACGCCTCGACCGAGTTCTCGGTCGCGTAGATCGCCGCGTTCGGGACCTCGGTCGCCATCGCCAGCGCGATGGCTCCACTGCCGGTGCCGAGGTCGACGCCGATGGGCCGAGGGATCGGCACGGCCCGGAGCGCGTCGATCGCGAACTGCACGACCGACTCGGTCTCGGGGCGCGGGACGAAGACGCCCGGTCCGACCGCGAGTTCCATCGAACGGAACGCGGCGCGACCGGTGATGTGCTGCAGCGGTTCGCGCGCGGCCCGACGCTCGACCAGCTCGGCGAACACGGTGCGCTCTTCGGCGTCGAGCACGCGACCGGTGATCGCCGCGGCCTGCACGGCACCACGACCGAGACCGAGCACGTGTCCGAGGAGGAGCTCCGCGTCGACGTCGGGTGACGGCACGGCTGCGCGGGTGAGGATCTCGACGGCGTGTTGGCGCGCGAGTTCGACGGTCGCAGGGTGGCCGGCGGACGGGGTGTCTGCGGCGGCGGCGGAAGGGGTGCTGGGCATGAGCGAGGTCATCATCTGGGGCGGCCTGGTCGGGTGGGCCGCACCGAGCCTACCCCACCGCCTCGGCGCGGCGGCGGGCCGGTAACCCTCGTCGTCACACGGGACCCCGCCGATCGACCAGGTCGTAGGCTGAACCGAGCCCCGTTCGAGGAAGAGGAACACCGTGCCCGGCACCGTCTACACCGACATCACCCAGGCCTACGGGCGCACCCCGCTCGTCCGCCTGAACCGCATCGCCGAGGGCGTCGGCGCGACCGTCCTGGCGAAGCTGGAGTTCTACAATCCCGGATCGAGCGTCAAGGACCGCCTGGGCATCGCGCTCGTCGACGCGGCGGAGGCCTCGGGCCAGCTGCAGCCGGGAGGGACCATCGTCGAGTCGACGAGCGGGAACACCGGCATCGCGCTCGCCCTCGTGGGAGCCGCCCGGGGCTACCGGGTCATCCTCACGATGCCGGCCTCGATGAGCAAGGAACGCCGGACCCTCCTCCGCGCCTACGGTGCCGAGCTCGTCCTCACCGATCCGACCAAGGGGATGGCGAACGCCGTGCAGGAGGCGCAGCGCATCGTCGCCGAGCACCCCGGCGCCGTCTGGGTCAGGCAGTTCGAGAACGAGGCGAACCCCGCCATCCACCGGCGGACGACCGCACCCGAGATCTGGGAGGACACCGCCGGCACGGTCGACGCGTTCGTCGCGGGCATCGGGACGGGCGGGACGATCACCGGCGTCGGGGGCTGGCTCCGCGAGCACAACCCCGACGTGCAGATCATCGCCGTGGAACCCGCGGACTCCCCGCTGCTCAGCGAGGGTCGCGCCGGTGGACACAAGATCCAGGGCATCGGCCCGAACTTCGTGCCCGACATCCTCGACACCTCGTTGTTCAGCGAGATCATCCCGGTCGAGACCGACACGGCCTACGCGACCGCACGACGCCTCGCGACCGACGACGGCATCATCGGCGGCATGTCCTCCGGCGCCGCGGTGTGGGCGGCCCTCGAGGTCGGACGCCGTCCGGAGATGGCCGGCAAGACCATCGTCGTCATCATCCCCGACGCGGGCGAGCGCTACCTGTCGACGACGATGTACGACGACCTGCGCGACTAGGCTCGACGCATGGGAATGCTGTCGCGGGTCCGCGAGGACATCGGTGCCGCACGCGCACACGATCCGGCGGCCCGCGGCACCATCGAGATCGCGCTCAGCTACTCCGGCCTGCACGCCGTCTGGGCGTACCGGCTGCACCATCGCCTGTGGCTGCGCGGCTTCCGCACCCTCGCCCGGTTCGGCTCCCAGTTCACCCGGTTCCTCACCGGGATCGAGATCCACCCGGGCGCCCGGATCGGCAGACGGTTCTTCATCGACCACGGCATGGGCGTCGTCATCGGCGAGACGGCCGAGGTGGGCGACGACGTCATGATCTTCCACGGCGTGACCCTCGGCGGGAAGAGCCGCGGCGTCGGCAAGCGCCACCCGACGATCGGTGACGGCGTCGCCGTCGGCGCCGGGGCGAAGATCCTCGGGCCCATCCTGATCGGTGCGGGGACCATCGTCGGCGCGAACGCCGTCGTCACCAAGGCGTGCCCACCCCGCAGCCTGCTGCTCGGTGTCCCAGCGGTCGAGCGCCCGCGCGGGAGCGGCACGCACGGTCTCGCGTTGCTCGATCCCGAGTACCACATCTGATCCGCGCGAGGTGAGGCGGTCCGTCGTCCACGTCTCCCCCGGACGACGATCTCCCGCTTCCCACCCGCACCCCGTTCCTCGAGAGGTCCCCATGAGTCTCATCCGCCTGCACGACGTCACCGTCCGGTTCGAGGAGCGCCCGGTACTCCGCGACGTCTTCTTCCGGCTCGAGCCAGGCGACCGGGTCGGGCTCATCGGCCGGAACGGCTCCGGCAAGTCCACCCTCCTGAAGCTCGCGCTCGACCAGCTCCAACCGGACTCCGGCACCGTGACCATCGAGGACGGGACGCGGATCGGGTACTTCTCGCAGTTCTCGGAGCTCGACGGCAGCGCAACCATCACCGAGGTCCTCGAAGGACTCTTCGGTCACATCCACGCCATCGAGGCGGAACTCGCATCCATCGACGCCGCGATCGCCGCCGACCCGAACGACCTCGACGGGATGACGAAGCTCATCGAACGGCAGGCCGAGCTCTTCGAGGAGATGGAGCGCCAGGACGGTTGGGACTACCAGCGCCACATCGACACCGCCCTCACCACACTCGGCTTCGACGCCGCGCGCCGCGTGCTCCCCATCGACTCCCTCTCCGGCGGCTGGCGCAACCGCGCGGCGCTCGCGAAGATCCTCCTCGAGCGCCCGGACGTCCTGCTCCTCGACGAGCCGACGAACTTCCTCGACGTCGCGGGGGTCGAGTGGCTCGAATCCTGGTTCGGCTCGTTCCGCGGCGCGGCCATCGTCGTCTCGCACGACCGGACCTTCCTCGACGCCGTGGTCACCCGCATCGTCGAGGTCGAGAACTTCCACCTCCACGAGTATCCCGGCAGCTTCGACGAGTACGTCGTCCAGAAGCAGTTCCGACTCAAGAGCCTCGAGGCGCAGTTCGTCCACGAGTCCGAGCTGCTCGCCTTCGAGGCCGAGGGCATCTCGGACCGTCGCGAGGCGGCCAAGGCCGCCGGGAAGAAGGACCTCTCCTCGCAGCTGGCGAAGATCAAGAAGGCCAGGCCGCCGCGTCCGGTCGACGACATCATCACCGACATCTACGGCGGCCTGCACATCAAGGACACGCTCTGCCGGATCCAGGGGCTCACGAAGGCCTACGGCGAGCACACGCTGTTCGACGGGCTCGACCTCGAGATCGGCCGCCGCGAACGCATCGTCGTCCACGGACCGAACGGCGCGGGCAAGTCCACCTTCCTCCGGATCCTCGAGGGCGACGAACGCCCCGACGCCGGTCACGTCACCTGGACCGGCGGGGTCCGATACGCGTCCTACAACCAGATGGTCGACGAGCTGGACCTCACCGACACGGTCGCGCACGCCGTCGGCGCCATGCCCGACAGCCTCGCCTTCGCGGCGACGAAGAAGTCGGTGAACCGCTTCCTCGGCATGTTCCAGTTCTCCGACGCCGACCTCAAGCAGAAGATCGGCATGCTCTCGGGTGGGCAGCGCGCCCGCGTCGCCATGGCCCAGTGCCTGCTCTCCGGAGCTTCGGTGCTCCTCCTCGACGAGCCGACGAACCACCTGGACCTCGCGAGCACGCAGGTGATGGAACGCGCACTCGTGCACTTCCCCGGCGCCATCGTCGTGGTCAGCCACGACCGGTTCTTCGCCGACAAGGTCGCGACGAAGCGACTGCGCATCGGCTGAACGACGAAAGCTCAGTCGTGGTCGTCATCCGAGCGGGATGACGACCACGACTGCGCTTTCGAGTCCTAGTCCTGGTCGCCGATGTCGGCCAGGCGTGCCTCCTCGTCGGCGGTGATCGCAGATTCGATGATCGGCCCGAGCGCGCCGTTCATGACGCCGTCGAGGTTGTAGGCCTTGTACCCGGTCCGGTGGTCGGCGATCCGGTTCTCCGGAAAGTTGTAGGTGCGGATGCGCTCGGAGCGGTCCATCGTGCGGATCTGCGTCTTGCGGGCCGCGCTGTCGAGTGCCGCCTGCTCCTCCTGCTGACGCGCGAGGATGCGGGCGCGGAGCACGCGCATACCGGCCTCACGGTTCTGCAGCTGGCTCTTCTCGTTCTGCATCGACACCACGATGCCGGTCGGCAGGTGGGTGATACGCACCGCGGAGTCCGTGGTGTTGACCGACTGACCGCCGGGGCCGCTCGACCGGTAGACGTCGATCTTCAGGTCGTTCTGGCTGATCTCGACCTCCTCCGGCTCATCGACCTCGGGGAAGACGAGGACACCCGTCGTGGAGGTGTGGATGCGGCCCTGGGACTCGGTGGCCGGCACACGCTGCACGCGGTGCACGCCGCCCTCGTACTTGAGGTGCGCCCAGACCCCCTGCGACGGATCGGTCGCGTTCGACTTGATCGCCACCTGGACGTCCTTGTAGCCGCCGAGGTCGCTCTCGGTGCGTTCGAGGAGCTCGGTCTTCCACCCCTTGGACTCCGCGTAGTGCAGGTACATCCGGAGCAGGTCGGCGGCGAAGAGCGCGCTCTCGGCGCCGCCCTCGCCACCCTTGATCTCCATGATGACGTCGCGGCCGTCGTCGGGGTCGCGCGGGATGAGTAGACGGCGGAGCTTCTCCTGGTTGGTCACCAGCAGCTCTTCGAGCACCGGCACCTCCTCGGCGAACGCCTCGTCCTCCTTGGCGAGTTCTCGAGCGGCGTCGAGGTCCTCCTGCGTCGCCTGCCAGGTGTGGTAGGCCGCGATGATCTTCGACAGCTCGGCGTAGCGGCGGTTGATCTTCTTCGACCGTGCGGGGTCGGCGTGGACCGCCGGGTCGGCGAGCTGATCCTGGAGATCCTTGTGCTCGGCGACGAGCGTCTCAACTGATTCGAACATCGTTCTCTTCCTTCATCACCATCATGCGGCACCGGGGGCGAAACGGGACCGACCCCACCCGTTCCCGATGCCGGTGCGGCGCGGGTACGGATGGGGTCGGTCGGGACCGCTAGCGGTGGTTGTTCTCGTGTCCGTGGCTGTGCGAGGTCGGTGCGGGCATCGACTTCTGCATCTGGACGAGGAACTCCACGTTGGACGTGGTCTCCTTCAGCTTGCCGAGGACGACCTCGAGGGCCTGCTGCTGGTCGAGGCCGGCGAGGGCACGACGCAGCTTCCAGGTGACCTTGACCTCGTCGGGGGCGAGCAGCATCTCCTCGCGGCGGGTCGAGGACGCGTTGACGTCCACGGCCGGGAAGATCCGCTTGTCGGCGAGCTGGCGCGAGAGCCGGAGCTCCGAGTTGCCGGTGCCCTTGAACTCCTCGAAGATGACCTCGTCCATCTTGGAACCGGTCTCGACGAGCGCGGTCGCGAGGATCGTGAGGGATCCGCCGTTCTCGATGTTGCGAGCGGCTCCGAAGAAACGCTTCGGCGGGTACAGCGCCGCGGCGTCGACACCGCCGGAGAGGATCCGACCCGAGGCGGGTGCGGCCAGGTTGTAGGCACGACCGAGACGCGTGATCGAGTCGAGCAGCACGACGACGTCGTGGCCGAGCTCAACGAGACGCTTGGCGCGCTCGATCGCGAGTTCAGCGACCGTCGTGTGGTCCTCGGCCGGACGGTCGAAGGTGGAGGCGATGACCTCACCCTTCACCGTGCGCTGCATGTCGGTGACCTCTTCGGGACGCTCGTCGACGAGCACGACCATGAGGTGGACCTCAGGGTTGTTGATCGAGATCGCGTTGGCGATCTGCTGCAGGACGATGGTCTTCCCGGCCTTCGGCGGGGCGACGATCAGGCCGCGCTGGCCCTTGCCGATCGGTGCGACGAGGTCGATGATGCGCTGCGTGAGCTTCGTCTGCTCCGTCTCGAGACGGAGGCGCTCCTGCGGGTACAGCGGGGTCAGCTTGCCGAACTCGACGCGTGCGCCGGCCTCGTCGACGGACAGGCCGTTGACGGAGTCGACCTTGACGATCGCGTTGTACTTCTGGCGGCTGCTGCTGTCGTTGTCGCGCGGCTGACGGATGGCCCCGACGACGGCGTCGCCCTTGCGCAGGTGGTACTTCTTCACCTGGCCGAGCGAGACGTAGACGTCGTTGGTGCCCGGGAGGTAGCCGGAGGTGCGCACGAAGGCGTAGTTGTCGAGGACGTCGAGGATGCCGGCGACCGGGATGAGGACGTCGTCCTCGGCGATCTCGGGCTCGACGTCGTCGTTCTGCACGGATCCGCGACGCTTGCGGTCGCGGTAGCGGCTGCGGCCGCCACGACCCTCGGACTCGTCGCCCGGTGCGCCCTGGTTGCCCTGACCGCCCTGGTTGCCGCGGTTCTGCCCCTGCTGCTCCTGCTTGGCGTCGGCCTTCTGGCCGGCGTCGGCGTTCTGGCCACCGGTGTTCTGGTTGCCGTTGTTCTGGCCGCCGTTGTTCTGGTTGCGGCCTCGGCCACGACCGCGGCGCCCGCCGGACGACTGGCCGTCCTGCTGCTCGCCGTCCTGGGTGTCGTCGGCGTCCGTGTTCGCGGCGTCGTCGTTCGAGTCCTGCTCGGAGGCGTTCTGTGCGGCGCGGTTCTGCTCGCCGCCGGCCTGCTCGCCGGTGCCCTGCTCAGCCGTGTTCTGCTCGGCGTCGTCGGCGTTGCGGTCGCGATCCCGTCCGCGACCACGGCGGTTGCCGCGCGAACGCCTCGGCGTCTGCTCGGAGGTCGTCTCGTCGGCGCTCGGCGACTCGGCGGTCGCGGCGGCGTCATCGGACTGCTCGGCGGGAGCCGCGTCGGCCGGAGCGGACGGTGCCTCGACCTCGACCGGGGCGGGTGCGGCAGCCGGCGCAGCCGGTGCCTCGACGACGGGGGCGCCGACGATCGGGGTCGCGTTCGGGGCGACGGTGGCCGTCGTGGCCCGGCGGGACTTGCGTCGCGCCGGCGGGGCCGCCTTCTCGGCACCGAAGGCCTGGTCGAGCGCGAGGTCGAGCTCGGGCAGCTTGGACTGCACCGGTGCCTCCGGCGCGACTTCGAGCGCGGAGACCGACTCGATGACGTCGGCGGTCTCGGTGACCGCGGCCTCGGTGTCGGTGTCGGTGCTGTTCTGGATGGTCTGGATGGCTTCGACCAGCTCGCCCTTGCGGAGCTTTGAGGCTCCGGCCACTCCGAGAGCGGCGGCGAGACGCTGCAGGTCGGCGACCTTGAGCGTCTTCGGGTCGGCATCCAGCGAGACGCCTGAGGCGCCTTCGTTGACGTCTGTCACGTGTGTCTTCCTTCCCTTGCGTCGAGACAGAGCTGTCTCGCGCAGGCGGCGATCGCACCGGAATCCTGTGCGGCGGGTGGGTGATGTTCACACGACGCAGAGCCTGTGCGGATAGCCCGGTGCGACGACCCGGCGGAGCGCTGCTCAGCAGGATGGAAACACGGTGGGACCCGAACAGACGCGATCAATTGGTGCGAAAGCGATGATTGTGCGGAATTGCCCCGGAAGCCGGTTACGCCGAAGAGGCGGGGTGGGCCGGGTGCCCTCCCACTGTAGCACCCTTGAAGTCGACCGCGAGCATGAGCGACTGCCACGGGGTGGTGGCGTGCTCGGCGACCAGCGCGGTGGCTTCGAGGCGTCGTCCGGGATCGTCCGCGAGGACGAGGATCGACGGGCCGGCGCCGGACACGACGGCGGCGAAGCCGTGCTCACGCAGCAGCGTGATGAGGGTGTTCGTCTCGGGCATCGCGGCGGCGCGGTAGCTCTGGTGGAGCCGGTCCTCGGTGGCTGCGAGCAGGAGCTCGGGGCTCTGCGTGAGCGCGGCGACGAGGAGCGCCGAACGCGAGACGTTGAACGCCGCGTCGGCGTGTGGCACGTTGGCAGGCTGCAGGCTGCGGGCGAGTTCCGTGGACATCGTGTGCTCGGGGACGAGCACGAGCGGCGAGACCCCGCGGTGCACGATGAGCTTCTTGTGCTGCGGGCCGTCGTCCGTCGTCCACGCGATCGTCAGGCCGCCGAACAGCGCCGGAGCGACGTTGTCGGGGTGACCCTCCATCTCCGTCGCGAGCCGGAGGAGGTCGTCCGGTCCGAGCTCGACCCGACCCTCGAGGAGCCCCTTCGCCGCCATGATGCCGGAGACGATCGCGGCGCCCGAGGAACCGAGGCCGCGGCCGTGCGGGATGACGTTCCGCGCGACGACGTCGAGACCGGGGAGGTCGTGGCCGTAGGCACGCAGGGCGTGGGCGATCGCGGTGATCACGAGGTTCGACGCGTCGGTCGGCACCTCGCCGGCACCGACGCCGATGACCTCCACGAACACGCCCGGCTCCTCGCGGACCGTGACGGTCAGCTCGTCGTACAGGGCGAGCGCCAGACCGAGCGTGTCGAAGCCGGGTCCGAGGTTGGCGGTGGTCGCCGGCACCTTCACGGTGACGGTGCGTCCGATCGCAAGCGGTTCGGTGTGACTCATAGGGATGCCTGCAATCTGGTGAGAGGTCGGCGAGCGACGCGGTCGGTGGTCGTGCGGTTCGGCACCTACTCGGCTCCTTCGACCCGGAGCACGGACACGACCCGCTCGACGTGGGCGTTCGAGGCGAGCTGCTCGACGGTGGCCGCGAGGGCCGATTCGAGCGCCCGGTGGGTGCCGATGACCAGGGTAGCGGTCGACAGCGTCCCGTCCGAGGAGGCCACGGACTGCTGGAAGGTCTCGACCGAGACGCCGCCGTCGCTGAGGATCCCCGCGACCGCGGCGAGCACGCCGGGTTCGTCCGCCACCTCGAGGGTGACCTGGTATCGCGTCGTGACGCGGCCGATCTCGAGGACCGGCAGGTCGGCGTGCGTGGACTCGCCGACACCGGGGCCGCCGGCGACGTGACGACGGGCCGCCGAGACGAGGTCGCCGAGCACCGCGGAGGCGGTCTCCTTGCCACCGGCGCCGGCGCCGTAGAACATCAGGCTCCCGGCGTTCTCGGCCTCCACGAAGACCGCGTTGTTGCCGCCGTGTACGGCGGCCAGTGGGTGCTCCCGACCGATGAGTGCCGGGTAGACGCGGGCGGACAGGCCCTCCTCGCCGGTGGTCTCGTCGACGATCCGCTCGGCGATCGCCAGCAGCTTGATGACGTAGCCCTCGCTGCGGGCGAGGTCGACCTGCGCCTTCGTGATGCCGGTGATGCCCTCACGGTGGACGGCCTCGACGGGGACGGTGGTGTGGAAGGCGAGACTCGCCAGAATGGTCGCCTTCTGCGCCGCGTCGTAGCCCTCGACGTCGAGGGTCGGGTCGGCCTCGAGGTACCCGAGCTCGCTCGCGACGGCTGCCGCGTCCTCCATCGTGTCGCCGAAGCGGTCCATCCGGTCGAGCATGTAGTTCGTGCTGCCGTTGACGATGCCGAGCACCCGGTTGATGCGGTCGCCTGCGAGGCTCTCCCGCAGCGGCCGGATGATCGGGATCGCCGCGGCGACGGCCGCCTCGTAGTACAGCTGGGCGCCGACCTGCTCAGCGGCGTCGAACAGTTCAGGGCCGTGCGTCGCGAGCAGCGCCTTGTTGGCGGTGACGATGTCGGCACCGGCGTTGATGGCCTGCAGGATGTGGCTGCGCGCCGGCTCGATGCCGCCGATGAGCTCGATCACGATGTCGGCGCTCAGGATGAGCTGCTCGGCATCGGTCGTGTACAACTCCTTCGGCAGGTCGACGTCGCGAGGTGCGTCGACGTCGCGCACGGCGATGCCGATGAGCTCGAGGCTCGCTCCGGCGCGGGACGCCAGTTCGTCGGCGTGCTCGAGCAGCAGACGCGCCACCTGCGAGCCCACCGATCCGGCGCCCAGCAGGGCGACCTTCAGTCCGCGGTATTCGATCATTCCGTGTCCAATCCCGCATCGCGGCTGAGGAGGTCGTGCTCGGTCTCGCCGCGCACGATGACGCGGGCCGCGCCACCCGACACGGCGACGACGGCCGGGCGACCGAGGTAGTTGTAGTTGCTCGCGAGGGACCAGCAGTAGGCCCCGGTCGCGGGGACGGCCAGGAGGTCGCCGTCGCGGACGTCCGCCGGCAGGTAGTCGGCGTTCACGACGATGTCGCCCGACTCGCAGTGCTTGCCGGCGATCCGGACAAGCGCGGGGGACGCGTCGCTCACGCGATCGGCGATCCGGACCGTGTAGTCCGCGCCGTACAACGACGGCCGGGCGTTGTCGCTCATCCCGCCGTCGACGCTGACGTAGCGGCGGACGGCCGTCTCGCCCTCGTCGTTCCAGGCGACCACGACGTCCTTGATCGTGCCGACCTCGTAGAGCGTGATGCCGGCGCCGCCGATGATCGCGCGTCCCGGTTCGAAGGCGAGCTTCGGGATCCGGACGCCGTGGAGGTCTGCCGCAGCCTGGACACCGGCGAGGATGTCCGCCGCGAGCTGCTCGATCGGCGTCGGGTCGTCGGCGCTGGTGTAGGCGATGCCGAAGCCGCCACCGAGGTTGAGCTCGGGCACGGGGCCGCCCTCGAGCAGGCGCGCGTGCACGGCGAGCAGGCGGGCGGCGGATTCGGCGAACCCGTCGGACCCGAAGATCTGCGAGCCGATGTGGCAGTGGAGTCCGAGGAAGTCGAGCGAGGCGTGCGACCGGATGCGCGCGACGGCGTCGGCGGCGTCCTCGAGCGGCAGGCCGAACTTCTGGTCCTCGTGGGCGGTCGCGAGGTACTCGTGCGTGTGGGCGTGGACGCCGCTGTTCACGCGCAGGCGCACCGATTGGACCCGGCCGGCGCGCTCGGCCGCCGCGGCGACGCGGTCGATCTCGGTGAGGCTGTCGAGCACGATCGCGCCGATCCCGACACCCACGGCTCGCTCGATCTCAGCGACCGACTTGTTGTTGCCGTGGAAGCCCAGCTGGGCCGGGTCGGTTCCGGCGGCGAGTGCGACGGCGAGTTCTCCACCGCTGCAGATGTCGATACGGAGGCCCTCCGCCGTCATCCACCGCGCGACCTCGGCCGAGAGGAACGCCTTCCCCGCGTAGTAGACGGCGACACTCGTGCCGCGGGCCGCCGCTTCACGCTCGAACGCCTCTCTCAGCGTGCGGGCGCGGGCCCGCGCGTCGTCCTCGTCGACGACGTAGAGCGGCGTGCCGAAGCGCTCCTGGAGCGTGCGGACGTCGACGCCGCCGAGCTGCAGGAGGCCGTCGGTGTCGCGGGCGGCCGAGGCCGGCCACACGGCCGGGTCGAGCGCGTTCGGATCGACGGGCTCGGCGAGCCAGTCGGGGGCGAGGGGGTTTCTGGCCACGGGGGTGTCCTGAGTCCTGTTGAGCGGAAAAGGAGGTTCTCGTTGGGCGAGCGGACCCGGTTTGGCCCCTGAAGCACCGATTTGCAGAGCACCGATGAAGGTGGATGCGCACGACCCGGTGGTTGGTGATCCCGGTCGTCCGCACCCATCGCCGCTCGGTTGGAACGACTGTGGTGGAACACGGGCCCGAGGGCCCGACGGCACACCTCACCGCCCGGTCGGAGCAGTGGGTGTGTGGAAAGTCTAGCGAGACGCGCGTGCCCGTGCAGCATCGTGACGTCGGGTGGCCTGCTCCCCTCCGCCGCCGGGTGGCGGGGCGAGGTTCAGTCGCAGCTGCCGAGCGTCTGCAGCGACGCCTCGTCGAGTCGGAGCGTCGTCGACGTCAGGGTGGCGGTCGCCGCCTCCGGCGTCACCGCGAGTCCGTCGAGGTCGACCCCCTTCGGCAGGTACTGGGCGACGCAGATGCTCGGCGGGTCGCCCTGCAGGAATCCGGTCACGAGCGCCCGCAGGTCGATGACGCCGAGGAGGCCGGTGTCGACGTTGACGGACGTCGGCATGAGGTTCACGCGGTCGGCCGTGGTGGTCGGTGCCACGGAGAAGTCGTACGGGATGGTGAACCCGAGGACGGTCGCCTCACCCGCGTACCCGATCTCGTCGTCGCCGAGGGTGAGCGTGCCCGGGAGCCCGGCCGTCTTGGCGAGGTCCGCCGCTCCGGCAGCATCGATCCTGATGGTCGCCACCACTCGACCGATGGTCTGCTCCGGGTCGAGGGGGACCCGGTCCGCGCTGACCTTGAGGTCCAGCGGGACGCCGTCGACGCTCGCGTCCGGTGCACGCAGGTCGACGTGCTCGAACGTTCCGGTGAGGTACTGGGCGATGACCGAGGCACCGCCGATCGACACGGCGACGTCCGCGTCGACGTTGTCGGGCAGACTCTGCTCGATCTGCGTCGCGACGCGCTCCTCGGCGACGCCGCGCACGATCGTGTCGGCGATCAGGAACGCGCCGACGAGGACGACGAGTACCCCGACGACGATGACGATCGGAAGCCAGGGACGCCTGCGTTTGCCCGACGGTTGCTGCTCACTCATGTTCCGAGGGTAGCGAACCGTCGTCTCCGTGGACGTGCCGGCGGGAGGACGGCGCGAGCGCAGGACCGTTCCCGAGGGACCGTCCTGTGCTCGCGCCGATCTCCTGCTGCGGGGAAGCTACATGCGCTCCGGCGCGGAGACGCCGAGGAGCGCCAGCCCGTTGCGGATGACGGTGCCGGTCGCGTCGTTCAGCCAGAGGCGCGTGCGGTGCAGGTCGGTGACCGGCTCCTCCCCCATCGGGACGACCCGGCAGCTGTCGTACCACTTGTGGTACAGGCTCGCGGTCTCCTCCAGGTGCCGGGCGACGCGGTGCGGCTCGCGCAGCTGTGCGGCCTGCGCGACGATCCGCGGGAACTCCTGGAGGACGCCGAGGAGCGCCGACTCCGTCTCGTGGACGAGCAGCTCCGGTGCGAAGGCGCTGCGATCGACCCCGGCCGAGGCGGCGTTGCGCGCCACCGAGTTCGTGCGGGCGTGCGCGTACTGGACGTAGAACACGGGGTTGTCGTTCGTCCGGCTGCGGAGCTGCTCCGGGTCGAGGGCCAACGGCGAATCGGCCGGGTAGCGACCGAGCGAGTACCGCAGGGCGTCCGTCCCGATCCAGGCCTGCAGGTCGTCCAGCTCGATGATGTTGCCGGCGCGCTTGGAGAGTCGGGCGCCGTTCACGCTCACGAGCTGCCCGATGAGCACCTCGATGTCGCGGTCCGGGTCGTCTCCGGCCGCGCCCGCGAGCGCCTTCAACCGGTGGACGTACCCGTGGTGGTCGGCGCCGAGCAGGTAGATCTTGTGCTGGAAGCCGCGGTCGCCCTTATTCAGGTAGTACGCGGCGTCGGCGGCGAAGTAGGTGTAGACACCGTTGGAGCGACGGATGACGCGGTTCTTGTCGTCGCCGAAGTCCGTCGTGCGCACCCAGACGGCGCCCTCCTCGTCGAACACGTGCCCCTGCTCGCGCAACCGGTCCACGGCCTGGTCGATGAGGCTCGTGCCGTCCTCGCCCGTCGCGTGCAGGGTGCGCTCGCTGAACCAGACGTCGAAGTGGACGTTGAAGCGCTCGAGGGACGCGCGGATCTCACCGAGCTGCAGGGCGTAGGCGCGTTCCCGCGCGACCTCACGGGCGTCCGGACGCTCGAGGAGGTCGGGGATCTCGGCCAGCACGGTCTTCGCGAGGTCGCCGATGTACGCCCCGGGATAGCCGCCCTCAGGCGTCGGCTCACCCTTGGCCGCGGCGAGGATCGAGTCCGCGAAGGTGTCCATCTGGTTGCCGGCGTCGTTGATGTAGTACTCGCTGACGAGCGTCGCACCGGACGCGCTCAGCACGCGAGCCAGGGAGTCGCCGAGCGCGGCCCAGCGCGTGTGGCCGATGTGCAGCGGGCCGGTCGGGTTGGCCGAGACGAACTCGATGTTGATGGTCTGACCGGCGAGGCTGTCGTTGCGGCCGAACGCGTCGCCGGCGTCGACGATCACCTTCGCGAGCGCACCCGCGGCAGCGGCATCGAGGCGCACGTTGATGAACCCGGGGCCGGCTACCTCGACCGAGGCGACACCGTCGACCTGCACGAGCGCGTCGGCGAACTCCTGCGCGAGCTCGCGCGGGTTCGCCCCCACGCGCTTCGCGAGCTTCATCGCGATATTGCAGGCCCAGTCGCCGTGATCGCGGTTCTTCGGACGCTCCAGCACCACGTCGTCGATCGACACCGCGACCTCGTCGGTGATGCCCGCCGCCTCGCGTCGTCGTTCGACGATCGGAACGACGATGGCGTGCAGGGCGGAGGCGAGGTCTTCAGGAGTCACGAGGAGCGATTCTACCCGGGCGCGTCGCACCGGCGACACGGTGGGCCTCGGGGGCGACCGTCAGGCGAGCACGACCGCCTGCGCCGGGTCGTCGGCGGGCAGGACGTCGATCAGGGCGTCGATCCGCATGTCCTCGACGGTCACGTTGCCGTGATGGTTGCTCAACCAGGCCACGTCCGCGGCGTCGCGTCCGGTGGCGATGCGGACGAGCGACTGACGCGGTGCCAGGCCTGTCGCGTCGACCACGTGCCAGGCGCCGTCGACGAAGCCCTCGGCCACCGCGTGGAAGTCCATGGGGACGAGACCCGGGGCGTAGACCGCGGCGTACCGGGCCGGGATGTCGAGCGCCCGAAGCATCGCGATGGTCAGGTGCGCGAAGTCCCGGCACACGCCACGGCCCGCGGCCAGGGTCGACACCGCACTGTCCGACACGGTCGTGGAGCCGGAGACGTAGGAGAGGTGTCGTCCGACCCAGGCCGCCACCCATGGCAGCACCTGCAGACCGCCGGACACCGTGCCGTCCTCGTGCAGGCGACGGTGCTCGAGCAGGTAGCCGAGCTCGGAACGCGCGAGCGAGAACAGCGCGTCCGACTCGCAGTACCGGCTGGGACGGAGGTAGGTCACGGTCTCCAAGGCGTCCACGGGACGCGGCACGGCCTGCCCGACGACCACCGCCTCGTAGTCGACCTGCAACCGCCCGGGCTCGGCGATGACCCGGTGGAGTCGTGTGTCGTCCGGACCCACGATCTCGGTGACGGCGCACGGGCCGTCCGAGGAGTGCACCTGCAGTCGCTCGCTCGCCAGCGGGGTGCCGCCGGCTGCAGCGATGGAGAAGATGAGGTCGGCTCGATCGTGCACCCGCAGATCGAGCGACGCGGTCAGGGTGCGCTGCATGACCTCATTGTCCCACGCGACCGGGGACGCCGATCCCGCACGCCTCCGGTACCGGCGTGGGTCCCGACTCTGGTAGCTTGGACACGTTCCGCCTTCGTAGCTCAGCGGAAGAGCGCTTCCCTCCGGAGGAAGAAGTCGCTGGTTCGAATCCAGTCGAGGGCACCATCACCATGTCGCGAGGTCCTGCTTCGCATCGCTCCGACTCCGGGACGCGGGGGCCATGCACCGAGCCGATCCCCTCCCACAGCCGACGGTCCGCTTCCTGCGCTGGGCCAGCGCCGCTGAGCTCGACCTCGCCGGCACGGCCGCCCGGCTGGACGCGTCCGCCCGTGACCGCCTCGACACATCGTCCGAGGCCGTGGCCCGTCGGTTCCTGTTCGGTCGCGCACTGCTCGTGCGCACCGTCGCGGAGACGATCGGCACCGACCCCGAGCGGATCGAGGTCACGGCGGTCTGCCCGGACTGCGGTCTGGCGCACGGACGACCACGGGTGCGCACGGGTGACCGGACCGTCCACGTGAGCGTCTCCCACACCGCCGACGCCTCCGCTGTGGCGGTGTCGATCGAGCACCCCGTCGGTGTCGACGTCGAACGGCTCGACGCGGCCCGGTTCGCCGGCGTCGAGGACGTCGCCCTCACCCCCGCGGAACGGGAGCAGTGGCAGCGACTGCCGGACCGACAACGCCTCCGGGCGCTCGCCGAGCGTTGGACGGCGAAGGAGGCCGTGACGAAGGCCCTCGGTACGGGCCTCACGACCGATCCCGCGACGATCGACCTCGGGCCGGATGCCGCACCACACGTCACCGAGACCGCGGGCCACCGCTTCGTCGTCGACCACCCGGAGCCCGTGCCGGGATTCGTCGTCGCGACGGCCCTCCTGCTCCCCTGACCCGGTTCAGCCGACGGGGAACGGCGGGAGCGCCTCCTGGAAGAGCCACGCGTCGAGGAGCGGCTCGACCGGTGCCGGCGCATGTCGATCGGCCGTCCGGATGAAGTCGTCCGTCGACACGCTCGAGTGCCGGAAGGACGCCACCCAGTCACGCAGGAGGTCGAAGAACGCCTCGTCGCCGAGCAATCGACGCACGGCGTGCAGGGCGATCGCGCCCCGCTTGTAGACCCGGTCGTCGAACATGTCCGCGGGTCCCGGGTCGCCGACGACGAGGTCCTGCGGTGCCCGTCGGAGCGCCGCGTAGTGCGCCCGAGCACAGGCGTCGGCCGTCTCAGCGCCCGACTCCTCCGACCACAGCCACTCGGCGTAGCAGGCGAAGCCCTCGTGCAACCAGATGTCCCGCCAGGTGGCGATCGTCAGGCTGTTCCCGAACCACTGGTGGGCGAGCTCGTGCGCGATCAACCGCTCCGAACCGCTGACGCCGTCGACGTGGTTGCGGCCGAACACGCTCATCCCCTGCGCCTCGAGGGGGATCTCCAGCACGTCGTCCGTGACGACGACGCCGTAGCTGCCGAAGGGATAGGGCCCGAAGGCGCGCTCGAAGCACGCCAGCATGTCGACCTGGTCGGCGAAGTCGTGTCGGAACCGCGCGGTGAGGTCGCGCGGCAGGTGCGCGACGACCGGCACCGTGCTCGTCGCGACCCGAGCGCTGACGGCGAGCCGCTGGTACCGGCCGATCTGCACCGTCGCGAGGTAGGCGGCCATCGGTTCAGGCTGCTCGTAGACCCACGTGGTCCGGCTCGCGCGGGCGACCCGCGACACCAGCTCCCCGGGGGCGACGACCGTGTACGCCGACGACGCCGTGACACTGATCCGGTAGGACGACTTGTCCGAGGGGTGGTCGTTGCAGGGGAACCAACTCGATGCGCCGCACGGCTGGGACGCCACGATGACGCCGTCCTCGAGTTCCTCCCAGCCGATCTCGCCCCAGGGGCTGCGCACGGGACGGGGCGCACCCGAGTACCGGACGAGCACGGAGAACTCGGCGCCGTCCGCGATGGTGTTCCGGGGCGTCAGCGTGAGCTTGCCCGAGCTGTGCGTCCGCTTCGCCTCGACCCCGTCGACCTGGACACGGGTGACGCGCAGCGCGGCGAGGTCGAGCGAGAACCGCGTGAGCTCCTCCGTCGCGACGGCGGTGAGTCGAGCCGTCCCGGACAGCGCGTTTCGGTCGACGTCGTAGTCGAGCTCCAGCTCGTACCGGACGACGCGGTAGCCACGGTTCCCGCTGGAGGGCGTGTAGGGGTCGCCTGCGCTCCGCAGACGGGCGAGAGCCTCCCCCATCAGGACGCGACCTGGGGCTCCCGGTACTCCGCCGTCGTCACCTCGCGCCACGGGCCGATCGGGTTGCCGCTCCACCGGGTGCCCGCGGGGACGCGTTCGCCGCGCATGACGAGCGAGGCCGGTCCGACCGTCGCGTCGTCGTCGATCCGCGCTCCGGGGAGGATGACGCTGTGCGGCCCGAGCGTGGCGCCCGATGCGAGTTCGACCTGATCCATACTCATGATTCGATCATGGAACAGGTGCGTTTGCACAACGCAGCCCCGGTTGACCGTCGCGCCGTCGCCGAGTCGGACGAGGTCGGCCTCCGGCAGCCAGTAGCTCTCGCACCAGACCCCACGACCGATGCGGGCTCCGAGCGAGCGCAACCACCAGGTGAGGGCGGGGGTGCCGGTGGCGGGTGCCGCGAACCAGGGCGCCGCGACCATCTCGACGAAGGTGTCGGACACCTCGTTGCGCCAGATGAAGGAGGACCAGAGCGGGTGCTCCCCCGTGCGGATCGGGCCGACGATCACCCATTTGGCGACGGTCGTGATCCCGGCCGCGACCGCGCCGGCGGCCAGGAGCACGGCACCGCTGACGGCGATCGCGACACCGAGACCCCAGGTGTCGGCGAACCAGGCGAGCGCGAGGAGCACCAGGAGCGCGATGCCGGTCGTCACCATGACGGGGACGATGCGGCAGAGTTCCCACAGTGCGCGGGCGATCCGGAGCCGGAGCGGCGGGTCGTAGGTCCGGTCGAGATCGGCGTCGGACACCTGCCGCCGGAGTCGCATCGGTGGGCTCCCGAGCCAGGACGAGCCGGACTTGGCCTTCCGCGGTGCGGCCGACAGCACGGCGACGAGCCCGTTCTTCGGAACGTGCATGCCGGGGCCCGCCATGCCGGAGTTGCCGAGGAAGGCGCGCTTGCCGACGGACGCACCGGCGATCCGCATCCACCCGCCACCGAGCTCGTAGGAGGCCACCATCGTGTCGTCCGCGAGGAACGCACCGTCGCCGACGGTCGTCATCCGCGGGAGGAGGAGGACCGTCGACGCCTCCACGTTGCGCCCGACCTTCGCCCCGAGCAGGCGGAGCCAGACGGGCGTGAAGAGGCTCGCGTACAGGGGGAAGAGGAGGGTGCGCGCGGCGTCCAGGAGCCGCTCCGTCGCCCACACCTGCCAACCGACCCGACTGCGCACCGGGAAGTAGCCCTCGCTGAGACCGAGGCCGAGCAGCCGGACGAGGCCGATCGTGCTGATCGCCAGGACGACGAACCACACGAGGGTGGCGACGGGCACCCAGAGGAGTGCGCGCCAGGAGAACTCGAGCAGGCTGGTCGCGCCCGACGCGCCGGCCGCCACGACCGCCGCCGCCAGCACGAAGGCGAGGAACGGCAGCACCGACAGCAGCGCCGATCCCGCGCCGTACGCGAACAGCCAGCGTCGGCGACGCGGGGGTCGTTCGGTCGGCCACACCGGTTTCGCCTTGCCGACGCGGACGGCGGGCGACCCCGACCACAGGTGTCCGGAGGGGACGCGGCCGAAGACGGACGATCCCGGCGCGATCTCCGCACGCTTGCCGATCCGGGTGCCGGCGAGCAGGGTGCTGCGAGCGCCGACCGTGCTCTCGGCGCCGATGTGGACGTGGCCGAGTCTGAGCGTGTCGCCGTCGACCCAGTAGCCGCGGAGGTCGACCTCGGGCTCGATCGATGCGCGCGCCCCGACGGTGAGGAACCCGGTGACCGGCGGCACGCTGTGGAGGTCCGCGTCGGCACCGATCTTCGCGCCGAGCGCCCTGGCGTAGCCCGAGATCCAGGGGGCTCCGGCGAGACTCACCGCGCCGACCGTGTCGGCGACGCGTTCGGCGAGCCAGAGTCGCACATGGACCGAGCCGCCGCGCGGGTAGTCGCCCGGTCGGACGCCGACGAGGAGGAGCTTCGCCGCGACGACGGAGATCGCCATGCGTCCGATCGGGGTGATGACCACGAGGAAGCCGAGGGCGATCCACCACCAGGAGACCATGGGGAGGTACGGGACGTCCGCGACGAGGCCGAGGACCCGACTGCCGGCCAGCAGGTACACGAGCCACCGGAGTCCGACGAGGATGAGGAGCGGGACACCCAGGAGGGTCTGCGCCCACTGGGTCGCGAGCGGCGTCGGGAGCACGGGGTCCGCGACGGCCGCCCGACTGCGACGCTCGGGGCGTCGGCCGTCGAGTTCGGCGGCCATCGCGCCGAGTCGGGGGTGGCCGTAGATGTCGGCGACGGTGAACTCGGCATCGCGGGTGCGGATGAGTGACACGAGCTGCGCCGCGGCCAGGCTGCCGCCGCCCAGGCTGAAGAAGTTGTCGCTCTCGGCCGTGACCCGGACGCCGAGGACGGCCGTCCACTGCTCGGCGAGCCACGCGGCGGTGCCGGACAGGGTCGAGGCGTCCTCCCCGTCGGCGGCGTCGAGCGGCCACGGCAGCGCGGCCCGGTCGACCTTGCCGGAGGTGCGGGTGGGCAGCTCGCCGACGACCGCGAGGAGCGGGACGAGCGGTGCCGGGAGCTGCTCACGGAGGGTGTCGAGCGCCCGCTCGACGGAGAACCCGTCGCGGTCGGGCACCGCGAGGTACCCCACGAGGACGGCGTTCCCGGCGGCGGTACGCTGGACGGCTGCTGCCGCACCCGAGACGCCCGGCAGCGCCTGCAGAGCGGCCTCGATCTCCCCGAGTTCCACGCGCCGACCGCCGATCTTCACCTGATCGTCCGCGCGCCCCTGGAACACGAGTCCTGCGGCCTCGTAGCGGACGAGGTCGCCGCTCCGGTACGCCCGCGACCACCCGATGCTCGGCATGGGCGCATACCGTTCGGCGTCCTTGACGGGGTCGAGGTACCGGGCGAGTCCGACGCCGCCGATGATGAGCTCACCGACGCCGCCCTCCTCGACCGGGATGCCCTCGGCGTCGACCACGGCGAGGTCCCAGCCGTCGAGTGGCAGTCCGATGCGCACGGGCTGCTCGCCGGTCAACAGCGCGGCGCAGGCGACGACCGTGGCCTCGGTGGGTCCGTAGGTGTTCCAGACTTCGCGACCGTCCACGGCCAGCCGGGCGGCGAGCTCCGGCGGGCAGGCCTCGCCGCCGAAGATGAGCATGCGGATGTTCTCGAGGGATTCGGCGGGCCACATCGCCGCCAACGTGGGCACCGTCGACACCACGGTGATGCCCTTCGCGGTGAGCCAGGGTCCGAGGTCCATGCCGCTGCGGACGAGCGAGCGCGGCGCCGGGACCAGGCACGCGCCGTGTCCCCAGGCGAGCCACATCTCCTCGCAGGACGCGTCGAAGGCGACGGACAGGCCGGCCAGCACACGATCACCGGGGCCGAGGGGTTCCGCCTGGAGGAAGATCCGCGCCTCGGCGTCGACGAACGCGGCGGCAGAGCGGTGCGAGACGGCGACGCCCTTCGGCGTGCCCGTCGAGCCGGAGGTGAAGATGATCCAGGAGTCGTCGTCGAGTCGCGGTGGTTCGAGGACCGGGATCGCCCGGGTGCCCGGGTGGGGTGCCGCGCCCGTCGCGAGTTGCACCCGGTCGGGATCGGCGCCGTCATCGGCCGGGTCCTCAGTGCCTCGGCGCGAACGCTCGAAGACACCGCCGTCGACCAGGACGCCGGCGACGGCCGCCTCACCGAACACGAGTCGTGCCCGCTCCTCCGGGTCGTCAGCGTCGACGGGCACGTAGGCCGCTCCGGTGAACAGGATCCCGAGGATCCCGAGGTAGAGGTCGCGGGTGCCCGAGGCGATCCGGACACCGACCCGGTCACCGCGGCGGACCCCGGCGGCGAACAGCCCAGCCGCGACCCGCTCGGCACTGAGGACGAGCTCGCGGTAGCTGAGCGCCCCCTCCGCGTCCTCGATCGCCGAGGCCTCGGGGTGCGACGCGGCGACGTCACGGAGGATGTCGAGGAGGGTGCGCTCGGCCGGTGCGCGCACGCCACCGAGCAGCGCGGGCTGCCGCTCGATGAGGAGGGCGGTGCTGGTGTCGGCGTCCATACGCGATCCCCTGTCGTCCGGCTGTTCAGCGCCGCCAACGGTAGGCAGCGCGCATGGACGGTTGGTGAACACCAGTCAACCGCCAGATGTCGTGGAATCGTCGGCGACGCTCCGTCGGCCCCCGGCATCCTCGGAGGACGCGCGCCTACCATGGCCTGCATGACCATCGACTACTCCGTGCCCCAGGAACGCCAGCTCGTGACCGCCATCCCCGGCCCCCGATCGCTCGCCCTCACGGAACGGCGCCGCCGCGCGGTGTCGCGCGGTGCCGGCAACCTCGCGCCGGTGTGGATGGACCACGGCTCCGGCGGCATCCTCGTGGACGTCGACGGCAACCACATCATCGACCTCGGAACGGGCATCGGCGTGACGACCATCGGGCACGCCAACCCCGACGTCGCCGCGGCAGCAGCCGAGCAGGCGACGAAGCTCACGCACACGCTCTTCACCGTGACGCCGTACGAGAACTACCTGCGCGTCGCGGAGAAGCTGTCCGAGATCACGCCGGGCGACTTCGAGAAGCGCTCGATCCTCCTGAACTCCGGTGCCGAAGCCGTCGAGAACGCGGTGAAGATCGCGAAGAAGTACACCGGACGTCGCGCGATCGTCGCCCTCGACCACGCCTTCCACGGACGCACGAACCTGACGATGGCGATGACCTACCGGCCTGCGCCCGAGCGCCTCGGGTTCGGCCCGTTCCCGGGTGAGATCTACAGCGTCCCGCTCTCCTACCCCTTCCGCGACGGACTCGACGGACCGGCGGCTGCCGAGGTGACGATCGACTACATCGAGCGGCACATCGGTGCGAGTGAGGTCGCCGCGTTCTTCGCCGAACCGGTCCTCGGCGACGGCGGCATCGTCATCCCCGCGCCCGGCTACTTCGCGCGCATCAGCGAGTGGTGCACCGAGAACGGGATCGTGTTCGTCGCCGACGAGATCCAGGCCGGCATCGGACGCACCGGTGCCTGGTACTCGATCGAGCACCACGGCGTCGTGCCCGATCTCATCACGAGTGCCAAGGGCATCGCCGGCGGCTTCCCGCTGTCGGCCGTGACCGGGCGCGCCGAGATCATGGACGCCGTCCAGCCCGGTGGCATCGGCGGCACCTTCGGCGGCAACCCGGTGTCCACGGCGGCCGCGCTCGCGACGTTCGAGGTCATCGAGCGCGAGGACCTGCTGGGCGAGGCACGTCGCGTGGAGGCGACCCTGCGATCGCTCATGGGTGACTGGGCCGAGCAGTTCGACATCGTCGGCGAGGTCCGGATCATCGGTGCGATGGCCGGTGTCGAGTTCGTCGTCCCCGGCACGAAGCAGCCGCACCCCACGGCACTGCAGACCGTCATCGACGCGGCGATCGCCCAGGGGGTGCTCGTGCTCGACGCCGGCTCCTGGGACTCGGTGCTGCGACTCCTCCCGAGCGCGGTCATGTCCGACGAGCTCCTCCGCGACGCGGTGTCCGTCCTCGAGGACGCCCTGGGTCAGGTCTCCTCCTAGCGGCAGCGGTCGCCTCCGCTGGTGAGATCTCAGCGCGGTGCGCTGACGCGAGCGCGGGTCTGCGGCCGCCGTACCCTTCCGCGAGCGCGGTGCGCTGACGCGAACCCACCCGAATCGGCGCGAGCGCGGCCCGGGCGCGTGAGCGCGGGTCTCCGGAGGGTCGCGCTCGCGGCGGTGCCCCGCGGTGACGTCAGCGCACCGCGCTGGCGCAACCGGCGGCGGCTCAGTCGACGGTGACGAAGTCGATGAGCTGCTCGACGCGACCGAGGAGCTCCGGCTCGAGGTCGTTGAAGGTCCGGACCTGACCGAGGATGCGCTTCCAGGCACGGGCGATGTCGGCCTGCGAGTCGTGCGGCCAGCCGAACGCCTGGCAGATGCCCTTCTTCCACTCGATGGAGCGAGGGACGGTCGGCCACTCGCGCAGGCCGACCCTGGCGGGCTTCACGGCCTGCCAGACGTCGACGTACGGGTGCCCGACGATGAGGACGTTCCGGCCGTTCGGTCCGGCCATGACGGCGTCGGCGATCCGCTGCTCCTTGGAGCCGGGGACCAGATGGTCGACGAGGACGCCGACACGGCGGTCGGGGCCCGGCCGGAACTCGGCGAGCGCGGCGTCGAGGTGGTCGACGCCCGCGAGGTACTCGACGACGACGCCCTCCACGCGGAGGTCGTCGCCCCAGACCCGCTCGACGAGTTCCGCGTCGTGGCGGCCCTCGACGAAGATCCGGCTCGCGCGAGCCACCCGAGCGGTCGTCTCCACCGCGAAGGAGCCGGAAGCGGTGCGCGCCCGCCCCGTCGGTGCACGCTTCGGCACGACGAGGACGACGGGCTCACCCTCGAGGAGGAACCCTGCCCCCATCGGGAACACGCGCCGCTTGCCGCGGTAGTCCTCGAGCTCGACCGTCTTCGCCTCGACGCGCGTGATCGCGCCGCAGAAGCCGCCGAGTTCCTCGACCACGAGGTCCGTCACCGCCTCGACCTCACGGGCCACCACGCGGTTCTTCTTCCGCCAGTCCCCCGCGAGGACGTCCTGACCGTACCTGTCTTCGAACACCCGTCAACGCTAACCAACCCTCCGTCCTTTCTCAGGACGGCCCCGGCGTGGCGTGGCCGACACGCCGCAATCCAGGCTCGACACGCCGACGCCGTCCTGAGTCGGGGACATGTCGAGCGGTGGGTCGCCTGCAGCGGGAGGGCCTCCTGGCATGCGAAGCCGCCCGGTGCGGAGACACGCCCCGACTAGGCGGCGGCGCGCTCCGCCTCGCGGGCGAGACCGCCGAGCAGGAGCCCGAGCTGGTCGTCGACAGTGCCGGGGTCCTCGGGGTGCCACTGCACGCCGGTGATCGGCAGGGTGCGGTGCTCGATCGCCTCGACGGTGCCGTCGGAGGCCCAGGCGACGGCGCGGAGGCCTTCGCCCAGTTCGCCGACCGACTGGTGGTGGGCGCTCTGCACCTGGAGGTGACGGGCACCGAGTCGGAACGCGAGGGCACTCGAGGGGTCGAGCTCGACCTCGTGCGGGGTCATACTCTCATCGACCGGGACGCCCTCGTTGCGGTGGGCGCTGTGCTCACCGAGGTCCTGCACGAGCGTCCCGCCGAGGGCGACGTTGATGATCTGGTGACCACGGCAGATCCCGAGCAGCGGCGTGCCTCGCTCGGCGGCGCGACGGGCGACCGCCAGCTGGGCGCGGTCGGCCTCGGGGAAGTGCTGGCCCTCGGCGCGGTAGCCGGTGGTTCCGCCGTACTGGGCGGGATCGATGTCGGCGCCGCCCATGATGACGACGGCGGAGGCCCCGTCGGTCGAGGCGAGGAGCGCATCGGTGCCGAGGTCGTGCGCGGCCAACCGGGTCACGCGCCAGCCGGCCCGTTCGGCGGCGGCGATGGTCCGTCCGACGAGGATCTGCACGTACTCGTGGTACGCCTGATCGTCCTCACGGAACCTGGTGACCTCGACGAGCGCCAGCATGGGTGAGACGTGTCCTTGCATGATGCTCCTTCCAGGGGTTCCGTGAGGTGACTCGACCAGTCTCGCCGGGCAGATGCCCTCGCGCGAGTGGCCGCGTCACGGTCGGTAACAGAGTCCGTCACGGTCGGTGACAGCGTCACGTTCCGTGTCGCCGAAGCACCGTCACCGCCGTATAGCACAGCTCCGGTTCGGTGCGCTCGCTGGGAGCCCGCTGTAGAGATGTCGAGGGCCCGGACCTAGACTCGGAACCGAGCCGCGGGGTGGGGCTCCAGGGTCCGAACGAGTGACGAGGTGGCCGATGCGGGTTCGCTGGGCGGTATCGATCTGGGCGTTCTGCGTGGCCGTGCTCCTCGGAGCGGGAGCCACCGCCGCCTGGGCGGAGAGCCCGGTGCAGCTCGGCGCCGGGCGCGTGTCCGACAGCGCGGGTGTCCTCAGCAGCGGTGAGGTCTCCGAGATCACGACGGCCGTCGACGACCTGGCCGCGGATCACGGCGTCGACCTCTGGGTGGTCTACGTGCCGACCTTCACCGACCCGAGCGATGCCGAGTCCTGGGCGAACCAGACCGCGAAGGACAACAACCTCGGACCGAACCAGTACCTGCTGGCCGTGGCGACCGAGGACCGCGCCTACTACCTCTCCGGCGACTCCAGCGGACCGGTGAGCGGCGATCAGCTGACCGAGATCGAGCAGCAGCGCATCCTGCCGCAGCTGCGTGACGAGAACTGGGCCGGGGCCGGCGTCGCTGCCGCCGAAGGCCTGGGTGCCGCCGTCGGCGGCGGGTCGATCGGGGGTGCCGGTAGCGGATCAGGCGGCTCGACCGGGTGGCTGACGATCCTGCTGATCGTGGTCGTCGCCGTCGTGGCCGTCGTCCTCCTGGTCGTCTTCCTCCGCCGACGCCGCGCTGCGAACGGCGACGGCGGGGTGACCGCGGGCCGGCAGGGCGCACCGGTCGACCCACTGACCACCGCCCCGATCCCCGAGCTCGAACGACTCGCCGGCAGTGCGCTCGTCCAGACCGACGACGCCGTCCGGACGAGCGAGGAGGAGCTCGGCTTCGCGACCGCCTCCTACGGCGAACCGGCCACGGCCGCGTTCACCGCTGCCCTCGCCGGAGCGAAGGACGACCTCTCGCACGCCTTCGCACTCAAGCAGCGGCTCGACGACGCCGAGCCGGACACGGAGCAGCAACAACGCGACTGGAACCTCCAGATCATCCGGCTCTGCGAGCACGCGAACCACGTGCTCGACGAACAGGCCGCCTCCTTCGACGAGCTCCGCGCACTCGAGAAGAACGCGCCCGCCGCGGTCGAGGAGCTGCGAGCCAGGGCGGCCGCAGCCGGACCGACGGTGACGGCCGCGCAAGACGCGGTGCACGCCCTGCAGACGCGCTACAGCCCCGACGCCCTCATCACCGTGATCGACAACCCGGCGCAGGCGACCGAGCGACTCGCCTTCGCCACCGCAGCGATCTCCGACGCAGCTGCACGGCTCGCCGCCGGAGACTCGGGCGAGGCCGCCGTCGGCATCCGCGCCGCGGAGGAAGCGCTCGACCAGGCCACCCAGCTCACCGGGGCCGTGAAGCGGCTGCAGGCGGATCTGACGACCGCCGAGCAGCACCTCGCCGCCCGACTGGCCGAATTGGACGGGGACATCGCCGCGGCGGGCGGCCAACCCGACCCGACCGGCACCCTCGCCGCAGCGGTCGCGAGCACCACCGCGACGGTCTCCCAGGTGCGCGGCGCGCTCGGCGCACCGAACAACCCGATCGCCCTCCTCGCCCGCCTGGATGCGGCGAACACGCAGATCGACGGTGCTCTCCAGGGAGTGCGCACCGCGGCGGAGCAGCGACAACGCGCCGCAGCCGCCCTCGGGCAGACCCTGCAGACGGCGGGCGCGCAGGTGTCGGCTGCAGAGGACTTCATCGTCTCGCGGCGCGGAGCCGTCGGCCCGGAGGCCCGGACGCGCCTCGCCGAGGCCGGCCGCACCCTCATGCAGGCCCAGGGTCTCGCCGCGACCGACCCAACGCAGGCGCTCTCCCTCGCCCAGCGCGCCAACTCGCTCGCGAGTCAGGCGGTGCAGCTCGCCCAGGCCGACCTCGGGCAGTTCCAGAGCCAGTCGGCGGGCGAACTCGACGGCATGTTCGGCGGCGGCCAGGGTCAGCAGGGTGGCAACGGGATGCTCGGTGCCGTCCTCGGCGGCATCCTGATCAACTCCGTCCTCGGCGGCGGCGGGTCCCGTTCCGGCGGCGGCATGTTCGGTGGCGGAGGATCGAGCGGCGGCATGTTCGGCGGCGGCTCCGGTCGTTCACGCAGCGCCGGCAGCTTCGGTGGCGGCGGCACCCGTTCCCGACGCGGTGGCGGTCGCTTCTGATCCGCTGCACCACCCACCTCATCACCAGACACCGACCGACACGACCCAGCAGGACACGAGAGAGGAACCACACCATGGCAGAGAAGCAGTCCATCTTCGGACGCATCGCCCAGCTGACCAAGGCCAACATCAACGCGCTGCTCGACTCCGCCGAGGACCCGCAGAAGATGCTCGACCAGATGGTCCGGGACTACACGAACTCGATCGCCGACGCCGAGAGCGCGATCGCCGAGACGATCGGCAACCTCCGGCTCCTCGAGCAGGACCACCAGCAGGACGTCGAGGCGGCCTCCGAGTGGGGCACCAAGGCGCTGGCCGCGAGTCGCAAGGCCGACGAATACCGTCAGGCGGGCAACGCCGCGGACGCCGACAAGTTCGACAACCTCGCGAAGATCGCGCTCCAGCGCCAGATCGGCGCCGAGAACGAGGCCAAGCAGGCCGAGCCGCAGCTGGCGTCGCAGACGAAGGTCGTCGAGCAGCTGAAGAACGGCCTCAACGGCATGAAGGCGAAGCTCGAGCAGCTGAAGACGAAGCGCAGCGAGCTCGTCGCCCGTGCCAAGACCGCCGAGGCCCAGCGCAAGGTCGCGGATGCGGTCGGCAGCATCGACATCATGGACCCGACGAGCGACCTCAGCCGCTACGAGGACAAGATCCGCCGCGAGGAGGCGAAGGTGCTCGGCCAGCAGGAGCTCGCCGCCTCGAGTCTCGACGCGCAGTTCAACGACCTCGAGGACCTCGGCGAGCTGACCGAGGTCGAGGCCCGGCTCGCCGCGCTGAAGGGTGGCGGTTCCGCGTCTCCCGCGATCGAGTCGTCCGGCCCCGAGTACACGCCGAACGCCGACCACTCCTGACGATCCGACGGGCCCTCGGGACCTCCCGAGGGCCCGTCGCCCTCGCCCCCTCGCACCATCTCCAGGAAGGCACCGCATGACGAAGTTCGTCGTCGTCCCCCAGTGGCAGGGCTCCGGCTCGTCCAGGGCCATGCAGTTGATCGATGGAGCCGAGGCGATCCGTGGCGACCTGCCGACGGCGGCCACGACACTCGTCCACGTGCCGACCGAGGCCGGCGAGGCCCTCGACACCGACATCCGGCGCGCCAGTTCCCTCGTGACGACCGCGGAACTCCAACGTCAGGCGCTCGTCGGGATCGACGAGCCCGTCATCACCATCGGCGGGGACTGCGGCGTCGAACTCGCGTCGGTCGGTGAGGCCCTCCGACGCGACCCCGGCATCGCCGTCGTCTGGTTCGACGCCCACGGCGACCTCAACACCCCGCTCAGCTCGCCGTCCGGGTCGTTCAGCGGCATGGTCGCCCGGGCACTCACGGGCGAAGGCGCCGCGATGCTGCTGCCCGAGGCCCCACTCGATCCCGCCCGACTCGTCCTCGTGGGGGTGCGTGACCTCGACGACGGTGAACTCGCCCACATCGAGGAGCGTGGCATCCCCATGGTCTCCTCGGTGATGACGAGCGCCGCCGAGGTGGTCGCCGCCGTCGAGGCGACGGGCGCCGACCGCGTCTACCTGCACGTGGACGTCGACGTCCTCGACCCCGCCGTCATCGCCGGCGTCAGCTCGGCCGTCCCCTTCGGTCTCGAACTCGGCACCCTGCTCGACTGCATCACCGCCCTCCGCGCCCGATTCGGCTTCGCCGGGGCCGGGGTCACGGGCTTCTCACCCGGCTCCCCCGACGCCGCAGCCGACGACCTCGGAACCATCCTCCGCATCATCGGCGCGATCAGTCGCGAACCGAAACCTGACAGCACCAACCCGACAGGAGTCACCCCATGAGCCGTACCGTCGATCTCGTCGTCATCGGAGCCGGACCCGTCGGCGAGAACGTCGCCGACTACGCCCACAAGAGCGGTCTGAGCGTCGTCATCGTCGAGAGCGAACTGGTCGGCGGTGAGTGCTCCTACTGGGCCTGCATGCCGTCCAAGGCCCTCATCCGCTCGGGAGCCGCCCTGCGGGCCGCCAAGCGCACGGGTGGAGCCATCCCCGAGGACACCGCGCTCGATCCGCTCAAGGTCCTCGCGCGACGGGACTCGTTCACGAGTGACTGGTCGGACGACGGCCAGGTCGAGTGGCTCGAGGGCGCCGGCATCGAGCTGGTGCGTGGGCACGGTCGCCTGACCGGCCAACGCGAGGTCACCGTGACGGCCGCCGACGGCTCGATGACGGTGCTCACGGCGACGCACGCCGTCGCGGTCTGCACCGGCTCCGCCGCGCTCCTGCCCGACATCGCAGGGCTGGCGGCGGTGGAGCCGTGGACGAGCCGCGAGGCCACGAGCGTCCAGACCCTGCCAGCGTCCGTCGCCTTCCTCGGTGGCGGCGTCGTCGCCGTCGAGCTCGCGACCGCCTACCGCTCGCTCGGGGTCGACGTCACGCTCGTCGCCCGCAGCGGCCTGCTCGGCAACACCGAGCCGTTCGCCGGCGAGCTCGTCGAGTCCTCCCTGCGTGAACTCGGCGTGACGATCGTGCACGCGTCCCCCACCGCCGTCTCGCGGGCCGCCGACGGTGCCGTCACGCTCGAGTTCGACGACCGGGACGCGGTGACGACGGCGGAACTCGTCGTGGCCACCGGCCGGACGCCACGGACGGACGACCTCGGGCTCGAGACCGTCGGCCTGGAACCGGGTGCCTGGATCGAGGTCGACGATCAGCTCCTCGCTCACGGCAGCGACTGGCTCTACGCCGTCGGCGACGTCAACCACCGGGCTCTCCTGACGCACCAGGGCAAGTATCAGGCACGCGCCGCGGGCGCGGTCATCGCGGCACGGGCGAACGGCGAGGACGTCGACACCAGCCCGTGGAGCGACCACGCGGCGACCGCCGACCACCGTGCCGTGCCGCAGGTCGTCTTCTCCGAACCGGAGGTCGCCGCCATCGGACTCACTGCCGCGCAGGCCGAGGCGGCGGGGATCGACCACCGGGTGGTCGACTACGACCTCGGTGGCATCGCGGGCTCGAGCCTCCACGCCGACGGCTACACCGGGCAGGCGAGGATGGTCGTCGACGAGGAGCGCGGCGTGATCATCGGGATGACCTTCGTGGGTCAGGACGTCGCCGAACTCGTCCACGCGGCGACGATCGCCGTCGTGGGTGAGGTGCCGCTGCACCGCCTCTGGCACGCGGTGCCGTCCTACCCGACGATGAGCGAGATCTGGCTGCGACTCCTCGAGACCTACCGGAGCGGTGCGTGACCCGTCCCGGCGACGTCGATGAGCCGCGGAGCCGTCGTTCCGGCGGCCCGTGGCTCGACTCACCCCTGAGCCGGATCGGGTACTGGTACGCCACGCTCACCGGGCTCGTCTGGGGCGCACTCTGGAGCACCGGTCCGGTCGAACGGCGGGGCGGGATGATCGTCTTCCGCGGGATGCCGTCGTGGACGTTCGGCCGAGGTGGCTCATGCGTCGGCGGGGTGTACCTCACCGATCGGAACGTGTCGACCCGGGTGCTCGAACACGAGGCGGTGCACAAGCGGCAGTGGCAGCGCTACGGCATGCTCTTCCCGCTCATGTATGCGATCGCCGGTCGTGATCCGCTCCGGAACCGGTTCGAGATCGAAGCCGGTCTCGAAGCGGGAGGCTACCTGCCGAAGCGCCGCTGACGAGCGTCGCGGCGTCCGTGCGGTGTCGTGCCGGTTCGAGGTCGTGTCAGTGCGATGCGCGCTCGACCGAGCTCGAGCGCTGACGCGCGCCGATGCTCGCCAGCGTCATCCTGAGGTCGTTCCGGAGGCCCGTGAGGTGCTCCGTCTCGCCGCCGATCCACACGTGGTAGTCGGCCGCGTCGTGTCCGTCGACGTCGAGCATCTCGCTCGCCCAGGCCCGGGTCGCTCGTGCGACGGCCTGACCGCGTGCGCACCGGCTGCCCGTTCCGGGTTCCCCCGAACGCGCTGCGCGGACGAGCCACGTCACGACGACGCGTCCCGGCGAGTCGAGGGTGGTGATCGACGCGGCGTCGTCGACCTCGACGAACACCTGACCGCGGGCGCAGATGGGGAGCAGCGCGAGGACCTCCGCCAGCTCGCCGACCGACGACTCGTCGCCCGCGAGCAGCACGTGGCGTGCGTCCGCGACGGCGAACTCCGCCGGATCCTCGAAATAGCTCACGCGATCAGTATAGGCGAGCCTAAGCTCACTTCCATCCCCTGCGCAGGGTCTTCCAAGGCGGCGGAGCACATCACGATCCGATCACTCTGTGACGCCCCCTGACACCGTGGCTGGCACCACACACGTCGACTGGGTACGCTCGCTGGAGCCCCAGCGATGCGGCTTTCCGGACGCGGTCCAGTATTCACGCGGCCCAGGCGGGAATGCCCGCTGCCCGGAACCGGTTGTGCGTCTCCAGATGCCGGCCACTCCAGCATCCCCGAAAGGACCTCCATGCGTCATCGTCAGCTGCGTCGTCAGCTCCTCACCGCCGCGATCGCGGTCACCGGCGCCGCCCTCGTCCTCACCGGCTGCGCAGGCCCGGCCGCGACGCCGACGCCCGACGCCGACGCGACCCTGCGGGTCGGTCTCGTCCTGGAGCCCTCCGACCTCAACATCCGCACCACCTCGGGCGCCGCGCTCGATCAGATCCTCATCGACAACGTCTACCAGGGCCTCGTGTCCCGCACCGAGGACAACCAGATCGTCGACACGCTCGCGAAGAGCCACGACATCAGCGCCGACGGTCTCACCTACACCTTCGTCCTCCGCGACGGCGTGACCTTCCACGACGGCGCCGCCCTGACCGCGGCCGACGTCGTCGACTCCATCACGCAGGTTCAGCAGGACCCGACGTTCGTCGACAACGTGGCGCTCCAGAAGGTCGCCTCGATCACGGCCGTCGACGACTCGACCGTGCAGTTGCAGCTCACCTCGCCCGACTCCAACCTGTTGTGGACCCTGACCGGACGCGCAGGACTCGTCCTGGAGTCGGGCGCCACCAACGACCTGTCGACGACCGCCAACGGTACCGGGCCGTTCACCCTGAAGACCTGGAAGCAGGGCGACAGCATCACCTTCGACCGGAACGCGAAGTACTGGGGCGACGCTCCGAAGGTCAAGGAGGTCGTCTTCAGCTACATCCCCGACGCCTCCTCCGCCGTCAACGCCACCCTCGCCGGCGAACTCGACGTGCAGACGGCGCTCGACGCGAACCTCAAGGACCAGATCACCCGCGCCGACGGGTTCAGCATCACCGAAGGCAAGACGACCGACAAGTACACCCTCGCCTTCAACAACCAGCGCGCTCCCCTGAACGACCCCCTCGTCCGGCAGGCGCTCCGCTCCGCCATCGACCACGCCGCGATCGTCGAGGCCGTCGGCGGCGCCGCGGTCGAGCAGTACGGTCCGATCCCCGAGCTCGACCCGGGCTACGAGAACCTCAGCGAGCTCGTGAAGTACGACCCGGACCAGGCGAAGGCGCTCCTCGCCCAGGCCGGCCAGGAGAACCTGTCCCTGACGCTCACGATCCCGAGCTTCTACGGCACCTCGGTGGCCAACGTCCTGGTGTCCGAGTTCAAGGCCATCGGCGTCACCCTCACGGTCAAGAGCGTCGAGTTCCCGACCTGGCTGAACGACGTCTACACGAACAAGGACTACGACCTCAGCTACGTGAACCACGTCGAGGCACGCGACTTCCAGAACTGGGCGAACCCGAACTACTACTTCGGCTACGACAACGCGCAGGTCCAGTCGCTCTATGCTGAATCCGTAGCGGCGACCGATCCGGCCGTCGCAGCCCAGAAGCTCAAGGAGGCGGCGTACCTCGTGTCGAAGGACAACGCCGCCGACTGGCTCTACACCGCGATCACCCTCACGGTGGTGCGCGACGGCGTGACCGGCTTCCCCGTGGACTCGGTCAACTCGCGCATCAACCTGGCGAAGGTCGCCGTGACCGGGTGACCCGGTTCATCCTGACGAGGCTGGTACTCCTCCTCGTCGGGCTCCTCGCCGCGAGCGCCCTGATCTTCTTCACCATCAGGGTGCTCCCGGGCGACGTCGCCCAGGTCATCGCAGGAACGGATGCGACGCCCGAAGCGGTCGCCGCGATCCGCGAACAGTTGGGACTCGGCCAGCCCGTCCTCCTGCAGTACCTCGACTGGATCGGCGGGTTGCTCCGGGGCGACCTCGGGAACTCGCTCATCACGGGCACCCCCGTCGCCAGCGAACTCGCCCAGAAGGCGCAGGTGACCGTCCCGCTCGGCGTCATGGCCCTCGTGATCGCCCTCGCGTTCAGTGTTCCGCTCGGGGTGCTGGCGGCCGTCCGGCGCACCCGCGCGACGGGCGTCGTCATCTCCTTCGCGTCGCAGGGGCTCGCCGCCGTCCCGGTCGTCTGGGCCGGCATGTTGCTCGTGCTCCTCTTCGCCGTCGTGCTCGGTTGGCTCCCAGCGCAGGGCTTCCCGCGCGCGGGCTGGAACGATCCGCTGGCGGCGATCCGTGCCCTCCTCCTCCCGGCACTCACGATCGGCATCGTCGAGGGCGCGGTCCTGCTGCGCTTCGTCCGTTCCGCCGCCCTCGACGCGATCGGCCAGGACTACGTCCGGACGGCGGCGGCGAAGGGGCTGACCCGTTCGCAGGCGCTCATCCGCCACGGGCTGCCGAACGTGGCGCTCTCGGTCGTCACCGTGCTCGGGCTCCAGATCGCCGGGCTCATCGTCGGCAGCGTCATCATCGAACAGCTCTTCACGCTTCCCGGCATCGGGCGCATGCTCGTCGCCGACGTCGGCAACCGCGACCTCGTGAAGGTGCAGGGCGAGCTCCTCGTCCTCACCGGGGTGGTCCTCGTGATCGGTGCCGTCGTGGACGTCGTCCACCGTCTCGCAGACCCCCGACTCCGCGAACGGGAGCGGACCACATGACCGCCCGTCAGGATCACCCGCGTCGGCGCGCGGCATCAGGCGGACTCCGCACCCTCGTGTCCGGCCCGGCAGGCGTGTTCGGGCTCGTCGTGGTCACCCTGCTCCTCCTGAGCGCCGGCGTCTCCTTCCTCTGGACGCCGTACGACCCCCAGCTCACCGATCCGTTCGCGAAGTGGCTGGCTCCGTCGCCGGCCCATCTGCTCGGCACGGACGAGGTCGGACGCGACATCTTCAGCCTGCTGCTCGTCGGTGCGCGGGTGACCGTGGCCGTCGCGATCGGTTCCGCAGTCGTATCGACGGTCCTCGGGGTCGCCCTCGCCGCCCTCGGTTCACTCACGCGGCGCTGGGTCCGGGAGACGGTCGCGGTGCTGATCGACATCCTCATCGCGTTCCCCACACTGCTCATCGCCATGATGATCGCCTCGGTCTTCGGCGGCTCGCTGTGGGTCGTCATCTGGGCGGTGGGCATCAGCTTCGGCGTGAACATCGCACGGGTGACCCGCCCCGAGATCCGCCGGGTCTCGCACAGCGAGTACGTGCTCGCCGGCAAGGCCGCCGGTCTCGGGCCGGTGAGGAACCTGACGCGGCATCTCCTGCCGAACGTCGCACCGGTGTTCATCGTCCAGCTGTCGTGGTCGATGGCGGTCGCGGTGCTCGCCGAGGCGGGCCTGTCGTACCTCGGCTACGGCGCCCCCTCCAGTGTCCCGTCCTGGGGTCGGATGCTCAGTGAGCTGCAGACCTACCTCGCCGTGCACCCGCTGTCGGTGCTGTGGCCGGGGCTCGCCATCACCATCACCGTCCTCGCCCTCAACCTGCTGGGTGACGCCCTGCGGGACGCGACCGATCCGACCCTCGGTCGCCGAGGACCCGCCTCGACCCCCACGTCCCCCCAGGGGGTGACCGCATGAGTCTCGACGTCCAGGACCTCGTCGTCACGCTCGGCGGCCGCCGGGTCGTCGACGGAGTGAGCTTCAGCGTGCCGGCGGGCGCACGGTTCGGCCTCATCGGCGAGTCCGGATCCGGGAAGTCACTGACGGCGCTGGCGATCCTCGGACTGCTCCCGGACGGCGCCTCGGTGAGTGGCAGTATCCGCTGGCAGGGCGAGGAGCTCCTCGGCCGCGACGACCGCGAACTCGCGCGGATCCGCGGGCGTGAGATCGGGATCGTGTTCCAGGAGCCTCGGACGGCGCTCAACCCGATCCGCACCATCGGACGCCAGATCGGCGAGCCGCTGCGCATCCACGAGGGGCTGTCGAAACGGGAGGCGCTCGACCGGGCCGTCGAACTCGCCGCGCGGGTCCGTCTGCCCGACCCCGAGCGCATCGTCCGGCGGTATCCGCACCAGCTGTCGGGCGGGCAACGCCAGCGGGTCGCGGCCGCCATCGCCCTCGCCTGCGGACCCTCCCTGCTCATCGCGGACGAGCCGACCACGGCGCTCGACGTCACCATCCAGTCGGAGATCCTCGGCCTCTTCGAGCGTCTCGTGAGCGAGACAGGGGCGTCCCTCGTCTTCATCACGCACGACCTCGCGGTCCTCTCCCGGATCGCCAGTGACGCCGTGGTGCTCGCGCAGGGGAAGGTCGTCGAGGCCGGGCCGGTGGCCCAACTGCTGTCGATGCCGGTGTCGCCCGTGACGCAGCGGCTGTTGGCCGCCGCGAAGACCATGAGCTGGAAGGGCGAGGACGATGACTGAGCCGCTGCTCCACGCCCAGGGGCTCGGACGGGTCTACACCAACCCGCGGGAGTCGCTCTTCCAGCGCCCGAGCCGCACCGTCGCGCTCCACCCGAGCGACCTCGTCGTCGCCCCCGGTGAGGCCGTCGGCATCATCGGCGAGTCGGGGTCGGGCAAGTCGACGCTCGTCCGCCTCCTGCTCGCGCTCGACACCCCGAGCTCCGGGTCCGTCGCGTTCGACGGCCGTCCCGTCAGCGCTGCGGCGAGCGCCAGGAGCCTGCACTGGTTCCGTCGACAGACGGGCGTGGTGTTCCAGGACCCGTACGCGTCGCTCGACCCGCGCATGAGCGTCGGGCGGATCGTCGCCGAGCCCCTCTCGGCGCTCGGGATCGAGGGCGACCACCGTTCCAAGGTCCGCGCGGTGCTCCGGCTCGTCGGGCTCGACGCCGACGCGGCCGACCGCTTCCCGCACGAGTTCTCGGGTGGTCAGCGCCAGCGCATCGCCCTCTCGCGCGCGATCGTGCACCGCCCGCGCCTCCTCGTCGGTGACGAACCGCTCAGCGCGCTCGACGTCACCGTCCGCGCGCAGATCCTCGAGTTGCTCGGCGGGCTGCGGCAGGAGCTCGGGCTCGCGATCGTGCTCGTCTCACACGACATCGGCGTGGTGCAGCATCTCTGCGACCGGGTCGTCGTCATGCGCGACGGAGCGATCGTCGAGGAGGGTCCGGTCGCCAAGGTCCTCAGTCGGCCGTCACATCCGTACACGACCCAGCTGCTCGCCTCGGTCCCCCGCCTCTGACACCGTCCCGGTCCCTGAGCCACCACACGGTCCCTGGACCACCGTCGCTGGACCACCGTCTCGGCCCCTCAGCCACCATTCCCCGGTCCCTGAGCCTGTCGAAGGGCGACAATCCTCCGCGCAGAACCGCCCTTCGACAAGCTCAGGGACCGGAGACGGTTGGCGGCGCGATGACGCCCAAGAGGGCATGCCGACCTGCCGTCCGGTCCTGCGCCACCACCCGGTCCCTGAGCCTGTCGAAGGGCGAAGTACGGAACGCGGAGCGCAGCCCTTCGACAAGCTCAGGGACCGGAGACGACAAGCTCAGGGACCGGAGACAGCCGGCGGGTCCGCCAGGCGTCGATGCCGGCGCAGGGCCGCGCGCTGGCTCGGCGACTCACCGTGCAGGACGAGCCCCACGATCCACAGGACCACCCGGGTCGCCGTCACGACCGGCAGCGGGATCGGGCCGAGATGAGCGGTGCGGAGCCCGAGGATGCGGCGGTACTCGGGTGGGATCGTCGCGACGGCTCCCGCGAAGAGGATCCCGTAGGCGGGGAGCAGCGAGCGGTCGAGCGGCGGTCGACGGAGGAACGCCAGGGTCTCGTCCACCCGAGGGCCGCCGGTCAGCTCGCCCGCGTCGAGGTACCCGTGCAGCTGTCGGGCCAGCTCAGCCTCGGAGCGGGGCGGGTCGACGACGCCCATGAGCTCGCCCGCGAGTGCCCAGTCGGCCACATAGGCGTCCGCACCACCGGGGATCCGACCGCCCCAGGTCTGTCGCACGCTCAAGAAGGCGTCGGTGAACGCCAGGTGCACCCAGCGCAGGAGGTCCGGGTCGTTGGCCGCGTACGGGCGCACCACGCCATGGGCGTCGAGGTACTCCCCGACGACGCGTTCGTGGAGCTTGAGCACGTAGTCGCTCGTCCGACGCGCCGTGTCACGATCGCCGTAGGTGACGGTGAAGATCCAGCGGATGGTGCCGTCCAGCCGTCCGAGCGGGTCCTCCCGGTACCGGGACCAGTCGTGCACGCCGGCGAGCGCCCCGGGGTGGGCCGCCTGCAGGAGGAGCGCCCGGATGCCGGCGACCATGGTCTCGACACCGCCGTGCACCGTCCAGGCCGCGGAGTCGGGCGTGAAGAACCCCGCGTCGGTGCCGTCCTCGAGATCGAGCGTCCACTGCGGCGGGCGGTCCTGCTCCACCGCGAAGACCGCGAGGATGCGTGAGCGGAGCCCGGCGAGCAGGCGGGTGCGCAGGCGGGAGACCGGTCGCCGTCCGGTGCCGACATCCACCACTCGATCGTCCTCCACTCGCCGTCACGACGAGCCTACGTCGGGATGCCGGTGGACCCACCCGTAGAGGGATCATCTCCCGTCTTCCGGTCCCTGAGCCTGTATCCCGGTCCCTGAGCCTGTCGAAGGGCGCCTCGGCAGGGCCGCGGTCACCGGGCGGGCTTGCGCGCTTCGATGAGGGTTCGGGAGGAGTGCGCGACGAACGGGCCGTCCTCCTGCAGGGAACGGTGCAGCTCCCGCAGGCGGTCGAGGTACCGCGCGGAGGTGAATCCGGGCACCATCCAGATCACCTTGCGCAGGAACCAGACGATCGCACCGACGTCGTGGAACTCGATCCGCAGCCGTTCGGTCCGCAGCTCCACGATCTCGAGTCCGGCGGCGCGGGCGGCGTCGGCCTCGTCGTCAGGGTGACGTGCTCGACGGACGGCTTCGGGCTGCGGGCCGAGGAAGGCCTCGACGAGTTCGAACACGCTCGCCGGTCCGACGTGCTGGGCGAGGTAGCCTCCTCCCGGCGCGATCACCCGCGCTACGTCGGCCCAGTCCACAGCGACGGGATGCCGGCTCGACACGAGCGCGAACGAGTCGTCCGCGAACGGCAGTGGAGCACCCTCCTCCGTGCGAACGACGACGACCCCGCGCGGGTGCAGGCGGGCGGCGGCTCGGGCGAGGTTCGGTGGCCAGGACTCGGTGGCGGCCGCGAGCGGTGGAAGCACCGGCGCCGTGTCGAGCACCTCTCCCCCGCCGGTCTCGAGGTCGAGCGAGGACGGGACGTCGGCCAGACGTCTCCCGAGCAGCTCCGAGAACCGCCAGGAGGGGCGCGCCTCACTGGCTCGGCCGTCGAGCCACGAGAAGTCCCATCCGTCGACCGAGGCGGCGTCGGCCTCGGCGACGAGGTCGTCGAACGATCGTGACATGGTCTCCTCCGTGCGTGGTTCCGTGGTCGGTGCGCTCATCCGACGGCCTCGAACCGGCTCGGATCGAGCCGCTCGACATCGAACCGCGGCACCGCGTCGAGCAGCTCCCGAGTGTACGCGTGCTGTGGATGCCCGAGGACGGCCGAGGCCGGGCCCGACTCGACGACGCGCCCGGTCGACAGCACCGTCACCTCGTCGGCGATCTGCCGGACGAGACCGAGGTCGTGCGAGATGAACAGGTAGCTGAGCGCGTGCTCGTCCCGGAGGTCGAGGAGCAGTTCGACGATCTGCGCCTGCACCGAGACGTCGAGGGCCGAGGTGGGCTCGTCGAGGACGAGGACCGACGGCGCGAGGACGAGCGTCCTCGCGAGTGCGACCCGCTGGCGCTGGCCACCCGACACCTCCCGTGCACGACGCCCCAGCGCACTCGCGGGGAGGGCGACCTGGTCGAGGATGGTCGCGACGCGGCGCCGGCGTTCGGCGGCGCTCCGCACCCCGTGGATCCGCAGGGGCTCCTCGATGATCTGTCCGACGGTGTACCGCGGATCGACCGCCGAGAGCGGGTTCTGGTAGACCAGCTGGAGGTCGCGCGCGAAGGGGTTGGCGACGGCGTTGTCCCGCGGGAGTTCCCGGCCGGCGACCCGCACCGAGCCGTCGTCGAAGGAGGTGAGCCCGGCGACGATGCGCGCGAGCGTCGACTTGCCCGACCCGGACTCGCCGACGAGCGCGTGGATCGAACGCGGACGGAGGACGAGCGACGCGCCGTCGAGTGCGGGCGGCGCCTGCGGATCGCGTCCGAACCGTTTGGACACGTGCGACACCTCGACCACTGCGGGCGCCGCGTTCGTCTCGCCGCGCTGCTCCGCCTGCACCTGCTCGGCCGCAGCGCGGATGCGTTCCCGGTAGCGCAAGGGCGAGGACGCGGGTGAGTCCGAGAGCAGCCCCACCGTGTAGGGGTGCCGCGGTGCGAGCAACACCTCCTCGGCCGGGCCCGACTCGCGGACGTTCCCGTCCTGCAGGACCACGATCGCGTCGCTGCGCTCCTGCGCCAGCGCCAGGTCGTGGGTGATGAAGAGGATCCCGAGCCCGAGCTCCTGCCGGAGGCCGTCGAGGAGGTCGAGGATGCGCCGCTGGACGGTCACGTCGAGCGCGGACGTCGGCTCGTCGGCGATGAGCAGCTTGGGCCTCGCCGCGATGGCGATCGCGATGAGCACCCGCTGCAACTGCCCGCCCGAGAGCTCGTGCGGGTAGGACCGCACGCGGGCCGAGGCCTGACGGATGCCCACGTGCTCGAGCAACTCGATCACGCGCGCGGGGACCTCCGAGCGCGGGGTGTCGCCCGCCACCTGGACCGCCTGGGCGATCTGCACGCCGATCCGCTGCAGCGGGTCGAGTGAACTCAGCGGATCCTGCGGGATGAAACCGAGCGTCGAGCCGCGCAGGGGGCGCCACTGCTTCCGGGAGAAGTCGGCCACCTCGTGTCCGGCGACCGCGACCCGACCGGCGGTGACCGAGCCGTTGCCCGGGAGGAGCCCCGCGACCGCCCGGGCGATCGTGCTCTTCCCCGAACCGGACTGGCCCACGAGCGACACCGTCTCGCCGCGCCCGACCTGGAACGACACGTCGCGCACCGTGTCGGTCGGCCCCCTCGAACCACGCGTCCGGTACCCGACGGCGAGTCCGTCGACGAGCAAGGGCACCGGAGCCGCGTCGACGACGTGGAGTGCGCTGTGCTGCAGGGCTGCCTGGTTCATGCGGTGGTCCTCTCGCGGGTGAGTTGGCTGAGACGGCTGATGGCGAGCACGGTGACGGCGATCACGAGGCCCGGGACGACGACGAGCCACGGCGAGGACACGACGTACTGACGACCCTCGGAGACGAGCAGGCCCCACTCCGGGTCGGGCGGCGGAGCTCCGTACCCGAGGAAGCTGAGCGAGGAGATCCAGATGATCGCGAGGCCGAACTGGAGGGCCGTGAGCGACAGCACCGCGGAGTACGAGTTCGGGAAGACGTGCTTCGCGAGGACGTACGCCCGCGAACCGCCGAGATGGTGACTCGCCTCGACGAACGGCAGGTCCTTCACCGTCAACACCTCGGAGCGCATGATCCTGGTGAACGCCGCGATCGAGGAGATCCCCACGGCGACGGCCGCGTTCAAGGTGCCGAAGCCGAGCGCCACGACGACGACCATCGCGAGGAGCAGCCCGGGGATCGAGAGCAGCACGTCGACGATCCGGCTGATGACGGCGTCGACGAGACCGCCGAACGACGCGGCGACGAGCCCGAGGACCGTGCCGGCGCCGAGACCGATGAGGACGGCGACCGCCGAGCCGAGCAGGGTCCGACCGGTGCCGTGGATCACCCGCGACAGCAGGTCGCGACCGAGGGAGTCGGTTCCGAACCAGTGCGCGACCGATGGAGCGGCGAGCGCGTTGGCGTCGTCGGGCTTGAGCGGGTCGTACGGCGTGAGGAGGCCGGGTGCGACGACGGACACGAGGACGAGACCGACGACGATGATCGCCAGGACGTCCGCGACCCCGAGGCGGCCGAGGAGTCGACGGAACACGTCCGGTCCGTCGTCGGCCGCGGTGACGTCGCGGTCCGGGTGGAGTCGGAGGCTCATGCGTCCACGCTCGCTTTCGACGAGATACCGTCGGGCACCGCCGTCCCCGTCGCCGCCGCTGTCGCGACAGCAGGCCTGGCGAGGCGGGAGCGTCGGGACCGCCCATGCCCCGGGCGGACGATGCGCGGGTCGAGGACGGGGTAGACGAGGTCGGTCACGAGGTTGATGCCGACGTAGATGGAGGAGATGAGGATGACGACGGCCAGGATCACCGGGGTGTCCTGATCGCGCACGCTCTCGAAGGTGATGAATCCGAGGCCGGTGCGGGTGAACACGGCCTCGACGACGACGGCACCGGCCAGCAGCTCTCCGACGACGAGGGCGAGCATCGTGATCGACGGGATCGCACCGTTCTTCAAGACGTGGCCGAGGGCGATCCGGACCTCGCTCGTCCCCTTCGCGCGGAGCACGGTGACGAAGGGTTCGTCCGCGGCCTTCCGGAGTCCCTGGATCAACACCTGCGTCAACGGACCGTTGACGGCGAGCGCCAGGGTCAGTGCCGGGAGCACGTAGGACACGAAGCCCTGATCGCGCACCGACGACACCCAGCCGAGCTGGAAGGAGAAGATCGCGAGGAGCACGAAGCCGATGAGGAAGCTCGGCGCGGAGATCGAGGCGATGGGCGCCGAGGCCGCGATGCTCCTGATCGCCTTGACGGGGCCGTACACGGCGGTGAGCGCGATCGCGAGCGACAGCACGATCGTCATGACGAACGCCACGCCCGCGAGCACGATCGTGTCCGAGAAGCCCTGCGCGACGAGGTCCGACACGGCACGACCGCTCACGAGCGAGTAGCCGAGGTCCCCGTGGAGGAGCCGACCGACCGTCAGTGCGAACTGTTCGATCGGCGACAGGTCGAAGTGGTAGTACGCCCGCAGTGCTTCGCCTGCGGACGGGGGCAGTGGGTTGAGCGGGCTCGTCAGCTTGTTCTCGATGGGGTCGCCGGGCAGGACGAAGAGGGTGAAGAAGACGAGCGTGTAGACGAGGGCGATCACGAGGAGCGCCTGGGCGACGCGCCTGATCACGTACTCGCGGTACTGCCGGCGTCGCGTGTCCGCCGCGCTGGCGTTCGGATGCTGGTTGGACATGTGGGGCCTCCTCTCGGAAGGGACGGGACCGGGTACGGGAGGGCCGTCCGGTCGACGGCCCTCCCGCTCGCTCAGTCCTCGATCGAGGTGTTGTAGAACTCCGGCAGGGCGCCGTCGGTGAGGGAGAAGCCCTTCACCCGCTGCTGGGTGACGAACACCTGGCTGTCGTTGAGGATCGGGACGACATAGGCCTGGTCGATCAGGTGGTCCTGGATCTGTCCGAGGATCACCGCACGGGTGTCCTCGTCGGTCGCCTCGTTCTGCGCGTCGAGCAGCGACTGCAGGGTCGTGTCGGCGCCGGCGAGACCGAGGAGGTCGGAGCCGTCCTTGCTGTAGTACTCGCTGAGGCCCTTCGAGGGGTCAGGGTGCGGCCAACCGACCCGGAGCGCCCCGACCTCCGGGTCCGCGAACGCGGTCGCCCAGTAGGTGGAGTAGTCGAGCTCGTTGAGCGACAGCTCGATCCCGACGTCCTTGAACTGGTTCTGGATCTGCTGGAAGAGGCTCTTCGCCGTGTTGTCGTAGACGTCGATGTAGGTCTTCACCGTGAGCCGCTCGCCGCCCTTCGTGCGGTAGCCGTCCGCGTCGCGCTCGGTCCAGCCGGCTCCGTCGAGGAGGCTGTTGGCCGCATCCGGGTCGTAGGCGAACTTCGCCGATTCGTCGACGTAGCCGAAGGTGCCCGGCGACAGGACCGACGTCGCGGGCGTCCAGCTGTCGGTGTACTGCGTCTCGATGATCTGCTCACGGTAGATCGCGTGCAGCAGCGCCTTGCGGACGTCGACGTCGTCGAGGAACGGCGCCTGGCTGCGGAGGAACCACTGGTTGCTGAGACCGACACCCGTCTTGGACACGATGTCGTAGCCGGCGTCGACGAGCCCCTGCTCCTCGCTCGGCTGGACGTAGCGGATGACGTCCGCCTCGCCCGACTTCAGGGTGCCGAGCCGGACGCTGTCCTCCTGCACGGGGATGACCGTGACCGAGGCGAGGTGCGCCTCGCCCTGGTTCGGGGAGGACGGCGGGGCCCAGGCGTAGCCCTCACGACGGTCGAGCACGATCTCCTTGCCGTAGGTCTCGGAGGCGACGACGAAGGGACCGGAGCCGATGAGGTTCACGAACTTCGACTGCTCCTCCTTGCTCGCGTCGATCGTGGCGTCGGCGACGAGACCGGATCCCCACCCGGTGAGCACGTTGAGGAAGGGCGCGTACGGTGCGGCGAGGACGACGGTGACGGTGCTGGTCGCGTCGTCCGGCGTCGCGACGAGACCGGGCGGGAACTGCGCATTCGGGGTCGTGCCCTTCGCCTCGTCGCCGGTCGACTGCCAGTTCAGGTTCTTCGCGACGCTCGAGGCGTCGACGTCGGTGCCGTCGCTGTAGGTGACGCCGTCACGGATCACGAAGGTGTACGTGAGACCGTCGGGGCTGACGGTCCAGGAGTCGGCGATCCACGGTTCGAGTTCGCCCGTCTCCGCGTTGCGGTAGAGCAGTCGGTCGGTGATGTTCTGCTGGAGCGCACGGGTCTGCCACGTGCCCGCCTCCTGCACCTGCGCCGAGGTGGGGATCTCCGCGTCGAGGTAGGTGAGGCTGCCACCGTCCGCGTCGGACGAGGCCGACGCCGCCGAGCAGCCGGTCAGCGCGATGCTCACGGCGACGAGTGCTGCGGCGGCGAGTCGTGCTCGCCGTCTGGTGGTTCGGGTCATGACGGGTACTCCTGTGGGTCGGGGTGGTCCGGTGCTGTGCCGGTGTGGTTGCCCATCCTGGTCGGCGCACCGGGCCACCCCGCCGCTCTGTTACGACAGGTTTCCCGCGGGTTCCCTCGATGACGCCGTGTGACCGTCGACCGTCCCCTCGTGCTGGTCGCCGAGGTTCCGTCCTCCGCGGTATCGTGCGGCCGGGTGGTCGTCCGGGAGCCGGGCCGCTCCGCCCGTCAGGCGCTCGCGGAGCGTCTCCCCCGGTCGATATGCGTCGCGCAGCCGCCCTCGGCGACGCAGCTCCGGCACGACGAGTTCGACGAAATCGGTGAGCGTGTCGAGGCTGTGGTACTGCCGCAGGTTGATGCCGTCGATACCGACCTCGTCCAACCATCGCTCGATCTCGTCGGCGACGACCTCGGGGGTGCCGACGGCGAAGAAGTCCCGTTCGAGGTCGCTGCCGACCCGCACGATGAACTCGCCGACGGTGCCGGCCGTCACCTGCGGCGGCAGGGCGTCCGCCGGGACCCCCTCAGCGGCGAGCGCCTCGGCGACGGTCCGGTCCTCCGGGTGGGCCAGCGGGTCGAACGGCAGCCCGGCGTGCACGAACCGGCCGACGATGCTCGCGTGCTCGCGGTACTGCGCGGCCTTGGCCTCGGCCTCCTCCTGCGTCGTCGCGACGATGACGGCGGCCTGGACGACGATCTTGAGCGCGGCCCCGTCGCGTCCGTTGTCGGCCGCTGCCGCACGGAACCGCTCCAGGAGGGGGCCCGCACCACCTGGACCCCGCACGCCCGTGAACACGGCTTCGGCGTGCCGGCCGGCGAACGCGATGCCGGCCGGCGATGCGGTCGCGGTGTAGAGCAGCGGTGTCCGCTGCGCGCTCGGCTCGGACAGGTGCGGTCCGGCGACCTGGAAGTAGCGTCCGACGTGATCGATGTATCGCACCTTGTCGGGGTCGGAGTAGACGCCGGCCTCCCGGTCGCGGACGACGGCGTCGTCGTCCCACGACCCCTCCCAGAGCTTGTAGAGGACATCGAGGTACTCCTCGGCGATCGCGAACCGTTCGTCGTGCGGGATCTCCTCGGCGAGGCCGAAGTTCCGTGCGGCGTTGGGCAGGTACGAGGTGACGATGTTCCACGCGACGCGGCCGTTCGTCAGGTGGTCGAGGGTGCTCATGCGACGGGCGAAGGCGAACGGCGGCTCGTAGCTCGTCGAGAAGGTGATGCCGAAGCCGAGGTGCTCGGTCACGGCGGCCATCGCGGGGACGACGAGCAGCGGGTCGTTGTTCGGGATCTGCAGACCCTCGCGCAGGGCGTCGGCCGGGCCACCACGGAACACGTCGTAGGCGCCGACCACGTCCGCGATGAAGATCGCGTCGAACCCGCCCGCCTCAGCCGTCCGGGCGAGTGTCGTCCAGTACCGGATGTCGGTGTACTGGTCGCGTCGGTTGTCCGGCAGGCGCCAGAGGCCGTGGGTGATGTGGCTCACGCAGTTCATCTCGAACAGGTTGAGGATGAGCTGCTTGGGGCTGGACTGCGTTGGGCTGGACTGTGCGCTGATGATCGACTCCTCCGGTGGAGCGGCGATCGGTCCGTCCGGACCGGGCCGCCTGAGCACCCTAGGCGCAGCGGGAGGGACGAGGTCCGGCCGCGGTGTCACATCCCGTCATACGCCACCGGGCGACGCGAGGGCGACGACCGGTCAGCGGGCGACGGACGGGACGCGGTCCTGCCAGCGCAGTCGCCGCTCCAGTTGCGCCCCGAGGGCGAGCAAGGTCGCCTCGCCTCCGGGACGCCCGATCAGCTGGACGCCCATCGGCAGCCCCTCGGACGTCTCGTGCGCGGGGAGCGTGATGGCCGGCAAGCCGGTCGCGTTCACGAAGGAGGTGTGCGGCGCGTAGCGCACCTGCTGCTCGAAGTTCAGTTCGGGCGAGTCCTGGTCGTACCACCCGATCGGCCGTGGTGTCTGGGCGAGCGCCGGCGTGATGATCGCGTCGAACGGCGCGAACTGCGCGAGGACGCTGCGCTCGAACCGGTGGAGACTGGCGAGCGTCTCCATGAGCCGGGTCGCCGTCAGCGCCCGACCGCGCTCGACGAGGGACCTCGTGATGGGTTCGAGGAGCGCCAGCTCCGCCTCCGAGGACGCCGGGACACCGGCCGCCGAGGCCTGCCAGATCGTCGTGAAGTCGGCCGGGTACCGTTCGGCGTCGCGGAGGGTGAGCTCCTCCAGGCCGTGCCCCATCGCGGTGAACGCCCGGGTGGCGACGTCGACGGCCGCGCGGGCCTCCGGGTCGACCGCCAGCTCGAAGGCGCTGTCCCAGGGTGAGCCGTCGAGGACCGCCAACTGGAACCGGCCCTCGCCACGCACGGCGTGTCCGAGCAGTGGTCCGTCGTCGGCGTCGGGTGCGCGCAGCGTGAAGTGGTGGTCGATGCGTCCGTGCACGCGCTCGATCATCGCGTCGAGCAGGAGCGCCGCGTCGGCGACGGTCCGGGCGATCGGCCCGGGGACGACGAGGCCTGCGAGTCGGTCGACACCGGAGCCCGCGGGGACGAGCCCCCTCGTGGGCTTCAGGCCGACGAGCCCGCAGGCGGCCGCCGGGATGCGGACGGAGCCGCCGCCGTCGGAGCCGGGGGCGAACGGGAGGAGCCGCGCGGCGACGGCGGCTGCGGCCCCGCCACTTGACCCCGCCGCGCCGCGGTCGAGGGCCCACGGGTTCCGCGTCGGTATCCCGTGGAGCGGCTCCGTGTAGCCGTAGAGCCCGAACTCCGGAGTCGCGGTCTTCCCGAGGCTCACCGCACCGGCGCGGTCGAGGACGCCGACCAGCTCGTCGTCGGTCGTCGCCACGAGATCCGTTGTGAGCCGCGACCCGAAGCGGACGGGCTGACCGGCACGGGACACGAGGTCCTTGTCGCCGATCGGGAGTCCCCAGAGCGGTGCGGTCCGAGGAAGCGCGTCGACCGCCTCCACGCGTTCGGCGAGCGATCCGGCGGCGACCGAGGTGAAGGCGCCGATCGCGTCGTCGAGGCGTTCGATCCGGTCGAGGTAGTGCCGGGCGAGCTCCGTCGGTGAGACCTCGTCCCGCTGCAACGCCTGCCACTGCTCGAGCGCCGTCAGCTCGTGGAGTTCCGCCATGCGACCAGCCTAGAGGCGGCGGTCTCCGGTGGTCCCCGTTCCCTGTCCGTTCCGGTCCCTGTTCCCTGTCCGTTCCGGTCCCTGTTCCCTGTCCGTTCCGGTCCCTGAGCCTGTCGAAGGGCGTCGACCGGCTCAGCGCTTCAAGGACTTCTGCAGGAGGACCGTGCCGATCCACCGGTCGAACTTGAACCCGACACGGCCCATGCGGCCCACCTCGGTGAACCCGAACTTCTCGTGCAGGGCGATCGACGACTCGGCGCCCTTGTCGGCGATGACGGCCAGCATCTCCTTGAGCCCGGCGGCCTTCGAGCGCTCGATGAGCTCACCGAGCAGATCGGTGCCGAGGCCCTTGCCGGTCGCCGCGGCTCCGAGGTAGATCGAGCTCTCCACCGTGAAGCGGTAGGCGCGCTTCTGCTTCCACGGCGCACACAGCGCGTACCCGAGGATCTGTCCAGTCGGGTTGACGGCGACGATGAACGGGAGCTGGAGCCGCTGCAGGTAGGCGAATTTGGAGCGCCACTCGGCGAGGGTCATCGCGTCCTCGTCGAAGGTGACCATGCTGTTGGCGACGTAGTGGTTGTAGATCGCCCGGATGTCGGGCAGGTCGGCCGCAGTGGCGTCGCGCATCGTGAAGGCGAAGGGCGTCTCGGGGGTCGGCGGCTTGCGCAGGTGCGGCGGCAGCCGTCGCCTCGGCTCGTACTCCTCTTCCAGCATCCCCCAAGCCTAACGAGGGGGTGGGTCGGCGGACAGCCCTTGCGGCCGACGCCACGACCCGGTCGTCAGTCGAGCGACCAGTCGATCGGGTCCACGCCGCGGGAGACGAGGAAGTCGTTCGTGCGGCTGAACGGCTTCGAACCGAAGAAGCCCCGCGAAGCGGAGAGCGGACTCGGGTGCGCCGAGACGATGACGTGGCGGTCGGGGTCGCCCGATGCTTCGAGCAGCGGCGCCAGTCGTTCGGCGTCCTTGCCCCAGAGGATCGACACGAGCGGTGCGGGGCGTGCGGCGAGCGCACGGATCGCCTGTTCGGTGACCGCCTCCCAGCCGTGTCGGCGGTGCGACCCGGCGGAACCCGCCCCGACCGTGAGGACACGGTTGAGGAGCAGCACGCCCTGTCGGGTCCACGAACTGAGATCGCCGTGTTCCGGCGTCGGGACACCGAGGTCCTCGCGGAGTTCCCGATGGATGTTCGCGAGGCTGCGTGGCAGCGGGCGCACGTCCCGGTCCGCGGCGAACGACAGGCCGATCGGATGACCCGGCGTCGGGTACGGGTCCTGCCCGACGATGAGGACCCGGACCGCGCTGAACGGCGTACGGAAGGCACGCAGGACGAGCTCTGGTGCCGGCAACCATCGGGCACCGGCCGCCGCTTGCGCCGCGAGCCAGTGGTCGATCGTCGCGAGGTCGTCCGCGACGGGTGCGAGCGCGTCGGCCCAGCCCTCGTCCATCGACCCCGCCGCGGCGAGCTGTGCCGGGCTGCCGCCGAGGATCCCGTCCGTCATGGACTACTGCTGCTGCGGCTGCTCGGCACCGATCGTGCGGACGACGACCCCGTGCTCGGCGGTGAAGACCTGCCAGACGCTGCCGCCACCGAGGACCGAGAGCGCCCCCTGCCCGACGACGAGCGCCGTGTTCTCGTCGATCGCGACCCCGCCGTCGACGACCCCGGCCTCCGTCGCGGCGACGAGCCGCCCCAGGGTGCCCCACTGTGCGGCATGCGCCTCCACCGCGATGTCGACGAGCCCGAGACCGTCGCCGATCGTGACCTCGTCGAGTTCCTCGGACGCCGCCTCGGGGCTCACGGGGACCTCGCCGACACGCCATCCGCCGATGATCGCGTGCTCGGCGGCGATCATCGCGCCGGCCGAGATGCCGAGGTAGGGCAGACCGGACGCGACGAGGCGTCGGATGTCGGTGGCGACCGGCGCGACCGCCTCCGCGTAGGCCGAGGGCAGCCCACCGCCGACGACGATCCCGTCGACCTCGGCGAGCTGCGCCTGCGCGACCACGCCACCCTCGCGGACGACCACGCGGATCGCCTCGATCTCACCGGAGCGTGCGACGGCACGTTCCAGGGCGGCGGACTGCTCGAGCCCGTCGCCGTCGTGCACGACGACGATCGCGATGCGCGGGGCCAACCGACCGGCGACGACCGCGAGCGCGGCCGCCTCGGCGATGAACGCTGCGTAGACGGTCGACTCGGTCTCTGGGGCGGCCGGACCGCCGAGGAGGAAAACACTCACCCTGAGACCCTACCCGGCACCCCGGATCAGGCGGGGACGATCAGGCCGTGATCGTCGGCAGCGTCGACCAGGGGAAGGAGATCCAGCGGTCGACGCGCTTCCACACGTAGTCGGGCCGGAGCACCGTCTGCGGCTTCTCGTACAGCGTCACCGTGCGGACCTCCGCCCCGCTCGCCTGCATGAGTTCCAGCACCATCGCGAGCGTGCGACCCGAGTCGGACACGTCGTCGACGAGCAGCACCCGACTCCCCGGCAGCCCGGCCACGTCGAGCAGCGGCGGGAGCACGACGGGCTCGGGGAGACGCGCGTCGACCCCGGTGTAGAACTCGACGTTCAGCGCGCCGCACGCCTTCACGTCGAGGGCGTAGGCGATGGCACCGGCGAGCAGGAGCCCGCCGCGCGCGATCGCGACGACGGAGTCGGGCCGGAACCCGCTCGCGACGATCGCACTGGACAGTTCGCGGGCCGCGTCACCGAACGTGGGCCAGTCGAGGACCTCTCGCTCCGGGGACGCTGCGCTGGGGTTCTCGGTCGACATCCTCCAACGCTATCCTGCCGGCCGGGCCGCCTGTACCATCCCCCCATGGCGCGAGACAGCACGACGACCGGCGGAGCCTCGGCGACCGGATGGCGCACGTCGATCCGTGGCTCGGCAGCGGGCATCACGGCGGGACTCATCGGCTGGTTGTTCCTCGTCGAGATCACGAGCGGTGTCCTGCAGGGTTACTACGTCCCGCTCATCCCCGACCTCGTCGAGCACCTGGGCATCCACGACGCGGACTTCAACTGGTTCGAGGCCGCGCAACTGCTGTTGTCGGCGCTCGTCGTCCCCATCCTCGCGAAGGTCGGCGACATGTTCGGGCACAAGCGGGTCCTCCTCGTCTCCACCGTGTTGACGGCCGGCGCCAGCTGGTGGCTCGTCGTGGCCGGGGACTTCTGGTCGTTCCTCGCGGCCTGGGCGCTGCAGGGCTTCTACGTCGTGTGGCTGCCACTCGAGATCGCACTCATCTTCGAGCGGGGCCGTCGCTCCGGCACCGGGGCCTCGCAGACCCGCCGGGCCGCCGGGCTCCTCGTCGTGGCGCTCGAGGCCGGGGCCATCATCGGTGCGCTGTCGAGTGGCCGCATCCTCACCGCCCTCGGCGGCGATATCCCGCTCACGATGATGCTGCCGGCCGTTGCGGTGACCCTCGTCTTCTTCGCCATCCTCTTCGGCGTCCCGGAGTCCGAACCCCTGCCGGGCAGGACCCTGGACCTCGCGGGCTTCGTACTCCTCAGCCTCGCGCTCCTCCTCATCACCTCGGGGCTGACCTTCCTGCGACTCAACGGTCCGCAGACGTGGTGGGTGTGGGGGCTCATCGCGATCGGCGTGCTCGCGTTCCTGCCGTTCGGGCGATATGAACTGCGGCAGCCCGACCCGGCGATCGACCTCCGGGTGCTCCGGCAACCGAACATGTGGCCGGTGCAACTGACCGCCGGGCTCATCGGCATCAGCCTGCTCGGCGCCCAGGCCCCGCTCAGCACCTATGCGGGGACACCCCGGGAGAACGGGTACGGACTGGGGCTCGACGCCGGCGACATCTCCACGCTCATCGGCGCCTACCTGATCTCGATGATCGTCGGTGCGCTCCTGTTCCCACTCGTGTCGCGCTGGGCGACGCCTCGGATCGCGCTCATCATCGCCGCCTCACTCGTCGCGGTCGGGTACCTGCTGTTCCTCCCCTTCCACCTCGAGACGTGGCAGGTCTTCCTGAACATGGCGATCGCGGGGCTCGGCTCCGGTGCCCTCGTCGGCGCCATGCCGGCTGCGGCCGCGGCCGCCGCACCTCGCGGGCAGACGGGTGTCGCGTCGGCGCTGACCAACACGACGAAGACGATCGGCGGCTCCTTCGCCTCAGCCGTCTTCGGCGTGGTGCTGTTCGCCGGCGCCGCGCAGGCCGTCACCGCCGGGGCGTCGAGCCTGTCCGGCTACCTCACGGTCTGGGCGATCTGCGGGGCGGGCGCGCTCGTCGCCGCCGTCCTGCTCTGCTTCGTCCCGAAACTCGCCTTCGCGGATGCGGCCCCGGTCGACGCGGAACCCGAGCCACGCACCGACCCCGCTGCCGAGCACCCGACCGATCACTGACCTCCCGACCCGTCCCTGACTGCAACCGGTCCCGACGTTCCCAACCCGTCCCTCAGCTCCCGACCGGCCCCTGAGCCCCAACCGGTCCCTGAGCTTGTCGAAGGGCCTACTCCGCGACGCGCAACGGTCCCTTCGCCAGGCGGTACGGGGCGGCCTGGGCGACCGGCTTGATCGTGATGAGGTCGAGGTTGACGTGCGGCGGCAGGGAGGTCGCGTGGACGATGGCCTCGGCGACGTCGTCGGCCGAGAGCGGATCCGGGACGTCCTCGTAGACGGCGTCGGCGCGGTCCTGGTCGCCACCGAAGCGTACGAGCGAGAACTCCTCCGTGTGCACCATGCCCGGCGCCACCTCGATCACCCTGATGGGTTCGCCGTTGAGCTCGAGCCGCAGCACCTCGAACAGGGCGCGCTCGGCGAACTTCGCCGCGTTGTACCCGCCGCCACCCACGTAGGCGATGTGGCCCGCGATCGAGGTGACACCGACGATGGTGGCGGCACCACCCTCCGGGATGCTCCGACGGAGGATCGGCAGGAGCGCCTGGACCACGCGCTTCGTGCCGAGGACGTTGATGTCGAACATGCGCCGCCAGTCCTCCGCGTCGCCGTCCTCGACGGACGCGAGGCCGAAGGCACCGCCCGCGTTGTTGACGAGCGCCTGGGCGCCGCCGAGCTCCTCCACCCGGGCGGCGAGCGCGTCGACGTCCGCCTGCACGGTCAGGTCCGCGACGACCGCCGTACCGCCGATGTCCGCGACGAGCGCCTCGAGCCGCTCTGCTCGGCGGGCCACCGCCACGACGTCCCAGCCGTCGGCAGCGAATCGCCTCGCGGTCGCCTCCCCGATCCCTGAACTCGCACCGGTCACCACCACACGTCTCGTCGTCATGCCTCCAGGGTAGCCACCGGGCCGAGCCGTTACGCCGTGTGTCCGCGCGGTTGGCGCGTGCAGGTGGGGCCGGTAGCCTCGGGGTCACGACGGAGCACCACCCGGAGCCACGCCCGGCGACATCGCTGTCGGACCGAGCGGCCACACCGGCGGCACCCATCACCCGAGCAGCACCGACCACCCGAGCAGAGGGGACCATCCACCATGAGCGATGCCACGAACGACTGGAAGTTCGAGACGAAGCAGATCCACTCCGGAGCCGCGCCCGACCCGGTCACGAAGGCTCGGGCCACGCCGATCTACCAGACGACGAGCTACGTGTTCGACAACGCCGACCACGCGAAGAACCTCTTCGCCCTCGCGGAGTTCGGCAACATCTACACGCGCATCCAGAACCCGACGCAGGCCGTCGTCGAGGAGCGTCTGACCGCGCTCGAGGGCGGCAGCGGTGCCCTCCTCCTCGCGTCCGGCCAGGCGGCGGAGGCCTCCGCCGTCCTCAACATCGCGCAGGCTGGCGACCACATCGTGTCGTCCTCGTCGATCTACGGCGGCACGTACAACCTCTTCAAGTACACGCTCGCGAAGCTCGGCATCGAGACCACCTTCGTGGAGAACCAGGACGACGCCGAGGAGTGGCGGCGTGCGGTGCGCCCGAACACGAAGCTGTTCTTCGCGGAGACCATCGGCAACCCGAAGATCAACATCCTCGACATCCGCCTCGTCGCCGACGTCGCGCACGAGGCCGGCGTCCCGCTGATCGTCGACAACACGATCGCCACGCCGTACCTCATCCGTCCCTTCGAGCACGGAGCGGACATCATCGTCCACTCGGCGACGAAGTTCCTCGGTGGTCACGGCACGGTCATCGGCGGGGTCATCGTCGACGGCGGCACCTTCTCCTGGACCGGGCACGCGGACAAGTTCCCGGGCCTCACGACGCCGGACCCCTCGTACCACGGCGCGGTCTACACGGACGCCGTGGGTGACGCGCTCGCCTACATCATCAAGGCGCGCGTGCAGCTCCTGCGCGACCTGGGTGCGGCCATCGCCCCGGCGAGCGCCTGGCAGCTGATCCAGGGCATCGAGACGCTCAGCCTCCGCATCGAGCGCCACGTGCAGAACGCCCAGCAGGTCGCCGAGTGGCTCGACGCCCACCCCGACATCGCGAGCGTCAACTACTCGGGTCTGCCGTCGAGCCCCTGGTACGCGGCGGCCAACCAGTACGCCCCGAAGGGTGTCGGAGCGGTCCTGTCCTTCGAGCTGAAGGGTGGGGTCGACGCCGGCCGCGCCTTCGTGAACTCCCTGCAGTTGTTCTCGCACCTCGCGAACATCGGCGACGTCCGTTCGCTCGTCATCCACCCGGCGTCGACGACGCACTCGCAGCTCACCCCGGAGCAGCAGCTCACGGCCGGCGTCACGCCCGGGCTCGTGCGGCTCTCGGTGGGGCTCGAGAACATCGACGACATCACGGCCGACCTCCAGGCCGGTCTGACCGCCGCGAAGCAGGTCGTCGAGGCCGCCCGGGTCTGAGTCCGTCCCGCAACGTGTCCTTCCCGGGTTGCGCCAGCGCGGTGCGCTGACGCGAGCGCACCCCACAACCGCGAGCGCGGGTCTCCAGAGACCCGCGCTCGCGTCGTTCGTTGCGCACTCGGGCCGGTTCCCCGTCACGCGAGCCCGTTGCGGCGTGCCGGAGCCGACGGGAGCGCACTCGCGCCAGCGCACCGCGCCGACCTCGACTGATCGGGTGACGTAACACGGCCGGTCGACGCCCCAGGGCACGCCACAATGGAGACCTATGGACTGGCAGACCCCGGAAGACAGCGTGCCCTCCCGCTTCGTGACCGAAGCCGAGGTCGGCGCCCTGCTCGCGAACCCGCCCTCGAGCGGCGCCTGGCGCGACGGCGACCGGCCAGGCGACCGGCTCTTCGCCCCGCTCGGCCGCCTCGACTTCGAACACGGCGGAAGCATCCCGCACGCCAGACTCGCCTACGAGACCTGGGGCACGCTCGACGACGACGGCGGCAACGCTGTCCTCATCCTCCACGCGCTCACCGGAGACAGCCACGTCCTCGGTGGTGCCGGCAACGGACATGCGACCGCCGGGTGGTGGGCCGGCATCGTCGGTCCGGGACTCGCCGTCGACACGGACCGCTGGTTCGTCGTCGCGCCGAACATGATCGGCGGCTGCCAGGGCAGCACCGGCCCCTCCTCCTTCGCGCCCGACGGCGTCGAGTGGGGTTCGCGGTTCCCGTACACCTCGATCCGCGACCAGGTCGAGGCCCAGCACCGACTGCTCGGCCACCTCGGACTCGACCGCTGGGCCGCGGTGATCGGTGGCTCGATGGGCGGCATGCACGCCCTCGAGTGGGCCGCCACCCACCCCGAACTCGTCGACCGACTGGCCGTGATCGCCGCACCCCCGGTCACGACGGCCGACCAGATCTCCCTGAACTTCGTGCAGCTCGAAGCGGTCCGCACGGATCCCCACTTCCAGGGAGGCGACTACTACGACGCCCCGGACGGTGAGGGCCCGCACCGCGGCCTCGCGCTCGCCCGCCGGATGGCCCTGCTCAACTACCGCAGCCCGGGAGAGTTGAACGCCCGTTTCGAGCGCAGCTGGCAGTCGAGCGTGAGCCCGCTCGGGCACGGCGGACGCTTCGCCGTCGAGTCCTACCTCGACTTCCACGGCAACAAGTTCACCCGACGCTTCGACGCCGGGAGCTACGTGACCCTCGTCGAGGCGATGAACTCGCACGACGTCGGACGCGATCGTGGCGGCGTCGGGGCGGCGCTGCGGGCCTACCCCGGTCCGTCGCTCGTGCTCGGGATCGACAGCGACCGGCTCTTCCCGGTCAGTGGGCAGGAGGAGATCGCGCTCCATCTCCCCGGCAACCTCGACGGCACCCGACCGTCGGTCCTCCGGTCCGACTTCGGACACGACGGCTTCCTCATCGAGAACGCGTTGGTCGCGCCGCATCTCGGGCGGCTCCTCGCCGTCTGACGGCCGCGCCCCTTCTGTCCGACACCCGTTCCGTGGCGGTCGTGTCACCCGATAAGGTGACTCCTCAGAGGAGCGTGAGCATGGATCGGGTGGCGAGGACCCAGCGACGTCTGCTGCTGCGCACGACGCGTCTCTTCGGGCTCGCGGGTTGCGTCACGGCCGCGATGATCCTCAGCGTCCCGGGCGTCGTCTCGGGAGGTCGGTACACCGTCCTCCTCATCCTCGTCGCCGCCCTCGCGCTCACGCACGTGGCCGCGGAGCAGTACGACGGCCGTCGCTGGCTGGTCCTGGTGTTCCTGGTCGGTGTCGGGGTCGTCGTCGTCATCGGTCTGTCCGACGGGAACACCGGCCAGGTCGGCTCCGCCAGCGCGATCGCCGCGATCACCTCCCTCGGCCTGGGCGCTGTCGCGGCGAGACTCGTGCCGCTCCGGCGCACCTGGCCGCTGCTCCTGACCGCGTTCGTCGTGACGGCGGTCACGATCATCGTCGTCACCGGGCCCACCGCGCTCACGATCCCGACCATCGGCCTGACCGCGGTCGTGTGGGTCGCGATCGGCGCCTTCGGCGGGTGGCTCGACACGAGCATCCCCCGACTCATCCGTCGGGTCGACACCATCGGCAGCGCCTACAACGCGGAGCGGCTCGCGAGTCAGGCCGAGTCGCAACGACGACAGGACGCACGACTCCTGCACGACACCGCGCTCGCGACCCTCACCATGCTCGCCCACTCCGGACGAGGCGTCGATGCCGCCGCCCTCCGCTCGCAGGCCGGGAACGACGCGCACCTGCTCCGCAGCCTCCGCCTCGGCGAGGAGCTCAGCCCCGTCTCCTCCGGCTCGTACATCCTGCAGCGCGGTGCCGACTTCACCCTCGACGAAGGTATCGAGGCCGTGACGGACCGGTTCGCCGGGCTCGGCCTCACGGTCAACGTCTACGGCGGTGGACAGGCGAACCTCGACCCACGCGTGCGCGAGTCGTTCCTCCTCGCACTCGGGGAGTGCCTGGAGAACGTCCGGCGTCACTCCGGTGTGGATTCGGCCGACGTCACGGTCTCGATCGACGAGGTGACGGCCCGACTCCTCATCACCGACACCGGCACCGGGTTCGACCCGTCGGCGGTGCCGGACGGCCACCTCGGCGTCGCGGAATCGGTCGTCGCGCGCATCCAGGAGGTCGGCGGACAGGCCCGTGTCTTCTCCGCCCCCGGGGCCGGGACGACCGTCATCCTGGAGGTCCCGCAAGCATGAGTGTCGACGCCCTCGAGGAGACCACCGGACCGACCCGGCGCTACCGCCATCGGCGCGCCATCGACCGGCAACGCTCATCACTCGGAACGACACAGCTCGGCATCGGTCTCTCGGTGTCCGGCGTCATCCTCATCGTCTACGCCGCGATCCGCTTCGTCGGGTCGGTCCACCATTACCCGCGACCACTGCTCAGCGCCGTCGCGTGGCTGTTGCTCACCGCGGCGATCGCGTCGACCTTCCTCCTGCTCCGTCGTTCCGCGTTCCACCTCTCGGATCGACTGTTCGTCGCGCTGCTGATCCAGCTGGTGGTGGTCGCAGCGCTCGACCTGGCGAGCGTCTGGAGTCGCGACGCCGTGGGCGTCTATCCGACGGCGGCCGCGGCGGTCGGCGGCGTCCTGCTCGCGGTCGTCACCCTCCGACCGGTCCGCGACATCGCCGCCGCGACCGTGGTGCTCGGACTGATGCTCGTGGGGTCGATCCTCACGATCACGCGGACCCAGACCGCGACGCTCGGGGCGGAGCTGCTCTTCGCCGCGGTCGCCGTCGTCCCCCCGCTCATCGCCTGCGCGATCGTCTCCCAGTACCGCCGGATCGTCCGCCTCGAACTCGACCGGGTCATGGTCGCCTCCACGGTCGCGAGCGTCCGTGACGCACTCGGGTTCTTCGACTCGGAGGAACTCGTCACCCTCGACCTCGAAGCGGAGGAATTGTTCGTCGGTGTCGCCGACGGCTCGGTCGACCTCCCGCTCAGCCCCGAGCTCGCGGCGCGGGCCTCCCGCCTCGCGACCGAGCTCCGGCGTCATCTCATGTCCGAGGGCAAGGAGTCCTGGCTCGAGCATGCGTTCCAGGAGTCGTCCGTGTTGTCGGACCGCGCGACCCTGCGCGACCCCGAGCGACTTGCGACGTATCTCGCAACGGATCAGCGGGATGGCCTGCTCTCTGCAGTATGGTTGCTCCTCGGGGAAGCAGATGCGCAGAGTGCCAGAGCTGTGCTGACGCTCGGACCGGTCGACCGCTCCGAACGACCGGGCCGATCTGGTGCGCTCGTCATCCCGATCGTCCTCGAAGCGGTCGGAGTGCAACGCGCCAAGGTGGATCCCGCGGTGTGGGAAGCGCTCGGACGCGTGGGCAGCTCTACGGACACGTACCAGAAATCCCGGATCAGGATCGAGATCGACAGCACCGTCGACAATCCTGCTGCGGGCCAGCGGAAAGGGGAACGTCAATGACGTCACAGGAGTCTCGCATCAGGGTCGGCATCGTCGATGACCACCGGATGCTGCTCGGCGCGCTCACCGAATGGATCAGGAGCGTCGCCGACGACATCGAACTCGTCGTCGTGACCCCGTCCTGGCCGGAGCTGCTGACGCACCCCGCATTCCCCGTCGACGTCCTGCTGCTCGACGTCGACCTCAAGGACAACGTCCCGGTCGCCGTGAAGCTCGCGACGCTGAAGACCACCGGCGTCACGACCGTCCTCATGAGCACCTACAGCGACCCGGCGGTCGTCCGCGAGGCGCTGGCCGCCGGCGCCCTGGGCTACCTCGCGAAGAGCGAGGACGCCGAGACCATCGTGCACGCCCTCCGAGCCGCGTCACGCGGTGAGTCCTACATCTCCCCCGAGCTCGACCTCGCCCTGGCGAGCGGCGCCTCCGGGACCGGCCCCCGCCTGAGCGCGCAGGAGCGTCGTGTCATGGCGCTGTACGCCGCGGGTGAGCCGGTGAAGATGGTCGCCGAGAGCCTCGGCATCTCCGACGAGACCGCGAAGAGCTACCTCAAGCGCATCCGCGAGAAGTACCGCAACGCCGGCATCGACGTCGGTACCAAGGTCGCCCTGCGCAAGCGGGCGATCCTCGACGGCATCATCGTCGACTAGCAGCGCGGTGCGCCGACGCGAGCGCGCGGGTATCGGTTCCAGCGCGGTGCGCTGACGCGAGACCGCATTGTTCGGCGTGAACGCTACCCGGAGACGTCGGCGCGCATCTCCGGAGACCCGCGCTCACGCGTGCGGGGTGCGCTCGTGCGAGCGCACCGCGCTGGCACCCCACCCCACGGGCCGGGACGGGCGCCGGGTATCGGTCAGACGGGGATCGGTGCCGTCGGCGGATTGCGGTCCGCGATCCTGCGCTCCTCGGCGTCGTTCGCCCGCAGGAGTTCGCGCCGGAGCTGCCGTCGTTCGACCGTGAAGCTCGTGATGACGATCCCGAGGCCGATCACGGTCAGCACCACGCCGGTCCAGACCGGGGCGAGGTAGCCGAGTCCACCGGCGATGACCACACCGCCGAGGAACGCCCCGAGCGCGTTGCCGATGTTGAGCGCCGAGTGGTTGAGCGCGGCGGCGAGCGACTGGCTGTCACCCGCGACGTCCATGAGCCTCGTCTGGATCGCCGGACCGAGGCCCTGCGACGCGAAGCCGACCGCGAAGACGAAGAGGAACATGGTCGGGGTCCACGTCGCGGTGAGTGCCAAGGCGGTCAGGACCACGATCATGAGCGCGAAGAAGACGATCAGGGCCCGCTTCACCCCGCGGTCCGCGAGATGCCCGCCGACCAGGTTGCCGATCGTCATGCCGACCCCCATGGTCGCGAGCGCCCACGGGACGAGTGTCGCCGACTCCCCCGCGACCTCGGTCACGAGGGGCGCGAGATAGCTGTAGACGGCGAAGAGCCCGCCGAACCCGATGGACCCGAACCCGAGCACGAACCACACCTGGCCGCGACGGAAGACACGGAGCTCCCGACGCATCGTCTGCTGCGGGTTGCCCGCCTGCACCGGCACGGCGAACCAGATGGTCACGGTCGCGAGCGCGAAGATGCCGGTGACGATGAGGTAGGCGGAGCGCCACCCGAACTCCTGGCCCACCCAGGTCGCGAACGGCACGCCCACGACGTTCGCGATCGTCAGCCCGGTCATGACGAGCGCGACGCCCTTGCCGCGCTTCCCGGGCCCCATGAGACTCGCGGCGACGAGGGCGGCCATGCCGAAGTAGGCGCCGTGCGGCAGCGCCGCGACGAACCGTGCGAGGAGGACGAGGCCGAAGCTCGGCAGGAGCGCAGACGCGAGCGTGCCGACGGTGAACGCGACGCCCAGCCAGAGGAGGACGGTCTTACGCCGGTATCGCGCGACGAGCGCGGCGATCGTCGGCGCACCGACGACGACGCCGAGCGCGTACGCCGTGATCAACCAGGCGGCCTGCGCGTTCGCCTGCTCCTGGCTGCGCGCGGCCAGCTCGGGCAGGAGGTCGGTCGCGATGTTCGGCAGCAGACCCATCGCCACGAACTCGGTCGTACCGATGCCGAACGCCCCGACGGCGAGCGCGAGGATGGCAAGACGAACACGGGTCGGCGACAGCTGCGTCGACCCGTCCAGGATGGTGGGCATGGATCGAGTGTACGGGAATCCTCGAATCGATTCGAGTCCCCCGAGCGGCAAAACCGGACCACCGCCTCCCGGTGGGTTCAGCCGTCGTTCTCGAGCGCGGCGTCGAGGCGGTCGAGCTTGGCGGTCAGCTCACCCGTGTAGCCGGGACGGATGTCGGCCTTGAGGACGAGTGAGACCCGGCTACCGTAGGCGCCGACCGCCTCGGTGGCGTCCTTGATGACCGCGAACACCTCGTCCCACTCCCCCTCGATGGTCGTGAACATGGAGTCGGTCCGGTTGGGCAGGCCGGACTCTCGGACGATCCGCACGGCGGCGGCGACCGCGTCGTGGACGGAACCGTCCGAGTTGCCGGTGCCGCTGGGGGCGACGGAGAAGGCGACGAGCATGGTCACTCCTTGTGGGTTCGAGCGGGGACGGGGATGGACGCCGAGGAGACGTCCTCGTCATGGTGGGACGGGGTGAACAGTGCGTGGACGGCCCAGCCTGCGAGGACCAGGTAGGCGAGGTTGCGGACCGTCAGCACCGTCACGAGGACCGGGTCGACGTTGAGCAACCAGAGGTACAGGTAGGGGTAGACGAGCTGCGTGAGCGCGGCGATCATCAGCGCGAGCACGGCCGGCGCGAGGAAGCGCCGACGCTGCAGGACGATCCCGAGGATCACCGGTGCCGCCAACCACATCGCGAACTGCGGTGACCCGACCTTGTTGAAGATGATGAGCGTGAGGACGAAGAGGAGCGACAACGGCGCGAGCACCTGCACGAGGGGGCGTCCGGACCGCACCGCGAGCACCCCGAGGAGCACCGCACCGGCGACGGCGAGGCCGAGGAGCGGCGTCATGACGGCGATCGCCGTGTCGACGCCCGGGCCCGTCACCTGGAAGGTCAGGATGTCGCGGTCGTAGTAGACGAAGCTCTGCGGGACACCCAGGACGGCGAGCCACAGGTAGGCGTTGCCGATGGGCGACTCGATCTGGAGACCACGTCCGGTCTGCTCCGTCACGAAGCTGACGGCGTTCGCACCGCCGAGCACGAGGCCGACCCCGAGGACCACGACCGACGTCGCCGCCGCCGCGACCAGGACCTGACCGCGATGGCGGTGCGCCAGGACGATCGCGCCGATCAGCGCCGCCGGCCAGATCTTCATCCAGGCGGCGAGCGTCAGGAGGACGGCGGCGACCCGCGGGCGGCCGGCGACCCAGAGGAGCCCGACGATCGCGATGGGGACGGTCACGGAGTCGATCCGGGCGAGCGCGATCGGTCCGAGCAGGAGGAGGAACGCGAGCCACCACCATGCCGCGATCAGCCGTGGGCGCGAGTGGCCGTTGCCGAGGAGGACCGCGAACGCCCCGGCGTTCATCGCGGTCACCAGCAGGAGCCAGCCGACGCCGTACCCGGCACTGCCGAGCAGCAGCGGGATCAGCATCGGCACGATCGCGAGGATCGGATAGACCCAGGGCTGGTCGATGGCGGGGATCGGGCCACCGGACGTCGCCTGTTCGACCCACGGCCGGTACACGAGGACGACGTCGCCGAGCGGGAGGCCCTCCGCCACGAGGCACAGCCACCCGACGAGGAGGTGCACGAGGCCGAACCCGCACCAGAGGAGCCAACGCCGCATCACGTGGACCATCCTAGGCTCGTGCCGCCGATGGGACCGGTCCGCCACTCGCTCGACGCCCGAGTGGGTCGGCTCCGCGAGCCTGCTGATCAGTACCCGCTGAAGGCGTCGGTGCGGACGTGTCCGACGCCGATCCCGCGCAGGGCGGGCTTCAGGGCCTCGATCATCGCGGGCGGACCGGAGATGAAGACCTCCCGCTCAGCAAGGTCGGGGACGGCCTCGGCGAGGCGCTCGTGGTCGAGGCGCCCGGGTCCGAGGCCACGCCAGCCGTCCGGCAGCCGGACGTCGTCGGTCGGTCCCACGACGAGCACCGGTGTCCCCCAGGTCTCGAGCTCGGCCGCGTAGGCGAGCTCCTGCGGGTCGGACACGACGTAGACGAGGACGACGTCACGCTGGTCGGCACGGAGGTGCAGCCGGGAGAGCTGGCTGACGAACGGGGTGATCCCGATCCCGGCGGCGATGAGCAGGATCGGCTTGTTCGCGTCCTTCGGCAGGACGAAGTCGCCCCACACGCCGGTCGCCGAGAGGCTCGCGCCGACCGGCAGCGCGCTCAGCGCCCGCTTGAAGCTACTGGCCCGCTCGGGCACACGCATGGCCACGCGGATCGTACGGTCGTCGTCGGGCGGCGAGGAGATACTGAAGACGCGCCTCGAACCGCGGACGTCGGCCCCGCGGTGCGGCAACGACAGCTCGAGGTACTGGCCGGCCGCGAACGGGATCGAGCGCTTCGAGCTGAACTGGTACTCGACCGCCGTCGGGGTGAGCGCGCGGGTGCCTTCGAGCGTCAGTCGCATCCCCCGACGACGGGCGACGGCGAAAGCCAGCACGTTGCCCACGACGAGCGCGAGCTCAGGGGTCGACGCCACCTGGCCGAGCATGAACGGGATGGAGAACAGCACTGCGACGATCGCCGCCTCGGCGAGCTGCTGCCACCGCCGCGGTGGAAGCGTGAGCGGCTCGGTGAGCATGAACGCGGCGAGGAAGAGGATCGGGTACGACGTGAGTGGGGCCAGCAGTGCCGGTCCCAGCTCTTGACCGCCGGTGACGAGCCGGACGGTGACGAGCGCCCAGGAGAGCACGATGAAGACGAGTGCCATCGTCAGTCGCTTCGTCCGGATGAGGACGAGTCCGCCGAGGATGACGACACCGGGCAGCAGCCACGGGTTGGCGACCCACCAGACCGACGGTGACACGCCGGGGAGGGTGACGTAGCTCGCCAGCACGCTCATCACGAGTGCGGCGATGGCCGCCGGGTTGAGGACGTGTCGGCCTCGGATCGCGAGCAGGTACTTCGACGCCGAGGCGACCGTGGCGGCGAGGGCGATCCAGGCCAGCGCGGTGGGCTCGCTCGTCGGCCACAGGATGAAGAACAGCAGGAGGGAGGTGATGACGGACGACTCGCTGTGCGGCTGCACCTGGAACAGCGCGCCGAACAGGCGGTTCGTCAGGTAGCCGACGACGAGCAGCGTTGCCAGGGTGGCGAGGAGCTCGAGCGGCTTGTAGAACACCTGCCCGAACAGCGACAGCACGAAGGCGTAGATCGCGAGGGTGCCGAGTGACAGCGTCACGAGGCGGTACATGGTGACCCGCCCGAGGACGGTGCCGAAGAAGGAGCCGGTGCGGCCGTTCATGTGCGGTCTGCTTTCTGGGAGATGGTGCCGTCCGGGCTCAGGCCCTGTGGCGCGTGACTCAGGTGAAGAGTTCGCCGGGGAACCCGACGGACCGGTCGGTGAGACCGGTCGTGAACATACGGACGCTCTCGAAGGTGAACGCCTCCGCCAGGGTCTCGTGATCGGTGAAGAACAGCGCGGTGGCCAGTCCGTCGGCGACCATCGCGTCCGGGGCGGTGACCCAGGTCGCCGCGACGGTCCTCGTCGGTTCACCGGTCCGGCCGTCGATGACATGGTGGAGCCCGTCGCCCCAGGCACGACGATTGGTCGCGGAGGCGCACAGGGCTCCGTCGTCGACCGTCGCGACCCCGATGGCCTTGCTGGGATCGTACGGATGCTCGAGCGCGATGCGGAGCGGGTCCGCCACGCGGGACCCGTGCTCGTGACGCAGGTCGCCCGAGGCGTCGACCGTGAAGGACTCGTGGCCGTGGCTGCGGAGGAGGTCCGCGACGAGGTCCACGAGCCGCCCCTTGCCGGCCGCGCCGATGTCGATCACGAGCGGACGGCTCGTCTCGAGCACCTCGCCGTCCCATCGGGCCACGTCGTCCCAGTGCGGGGCGGCGACCGCCGGGCCCTGGGGGACGAGCGAGTAGGAGGCGTCGTAGCCGAGCCGTTCGAGCGAGGTGCCGATGAACGGCGTCACGGCTCCGGCGGTGGCATCGTGCAGACGCCGGTACGTGTCGAGCAGCGCGACCGCATCCTCGCGCGCATCATCGGGGAAGGCGGTCGAGACCGGGCCGGCGGCGAACCGCGCGATGAACGCGTCGTCCCGGAACCTCGACCAGGTCCGGTCGAACCGGTCGATGCACGCGGCGACGGCCTCTGCGGTCTCGGGCTCGAGCGGCAGAGCCGTGTCGAGCTCCCATCCGGTGCCGATCGCCTCGAAGCGCAGTGTCGTCTCGCTCATCGTCGGTGCGGCCCCGCGGCTCAGCCCTTCGCTTCGGTCTTGATCGTGTCGATGGCCGCGTTGAAGCCGCCGCTCGTGAGGGAGGAACCGGCGACCTTGGAGACCTTGAGGCTGTCGATGTCCTTGCCGACCACCTCGGCGGCGATCCCGGAGATGAACTCCGCCTGGTAGCGCTTGCTGTTCGCGCTCTCGGCGTGCGAGACGACGTCGACCGCCGTGACCTTGTCCTCGGCGAGTGTGACGGTCACCGTGATCGACTCGGTGCCGTTCGGCGACTGGTAGCTGCCGTCCGCGGTGTAGGAGCCGTCCTGGTAGTCGGTGGAGCCGGAGCCCGCCGCGGCGTCGGTGGAGGTGGTCGCCTCCGGCGCCGCCGTGCTCTTCGTCTCGGGCGACGTGGTCGTGGTCGAACTGCCGGCGTCGGCCGCCGAGCAACCGGCCAGGCTGCCGACGAGGGTGAGGCCGGTCAGGGCCGCGAAGGTCGTCTTCTTCGCCGCCACGGACAGGCGTGGCGTGCGGACGGGAGGCTGGGTGGTGGTGGGGTTGCGCATCGTTCAATCTCCTCGGGCGATGTGTGTGCCGCGGTGCGGCGGCCGCCGCGGCGAGGTCTCTGCCGCGGTGGCACCAGTGTCCTGAGCTTCCCTATGGGCGAGCTATGAGCGTTCTGGGAGTTGTCCTTCGTCCACCGATGAACGATCGTTCAGCGGAGGAGACCACCGACGACGCCGCGCACCGCTTCGGCCACGTCGAGCGCGGCCAGCGGGCCCTCGGCTGCCGCGGCGTCCCCGGCGGCCGCGTGCAGCAGCACCCCGCTGGCGGCCACGCTCGCCAGGCAGCCGGGGTCGGCGAGCACGCGCTCGGCGTTCGTGGCGACGAGCGCCCCGATGATCCCGGCCAGGGCGTCGCCGGTGCCGGCGGTCGCGAGCCAGGGCGATCCGCCGGAGACCGTGATGGCGTCGCCGTCAGGCGCGACCACGTGGGTCGTGCCGCCTTTCAGCACCACGACGATGCCGAGGCGGGCGGCGACGTCGGCCGCGTACGACACCGGGTCGGCACGGATGGCCTCGACCTCGGCCGGGCTCCCCAGGCCGCTCAACATGGTCGCCAGTTCACCGACGTGGGGTGTGGCCACGATGCGCCACGACTCGTCGACACCGAACGCCCGCTGGTGGGCACCTGCGGCGACGCGACGGAGTGAACCGGCATCGGCGACGACCGGCTCGCCCCCGTGCAGGGCGGCGTCGAGCAGGGAGCTCTCCTCGCGGGTCAGCTTGCCGGGGTCCATGCCGGAGCCGATGAGCCACGCCTGCACGCGCCCCTCCGCCGTCACGATCTCGGGGCGGCGCTGCAGCACGAGGTTCGCCGGTCGGTCCGCGCCGAGGTAACGGACCATGCCGACGCCGGTGCGGATCGCCGCCTCGACACCGATGACGGCGGCACCCGGGTAGCGGTCGGACCCGGTCACGACGCCGAGGACACCCCGGGAGTACTTGTCCGATTCGGCGTCGGGCACGGCGATCCAGTCGCGTGCGTCGGCAGGGGTCCAGAGTCGCGGTTCGGCCATGCCATCACCCTAGGCCAGTCGTCGCGGCGGACTGACGCTGAGCCGTCGATCGTCGGTCATCCCGGAGACGGGAATCCGAGCGCGCGCCGGGACGTTGAGCCGGGTGGCGACGCCCGTCGCCCAGAGACCCGAGGAGTTCCGTGCCCCAGCTGTTCGATCCGATCACCATCCGCGACCTCACCATCCCCAACCGCCTGTGGATCGCCCCGATGTGCCAGTACAGCGTCGCCGCCCAGGACGGCGTCCCCACCGACTGGCACCTCATGCACCTCGGCCAGTTCGCGGCGGGCGGCTTCGGCCTCGTCATCTCCGAGGCGGCGGCGATCAGCCCCGAGGGTCGGATCTCGCCCCAGGACGCAGGCATCTGGAACGACGAACAGCGCGACGCCTGGCGACGGATCACCGCGTTCATCACCGAGCAGGGTTCCGTCCCCGGCATCCAGCTCGCGCACGCCGGCCGGAAGGCCTCCACGTTCGCCCCCTGGGGCACCGACGGACACGGCAGTGTGCCGATCGAGGAGGGTGGCTGGTCGACGGTCGCTCCATCGCCCGAGGCCTTCCCGGGCTACGCGGTTCCGGAGGCCCTCGACGACGAGGGGATCGACCGCGTCGTCGACGACTTCCGCGCGGCGGCCGTCCGGTCGGTCGACGCCGGCTTCCAGGTGATCGAACTCCACGCGGCGCACGGCTACCTGCTGCACCAGTTCCTCTCACCACTCGTCAACCACCGCGAGGACGGCTACGGCGGCTCGCTCGAGAACCGGGCCAAGCTCCTCCTGCGGGTCGTCGAAGCGGTTCGCGGGGTCCTCCCGGCCGGTCTCCCGTTGTTCGTCCGGTTCTCGGCCACGGACTGGGTGGACGACGGATGGGATGAACACCAGACCGCGACCGTCGCCGCCTGGTGCGCCGAGCGCGGGGCCGACTTCTTCGACATCTCCACCGGTGGAGCCGTCGGCGGCGTCCGCATCCCGCTCTCCCCCGGGTACCAGGTCCCGTTCGCCGCGCACATCGGGTCGACGGGTGTCGACACGAGCGCCGTCGGGCTCATCACCGACGCCCAGCAGGCCGCGGCCATCGTCGCCGACGGGCAGGCGGAGGCGGTCATGGTCGCCCGCGAGGCGCTCCGTGATCCGCACTTCGCGTTGCGCGCCGCGACCGAGCTCGGCGTGGAGGTCGCCTGGCCGGGCCAGTACGAGCGGGCCAAGCCGCGCGCCTGAGCGCGACCCCGACACGACGACGGCCCGCACGCGATCGCGTGCGGGCCGTCGTCGTGTCAGCGCTCAGGCGTCCGATCAGCGACGCCGGGTGGCGTCCTGGACCTCGCCGACGAGTTCCTCGATGATGTCCTCGAGGAAGAGGACCCCGGTGGTGGCGCCCGCTTCGTCGAACACCCGGGCGACGTGCGCTCCCGAGCGGCGCATCGTGGTCAGCGCGTCTTCGACGTCCGAATCCTCGAACACCGACACGAGCTGCCTGATGTGCTTCGCGGGCACCGGCCGCTCCTCGTCGCCACTGCCGTCGAGGTCGTCGTACCGCAGCACGTCCTTCAGGTGCAGGTAGCCGATCGGCACCGACTCGTCGTCGACGATCACGTACCGCGAGTAGCCGTACTTGGCGACGGCGCGCTCGACGTCCGAGGGGGTGGCCTCCTCCGTGAGCGTGATGAGGCTCCCGAGCGGCAGGGCCACGTCGTGGACCTTCTTCTCGGTGAACTCGAACGCCGCCACGAGCGCACCCGTCGAGTCGGTGAGCACACCCTCGCGGGTGGACTGGTCGACGATGGTCGCCACCTCGTCCAGCGTGAACGCACTCGCGGCCTCGTTCTTCGGCTCCACCCGGAACAGGCGGAGGACGGCGTTCGCGGTCGCGTTGAGGGACACGATGATCGGACGGAAGACGCGCGCCACGAAGACGAGCGGCGGAGCGAGCAGCAGGACCGCGCGATCCGGGATCGAGAAGGAGAGGTTCTTCGGGACCATCTCGCCGAAGACCACGTGGAGATAGGAGACGAGCAGCAGCGCGATGATGAACGCCACCGTGCCGATGGTCTCCTCGGGCCAGCCGGTCAGCGCCAACGGCACCTCCAGCAGGTGGTGGATCGCCGGCTCGGAGACGTTCAGGATGAGCAGCGAGCAGACGGTGATGCCCAACTGACTCGTCGCCAACATGAGCGTGGCGTGTTCCATGGCCCACAGCGCGGTCTTGGCGCTCCGGCTCCCCTGCTCGGCGAGGGGTTCGATCTGCGACCGACGCGCGGAGATGACCGCGAACTCGGCACCGACGAAGAAGGCGTTCGCGAGCAGCAGCACCACGAGCCAGGCGATTCCTGCCCAGTCGCTCATACGTCACCACCGTCCTCCGACACGACGGGTCTCGGGGTGAATCGGATCCGATCGATCCGTCGGCCGTCGAGTCGCTCGACGCGGAGCGTGCCGTCCTCGAGCTCGAGCTCGTCGCCCGAGACCGCGAGTCGTCCGAGCTCGCTCATGACGTAGCCCGCGACCGTCTCGTACGGGCCGTCCTCGGGGACGCGCACGCCGGCTCGCTCGAGGAGCTCATCGGGACGGAGGCTGCCCGGGAAGGTCGTGGAGTCGCGTCCGCGGACCACTCCGGCACGCGAACGGTCGTGCTCGTCGGCGACCTCGCCCACGAGTTCCTCGACGAGGTCCTCGAGGGTGGTCACGCCGGCGGTGCCGCCGTACTCGTCGACCACGACGGCCATCTGGTAGCCGCGTCCGCGCAGCTGCGAGAGCAGCACGTCCAGCTTCATCGTCTCGGGGACGCGCAGGGCGGGCGACTGCAGGGCCGAGACGGGCACCTCGCCGCGTCGGTCGCGCGGGACCGCGATGGCCTGCTTGACATGCACGACACCGGTGATGTCGTCGACGTCGGCATCGGTGACCGGGAAGCGCGAGTGGCCGGTCGACCTCGCGAGGGCGAGCACCGCCTGGGCGGGTTCGCCACGCTGGATCGACGCGATGCGCGGCCTGGGCGTCATGACGTCCGACGCATCGTGGCTCGAGAAGCGGAGGGTGCGGTTGAGCAGGGTCGCGGTGTCGGCCTCGAGTGTGCCCTCGAGCGCCGATCGACGCACGAGCGACGACAGCTCCTCGGCCGTCCGGGCTCCGGACAGCTCCTCCTTGGGCTCGATGCCCATCGACCGCAGCAAGCCGTTGGCGCTGCCGTTGAGGACGACGATGGCGGGCTTGAACACCCAGGTGAAGGCCGTCTGGAACGGGACGACGAACTTGGCCGTCTGTCGGGGCAACGCGAGCGCGAAGTTCTTCGGGACGAGCTCGCCGATGATCATGCTGAGCAGCGTGGCGAGGGTGATCGCGACGATCGTCGCAACGACGGCGACGACGCCCTCGGGGATCCCGATGGAGCCGAGCGGACCGGCGAGCATCGACGACAGCGCCGGCTCCATGGTGTAACCGGTGAGGAGGGTGGTCAGGGTGATCCCGAGCTGCGCGCTCGACAGGTGCGTCGAGGTGATCTTGAGTGCTGCGATCGTCATCGTCAGGCGGGTCTCGCCGCGGTCGCGGCGGGCCTCGAGATCGGCGCGGTCGAGGTTCACGAGCGCGAACTCGGATGCGACGAAGAAGCCCGTCCCGATGGTCAGTACGAGGCCGACGCCGAGCATGATCCACTCAGACATGACGATCCCGTCCGTGCTGAGCGGGCGATGCCGGAGTGGGGGTACCGTCGCCCGGCTGGGCGGTCGTCTCCCGTGATCGGGTCAGCACGGGGCTGGGATGGTGGCCGGGGGATCTGTCTGAAGGAGGGTCGTCCATTGTGCGGACGAGTCTATCGGACATCCGCGGCTGTGGACCCCGGATTTCCGGGGTTCTTCTCAGCCTCTGCGAGACGCCGGCGCTCCTCGGCCGCGCGACGCTTCCGACGCCGCACGAGGAGGAACCGCACGCCGATGCACGCCGCGGCGAGCGCCGGGACCCCGCCCGAGACGATCATGCCCACGTGCGCCCCGGCGACCTCGACGAGCCAGCCCATGAGCGGGCCGCCGATCGACTGCCCGCCGAGCAGCACGAGGATGTACAGCGACATCACACGGCCACGGATCGCCATGTTGGACGACAGCTGGACGAGTGAGTTCGCCGCCGTGATGAAGAGGAGGTTCGCGACCCCGCCCGCGACGAGCAAGAGGGCGAACGGGAGGAGCACGGGCATCGCCCCGGCGGCCGCCTGCAGGACGCCGACCGCCGCCGCCGCGACGATCACGATGCGCAGGTCCACACCCCCACGCCTCGTCGACGCGAGCGCCCCGGTGAGCGCGCCGACGGCGACGAGGGCGTTGAGGAACCCGTAGCCGCTCGCGCCGATGTCGAAGACGTCCGACGCGTAGGCGGCGAGCAGGACCGGCAGGTTGAAGGCGAACACCGACATGAACGCGACCATGATGACCGTCCACCGGATGGCCGGCTTCCGCATGGCGTATCCGAGTCCCTCCTTGAGCTGGCCCTTCGCCTTCGCGACGACCGGGGTCGGGACGAGTTCCGAGACACGCATGAGCGCCAGGGTGAGCACGACGCCGGAGCAGGCGAGCGCGTTGATCGCGAAGGACCACCCGGAACCGACGGCGGTGATGAGGACACCGCCGACGGCCGGACCGACGAGCTGGCCGAGCTGGAAGACGGCGGAGTTGAGGCTGATGGCGTTCCGCAGCCTCGCCGGCCCAACGAGCTCGTTCACGAACACCTGTCGCGCCGGGTTGTCGACGACGGTGACGAGGCCGAGCATGAAGGCGATGACGTAGATGTGCCACACCTCGACCGCGCCGCTGAGCGTCAGGATCGACAGCGCGACCGCGAGGACGGCGGCGAGCGACTGCGTGATCATGAGCAGCACGCGCTTGGAGTAGCGGTCCGCGATCACCCCGCCGAGCAGTCCGAACAGCAGCATGGGCGCGAACTGCATCGCGACCGTGATCCCGACGGCGGCGACGCTGCCGGAGAGCTCGAGGACGAGCCAGTCCTGCGCGATGCGCTGCATCCCGATCGCGGTCGTCGCGACGATGTGTCCGATCGTGAAGAGTCGGAAGTTCGGGACGCGGAGCGAGGAGAAGGTGTCCCGCCAGGCGGGGCGCTCCCCCACGATCGGCATGGGGGCGGTGGGCGGCGGCGGAGCGACGGCGGTGTCGGAGGGAGGGGTCACGGAGAGAGCCAGCGTTTCGTATGTCGAGTGCGTGTCGTATGGGTGGAGCCGCGGAGGCCGTCGGCTCCCATCCACGCTATTGCCGACGCGGCCATTTCCGAGCAGGATGATCCCTATCAGTCCTATTCGATTCCCGAATGATCGGCTCACGCATGTTCGACCCCGCACTGCTGCGCACCTTCCTTGCCGTCGCCGAGACGAAGAACTTCACGCGCGCTGCCGCGCAGCTCGGGTTGAGCCAGCCGACGGTCAGTCAGCAGATCCGACGGCTCGAGGAGGCCGCCGGCCGGTGGCTCGTCGTCCGGGACACGAGGGCGGTCCGCCTGACCGACAACGGTGACGCGATGGCCGGGTTCGCGCGGACCATCCTCGCTGCACACGCCTCGGCGGAGAGCTACTTCACCGGCTCGGCGATGAGCGGTCGCCTCCGCTTCGGGGCCGCCGACGACCTCGCGATGACCCAGCTCCCCCGGATCCTGCGGCACTTCCGTCAGGGGCACCCGCAGCTGAACCTCGAACTCACCGTGAACCAGAGCGGGCCGCTCTACCGTCGGCTGAAGGCGGGCGCCCTCGACCTCATCTTCATCAAGATGCACCCCGGCCAGAACGAGGGCAAGCTCGTACGGACCGACTCGATGGTCTGGGTCGGTCTCGAGAAGACCACGATCGAGCCGGGCCAGCCCGTCCCCCTCATCGCCTACCAGGATCCGAGTCTCTCCCGGCAGCTGGCGATCGACGCCCTGGAAGCCGCCGGGCGCACCTGGCGGATCACCTGCAGCACCCGGGAGGTGAACGGCGTCCTCGCAGCGGTGCGGGCCGGGCTCGGCGTGGCGGTCTTCCCGCGCAGCCTGATCCCGAGCGACCTCGTCATGCTGAGCAACCGGCTGGAACTCCCGACCCTGGGCGGCGTCGACTTCACCCTGCTCGCGAACCCGTTGGCGGCGGCCGGCCCGGTGGAGGCGCTCTCCTCGGCCATCATGGACCGGTCGCTCGCCTGAGCGAGCACGCGGCGGTCAGGCGTCGACGGACTCCGACGCCTCGGCGAACGGCGCCGGGATGAGGTAGGTCTCGCGGACCTCGGCCGATTCGTGCGGGCCGCTGCCGTCCGGCGCGGTGAAGGGTTCGTCGAACTCGACGATCCACGTCGTCAGCTGTTCGGTCCACACCGAGACGAACGCCGCGGCACGCTGGCGGCCGGGTGCGACGATGACCCCGGAGGCACGCTCCCCCGTCGAGGGATCGGACGCCGGGTCCACGAGCACGAGGACCTGCATGCCGACACCGAACCCGTGCGTCCCACCGTTCACCACCATGGGCCCATCATCCCACCGCGGTCGTGCGCGCCGCACCAGCGCCCCGGCTCACCAGGAGACGGGCAGCGCCTTGCCCTCCTCGTACCCGGCGGCCGACTGGACGCCGACGATGGCGCGCTCGTGGAAGCCGGGGACCGAGTCGGCACCCGCGTAGGTGAACGACGAGCGCACACCGGCGGTGATCATGTCGAGGAGGTCCTCGACCGAGGGCCGGAGCGGGTCGATCGTGATGCGGGAGGACGAGATGCCCTCGGCGAAGAGCGTCTTCCGCGCGAGTTCGAACGGGTCGAGTCGACCGAAGCGCTCGTGCACGGCCTTGGTCGACGCCATGCCCCAGCTCTCCTTGTAGAGCGACCCGTCAGCGGCGCGCTGCAGCTCACCGGGGGCTTCGATCGTGCCGGCGAACCAGGACCCGATCATGACCGAGGACGCACCGGCCGCGAGGGCGAGGGCGACGTCGCGGGGGTAGCGGACGCCACCGTCCGCCCAGACCTTCGCGCCGAGTGCGCGGGCGGTCGCGGCCGTCTCGAGCACGGCCGAGAACTGCGGACGTCCGACCGCCGTCATCATCCGCGTGGTGCACATCGCACCGGGTCCGACACCGACCTTGAGGATGTCCGCACCGGCGTCGACGAGGTCCTGCACCGCGACGGCGGACACGACGTTGCCGGCGACGATCGGGAGGCCGAGACCGAGCGCACGGACGGCCGCGATCGCGCGGAGCATGCCCTCCTGGTGCCCGTGGGCGGTGTCGATCACGAGGACGTCCACCCCGGCGGCGGCGAGCGCCTGCGCCTTGACGGCGACGTCGCCGTTGATGCCGATCGCCGCGGCGACCCGGAGCCGGCCCGACGCGTCGAGCGCCGGCGTGTAGATGGTCGACCGGAGCGCGCTCGTCCGGCTGAGGGTGCCGACGACGGCGCCGTGGTGCAGCACGGGCGCGAACTCGAGGTCGGCGGCGACCATGAGGTCGAACGCGGCCCGGCCACCGGTCACGTCGTCGGCGTCGATCGAGGCGAGCGACCCGCGAGCGAGGTCGCCGAGCCGTGCGTCGGGCAGCGCCGTGGCGAGACGTGCGGCCGGGATGCAGCCGGCGAAGGCGTCGCGCTCGTCGTGGAGCACGATGCCGTGACCGGCGACCGCGGGGATCAGGCGCAGGGCGTCGGCCGCGGTCTGATCGGCGCGCATGATCAGCGGCGTGTCGAAGGCGACCGGCTGCTCCTTGACCCAGCGGATCGCCGCGTCGAGCTCTTGGAGCGGCATGTCCTGCGGCAGGACGCCGAGTCCGCCGCGCCGCGCCAGTGCCGCCGCGAGGCGTGGCCCGGTGACGGAGTTCATGTTGGCGGAGACGATCGGGATCGTGGCGCCGGTGCCGTCGTCCGGAGCCAGGTCGACGTCGAGTCGACTCGTGATCCCGGAGCGGCTGGGGACGAGGAACACGTCCGAGTACGTCAGGTCGTGGCTGGGAATCTCACCGATGAACCGCATGAGAACACCGTATCCCGACCGGCGTCCGAGCCGCACCGACGACGGAATGGGTTTAGGCTTGATGACTGGATCGTGCGGGCATGTTCCCTGCCTGCAAACAGTGAGAATTCAACGGAGAGAGTGGGCGATCGACGGTGTCGAGCCAGATGACCGGAGTGGGCGCCGATGACGGCGCAACGAACGAATTCGGAGCCAATGAATGGCTCGTCGACGAGATGTACGAGCAGTACCTCGTCGACAAGGATTCCGTGGACCGCTCCTGGTGGCCGATCCTCGAGCACTACCGGCCGGTGAACGGCGCAGCCCAGGGAACGACGGGCGGCCAGTCGGACGACGATGCGGCAGCCGCCGGCGCCACGGCGTCGGCCCCCACCCCTGCGGCGGCGGACGAGGCGGCGGCCCGGGTCAACCCGCCGACGGCCCCGATCCAGGTCATCGGCGCGCAGCCGGTCGCGCGCACCACCTCGGTCCAGGCGAAGCCGGCCCCGATCCCGGCCGACGCCCCGATGACGAGCCCGAACCAGGTCCAGCAGCCGAAGAGCGACCAGACCGAACCCGCTCCGGAGGACGTCGACAAGGTCACCGTGCTGAAGGGCATGGCCAAGTCGCTCGCCACCAACATGGACGCGAGCCTGACGGTCCCGACCGCGACGAGCGTGCGCACCATCCCGGCGAAGCTGATGATCGACAACCGCATCGTCATCAACAACCACCTGAAGCGCGCCAGAGGCGGCAAGGTCAGCTTCACCCACCTCATCGGCTGGGCCCTCATCCAGGCGTTGAAGGACTTCCCGAGCCAGAACGTCTACTACGAGGAGGCCGACGGCAAGCCCACGGTCGTCGCCCCGGCGCACATCAACCTCGGCATCGCCATCGACCTCCCGAAGCCCGACGGCTCCCGCGCCCTCATGGTGCCGGGCATCAAGCGCGCCGACACCCTCACCTTCAACGAGTACCTCTCGGCGTACGAGGACCTCGTGACCCGCGCCCGCAAGGGCAAGCTCACCGGAGCCGACTTCCAGGGCGTCACGATCTCGCTCACGAACCCGGGTGGCATCGGGACCGTGCACTCGGTCCCCCGTCTCATGAAGGGCCAGGGCTGCATCATCGGCGCCGGCGCCCTCGAGTACCCGGCCGAGTTCCAGGGCGCCTCCGAGCGCACGCTCAACGAGCTGGCGATCGGCAAAACGATCACGCTCACGAGCACCTACGACCACCGCGTCATCCAGGGTGCCGGCTCGGGCGAGTTCCTCAAGGTCGTCCACGAGCTGCTCATCGGCAGCCGCAGCTTCTACCAGGACATCTTCGCCGCGCTCCGCATCCCGTACGACCCGATCCACTGGTCGCCCGACATCAGCGTCGACCTCGCCGACGCCGTCGACAAGACCGCCCGCGTCCAGGAGCTCATCAACGCGTTCCGCGTCCGCGGCCACCTCATGGCCGACATCGACCCGCTGGAGTACGTGCAGCGCTCGCACCCCGACCTCGAGATCGAGACCCACGGCCTGACCTTCTGGGACCTCGACCGCGAGTTCGTCACGGGCGCCTTCGGCTCGGCCCGCACGGCCAAGCTGCGCGACATCCTCGGCGTCCTCCGCGACTCGTACTGCCGCACCACGGGCATCGAGTACATGCACATCCAGGACCCCGCGCAGCGCAAGTGGATCCAGAGCAAGGTCGAGCGCAAGTACGAGAAGCCGACGCACGACGAGCAGATGCGCATCCTCGGCAAGCTCAACGAGGCCGAGGCCTTCGAGACCTTCCTGCAGACGAAGTACGTCGGCCAGAAGCGCTTCAGCCTCGAGGGCGGCGAGTCCACCATCGCCCTCCTCGACACCATCCTCCAGGGTGCGTCGCAGGCCCAGCTCGACGAGGTCGCGATCGGTATGGCCCACCGCGGCCGCCTCAACGTCCTCACGAACATCGCCGGCAAGACGTACGGTCAGATCTTCCGCGAGTTCGAGGGAACGCAGGACCCTGCGAGCCACGGTTCCGGCGACGTGAAGTACCACCTCGGCACCGAGGGCACCTTCAAGGCCGAGGACGGCCGCGAGATCCCGGTCTACCTGGCAGCGAACCCCTCGCACCTCGAGGCCGTCAACGGCGTGCTCGAGGGCATCGTCCGCGCGAAGCAGGACCGCGGGCCGATCGGCGCGTTCGGTACCCTCCCGATCCTCATCCACGGCGACGCGGCGATGGCCGGTCAGGGCGTCGTCCTCGAGACGATGCAGCTGTCCCAGCTGCGCGGCTACCGTACGGGCGGCACGGTCCACGTCGTCATCAACAACCAGGTCGGCTTCACCACGCCTCCTGGCGAGGGCCGCTCCTCCATCTACAACACCGACGTCGCGAAGACCATCCAGGCGCCGATCTTCCACGTGAACGGCGACGACCCCGAGGCCGTCGTGCGGGTCGCGGAGCTCGCCTTCGAGTACCGCCAGGAGTTCAAGCGCGACGTCGTCATCGACCTCGTGTGCTACCGCCGACGCGGCCACAACGAGGGCGACGACCCGTCGATGACGCAGCCGCTCATGTACAGCCTCATCGAGGCGAAGCGCTCCGTCCGCAAGCTGTACACCGAGGCGCTCGTCGGCCGTGGCGACATCACCGAGGAGGAGTACGAGGCCGCGCACCGCGACTTCCAGGACCGCCTCGAGCGCGCCTTCATGGAGACGCACGCCGAGCAGACCTCGCCGACGCCGATCCCGACCGAGGTCCTCGACGAGGACGGCTACTCCGGCGAACTCGAGACGACCGGTGTCTCCGAGGGCGTCGTGCAGCTCATCGGCGACGCGTTCAACAACAAGCCCGCCGGGTTCACCGTGCACCCGAAGGTGCAGCAGCTCCTCGAGAAGCGTCTCGACATGAGCCGCAACGGCAACATCGACTGGGGCTTCGGAGAACTGCTCGCGCTCGGATCGGTGCTCATCGAGGGCACCCCGGTGCGGATGTCCGGACAGGACTCCCGCCGCGGCACCTTCGTGCAGCGCCACGCCGTCCTCCACGACCGGGTCAACGGCCAGGAGTGGCTGCCGCTCGCGAACCTCAGCGACAACCAGGCCCGCTTCTGGATCTACGACTCGCTCCTCAGCGAGTACGCGGTCATGGGCTTCGAGTACGGCTACTCGGTCGAACGTGCCGACGCGCTCGTGCTGTGGGAGGCGCAGTTCGGCGACTTCACCAACGGCGCGCAGACGATCATCGACGAGTTCATCTCCTCCGCCGAGCAGAAGTGGTCGCAGCGGTCGAGTGTCACGCTCCTCCTCCCCCACGGCTACGAAGGCCAGGGCCCCGACCACTCGTCCGCGCGGATCGAGCGGTTCCTGCAGCTCTGCGCCGAGGACAACATGACCGTCGCACGGCCGTCGACCCCCGCGTCGTACTTCCACCTGCTGCGTCGCCAGGCGTACGCCCGCCCGCGTCGGCCGCTCGTCGTCTTCACCCCGAAGGCGATGCTGCGTCTGCGTGGCGCGACCAGCCCGGTGGCGGACTTCACCTCCGGTCGCTTCGAGCCGGTGATCGACGACGCACGGATCACCGACAAGGCCGCGGTCAAGCGGGTGCTCCTGCACTCCGGGAAGATCCACTACGACCTCCTGAGCGAGCTGCAGAAGCAGCCGAACGACGAGATCGCCCTCGTCCGCGTCGAGCAGTTCTACCCGGTCCCGGTGGCCGAGCTGAACGCTGTGGTCGCGCAGTACCCGAACGCCGAACTGGTGTGGGTGCAGGACGAGCCGGAGAACCAGGGCGCGTGGCCGTTCATCTGCCTGGAGGCCGCCAAGCACCTCGAGGGTCGGACGATCCGCAACGTGTCGCGCACCGCGTCCGCCTCCCCCGCAACGGGTTCGGCAAAGCGTCACGCCGCCGAGCAGGCGGAGCTCCTCCGCACCGCGCTGGCGCTCTGACCTCAGCCGCACGACCGACGACCGCCTGTTCCGACAGGCGGTCGTCGTCGTCTGTGTCGTCGTCTGGACGCGGGTGGTCAGCACGGCGACAGCGATCCGTGAGTGGGCGGTGAGCCACCGCCAATAGGCTGACGCCATGGACTTCGCATTCCTCGCCGTCGTCGCGGTGGTGACCATCGTCGCGGTGGCCCGCTTCGCGAACAAGCTGCGCGTGGCAGCCCCGCTCATCCTCGTCCTGGTCGGGCTCGCCCTCAGCTATCTGCCGTTCGTGCCGGACGTCGAGGTCAAGCCGGAGTGGATCCTCGCCGGCGTGCTGCCACCGCTCCTCTATTCGGCCGCCGTCAACGTGCCCCTGGTCGACTTCCGCCGCAACCTCAAAGCGATCTCCGGGCTCTCGGTCGTCCTCGTCGTGGTGTCGTCGGTCCTCATCGGCTGGATCCTGTCGACGATCCTCCCCGACCTGAGCCTGGCCGCCGGCATTGCCCTCGGCGCCGTCGTCAGCCCGACCGACGCGGTCGCCGCGACCTCCATCGGTAAGCGGCTGGGCATGCCGTCGCGCCTCGTGAGCGTCCTCGAGGGCGAGAGCCTCGTGAACGACGCCTCGGCCCTCGTCCTCCTGCGCTCCGCCATCGCCGCGACCGCCGGGACGGTCTCGTTGTGGGGTGTCCTGGGCGACTTCGCCTATGCCGTGGCGCTCGCGATCGCGATCGGGATCGTCGTCGGGTTCATCACGGTCCGGATCCGCTCCCGCCTCGGCGACCCGGTCCTGACGACGGTCATCTCCTTCGCCGTGCCGTTCATCGCGTATCTGCCCGCCGAGCACTTCCACGCCTCAGGCGTCCTGTCGGTCGTGGTCGCCGGGCTCTACACCGGGCATCAGAGCGCGAAGTACTTCACCGCCCAGGACCGGATCAGCGAGCGCATCAACTGGCGGACGACGCAGTTCCTCCTCGAGAACGGGGTGTTCCTGCTCATGGGGCTCGAGCTCGAGGCCATCGTCTCGCAGGTGGAGCAGGACGACCTCGGCATCTGGTCGTCGATCGGCCTCGGGTTACTGACCGCGATCACCCTCATCGTCGTCCGCATCGTGTTCGTCGGCGTCCTCGTCTGGTCGTTGCGACGCGATGAACGGGAGGCCCTCGCCCGGCGGCCGAGACTGGAGCAGGTCTCCGCACGCCTCGAGGAGCATCCGACGGAGAACGCGCGTTCAGCCAAACGCAAGGCCGCCTTCTCGAGGTCGATCGCCCGGCGGAGCGCCGACCTGGACTTCCTGCAACGCGAGGGCCTCGGATGGCGGGGCGGCGCGGTGCTCGCCTGGGCGGGGATGCGTGGCGTCGTCACGATCGCCGCCGCGCAGTCGCTGCCACTCGACACCCCGTATCGGGCGGAGCTGGTGCTCATCGCGTTCACGGTCGCGATCGTCACCCTCCTGCTCCAGGGTGGTTCCCTCCCGCTCGTCATCCGGCTGACCCGGGTCGGCGGGACGGACGAGCAGGCGGCGATGGCGGAACTGGCCGGTCTCGTCGAGGAGATCTCGACCGTCGGTGTGGCCGCCCTCGACGACCCGCAGCTGCGCACGGACGGCGGGGAGCCGTTCGACTCCGCGGTCGTCGACCGGGTACGCACGAGCAGCCTCATCCGCGTCGAGTCGGCGGCGGAACGCACCGATGCCGGCGTGGGCCCGCACGAGCAGTTCCGACAACTGCGACGCCGGGTGCTCGACGCCGAACGCGATGCGCTCCTCGATGCGCGGGCGACCGGGAGCTACTCCTCCGAGGTGCTGGCGAAAGCGCAGCGGATGCTGGACGTCGAGGAGTCACGCCTCGACGGCGCCGGCTGATGCGGTCGGTCCGTCGTCAGGCGCTCTCGTGGGTGGCCTGGGTGGCCCGCAGCGACGCCAGGACCTGGTTCTTCAGGTCTTCGGGTGCCGTCTCCTTGCACGCCCGCTGGACGGCCTCGGTGAGGGTCTGCGCGACGAGCGCCTCGTTCTGACACTCCGGGCAGTTCGCGAGGTGCTCGCGGATGTCTGCCGCTTCGGTCGTGCACACCTCGTGACGGAGGTACTCCTCGAGGTCCTTCTTGGCCTTGTCGCAGCCGCAGTCGCTCATTTCTTGCTCCCCTGCTTCGTCACGGTGAACCCCCGGGACTCGGCGTAGTCGGCCAACAGGTCGCGCAGGAGTCGTCGGCCACGGTGCAGACGACTCATCACGGTCCCGATGGGCGTTTTCATGATGTCGGCGATCTCCTGGTAGGCGAAGCCCTCCACGTCGGCGAGGTACACCGCGAGGCGGAAGTCCTCCGGGATGGCCTGCAACGCGTTCTTGACGTCGCTGTCCGGCAGGTGATCGATCGCTTCGGCCTCGGCGGAGCGGCTGGAGGTGGCGCTGATCGACTCGGCGCCGCCCAACTGCCAGTCCTCGAGGTCGTCGATGGTGCCCTGGTACGGCTCGCGCTGCTTCTTCCGATACGTGTTGATGTACGTGTTCGTGAGGATGCGGTAGAGCCACGCCTTGAGGTTGGTGCCCTGTTCGAACTGCGCGAACGCGGCGAAGGCCTTCACGAACGTCTCCTGGACGAGGTCCTGAGCGTCCGACGGGTTCTTCGTCATGCGCATGGCAGCGCCGTACAACTGATCGATGAACGGCAGTGCCTGTGCTTCGAACAGTGATCGGGGGTCCGGCTCGGCCGGAAGGGCTTCTGGGTCGACGGAGGTCATCACCGGCCAGTCTACGGCCAGCGCCAGACGGCCGTGATCGGCCTCCGTCACCGGTCGTTCCAGTACCGCTGTGGACATCCGCTCCTCCTTCTGCTCTCGACCCCGACTACTGTTGGAACCAATGTTGACCAATCCGTATTCCGCACCAGATTTCGACGTGTACGGCGATGCCGAACCCGAGCACGACGACGCAGCCTGGCCGGCGCCCGTCGCGGGCGGTCCGGTCGATGCGACCGTCTCGCTTCCGGGCTCGAAGTCGCTCACGAACCGCGAGCTCGTCCTGGCCGCTCTGGCCGACGGGCCCTCCCTCCTGCGCGCCCCGCTCCACTCGATGGACAGCACCAACATGGTCGAGGCGCTCCGCGCACTCGGGACCACCATCGTCGAGCGACCGGCGTCGGGCGCGTTCGGCAAGGACTGGCTCGTCACGCCGGGCGAGCTGTTCGGCAGCACGACCGTCGAGTGCGGGCTCGCCGGCACCGTCATGCGGTTCGTCCCGCCGCTGGCCGCCCTCGCGCTCGGGCCGACCGTGTTCGATGCCGACCCCTCGGCCAGGAACCGGCCGATGGCCACCATGATCGGCTCGCTCCAGGCGCTCGGCGTCGACATCAGCGACGACGGCCGGAAGGCGCTCCCCTTCACGGTGCACGGCACGGGCACGGTGAAGGGTGGCAAGCTCACGATCGACGCGTCGTCGTCGAGCCAGTTCGTGTCCGGCCTCCTGCTGGCCGCAGCCCGCTTCGAGCAGGGCCTCCACCTCGTCCACGAGGGCGAGCGTCTGCCGAGCCTGCCGCACATCGAGATGACCATCGCGGCCCTCGCGGCCCGGGGGGTCACCGTGGAACAGCCCGCCGTCGGTGAGTGGGTCGTCGCCCCCGGCACGATCGCCGCGCTCGACGTCGACCTCGAGCCCGACCTCTCCAACGCCGCACCGTTCCTCGCCGCGGCGCTCGTCACCGGCGGAAGCGTCACGCTCCGCGGCTGGCCCACCTCCACCACCCAGGTCGGTGCCGACCTGGCGGACCTCCTGCCCCGCTTCGGCGCGACGGTCACCCTGGACGGCGACCGCCTCACCGTCACCGGCGGCGAGCGGATCACCGCGGTCGACCTCGACCTGACCACCGGCGGTGAGCTCGCGCCCGCCCTCACCGCGCTCGCGGCACTCGCCGACGGACCGTCGACCATCACGGGCATCGGGCACATCCGTCACCACGAGACCGACCGCCTCGCGGCCCTCGCGACGGAGATCAACAAGCTCGGTGGCGCCGTCACGGAGCTGCCGGACGGTCTCCGCATCGAACCGCGCCCCCTCCACGGCGGCGAGTGGTCGAGCTACCACGACCACCGCATGGCGACCACGGGAGCGATCCTCGGTCTCGTCGTGCCCGGGGTCACCATCGAGAACGTCGCCACGACCGCGAAGACGCTGCCACAGTTCACCGAACTGTGGCACGCGATGCTCGGGGGCTGAGCCGATGAGCTGGTGGGACGACGGCGTCGACGACGACGAGCCGGAACTCGACGAGTCGAGCATCAGGATGCGGCCGAACCCGAAGGCGAACCGCCCACGGACGAAGACGCGGCCCGAGCACCTCGATGCACTGACTGCACGCGTCCTCGCGGTCGACCGCGGTCGCTACACCGTGCTCCTCGACGAAGGCACGCCCGAGGAGCGCGTCCTGACGTCGACCCGTGCTCGTGAACTCCGTAAGCAGGCCATCGTGACCGGCGACCGGGTCGATGTCGTCGGCGACACCTCGGGTGCCGAGGGCACGCTGTCGCGCATCGTGCGGATCGTGCCGCGCACGACGCTGCTCCGCCGCAGTGGCGACGACACCGACGCCATGGAGCGCGTCGTCGTCGCCAACGCCGACCAGATGCTCATCGTCGTGGCTGCGGCGAACCCCGAACCACGGGCCCGACTCGTCGACCGCTACCTCGTCGCCGCCTACGACGCGGGGATCACCCCGATCCTCTGCATCACGAAGACGGACCTCCAGGACCCCGACGAGTTCCTCGCGAACTTCGCCGGGCTCGGCCTGCGCGTGTTCCGCAGCCGGGAGGACGACGTCCCCCTGGCCGAGATCACCGAGGCCCTGATCGGCCATGACACGGTCTTCGTCGGCCACTCGGGCGTCGGCAAGTCCACCCTCGTCAACGCCCTCGTCCCGACCGCTGAGCGCGCCACAGGGCATGTGAACGTCGTCACCGGCCGTGGCCGCCACACCTCCTCGTCGACCGTCTCGTTGCGCATCGAGGCGCCCGGAGGATCCGGGTGGGTCATCGACACCCCGGGCGTCCGCTCGTTCGGTCTCGGACACGTCGACACCGCGAACATCCTGAAGTCGTTCACCGACCTCGCGGAGATCGCGCTCGAGTGCCCACGCGGCTGCACCCATCTGCCCGACGCCCCCGACTGCGCGATCATCGAGGCCGTCGCCGAGGGACGGCTCGGAGAGAACGGCCCCGCACGCCTCGACTCGCTCCAGCGGCTGCTGGGCACCTTCGCGACGATCAAAGCCGACCAGTACTCCTGACTAGGCTTGGGGTATGCCTGAACCCCTCCGTCTCTCCGCCGGCGACCCGGCCCCCGCGTTCACCCTCACCGACCAGGACGGCACGAGCGTGTCCCTGTCCGACTTCGCCGGACGACGGGTGATCCTCTACTTCTACCCCGCCGCGATGACGCCCGGCTGCACCACCCAGGCGTGCGACTTCCGCGACAACCTCGCATCGCTCGGCGGTGCCGGGTACGTCGTGCTCGGCGTCTCGAAGGACTCCGTCGAGAAGCTCAAGGCCTTCCAGGAGGAGGACGGGCTCACGTTCCCGCTCCTCAGCGACCCGGAGCTGACGGTCCACCAGGCGTACGGAGCCTACGGTGAGAAGAACTCGTACGGACGCATCGTCACGGGGGTCCTCCGCTCGACGTTCGTGATCGACGAGACGGGCAACCTCACCCTCGCCCGGTACAACGTCAAGGCCACCGGCCACGTGAAGAGCCTCCGCAAGGCCCTCGGCCTCGACGCCTGACGCGTCGCGGCTGGACCATCAGGACCGACGCGTCGCGCTCAGATCTCGCGTCGGGTCACGGCGGCGACGGCCGGCGTGAACAGGAGCCCGAGGACGGCCAGCGACGGCAACAGCAGGAACCACCCGATCGCGGGTTGCGCGAAGACCCCCTGGAACGCGCCGACGGCGACGGCGATCTGCACGAGCTGCCAGGTGACCGCTCCCCCGCGGATCCAGCTCCGTCCGCGGATCGCGCCGAGGGCGAGCGCCGTGACGAACGCCGTGGCGATGAGCAGGATCACGAAGATCGCCAGTGCGCTCGTGAACGAGGCCGGCGTCGCCGCGACCAGCTCGAAGAGGAACCAGGCCGAGAGCCCGATCATGAGCAACGCCTCCGCGACGAGCAGGACGATGAAGGCCAGCACCGCCGGACGACGACGCTCCTCCGGGTTCGGAGCGGAGGCGGCGTTTCGATCGGTACTCACAGGGTTCACCCAAACTTGACTATTGATTTGCTCTTACCGATATGAAACCATGTTTGAGGCCGACATGAGGTCCACGAGGGTGTGGACAGATCCCGAATCCCGGACGATCATCCCCCTCGCATTTCGGCTTTCGCTTCCCGAGACCCCTCACTCGGTTGAAGAAATCTCACCATGCAATAAAAGGAGCTCCCCTATGGATTGGCGCGATAAAGCTGCCTGCCTGACCGTCGACCCGGAATTGTTCTTCCCGGTCGGGAACACCGGTCCGGCGGTCGATCAGATCGACAAGGCGAAGGCCGTGTGCGCCACCTGCAGTGTCACGGAGCTGTGCCTCCAGTACGCGCTCGAGACCGGCCAGGACTCCGGTGTGTGGGGCGGCCTCAGCGAAGACGAGCGCCGCGCCCTCAAGCGTCGCGCGGCTCGCGCCCGCCGCGCCTCCTAGTCGCAGACGAGAACCCCGGGTGCCGAACGGCCCCGGGGTTCTCGCATGTCCGCGGCCGTTCGCGACGGCCCAGGACCTCAGCTCTTGGCGACCCAGCGCATCGGGATCGCGATCGTGACCTCGGTTCCGCTCCCCATGAGCGTGTGCCAGTCGATCGTCCCGCCCAGTTCCCCCTGGATGAGCGTCCGCACGATCTGGGTGCCGAGGCCGGACCCGACCTTCCCCTCCGGGAGCCCCACGCCGTTGTCGCGGACCTGCACGCTCAGCAGCTCGTCCGTGCGGTCGGCCGTGATCTCCACGTCGCCGTCGCGGCCGTTGAGGCCGTGCTCCACCGCGTTGGTGACGAGTTCGGTGAGCGCGAGGGCGAGTGGCGTCGCGTACTCGCTCGGGAGCACGCCGAACGAGCCGGAGGACTTCGGGCGGACCGTGGTGTTGTGGGAGCTCGCCACTTCGGCGATGAGCAGGAGCACGCGCTCGAAGACCTCGTCGAAGTCGACGTTCTGATTGAGCCCCTCGGACAGCGTGTCGTGCACGACCGCGATGGCGGCCACGCGCCGCATGGCCTGCGTGAGGGCGTCGTGGGCGTCCTCCGAGTGCGTCCGCCTGGCCTGGATCCGCAGGAGCGACGCGACCGTCTGGAGGTTGTTCTTCACCCGGTGGTGGATTTCGCGGATCGTCGCGTCCTTGGTGATGAGTTCCTGCTCCTGGTGACGCAGTTCGCTGACGTCGCGGCAGAGCACGATCGCGCCGACCCGCTCGCCGCGGCTCCGCAACGGGATCGCCCGGAGGGAGACCGTCACGCCCTTGTCCTCGATGTCGGTCCGCCACGGCGCCCGACCGGTGACGACGAGTGGCAGGGACTCGTCGACGGTGACGGTCCCCGTCCCGGAGAGCAGATGGGTCGTGACGTCCGCGAGCGACTCGCCCTCGAGTTCCTCGGCGAATCCGATCCGGTTGAAGGCCGAGAGCGCGTTGGGGCTGGCGAAGGTGACGGTACCGTCGACATCGAGACGGATCAGGCCGTCGCTCGCGCGCGGCGCGCCCCGGCGCGGTCCGGTCGGCGCTCCGAGATCCGGGAAGTCGCCAACCGCGATCATCTCGAACAGGTCGCTCGCGCAGTCGTTGAAGGTGAGTTCCTGGCGGCTGGGCGTGCGAGCCTCGCCGAGATTGGTGTGGCGGGTGATGACCGCGATCGGTCCGTCGGCATTGGTCGTCTCGGTCGGAGATATCCGCCGGGCGACGGGTACGGCACGAACCCTGGTCGGGGTCTCCTCGTACCAGTCCGGTGCGGACGACTCGATGATCCGTCCACTCTCGAAACAGTCGGTGACCTGCTTGCGCCATTCCTGCTTGATGGATTGCCCGACGAAGTCGCGATAGAAGAGTGTCGCGGCACTCGACGGACGCGAATGTGCGACCGCTATGAAACTGCCGGAATCGGTCGGTACCCAGATGACGATATCGGCGAACGCCAGATCCGCGAGGAGTTGGCTGTCCGCGAGCAGCATGTGCAGCCACTCCACGTCGGCCGCACTGGAGCGGCCCTGGGCGAGAACGAGATCACTGAGCGTCGACACGATTCCAGTCTAGGCTCGGCCGGCCGACACCGAGTGCGCCGGGAGTGCCCCGATGCCCACTGGTCGGGCAGGCATGGAACGACGACGGCGCCCAGCGGCCCGTGGGGGGCCGCTGAGCGCCGTCGCCGGACGTGATGCGTCAGTTGGCCGCGCGGTAGGCGTCCTGGACCGCCTGGGGGATGCGTCCGCGCGACGACACGGCGTGCCCGTTCTTCGCGGCCCACTCGCGGATCGCAGCGAGGTTCTCGGCGCTGTTGCGGGTGCTGGTGCTCGAGGTGCGGCGCCCACGCTTGACCGGGCGTCCGGCTCCGATATAGGGCTTCAGCGACTCGCGGAGGTTCTTCGCATTGTCTGCACCGAGATCGATCTCGTATTCGGTTCCGTCGATCGCGAACCGGACGGTCTCTCCTGCACCGGAAGCGAGTTCACTGCCGTCGAGATCGTCGATGTATGTGGTGATGACTTTCTGAGCCATGGGGGGTCCTCCTGAAGATATCCGTGGTGAGTCCGACGGTTATCCGATCATATCGAACACCACCAAGCGAATCTGAATACCGACACGATACCGGAGTAATTCATCACCCAACGGATAACGATGCGTCGGAGAAGAATGCAGATGCATATATGGGCGAGCAAATGCATATTCGGTTGATCACCCAATTGTATTGAGTGACTTCGTCGGGACTATTCCGCTCGGCGTGACCGACTCCGCGCACGACGCCCACGTGCTCCACCCGACGAGCGCCGCGAGCGGTCCCGCACCGGCGCCGGCTCCTGGTCGAGGACGGTGGACACGAACCGCCGCAACGCGACGGGAAGCGCCCCGCGCGGGGCCTGGTCGCGGAGGGTCCTCCCCGCGATCACCGCGGCGTCCACCACCCGTTGGTCCTCCGGCAGGAGCGCGGCCGCCTCGATCCCGCCGAAGCGGGAGAGCGTGGACGCCAGCTGACCGGCCGGGCCGGTACCGAGCGCGACGCCACGCAGCCGGTTCACCACCACCGAGATGCGCGACGGGTCGACGAGTTCGACGAGTTCCGCGTGCCCGCGGAGCAGCCTCGTGACCCCGACCGGGTCAGCCGCACCGACCTCCACCACCCGGTCCGCGGACCCGAGGACGGCGAACGCCGCCCCGTTCCGTCTGGGCGCGAACAGGTCGCTCGAGATCTCCTCGTCCGCCTCCAGACAGAACGCCGTGTCGATCACGATGTCGTCCATCCACGCCCGGCACCGTTCGATGGTCGTCGCGACGCGCTCCGTCGACAGTTCCGTCCAGCGTGCCGCACGGGAGATGCCGGTCAAGACCCGGAACGCGCCGGACGGCGACGGATGGACGACCGCGATCCGCTCGAGCTGCTCGATGTCGAGCGCCCCACTTCCGGCCAATCGGCAGGCCGCGGCGAACCCGGGCGCCTCGTCGAGGAGGCCGAGCATGGCCGCGACGGATGACCCGTAGGTGTCCGCGTCGATGAGGACGACCCGGCGTCCGCGCGCGGCCAGCTCGCTGGCGATGCCCGCGGCGACGGTGGTCGTGCCGGGCGACCCGGCCGCGCCCCACACGGCGATGACCCGCCCCGCGGCCTGGGCGACCGGACGAGGGCCGTCGCCGCCGAGGTCGAGCGGCGCGATGCTCCGATCGAGCTCCTCGGGATCGACCGGCAGGAGGACGATGTCGACCAGGCCCAGCCCCGCCGCATGGCGACGCTCGGACTCACCGGACGCGAGCGCCACGACCCTCGTACCCACGCGGTCCGCGAGGTCGATGAGGTCGGCGCGCAGGCGGTCGACCCCGGGTGACACGAGCAGTACGTCGACGGGCGTCCCGGCACCGATGCGCTCGTCGAGTTCGGCGCCGTCGTGACAGCGCCAGGCGACGCGGTGCCCGAGGTCGAGCATCGTCGCGAGGATCTCGCCCTCGACCCGTGGGTCGAGGGCGAGTCCGACGCGCAGCATCAGCGTTCGCCGGGCTCGGTGGGGACCACGGACAGCAGGTGCGCCGCCGCCGTCGCCGAGAGCACCGTCGCGACGGCCGAGCGTGGGACGGCGAGCTCGAGGGCGACCGAGCCGCGGCCGGACAGGAGCCCTTCGTCCTCGCCGACCCGGACGACCGTCGCGGCCGAGACCAACACCTCCGGCACTCCGTACCCGTCGCCGTCCGGCGCGGCCGCCCACAGGTCGACGACGGTCCCCGGCACGATGTCGGCGCCGAGCCGTCCGGCCGGTTCGACGACGAGCGTGGTCACGCCGACGGCGCTCGCCTCGCCGAGCGCGTCGAGCGGCACGAGCTCCCCCGCCGCGATCGTCCGCGTGACGACGATTCCCGCCGGCGGTGCCGCTCCGGCTCCGAGGTACCCGCTTTCGACCGATCCCAGACGTGCGTCGATCACCTGGAGTGAGGAGCGGTCGAGCCGCGTTCCGGGCGTCAGCGTCTCGGAGGCCGCATACACCGGGGTCGTCCGGCTCGAGGTCGTGACGAGCCACCACACCCCCAGGATCGACACGACCACCAGCATGAGGCCCACGAGGAAGCGTGGGTCCACCCAGATGCGCGACCGGGACACCGGCCGTCCGCCGACACCATGACGCAGTCCGGCGAGACGGTCGCTCATCCGCTCGCCGCCGTCGCTTCGCGCTCCTCCCGATTCCGATCCGTGTCCCCGCTCGCTTCCCCGCACCGTCTCCTCCTTCATGGGCACCCCGTGCGCCGCCTCCGGTCCCATGCTGCCCGGGCTGCGGACATCGCGCCGAAGTTATCCACAGCCCGGCGGACGCCGCCCGCGCGAGAGGATAATCGAGGAATGGAATCGCAGCGCGATGCGGCCCCGCTCGGTCGCTTCCTCACCGTCGCCGACACGGCCGAGGTCTTGAACGTCTCGGCCCAGCACGTGGCCGAGCTCATCTCGAGCGGTGAGCTGCCCGCCATCCGGATCGGGCGCAGCGGACCGTGGCGCATCGAGTTCCCGGCACTCGAAGCCTTCATCAGCGGTCAGTACGAGGAGGCACGTCGTGCAGGCCTCTGGCATCAGGCCCAGCTCACCGAACTCGCCGAGTTCTCCGGCGCACCGATGCTCCGGCCCGTGCCACCACTCGGTTGAGCCCCGACCCCGGCAGGCGCCCGACGCCACGCCTCAGTCAGCCCGCTCGACGATGACGACCTCCGACAGCACGACGATGCGGATCTGCTCGACGCTCCGGCTGCGGCGCGGCGACCCCGGCTCGTGGACGGCCAGATCCAGATGGTCGCGGCCCACCCGGTCGATCGTGCCCGTCCAGCTCCCCGTCCGGGTCCGCACGACCACTGCAGCACGGCGCCGGCACAGATCACGGAGCAGAAACGAGACGGTCAGGCGGTCGAGCAGTCGCGGTTCGCGGACCACGACGTCGTCGAGACTCCAATCGACCTGGGTCTGCGTCATGGCGACCGCCGCGATCGCATCGAGCGGCACGACGACCTCCCGGCCGCCCGGGGTGCCGGAATCGGCCTGCAGCCAGTCCTTCCCGATGCTCCGGACCCGCAGCCGCCAGGTCGTCCCGTCGACGAGTTCCACGACGAGCGGTCCTGGTGCGCCGGCATCGCCGCAGAGGGCGGCCAGCCGCTCACGGAGGGTGAGGCGCGCACGCCGAAGCCGCTCGGCCTCGACGCGGACGGCGTCGTCGTCGACGGCGAGCTCGTCGTCGAGCTGACCGGCGAGATCGTCGAACAGGCTGTCCCAACGCATACGCCGACGGTAGTGCGCCGAGGTCGGCCGCGTCCTGCGTTCTCCACAGACCCCTGGTACCGGACACCGGAGAACTGACATGATGAGTGTGACATGTCAGATTCTGGTCGCCCGACTCGTGGCGGCCGCCCACCCCTCGGAGGCCCCATGAGCACCGCTGCCCGGCACGACGACGACGAGCCCGAAGCACACACGGCTCGCCTCCGGCCGGCGCCTCCGCTACCCGAGCGACGCACGCGGGAGGTACGGGCGGCCGCCCGCCCCGGTGCGGACGACTATTTCGCGCCCCAACCGGCGCCCCGAGCCGAGCTCCCCGATCCGCGACCACTGCTCGAGAACCTGACTCGGAGCGTGATCGAGGTGATCGCCGGAGCCCGCGACCTCACGCAGCTCGCGCGCTGGATCACCGCCGACGTGCACACCGTCCTGCTGAAGCGTGTGATCCTCGCCGAACGGGCACGACGCGTCCGCGGCGTCCCGGGCACCGTCCCGGTCGTCTCGATCGGGACCGTGACCGTCTCCGAGCCACGCGACGGCGTCGTCGAGTCCGTGGTCATCGTCCACGGACGAGCCCGGTCCCGAGCCGTGGCCATCCGGCTGGAGGGCTTGGACGGCCGCTGGCGGGCGACCTCGGTGAGCGTGCTCTGACCGCCGCTGGATCTGCGCAGCACCCGACAGACGAGAGCCCTCCGGACCGATGGCACCATGGTCCGGAGGGCTCCCGTTCGTGACGGCGTACGCCTACTTCTTCTTGCCCTGCTTGCGACGGTCCGAACGGTTGCTCGGAGCAGCCGCAGGGGCTTCCGACTGCTGGCCGAAGGCCCCACGCGACGCCTTCGCGGCCGGGGCGGCCTTCGTGGCGGGAGCCGCGTCGCCGGCGGGACGGTTCGTCTGCTGGAGACGCTGTGCCCGTTCGGTGGCCGCCTTCTCGATCTGCCCGCGCTGGTTGCGGACCTCGACCCCACCCTGCTCGCTCGGAGCGGAGTAACTGAGCTTCTCGGTGTCGGGGGTCTCCTGCGTCAGGCCCTTGGCCGTGATCGCCGGCGCGGCGGTGCCTGCGTCGACCTCTCCGGCGACCTCGACCTCGAGGTTGAAGAGGAAGCCGACGCTCTCCTCGCGGATCTGCCCCATCATCTGCTGGAACATCGCGTAACCCTCGCGCTGGTACTCGACCAGCGGATCGCGCTGCGCCATCGCCCGCAGACCGATGCCGTCCTTCAGGTAGTCCATCTCGTACAGGTGGTCGCGCCAGCGGCGGTCGATCACCTGGAGGACGACGCGACGCTCGAGCTCGCGCATGGCCGGTGCACCGAGCGACTCCTCACGGTTGGTGTACGCGAGCTTGGCGTCGGAGAGGATCTCCCGGCGCATGAAGTCGCGGTTGATCCGCCCCTTCGTCCCGGCCTCCTGGACGACCTCGTCGATCGTCAGGCCGACGGGGTAGAGCGTCTTCAGTTCGGCCCAGAGTGCGTCGAAGTCCCAGTCGTCGCCGTTGCCCTCGCCGGTGTGCTCGTCGAGGACGTCGTCGACGACGCTCTCGAGGAACTGCTGTGCGCGGTCGTGGAGGTCGTCGCCCTCGAGGATGTGGCGGCGGTCGGAGTAGATCGCCTCGCGCTGCCGGTTGAGGACGTCGTCGTACTTGAGCACGTTCTTGCGGATCTCCGCGTTCCGCGCCTCGACCTGCGACTGGGCGCTGCGGATCGCGCGGCTGACGATCTTCGACTCGATCGCGAGGTCGTCCGGCACGTTCTGACGCCCCATGAGGCTCTCCGCGGCTCCGGCGTTGAACAGGCGCATGAGGTCGTCGGTGAGGGACAGGTAGAACCGGCTCTCGCCCGGGTCGCCCTGACGGCCGGAACGACCGCGCAACTGGTTGTCGATGCGGCGCGACTCATGGCGCTCGGTACCGAGGACGTAGAGTCCGCCGGCGTCGATGACCTTGTCGGCCTCCTCCTTGACCGCTGCCTTCACCTCGGTGAAGACGTCGTCCCACGCGGCCTCGTACTCCTCGGGGGTGTCGATCGGGCTGAGCCCCTTGGCGTTCATCTCCGCGACGGCGAGGAACTCGGCGTTGCCGCCGAGCATGATGTCGGTTCCACGACCGGCCATGTTGGTGGCGACGGTGACCGAGCCGAGTCGACCGGCCTGGGCGATGATCGCGGCCTCACGCGCGTGGTTCTTCGCGTTGAGGACCTCGTGCTTGACGCCCTTCTTGGCGAGGAGCCTCGAGAGGTACTCGCTCTTCTCGACGCTCGTCGTACCCACGAGGACCGGCTGGCCCTGCTCGTGGCGCTCGACGATGTCCTCGACGACCTGCGCGAACTTGGCCTCCTCGTTCTTGTACACGAGGTCCGACTGGTCGATGCGCTGCATCGGGCGGTTGGTCGGGATCGGGACGACGCCGAGCTTGTACGTCGACATGAACTCGGCAGCCTCGGTCTCGGCCGTACCGGTCATGCCGGAAAGCTTCTCGTAGAGACGGAAGTAGTTCTGGAGCGTCACGGTCGCGAGGGTCTGGTTCTCGGCCTGGACGGCGACGCCCTCCTTGGCCTCGATCGCCTGGTGGATGCCCTCGTTGTAGCGACGTCCGACCAGGATGCGGCCGGTGTGCTCGTCGACGATGAGCACCTCGCCGTTCATCACGACGTAGTCCTTGTCCTTCTTGAAGAGCGCGCGGGCCTTGATCGCGTTGTTCAGGAAGGAGATGAGCGGGGTGTTGGCGGACTCGTAGAGGTTGTCGATGCCGAGGTAGTCCTCGACCTTCTCGATGCCGGGCTCGAGCACGCCGACGGTGCGCTTCTTCTCGTCGACCTCGAAGTCCTCACCGGGCTCGAGTCGCACCGCGAGCCGGGCGAACTCCTGGAACCAGCGGTTCGCCTCGCCCGAGGCCTTCCCGGAGATGATGAGCGGGGTCCGTGCCTCGTCGATGAGGATGGAGTCTACCTCGTCGACGACGGCGAAGAAGTGACCGCGCTGGACCATGTCCTTCGCCTGCCACGCCATGTTGTCGCGGAGGTAGTCGAACCCGAACTGGTTGTTCGTGCCGTAGGTGATGTCGGCCGCGTACTGCTCGCGGCGCTGCTCCGGCGTCTGCCCCTCGACGATCACGCCGGTCGTCATGCCGAGCGCGCGGAAGACGCGCCCCATGATCTCCGACTGGTACGACGCGAGGTAGTCGTTCACCGTGACGATGTGCACGCCCTTGCCGGCGATGGCGTTGAGGTAGGCCGGGAGGGTCGCGACGAGCGTCTTTCCCTCACCGGTCTTCATCTCGGCAATGTTGCCGAGGTGGAGCGCGGCGCCACCCATGATCTGGACGTCGAAGTGACGCATGCCGATCGTGCGGCGTGCAGCCTCGCGCACCGCGGCGAAGGCTTCGGGGAGGAGGTCGTCGAGGGTCTCGCCGTTCTCGAAGCGCTCGCGCAGCTCGACGGTCTCGCTCTTCAGCTCCTCGTCGCTCAACTCCGTGAAGTCGTCCTCGAGGGCATTGACCGCCTTCGTGAGGCTGGTCAGCTTCCGGAGGATGCGACCTTCGCCGACGCGAAGGATCTTCTCAAGTGGTGAGGCCACGAATTGCTCTCCATTACGTGTTCCTGATCTCCGTCCTGGTCGACTGACCGGGACGGACGGGGTGCACCAGAACGGGGCAGTCCTCTGAACATGTTAGCGGGGAGTCCCTTGAGTGGACGCTGTGTATCGAGGGGCGGACGGATGTCGACGGAGCGCCGCCGCAGCGCGGGACGGACGGGTCACTAGGCTGGCGACACCTACGGCGTAGGCATTTCCTGGAGGTTCGATGTCGGTCAAGCACGGTCTGCTCGCGATCCTCGCGCTCGGTGACGACTACGGGTACCGTCTGCGCGGTGAGTTCGACCGGCGGACGACACCCGACACATCACTCAACGTCGGCCAGGCCTATGCGACCCTCGATCGTCTCGAGCGGGACAGGCTCGTCGAGCGGGCCGCCGTGGATGCGCAGGGGCATGTCTTCTACCGCATCACCGCCGACGGGCGCGACGTCCTCGACCGCTGGTGGGCGACACCCGTCACGGCCAGCGCATCGCGAGACGAACTCCCGAACAAGGTCGCCCTCGCGGCGTCACTCGACGGCGTCGACGTGTTCGGGGTCATCGCCGTCCAACGCGCGTGGGCGCTCGATCTCGTGCAGCAGCTCGACGCGGACCTGTCGGCCCTCCCCCCGACGCCGCAGGGTGACATCGCGTGGATCGGGCTCGAAGCCAGACGGCGACGCTCCCTGGCCGAGCTCGATTGGCTCGAGGCGACCTCGGCACGCCTGCGCGTGCACGACGCCGTCTTCGAGGTCGGCACCGACATGCCACGACGCGGCCGCCCGGCGAACCGGGCGACCGCGTCGGTCGGGGTGCAGGACGCTAGTTCGAGCCGTCCTCGAGGCTGATCACGCCGTAGTCCCAGCCCTTGCGGCGGTACACGACGCTCGCCCGCTCCGACGAGGCGTCGATGAACAGGAAGAAGTCGTGGCCGACGAGTTCCATGCGGTCGACGGCGTCCTCGACGCTCATCCACTCCGCGGGGAACTCCTTCGTGCGGATGACGACGGGTGAGTACGCCTCCTGCTCCTCGTCCTCGTGGGTCAGCGTCGCGACGCTCCCGGTCGCGACCTGCTCGAGCAGCTCCGGTGCGGCAGGCGTGATGTCGACGCCGCTGAACCCCTCGCTGCTGGCGGCGTGCAGGGAGGTGCGGTGCTTGCCACGGTGCTCCTTCTTGCGGTCCTTCGAGCGGCGGACCCGCTCGAGCATCCGCGCGATCGCGAGATCGAAGGCCACGTACTTGTCGGAGCCGGTCGACTCCGCACGGACCAACGGCCCGGGGCCGACGAGCGTCAGCTCGACGCGGTCCTCGCCCTTGCGTCCGTTGGCGTCGTGATGGCGGGACACCTTGATGTCGAGCGACTGCGCCTGCTCGACCAGATGGGCGACCTTCTCCGCCTTCTCGGTCGCGTACTCGCGGAACCGATCGGTGATGCCGAGTCCAAGTCCGACGATGTTGATATCCACGTTCGACCTCCTCATCCGGCTGACCACCCGGTCCCGGGCGGTCCTTTCACGCCGTTCTGCCACCGTAGTGCCCGAGCCTGCGGAAGTCATCAGCGGTGTTCAGGGAACGTTCATCTTCCGGCCTCGTGACCCGCCGTCCGTTCACGGTCCGACCCTGGCGAGGGCCACGACACCGACCACGAGACCACCACCGTCGTGCACCGCCCGGACGGCCTCCCCGACGGTGGCCCCCGTCGTGACGACGTCCTCCACGAGGAGGAAGCGGCGCCCGTCGAGCCGCCGCGCCGCGACCAGTGCCCCGGCGAGGTTGTCCAGACGCTCAGCCCGGCCGAAGTCCCGCTGGTCGGCTGGCTCCCGTGCCCATCGCAGCGGGCGGGACGGTCTGGCGCCGAGCCGACGCACGAGCTGCTCCACCGGGTGGAAGCCCCGATCGCGGGCGGCGCGTCGCCTGGCCGGGATCGTCGCGATCTCCGGCGAGACGCCACCCATCGCCCGGCTCGCCTCGAGCACGGCGGACCGGAACGCCGGTTCGAGCGCGGCGGCCAGCGGTCGGACGAGGCCGGTCCGGGCGTCCTGCTTGTAGGCGAGGAGGACGGCGCCGACGAACTCGTCGTAGCGACGGGCGGCGAGACCGGGGGTACCGTCCACATCGCTCCACCGCACGAGGTGGGCGTCGTCGTCGGAGGCCGCCGGCCGGACCAGACGCCCGAGGCAGTCGTCGCACAGCCCACGGTCCGGCGCACCGCATCCGGCGCACGTGACCGGGACCAGGAGGGCCCACGCGTCCAGGCAGGCTTCGCGGGCATGAGCGAGGGGCGCACTTCGACTCGACGAGGATCGCATCATCCGATGGTGGCGCCCACGCGGCGCGTCCGGTGGCGCATCGTCCGAGACGCAGACGGCTCCGGCGCTCCGGACGCGCTGTGGAGCGCGCTCACTCAGTCGGGCGACCCCAGTTGGGTCGCGATGAACCGGACGTCACTGCCCGCCTCCTGCCAGCTCGATCCACGGGGCAACAGCAGCCGGCCGTCACTCGTGAGGGCACGCAGCTGCGTCGGTCCGTTGCCCCCGACCAGGTTCGTGACGTCCGCCAGCTTCGGCACGGGGGCGGAGCGGCCGCCGATCTGCTGCGTGACGATCGTCGTCCCGTCACCACCGCCCAGCAGGACGGCGACGGTGATGTCGTCGACCCAGGTGACGGTCGTCACCTCCGTGGACATGACGCGGAGCTCGACAGGATCGCCGAGTCGCAACGGCGCGTTCCGGTCACCGCGGATGATCGCGGCGGCCACGAGCCGCGACTGCGTCCCGTCCCTGAGCAGCGCGACGAGGCGCGTACCCTCCCGCGACACCTGGATGGAATCGATCGTGGACGCGCCGGTCCAGCTCGTCGCGACCTGCACCGTGCCACCCGCGGCGTCGTGCGCGAGCAGTGCGGACGGCGCTGCTGCCGGGACCGTCCAGGTGAAGCCGAACGGGTCCATCGTCGGCGGGAGGAGGCCCGGGCGGTTGTCGACGAGCCGGACGTCGCCGTCCGCCTGGATCACCGTGACGCCGGCGGCGGAACGGACCGCGGCCTGGTCATGGTCGGCGGACAACACGGCCGCGTCGGCCCCGGCCGCCACGACCGCCGTCGAGATCCCCGGCACGGCCTCGAGCCGGTTCCCCGAGGCGAAGCCGAACTCGTCCCCGCGCTGGACGAGCGCGCGGGGGTCGACCCGCGGTGCGGCGAGCGACAGCGGCGAGACCGTCTGCGTGGAGTTGCCCACGACGGTGATCGCGACGTTCGAGACGGCGGCGACCCCGCCGACACTGCCCGACAGCTGCACGAGACTGCTGCTCAGCTGGAGCTGCATCCGTTGGAGCGTGACCGCGTCCGCTTGCAGGGCCGGTTTGGTCAGGTCCACGCGTGCGGTCCCGGCCTCGACCGGAACGGCGTCGCTCGTAAGCGAGGTCCCCTCGGGGAACGCCGTCGCCACCGCGCCCTTCAACCATTCCGCCGGTCCGTCGAGCAACGCCCCCACGATCCTCGTCGCGGTCGACGCCCGCGAGGGGAACCAGCGCTGGTCGGGGACGAGTCGGGTGAAACTCGGGTCGAAGTAGCTCAAGGAGTAGGCCGCGAAGACGTCGGCGAAGGTCGAGGACTCGAGGACGATGCCCGGCGGAGCCGCCGCGATCCGCCACTCCCCCCGCACCTGCTCGAAGGAGTAGGTCCAGCTGAGCGGCGACGAGTTCCCCGATTCGCGGTACTCACCCCGGTCGTCGACCGCCGCGACGGGGCTGACGGTGAGTTGCACCGTGTCGGCGACCGGGGCGAACGTGCGGCCGCCCTGGTCGATGGTCACTCCGGCGTCGGGGTCCCAGTCGGACCGGAGCGCCGGTGCGAGGAATTCGCGCGCGATCTCGTAGTTGTTCTGCGGGCTCGCGGCGGCGTCGATGAAGCCACGGAGGATCTGCTCCGGCGTCGCCCCCTCGGCTGGGCCCGGCGCGATGAAGTTGACGTCGACGTCGCCGCCGTCCCCCTCGACCGTGCCGCCGTCCTGCACGGAACCGCCCCGCGGGATGCCCACGCAGGCGCTGAGCACCACCACGAGGAGCATCGGCAGCGCCGCCGCAGCGATCCGACGCACTGCGGATCGTCGTCTCGGCGATCGTGCGGGGACGTCAACCACGAGCATCCTCCTTGTCGTCGTCGGCCGATCGCACGGTCGGGAGTGAGCGGGTCGTCGGCGCGGTGAGCTCGTCGACGATGGACTCGATCGCATCGTCGGGCGGCAGGCTGATGGGCGAGCGGACGATCTCCGTCCCGGGTTCGCGTGGGATGGTGAGGCGGAAGGACGAGCCGGCGGCGGGCTCCGACCAGACCTCCAGCCACCCCTCGTGCAGGACCGCGTCCTCGAGGGAGATCGCGAGTCCGAGCCCGGTGCCGCCGATGGTGCGCTTGCGGGACGGGTCCGCGCGCCAGAAGCGGTCGAACACGCGCTCGGTGGCCTCACGCGTCATCCCCTGGCCGTAGTCGCGCACCGCGATCGCGACCGAGGACTCGTTGCTGTCCACCGACACCACGATCGGTTTGCCCTCGCCGTGCTCGATGGCGTTGCCGACGAGGTTGCGCACGATCCGCCGGATGCGCCGCGGGTCCATCGGGACCGCCGAGTAGCCACCCGGTGCGACGATCCGGAGGTCCGAACCCGTGGGTTCCGCGAGCGGGCGGAGCTCCTCCACGACCTCCTCGGCGAGATGGACGAGACTCGTCGGTTCCAGTTCGAGTTCGATGCTCCCGGCGTCGTAGCGGCTGATCTCCAGCAGATCGGCCAGCAGGATCTCGAACCGCCCGACCTGGTCGTGGAGGAGCTCGGCCGTCCGCTCGGTGGCCGGTGGGAAGGAGTCGCGCTGGTCGTAGAGCACGTCGCCGGCCAGGCGGATGGTCGTCAGGGGCGTGCGCAGCTCGTGGGAGACGTCCGAGACGAACCGCTGCTGCACGAGCGAGAGCTCAGCGAGTTCCTTGATCTGCTTCTGCATGCTGGCGGCCATCCCGTTGAAGGAGCGGGCGAGGATGGCGAGCTCGTCCTCGCCCTTCTCGGGCATCCGCACGTCGAGGTCGCCGCCGGCGAGGCGTTGACTCGTCTCGGCGGCGGACCGGATCGGTGTCGCGACGAAGCGGACGATGAACCACGCTGCGCCACCGACGAGGATCATGAGGCCGACACCCGCGACGAAGAGGGTCCGTTGGACGAAGCCGAGCGTCTGCTCCGATTCGCTCAGGTCGTAGCCGAGGTAGATCTCGTAGGAGCCGGCGGTCGGCATCGAGACCTCCGAGCCCACGACGATGCCGGCCGTCGACGAGCCGTCGGCCGCGGTGAGCGTGACCGACTGCCACTGGAGGGTGTCCGGGTCGGCCCGGACCGCCTCGGTCAGCGCGTCGGAGATGACACCGCCGCCGAGCCCCGGCGACTCGAAGCCCGGGGGTGTGACCTGACTGAAGTCCTGGCCCGGTGCTCGGTAGGCGGCGATGAGGCTGCTGCCGGACGTCGTCTGGAGATCGGTCCGCACGGTCCCCATGAGCTGTTGCAGGGCGACCCGCTCGCTGGCGTCGGACGCGTCGAGGATGCTCTGCGCGGACGCGATGGCGCGACCGGAGCCGCCGAGCGCCTGCTGCAGCCGGGATTGGAAGAGGTCGTTGCCGATGCTGAACGAGAGGTAGGCGCCGGTCAGGAGGATGGCGAGTCCCGAGAGGCCGACCGTGATGGCGACCGTCCGGAACTGCAGCGAGCGCCGCCACTGCGAGCGCACCTGCTGCGGCCACCTCCGCCACAGCCGCCAGTCGGCCGCCCAGCCGGCGAGTCGGGAGGCCATGTCGGATCAGCCGGTGACCGCGCCGGCGCGGTATCCGACGCCACGCACCGTCATGACGATCTTCGGGTTGTCGGGGTCTTCCTCGACCTTGGCGCGGAGCCGCTGCACGTGGACGTTCACGAGTCGGGTGTCGGCCTTGTAGTGATATCCCCAGACCTGTTCGAGCAGCATCTCGCGGGTGAAGACCTGCTGGGGTTTGCTGGCCAGTGCGAGGAGGAGGTCGAACTCCAGCGGCGTGAGCCCGATGACGCCGTCGGCGCGACGGACCTCGTGGCCCGCGACGTCAACGGTGAGGTCGCCGATGCGGAGGGTCTCCGCGAGGTCGGCGGCCGGCGCGCGCAGCCGCGTGCGGATCCGGGCGACGAGCTCCTTCGGGTTGAACGGCTTCACCATGTAGTCGTCGGCGCCGGACTCGAGCCCCTTCACCACGTCCGCGGTGTCGGACTTCGCGGTCAGCATGATGACCGGGACGCCGGACTCCTGACGGATCAGGCGGCACACCTCGATCCCGTCGATCCCCGGGAGCATGAGGTCGAGGAGGACGAGGTCGGGCTTGGTGTCGCGGAACGCCTGGAGCGCGCCGCCGCCGTCCGCACAGAACGACGGCTCGAAGCCCTCGGTGCGCAGCACGATGCCGATCATCTCGGCGAGTGCGGTGTCGTCGTCGACGACGAGAATGCGTGCGTTCATAGCTCCGTCTCGGGTGTGACCGGCCGGCCGCGCTGCCTGACCGGTGTCCTTACGTCTCGCCTCAGCGTAGTCGAAGTGTCCAGGAGAACCGCCGAACCGCCGGTCGCGGGCAGGCTCGGTGTGACAACATGGAGGGGTTCGAGACGGCGAGGGGGTGTTGCTGATGGACACGGAACAGCGAGCCGGGGGCGAGATGGGCGATCAGGATCCGAACCCGTGGGCGACGCCGCAGGGGCCACAGCAGCCGGTGGCGCCGGAGCAGGCGACACCGCAGCCGGGGTATCCACAGCAGCCCGGCTATCCGCCGCTGCCGCCGCAGGGAGCCCCACAGCAACCCGGGTATCCGCCGCAGCAGGGATACCCGCAGCAGCCCGGGTACCCGCCGCAGGCGACGTATCCACAGCCGGGATACGGCCAGCAGCCGTATCCGCAGCAGGTCCCGCCCCAGTACACCCAGCCGTACCCCCAGGCTCAGCAGCCCGGGTACGGGACCCCTCCCTCGGCTCCGACCGCCGCCTACGACGCGAATCCGTACGCGACCGGCGCGCCCTGGGCCCCGGGTCCCCAGCAGGGCTGGGCACCACCGCCGAAGCCGGGGCTCATCCCGCTCCGGCCACTGTCCTTCAGCGACCTGTTCGGCGCGCCCTTCCTCGTGCTGCGACGCAACCCGAAGGCGACGTTCGGGAGCGCCCTCCTGCTGCAGGGTCTCACCGCCGTCCTCTCCCTCGTGATCGTCGGCGTCGTCACCTGGCTCTCGTTGAGCCGGCTGTCGCAGGCGGCCCCAGGCGAGGAGGACGCCATCAGCGCCGGGGCGATCACGGCCATCATCCTGTCCTTCCTCATCCCGGTGGCGGTCTCGATCGCCGGCAGCGCGATCCTGCAGGGCATCATCGCGCAAGAGGTCGCTCGCGGCACCCTCGGCGAGAAGTTGCCGCTCGGCGTGCTCTGGCGGCGCACGAAGGGGCGCTTCCTGCCGCTCATCGGCTACACCTTCCTCCTGATCGGTGTCGTGACGGTGTTCATCGCCGTCGCGGTGGGCCTCGGATTCGTGCTGACCGGTCTCGGCGGGACCGCGGGCGTGGTTCTGACGGTGGTCATGGGCATCGGAGCGCTGCTCGTCCTGATCGCCGCTTCCGTGTGGCTCGGGACGAAGTTCTCCCTCACACCGAGCATCATCGTCCTCGAGAACGGCAAGGTCTTCCCCTCGCTCGCTCGCTCCTGGCGCCTGACCGACGGCTATTTCTGGCGGACCTTCGGCGTCCAGTTCCTCGTCTCCTCGGTCGTCAGTGTCGCGTCGCAGGTCGTCGCGACCCCGATCAGCCTGCTCGCGAGTCTCGTCCCCGTGCTGTTCGTCGGGGTGGACTCGGAGGCGACCATGATCGTCGCCACCATCGCCGCGCAGGGCCTGTCATTGCTCGTCTCCGTCATCATCGGCGCGATCACGGTCGTCGTCATCAGTGCCACGTCGGCGGTCATCTATGTGGACCTGCGGATGCGCAAGGAGGGGCTCGACCTCGACCTCGCGCGGTTCGTCGAGGCGCGCGCTGGCGGTCGCGAGACGGTCGACAACCCCTTCGACGCCGCCGCCGCCGGAGGCAAAGCGACCCGATGAGCCCGCTGTTCCTCGCGTCGCGCCTCGACGTCCCGCTCGTCCCGGATGCACCGGGCGCCCGGGACCTCCTGCAGCGCGAGCTGTCGAAGCCCGAGTATCAGACAGCGCAACCGTCGTTGTGGGACATCGTGTCGAAGGCGTTCTGGGACTGGGTGAACTCCCTCCGGGTGCCGGGTGAGGGCCCCTTCACCGGCCTGTTCCCGATCATCGCGATGACCGTGGTCGTCGTCGGGATTGTCATCGCGTTCATCGTGTGGGGCGTCCCCCGCCTCAACCGGCGGAGCGCCCGTCAGCTCGACCTCTTCGGCGAACGCGACGATCGGACCGCCGAGCGGTTGCGCCAGGACGCGAGGACCGCCGCCGCGGCCGGCGACTGGACCCTCGCGCTCCAGGAGCTGTATCGGGCGATCGCTCGCGGACTGTCCGAGCGGACGATCGTCGTGGTCACCCCCGGCACGACGGCGCACGGTTTCGCCGCCCGGGCGGCGGCCGCGTTCCCGCAGGACGGACGCGCGCTCGCAGAGGCCGCGGACGTCTTCGACGCCGTCCGCTACCTCGAGGCGACGGGCACCGAGGCACAGTACCGGGAGCTCGAAGCGCTCGACGCCCGGCTCTCCGCCGCCGCGCCGCGGCTCCTCGCCGACCCCGAGGAGCTGGTCCGGTGACGCTCGCGACGAAGCCCCCGGTGCAGCGGGAGCCCGAGCCCGACGTCGCCACACCACGGCTGCGGACCCGGCTGCGACGGAACCGGTTCTGGATCATCGCGGCGGTCTTCGCGGTCGGGATCGCCCTCGTGCTCATGTTCGCCACGCGAGGCGCATCGATCGACGCGGCGCTGCTCAGCCCCGGAAACCAGACCCCGAACGGCGGCCGCGCGCTCGCGCAGGTGCTCCGCCAGGAGGGCGTCACCGTGACGGAGACCACCACGCTCGACGCGACACTCGAGGCGGTCGAGGACACCGACAGCACCGTCCTCCTGTTCGATCCCAGCGGACTGCTCGACGCCTCGCAGCTCGAGCGGTTGAGCGACGCCGACGCCGGACTCGTCGTCGTCACCCCGCGAGCCGCGGCGCTCCGCACCCTGTTCCCCGGCGTCTCGTTCGCGGGCAGCTCGGACTCCGCCGACGTCCTGTCGTCCGACTGCGGCGACCCCACCGCCGAGCGGGCGGGGACGGTCACCGGTGGGTGGACGCTGTACACGACCACCGACGCCGACGCCGAGGGCTGCTTCACCGCCGACGGCGGCGGGAGCGCGGTCGTGACGCAGACGGACGGTGCACGGGTGCTACTCGGCTCCGCCGACGCCCTGACGAACGACGTCGTCGACCGTGCGGGGAACGCCGCCCTCGCGCTCGGCCTGCTCGGCTCCACCGAGCAGTTGGTCTGGTACCTGCCGAGCCTCGCCGACGTTCCGGTCACCGGTCCCCCGAGCCTCGACGAGCTGACGCCGAGCTGGGTCGCCGGAGTCACCGGCACCGTCGTCATCACGGCGATCCTGGCCATGTTCTGGCGCGGGCGACGCTTCGGCCCGCTCGTCATCGAGGACCTGCCCGTCGCGGTCCGCGCGAGCGAGACGATGGAGGGGCGCGCACGCCTCTACCAGCGGTCCGGCAACCGTCAGCGGGCGCTCGACGCGCTGCGGATCGGCACCGTGTCCCGCCTCGCGGTCGCCGCAGGCCTCTCGCGCCACGCCTCCGTCGTCGAGGTCGCCGACACGGTCGCCGGACTCGCCGGACTCGACCCTCGGCACGTGCGGTCCGTCCTGCTCGACGCCGTACCGACGAGCGACGCCGACCTCGTCTCCCTGTCCGATCACCTGCTCGATCTCGAAGCCGCCGTCGCGCGCGCCACGGACCTCACCGGAAGGAACCATCCATGACCGACGCCCCCGTGCCAGGATCCACCGCACCGAACCCCGACGACCTCCGGCGAGCACTCGCCCAGGTCCGCGTCGAGGTCGGCAAGGCCGTGGTGGGTCAGGACGCCGCCGTCACCGGGCTCGTCATCGCGCTCCTCGCCAAGGGCCACGCGCTCCTCGAGGGTGTGCCCGGCGTCGCGAAGACGCTGCTCGTCCGATCGCTCAGCCATGCGCTCAGTCTGGACACGAAGCGTGTGCAGTTCACGCCCGACCTCATGCCCGGCGACGTCACGGGCTCCCTCGTCTACGACGCCAAGACCGGTGAGTTCGAGTTCCGCGAGGGTCCGGTGTTCACGAACATCCTGCTGGCCGACGAGATCAACCGAACGCCCCCGAAGACCCAGTCGGCCCTGCTGGAGGCGATGGAGGAGCGCCAGGTCAGCGTCGACGGCCGTTCGCTGCCACTTCCGGACCCGTTCATCGTGGCCGCCACGCAGAACCCGATCGAGTACGAGGGCACCTACACGCTCCCCGAGGCGCAGCTCGACCGCTTCCTGCTGAAGCTCGTCCTCGACGTGCCCGAACGCGACGTCGAGGTGGAGGTGCTCCGGCGGCACTCCGCCGGGTTCAGCCCGCGCGACCTCACGGCCGCGGGTGTCACCCCGGTCATGGGCGCGGCCGATCTGCGGGCGGCGCAGCTCGAGGTCGGACGCGTGGGTGCCAGCGCCGACGTCCTCGCCTACATCGTCGACCTCGCGCGCGCCACGCGGCGCAGCCCGTCCGTCCGGCTCGGGGTCAGCCCTCGAGGGACGACCGCCCTCCTCGCGTCGGCGAAGGCCTGGGCCTGGCTGAGCGGCTACCAGTCGATCACCCCCGACCACGTGCAGACGATGGTCCTCCCGGTGTGGCGCCACCGCATGCAGCTGCGGCCCGAGGCCGAGCTCGAGGGTGTCTCGGTCGACGCGATCCTGCGGTCGATCATGCAGCAGGTGCAGGTGCCCATCTAGATGGCCGTCACCGGGAGGTTCGTCGCGCTCGTCGCGTTCGGCATCGTGCCGATCGTGGTGCTCGGCGTGCTCACGGGCGATGCCGCTCCGGCGTTCATCGCGTGGCTCATCCTCGCCGCCGCGCTCGGAGCGCTCGACCTCGTGGTCGCCGGTTCGCCTCGCGACATCGTCCTGCAACGGCAGCTGCCGTCCCGGGTCAGGCTCGGTGACTCGGCGACGAGCACCCTCTTCCTCACCAACCGCGGAGGTCGCCGCGTCCGGGCGCTGGTGCGCGACGCCTGGCAGCCGTCCGCCGGCGCGCCCACCCAGCGCCTCCGCGTCGACCTCCCACCCGGGGAGCGGCGGAGCGTCAGCCTGGAGCTCACCCCGTTCCGTCGGGGCGAGCGACGGGTGTCCCAGGTCACGGTGCGGTCGTTCGGTCCGCTCGGTCTCCTCGCACGACAGGCGACGCTGAACAGCGCCGGGCATCTCCGGGTCCTGCCGGCGTTCAACTCCCGGAAGCACCTCCCGAGCCGGATCGCACGCCTCCGCGAACTCGACGGCGCGACGAGCGTCATGGTCCGCGGTCAGGGCACCGAGTTCGACTCCCTCCGCGAATACGTGCGAGGTGACGACGTCCGTTCGATCGACTGGCGTGCCACGGCACGACGCGGCGACGTCATGATCCGCACCTGGCGGCCCGAGCGTGACCGCCGGGTCGTCATCGTCACCGACACCGGCCGCACCTCCGCTGCTCGCATCGCCGATGAGCCGCGCATCGACACGGCGTTCGAAGCCGCGCTCCTGCTGGCCGCGCTCGCCACGAGAGCCGGGGACCGCATCGACTATCTCGCCTACGACCGTCGGGTGCGTGGTCGCGTCCAGGGCGCGACCGGTGCCGAACTCCTCTCGAGGATGGTCGACGCGATGGCGCTCGTCGACCCGGAACTCATCGAGACCGACTGGGACGCGGTCCCCGGCCAGGTCAGACAGATCACGAACCAGCGCGCTCTCGTCGTCCTGCAGACCTCGATCGACGCCCCGGGGGCCGCGCGCGGGCTCCTCGCCGTCCTCCCCCAGCTCACGCAGCGCCACACGGTGGTCGTGACGAGCGTCGTCGACCCGGCGACCCTCGAGGCCACGCGCGACCGCGGCGACCGCGAGACCGTGTACCGCGCCGCTGCGGCCGAACGCGCCCTGCTCGACATCGAACGCGTGTCGGCGGCGATCAGACAGCTCGGGGCCGACGTGGTCACCGGTTCGCCGGAGACCCTGCCCCCGGCGCTCGCCGACGCCTACATCGCGCTCAAGGCCTCCGGTCGGCTCTAGCCCGATCGGTCGGGTCCCTCCGCGTGCCGGCGGGACCCGGGAGGACGGATCAGCGGCCCTTGCGCTTCTTGCGGCGTTCCCGGGCGAGCTCCTCCTGCTTGGCCTTCCGCGCGGCGAGCTGGGCGCCTCGGCTCGTCCCGGCGGCGGTGCCCTGGGTCGAACCGGCCTTCGGCTTCTTCCGTCGTCTCGCAGCCTGCTGCGGTGCAGGAGCGGCGGCTTGCTCGGTCGGGGCGGACCGTCGCGAGCTGTTGGCCGTGCGTCCGCGCACGATGCCGATGAACTCCTCCACGGCTTCGTCCTCGCGGTCCTGCGGCCAGACCAGCACGACCGGGATCGATGGAAGACCGACGATCGGACGGTACTCCACGTCCTTCCGCTGGTGCAGTCGCGCGACCGACTGCGGGACCACGACGATCCCGACCTCGGACGCGGCCAGTTCGACCGCTGCCTCCGGGTCGTCGGTCAACGGGGCCGCCGGGGCGTCGAACCCGAGTACGGCGGCACGTTCGGCCCATTCGAGGACGAGCGGCGTCATGATCAGCTGCTCGTCGGCGAGCGCGGCCATCCCGACCGTGTCCTCGGCTCCGAGGGCAGCGCCCTTGGCGAAGACGACGACGGGGAGCTCCTCGAACAGGGAGATCGTGTTCAGCCCGTCCTGGTCGATCGGGACCCGGGCGAGCACGACGTCCGCCGCACCGGAGGCCAGGACCGCTCGCTGCTCGTCGAGGTCCACTCGGATCAGGCGGAGTTCGTCCTCCGGACGGCGCTCGCTCCAGATGCGCGCCCACTTCCCCGGGTTCACACCGCGCGCGTAGGCGACGGTCAGCGCCGGCGGGACGATCTCCGGCACCGTGTCGGCACCGATCCCGTCGTCGCCGACCTCGATCCCGTCGACCTGGTCGTCCTGCCTGTCCATCGAAGCCTCCACTGCTCGGCTTGCCACACTACTGCAGCTCAGTCGACGGGTGATCCGGCCGGTTGGGCGAGGACACCGCAGCGAGGTACGCTGAGCGGATGGGTGCGAGCGAACAGATCATGAAACCGGCGACCGCGGCGAAGAAGCTCGGGGTCTACCTGCCGGCGACCCCGGCGTCGTTCCAGGAGGAGCCGATCACGCGGTCGGCGTTCCTCGAACTGCAGGCGAACCCGGCGGACTGGCTCGTCGAGCTCCGCAAGAACGGACCGCACCCGCGCGACGTCGTCGCCCGCAAGCTGGGCGTGTCGACCTCCGGTCTGGCTCGCGCCGAAATCACCGAGGCGTTGACCACCGAACAGATCCAAGAGCTCCTCCGCACGCTGCCCGCCTGGCTCGTGCAGGAGCGCGCCGTCCATGCTGAGGTGAACGCCGAGAACGCCCGGGTCAACGCCAGGAACGCCGAGCGCCGCGCACGATCCGAAGCCGGCGAGTAGCCGTCAGCCGGCGACGATCCGCTTCGCGCCGGCCTCGAACTCAGCCAGGTCGCCCCGCTCCCCCGAGCGGTACGCGCGACCGCCCCACCAGCACATGTAGGTCAGGAACGCGGCGAGCGCTCCCCCGCCGATGAGCATCTTGACCGCCCACGGCCACGGTGCCGGCGTCACGAAGCCCTCGACGAGCCCCGAGACGAAGAGCACGATCACCAGCCCGATGGCGATCGTGAACAGCGCTCGGCCCTCCTCGGCAAGCGCCTGGCCCCTCGTCCGTGGCCCCGGTGCCACCCAGGCCCAGAAGATGCGGAGACCCGCCGCCGCCGCAACGAACACCGCAGTGAGCTCGAGCATGCCGTGCGGGAGGATGTACTCGAAGAACACGTCGCCCTTGCCGTAGGCGAACATCACCCCTGCGGCCTGCCCGACCCCCTGGGCGTTGGTGACGATGATGTACGGGACCCAGACACCGCTGATGCCGAACGCGACGCATTGCGCTGCGATCCACGCGTTGTTGGTCCACACCTGACCGGCGAAGCTCGCCGCCGGATTGTTGGAGTAGTAGGCGACGAAGTCGTCCTCGACGTACTGCTTGAGCTGGGCGTCGGTACCGAGGTTCGCGAGGACCTGCGGGTTGCCGGCGATCCACACGGCGTAGAGGGTCGCGATGACGACCGTCGCGACCGCGACCGCGAGGGTCACCCACCGGACCCGGTAGAGCGCGGCCGGCAGCGCCAGGACGAAGAACCGCGGGACACTCGACAACACGTTCGCGCTGGCGCCGGTGAACCGGAGGCGCGCCCGCGACAGCGACACCGAGAGGCGGTCGCCGACGAGGGTCGATCCGGCCGTCGTCTTGATCGCGGAGAGCTGGGTCGCTCCGGCCTGGTAGCGGTCGATCAGCTCATCGGCCTCCGGCCCGCTGAAGAACCGCTGCTTGCCGAGCGCGTCGAGGCGGTCCCATTCCTGGCGGTGGGCTGCGGAGTAGGCGTCGAGGTCCATCGCAGCCATGCTACGCGTTGGTGGCGCTCCATGGCCGGTCCCCCGCGCATCTGCTTGAATGGAGCACATGTCCGAACCGGCCCGGGTCCCGCTGCACGAGACGACGCTGGACGACGGCACCGAGCTGATCACCGGCGAGGCGGTCGCCCTCGACGTGCGGCCCACCGGATTCATCCTGCGCGCGGCGGGCGCCATCATCGACTACGTGGTGTCGATCCTCGTGTTCGTCGGCCTCATGCTCGCGATGTTCTCCTGGATCCTGTCCGGGGTCGCCATGGACACCGCGATGTTCACCGCCATCGTGCTCGGCCTGACGGTGCTCTGCCTCGTCGTCCTGCCTGCGGCGGTCGAGATCGCCACCCGCGGACGGTCGCTCGGCAGACTGGTCGTCGGTGCCCGCATCGTCCGAGACGACGGGGGTGCACCCGGCTTCCGGCACGCGTTCATCCGTGCCCTCACCGGGTACTTCGAGATCTACGCCACAGCCGGCGGCATCGCCGCACTCACCGGCCTGCTCAGTGCTCGCTCGAAGCGTCTGGGCGACGTGCTCGCCGGGACCTACAGCCAACGTGAGCGTCTGCCGCGGGTGGTGGAGCCCGTCGCGATGATCCCGCCGCAGCTCGCCGCCTGGGCCGGCGGCGCCGACGTGGCCCGACTGCCCGACCCGCTGGCGCGGCGCGTCACCCAGTTCCTCAAGCAGGCCGGATCGCTCACCCCGGCCACGAGGACCCGATTGGCGGCCGAACTCGCGGCAGAGGTGTCCCGATTCGTGTCGCCCCTGCCGATCGCTCCGCCGGAGGCGTTCCTCGTCGGGGTCTCCGTCATCCGCCGGGAGCGCGAGTACCAGGCCCAGCTCGCGGCCCGTCAGCGCCTGTCACTCCTCCAGCCGGTGCTGAGCGGTCAGCCGCACCGGTTCCCCGACCGCTGAGGCGGGGAACCGGCGGCACCGCCTAGTAGCGGTAGTGGTCGACCTTGTACGGGCCCTCGACCGGCACGCCGATGTAGTCGGCCTGCTCGCCCGTGAGCGTCGTCAGCTGCACGCCGAGCGCGTCGAGGTGCAGGCGTGCGACCTTCTCGTCGAGGTGCTTCGGCAGCACGTACACGCCGATCGGGTACTCCTCGATCCGCGTCCAGAGCTCGAGCTGTGCGAGCACCTGGTTCGTGAACGAGTTGCTCATCACGAACGAGGGGTGCCCCGTCGCGTTCCCGAGGTTCATGAGGCGTCCCTCGCTGAGCACGAGGACGCTGCGCCCCGTGGGGAGGCGCCACTCGTGGACCTGGGGCTTGATCTCGATCTTCTCGGCCCCCTCGAGCGCCTCGAGCGAGGCCATGTCGATCTCGTTGTCGAAGTGCCCGACGTTCGAGACGATCGCGAGGTGCTTGAGCGCGAGGATGTGATCGAGGGTGACGACGTTGAAGTTGCCGGTGCACGTCACGATGATGTCGACCTGGTCGGCGACGCTCTCGAGGGTCGCGACCTGGAAGCCGTCCATCGACGCCTGGAGGGCGCAGATCGGGTCGACCTCGGAGACGATGACCCGAGCGCCCTGGCCGCGGAGGGCCTCGGCCGCGCCCTTGCCGACGTCGCCGTAGCCCGCGACGAAGACGACCTTGCCACCGATGAGCACGTCGGTCGCGCGGTTGAGGCCGTCCGGCAGCGAGTGCCGGATGCCGTACTTGTTGTCGAACTTGCTCTTCGTGACCGAGTCGTTCACGTTGATCGCGGGGAACAGCAGTTCACCCTGCTTCGCCAGCTCGTAGAGGCGGTGGACACCGGTGGTGGTCTCCTCGGTCACGCCGAGGATGTCGGCGGCGACCTTCGTCCAACGGTCGCTGCTGCCGGCGAGCGAGCGACGGAGCACGTCGAGGACGATGCTGTACTCGTGGCTGTCGGCGTCCGTCGTGTCGGGGACCGCTCCCGCCAGCTCGAACCGACGGCCCTGGTGGACGAGCATGCTCGCGTCGCCACCGTCGTCGAGGATGAGGTTGGGGCCGGTCCACTCGGCGCCGGCCGTGGCCGCCTCGGTCGACCAGTCGAAGATCTGCTCGGTGCACCACCAGTACTCTTCGAGCGTCTCGCCCTTCCAGGCGAAGACCGGCACACCGGCCGGTGCCTCGACGGTCCCGTGCGGACCGACGGCGACGGCGGCCGCCGCCTCGTCCTGGGTCGAGAAGATGTTGCAGCTCGCCCAGCGGACCTGGGCACCGAGCGCGACGAGCGTCTCGATGAGCACCGCGGTCTGCACCGTCATGTGCAGCGAACCGGCGATACGGGCGCCGGCGAGGGGCTGGCTCGCGCCGAACTCCTCGCGGAGGGCCATCAGGCCGGGCATCTCGTTCTCGGCGAGGCGGAGTTGGTGTCGGCCGGCCTCGGCGAGCGACAGGTCGGCCACCTTGTAGGGCAGGGTGGTCGTGGGGGCAGACGGTGCGGAAGAACTCATGACGCCATTCTCGCAGACCGTCACGCGTCGTGGACCTTCATGTCGGCCCCGAGATCGGCACGGCGCGGTGGAATGCCGCTGGTCAGGAGCCGTAGCCGACGTCGCCGAGGACGCTGTGCTTCACGACGCTCCAGCCCTGCGGCACGCTCAGCCGCACGGCGTGGATGGAGCACAGGTCGTAGCTGTGCGGGCTCTTCTCGATGCTCAGCGGACCGAGGACGGCCATCGAGTCACGGTAGTCGTAGGTCAGCGTCGCCACGGGCTCGCGCGAGCAGCCGACCTTCGAACACATCCTGTCCACCATTTGCCCCAGCGTAGCCCGCGGGCGCCGGCGGCACCGTCCGGCTCGCCGGTCGAGCGGGTCTGAACCGGGCCGCCGACCACACCTAGACTGGACGCATGGCGCAGGCTGACGAGGAGACGCGAGGCGCCCTCTCGCGCCGCCGATCACGGCACGGTCGCAACGGTCGTTCAAGCGTCGTCGGACCGGACGTGCCACCGATCGATACCCGGATCGACCAGTTCGACCTGACGGTCGCCACCACCGCCGACTACCTCCGCGGAGCCTGGCCCGCCGAACTCGCCGACGTCCGGTTCGAGGTCGGCGCGATGCCGGCGCAGAACTCCGGGACGGACGGCGTCGACCGCTGGTTCGTCGACCGAGCACGCCGTCGCATCATCCTGTACCGGCTGCCCATCCAGCGGATGAGCAAGCTCCACCGGAACGACGAGCTGCACCAGCGCATGATGGTGGAGAGCTGCGTGTTCCGCGCCGTCGCCGAGCTCCTCGGCAAAGACCCCTGGGACCTCGGGCCGGAACGCTACCGGTTCCTCTGACCCGAGGCCGCCGCGGTCAACGCGGATAGACGCTGATCGGAGCCGCCAGCGGGTTCGGCGGCGTGACCGGGAGCGACGTGAGCCGCCCCGCCGCAGCGAGACTGATCGAGGCGTGGAGGCCGTCGGCCCCGGCGACGACGTAACTCTGACCCGAGCCGACGCCGAGCGTCACCGCCGCGCCGGCTCCGACCTTCGCCGTGGTCTCCTTGCCGTCAGCCCCTGTCAACGTGAGTTCGGCCTCGGAGCCAGACGGGTTGAAGACGTGGAGCTTCTGCCCCGGCCCGGTGGGGACCGTGAAGGCTGCGGTGTCGTCGAGTGCGGGTGTCGCTCCGAACCAGGCGAAGTCCTCGAGCGTTCCGCCGCGCGAGTTCGTCCTGGCCGCCGCGACCACCGGTCGGGTCGAGGTGACCTCCAGCGAGAACTCGCCGGCCGGGAGTTCGGCGAGCGCGATCTCACCGGGAACGCCCGGCTGGATGGTCGCGTCGATGACGATCGGCTCGTCCTTCGCGTTCTCGCGGGTGGCGGTGATGACGACGTCGGCGGGCTCGGATCCCGGCGCGAACAGTCTGAGGGCCGTGGCCCGGTCGTCGACGGACGCGGTGTCGGAGCTCGCCCCTGCGGCCGCCGGGGCCGTGACGACGACGCCCGGGATCACGAGGTCGGTCGACGGCGACGCGGTCGGCCCCTGGACCTCGACACCACCGGGGGTCAGGACGCGGACCGTGCTCTGCTGGAGCGCGGCCACCACCTGGCCGCCCTCGCTCGTCACGTGCACGACCGGGGTCGGCTCGTTGGGTGCGAGGCCGGTGAGGGCGATCACCCGCTGCGTGCCGGTGGCGACGACGATCCCGGCGGCACCCGGAGCGTCGATCCGCCCGGCGGCGCCGAAGACCTCGAGGGTCACGTTCGCATCGACGGCCGACGGATTGCTCAGGAGGACCAGCGTGGTGCGACCGATGTCACTCGATCCGCCGACGAGCCAGCTCTCGGCCGATGCCGGCGTGCAGGCGGCGGCGGCCAGGCCGGCGACCTCGGCTTCGGCGGCGATCTGCGACTGCGCACCGCTCAGGGGCGTCACCGTCCCGTCGGTCGCGCCGGGGACGGTGATCACCGTGGGTCCGCCGTCCGCCGCGCCGCTCGTGTTGTCGGGTGCGGCGAGCTCACTCGTCGTGGGCGTCACCCCGTTCGCTCCGAAGTCGACGCTCGCCGGGCCGAAGGAGCCGGCTGCCGTCGCGGCTGTCGCGTCCTGGGCCAGGGCGAGCAGCGGCCCCGGGCACACGACCGACTGGTCGCCGGCCACCGGGGTGACTCGGATGTCCTGAGGGGCGATCTCCACCGTCGGGAGGGGCAGCTGCCCGGCCGCTGCGATCGTGACCGCGGCGATCCCGATCCCGACGAGGCCGGTGACGATCCGACCGGAGGTGATGGCGACTCCGCGCTTACTGGGCATGCGGCTGCTCCGTTCCCGGGGTGTCCCGGCGGGTGGTGTCGGGATCCGGCGTCGTCTCGGTCGAGTCGCTCGGATCCGGATCTGGCACGGCGGCATCGCGCGCGGCGACCGCCGGTTCGTCGGGGACCTGGTCGGCTGTGGTGTTCGCGTCCGCGTCGGCGTCTGGAGTCGACCCGGTCACGTCGCGGTCCGTGTCGACGGTGTCGTCCGTGACCGGCACGGTTCCATCGCGAGCGACGGTGTCGTCGGCCGACCCGGTGTCGACGGTCGATGCACGGTCGTCGACGGACTCGGCGTCATCGGCTGGTTCGGCAGTCACCGCCGCGGGCACGGGCGCCTCAGCGGAGGAGGCCTGCCCCCGACGCCACCAACGCGGCTTGGACGGGCGGGTCGACGCGTCGGTGGTGTCGGCCGACTCGGAACCCTCCGCCTCGTCGTCGAGATCGGCGGTCGGTTCCTCGTCGTCGTACGTGCCGGTCGCCTCGTCGTCGATCACCGCGACCGTCGCCCCGGACGCGGCCGCCTTGCGAGCAGCACGACCCTTCAGCTTCACGGGCTTCCGGGATCCCGCGCGGTATCCGTCGCGGGACGCACCGTTGGGGATGCTCAGGAGCAGGGTGATGAGGAACACGACGCCAAGACCGACACCGATGAGGGTGCCGAGCACATTCGACGTCGGGAGCTCGGGACCGGTGCCGACGTCCGCGACGGTGCGCCAGAGTGTGCCGCTCGTCGTGTCACCGACGGCGACCAGCGCCGCGTTGGCGTCGAGCGCACTCGCCGCACGACCGGCGGTCTGACCCGCCACCGTCTGCTCCTCGCCGTCGGCGACCGGCGACAGCAGCACGAAGGCGATACCGTGCTCGACGAGGGTCTCCGTCGGGTCCAGTCCGCTCTGCGACGCGAGGTTGCCGGCGAGCTCGGCGACGACGCGGTCGTCCGAGGACACGCCGGGGGCCGTCTGGGCGATGGTCGACTGGCCGTCGAGCGTCTCCCCCTGGCCACGGATGACGACCGCGGTGATGGTCCCGTCGTCGCCGGGGGTGATGACGAGGGTGCCGAGCCGAGGATCGGTCTGCGTCGCGGCCGTCACGTAGGCGGGCAGCTGGCGACCGGAGCTCTCACGGACCACCGAGGTGCCGAGAGGCTGGGCGAGGGCGAGTGGGAGGGCGATCACCGCGGCGGCGAGGACCATGACGAGCGCCGGAACCGCCCGGAACCGTGGGATGCGGTCGAGGCCGAGGGTCGCAGCACCCACGATCCCGAGCCAGTACAGGCTGATCGCCGCGCCGGCCCAGACGGGGACGGCCGTTCCGGCGGCCGAGGCGAGGAGGAGATGCGTGGCGAACACGGCCGACACGAGTCCGAGGAACGCCGCGATGAGCAACGGGACGGCCCGTCGGGACCCCGGGAGGAACAGGGCCAGCAGAGCGAGGATCGCGAGCGGCGCGAGCAGCGCGGGCACCACGATGGCGGGAGCCGCACCCGGCAGTCCGAGCGCTGCACCGAGCTGGCTCCATCCACCCAGGCTGCCGCCGGGGAAGCCGAGGGACAGTTGCCAGCCGGACGCCGCGGTCGCAGGCGTCGCGACACCGGGGTCGGCGAGGATTCCGAGCCAGTTGTTCCGGTGGAGCCCCTGCTGCCAGATGAGCGGAGCGAACAGCGCGATGGCGGGGATCGGGACGAGGCCGACCCTGGCGACACCACGACCGGCGAAGACCATCGCGACGACCCAGATGACGAGCAACGCCGGGGCGAGGGACGGCGAGCTCGCGACGATCGCGGCGAACAGGAAGGCGCTCGTGCCGGCTGCGGCCCACGACCGGGACGCGACCACACCCGCGTAGAACAGCCAGGGCAGCAGGACATGGACGATGACGGCCGCGGGACGTCCATCGGCGAGTGCGGTCAGGAGCGTCGGGGCGAGCGCCCAGAGCAGCGCCGCCACCGCTCGAGGACCGCTGCGCTCCGTGAGCCGGGTGGCAGCGAACCAGGCGCCGAGCGCCGAGAGCGGCAGTGCGAGCAGGAAGAGGAGGACCAGGGAGAAGGACGGCTGCCAGAAGGTGATGGTCCCGAGCACTGCGAGGACCGCGCTGAACGGGTCGGCGGCACCGACGAAGCCGAGACCGACGTCGCGCCACCCGAAGCCGATGTGCTGCCAGAGTTCGCCGACCGTCGCCGAGAGCGGGAGGAGTCCCCCGCCGGTGAGGTACGTGGCTCCGAGGAGCGGAGCGAGGATCGCCGCTCCGATGACCGCCGTCGCGAGGACGACCCAGGCGCCTCCGCCGGAGAAGAAGCGAAGGTCGCGTTCCTCACCGATGAAGCCGATCTGCGTCGCCTCCCGCGCGAGCGCGCGTTTGCGTCGGACCTCGTCGAGTCGCATCCGCAGGCCGGCGATACTCGACCAGCCCAAGGTGCGGTTCTTCGCGAGCTGGCGCCGCGCACTCCCGACCTTCGTCCCGGAGAACGCGACGGCGAACGCCGCCGAGAGCTCGCCCAGCACGAGCTCGGGTTGCTTCTTCACGAAGTGGCCGATGACCCGCAGGATGGCGAGGGGCACGAGGCTGAGCCAGTGCACCGGGACCATGATCCCGGGCGCATAGACGAGACGGCGGTGGAGCTGTGCGGCGCGGGCCTGGCGGTGGCGACGACGACGCGCGCCGAGCCGGTTCGACCAGGAGGGCCCGGCGATGCCTTCGCCGGCGGAGGCGACCCGCGCCGTCGGCACGACCGCGACCAGGTAGCCCGCGAGGCGGGTCCTGATGCAGAAGTCGAGGGCGTCGTCCGCCACGAGGGCCTGGTCGAAGCCGCCCAACCGGTCCCACAGCTGATGGCGCACGAGCATGCCGGCCGGACCGACCGCCATCACGTCGTTCATCGTGTCGTGCTGGGCCTGGTCGAGCTCGTCCTCGACCACCGGGACCGCCGCCCCGAGGGTGGTGATCGTCTCGCCGTAGCGACGGAGGAACGACGCGTCGTCCCAGTCGAGGATCTTCGGGCCGGCCACACCGACGGACGGCGAGACCTCGAGGGCGCCCAACAGGGCGGCGAGCGCCGTCGGCTCGGGAGCCGTGTCCTCGGAGAGCAACCAGAGCATCTGCTCGGCGTCCTCCGGCTGATCGGTGACGCGGACGCCGGCGGCCACGGCCTGCGCGAAGCTGAGGTCCTCGGTCGAGGTCACGAGCTTCATGCCGGGGACGCGACCGAGTTCCTCGATCGTCGCCTCACTCGCGCGGGTGGCGACGGCGATGATCCCGTCCGCCGGACGGGTCTGGGCACGGAGGGCGTCGAGCGTGCGTGCGAGCGGCTCTGAGCCGTCGCGCACCACGAGAATCGCCGTTACTCGGGGAGACATCGGATTCAGACTAAGCGGGTCCGGCCGGAAGAGCGGGAACCGAGCGGGCGCGCCCCGAATCGGGGGCGTTCCGGTGAGCCGGGAGCGGTTCGGCCAGCGTTCGAGGAAGCGTCAGACGGCGCGCTTGCGCAGCTTCCGGCGCTCGCGCTCGGAGAGGCCGCCCCAGATGCCGAAGCGCTCGTCGTTCGCGAGCGCGTACTCCAGGCACTGCGACTTGACGTCGCAGCTGGTGCAGATCCGCTTCGCGTCGCGCGTGGATCCACCCTTCTCGGGGAAGAACGCCTCGGGGTCGGTCTGCGCGCACAGCGCATCGGTCTGCCAGGAGAGCTGGGTGTCGTCCTCGCCCTCCGCAGCGGGCTGACGGACGCCGGGGACTCCCAGATTGACCGGATCGACGAACCAGTCGTCGGGTACTCCGGCACGATACTCAGGAATCGCCATACCGTCTCCCCACCTACTCGTACCCTGCGCCACGCGGCGCGATACATAATTACACCCTTGTAGTTATGGTCGAGTCAAGTCGCACATCGTAAAGCCTCAATCACGAGGTGAGGGTTCGCGACGCGCCGAGTGTGACCCGAACTGGGTGTCGGGGCCCGTCGGGGCGGATCGTGCGGCCGCGCGACGTCAGTCGGCGGCGCGCCTGGCCCGCCATGCACTCTCCACCATCTGGCGCAGATCGTGTCGCATCCGCCAGTCGAGGTCGCGCGCTGCGAGCGCGCCGGACGCGACGATCCGTGCGGGGTCGCCCGCCCTCCGCGGCATGATCTCGGGGGTGAAGTCGATCCCGGTCACCTCCGCCATCGCGGTCATGATCTCGCCGACGCTCGACCCGTCGCCGCTCCCGAGGTTGTACGCCGCCTCGAGGGGCTCACCCGCATCGAGCCGCTTGGCCGCGGCGACGTGCGCGGCCGCGAGATCCGCGACGTGCAGGTAGTCGCGGACGCAGGTGCCGTCCGGCGTGGGGTAGTCGTCGCCGTTGATGCGGGGCGTGCGTCCGGCGAGGAGCGCGTCGAAGACGAGGGGGAAGAGGTTGTGCGGGCTCGTGTCGTAGACCTCGTCCGTCCCGGAGCCGACGACGTTGAAGTACCGCAACGAGGTGTGGCGAAGCCCGGTCGCGACACCCTGGTCGCGGAGCAGCCACTCGCCGATGAGCTTGGACTCGCCGTAGGGCGACTCAGGGGCCTTCGGGGTGTCCTCGGTGACCAGGTCGACGTCCGTGGTCCCGTACACCGCGGCGCTCGACGAGAAGACGATGCGCTCCACCCGGTGCTCCTCCATCGCGGCGAGCAGCATCGCGGTGGCCGTGACGTTCTGGGCATAGGTGTGGAGTGGGCGCTGCACGGAGACACCCGCGTACTTGTACCCGGCGACATGGACGACGCCGCTCAGCTCGAACTCGGAGAAGGTGCGCTCGAGGACCGAGCCGTCGAGCAGGGTTCCGCGGACGAACGGCACTCCGGCCGGGACGAAGCGCTCGTGCCCGCTCGACAGGTCGTCGAGGACGACGACGTCGATCCCCTCCGCCTGGAAGGCCCGAACCACATGGGCTCCGATGTATCCGGCTCCGCCCGTCACCAGCCACGCCACGATGCTTCCTCCAGGGAGTCCTCCACCTGCCGTGCTGCAGACGGAGTGACCAGACTACTGGAGGCGCGTGCGTCGTGCGCCGGCACGGCTGGGGACACGGCGATAGCCGTCGGTCAGGACAGCACGGAGGGTCGCGGCGGAAGCGACGACGACGATGAGGACGGTGATGATGCCGATGACGAGTGCGATGATGGACATGTCTGAAACTCTAGGAATGGCGAAAAACTGCCACCAGTGGCAGGATGGACGCAAAGCAGCACATTCCTGCCAAATCGATCATCCGGAGGTCCCATGCTGTCGAAGGTCGCCCTGCTCGCCATCCCGGGGCTGCAACCGTTCGAGTTCAGCGTCGTCTGCGAGGTCTTCGGCATCGACCGGTCGGACCAGGGCGGTCCCGCCTTCGACCTCCGCATCGTCACGAAGGACCCCGGTCCGGTTCGAATGAACCTGAGCGACGACGGTTCGCGGGGCTTCGACATGATCGTCGACGACGACCTGTCGTTCGCGGCCGAGACGGACCTCGTGGTGATCACCGGTCGTGGTGGATCGCGTGCCGGAGCGGTCGACGAGGCCTACCTCGACGTCCTCCGAGCAGCGGAGGCACGTGGTGCCTGGGTCCTCAGCGTGTGCAGCGGGTCGTTCGTCCTCGGTCAGGCCGGGCTGCTCGACGGTCGGCGCAGCACGACCCACTGGATGTACACCAGCGAGCAGCAGACGATGTTTCCGGGCACCACCGTCGACCCGGACGTGCTGTTCGTCGAGGACCGCAAGGTCATCACGGGCGCGGGGACCGCTGCCGGCATCGACGCGTGTCTGCACCTGGTACGACAGGAGTACGGCGCGGCGAGCGCGAACGTCATCGCCCGCCGGATGGTCGTCCCGCCACAGCGTGACGGCGGTCAGGCGCAGTACGTCCTCTCCCCCGTCGCGGCGCAGCAGTGCGAGTCCCTCGCCCCGGTCGTCGACTGGATGCTCGACCACCTCGCCGAGGACCTGCCCATCGGGCGCCTCGCGCGGCAGGCGCACATGTCCGAGCGGACCTTCGCACGCCGCTTCCGCTCGGAGCTCGGCAGCACGCCGGCCGCCTGGCTGAACCGGCAACGCCTGTTCCGAGCCCAGGAGATGCTCGAACGGACCGACCACGGTGTCGAGCGGATCGCTGCGGACACCGGGTTCGGCACCGCGGCGGTCCTCCGTCATCATTTCGACCGCGTCCTCGGCACCACGCCCGCCGCCTACCGGCGGAGTTTCGGGGTGCGGGAGAGCGCCTGAGCTGGTGGACCGGACCACCCGGCCGGGCGGTCCGGCCTGGGTGGTCAGGCCTGGGTCGTCGCCAGGAACAGGGTCCCGGTCCCGGAGAAGCGCAGCTCCGCCTCGTCGGGCGTGATGAAGGCGTAGCCACCTCGACCGAGCTCGATGGACGAGGTGGCTCCGGTGATCCGCACCGAGCCGTCGACCACGATCGCGATCCCGGGGCCGGGGAGCCGGAACGACGACTCCTGCTCGGACGGCTCATCGGACAGGTCCACCCGCAGCAGCTCGAAGTCCGGCACGTCCGGGACGAAGAGGCTGAGCCCCCCACCCAGGTCCGTCGGGGTGAGCCACGGCACCGGCCGCGGCTCGAACTCCAGGACCTCGAGCAGCTCGGGCACGTCGACGTGCTTCGGGGTGAGCCCGCCGCGCAGGACGTTGTCGCTCGCGGCCATGAGCTCGACGCCGATGCCGCGGAGGTAGGCGTGGATGTTCCCGGCTGGGAGGTACAGCGCCTCTCCTGCTCGCAACGTCACGAGGTTGAGGAGGAGGGCGACCGCGATGCCGGGATCACCCGGATACTCCTGCGCGAGCCGCCCGACCAGGGCACGCTCGGCGTCGAACGCGCCCGAACCGGGAGCCGCGGCGGACACGACGAGGGCGTCGAGCAGCCCGCCGGGGAGCTGCTCGAGCAGGATCCGCACGGTGTCGCGGAGCCCGTCGGGGGCGGCCAGCATCCCCCGGAGCATGGTGATGCGCGCCGCAGCAGCCGGATCGGGCGCCGAGGCCACCAGCTCGGCGAGCAGCGCATCGGTCGCATCGAGCTCGCGGAACCCGCAGAGCGCCTCGAAGCCGTCCCGGAGGGCGACGATGAGTTCCGGCTTGTGGAGCGCGTCCTTGTAGTTGCGGTGCGGAGCGTCGAGCGGCACCCCTCGTGCGTTCTCGGCGGCGAAGCCCGCGGCGGCGCGGTGCAGGTCGGGGTGGGCCTGCAGCGAGAGCGGATGGGCCGCTGCGAGGACCTTGAGGAGGAACGGCAGCGAGCCGTGCCCGCCGAGCGCGGTGGGATCGGCGGCGAGCCAGCGCTCGAGGTCGGCGTGTCCCCCCACCGTCGACGGATCCGCGATCGGCGTCGGCGCCCCGGGGTGTGCGCCGAGCCAGAGTTCCGCCTCCGGACGTCCTGAGCGCTCGGACCCGAGCACCTCCGCGATCGCCGTCGACGACCCCCACGCGTAGTCACGAGGAGTGGCACTGAGCGGCACGAACATGGTGGGGCCCTTTCGACGGACGAGGGTGACGCGCCAGCCGGACCCTGGGGCCGCTTGGCGTCGTCCTACAAGCCGTGCGACGCGGTCGCCCGGCACCGTGCACCAAACTACCAAGCCGTTGTCCGCGCCGAGCACACCTGCCTAGGCTGGCCGGGACGCCGATCCGGCGCCAGCGGACGCAATGGAGCAACGGACCATGATCTTCGAACCCCTCGCCAGCGACTTCTACGGCTTCGAGAGCCTTCTGACGGCTCCCGAGCAGGAGGCCATCGCCCGCCTCCGAGCCTGGGCCGAGACCGAGGCGAAGCCGATCGTGAACGAGTACTGGGAGCGGGCCGAGTTCCCGAAGCACCTCATCACCCCGCTCCTCGAGCTCGACGTCGCCCGGTGGGCCTGGCCGGAGACGACGCCGTTCGACAACAGCGCCGTGTTCCGCGGCCTCGCCTCGATGGAGCTCTCCCGGATCGACGCGTCGATCTCCACCTTCGTCGGGGTGCAGGACGGTCTCACCATGGGCTCGATCAGCGAGTGCGGCTCCCAGGAGCAGCAGGACGAATGGCTCCCGAAGCTCGCCTCCGGCGAGGTCCTCGGTGCCTTCGGACTCACTGAACCGCAATCGGGGTCGGACAGCGCACAGGGGCTCCGCACCACGGCGACGCGGGACGGCGACGAGTGGATCCTGTCCGGCTCGAAACGGTGGATCGGCAACGCGACCTTCAGCGACATCACGATCATCTGGGCGAAGGACACCGCCGACGGTCAGGTGAAGGGCTTCATCGTGCCGACCGACTCCCCCGGCTACTCCGCGACCAAGATCGAGGGCAAGATCAGCCTGCGCATGGTGCAGAACGCCGACATCACCCTCGAGAACGTCCGGGTCCCCGAGCGCCTCCGGCTGCAGCACGCGAACTCCTTCCGCGACACGGCGAAGGTACTGCGACTCACGCGCGCCGGCGTCGCCTGGTCGAGTGTCGGCGTCGCTGTCGGCGCGTACGAGGCGGCGGTCGCCTACGCCAAGGAGCGCGTGCAGTTCGGCAAGCCGATCGCGGGCCACCAGCTGATCCAGGACCTGCTCTCGAAGTGCCTCGGGAACATCACGGCATCGATGGCGATGTGCGTCCGGGTCTCGCAGATGCTCGACGAGGGCACCCAGCGCGACGAGCACTCCGCGCTCGCCAAAGCGTTCTGCACCGCGCGGATGCGCGAGACGGTCGCGTGGGCACGGGAGATCATGGGCGGGAACGGCATCGTGCTGGACTACCACGCCGCCCGGTTCTTCGCGGATGCCGAAGCCCTCTACAGCTATGAGGGCACGCGGGAGATGAACGCACTCATCGTCGGGCGGGCCATCACCGGCACTGCGGCGTTCGTCTGACCACCGCGCTGGACCAGGGCCTCGGTGGCGGCCGCAGCCGCTACCCTGGGGGCACGATGCTGTCCACCGAACCCGCCCCGCCCCGCCCGCCGGCAGCGCTGACGACACGCGCACTCGTCGTCAGGCACGTCGCGGTGTTCGCGACGTTCGCGGTCCTCGCCGGGACGTTCTGGACGAACCTCTTCACCATCTGGGGGTACACGGCGGTGGCCCTGGTCTCAGGCGGCGCCGCGCTCGCGTGCCTGATGGTCGTCCGCCCGAACTGGCGGCGCACCAGGGTGCCGTGGTCGCTCGTCGGTTACGGGGTGCTGTCGATCGTGTCGCTCGCCTGGTCCGCCTACCCCAGCGGCACGGCCGCGACCCTGCTCGGTGCGGCGCTGTGCACGATCCTCGGCGTGACCCTCGCCGGATGCTTCACTTGGCCCGAGGTCATCCGGGTCCTCGGCCGTGCCGTGACGTGGGTGCTGTCACTGTCCCTCCTCTTCGAGTTCGTCGTCGCAGCGATCATCCGGCACCCGGTCCTCCCGAACTTCTACGCCGGGGACTCGGCGGACCCGCCCCTGCTCGACTACTGGTCGCGGGACCTCCTGTTCTCCGGAGGACGCATCCAGGGCATCTCGGGGAACGCCAACCTCCTCGCCGTGGTGGCGCTGCTCGGGATCATCGTCTTCGGGCTCCGGCTGGCGGCGCGCCGCGACGAGCCCGGCGCAGCCAGGCTGACCGGCCCGGAACGTCGCTGGACCCTGCTCGTCCGCCTCGGTCTCTCCGTCGTGATGTTCCTCCTGAGCTTCTCGACCACCATCCTGCTCGCCGCCGTGGTGACGGCGGTGGTCCTCGCCGCTGCACTCGCGATCCGTCGGGCGCCTCGCCCGGAGGCGAGGACACCGGTGTACCTCGGCTTCCTCGGCATCGGGGTCGTCGGCGCGGTGGGAGCGGTCGTCTTCCGGACGCAACTCCTCGGCCTCCTCGGGAAGAGCCCGGACCTCACCGGTCGACTCGACATCTGGGCGACCGTCTGGCGCCTCATCGAACAGCGGCCGGTCTTCGGTTGGGGTTTCTCGAGCCCGTGGGCACCGTGGGAGCCGCTCTTCACCGACCTGGTCATCCGACGCGGCGTCCGACAACTCCAGGCGCACAACGCCTGGCTCGACGTCTGGTTCCAACTCGGCGTCGTCGGCCTCGTGCTCTTCGCCGCGGTCGTCCTGTCGATGTTGACCCGCACCTGGTTCCTGGCCGTCGACCGTCCACGCGTCGACCTCGACGCACATCGGCCGTACACGGCCCTCTCGCTCGCCCCCGTCCTCATCGCGGTCTCCCTCGTCGTGCAGTCCGTCGCGGAGAGCCGGCTGCTCATCGAGTCCGGGTGGGTGCTCCTCGTGCTCCTCGTCGTGAAGACGAAGCAGGAACCGGCCTGGCCGATCCCCACCGTCGCAGCCTCGTCCGACCTTGCACCTGCGCACCGGCGCGACGTCGTCGGCGGATGAGCCCGGCGTGAGACCGGCGGACTTCGACGCGTTCTCCGTCGCCGCGCGCGTCCTGTCGTCGGCGCCGCTGGCCGCCGCGTTCGCCACCATCGCCGTCGCGACCGCCTTCGGCGAGCATCTCATCACGAGCCTGATCGGTGTCGCCGGGTTCAGCGCGATGCTCGTCGGCCTCACGACGATCGGCACGGGCATCCTCCTCGCACGCCTCCCCATCATCGAGTGGCGTGGCCTCCTGCCGATCTCGGTCCTGCTGTTCCTCGCCTGGAGCGCGGTGTCGGTCGTGTGGAGCGCCACGCCGCTCGCGACCGTACCCGCCATCGGCGGACAGCTCGCGTGGGCCTTCATCGCCATCGTGATCGCTCTCACCCGCGACACCATCCAGATCGTCCGGGCGACGGGCACCGCCTTCCGCGCGCTCCTCGGCACCTCACTGGCCCTCGAGGTCGTGAGCGGCGTCCTCATCGACACCCCACTGCCGTTCCTCGGGATCAGCGGGAACCTCGCCTTCGGCGGCCCGTTGGAGGGGGTCTTCGGAACCCGGAGCGCCCTCGGCATCGCAGCCCTGCTCGGTCTCGTCACCTTCGTCGTCGAATGGCGGACCCGTTCCGTGCGGCACGGGGTGACGATCGGGTCCATCGCCCTCGCCGCCGGGCTCATCCTCGGCACGCGCTCACCGAGCGTCGCGCTCCTCGCCGCAGCCCTCGGCATTGCGACCGCCGTGCTCTACGGCTTCCGGCAACTCCGACCGGAACCGCGCCGCACCTGGCAGTTCGTCCTCCTCACCGTCCTCGCGCTCGTCGGCCTCATCGGGTACCTGTTCCGATCCGAGGTGTTCCGCGTCCTCGGTCTCGGGCTCGAGATCGAGCAGCGTTACGCACTCTGGCAGGAGACCCTGCGACGCCTGGCTCCGAGCGAGATCAACGGCTGGGGATGGACGGGCGGCTGGGTCTCCGATGCCGTCCCATACCGGTTCATCGACGCTGGCCTCGGCCGCACGAACGACTCGGCGCTGAACGCCTACCTGGACGTGTACCTGCAGCTCGGACTGATCGGGCTCGCCCTGTTCCTCCTCCTCGGCGGCCTGGCGCTCGTGCGGACCTGGCTCATCGCGACCAACCGGCGGAGCGTCGTGCACGTCTGGGCTGCGCTCATCGTCGTGACCCTGCTCGCATCGGGCGCTGCCGAGAGCAGCCTGCTGCTGAGCGGCGGGTGGTTGCTCCTCGTGGTCTGCGCCGTCATCGGTGCCGGCGGGCTGAGCTGGCGGCACAAGCTCCCCGAACGCTGAACCCGGCCGCGCGGTTCCGGATCACCGTGCATCGGTTCCCGGGGCGACGACCGCTCGCACCGTCTGCGCGAGGATCCTCAGATCCACCGCAGCCGACCAGTTCTCCACGTAGTACAGGTCGAGATCGACCGAGTCGTCCCAGGAGAGGTTGGACCGCCCGCTGACCTGCCACAGTCCGCTCATACCCGGCTTCACCAGGAGGCGTCGCTGCGCGAGCAAGTCGTAGCGCTCGACCTCCCAGTCCCGATGGGGCCTCGGACCGACGAGGCTCATCGAACCACCGAGCACGTTCAACAGCTGCGGCAGCTCGTCGAGCGAGTATTTCCGGAGGACGCGTCCGATCGGCGTCACGAGCGGGTTGTCCGGGGCCTTCGTCAGCAGTTCGTCCGCGTGCTGCTGCACCGCGAGGGCTGCCCCGGTGTCGGCGTCGGCGGCCATCGAGCGGAACTTCAGGATACGGAACGGGCGGCCGCGCAGACCGATGCGCTCCTGCCGGTACAGCACCGTACCCCGACTCGTCGTCTTCACTGCGAGGGCGACCGCGAGCATCACCGGGGCCAGGAGCACGAGCAGCGTCGCGGACCCGATGATGTCGAACGTCCGCTTCGCCGCAGCCTTGGCCCCGGATATCTCGAGATGGTCCACGTGGATGAGCGGGATGCCGGCCACCGCTTGCAGGTGCAGTCGCATCGGAGCCACGCCGGTCAGCGTCGGGGCGATGATGAACTTCACGCCCCGCTCGCTCAGGTCCCAACCGAGGCGTCGGAGTTCTGCAGGGGTGAGTTCGACGGGGCCGACGAGGATCACGGTGTCCGCTTGGACCTCCATCGCGGCGTTGAGGATCGACGGCCGCCCGGCGAGGACCGGGGCGTCCGCGATGCGTGCATCGTCGTCGATGCCCGGGGTCGCGACTCCCACCACCCGATGCCCTGCCCAGTCGCCCCGTCGCATGCGCTCGGCGACATGCACCGCGTGGTCGCGGTCACCCACGAGCAGCGTGCGGTAGACGAGTGCGCTTCCGCGCCGCCGCGCACGGAGGTGTCGACGGGCGCCCCAGCGGACCGCCAGGAGCAGGGCGACCCCGAGCGGCATGGCTGTGAGCAGGAACCCGCGTCCGATCTCGAGCTTGAGGAGGTAGGACGCCATCGCCACCGTGCCGAAGACCGTCGTCGTCACGACGACGACCCGTCGATACGGCGTCCACCCGTCCGCCAGGACCCGCGGGTGGCGCGACCGGGCAGCGGCCAGGGGCGACCACCACGCGACGGCGAGCGCGAGGGTGACTGCGGGATAGCCGAGGTCGAAGCGTCCGAACGACCCGACGACCTTCACGGTCCCGTGCCAGTACGCGTCCCACCACAGGAGCTGGGTCACGCTGAGCGCCAGCGTGACGGCCAGGAGGTCGAGGACGAGGATCACGCGTGAGCACCGGCGCTCCCAGAGGCGTCGAGCTTCGACGAAGGGCATGACGGTGGCCTTCCTAAGTTCGGACTGATCCAGTCGACCGGACCGGTCCCGGCTGGGGCCGCAAGCGAGGCGACCGATATTCGAGCATAATGTATTCCATCAACTCATATCCGCTGATGCGGGCGGGCCGGACGGAGCGCCATGACCTATCTCGAGACCATGCGTCGACGCACGGAAGCGGCGTTCACCGCGTTGCACCGAGGCGTCTCCGAGCTCCACTACACGCAGTTCCCCGACCACAAGAACTCCGGCGACTCGGCCATCGCACTCGGACAGGCCCGGTTCTGGCGGGAACACGGCATCGCGGTCCGCACCACGTCGAGCGCCGGGAGCATGCCGGAGCGGGTCCGAGACTCGTCGATCCCGGTCCTCATCCAGGGCGGCGGCAATCTCGGAGGCCTCTACCCGGTGCTGAGCGAGGCTCGCTACGAACTCGCGGAGCGCCTCCCTGCCGACACGTTGCTCATCCAGGCACCGCAGTCGGTCGTGTTCCCCACGGATACAGACCGCCGGGCGTTCTCCCGACGGTTCGCCGCCCGGCCCAACCTGCGGGTCGCCGTCCGCGACCAGACCTCCTACGACCTCCTCCGCGACGAGGTCGAGGACCTCAGCCTCTCGCCGGACGCGGTGCATCTCCTCGGCTCGATCAGCGCCCCCGAACCGACACAGCGGCGCATCGTCATCGCCCGGACGGACGACGAGACCTCGGGTCGGCTCGCGGGCTCCGACAGCGCCGACTGGCCAGCCGACCCCCTGGACCTCCGGGCGCACGAGTGGCTCGGCTGGCGGGCGGCGAAGCACCCGGCCCTGAAGCCGCTCATGGCGCGGGACCACGAGGCGTGGATGCGGCGGGCGGATCGCCGCTTCACCGCGGCGGTCCGACTCATCTCCCGCGGCGAGGAGGTCGTCACGGATCGCCTGCACGCCATGCTGATCGCCCTGCAGATGGGACGCCACGTCATCGCGATCGACAACAACAACCGCAAGCTGACCAGGTACGCGGAGACCTGGTTCGGCGAGCTCCAGCCGTCGTTACAGTTCGAGCACGCTCCGCACACGCTCCGTCCGTGACCGCCCGGCAGTCTTCCGAACCCCTGACCCGGCGGGAACTGACCCGCGCCCGGGCCGACGCCGCCGCCCGCCGGACCGAGTACCGCCATCGGCTGATCCAGCGGACACCCGGGATCGGCGATCGCGGGCACCACCGTCCGTTCGTCGGCGGGTCGCTCCTCATGATCGCCTCACTCCTCGCGCTCGCCTGGGTGGCAGCCGAACAACCAGGACTGCCCGGGCACTTCGCGAACGACGAGGGCACGATCATCAGCGTGAACCGGGGGACGTTCACCGAGGCCGACTCGTCGTTCCAGCTCATCGCCGCGGTCTACCGCTGGATGGGCCTCTCCGAGCTGCCGACGCTCGCCGCGCTCGTCGGTGTCGCGAGCTACCTGCTCGTCCTGACAGTGGCGATCTCACGCACCCGGACGACGACGGCCGAGTGGGTGGACTGGGCCATCATCATCTGCTGCGTCGCGCTCGCCGCCGTCTACCACGGCGCATACACGAAGGACCTGCTGACCGTGGGCGCGGTCCTCGCCCTCATCACCCACCGTGGACGAGGCCTGCCGGCCGAGCTGGTACCGGTGGCCGCGATGCTGTTGTACGCCCAGGGCTTCCGCACGTACTGGTTCCTCGTGGCCGGTCTCTACCTGGCGCTCCGTCTCGCACTGCGGGCGCGGCGCGGCTGGACAGCCACCCTGGCGCTCATCCTGGTGCTCTACGCCGGGCTGTCCGTCGTCTTCCCGCTGGTCGTCGGTGTCGACCTCGACCACTACCGCCTGACGGTGAACGAGCACCGCACCGCGGAATCGGTCAACACCTTGATCGTGCAGTTCTTCCCCGGTGCCGGCCCCGTGTCCGGGTTCGTCAACAGTGTCCTCACCTTCGCCTCGTTCATCATCCCGATCCCGCTGATGCTCCGCGGCGGGGCGATCTACCTGGTCGTGGCGCTCATCCTGCTCGGCATCTGGGGGTCGCTCATCGCCGCGATCCGGTCGGCGAGGATCCGAGCGCCCCGCGGCTCGTCGGTCCTCACGGCGTTCCAGAACCGGTTGTTCGCGGCGATCCTCGCGTTCCTGATCGTGCAGTCGATCTTCGAGCCGGACTACGGCTCGTTCCTCCGGCATCTCACACCGATGCTCATCGTCGCCGTGTGCCTCCTCCTGAGCCTGCGGCCCGGAGCGACGGGAGCCTCAGCCCGGCGGGGGCCGACATCCGCCGCATGCCGTCGGGGTCAGCGACCCGTGGGCACGACGGATGCTGCCGCGACGCGCACGTCGGCTGCGACGCGCGCCCAGGAGAACGGACCCGCCGCAGCGAGCACCCCCGCCGTGGAGAGCGCCTGGTAACGACCGGGGTCGGCGAGGAGCTCCTCCAGCGCGTCGGCGAGCGCGGTCGACGTCACCGCCGTGGCCACGATGCCCGATCCTGACGCGATCGCCTGCTCGGCGAGTCCGCCGACCGGCGTCACGACGGACGGCACCCCGAGTGCCATTGCATAGGCGAGCACACCGGACTGACTGGCCTCGGTGTAGGGCAGCAGGGCGATGTCGAAGCCGTCCACCACGTCGACGATCTCCTCCTGGGCGACCCAGCGGTTCTCCAGTTCGTCGTCCGGGTGGTGCAGGAGTGCGAGGGCGTCGTCGGTCCCGGACCCGACGACCCGAAGCCGGACGCGGACACCGCGAGCCCGCAGTTCGGTGATCGCCGCCACACCGAGACCGAGCCCCTTGTACGCCGACAGCCGACCGAAACATCCGACGACCGGAACGCCCTCCCGGTGCGTCGACCGGACCACGGCACGGCCCGCGTCGACCCGGTACGGGGCGTGGACGGTCTCGTGGACACGGTCCGCGCGGAACTCACCACGGGACGTGAGTGCAGCGGCGACCGGGGCGGAGAACACGATCGCTCCGTCCGTCGCCCGACGCTCGGCACGACGCAGGAGGTGCTCGAGCCGCGAGAAGTCCCCGGGGTGCATCGTCGCGTCATGGACGCAGAGCAGACTCCGACGACCACCGAAGCGGAACACGGGCGCGACCACCCCCTGCCAGAGCTGCTCCATCGCGATGACGACGACGTCGATGCGATGCCGACGGAGGAAGCGGTCGAGCCGGAGCGCCGCCCAGAGGAGGCGCGGGAGGCCGAGCACCGCGCCGCGCTTGTCGCGATACGTGCGGATCGTGAAGGACGGCACCCCGAGGGCGACGAACCGCTCCGCCACCTCGGCGTCAAGGGAATAGGACACGACGACATCGCAGCCGTCCTCCTGCAGCGCCTGAGCCAGTTCCTGGGCAAAGAGCGGGCCTCCCCCGGTCCGACCCCACTGCACGACCGCGACGCGCATCAGGCCACCTGCGGTATCCGGTACGCCTCGGCGAGGGCCGCCCGTTGGCGGGCCGGGGTGTGCTCCTTGAGGCGTTCCGACCAGCGGGAGACGTTCCGCTCCGCCCAGGTGGCGAACGCCTCCGGGCCGGCCAGCCTCCGGGCGACCATCACCTCGAGGCCGCGGTCGAGGGTGAGGACGTCCGGGAGCGCCCCGAACGCGGCGATCGGGCGGACGAGCGTCGGGACGCCGGCCTGCACGGCCTCCAGGACGGCGAGCGGAAACCCTTCCCAGGCGGCAGTGTGGAGGTAGACGTCGCTCCGTGCAAGGCGCGAGCCCACCTCGGCGTGCGGGATCCAACCGGTGACCTCGACGCCGGCCGCCTCCAGTCGGGTGACGTCGTCGACGCGGCCGCCGCCCATCCACACGGGAGCGACCTCGACCCCGCCCGACCGGATCGACGCGACCGCATCGGCGAACCGCATCGGATCCTTCTGCGGAGCGATGCGTCCGAGACTCGCGACCCGCAGCGGCCGATGGAGGTCCGGGTCATCGTTCCGGCGAGCGCTGGGAGGCGGAACCGCGACCACGTTCGGCACGTGGACCACCCGTGGCCGCAAGGGTCCGCGCCGTTCCGCGGTTGCCGCCTCCCCCTCGGAACAGGCGGCGATGGTCTCGACGTTGAACGAGAGCAACCATTCCACGGCACGGAACGCTCGACGACTCCATCGCGGGAGGTCGGCACGCTCGAACGCGTAACAGTGCGGGGTGTAGACGATGCGGGACCGCGGCGAGCTGCGCATGGCGACACGGGCGTACGCACCGGCGAAACTCGAGTGGGCGTGCACGATGTCGGCCCCGGTACGACGGCGCACCCGCCGGATGGCTCGCACGGCAGCGAGCGGTCGCCGCCCGAGCGCGGTCACGGAGGCGAAGCAGTCGGACAGCGTCTCGTCGAGCGGGGCGCCGTCCGGGATCTGCGCGAGCAGGTGATGTTCGACACCCGGCGGTGAATTCCGCACGTAGGCCTCGATCGCCACGGGGATGCCCCCCGCGTAGCACTCGGTGACGTGGAGCACGGTCGTCATGGCAGGCCTTCGAGGACTCGGTTGTCGGAACATGTCGCCCGGGCATGAGAAATATCACCGGAGAGTATCTGTAATATACTGGTCGACCGAGCGAACCTCAAACCCCGCCGATTCGGAGGACCCCGTGCCGCAAGCGCTGCGCCGAATCCTCCTGCGTCTCCGCAAATTGTCCGTGAACGCCTCGGGCCTGGTCCGCGCCGGCATCCTGTTGTGGTTCCGCGCCGGTGCGAGTCCGCGCCTCGCGATCTTCGAAGGGCGCGCCCCTGTCCTCGTCATCCCCGGAACGTTCCAGGCAGGCGTGCGCCTCAAGCTCCGCTCGACCACGCAGCGCTCCTCGATCTCCACCGGTCCGGGCGGCTCCCTCGTCCTCGGAGACCGGGTCTTCATCAACCAAGGGTCGTGCATCCACGCCGAGCAGTCGATCGTCATCGGCGACCGCGTCTCGATCGGAGACGGCGCGCGGATCTACGACACGAACTTCCATCCGGTGCGCCCCGGGCAGCCCGTCAAGGTCGAGCCGGTGGTCATCGAGGACGACGTCTGGCTGGCGGCCGGCGTCACCGTGTTGGCGGGCGTGACGATCGGACGGGGGTCCGTGATCGGGACCGGAGCCGTCGTCACCCGATCCGTCGCTCCGGGCTCCCTCGTCGTCGGTCCCGCCGCATCGACCGTCGAACGGTTCCCGATCCCGTCAGCATTCCGACGGACCCCGTGACACCCGACGAACTTCGGCCCAGACACAGGAAAGGCCCCCGTGTACACGATCGTCATCCCCTGCCGTGACGGGGCAGCGACACTGGACGCCCAGCTGAGTGCCCTCCTGGAGCAGGAAGCCTCAGTCGACTTCGAGGTGCTCGTCGTGGACAACGGCTCCACCGACGGAACCGCCGACCTCGTCCGTTCCGTCGCCAGCAACGACGACCGCGTGCATCTCATCGACGCCTCCGCGCGGACCGGCATCAACCACGCGCGAAACCGAGGAGTCGAAGCAGCACGGGGTGACCGGATCCTGCTGTGCGACGCCGACGACATCGTCCACCAGGGCTGGCTGGCAGCGCACCATGCCGCGTTCGAAGCCGGCGCCGAGTGCGTCGGCGGCGGGCTGGATCGCACGCTGCCCGACGGCACCGTCATCATGCGCCAGCGAGAACTCCTCTTCGTCGGCTGGGATCTCGCGAGCCCGTTCGGTGCGAATTGCGGGTTCACCAGGGAGGTGTACGAGCGGATCGGCGGGTTCGACGAGACGTTCCGCGACGGCGGTGACGACACGGACTTCTTCTGGCGAGCCGCGCTCACCGGAGCCGCGACGGTGCTCGTACCCGACGCCGTCGTGACATACGCCCTCCGCGCCGATCTCCGACGGGTGATGCGGCAGCACATCAACTACGGCCGCGGGGTCACCCATCTGTACGTCCGGCACCGTGCGTCGGGAATGCCGCGATCATCGCCGATCCGCGCGGTCCTCTCGGTCACGGCGTGCTTGTTGATCATCGTCACGAGTGGTCGCCGGTCGCTCCGCCGGCGGTTCGCCGTCGAACGGCTGGCTGGCCGGATCGGACGGCTCCGGGAGAGCGTGCGCCGACGCACGTGCTATCTGTGAGCGGACGATGATCCATCTCGCCTGGGCGATCGTCGAGCGGATCCTTCCCCGGGTGGCGTCGGCGCTCATCATGCTCGTCCTGGCAGCCCGGCTCACCCCGCCCCTCGTCGGGATGTACGCCTGGATGGTCCTCGCCCTCACGCTCGTCCAGACCGTCGGCGACACGGCCGCCCGGCAGACCGCCGTCGTCCACGGTGGCACCGAGGCCGGGGACCGGTTCGTCCGCCGGTTCCGGGTCTGGTCCGCCCTGATCGGAGGTGCCGTGCTCGCCGCGACCGTCGGAGCCCTGCTCCTGACGCACCACGCGGAGGACCGATGGCAGGCGATCGCCCTTACGCCGTTCGTCCTCGTCCCGGCGGCCTCGGCCGTGGGCATCGACGCCCTGGTCCGCCTGCAGCGAGCCGGGAGATGGAAGGAGATCGCGTCGCATCAGGCGTGGTCATCGCTGGCGTCCCTGCTCTGCAGCGTGCCGACCCTGCTGCTGACGGGATCGCTGCTCGCCAGTGCGCTGCAGGCGATGCTCGCGGAGGCGGGGTTCGCCCTGCTCAACCGGCGACGTGCAGCGCGACTCCCCCGCGCGTCCGCCGCCGACGCGCGTTCCCGCGAACCGACCGTGAACGTCCTGGGCGACTACCTACACACGGCGCTGTTCTCGCTCCTCGGTTGGGGGCAGGGGCAGACCGACCGCCTCTCGATCGGGGCTCTCGCCGGCGGGGGGCGCCTCGGCCAGTACGCGTTCGCCATGTCGCTGTCGCGGAGCATCGGCGACGCGGCGGCGCTGGCGGCGATCAACGTCCTCCGGCCGATCCTCGCCGAAGCGGCACGCGACGGCCGAGGGTCCGAGATCGTCTCGGTCACGGAGGCTTCGCTCCGACGATCGCTGGTCCTGGCGGTCATGGCCGCCGTGGCGACGAGTATCGGGGCTGAGCTGGTCGTGGACCCCTTCCTCGCAGACGGCTGGGGCCCCGCCCTCGCACTCGTCCCCGTCCTCGCCCTGTCGGTCGTCCCATCGGTCGTCGCCTGGTCGGTCACGGCGGTCCTCCAGGCCGAGAGCCGGATGCGCTGGGCGAGTCCGATCAAGGCGGTCGGGGTACTGCTGTCCCTCCCGGTCGGCGTCGTCGCCCTCCACGACCTGCAGCTCGCGGCCTGGCTCGTGAACGCCCGGGAACTCGTCGTGATGGCGCTGCTGCTCCTCGCCGCGCGTCATCGGGCGCCCTGGCGGGGCGGCCTCCTCGCGCTCGGCATCGTCATGGTCGGCGCGGCCGTATGGCAGGTGACCCGAGGCTGAAGGGCGCCACGGATCACCTCGACGGTCATGGCTCGGACTCGGACCGGGTCAGGCCGGCTGCAGCAGGTCCCTCACGATGTCCAGCGCCCCCTGGCTCGCATACCGCTGGTACTCGCCGCGGGGAGCACGCAGCATGACGGGGAGGATCCGTCGCCACCGAGCCGGGGCGAGATCGGCCCGGAACCGCTCGAAGGCCGCTTTGGCGACGACGGCCGAGCGATCGGCGAGCGGTGCGGGCTCACGGGCCTCGTCGAGCCAGGAAGCGAGCCCGGCGACGCGATCTGCGATGTCGCGGTTGCGCTGGCGCCCCGGCTGCATCAGCCTCGAGACCTTGTACGCCAGCGTCGGCTCGACGATCCCGATCTGGTTCGCGCCGTGCTGTCGGTAGTCGACGAGGGTTTCGTCCAGCAGCTCGATCGGGCCACGCGACGCGGCCACGATCGCCAACCACTCGTCGTGCACCCACGGAGCGGGGAACGGTACGGCTGCGTCGAAGACCTCGCGCCGGAGCATCGCGGTCGCACCGGTGACCAGATTGCGTCGCAGCAACACGCCGAAAGCATCACCAGCCCGGATCCCGTCGCGTTCGTGCGGGCCGATCGACAGCGACGCGAAGAGCGTGGTGCCGAGGGACACCCCGTCGGCTCCGACGAGCCGGGCGTCCGAGCACACCATCTGCAGCTCCGGACGCGCGTCGAAGGCGGCCAGGGCACGCTCGACGCGGTCGGGCCGCCACACGTCGTCCTGATCGGAGAGGACGATCAGGCTCCCCGTGGTCGCGCGGATCGCCCCCTCGAAGTTCTTCGTGACGCCGAGTGGACTCGGATTCCGCAGGACGCGCACCGGGACGGACGACCCAGCGGCGAAGCGCTCGACGATGGCGGATGTCCCGTCAGTCGAACCGTCGTCGCTGACCACGATCTCGCCCGGGAGCACGGTCTGCGCGAGCATGCTGGCCAACTGCTCTTCGAGGAACACGGCGCCGTTGTAGGTGCACAGGGCGACGGAGACGCGTCCGTCGACTGCTGCTGTTGCTGGCATGGACCCGCCCCTCACCGCTCATCGGACCGCGGACCAGCCTATCCCGCCCGCCCCACTGGTATCCTCGTGCCTTATGCCCCGCGTAGCCGTCGACCTCCTCTCGTACACCGGAACGAAAGGCGGTATGGAGACATACGCGCGCGAGCTGTACCGCGAGATCGGCCGACTCGGCAGTGAATTCGAGTTCGTCGGGCTGGCCAGCAAAGAGGGATACCAGCTCGACCGTTCCTGGTTCCCCGGGGACATGATCGACACCGGTATCAGCGGCGAGAACCGCTTCCGGTGGGCGATCGGCGAGCTCTGGTCGATCGGTCGCATCGCGAAGCGTCACCGTGCGGATCTGTTGCACTGCCCGGCTCTGCTCGGTCCTGCCCGGAGCAGCATGCCCACCGTGATCTCCATGCACGACATGCTCTACTGGAGCCAGCCCCAGATGATGAGCACCCCGGCGTTCACGGAACCCGTGAAGTTCATGGAGCGCCTGGGTGCACGGAACGCCAGCCGGATGATCACCATCAGTGAGGTGTCCCGGCGCGAGATCATCACCTACCTCGGCTTCCCGGCAGACCGCATCGACCTCATCCCCCTCGCCGGAACCGCCCTGCCGATGGGCGAACGACGACCGGACAAGGAGCACCCCTTCATCCTGGCGACGGGCAACCGGCGCCCGCACAAGAACTGGGCTGGTCTCATCAGGGCGTTGCCGCTCGTTGACGAGGCGATCCGCCCTCGGGTGGTCATCACCGGCAGCCACGGCGAGGACCCTCTGCGCGCCGTCGTCGACGAGGTCGGCATGCACGACTGGGTCGAGCTGCGATCCTGGTTGACCAGCGAGGAACTCGGTCACCTCTACGAGACCGCGACCGCGCTCGCCATGCCGTCGTTCCACGACGGCTTCAGCCTGCCCGCCCTCGAGGCCATGATGGCGGGGCTCCCCGTGCTCATCTCCGACATCCCCGTGTACCGCGAGGTCGCCGGCGATGCGGCCGAGTACTTCGATCCCCATTCGCTCGAGTCGATCGCCACTGCCATGACGACGGCGGTCAGTGACCCCGCACGGATGGCCGAACTCGCCGATCAGGGCAGGGAACGCGCCAAGCAGTTCTCCTGGGAACGCGTGGCGACACGCACACTCGAGACCTTCCGGACCACACTCGCCTGACACGGCCGCGGCTGGACGACGGGCCACCGCCATCCAGCCGCGTCGCCTTACTCCGACTGCGGCTGGATCACCGGGATCGACTCGGTGTCGGCCGGCCCGAGCGCGATGGTCGGCATCGAGACGGTGATGAGTGAGCCGTCGGCACGGCGGCTGCCCTCGATGTCGCTCGCGCTCGGCTCGCCGACGAGGTGCGGACCCTGGTTGTCGAGTGGAACGGTGACCGTGGTGCCGGCCTCGACGAGGACGTTGCCGCCGCCGACGACGAACGAGGCAGAATCGCCCTCCTCGACGGTGAACCGCATCTCGGTGCGCCGGACGGAGATCCGCACCCGAGTGCCCTTGACGGTGAGCCGGAAGGTGATGCCCTGCCAGTCGACCGGCAGGCGCGGCGAGAAGGAGATCACGCCGCCGTGGTCGCGCATCCCGGCGAAGCCGAGCACGAGCGCGCTCCACACGCCACCGGTGGAGGCGACGTGCACGCCGTCCGGGGTGTTGCGGTGCAGGTTCGCGAGGTCGACGAACAGCGCCGACCAGAAGTACTTGAGCGCGAGCCGCTGGTACCCGACCTCGGCGGCGATGATCGACTGCACGACCGCCGACAGGGTCGAGTCGCCCGTCGTCAGCGGATCGTAGTAGTCGAAGTCGGCGAGCTTCTCCTCGTCGGTGAAGTGGTCGCCCTGCAGGAGCAGCGCCAGCACGACGTCCGCCTGCTTGAGCACCTGGAACCGGTAGATGACGAGCGGGTGGAAGTGCAGGAGCAGCGGGAGGTGCTCGGGCGGGGTGTGGTCGAGGTCCCACAGCTCCTTCTCGAGGAACTGGGCGTCCTGCGGGTGGATGCCGAGCCGCTTGTCGAAGGGGATGTGCATGTGCTCGGCGGCGCGCTGCCACTCGCGGACCTCGGCATCGTCGAGCGAGAGCCGCGTGACCAGGCGTTCGAAGGAGGCCGGATCGTCCTCGCGGAGGCGCTCCACGGCCTCGACGGCCGACAGCAGGTTCGACCGCGCCATGACGTTGGTGTAGAGGTTGTCGTTCACGACGGTCGTGTACTCGTCGGGCCCCGTGACCCCGTAGATGTGGAACGAGTCCTTGCCGTTCGCGCGCCAGAAGCCCAGGTCGGCCCACATGCGCGCCGTCTCCACGAAGATGTCGACGGCTCCGCGGGCGAGGAAGTCCTCATCCCCCGTCGCCGCGACGTACTGCCGCAGCGCATAGGAGATGTCGGCGTCGATGTGGTACTGCGCCGTGCCGGCCGCGTAGTACGCGGACGACTCGAGCCCGTTGATCGTGCGCCACGGGAACAGGGCGCCGTGCTGGTTGAGCTCGGTCGCGCGGGAGCGGGCGGCGTCGAGCATGTTCTGACGGAACCGGAGGGCGTTCCGCGCGACGAGCGGTGCCGTGTAGCTGAGGAACGGGAGGACGTAGACCTCGGTGTCCCAGAAGTAGTGGCCGCCGTACCCGGAGCCGGACACGCCCTTCGCCGCGACACCGCCGCCGTCCGTGCGTGCCGACGCCTGCGCCAGCTGGAAGAGGTTCCACCGGGTCGCCTGCTGGATGGCCGGCTGTCCGTGGACCTCGACGTCGGAGCGCGCCCAGAAGTCCTCGAGCCACAGCTCCTGGTTGCGGATCGCCGACTCGATGCCGTTCTCGGCGGAACGGTCGAGCGTGCGGGCGCAGCGGTCGGCGAGTTCCTTCGGAGGGACGGCGTTGGAGGTGTGGTAGCTGATGATCTTGGTGAGCTTCGTGGGCACACCTGCGCGGCCGCGGATCGTGTACACGTGCTTCGCGAGGTCGGCCTCGATGTGCGTCGAGACCTCGTATTCGTTCTCGGTCTCGATCGTGTGGTCGGCACCCGCCACGATCGTCATGCCGGAGTTCGTCGTCTGGTACCCGAGCATCGCGCGCGGACCGTCGATGAGCTTGTACCGCGGCTGCAGCACCCGCTCGGTGAGGGACTCCGCCTTGCGCGGGTCGCCCATCCCCGGCTCGGGTGCGTTCGTGAGGTAGTCGTCCTGACGGTCCTGCCGGTTGATGATCTGGCTGGAGAGCACGAGCGACGCGTCCGCGTCGAGCAACGTGACCTCGTAGTCGAGGACCGCGAGATGGCGGTCGGTGAAGGACACCATGCGACGGGAGCGGATGTGGACCCGCTTGCCCGAGGGCGTCCGCCATTCGAGTTCACGGCTGAGGACACCGGTCTTGAAGTCGAGGCGACGCTCGAAGCTCAGGAGGTCGGCGTCGTTGAGGATCAAGGGCTCGTCGTCGACGTAGAGGCGCACGACCTTCGTGTCGGGCGCGTTGACGATCGTCTGACCGACGCGGGCGAAGCCGAACGCCTCCTCGGCGTGACGGATCGGCCAGGTCTCGTGGAACCCGTTGATGAATGTGCCGTGGACGTGGCCGTCGCGGCCCTCCTCGACGTTGCCGCGGAAGCCGAGGTAGCCGTTGCCGAGCGCGAACAGGGTCTCGGTCGTGCCCTCGTCGTCCGCGTCGACATGGGTCTCGACGAGCGCCCAGTCGTCGAGCGGGAACCGGTGACGGTCGAGCGGGTCGCTGGTGATGTGGTTCATGCCTGGTCCTCGGAGGAGTCGTGGGGTGCCGTGAAGGTCTGGGGGTCGGCCGGATCGTCCGGCCCCGCTGTTCGCGAAGCCGACCGCAGTGGGTCGACGAGCTCGTCGAGGTCGTCGACCACGACGTCGGCTCCCGCATCGATGAGCGCCTGGTGCCCGATGCCGCGGTCGACGCCGAGTACGAGACCGAAGTCGCCACGTCGACCGGCCTCGACCCCGGAGTGCGCGTCCTCGACGACGACGCATTCAGACGGCGCGTAACCGAGCAGACGACCGGCCTCGACGTAGGTGTCCGGCGCGGGCTTGCCGGCGATCCCCTCGCGCGCGGCGACGACGCCGTCCATCACGACCGGGAACCGCTCACGGAGTCCTGCCGCTCGGAGGACGACCTCGGCGTTCTTGGAACTCGACACCACGGCGACCGCGAGCCCTGCCTCCTCGACCGTGTCGAGGAAGGTCAACGATCCCGGGTACGCGGCGATGCCGTCCGCTTCCAGGACGGCCGTGAACACCGAGTTCTTCCGGTTGCCGAGACCGCACACGGTCTCCAGCTCAGGCGCGTCGGTCGGCGAACCCTCGGGAAGCGTGATGCCGCGTGACGCGAGCATCGCGCGCACCCCGTCGTACCGCGGCTTGCCGTCGATGTACTGGAAGTAGTCGGCGTCGGTGTACGGCTCAGTGATCCCGTGGGCGAGGAGCTCGTCGGTGAAGAGCTTCGCCCAGGCGTGCATGTGGATCTCGGCGGTCGGGGTGATGACGCCGTCGAGGTCGAACAGCACCGCCCGGCAGCCGAGGAGCCGCGAGGCCGCCTCGTCGAGGGTCAGGACGTCGTTCGATGGCGCGTTGATCGGCTGGGTCACGGTGCACGGTCCTCGTCGGTTTGGGGGAAGAGGTGGACAGTGGAACGGAAGCTGCTGCGGACCGGTGGGGCGGCCGCGCAGACCCAGCCTAGGAGAGTTTGGCCACCACGTCGTACACGCGGTCGATGCCGGCGTGGACCGGGAAGTGGTGGTTGCCCACGAACAGCCCGTCCTCGTGGATCTTGTCGGCGGCGGGGAGTTCGGCCGGGACCTTCGCGTCGAGGTACTTCATGACCGGGTTCTTCGTGAAGTTGCCCGCCACGATGGGCCGTGACTCGATCCCCGCGGCAGCGAAGGCCTGCACGACCTCCTTGCGTCGGCCGGCGAGCGCGCCCTCGAGCACGAGGGAGAAGCCGAACCAGCTGCTCTCGCCCTGCTCGCGCTGGATGCGCACGGAATCGAGGTCGGCGAAGCGTTCCGTCCAGTACACGGCGTTCTCCCGACGACCCGCGATGAGCTGTGGGACCTTCTGGATCTGCTCGATGCCGATCGCGCCGGACATCTCGAGCGGACGGACGTTGTAACCGGGAAGGACGAAGCGGAAGAGGTCGTCCCACTCGTCGCCCGACTTGTCGTGGACGGCGTTCTTCTCGGGGAGTCCACGGGTCCAGCCGTGGGCCCGCAGCGAGATGAGCATCTGCGCCGTGGCCTCGTCGTCCGTCAGGATCATCCCGCCTTCCATCGTCGAGATGTGGTGGGAGAAGAAGGCGCTGAACGTGCCCATCGCTCCGACCGTTCCGGCGAACCGACCGTCGTCCTTCGCGCCGAGCGACTCGCAGTTGTCCTCCAGCAGGAGGAGACCGTGACGTTCGGCGAGTGCCGTGAGCGCCGCGAAGTCGTTCGGGTTGCCGAGGAGGTTGACCGCGAAGATCGCCTTGGTGCGCGGGGTGATGGCGGCCTCGGCGAGCGACAGGTCCAGGTTGAGGGTGTCGACGTCGATGTCGACGAAGCTCGGGATGAGGCCGTACTGCTGGAGCGGGTAGTAGGTGGTGGCCCACGACACGGCGGGCACCAGGACCTCGTCGCCCGCCTGCAGGTCGACCCGGTCGTCGAGGACGGCTGCGGCGATCGCGAGGAGGTTCGCGCTCGACCCGGAGTTGACCATGACGCCGAACCCGGCGCCGAACGCACTGGCGAAATCGCGCTCGAACTGCGCGACGAGCGGACCCATGGTGAAGCGGCCGCTGTCGACGACGCGCTGGATGGCGGCGTACTCCGCGGCATCCCAGGAGGAGGTGGCGAGGGGGAAACCGGAGTCGAAGGTGTCGTCGGTCATGCTGTCTGTGGCTCCTGAGCTGCGAGATAGGCGTGGTAGCTCGCGGCGACGCCGGCCGCGAGCGGGGTGGTGGGGTTCCAGCCGAGCGCACGGGCGGCGGCCGAATCGAGCAGGCGCTGGTGCACGCCGGAAGGCTTGGTGTCGTCGTACCGGAAGTGACCGGTGAAGCCGGCGGCGCGACCAGCAGCTTCGTAGTACTCGGTGATGCTGTGGTCGACACCCGGCCCGAGGTTGAGCGTGACGGGCCATGGGTCGAGTGAGCCGAGCTGCGTGACGAGCCACGCCGCGAGATCGGGCGTGTAGGTGAATTCGCGTCGGGCGGTGCCGTCGCCCCAGACCTCGACCTCGTCGGAGCCGCTCGTCACGGCGGCGTGCACCTTGCCGAGGGCGGCGGCGATGAGGTGCGCCTGACCGTGGGTGTAGTCGTCGCCCGGGCCGTAGAGGTTCGACGGCACTGCTGCGCGATAGGCGAACCCGTACTGCCGACTCGCGTACTCGCAGAGCTTCGTCCCGGCGATCTTCGCGAGCGCATATCCCTCGTTCGCGCCCTCCAGCGTGCCGCTGAGGAGCGCGCCCTCACCGATCGGCTGGGGGAGCCCCTCGGGGTAGATCGCCGCGCTCGACACGTAGAGCAGCTCGGGGACACCGGCGTCGATCGCGCCTCGGATGACCGAGGTGTCGATCAGGAGGTTGTCGAGCAGGAAGTCGGTGGGGCGCTGCAGCTTCGCCTGGATGCCGGCGACCTTCGCTGCGGTGTGCACGATCGCGTCCGGCACCGTCCGACCGATGAGGGCTGCGACGGCGGCGCGATCGGTGAGGTCCGCGTCCGCGCGCGTCGCCACGATCAGTTCGTCGGCGGCGCGGAGCGTGGGCCAGACCTCGGCGATGCTCGAACCGAGCATGCCGGCGCCACCGGTGAGGAGGACGCGCACCGCGCCTAGACCTCCGCGGTGTCGATGTAGGGCTTGCCGGACGCCTCGAGTTCGGCGACGTCGGAGTCGACCATGATCTGCGCGAGCCGCGGTGGCAGCACCTTCGGGGTCCAGCCGAGGACGGACTCGGCCTTCGCGTAGTCGCCGATCAGCGCGTCGACCTCGGTGGGACGGAGGTAGCGCTCATCGAACTTGACGTACTTCTCCCAGTCGAGGTCGAGCCGCTCGAAGGAGAACTGGAGGAAGTCCTTGACCGTGTACGCGGTGTTGGTGGCGAGGACGAAGTCGGTCGGTTCGTCGGCCTGCAGCATCCGCCACATGCCCTCGACGTAGTCGGGCGCGTAGCCCCAGTCGCGGACGGCGTCGAGGTTGCCCATGTACAGGAAGTCCTGCTGGCCGGCGGCGATGCGCGCGGCGGCACGGGTGATCTTGCGGGTCACGAAGGTGCCACCACGTCGCGGCGACTCGTGGTTGAACAGGATGCCGTTGACCGCGAACATGCCGTAGGCCTCACGGTAGTTCCGGGTGATCCAGTAGGAGTAGACCTTCGCGACACCGTAGGGCGAGCGCGGGTAGAACGGGGTCTCCTCGTTCTGCGGCGGCGGCGTCGCACCGAACATCTCGGAGCTCGACGCCTGGTAGAAGCGGCAGTGGAGACCGATCTGGCGGATGGCCTCGAGGAGCCGGACCGTCCCGATGCCGGTCGTGTCGCCCGTGTACTCGGGCTCGTCGAAGCTGACGCGCACGTGGGACTGGGCGGCGAGGTTGTAGACCTCGTCGGGCTGGATCTCGGCGAGCAGGGTCGCGAGGCGCGAGCCGTCGGCCAGATCGGCGAAGTGCAACTGGAGTCGGGGCGAACCGTCGTGGGTCGTCTCGGGGTCGTAGATGTGGTCGATCCGGCCGGTGTTGAAGGTGGACGCGCGCCGCACGAAGCCGTGCACCTCGTACCCCTTCGACAACAGGAGTTCTGCGAGGTAGCTGCCGTCCTGGCCGGTGATACCGGTGATGACGGCCTTCTTGACGGGGGCTGGCGTCGTGGGAGCCGGCGTCACAGGGGTTTCAGTCATGGGGTTCCGCTCTGGATCGAATCGTGTGGTCGGGCCGGGCGTTCTTTCGAGGAATGCCGCACTGCCCGAGAAACGTTGCTAGCTTACCCGAGTGACGCTCGACATCATGATGCCCTTCTACGGACGCTTCGACCACTTCAGGGTCGCCGTCGAAAGCGTGCTCGCCCAGACCGATCAGGACTGGAGACTCGTCATCGTCGACGACGTCTACCCGGACCTCGCACCTGGTGAGTGGGCGAGGTCGCTCGGCGATCCGAGGATCGAGGTCTTGCGCAACGCCGAGAACCTGGGGGTCAGCCGCAACTTCGACCGGTGCATCGACCTCGCCACAGCCGATCGTTGTGTGCTCATGGGCTGTGACGACGAACTCCTCCCGGACTTCGTCGCCCGCATGTCCGTCCTTGCCACCGAGTTCCCGGAAGCCGATCTGATCCAGCCGGGCGTCGAGGTGATCGACGAGGACGGACACCTGGTACGGCCGGTGGGTGACCGGGTGAAGGCGCTGCTGCGCCCCCGTGGCCCGAAACCGGAGCTGCTGTCCGGCCAACGTCTGACGACCAGCCTCCTCCGCGGCAACTGGGCGTACTTCCCGTCGGTCAGCTGGAAGGTCGCGACGGTGCGACGCTTCGGATTCCGGCACGACCTCCAAGTCGTTCAAGATCTCGCGCTCATGATGGAGATCTTCCGGAACGGCGGATCACTCGTCGTCGACGACGTTCCCGTCTTCCGGTACCGGCGACACACCGGGAGCGTGTCGTCCTACACGGCGGTCGACGGACGGCGTTTCCAACAGGAGCGTCAGGTCTTCGCCGAAGAGTCGGAGCGGCAGCGCGCACTCGGCTGGACGAAATCGGCCCGGGTCGCGCGAACACACCTCACCTCTCGCCTGAACGCGATCCTCCAGCTCCCGAAGGCACTGTCGGCGAAGGATCGCGCCGGCCTCAAAGTCCTCCGCACCCACATCCTCTCCTGACGTCCGACGCTGGTGGATCGCCACGGCTGAGTAGGATTGGCGGCATGGCCACGCTTCTCGACCGAACCCTCATCGTCATGCCTGCGCTCAACGAGGAGGCCTCGGTCGGAGACGTCGTGCGCGAGGTGCACCGGAAACTGCCCGGTGTCTCAGTGCTCGTGGTGAACGACGGCTCGACGGACGACACCACGCTCGTGGCCTCCGCCGCCGGTGCTGCGGTGATCGAGCTACCGTTCAACCTCGGGGTGGGCGGCGCGATGCGCGCCGGCTTCAAGTACGCCATCGCGAACGGCTACCGCAACGTGGTGCAGGTCGACTCCGACGGCCAGCACGACCCGGAGGGTGTCGTCCGACTCGTGGAGGAGCTCGAGACGGCCGACCTCGTGCTCGGTGCCCGATTCGCCGGCGAGGGCGACTACGAGGTGCGAGGACCGCGTAAGTGGGCGATGGTCGTGCTCTCCGGCGTACTCAGCCGGATCGCCCACACCCGCCTCTCCGACACGACGAGCGGGTTCCGCGCGACGGGACCACGCGCCGTGCGTCTCTTCGCCGAGCACTACCCCGCTGAGTACCTCGGCGACACGATCGAGTCACTCGTGATCGCCGCACGCGCCGGATGTGTCATCAGGCAGGTACCCGTCGCCATGCGTCCGCGCGCCGGTGGCACTCCGTCCCACAACCCGGTCAAGGCGGCGAAATATCTGGCGAGGGCCGGACTCGCGCTCGCCTTCGCCCTGATCCGACCGCCGGTACCGTTGAAGGGCGAAGGAGAGGTGGTGACGGCATGATGCCGCTCGGTACCTACATCCTCGGCATCGTCGGAGCGCTCCTCACCCTCGGGATCGTCATCGAGATGCTCCGCCGCCGCTCCCTGCGCGAGCGGCACGCCGTCTGGTGGCTGATCGCCGGTCTCCTGGCGCTCGTCATCGGCGTCTTCCCGCAAGTCCTCGTCTGGGCGGCTCAGCTCATCGGCGTCGAGATCCCGACCAACCTCGTCTTCTTCGTCAGCATCTTCATCCTGTTCCTCGTCAGCATCCAGCACAGTTCGGAGCTCACCACGCTCGAACAACGTTCCCGCACGCTCGCCGAGGAGAGCGCACTCCAAGACCTGCGGATCAGGGAACTGGAACGGCGACTGGGCGAGCTGCAGCGGGACGACGGGTCCCGCGAAGCCTGAGCCTCGCGATCGGCTGGTCGACGAACCACCACAACCCGTAGCCGAAGGCGACCGAGACCGCGGCGGTGCAGAGGATGCTCGGGATCCAGTCGAGTTCGGGGTTGCCGTGGATGAGCAGCTGCTGGACGGGGAAGCCGATCAGGAAGATCCCGTAGCTCGGGTCGCCGAACCGACCGAGGGAACGCAGCACCGGGATCGGGCGTGATCCGAGGTACACCAGCAGGTAGGGCACCGTCACGTGCGCGACCGGCCAGGTGAGGTCGGGGACGACGACCATCACGATGGCGAGGATCGAACCAGCCGTCAGCGCCGCCGGACCCCGCAGGGGCAGCCGCCACTCACGGATGGCCGCTCCCGCGCTGAAGAACGCCCCGACCCGCAGGATGTCGTGGGTGAAGTTGCCCCAGACGATCCCGTCCGTGTCCACGGCTTCGAGCACCGGCGCGAGCCAGCACACGACGACCATGCCCGACCAGGTCGCGGCTCGCAGGCCCCGCAGCGGAATACTCCCGACGACGGGCACGAGCAGGTACAACACGAACAGAGGGCCGATCGACCAGAGCACGCCGTTCACGGCGAGCGGGTACGGGTTCGACTCGAAGACGCCCGGGAGGACGTAGTTCGGGAGGAGCGTGAGGTTGTCGGCGAGGAACACGAGCGTCTGGGGATGGCCGAGGTATTCCCCGGGCGGCAGGGCGGTCGCCGCCAGACCGATGCCGAGGACTGTGACGAGCAGCGCGACGAACAGACCCGGGAAGACCCGCAGGACCCGGGCGGCGACGTAACGCACCAAACGGGGGCGCCGCTCCCACGCAGCTGGCAGGAGGAACCCCGACACGACGAAGAACACCCACAGACCGAGCGCGGGGAGGTCGTCCATTCCGACCGGGCCGAACGGCGAGATGGCGTCGTCGAGGACGATCAGTGAGTGCCGCACCAGGACCACGAGCGCAGCGATGATCCGCAACCCGGCGAAGCTGTTCCCGGTCACGCACGCTCTCGCGGACGGCGGAGGAGCGCGACGGCGTGGACGACGAGGCCCGTCAGCGGTCCGACGGTGAGAGCGAGCAGCGTCCGCTCATGCAGCCCGAGAGGCAGGGCGAGCGCGGCGACGAGGACGAGCGCGGCAGCGACCCAGCCGGCACTGAACGCCCCGTGCTGGGAGCGGGACAAGGTGGCGGAGCCCGTGACGCAGAGGACGCCGACCAGCCCGGCGGTCGCGATGAGCAACCCGATCGTCCCCCCGGCGAGCACCTCGTCGCGGCCGAAGAGCACGCCGAGCGCCCAGGGCCCGAGCCACCAACCGAGGAGGCCCAACAATCCGGCGGCGGCGAGGACCAGGACACCCAGTTTGACCACCCAGCTGAGGACCGCCTCGGCATGCGACCGGAAGACGATCACCAGGTAGCTCTGCAAGGCGAGGACGACGATGACGATCGGTGCGCGCGTCAAGGTGATGGCGTACGTCAGTGAACCGAACGCGTCGGGCGAGACCGTGTCGCCCGTCGCCTGGATCACGAGCGGCAGACCACTCACCATGATCCCGGTCGCGGTCGACGCCACGACCGTGCGCAAGACGTTCCAAGTGAGCGGTCTCGGGCCGACGTCGATCGTGAAGCGACCGATCACCCCGGATCGGACGAACGGCCAGAGCAGGATCGGAGTCAGGACGAACGGTGCGACGACACCCCAGGCGAGGACATGGACGTCGTCGGTCGAGAGCAACATCACCCCGACGATCGCGAAGCGCAGGACGCCGTCGACGATGGTGAACGCTGCCACGGACGTCCACATGGCCAGTCCATACAGGACGCCGGCGGTGGCTGCCACGATCACGTAGGCCGAGAGGCCGATCACGAGCGGCAGGACGAGCGACCATCCGTCATCCGGGAACACCGTGCCGACCCACAGCCAGGCGGACGCCGTGACCACCGCTGCGACGAGTACAGCCGCGACGACGGCGAAGTTGCGCACGACGGGCGCGCGCCTCGGAGCCGTCGCGGCACGGGCATCGACCGGTCGCGATGCTCTGGCAACCTCCTGTTGCACACCGGAGAGCGCGCTGACCAACAGGTACAGCGCAGACCAGAATACGGAGAAGGGGGCGTACAGGGCGGTTCCGAGTGCCGCACCGGCGAGGAGCTGGAGGACGTATCCGGCACCGCCACCGATCGCGGTCGCGGCGAGGATGAGGACGGCCCCGTTCGGCCCGCGGCGTGCTGCTGCCGGGGGCGGAACGTCGCTAGCGCCGGAAATCCGAGCCTCCGTACCGCACGGTCGGATCGAGGGGCGGGACACGCATGAGGTCGTCCCTTCATCTCGGAGCATGGCCCTCCGATCGTACAAGACGGTCGGCGGTTACCAGTCGCCCGAGGGCCGTACGGACCCCGAGACGGCTTCGGGCTCGCCGTGTCCGGGGCGGGCCTCGCGAACCGCCCTCCGGTCACCGGCCGCCCAGGCATGCCGACGGTAGGATGACTGACGGCTGCGATTCCGCGCGCGGACGGCGCCGCCGTTCGCTCGCCACCGATTGGACCGGACCTCCATGGCCTCGCCCCTCACCTCGTCCCCGACCTCGATGGAGACGACGCACCGTTGGGAGCAGCGTCGCTGGCTCACCTTCCTGGTCGCATTCATCGCCGTCCTCGTGCCGAGCATGCTCTGGGCGCTGGCCTCTCCGATCGGCTCGGTCCCGGATGAACCGTCCCACGCGATCAAGGCGGCAGCTGTGGCCCGCGGAGAACTTGTACCCGGCCCCTGGGCCGGAAACCCGACCCTGACGGCCGCGACCGTCCCCGAGAACATCGCGAACGCTCACGACCTCGTCTGTTTCGCATTCAAACCCGAGGTCACCGCCGACTGTCAGCTCCCGGTCCGCAACACCGACCAGACGCTCGTCACGACCGGCACGTCCGCAGGGCTCAACAGTCCCGTCTTCTACGTACTCGCCGGCTGGCCGTCATTGTTCCTCACCGGCGACGCCGCCTTCTTCGGCATGCGGATCGCCGGCGCGGTCCTCTGCGCGATGGCACTGGGGATCATGTTCATGCAGTTGACCCTGCTCCCCCGATTCCGATGGGCGGTCGCGGGAGCAGCAATCGCGGTCACCCCGATGGTCGTCTACCTCGCGGGGTCGATCAACCCCAACGGTCTCGAGGTCGCGGCCGCCGGTGGGCTCTTCGCCACCCTGCTCGCCACGTTCCGAGGGCGGCAGGTCGGCCGCCGCCTCGTCGAGCAAGCCGGCTTCGCGCTGCTCACCGCGTCATTCCTGATCAGCACGAGGAGCATCTCGCTGCTCTGGTTGCTCGTGATCGCCCTCGTCGCCATGCTGCTCGGCGAGCGCGACCGGATCCTGCGTCTGTTCCGCACGCCGATCGCATGGGCGCTCGTCCTCGCGCTCGGGGTCGTCGGGATCGCCTCGGTGCTCTGGTACCTGAACCCGCCGACCCTCGCCGCGCAGACGCCTCCCTCCGCGGTCAGCCCGGTGAGCCTCGCGTTCGTGTTCCTGTTCACCGAGCTCCAGACCGTCGATTTCCTGTTCGGGATGGTCGGCGTGTTCGGCTGGGTCGACACGAGCGCTCCATCGCTGACGATCGCCGCCTGGACGAGCTGTATCACCCTGCTCGTGGCCGTCGCCCTGCTCTGGGGCAAACGGAGCACGAAGTGGGCGATCTGGGTGTTGCTCGCCGTCTGCATCCTGGTCCCCGGCATCACCCAGGTGGCCGTCTATGCGCAGCACGGGTTCATCTGGCAGGGCCGCTACATGCTCGCCATCTTCATCTGCCTCCTCATCGCCGCCGGTGTCGCCCTCGACGACGCCGGTCTCGGTGCAGACGGCCGGGTTCGCCACTTCGTCACCGGCGCCTACGCGTTCCTCTTCCTCGGCCATCTTCTGGCGTTCGTCATGGTCCTGCGCCGGTACATCGTCGGCGCGAACGGCAGCTTGTCGGACATGGTCTTCACTGACGGCTGGGAGCCGCCGTTCGGCTGGAAGACGCTGGCCATCATCTTCCTGGTCGATTCGGTCCTCACGGTGGTGTTGCTCAGACGCGTCTTCGTCCGCTCAGCAGGCGCGGAGATCACCCGTGACGACCAGCTGGTGACTCCCGCCGAGCGCCTTGAGACCGCGGAGATCGAGCGCTTGGAGCCCTCCCCTGTCGTGCGCACGGACACGTCCGGTTGACGAGCCCGGCCGACGCGGTCGCTCCGGATCCTGACGAACCGGCTCTGTCCCGTGGGATCGCGTTGACGTGTCGTCCTCGCCGGTGTCAGCTCGCTGGCACGACCGAGTAGATGAAGAAGGTCGACGGTCCCTGTCGAACGGTCTTCAATCGCTCGACGCATGGCTGCTGGATGTCGAACTCCGACAACACGTAGCTCACGTGCTGCTGGGCGAACGAATAGCAGGAGTCGAAGATCATCCGGATCTGGTCCTCGCTGGGATTGAACGGGTCGGGTGGTCCGTCGCCGACACCCCAAGCGATGTTCGCGAGGCGGTTCCAGGCTCGCTCACGCTCCCCGGTCGGGTCGATCTGTTTCCACATCTGCTCAGACGGAGCACCCTGCACGCCGTTGTAGGACGGTAAGCCCGATTGAAGGAGGGTGATCCCGAGGAGCGGCGTGTTTCCTGCACCGACCCAATAGCCGGGTCGCTCCGCGTCGATCTGCTGCATCGTCTTCACGAGCGTCGTCTCGTTCAGGTCGTAGACCCCGGCATAGACGGGGTTCACCCCGCCTCCCACACCGAGCATGACCAGCAGGAGCGCGGCGGACCCGAGAGCCGGCAGACGCACCGCGATCAGGACGACGGCCACGGTCGTGGCGAGCACCGCCGCGATCCAGAACCAACTCGATGTCAGCGGCGTGTGCAGCGGCACGAGGTATGCCGCAACGACACCGGATGCACCGAGGCAGAGCGCACCCGCGATCGCCGCGGTCCAGCGGGGGAATCGCGCATGACCGCTGGAGCGCCGTTCGTCGGCGCGAAGCACCGTCAAACCGATCAGCACGACAGACAGCATGCCGAACGCGAACCGCATGCGCTGCGACGGGACCCGATCGAGCATCAGCAGGTGGGCGATCGCATCCCACCCCGGCACGAACAGGTAGGCCATGAGCAGGGCGGTCAGCGCAAGCAGGAGGAGCGTCATCCAGTCGACGGGGAGACGCCGCCGGTGGCGATCGACCAGGCCCCAGAGCAGCGGAATCGCGAGGAACAGTCCCGCCAGCACGAACGTCGAGGCCTCGGACGCGTTCGCGCCGAGGGGCTGCCCCTCTGCAGGTCCGAGCCCGCGCGAGAACGGCCCGCCGAAGAGAGCCAGGAGACCTTGACCGCCGGCCGCGCCGGTGGGTTCCAGCCGAGCACCCGGGTAGACCGTCGAGGTGAAGCCTCGGATGGTGTCCAGGCGTGTGACAATCCACGCCGCGAGTACGAGGGCCGCGCCGACTCCGCCGATGAAGATCCCTCGCAACGAGGCGAGACGGCGCCACACGCCGATGGTGACGGTCGTGTCTCTGGTGAGCACCGCTCCGACGCAGAACGCCAGCGCAACGAGGGTCACCGGAAGGATGAAGGGAACGTAGACCGTCATGCCGACGGTCACCGCCACGTACCCGACGAGTACCGGCAGGATGACCTTGGGTAGGCGCCGCCGAGTTCGCAGGAGCCAGATCGTGGCCCCCATCAGCAGGAACGCCCAAGCTGCCGGCCAAAAGGTGTTCGGCCCGAACCACCACTGGAAGAACGGCGAGAAGAAGAAGCCGACCGATACCAGCCCGGCCGTGACGGGTCTGCGTGGAAGCAGCGTCACCAGGAAGAAGTAACACCCGGCGACGAGCGCGAGGGCAGGGAGCCACCACTTCACCGCCATGGCGTTGTCGAGGGGCAGGAAGGAGAACCCGAGGAGATGCGGTCGGAACGCGACTGACCAGTCGTGGCTCGGCAGGTCCTGCAGCACCGTGACGTCCGTGCCGCCCGGGAAGTTGTGGTTCTCGGTCGGAAGACCTTGCTCGACCTGCGAGATCACCCACGAGTTGTTGACCCCCCACTCGTCACTGCGAATGGCCTGCGGCGTCCCGGCGAGGAGGTTGGGGTCCGGCTTCGAGTTGTACGAAGCGTTCAGGATGCCGGAGGAGCTCCCGGTGATGCCCCCAGCGACGAGACCGAGGAAGATGACCGCCAGCGCGACGAGCGGGATGACGAGGACGCGGAGGTTGGGCAGGCCGTCGACATCCGGCTCCCATGATCTCCGGATACGCGCTGACATGGAACGAGGTACTGAAGGAGTCATGGCCTGTCCAGCGTACCCGCTGACCACGGCTGGGGCGGGCGACAGGCTCGTCGCCCGCCCCTCACGCGACTGGACCGTCGGCGAACAGCCCGGCGAACGGGTAGTTCACGTCGAGGTAGTTGGACGAGGTCCCGCCCAACTCCGCGAAGCGGGCCATCGAGGAGATCGGTCGCTTCGTCCCGGCATCCAGATAGTAGATCGTGCCGTTCGGCGTCCGCATGAACCTGCCGGCATCGTTCCCGATGGGGCGAGGCTGACAGTTGATCGCGGACAAGGTCACGTAGGTGACTGCCGGGTAGAGCGCCTTGAGTTCGGGCGTCAGCTTGTGCATCCTGCCACCCGCCGAGACGTAGTCCACGCCATTGCACGTCACGCCGTACTGGAGGTTCGGCGAAGTGGCGTAGGCGTCGAGCTGTGCCTGTGGGATGAAGTCGACACCCGAGATACCGATCGCGTTGGTGTACTCGAAGCTGGACACGGGCACCTTGGTCTTCGTGCCGTCGATCAGGAAGACCGCTGCGCTCTCAGGCGAGCGGACGAGGGTTCCCGGCGCCAGCACCGGGTTGCCCTGCGGTACCTGGCCGAGGACGTTCGGCGCGACGCTGATCCACGACGGCGACGTGGTGTTCTGCGTCGAGATCAAGGCCAACCACGACGCGAACGGCCGGAGTATGCCGTCGGCGACCAGGTACACGGCGCCGGTGTTGCCGGTCACGGTGCTGCCCTCTCCGATGGTCCCCAGCGCAGGGTAGCTGTTCACGAAGTCCTGCGAGGCGGGCACGGTCGCGATCGGAGTTCCGACACTCCACGCATAGCGCCCATCCGTGCTCAGCACCTGAGCGGCCCCACCCGGCGCCGCGACGGCACCCGGGAACGTCCCGCCGGTGACGACCCGATCGTAGTTCCGAGGCCAGAGCGCGCTGCCCGACTTCGCGGGGAGTCCGAGCGAAACCGTTGCGTTTCCCTGCACCGGGTACTTCGTGGCGCCCGAGACGAACGAGTACCCACCCGTTCCGCGGCTGCCCAGATAGATCGAGTCGCGCAGGATCGGCGCTCCGTCCGCGAGGTTCGCGACTCCGGCCTCGGTCAGGACGATCAGGTCGGCGGGGATGCCGGCGAGAGCCTGCGCGGTCGCATCGACGATCTCGCGCTTGGTACCACGAGTGACGTAGTACCGGGCGCCTGCCGTGGTGGCGTACACCGGCGTCACCCTGGCCGCCGGTTCCACGAACAGGGCGATCTGTGCATCGGTGAGCTGGGTGTATCCGGCTGTCGTGCAGGACCCGCCGTAATCGAGCACCATCTCACAACTCGTGAAGCCGACCCTGAGTCCGGCGTCGACGAGGTAGATCGCCCCACTCGGTGCTCGGACGATGCGTGTCGCGTTCCCAACCGTCGTGTAGCGGTCGAGGTAGGCCTGCGACACGGTCGCGACGCCGCCGAGGGAGGCGAAGGCGGAGAGCGTCGCCTGGTCGGGAACGTAGTACTTCTGGTCGCCTGCGACCAGGTAGATCGCGGCGGAAGCCGCCGACTTCACGAGGCTGCTACCGCCCGTGGTGGAGCCGAACCAGTCGGTGTAGAGCCGCCAGAAGTTGCGGTTGCCGTAGGCGCCGCAGCCGTCGCCCGAGCCGTAGAGGTTGGCGAGAGCCGACGCGTTCGGCTGATACGGCGTGTAGTTGTACAGTCCGGCCGTCGCGTAGTTCTGGATGAACACCGAGCTCGAGCCGCACGCAGCGTTCGGGTTGTATCGAACCGCGTTGATCCGGCCCGGCACGTGATTCCAACGCGTCGGGTTGGCCTGATAGTTCTTGAACTGCAGCGCGGCCGCGTAGACCTGGTTGAAGAACCCGTAGTAGTTGGTATCGCAGTCGGCGGTGTCGGGGCAGCCGTAGCCCATCGCTGAACGGTACTGACGCGCGCTCGGCCAGTCGTCGGTGATGAGACTCTGCTCCTTCTCCAGCATCACGATGAGGACCTTTTGACTGATTCCGCAGGCCGCACCCACCTTCGCGATGATGCTCGCAGCAGACTCGCGCCCGGAACCCGCATACGCCGCGCAGCGACCGGCGACGGCGGCTCGGCTGGCCGTGGCCTCGGCGAAGTCTTTGAGACAGGTGTACCCAGCTCGACATCCGGGCCGCGCTGCGTTGAGGAAGTTCTGCACCTCGCCGGCGTTCATGGTGCCGCCGTCGTAGAACAGCGAGTCGCTGATGATGTTCCCCGCCTGGAAGTCCCGGCCGTCAGCGGCGGAAGCGCTCGGTGCGGCGACGGGGGCGATGGTCAAGACGCCGGCGATCAGGGCGATCGCGGCAAGGATCGCGGGAAAACGCAAGCGCCTCATGGCACCTCCACGGTGAGAGCGGTCGAGACCAGGGTGTCGATCGAATCGGATGAATAACTGAGGACGACCGACCAGGTGCCGGACGGGAGCTGGGCGAGCGGGACCTGGACGGTCCCGCAGGACGTGGTGCTGGAGTCGGCGACACCCTCGCTGGACACCGCGACGGGCGCGGCCGTGCCGGTGAAGGTGAACGTGCACGCGCCACCGTTCTCGAGGACGCCCTGGATGTAACCGCCTGCGGACACGTTGACCCCGTCGACGTCGACGCCGACGTAACTGACGACCGCATCGGCGGTCACGGGGCTGGGCGTCTCGGTCTTCTCCGGCGGCGGGGTGACCCCTGGTGCGATGCTCGTGGCGCTTCCGGATGGCTTCGGGCCCGTTCCCGGGTCGGTGCATCCACTGAGGAGACCGAGCACGGCGGCGACCACGGCCACACGCACTACGACGGTCCTTCGTCCAGCCGCCATCGTCTCCCCGATCATCTCGCAGGGCGGTTACCCCCGTTCAGGGTAGCGGTACCTGTGAGGTCAATGCGACACATGAGGTTATCGGCGTGGCTGAGGGAGAATCCAGCGAACAGGTGCTGGCTTCCTCAGGCGGAACGCTCGAGCTCCTCATAGGTCGCCCTGACGCCGTCGTCGAGCGCGATCGTCGGGGGTTCACCGAACTCGGCCACGTAGCGGGCCACGTCGAGCACCACCCGATCGACGAAGGTCGCCGGCGCAGGCCGATCCTCGATGGCGAAGTCGATTCCGGTGACGCGGCGGAGCGATTCGAAGACCTCGTTCACCGAGTACCCCCGCCCGCTGCCGATGTTGTAGAGGTCGTGTTCGCGATCACGTCCGACCACATTGGTGATCATCCGGACGGCGTCCGTCACGTAGATGTAGTCGCGGACCATCGATCCGTCACCCAACCGCACCGTCGTCTCGCCGTTGACCACCTGGCGGAGCGCGATGGGGATCAGTCCCTGCTTCTTGTGGGGGTGCTGCCGCGTGCCGTACGGGTTGGATATCCGGAAGCTCGTGGAGTCGAGGCCGTGCATGGTGCGGAAGTAGTGCAGGTAGTGCTCGATCGTGAGCTTGCCGATGCCGTACGGCGAGACCGGGAGCGCCCGGTCGTTCTCGGCGTAGCTCGCCTTGCCCTGCGGACCGTAGATCGCCCCGCCGGTCGAGGCGAAGTAGAAGTGTCCGACGCCGGCTGCCGAACTCGACTCGAGCAGCTCGACGGTCTGGGCCACGTTCGTCCGGATGTCGAGCGTGGGATCAGCCTCGGCGGTAGCCGGGTTCGTGGTCGAAAGGAAGTGGAAGACGTGGTCGCGACCTCGTACCGCGCTGTCGAGGTCCGTGCGACTCAGGAACTCACCACGGATGACCTCCACACCCGAACTGCTGAAGCTCGGCTCGCTGCCACCGCTGAAACGGTCGAATGCGGCGACCTCGTGTCCGTCGGCCACCAGGGCGTCCACCAGATGGGATCCGATGAAACCGTTCGCCCCGATGACGAGTGCTCTAGCCACGCATGGCCCGTTCGAACGCCTCGACGAACTGGCGGCCGCTGTCGGCCCAGGTGGTGTGCTCCAACGATTCGGACATCGCGACCGAGCGTTCGGCGGCGTCCGGACGATCGACCACCTCGACGAGACGGTCCGCGATCGCGCCGGGCGCCGGGAGCACGTACTCGATGTAGGGGTTGTCGGAGACGAGCCGATTGTTGGGAGCATCGTTCACCACCGGCGCCACACCGGCGGCGATGAGCTCGAGCGGGAGCAACGACATGTTCGAGAGCGACAGCACCAGGCCTGCAGCGCACCGGTTGTAGATCGGGTTGAGTTCGGAGATCTCGAGTCCGGACAGGTTCTCGTACGGGAAAGGGATGTCCCAGTCGGAGACGTCCCATCCGGCCATGTTGATCGTGTACTCGGGACGCTGCTTCGCGAACTCGGCGAGCGCCAGGACACCGAGTTCGAACGCGCGACGCGGAGTGACCGGCCGTGCGTAGAAGAAGATCTCCTTGCGCGGCCCCGTGTTCGTGACGGAATAGTGCTTGCGCTCGACGGAGAAGTCGAAGTGGTCCGTCGGCATGCCGTACTCGTCGTGCAGCTTCTTGGAGAGCCAGCCGCCGGCGGTGATGCCGTGGAACCCGAAGTGGTAGGTGTTCTCGGCGAGGATCGCCTCCGTGCCCGCAGCGTAGAACGCCGGTTCGAAGTCCTGCACGAAGTAGAAGCGACGTGCGTCGCTGGCGTCGGTGAACGCGGGGTACGCGGTTTCCCAACCGGTCGCGAAGAGCGCGTCGATGCCGGGACCGACACCGAGCTCAGGGTCGTAGTTGTGGAAGTCAGCCTTCAGGACCGGGTAGGCCGGCGACTGGTCGAGCATCCGACGCATGTCCTTGAGGTCGACCACCACGCCGATGCTGTTGTAGAAGTGGACGCTGCACGTGTGTCCGGCGCGCTCCGCGAAGTCGATGAAGCGGAAGAGGTTCTGGTGCCCGCCGCTCGTCGCGCTGGGCGGCGACATGATCCATGCAATGTGCGACTTCCGGTCGGTGACGACGACAGGGTTCTGCAGCTGCGGACCCGGCTTCGTCCAGTCGACCGCGATCGCGTCGGACACCTTGACGGGGAGGTAGATCGTCTTTCCGGCGACGCGCGCCCGGAGGTTCATCTGGACCCGTCGCCAGAAGTGGCGCGGTCCGTCGTTCTTGAGGACATCGAGGGCGACGCTGACTTTCCGAAGGAAGGATCTCATAATTCTCTCTCTGTCACCTAGACAGGGTACGGCCAGAACCCGGGCTGGTGCATCTTGTGCTCCCAGCGCCCCCAGGCGGTCTGCACTTCGTAGTGGCGGACCCGCGCGTCGCGGGTCTTCGATTCGTAGTGGTAGAGCTCTGCATGGGGCGTCCACAGGATGTCGTAGCCCTGCTCGAGCACCTTCAGGCACAGGTCGACGTCGTTGAAGGCGCCGGGGAGCAGGGTGGTCATCCCACCGACCTCGAGGTAGACGGAGCGCGGCATCATGGCACAGGCCGCGGTAATGCCGACGACCTCGCGCTCGACCCGGTAGCCGTTCGTGGGGCCCGCGGTGCCGCGGGGCAGCTGCATCCCGACATGGATGGTGTCGCCGCGCCAGTAGTGGTGACCGGCGTGCTGGATGGTGTCGTCCTCGTAATACAGCATGCAGCCGGACATCCCGGCGTTCGGCAGCTGCGCCAGCGCGAGCAGATCCTCGATCCAGTTCGGGGTGATCACCGAGACGTCGTCGTTGAGGATGAGCACGTACTCGCCGATCGACGACAGGACCCCGAGGTTGATCTTCCCCGAGAAGTTGAACGACTCCGTCCACGGGACCAGGTGCAGACGCGACCCCGCGGTCTCGGTGATGCGCTCGACGACGCCCGCGTCCGCGACGTCGTCGATCACGACGACGAACTCGTAGCGCTCGTACGTGCTCCGCTCGACGATGCTCTCGATCGCGTCGACGAGGTAGCTCCGCGTGGAACCGGGAAGGTACTGGCCGCGAGTGGGGATCACGATCGACACGAGCGGTTCGCCCTGGACGGCGCGGACCGTGTGGTGGACGCCGTCGGTGCCGATCTCGAGCACGGAGCCGCCACCAGTGGCGGCCAGGTGCTCTTCGAGCGCGCGCCGGACGCCCTCTGCCGCTTCCACGCCGAAGTCGCCGAGCGCTCCTGCTCCGCTCGGGACGAACGCCGTCGCGGCGAGGTGGCCGATGACCGCGTCGCCTCGGGTGGCACGTAGCGCGAACTCGTATGCGTGGGCACCGGCGTACCCGATGCCGAACCCGCCGAGCCGCTCGAGCGTCTCACGACGCACGAGCACCAGGTCTCCCCAGAAGTACTGGTTGCGCAGGCGTTCTGCGGCCGGCTCAGGCTTGAGGACCGGATCAAGGGATCCGTCCGGCAGGACGACCGCCTCGTCGGTGTAGAGCACCTCGGTGTCGGGATGCTCGTCGATGAACGTCCGGATCGTGTCGAGGGCGCCGTCGACGAGGATCCCGGGACGGGAGAGGACCGACACGTACGGGGTCGGCGCAGCCTGCACGGCAGCGTTCAGGGCGTCGATGTCGCCGTCGACGACCGTCGCCACCTCGGCCCGAGTACCGACCGAGGAGCGGAACGACTCGGCGTCAGCAGCGGTGAGGCCGGACAGGATGAAGGTGAGGCCGAACGGTGCGGCGTCCGTGTGGGTGACCGCCACGGATCAGGCCCGGGTCCGGGAGACGACCCGCAGTGGCGCCAGGACGGCCCTGCCGGCTTTCCAGGTCCGCGTGCCGTGGACGGCTTCCAGCTGCTGCCTGAGGCCTGCGTTCTCACGCTCGAGCGCCTCGAACTGCTCGCGACCGGGGTTGTTGTAGACGGAGACCCTCGCGAGCTCGGCCTCGAGCCCGAGGACGCGGTCGATGAGCTCGAGAACGCGCCGGTCCGCAGCGATCTGTTCAGGAGTCGGACGGTCAGCTGACATGGAAAGGGCCTCGCTCTGCGTCTGCCGGATGAACTGGTCGAGTGTAGCACCGGGCTCCGAGGCCAGCTCGGGGGCGACGTTCAGGAATCCGGCGCACCCCTCAGCGTCGCCGGAGGACGCCGACTGCTTTGCGCAGCGGCGAGGTGAGTCGCCACGAGGTGCTCGTGCGAATGGCGTCGAGCTCGCCGACCGCGACGGCTCGGCTCGCATCGGCGGCCTCGGCCTCCGCGCGGAGCGAGGCACGCTCGACCTCCGCGAGGTGCAACTGGTTCCGGTAGTCGAGATCGCGCTCGTAGTGCGCGGACACCTGCTTGCCGAGCCAGTGGTAGTCGCTCTCGATCTGCGGCCCGTCGGACTGCGCCGCCTGGAAGAACTCCACGACCGGCGCCGGGAGATCGGCACCCACGCCGATGACCCCGAGGCCGTGGCCGTGCTCGAACTGGAAGCTCCGCTCCGGGAACTGCGCAGCGAGCTCCGCCCACAAGCGGTGCACGCCGAAGCCGCGATCGAACTCGAAGGTGTCGTGGAACATGACGACGCCGCGCGCTGAGAGCTTGGGAGCGTACGCCGTCCAATCCTCGAGCGCGTCCTCGTACCCGTGGCGCCCGTCGATGTGGAGGAGGTCGACCGAGCCGTCCGGGATCCGGTCGACGCTGTCGCTGAAGTACCCGCGGAGCAGGGTCGCGATCCGCGGGTACTCCGCGTCACGGATCGCGAGGACCGACTGGTAGACGTCCTCGCCGTAGAAGCCCGCCTGGTCGTCGCCCTCCCAGCTGTCGAGTGCCGAGCACGCGGTGTCGAGACCGAGCCGGGTCACGGCGTCGCAGGCGGTGAAGAAGGAGAAGCCGTTGTGCGTGCCGAGCTCGACGTAGCTGGAGGGCCGGAGCGCGTCGATCATCCAGAAGGCGAACGGCGCGTGCTCGAGCCAGGCCGACTGCACGATGTGTCGAGGCATCCAATAGGAGGCGTGGCTGATCCAGGCGGACCCGACCACCGGGTCTTCTCGGCGTGCAGATGCTCGGTCATCGAGGGTCATGGGGCTCCTTGTACGGATGAGGTCGGAACGTCGGCGTGATCTTCAGGAAAGCTACGGTAGATTGACGTGGTTCACGTCGAAGCACTCCCGAACGCACAATCGAGGCTCAATGCAGTATCTCAGGGAACTGGCATCCGCCAGGGAACTCCTGGCGAATCTCACTCTCCGAGACATCCGCGGTCAGTACAAGCGGACCATCCTCGGACGCCTGTGGTCGCTCGTCAGTCCACTCTCGTCGATGCTGGTCTACTCCTTCGTCTTCTACTTCCTGTTGCGCGCGGAGCCTGCCGCCGGTGACCCGAGCGGACTCCACATCTTCGCCGTCTGGCTGTTGTGCGGGCTGCTCCCCTGGTCCTTCTTCTCCGGGGCGCTGTCCGCGAGCATGAGCTCCATCGTCGGCGGCGCCGGACTGATCACCAAGGTGTACTTCCCTCGCGTCGTGCTCCCGGTCTCAGCGGTCCTGACGACCGGCTACAACTGGTTGTTCGAGATGGCGGTCCTCGTCATCGTCCTCTGCGCCGTCGGTGGCTGGGGCGTCATCGTCTGGCTTCCGCTCGTCGCTGTGTTCATGGTGGTTCTCGCCGCCTTCGCAGTGGGCGTCGGCATGCTGCTGGCCATCGCGAACGTCTACTTCCGCGACACGCAGCACTTGATCTCGATCCTGCTGCAGATCTGGATGTACCTCACCCCGATCATCTACCCTGCGTCGCTCGTGGGCGTGCAGTCGGACAAGGTCGGCGGCCTGCTGGGCACCCCGATCACCGTGATGGACATCTACGAGTCCAACCCGATGTTCCACTTCGTGCAGGTCTTCCGGAACCTCATGTACGACCAACGCTGGCCCGACCCCGCCGATGTCCTGGCGTGCCTCGCCTGGGCGCTCGTCGCCCTGGTCGCCGGCTTCCTCGTGTTCACCCGGAAAGAGAAGAGACTGGCGGAGATCCTATGAGTGAGATCGCGGTCCACGTCCAGGACGTGAGCAAGAAGTTCCGCCTCTATCACGAGCGCAATCAGAGCATCAAGTCCGCCATCATGCGACGGAAGGTGTCCGTCCACGAGGACTTCTGGGCGCTTCGCGACATCACGTTCGATGTGCCGACGGGGTCGACCTTCGGGTTGATCGGGAGCAACGGGTCCGGCAAGTCGACCCTGCTGAAGTGCCTCGCGAAGATCCTGTACCCGGAGACGGGCACGATCACCGCGAACGGCAAGGTCGCAGCGCTCCTCGAGGTCGGTTCCGGATTCCATCCCGAGCTCTCGGGTCGCGAGAACGTCTTCCTCAACGGATCGATCCTCGGCATGAGCCGCAAGGAGATCCAGCGCAAGTTCGACGAGATCGTCGACTTCTCCGGCGTCGAGCAGTTCATCGACCAGCCGGTGAAGAACTACTCCTCAGGCATGTACGTGCGGCTCGGGTTCGCCGTCGCCATCAACGTCGACCCCGACATCCTGGTCGTCGATGAGGTGCTCGCCGTCGGTGACGCCGAGTTCCAGCAGAAGTGCTTCCAGAAGTTCGAAGACTTCAAGGCCGCCGGCAAGACCGTGATCCTCGTGTCCCACTCGATGGGCTCCGTGAAGACGATGTGCGACCACGCCGCCTGGATCAACAAGGGTCACCTCGAGCTGGTGGGCGAGATCGATCCGGTCATCGCCGCCTACGAGAGCTCTTACCCGCACCAGCCGTAGTCGGCTCTCAGGTTTCATCCGCTGAGCGTCGCCCCCTCGGGCGGCGCTCAGCGTCGTCTCTGGTGGCGCCGGGCGATCAGCAGCTCGGCGGCGATGAGCAGCACGGTGACACCGAGCGCCGCGAGCGAGACGAGGGTCCCGGTCTCGAGGCCGGGGACGGTGTATTGCACACGCACGTCGTGGGTGCCTGCGGGGACGCGCACCGCTGCTCCGGCGTGCTCCGCCGGCACGAGCGCCGCCGGCTCACCGTCGATCGTGGCCGACCAGCCCGGACGGCGGAGCGAGTCGTCGATGACGAGCCATCCTGCACGATCCGAGGTCGTCCGCGCGGACACCGCCGCAGGATCGTCCTCGGTCGGGGCGAGGTCGACGGTGGCGGAGGACCCCACGTCCTCCTCCGCCGGAACGGCCGTCTCCAGGTCCTCGTCACGTTCCAGCAGGACGGTCGTCGGTGGGATCGCGCCCTCGGCGAGAAGGCTCAGCCTCCGGTCCGCGTCGGTCTCCACGATGGCGCTGTCGGCCCATCGGACTCGTGGGAGCGCATTGGTGCGCTCGATGATCGTCGCCTCCCCGGTCTGCACGATCCGCGCCCCGTCTTCGGCCGGGAGCGTCAGCGCGACGGCCGCTGCCGCGGGATCGTCCACCGCCGCGAAGACCTGTGCCGAGCCGCTCGACAAACGGATCTCGGCGTGCCAGGCGGTGCCGGCCGGGATGGGCTCACCGGCAAGGGTGACGTTGCGCTCCCCGGAGAGGGAACGGTACCAGGTCGTCGTCGAGGCGAGGACGTCTCCGGAGACCTCGTCGACGATGTCCGCCGTCAGTTCCGCGCCGTCGCCGATCGACGCGTCGCCGTCGATCGCGAACCCGATCGTCCGGACGGGGCCGGTCCTGACCGTCGAGCGCACGGGCCCGTCGCCGAGCTCGACGGTCTCGCTCGATCGATCGACGCCCTGGAACACCCCCGGCGCCGGCGCGTTGGGATCGAAGAGCATGTAGGACACACCCAGGCGGTCGAGTACCGGCGATGCGATGTTGATCGCGGCGATGCTCGACAGGAACGTCGAATAGGTCGGCGAGATCATCGTATTCGGGTCGACCTCGCGGAGCAGATCCTGCCACTGGGCCGTCTGGTAGGCGTGCCCACCGACGGAGCGCAGCCCGTAGATCGTGTTGGCCCCCGGCAACAGGACCGCGTCGGTGTTGGCGAATCGCTGTTCGCCGAGATGCTGCGCTAGATAGTCCGTCGTCTCCGTCGCGGGATAGAGGGTCGACTCGTCCGACCAGCCCCACCAGTGGTCCACGAGGTCGAGCGCGGGGATGAGGACGAGGAGTGGCAGGAGGCCGACCGCAGCGGCCCTGACGACGGACGGCTTGGCGAACCGCCCCAGCAGGATCAGGGCGAGGCCCGCGGCACCGAAGCCGGCCGTCGTCCAGATCGCCGCGATGATCCCACCCTCGGCCCACGCCGGGACCTCGTCCATCGCGGTCGCGGTGAGCGACGCCATGAGACCGAGGATCGCGAGCGCCGTGAGGATGCGCAGGGTGAGCTGGCGGCCGTCGAGCGCACCGCGTGCAGCCGGGAGCTCGAGCACGTCACGTGGTGGCCGGGCCTCGGCGATGAGCGCTGCGAATCCTGCCGCGGCGAGCGTCGCCGAGAAGAATCCGACCAGCACGCGGAGCCGCCCGATCGGGTTGTTCGAGAAGACCGGAAGCTCCTGGGCGGCGGCGAGCGCCGGTCCGCCGATGTAGACCAGGACGACGCAGACCGCGAGCGCGATGATCTGGAAGCGGGCGCCTGGCATGGCCACGGACGATCGTCGGAGCAGGAACCGCGACGCGATCAGCAACATCGCGACGATTCCCACGTAGGACAGGCGCTCGATCGGTGACCCTGAGCCGTAGGCGGTCGGGATGGACACGTCGCCGATGATCTCCGGCACGAACGCCGACACCAGGTCGATGAGCTGCAGGGAGTCGGTGGAGCTCTGGGCTCGGACGGAGAAGTCGAGCACGCTCGTCGCGTTGATGGCGAAGGGGACCATGGTCCAGGCGCAGAGCGCCACGCCGAGGACGACACCGGCGGCGCACACGGCTCCTGCCCCGACCACACGGCCGAACGAGCGTCCGGTCGTGATGGCGCGGAAGACCACCCACACGGCACCGGCGTACAGCGCGTAAGCCGTGACCGCCGGGAAACCACCGAGCAGCATGACGCCCACGACGATCGCCACCGGCACGACGTCGACCAGACGGCGCCGGACGGCCGCTCGATCGAGCGCCCAGAACAGCAGCGGGATGACCGCGGCGACCCTCGTGTGCTGCCAGTTGGTCCAAGACACCATGAAGCCGGAGGAGACGAAGACGAGGCTCGCGAGAGCCCAGGCCGGGTCGGGCAGCCGCAGTCGGCGGAGGAACAGCGACATACCGATCGTCACCGCGACGATCTCCAACAGCTTCGTCACCCCGGGAGCCGCGCTCAACGGCAGCACCCACCACGCCACCGAGAGCGGCGAGTAGAGGCCGGAGTTCGGCAGCCCTCCGAGTTCCGTGCCGCCGCCGACCCACGGGTTCCACGCCGGAGAGGTGCCCGCTCGGAGCATGTCGACGATCGCCCAGGTCTGCGGGACGACGGTGTCGACGGTGTCGCCGACGAGCGCGTTGACGACTGGTCTGGTCGGTCCTAACGCTGACTGCCACGGCGCCGCGTTCTGCAGCAGATCCGTTCCGAGGAAGGTCCCCATACCGAGGAGTGGTGGGCCGACGCTCAACAACGCGAACGTCACCAGAGCCGCCCAGGCGACGATGGATATCCAGATGCCACCCGGCCAGGGCAGGGGACGCGACGCACGAGGAGTGGTTCGGCGCAGGGCTGTGAACACGCGGATCCTCGCAAATCAGGGGGTGGGCCCGTCCCCGGGTCCTGAACGATTATCCCCGACAACCCCCACGGGACTGAATCGTGCGCGGTACCGGACGGGTGCAGCGGGCCGGACCGGTCGTTCGGATCGGGGATACTGGAACGTCCGCTCCATTGAAAGGCAGCCATGATCGTCTTCGTCCAGATCCCCTGTCTGAACGAGGAGACGACGCTTCCGCTCGTCCTCGCCTCGATTCCGAAGGTCATCGAGGGCGTCGACCGCATCGAGATCCTCGTCATCGACGACGGTTCGACGGACCGCACCGTCGAGGTCGCTCGAGCCCATGGCGTCGAACACATCGTGCGGCACACCCGCAACCGCGGACTCGCGCAGTCGTTCAAGGACGGCGTCGACTACGCGCTGCTCCACGGCGCCGACATCGTCGTCAACACGGACGGCGACAACCAGTATCCGCAGGACCGCATCGGCGACCTCGTCCAGCCGATTCTCCGTGGTGAGGCCGACATCGTCGTCGCAGACCGACAGACGGCCCTGATCGAGCATTTCTCGCCCTTCAAGAAGATCATGCAGCGTCTCGGCAGCCGCGTCGTGAACGTCGCCGCAGGAACCGACCTGCCCGACGCGGCCAGCGGCTTCCGCGCCTACTCGAAGACCTCGCTCATCCGGTTGAACGTCGTGACCCGGTTCAGCTACTGCATGGAGACGATCATCCAGGCAGGCTACAAGCGACTGGCGATCACCAGCATCCCCGTGACGACCAATCCGAAGACCCGGGAGTCACGGCTGTTCCGGAGCATCGGCGAGCACATGTACCAGTCCGGGGTGGCGATCACCCGGGCCTACCTGATGTACCGCCCGTACGTGGTCTTCGCCGGCCTCGGGCTCGTGCTCGCACTCGCCGGCCTGACACCGTTCGTGCGGTACGCCGTGCTCCTGTGGGTGGACGATGGCGGAGACCATCTGCAGTCGCTCCTCGTCGGTGCCACACTGCTCATGGGCTCCCTGCTCTCGTTCGCAATCGGCGTGGTCGCCGACCTCACGCGGATCAACCGGACCTTGAACGAGGAGACGCTCGACTACCTCAAATTGCAGCGCTACGGCGACTGACGACCGGCGGCCTCCCGCGCGGCGAGGATGTCGTGCAGGAGCGCCGAGTACAGTTCCCCCGCCGTCTCGAGTGAATAGTCGTCCGCGCGGGCGAGCGCGCCCGCCTGGAGCCGGGATCGGCGCGCGGGGTCGTCCAGGAGCCGTTCGATCGCCGCAGTGAGCGCCGCAGCGTCGTCCGATGGCACGATCACACCGCTCGAGCCGTCGTCGACCGCCTCGTTCAACCCGGGCAGGTCCGAGACGACGACGCAGGCACCTGCCGCGAACGCGTCGAGGATCGCGACAGGGAGGCCGTCCTGATCGCCCGAGGTGGACAGCACCGATGGGAAGACGACGATGTCGGAGCGACGGAACGCGGCGTCGAGCGCCGGACGATCGAGCTGCCCCAGGAACCCGATGGGGAGGCCCGCCGCCTGTGCCTCCAGCGCTGCGCGGAGCGGACCGTCCCCGCCGATCTCGGCGGTCCAGTCGAGTCGGGACGGGAGGAGCCGCAGGGCCTCGATCAAGACGTGGACACCCTTCTTCTCGACGAGTCGCCCGACGAAGAAGACGCGGGGCGGTCCCGTCCGGTCTCGGACCGCTTCAGCGGTCTCGAGGTCGGTCGTCGTGCCCACCCTCGTACCCATCGGGAGCACCTGCACGTGGTCCGGCGCGACGCCGAGGGTGATCGCCCGCTGCATCATGTCCCGGTTCATGACGGTGACGCGGTCGGCCTCCCCCAGCACCCAGCGCTTGACGCGCCGCATGAGTGGCGAGTCGAGGGCGTAGAGGTCGCCACCCGGCGAGGTGAGCAGCTTCGGCACACCGGGGGCGACGAGCCTCGCGACGATGCCCTGCGGGATGATCCAGTGCACATGGATGACGTCAGGCCGGAAGGAGCGCACGGCACGGGCGGTGGCGATCGTCTGGCCGAGGAGGAAGAACGGCAGTTGCAGCCAGCGGCTCCGACGCCTGCGGAGGTTCTCGAGGATCGCGCCGTCGGCGAGGTCCTCCCATCGTTTCGGGAAGAAGCGGTAGCGCAGGACGCGAAGGGGTCCGTCATGTTCTCGGGCCGCCGAGCCGGGGACGCGCGGGACGAGGGCGAGCACCTCGAAGTCGGACGCCTCCTGCAGCGCGAGGTCGCGCACGAACGACGGCGTACCGTCTTCCGGGACCGCGGGCCAGGTCGAGGCGAGGACGAGCAGTCGCGGTCGCGCCATCCGAAGACTCCGTTCCTGCATCGCTCCGGGATAATGGGCACTTCCCATGAAGATCCTCACCAAGTATAGGAAGCCCATCCAGGTGGGCTTCGCCGTCGTCGTCATCGCGTGCATCGCGTGGACGGTCGTCGCCAACTGGGCGTCGTTCAGCGCGAGCGTGTCGCAGATGGACCCGTTGTGGATCGTCGCATCCGGTGCTGCCGGATTCACCGGGGTAGCACTGTCGATGCTCGCCTGGCGCGCCATCGTCATCGCGTTCGGGCACCGCATCTCCGTCCGCGACGCCGGGTACGTGGTCTTCGTCTCACAGATCGGTAAGTACATCCCCGGCGGCGTCTGGCCGATCGTCGCGGGCAGTCAGCTCGGACGACGCGCCGGACTCCCGACGGCGACGACCGTCGTCACGCTGACCGCTCAGCTCGGCGTGAGCCTCGTCACCGGCTCGACACTCGCCGTCGGCGCGCTCTTCGGGTTCCCGGCCCTGCGTGAGTACGCGTGGGTGCTCGTCGTGCTCGTGGTGATCGGCGTCGTCGCCCTCCTGCCGCCCGTGATGCGACGCGTGCTCGGCTGGATGTTCACCGTCATGAAGCGACGGGACGAGCTGCCCGAGCTCCGCACCCTGCCGCTGCTGTCCGCCGTCGGCTGGTCGCTGGCGAGCTGGGCCGCCTTCGGTCTGCACCTCTGGTGCATCGTGTCGGCGCTCGGCACCCTGGACGTCGCGGCGATCCTGCCCGCGATCTGCGGGTACGCTCTGGCCTGGGTCGTCGGATTCCTCGCGGTCATCGCCCCGGCCGGCGCCGGCGTCCGGGAGGCGATCCTCGCCCTCGTCCTCGCGAACACCGTGACGGCGTCGTCGATCCTCGGGATCGTCCTCGTGAGCCGTTTCGTGCTCATCGTCGTCGATGTCGCGGTCTGCGGCTATGCGGTCGTACGCGGACACGTGCGCGTCGTCGCCGTCGATCCTCAGCCGCCGGGAAGCCGCTCCGCCCACAGCACGCAAGAGCCCGACCCGCGCTGAGCGCGAGCCGGGCTCGGGAGGTGGTGGGTCAGGCCTGCTGTGCCAGCAGCGTCTGCAGGTACCGCCCGTAGCCGCTCTTCACGAGCGGGGTGGCGAGAGCCGCGAGCTGTTCGTCGTCGATCCAGCCGGCGCGCCAGGCGATCTCCTCGATGCAGCCGACCTTGAAACCCTGGCGGTCTTCGATGACCCGGACGTACTCGGATGCCTGCATCATCGACTCGAAGGTCCCGGTGTCGAGCCACGCAGTACCACGGTCGAGGACCTGGACCTGGAGGTCGCCCTGCTCGAGGTAACGCTCGTTGACGGTCGAGATCTCCAGCTCGCCACGGGCCGACGGCTCGATCGTCTTCGCGATCTCCACGATGGAGTTGTCGTAGAAGTAGAGGCCGGGAACGGCGTAGTTGCTCTTCGGCTGCGCGGGCTTCTCCTCGATGGAGAGCGCCTTGAAGTCGTCGTCGAACTCCACCACACCGTATGCCTTGGGGTCGGCGACCTGGTACGCGAAGATGAGCGCGCCGTCGATGCTGTTGTGGTTGCGCAGCGCGGAGCCGAGGCCCGTGCCGTGGAAGATGTTGTCGCCGAGGACGAGTGCGACGCTCTCGTCGCCGATGAACTCCTCACCGATGATGAACGCCTGCGCCAGACCGTCGGGCGACGGCTGCACGGCGTACTCGAGCCGGATGCCCAGATCGGAGCCGTCGCCGAGCAGCGCGCGGAACTGCTCGTTGTACTCGGGCGTCGTGATGATGAGGATCTCCTTGATGCCCGCCATCATCAGCGTCGACAGGGGGTAGTAGATCATCGGCTTGTCGTAGATCGGCATCAGCTGCTTCGAGATGCCCTTGGTGATCGGCCACAGCCGCGTGCCGGATCCACCGGCGAGAATGATGCCGCGCATAGTTGTCTGTACTTCCTTCGCTCGATGCAGTCGGTCCGTGCGTCGGACGAGCCCTGATCGGTGCCCGCGCGTTCGCTCGACGTGCCATTATCGCAGGAACCGGCTCTCAGGGCCTGTCGGGTAGTCTGGGGCGGCGCCGACCACTGGAGGAGATGCCGACGTGACCGAAGACGCCGCACCACCACCGCACACATCCGAACCCGACGTCCGGCACCGCCTAATCCAGGCGAACGACGCCCTCGTAGGGGCCCGCGCCGAGCGTGCGCGAGCCGAACTGACGATCGCTGAATTGCAGGACGCGCTCGCGGCTGAGCAGCGCGCCCACGCCGCAGACGTCGAGCGTCTCGTCGCCGAATTCACCGGATCCACGCGCTGGCGAGTCGGGGACGCGCTCCTCAGCCCGATCGACCGTGTTCGGAGGCGACGTCGGTGAGCCCGGCTGACGCTCCGCTCTTCTCGATCGTCACGCCGGTCTTCGACACGGACCCCGCTCAGCTCCGGGAGATGGTGGACTCCGTGCTCGCGCAGCATTCGGGTGATTGGCAACTCCTGCTCGTCGACGACTGCTCGACGTCCGCCGCGACCATCGAGGCGCTCACCGTGATCCAGGACCTCGATCCGCGTATCACCGTCGTCCGCCGGTCGACCAACGGACGCATCTCTGCGGCGACGAACACCGGCCTGGAAGCGGCCGCCGGGACGTTCGTCGTGCTCGTCGACCACGACGACACCCTCTCCCCCGCCGTCCTCGCCGTAGCGGCAGCTGCCATCGCCGCGGACGAGGCGGTCGACTACCTCTATTCAGACGAGGACAAGATCGATGATGAGGGCGGACTCTCCGGGGCCTTCGCCAAGCCCAGGTGGTCGCCGGCTCGACTCCTGTCCCAGATGTACACCTCGCATGTGTCCATCATCCGAACCGCGCTCCTCCGCGAGGTGGGAGGGTTCCGCTCCGACTACGACGGCTCGCAGGACCACGACGCGATCCTGCGCGTCACCGAGCGTGCGCGAAGCATCGTGCACCTCGGCGAGGTCCTCTACCACTGGCGAGCGACCGCCGGCTCGACCGCGATCGACGTCCGCGAGAAGGACTACGCCTGGGACGCCGGGCTGCGCGCCGTGTCCGAGGCGGTCGGTCGCCGACGTCTCGCCGGGGTGGCCGAGCCTGGCCGCCTCCCGGGCACCTATCGCATCGCGTGGTCGCTGCCCACCGCGGTCTCCCTGGTGCTGTGCATCGACGACGACACGGAGGCACAGCGAGCAACCGACGCCGTCGTCGCCCTGACCACCGGGGTCGAGACCGATGTCGAACTCGTCGTCGTCCATGCCCCCGCCGTGTCGGAGGCCACGCTCCAGCGCTTCGAAGAGACCCCGACGTCACGTCGGGTGTTCGTGCCCGCGCCGTCCGATTCCTCCTCCGCCGCACGGAACATCGGGTTCTCCCACAGCACTGCAGACGTGGTCGTGTTCGTCGACACTCGGATCGAATCGGTCGCGGTCGACTCCCTGGCCAACCTCACCGGACCGCTGTCGCAGCCGGACGTCGGCGCGGTGGGTGCTCGCTTGCTGGACACGTCAGGGCACATCTTGCATGCCGGATTCAGATACGCCCGGGGTGACTACCGCCGGCCGTACTCAGGCCGGGCCGCCGATGCCGCCGGAGAGGCCAACGCACTCGTCGTGGATCGTGAGGTGAGCGCCGTCTCCGCGATGCTCGTCGCGGTCGATCGGTTCGGATTCGAATCCGTCGGCGGTTGGAACGAGGGCTTGCGCGGCGAGATCGCGGACCTCGACCTCGGTCGGAAGTTCGCGTGGCTCGGGCGACGTGTGTTGTGGTCGGCGTCAGCGGAAGCCGTCGTCGACCGAAGGCCCGAGGACGCCGACACCGCCGACGAGCACGCCGCAGGACTGTTCGCCCGTTGGGGCGAGCCGACCGACGACCCGTACATCCCGTAGCGACGGGCTGTGCGGGAACGGCCTGCAGCTGTCGCTCTCAGGGACGCAGGGCCGTTCACCTGTGCAGGACGTCAGCCGCGCATGGACTCAGCCGCGCAGTGTCGCGTAGAACGCCCGGGCGTCATCCCAGGTCGGCAGGAGGCCGGCGGCGGCCGCCTCGTCGAGGCCGGGGGCCTCGGTGTCCTTCGGCGAGAGCAGCGGGGTGCCGGCCTCCGGCGGGATGACGAGACCGACCCGCTCGTCGAGCGGGTTGATGCCGTGCTCACGGTCAGGACGGTAGACGTCGGTCACCAGGTAGCTGACCGTGGCGTCGTCGGTGAGCGCCACGAAGCAGTGACCGAGGCCCTCGGAGATGAAGATGGCCTTGCGGTCGGTGTCGTCGAGCAACACCGAGTCCCACTGGCCGAAGGTCGGTGAGCCCACGCGGATGTCGATGACGTAGTCGAGGACGGCACCGCGCGTGGCCGTGACGTACTTCGCCTGCCCGATCGGGATGTCCGCGAAGTGGATGCCCCGGACCGAACCGCGCTTCGACACCGAGGTGTTCGACTGGGCGAGCTTGATGGACCGGCCGGAGGCCTCTTCGAGCTTGTCGAAGCGGTACCACTCGAGGAACACGCCTCGGTCGTCACCGAACTGCTTCGGCGTGATCTCATAGCTGTCGGGGACGTTCAGTTCGCGGATCTGCACCCGGGGAGTCTACCAAGACGGATGCGCCCAGCGGCGGGACGCCGCGGTCCTGTTCCCGGTCGCCTCAGGCATAATCGAGTGTCCACGCACAGAACGGCCCGCCATGATCCCCCTGCTCCGCCGACTCTGGGACGGCGTCGCCGCGTACGCGGTGAAGTTCGGCGTCGTCGGACTCATCGGCTTCGGCCTCGACGTCCTCGTGTTCAACCTGCTGCGGGTCGGCGTCTTCGGGCATGACCACCTCGCGCAGTCCCCCATCGGCGCCAAGGTCATCAGCGTCTCGGTCGCGATCGTCTTCAACTGGATCGGCAACCGGTACTGGACCTTCCGCGAGCACCGTCGGAAGAACTTCGTCCTGGAGCTCGGCGAGTACGTGATCGTCTCCCTGGGCGGCATGGCCATCGCCGTCGGCTGCCTCTACGTCAGCCACTACGTGCTCGGCTTCACCTCGCTGCTCGCCGACAACATCGCGTCGAACGTGATCGGGCTGGGCCTCGGAACCCTGTTCCGCTTCTTCCTCTACCGCTTCTGGGTCTACGGACACCACCGGGCGGACGGCCTGGCCAACCTGGCTCGGGTGGAGGAGGCACAGCGGACCCTGTTCGAGGAGCCACCGACCGACGCCACCCGGTCAGCGACCTCCCCGACCGAGCCGGGTACGATGAACGGGCCACTCCCGAGAGGACCCCTATCTTGACGTACCTGATCACCGGCGCTTCCGGCATGCTCGGCCACGACCTGCAGGAGGCCCTGACGGGTCGCGAGGTCACCGCCCTCGGTCGCGCGGAGCTCGACGTGACCGACCTCGAGGCCGTCCGCGCCGCTGTCGCGGGTCACACCGCCGTCATCAACGCGGCCGCCTACACGAAGGTCGACGACGCCGAATCGCACGAGGCCGACGCAGCCGCCGTGAACGCCATCGGCGCTCGCAACCTCGCGGTCGCCGCCCGGGAGGCCGGTGCGAAGCTCGTCCAGGTGTCCACCGACTACGTCTTCGACGGCTCCGCCACCTCGCCGTACCAGGAAGACCACCCGCTGGCCCCGATCAGCGCGTACGGCCGCACGAAGGCCGACGGGGAGCGCGCCGTCCTCGCCGAGCACCCGAACGGCGGCTACATCGTCCGGACGGCCTGGCTCTACGGCAAGAACGGACCGAACTTCGCCGCCACCATGGCGAAGCTGGCTGTGAACGGCGTCGACCCGGCCGTCGTCACCGACCAGCTCGGCCAGCCGACGTGGACCGCGGACCTCGCCGCGCAGATCGTCGCGTTGCTCGACGCCGACGCTCCTGCCGGGGTCTACCACGGCACCAACGCCGGGCAGGCCTCCTGGTACGAGTTCGCCCAGGCGGTCTTCGAGGCGGTCGGCGCCGACCCGGCACGGGTCTCCCCCACCGACAGCTCGGCGTTCGTCCGCCCCGCGCCGCGCCCCGCCTACTCGGTGCTCGGCCACGATGCATGGGCCACCGCCGGCCTCGCGCCGATGCGTGACTGGCAGGAGGCCTTCGAGGCAGCGACGCAGCACGGCGTCGTCACGGCACCGTGACCACCCTCCGCGTCGTCGTCGACCAGATCGTCGCACCGGTCGCCGGTGGGGTCGGTCGCTACTCCGAGGAACTCACCCGGGAGCTCATCGCGAGCGCCCCGGCGGGATGCGACGTCGAAGGCATCGTCTCGGCGGTGCCGAAGGAGAAGATCGACCTCCTGGAGTCAAAGCTCCCCGGGCTGGCGGCGCTGCATCGCACCACGCTGCCGCGACGCGAGCTCAGTGCCGCCTGGCAGCTCGGCATCGTGGCGCCCGGGACGGCGAACGGCATGGTGCACGCCCCGGGCCTGCTCGCGCCGCTCAACCGCCATGACCGCATCAACGACGGCAACCAGATCGTCGTCACCATCCACGACACGCTCGCCTGGTCGCACCCCTCGTCACTGACGCCGATGTCGGTGGCCTGGCAGAAGGCGATGGTCAAGCGGGCGAGGAAGCACGCGGACGCCATCGTGGTCCCGACGCACGCGGTCGCCGACGAGCTGCGCGACATCGTCGATCTCGGCGACCGCGTCCGCGTCATCGGGGGTGCCGCCGCGACCACGCTCAGCATCCCGACCGACGCCGACGGCCGCGCACGGACGCTCGACCTCCCGTCCGAGTACCTCGTGTCCGTCGGTTCACTCGACCCCCGTCGCGGCATCACGGAGCTCATCACCGGCCTCGGCCGCCCCGGCGCCCCCGACCTCCCGCTGCTGATCGTCGGCACCGACAGCTGGGGCGACGTCACGCTCGCGCAGGTGGCCGATGAGGCCGGTCTGCCGGAGGGGCGGGTGCGTGCACTCGGGTTCCTCGACGACGCCGACCTCGCCGTCGTCCTCGACCGCGCGACCGCCTTCGTCTACCCGAGTCTCGCCGAAGGGTTCGGGCTCCCACTCGTCGAGGCGTTCCGCTTCGGCACGCCCGTCATCCACTCCGACGTGCCGGCGCTCATCGAGGTCGGCGGCGGAGCCGGCGTCGTGGTCGAGTCCGGAGCCAAGGGGTACGCCGATCGCCTCATCGCGACCATCAACGACGTCATCGGCGACAGCGAGCGCCTCTCACGCCTGCGCATCCTCGGCATGGACCGCGAGCAGGCCTTCAGCTGGCGAGACTCCGCTGAACGCGTCTGGCAGCTGCACGCGGAGATCTGAGCCGGTCGGGACGATGACGATCAGCGTCGGTTCACGCCGCTGAACCAGCCCGTTCGTAACGTGGACGGACGACCGATCCGACACTCGTAGGGTGGATGAGTGACCTCTTCGACCGCTCGCGAGCGCTACACGCTCGGCCACCACCCCAGTGTCCTGCGCACCCATTCCTGGCGCACCGCCGAGAACTCCGCAGCGCACCTGCTCCCCCATCTGCACGCAGGCCTCCAGGTCCTGGACCTCGGCAGCGGACCAGGCACGATCACGCTCGACCTCGCCCGCCTCGTGGCGCCAGGCACGGTCGTCGGCGTCGACGCCTCGGACGAGGTCACCGCCGACGCCCGAGCCCGCGCGGCCGCCGCCGGCGTCGGGAACGTCAGCTTCACCGTCGGTGACGCCTACGCACTCGACCTCCCCGACGACAGCGTCGACGTCGCACACGTCCACCAGCTCCTCCAGCATGTGGCCGACCCGGTCGCCGTGATCCGCGAACTGCGGCGGGTGGTCCGACCGGGCGGCATCATCGCCCTCCGCGAGATCGTCTATGGCGGGGCGGTCTGGTACCCGCTGTCCCCCGGCCTCAGCCGGTGGATGGAGGTCTACCAGGAGCTCGCCAGGGCGAACGGCGGTGAACCGGATGCCGGTAGCCGGCTCAAGTCGTGGGCGATGGAAGCCGGGCTGGCGGACGTGCGCAGCACGGCGAGCGTCTGGTCGTTCGAATCCCCGGTGGACCGCGAGTGGTGGGGCGGCGCGTGGTCGGAGCGGGCGCAGACCTCCAGTTTCGCGACCCAGGCGCTGGAGACCGGGATCGCGGACGACGCCGACCTCGAACGCATCTCGACGGCATGGCGGGACTGGGTCGACGCGGACGACGGATGGTTCGCCGTTCCGCACGGTGAGATCATCGCGACCGTGCGCTGAGCCCTTCGACAGAGTCAGGGACCGGGGCTCAGCCCGCGTCGGGCTCCGGGCTCGGCGACGGCGGGAACAGCTGGTCCTGCACCATCTGGTGGATGAGCGTGTAGTCGGGCTCTTCCGGATCGATCGTCGGCGGGACGAACTGCAGGGAGTTGATCGGCAGCTCCCGCGTCTTGAGCGCGAGGTTCACGAAGTAGCCGAGCATGCCCTGGGGCACATCGGTCTTGACGACATCGCCTCCGGCCGCCGCGACGTCCTGGAATCGGGCGAGGACGTTCGCCGGGTTGAACTGTTTGAGCATCGCCGTCTGCAGGATGTGCTGGCGGGCCATGCGGTCGTAGTCGCTCGTGGAGTGTCGCGACCGGGCGTACATGAGCGCCGTCCAGCCGTCCATGTGCTGCTTGCCGGGCTCGATCCACGCTGTGACGTTCTCGAGGTCGGCGTCGCCGTCCATCGGGAGCCGTTCCTTGACGTCGATGTCGACGCCACCGAGCGTGTCGATCAGCGTGGCGAAGCCGTACATGTCGATGAGGACGTACCACTGGATGTGCAGCCCGGTGATGCCCTCGGCGGCCTGCTTCATCGCCTCGATGCCGGGCTCACTCGCCTCGGCCGTCGCCTTGGGGAACAGTTCGGGGTTCTTCAGCTCGATCTCGGTGTAGATCGAGTTGAGCTGACAGACGTCGACGTCGCAGGAGTCGTCGTAGCCGTCCGGGTAGAGGGACGCCATCTCGCTGCCCTCGGGGAACGGGATGTCGACGAGGTCGCGCGGCATGGACATCGTCGTCGCCTGCCCGGTCTCCGCGTTGATGCTGACGACCGACATGCTGTCCGGCCGCATGCCGTCGCGGTCGGGGCCGGCGTCGCCACCGAGCAGCAGGATGTTGTAGTAGCCGTCCACCGGCGGCTCCGACGGACCGGTGTTGCCGAAGATGGAGGAGATCGAGCCGCGAGTGGCGCCTGCGACGACCGCTCCGTACCCGGCCCCGCCGGCCACCAGCACCATGGCGAGGGTCGTGAACAGCGCGACACCGAGCCTGGCGTTCGGCGAGGCCTTCACGAGGCGGACCAGTCGTAGGGTGTCGAGCGTCAGCACGACCCACAGGATCGCGTAGGCGACGAGGAGGACCTGGGCGACCGTCAGCGCGATCGGGTTCGTCGCGAGGGTGAAGAGCACCTCGCGGGCGAGGAACATCGTGGCAATGCCGACGACGACGAGCAGCCAGAGGAAGAGCGTGAACCCGAGTCCGAACCGCCCGAGCTTCCGGTTGCCGGCGAGCACCTGTGCGGAGCCGGGGATCAGGAGGTTGAGGACGACGAGCCACCAGGCACGCTTCGTCATCACCTCGCGTGAACGGGTGTCTGGGTACCGCATCGGCTTCGCGGCGGTGGCTACACTCGTCATAGCTTCGCTTTGAGGTTCCGGTTCTTCTCCTCGACCGAGTCGGCGAGGGCCTCGGCATAGGCGACGAGCGCCTGGTGCAGGGCGTCGTCGGCCGTGGCGAGGATCTTGACGGCGATCAGCGCGGCGTTCTTGGCGCCGCCGATCGAAACGGTCGCGACCGGCACACCCGCGGGCATCTGCACGATCGACAGCAGCGAGTCGAGGCCGTCGAGGCGGGAGAGCGGCACCGGCACGCCGACGACCGGCAGGGTCGTGACGGAAGCGAGCATCCCGGGGAGGTGCGCCGCGCCGCCGGCTCCGGCGATGACGACCTTCACGCCACGGCCGTGGGCGGCCTTGCCGTAGGCGATCATCTTCTCGGGCGTGCGGTGGGCCGACAGCACCTCGACCTCGAACGGCACGCCGAAGTCGCGGAGCACCTGCGCCGCATCGCTCATGACGGTCCAGTCGGAGTCCGAGCCCATCACGACGCCGACGAGCGGCGGGGCGTCAGGGGACGGGGCGGAGTTCTCGGGCATGAGCACCATCGTAGATCGCAGTGTCTGAAGATCGGCTCAGGACGCACCGCAGCTGGCGGACAAGCCCTCCCCAAGGCGACCCCAGTCCGGGGACGCCTCCGCACCGCGCAGCGCACCGATCGACAGGTGTCTGGGACAATCGGCGGATGAGCACGCCGACCGCGGATGGATCCGCAGCACGCCAGGAGCCACCCAGCCAGCGCGAGCTGCGGCGGTGGCGCGGGTACCTCGCCGACGAACGCGCCGAAGCCGCCGTCTACCGGGATCTCGCCGGCCGGCGGAGCGGTGAGGAGCGCGACATCCTGCTCGCGCTCGCCGAGGCCGAGAAACGTCATGAGTCGCACTGGATCGCCCTGCTCGGGGATGACATCGGCAAGCCGCAACGCGGTGACCTGCGGACCAGGCTGCTCGGCTGGCTCGCGAGGCGGTTCGGATCCGTCTTCGTCCTGGCGCTCGTCCAGCGCGCCGAGTCACGCTCGCCCTACGCGACCGAACGCGCGGCCACCGAACGGATGGCCGCCGACGAGCAGATCCACGAGGAGGTCGTCCGGGGCTTGGCCGCCCGAGGACGCAACCGCCTGTCCGGAACCTTCCGGGCGGCCGTGTTCGGAGCGAACGACGGCCTCGTCTCGAACCTCGCTCTCGTCATCGGCATGAGCGCCACCGGCGTCGGCAACGGCGTCGTCCTCGCTGCCGGGCTCGCGGGCCTCCTGGCGGGCGCACTGTCGATGGGAGCCGGCGAGTACGTCTCGGTCCGGTCGCAGCGGGAACTGCTCGAGGCGTCCAGCCCCAACCCGGCGGCCGACGACGCCCTCCCCCACCTCGACGTCGACGCGAACGAACTCGCGCTCGTCTACCGGGCACGCGGCATGGAGGTCGGCGAAGCCGAGGCCCACGCAGCGGACGTCCTGGCCCGCGTCGGCGCCGGCACCTACCAGCGCGAGGCCCGGACGGCGATGGAGCACGAGGCCATCGGGACCGGGCTCGGTGCCGCGCTCTCGAGCTTCTGCTTCTTCGCATCAGGCGCCGTCATCCCGGTCCTGCCCTACCTGTTCGGACTGCAGGGCGTCGCTGCGCTCCTCGTCGCCGCGCTCCTGGTCGGGGTGGCCCTGCTCGGCACCGGCGCCGTCGTCGGGCTCCTCTCCGGCGGACCCCCGCTCCGCCGGGCACTGCGACAACTCGCGATCGGGTACGGCGCAGCCGCGGCGACCTACGTGCTCGGCCTGCTCTTCGGCGCGAACGTCGGCTGACCGGCCGCCGGCCCTCCGCCGCGCGACACCGGGAGCCGATGCGAACCCGTCATCTGCCGTCCACGAGCGCGTCACCGGCGTTCCCTACGCTGAGCCATCCGTCCGTCGACCCGGACGGTGAAGGAGGGCGCGTGAGGCAGGTGCAGGACCGGACCGGCGCGTCTCCCCTCCTCGGAGCGGTTCCGCGCACGCAGCCCGACATCCAGTTGCTCCGCGCGATCGCCGTCCTGTCCGTCGTGGTCTTCCACCTGTCGTCGAGCCTCCTGCCCGGTGGGTACGTCGGCGTCGACGTGTTCTTCGTCGTCAGCGGGTACCTGATCACGAGCCACCTCGCACGCCAGGCCGACGAGACGGGCCGCGTCGACCTCCCGGCGTTCTGGGCCCGCCGGATCCGGCGACTCCTGCCGGCCGCCCTGCTCGTCCTCGCTGTGACCGCCGTCCTCATCTGGCGGTTCGCTCCGCCGAGCGCCTGGACGCAGTTCTTCACCGAGACCGTAGCGAGCGTGACCTCCTGGGAGAACTGGTTCCTCGCCGGGAGCTCCGTCGACTATCTGGCACAGGGCAGCGCCGCTTCACCGGTCCAGCACTTCTGGTCGCTGTCCGTCGAAGAGCAGTTCTACCTCGGCTGGCCACTCGTCGTCGTGCTGTGCGTGTGGCTCACCCGGCGGCGACAGGCGGACCTCCGTCGCACCCTCGGTGTGGCGCTCGGGATCATCGGTGCGGCCTCGCTCGCGTGCTCGATCCTGTACACGGCGGCGGACCCGGCACCGGCGTACTTCGCCACGCCGACCCGTGCCTGGGAGTTCGCGGCCGGCGGTCTCCTCGCGCTGCTCGGGCCGGTCGTGGTCGTGCACCGCACCCGGTGGCGGACGGCCTCCGGTGTCCTCGGGGTCGTCCTCCTGGCGGTCGCGCTGGTCGCGTTCACCGAGCGGACGGCGTTCCCCGGGATCGCCGCCGCCCTCCCGGTTCTCGGGACGCTCCTCGTGATCGTCGGTGGGTCGTCGACCCACCGGTGGTCCGTGACGACCCTCGCGCGGACGCGGACATCACTCCTCTTCGGCGATCTCTCCTATTCGCTGTACCTGTGGCACTGGCCGCTCATCGTGGTCGCACCGTGGATGCTCGGCGTGCCCGTCGCGCTCGACGACCCGTTCGGTTGGGCGATCGCGGCCGCTCTCCTGGTCGTCGCCGTGGTCCTCGCCGCGCTGACGAAACGCATCGTCGAGGACCCCGTCCGACGAGCCCCCGTCCTCCTGCACGCGCGCTCCGGACGGACCGTCCTGTGGGCTGGCGCGGCGACCGCACTCGTGCTCTGCATCCCGACGGCGGGATTGCTGACCGTCGCCGCCGAGGAACGCAACCTCGCGAGCACCGTGGACGCCTACGTCACGGACGGCGAGCCGTGTTTCGGGGCCGACGCGGCCGTCTCGGGCTGCACCAATCCGGCAATGGCGGACGAACTGCTGCCGCCGCTCTCGGTGCGGACCGAGGACACGGGCGACACCTTTCGGTGTTCCGCGGCGGCTGACGCGCCGGACTTCCCCGGCTGCACCTTCGGTTCCGATCGCCCGGACGCCACGCGGGTCGCGCTCACCGGGAACTCGCACGCCACGATGCTCATCCCCGGCCTCGTCGACCAGCTCGAGGCACGCAATTGGCGGCTCGACGTGTACGTCGGCAAGGGCTGCGAGTGGCGGGCACCGGGACCCGACGACTCGGCGGCGTGCGACGCCCGGCGGACGCTCATGCAGGAGGCGTTCACGGGTGAGCGGCCGTACGACATCATCCTGGTGACCTCCAAGAGTCCGGACGAGACCTCGGTGGCCGAACAAGCCGCGATCCGCGGCGCGACGCTCGCCGCGTGGGGACCGGTGCTCGAGCAGGGGACGTCGATCGTAGTGCTGCGGGACAATCCCCGCGTGCCGACCGAAGCCGCCGCGTGCGTCGACCGCTCGAGCGCCGCCGAGCTCATCGCGGGGGCGTGCGCCTTCCCCGTGGCCGAGGCGTACCCGACGTTCGACCTGAACACCGCCACGGCGGCGATGACCGACGGCGCCGTGCCGGTCGTGGATCTCGGCGAGCTGTACTGTGCGGCCGGAACCTGTCCGCTAGCCGTCGGGAACGTGCTCGTCTATCGCGATCTGCACCACATCACGGCCACCTGGTCGCGGACCCTGGGCCCGTTCCTCGTCGACCGCATCCGAGCCGCCACCTCCCGGGGGTGACCAGTCCCCGATCGGGTGGAGTGCCAGCGCGGTGCGCTGACGCGAGTGGGCCGAACCCGGCGTCGGCGCGGTGCGCTGACGCGAGCGCGGCGGACCCGGCACGAGCGCGGGGCACACACGTGAGCGCGCCCCTCCGGAGACCCGCGCTCACGTCCCCGACCCGCGGTGACGTCAGCGCACCGCGCTGGCGACCACCCGGGAGAGCTCGGGCGAGGAGCGGTCAGGCGGAGGTGGGCTCGTACTGCCGGCGGTCGCCGACGACGCCCGCGAAACGGAACGGCGCGCCGGTCTCGCGAGGGCGGTCGGAGTCGTGGACGTCGGCCGAGGCCGCATCCTCGAGGAGCTGCAGGTAGCGGGCGTCGTCGACGACCGTCCGCGCATCGAGCTGCGCACGGTTCGCGTCGCTCCTCAGAGCCGAGCGGTAGCCCGGACGCACAATGCCGCTGAAGCACTCCGCGACCGCACCCGATCCGTAGCTGAGGAACGCGATGCGCCGACCAGCGAGGTCGTCGTCACCGTCGAGCAGCGCGAGCAGCGCGAGGTACACGGAGGCCGTGTAGCTGTTCCCGATCCGGCGGTTGTACCCGGTCGTCGGCTCGATCTGTGCGTCCAACTCCTCCTGGGTGCGCTCGGAGCCGAGCGACTTGGCCAGGTGCCGGTGCGCCTTGATCGCCATCTTCGTGAACGGCTGGTGGTAGCAGAAGTGGTCGACCTCGGAGAAGTCCGCTCCGCCGCGTGACCGGTAGTCCGCCCAGGCCCCCTCGATGGCGTCCTGATAGGCGGAGATGGACAGCTTGCCGTCGACGATCGCCGTCGCACTGTGGTTCGGGCGCCAGAAGTCCATGACGTCCTGCGTGTAGACGCCGGTCGCGGTCTCGAGCTCGAGGATGGCCGGATCGGCGGCCACGAGCATGGCGACGGCCCCGGCGCCCTGCGTCGGCTCGGCGTTGGAGTGCAGTTCGTACCGCGCGACGTCGCTCGCGATCACGAGCACGGTCTCCTCGGGGTTCCGCGCCACGAGCGCAGCCGCGAACTGCAGCGCCGCGGTGGCCGAGTAGCAGGCCTGCTTGAGCTCGACCACGCGGACCGCCTGCGGCAGACCGAGCAGCCGGTGCACGTAGACGCCCGCGGACTTCGACTGGTCGATCCCGGACTCGGTGGCGAACAAGACGGTCCGGAGCCGGTCGCTGCCGTGCCGTTCGATGATGGGCGCGGCAGCGGCGGCGGCCATCGTGACGATGTCCTCGTCGGCGGCAGGGACGCTCATCTCGCTCTGGCCGAGACCGACGTAGTACTTGGCGGGTTCGACACCGAAGCGCCCCGCGAGCTCGGCGAGGTCGATGCGGTTCGCCCCGGTCGCGAAGGCGATGTCGTCGATGCCGACGGCGGGGTTGCTGGTCTGGTTGGTGTTCACGTGCGGGGTGCTCCGTTCGAGCGTCGACGATGCACCGGTCCCCCGGTGCGGTGGAAGGGTCAGGCGGGCGCGCCGGCTGCGGTCTGTGCGCTGCGTTCGAGCTTCAGGTGGGCGGCCATGAGCTCACCGGGGTTGGTCTGCGCGGCGAGGAGTGACAGTTCGCCACACCAGACGGCGGCAGCACACAGGACGGCGAGTCGCCGGGCGTTGGCGCCGGGTTCACGGTCCTCGCGGCACCCGAGGCGGGTGAGGTTCTCCTCGACGAAGCCGAGCCCCTTGCCGTTGCCGACCGTGCCGACGATGAGGTTCGGCAGGGTGCAGGAGAAGTAGAGGTCGCCGTCGTGGACCTCGGCGTGCGTGACGCCCTGCGAGCCCTCGACGATGTTCGCCGCGTCCTGGCCGGTCGCCAGGTAGAACGCGAGCAGCATGTTGGCGTAGTGGGCGTTCGCGCTGCGCAGGCCACCGGCGAGGATCGTCCCGACGAGGTTCTTGCGCACGTTCAGCTGCACGATCTGCTCGGGCGTCGTGTGCAGGAACCGCTCGACGATCGCCCGCGGGATCGTCATCTCGGTGACGACGTTCTTGCCACGGCCCAGGATGCCGTTGACCGCGGTCGCCTTCTTGTCGGAGCAGAAGTTGCCGGAGATCGAGCCGTACCGGAGCATCGGCCAACGCTCCATGATGTACGGCATGAGGCGGTCCGCCGCGAGCGTGACCATGTTGTGACCGGACGCGTCACCCGTGCGGAACTCGAGGCGCAGGAAGAGCAGGTTGCCGGCGATCTGCGAGTTGATCTCGATGAGTTCTGCGAAGTGACTCGACTGGGCGACGACGGCCTGCAGCTCGGGCAGGCTGCGCTCGATCTCGCGGAGCGCCTGCAGGGCGTCGCCGGCGGAGTCGACCTCGAACAGGACGGAGCGGCTCATCCGCTCGTCGACGAGCGTCGCGCGGATGCCGCCGGGGACCATGGAGGAGATGCGGGCGCCCCGGCGCACCGACGGCCAGAGCGGGCTCTCGTACGTGGCGAGCGGGACCTCCTGCTCGCCCTCCATGACGTTGCCGCTCAGGTGGAGCGGACCGATCCACTTGAGTGGGACCGGTGCGACGCCGTCGGGTTCGTTGCTCATGCGTGGGGTTCCGTTCCGCCCCGGAGGACGTCGTGCTGCTCGGCGAAGGTACGAGCGTAGGTGGATCTGATGGATTCGACCGCGTCGTCGTCGGTACGGCTGATCTCCGACGGCCCCCACGGGCTGTGGGCGGCGTCGATGAGTCCGGTCGGCGGGTGCACCGTGAGCGGGAGCCGCTCGATGCCGTGCGCCGACCAGTCGTCCTCGAGGGCGGCGGTGGAGACGGACTGGCCGATGAACGCGATCCCGCAGTCGCCACCACCGGCACCGGAGGACTTGGCCGCCCCGCCGAGGCGCTCGGCGGCGTCGCAGAGCTCAGCAAGCGCGGCGGTCTCGATGTCGACACCGGCGTCGCGTCCGAGACCGGCGAGCGTCGCGCGCGCGGAGCGGACGGCACCGAGCACGAGGGCCGGGTCCTCGTCGTTCAAGCCGATCGTGAGGGCGTCGACGGCGGCGCGACTGGCCGCGAGGAACGAGGTGTAGTGGGCGGTCTCCGCCCATTTGCGGGACTGCAGTTCGTCGACGAGACGCGTGGTCGAGGCGGGCTCGCCGGTCCAGCCGACGAGGAGACGGAGCGAGGTCGGTGGCGACAGGCGCTCGAGCCCCAGCTCGGCCCAGGGGTCGCGGAGGGCGGCGAGCACCCCTTCTCGGTGGCGCACCTCCCGCAGCCGCGCCCGATCGGGCGAGGTGTAGCGGAGCCAGCCGCCGAACATGCTCGCCGCGAGGTCGCCCCCGGAGGCTGCCGGCGCGACGTCGATGGTGGCGAGGATCGCGAGCTTGAGCATCTGCGTCCGGGTGAGGTCGAGCTGGTAGAACTCGTCGAGGGCGCGGATGGTGGCGGTCGTCACGGCCGCGCTCGAGCCGAGGCCGAACTTCCGGCCGCTCGCGTCGTCGAGCTCACTGGTGATCGACAGCGCGGAGAACCGCTGCGCCACGCCGAGCTCGGCGACGAGGGTCTCCATCGTGCTCACGGCGGAGAGGACGTGGTCGAGTGGGCGTTCCTCGTGCTCGACGACGACCCCGTTGCGGTTGCGCCGCCAGATGATGGGCGCTCGGCCGTACTGGTCGGAGAAGATGCGGCCCTCGTGCTCGCTCGCCTCGAGTCGGACGGTGACGCACCGGTCGACCGCGACGAGGATGGAGGGGTGCCCCGGTTCGACGACGGCGTACTCGCCGGCCACGAAGAGCTTGCCGGGCGCCTTGATCTCGATCATCGCGCTCCTTCCGTTGTCTGCTCGCCCGCCGATCCGCCGGGCTCCGAGGTGATGAGCCTCGCGCCCCGTCCGGCTCTGGCGGGGATGACGCCGATGTCGGGCTGCGCCTCGAGGATCCGAGTCGCGAGCTCGTCGACCGCGTCGGCTCGACACAGGATCTTCACGTTCGGGCCGGCGTCCATCGTCGCATAGCATTCGAGGCCGTCGCCTCTGAGGTTTGCGACGAGATCGAGCAGTTCCACGCTCGCCGGTCCCCAATACCTGACCGGCGGCTCGGCGCCGAGCATCGTGGCGTGCATCCGCATCGCGTTCCGCTCGGCGATCGTGCCCACCGCGGTGAAGTCGGCGCGGGTGATCGCGGCGAGCATCTCCTCGAGTTCGACGGGGGTGCGTTCGACCCAGGCGGGGTAGTACGGGGAGGTGTCGACCGTGCGCCGCATGCCGTCGCGACTGGAGACCGACTTGGCCCGGGCGTCGAGGACGGTGAGGACCATGCCGAGCTCGAGTCCGGGCGCGGGCACCGCCTCGGCGAAGGAGCTCTCGTCGTCGTGCCCGGCGTGCCAGACGGCGATCCCGTCGAAGATCGAGCGCGAGGCCGAGCCCGAGCCACGGCGGGCCAGCCGGGAGAGGGCACGCCGATCGAGGTCGAGTCCGAACGCGGTCGAAGCGGCGAGCGCCAGCGCTGCGAAGCCCGAGGCGGAGGAGGCGAGGCCGGCGCCCGTGGGGATCTCGTTGTGGGAGTCGACGGTGACGCGCTCGTCTCGGCCGGCGAGCGCGCGTACGAGGTCGATGAAGCGCGTGACGCGGGAGCGGGCGGTGCCCTCGAGGGCTCGTCCGCCGAGGAGCACGACGTCGTCGGGTGTGTCCGTCAGTCGCACCGTCGTCGTCGTGGGCGCTGCGTCCAGGGTCAGTGAGAGGCTTCCGGTCCACGGGAGGATGAGCGCCTCGTCCCGCTTGCCCCAGTACTTGACGAGGGCGATGTTGGGGTTGGCGAGCGCGGTCGCACTGCCCTCCTCCGAGGCGGTCGTCGCGAGCTGTTGCGGGGTCAGGGTCACGCGTAGTCCTCCGCGTCGATCGTCCAGGTGCCGAGTGCTCCGGCCTCGAGGAGGGCTTGCGAGATGCGTCGGGCTGACGCGGGGTCTGCGGCGAGGGTGATGATGCATCCGCCCTGCCCGCCGCCCGTGAGCTTCGCGCCGAGGGCGCCGTTCGCCGCGGCGACCGCGATGAGCGCGGTGATGGCGGGGTGGCCGGCGCCGAGTTCGTCGAGGACGACCTGGGCCGCGTTCATGCGGGTCCCGAGGTCGTCTCGGCGGTCCGCGGCGAGGTCGGCGACGCCCGCCACGGTCCCGCGTTCGAGCTCGGCCAGGAGCGCGCGACCACGCTCGGGGTGCAGCTCGACGAAGGCGCGGACGTCGGCGACCGCCTTCCGGGTCGACCCGCGCGCACCGGTGTCGGCCACGACGAAGCTGCCGCCGAAGCGGATCGGCGGATGCTCGACCCGGCCGGCGGTGAAGAGGATGGGCGTCGAGGCGCTCGTGGCCCGGGCGTCGAGACCGCTGGGCGTCCCGTGGGCGACGCGTTCGCCGCGCTGCACGAGCTCGAACCGGTCGGCGTCGTCGAGCGCCACGCCGTGGAGGTCGGCGACGGCGTCCACGATCGCGTTGGCGGCCGCGGCACTCGAACCGAGGCCTCTGCCGATCGGGAGCGTCCCGCGGACGACGACCTCGACACCGGCCGGTGCCGCACCGACGTGCGCGAGGGTCTCGAGGACGGTGGTCCCGAGCGGATCGGAGGCGTCGAGCGGGCCGAGCGAGATCTCGGTGTCGAGGACCGAGGCCCCGTCGATGCGTCGGGCGGTCGCCTCGACCCGGAGCGACGGGATGGGCAGGGCGACGGCTGGAGACCCGTACACGACGGCGTGCTCGCCCAGCAGGATCGCTTTGGCATGCGCGAAGCCGCGACCGGTCGCAGCCGTGTGCTCTGTCGTCATCTCACCATTCTGGTCCGAAAAACATGCAGCTGGCTGCACATCGGTCGTCCGGTCGCGATCCGATCCACCACGGGCCGGCTCGTGAGCCGTCCCGCAGCGCATCCGGGCGCTGCACGATGGGCCGTCGACGGGAGCCGCCGGAGCGCTCACGGCGTGTCCCATGCGTACCGGAAACACCCAGCCTACGCCGAACGGCCCGGTTCGGCTCGTTACGGTTGAGTGGGCGGGACGGCCCGGTTAGGATCGGAACACCTCCATTCATGCAGACGACGGCCGCCGCACCCAGCGCCCGCGTCGACACGGACCCACCCTCCAGCGACGTAGATCCGGTCCCGTCATCTCACCGTCTCCGGGCCGTCCAGCGCCCGCATTCCGAGGGGTACCCCGTCGTGATCTCGTCTTCCGTCCCACCGCGCCCGCGCACCGCCGCACCATCGCCCCTGCCCGACCTCGTCGATCGCCAGACCGACAAGAGCGACTGCGGCGTCGGCTTCATCACCCGCAAGGATGGCGTGCAGAGCCACGACGTCATCGCACTCGGCGACACCGCCCTGTGCGCCATCCCCCACCGCGGCGGCATGTCGTCCGAGGGTGTCGGCGACGGAGCGGGCGTGCAGATCGACCTCTCGGTCGACTTCTTCAGCTCTCTCGTCGGCAAGCCGCTCGTCGCCGGTCGGTTCGGCGTCGCGAACGTCTTCCTCCCGGTCGACCACGGTCGGATCGGCGATGCCGAGGCGCTCATCGAACGCTCGCTGGGCGAGGCCGGTTTCACCGTGCTGCTCGCCCGTGCCGTGCCGACGGTCGACGCCGTCCTGCGCCCGAAGGCCGTGCAGTACCAGCTGCCGATCCGGCAGTGGATCTTCGAGCCCTCGGACGACGCCTCCGCGGAGGACCTCGACCGGCGCGCGCACGCGGCCCTGCTCGCGATCGAGGCGACCGCTTACACGGACCTCACCCTCGACGGCCTGTACCCGCTGTCGCTCAGCACGCGCACCCAGGTCCTCAAGGGACGCCTCAACTCCGGCGAGGTCATCCCCTACTTCGCCGACCTGGCCGACCCGCTGCACCGGGTCAGGACCCTCGCCTTCCACACCCGGTTCTCGACGAACACCGCTCCCCACCCGTCGATGGCGCAGCCCTTCCGCCTCATGGCGCACAACGGCGAGCTCAACACCGACCGCAAGAACCGTCTGTCCGAGACGGCGCTGGCGGCGTCACGTGGCCGGAAGATCATCCGGGCCAGGGGCCAGTCGGACAGCTCGCGACTCGACCAGACGCTGCACAGCCGCGTCGTCGAGGACGGCCTCGAACTGCTCGAGGCGGTCGTGTCGGTCATGCCCCCGGCCTGGGAGAACGATCGCACCCTGAGCCGCGAGGTTCGGGCGATGCTCGAGTACTTCTCGCTCGTCGAGGAGAAGAACGACGGCCCGGCCGCGCTCATCTTCAACGACGGCACGACCGTCGGCGCCCGCCTCGACCGCCTCGGCCTGCGCCCGTTGCGCAGCGTCGAGACGGCGGACTACCTCTGCGTCACCTCCGAGGCCGGGCAGCTGCCGTTCCCGGACGACGAGGTGGTCCACCGCGGTCGCATCGAGGCCGGCGGCATGCTCGCCTACGACCACCGCACGGGCACGCGCCTCCGCACGGGCGAGGCGCTCGAGCTCCTCGCGGCGCGCAAGGACTACCCGGCGATGCTCGCCGCATCGGCCACCGACCTCGACGCGCTCGAGGACCGGGGTGTCCCGGTGTCGGCACCGACGGCCTCGGCGGACGACGCCTTCGCCTACCGCGGTGGCCTGAGCCAGGTGCAGCGCTACGTCGCGTACTCCCTCAACCAGGAGAGCTTCCGGTTCATGACGGACCCGATGCTCGCCTCGGGCAAGGAGCGGATCTCGGCGATGGGCTACGGCAACGCCATCAACGCCCTGTCCGACCAGGAGGGCGGCCTGGCGAAGTACTTCTCCCAGCGCTTCGCCCAGGTGACCAACCCGCCGCTCGACAGCATCCGTGAGGCGGACGGCATGACCCTCCGGGTCGCGCTCGGCCCGAAGCCCGGCAGCGGCACGATCGGAACGAAGCAACTCGTCCTCCGATCCCCCATCGTCAGCGAAGACGAACTGCGGCGCCTCAGCGCTCAGCACGAGTCGCCGGTCGCGTGGTTCGACATCCTCTACCGGCCCGAGGTGGACGCGCAGGCGAACGCCGACGCGCTCGAGGCCGCCGTCGAGCGCGTGGCCGCGGAGGTCGCCGGGTTCGCCGCAGAGAACGGCGGCATCGCAATCCTCAGCGACCGCGGCGTCCACGCGGAGGGTGCCGCCCTGCCGCTCATCCTCGTCGTGGCGGCCGTCAACCAGCGACTCATCGACGACGGCCTCCGGCTCCGCGTGTCGCTCGTGGTCGACAGTGGCCAGCTGCCGTCCTCGCACCACGTCGCCTCAGCCCTCGGCTTCGGAGCGTCCGCGGTGCACCCGCTCGCGGTCCGTCTCCGTGCCGAACAGCAGCACCCCGACGACGTCGAGGCCGCGTTCCGCCGGTTCGCCTACGCCGCCGAGAAGTCGCTCCTGAAGACCATGGGCCGGGTCGGCCTCTGCACCGTCGAGAGCTACATCGGCGGCGAGTTCTTCGAGCCGAACTACCTCGACACGAGCGACCCCGTGCTCGCGCGCGCCTTCCCGCACCTCCGCGCCCCCGTCGGCGGCGTCGGGTTCGCCGGGATCGCCCGGACGGCGAGCGCCTGGCACCAGCGCGCCCTGACGACGTCGAGCGACGCGGACGTCCCGCTCCTCGGCCTGTTCAAGGAACGCGCCGAGGGCGCCGGCCACTCCTACGGGACGACCGCGGTCCGCGGCTTCGTCGACCTCACCGAGGAACCCGTCCAGCTGCCGCGAGCGGACACCACGGCCGTCGACCGCGACGGCGGCACGCTCGGTGACGACCCGCTGCGCCTCCACACCATCGGGAACCTCGAGGACGCGTTCGGGATCGACGACGACGCCTACCAGCACACCTCCTTCGATGCCCTCGACGACGACGAGATCGACGCCTTCACCATCACGCCCGGCTACCGCTCCTTCGTCCAGTCGATGACGACCGAGCGGCGCCGTCGCCCGGCGGCCCTTCGCGACGTGCTCGTGCTGCCCGAGGACATCACCCGGCTGACCACCCCGGAGGAGTTCGCTCGCGAGCTCGACCGGCTCGGCCCCGTCGGCAACTCCTCGATCGTCGTCCGCGGCCTGCGTGCGACGCGGACCGAGCAGGGACGGCACCGGCTGCAGCTCACGGGACCGCTCGCAGGCGACCTCACCCGGGTCTCGGCGCTTGGCGAGTACTACGTCCACCGCTTCGGCGGCGAGGTGACGGGGCACTGGATCTCCGGTGGCGACCTCATCGTGGAGGCGACAGGCTCGGCCGACGACTACTTCTCGATGCTCGTCGAGGGTGCCGAGAGCATCACGACCGACCTCGTCCAGCCGGCGAGCGAGATCACCCGATCCCTCGCGTCCGGGGCGATGAGCCACGGCGCCCTCGTGGCGACCGCGCACGAGGCGGTCGCGCACGGCACCAACATGGTCGGCGGGATGTCGAACAGTGGCGAGGGCGGCGAACACCTGTCCCGCTACGGCACCATCCGCGGCTCGCGCATCAAGCAGTTCGCCTCCGGCCGCTTCGGCGTCTGGGCCGGCTACCTCGCCGACCCGATGCTGCAGGAGCTCGAGATCAAGATCGGCCAGGGCGCGAAGCCCGGCGAGGGCGGTCAGCTCCCGGCTCCCAAGGTGACGGTGGACATCGCCGCGGCCCGGGGTGGCACGCCCGGCATCGAGCTCGTCTCGCCGCCGCCGCACCACGACACGTACTCGATCGAGGACCTCGCGCAGCTCATCCACGACTGCAAGGCGGCACGGGTCCGCGTCGTCGTCAAGCTCGTCTCCTCCGAGGGCATCGGCACGATCGCCGTCGGCGTCGCCAAGGCCGGTGCCGACGTCATCAACGTGGCCGGCAACACCGGTGGTACCGGCGCAGCCGCCGTGACGAGCCTCAAGTACGCCGGACGTAGCGCCGAGATCGGCATCGCCGAGGTCCACCAGGCCCTCAGCGCGAACGGTCTGCGGTCGAAGGTCACCCTGCGCTGCTCCGGCGCGCACCAGACCGGTCGCGACGTCGTCATCTCCGCCCTGCTCGGCGGCGACAGCTTCGAGTTCGGGACCACCGCGCTCATGATGCTCAAGTGCGTCATGGCGAAGAACTGCAACGTGAAGTGCCCGGCTGGTCTCACGACCAACCCGGAGACCTTCGACGGCGACCCGCGCGCACTCGCGCAGTACCTCCTGAACATCGCGCACGACGTCCGCGAGCGGCTCGCCATCCTCGGCCTCCGCTCGCTCCGCGAAGCCCGCGGTCGCACCGACCTCCTCCACCTCGTCGACCACCCGGCCGCCGTCGCGGACCTCGACCTGCGCGCCATGCTCGCGGTCGTCCCCGAGGTCGTCGTCACCGACCCCGTGTACCTGGAGAAGGACTTCACGCTCGACGACGCCCTCATCGAGCGGGTACGGGCAGGACTCTTCGACGACGGCCGGACGACACTCGACCTGGGCGCCGAGGACGCCGACGGCGGGATCCGCCTCGGCAACCGCTGGCGTTCCGTGGGCGGGCAGCTCGCGATCGACCTCGAGCGCATCCTCAACCACGAGCTCGACGACGCCCAGGCGGCGGCGATCCCGTCCGTCGTCACCGACGACCGCGGCCACCGTTCGCTCGCCGCCGACACCGTGACCATCCGCACCGAGCACTCCGCGGGGCAGTCGTACGCGGCGTTCTGCGTCGACGGCCTGCACTGGCGACACACCGGCACCTGCAACGACGGCGTCGGGAAGAGCGCCTCCGGTGGCACCATCGCGATCCTCTCCCCCGGCGGCGGCAGCTCGGAGGACGGCGGCAACGTCCTCATCGGCAACTTCGCTCTCTTCGGGGCGACCGGCGGCCGCACCTTCGTCCAGGGCGAGGCCGGCGACCGCTTCGCCGTCCGCAACTCGGGCGCCACCGCGGTCGTCGAGGGCGTCGGCGACTACGCCTGCGAGTACATGACCAACGGCGCCGTGCTGAACCTCGGCGGTTTCGGGATCGGCTTCGGCAACGGGATGAGCGGTGGCTTCGTCTACCAGTACGACCCGCGGGGCGAACTGCCGAGCAAGGTCAGCGCGGACTCCCTCCTCCTCGGATCGATCACCGAGGGCGAGCAGGCGGCGTTCCACGAGGCCGCCGTGCTCCTGCTGCTGGAGTGGCACGTCGAGGCCACCGGCTCGCCGCTCGCCTCCCGGTTGCTCGCCGACTGGGAGACAGCCCGGCACCAGTTCGTGTTCGGCATGCCGCGCGCGCTGCTCCTCTACCAGGACAGCGACGCGATCCTCGCGGCCAAGAGCCGGAAGGAACTCCTCGACGAGCTCGGCGCGGCCCTCGCGGCACAGCAGCTCCGCACCTTCAAACTCGACTACCGCGACCGCCGACCGGTCCGCGGTGGTCGCGCCCCCGGACTCGGCGAGCCCGCGGCGGACCCGCAGGACGTCTACGCGCTCCTCACGAGCTACACGGTGCTGAAGCTCGCCCAGGAGGTCGCGCTGTCCCGCACGCCCGGCGTCGACGACCCGTCGCACCCGCTCGTGCAGGCGAGCGTCCGCACGCTCATCCTCACCGAGGACTTCTTCGTCATGCAGCGGGTGCAGCGGGCGGCTCGAGAGCTGCTCGAACGGTACGACGACGCGGCGCTGGCCGCCATGATCGCCGCGAAGCGCCTCCACGACTACACGGAGGCCCTGCGCCTGCGGAACGTGCTGTCGATCGACCACCCGGGCACCACGGGGTGGATCATGCACCAGCACGCCAAGAACCGGGCCCGATCCGCAGCGACCGGTGGCACCGAAGCACTCCTTGCATCGGCCGCTCTGGCCGAACTGACCCTGGCGGGTTCCCGATGAACGCGCCCGAACTGGAGGGGACGATGACCTCGACCCAGGCCCCGGCGTCCACCAGCACACCGAGCCCGGTGCTCTTCGAGGCGCTCGCCGCGCTCGGCAGCAGCGCCGACGACCCGTTCATCCCGGAGGACGCGCCCTTCAGCCCCGAGCAACGGGTCTGGCTCGCCGGATTCCTGGCCGGTGTCCGCTCCAGCGCGATCGATGTCACCGACGCCGGTGGCCGGACACCGCAGCTCGCCCTGCACGTGCTCGTGGGGACGCAGACGGGCACCGCGGAGGCCATCGCGGAGGACCTCGGCCGAGCCGCCTCCGGCTACGGTGTGGCGGTGACGACGATCGGACTCGACGACGTCGAGGTCGACCGGCTCCCGACGATGGGACACGTCGTCGTCATCACCTCCACGTATGGCGAAGGTGAGATGCCCGACAACGCCGAACTGTTCTGGGAGACGCTCCAGGCGAGCACCGCACCACGCCTCGACGGCCTGAAGTTCTCCGTGCTCGCGCTCGGCGACTCCGGATACGACGGGTTCTGCCAGGCGGGCAAGCTCATCGACACGCGCCTGGAGCAGCTCGGCGCGGAACGCATCCTCGCCCGCGTGGACTGCGACGTCGACTACGAGGAGCCCGCCGCGGCGTGGACCACGCAGGCTTTGTCGCTCTTCGGCGCCCTCGCCCCGACGGACGCCGCTCCCGCTCCCGCTCCCGCGCCGGCGGCCAAACCGGCGAAGAAGCCCGGCCGCACGCGTTCGCCGTGGACCCGCAAGACGCCGTACGGCGCGACCCTCGCCGTCAACCGCGTCCTGTCCGGGCCCGCCTCGTCGAAGGAGATCCGGCACTACGAGTTCGACCTTGGCGACAGCGGCATCGAGTACGCGGCCGGCGACGCCCTCGGCGTCATGCCGAGCAACGACCCGGCGCTCGTCGACGCCATCATCGCCGAACTGGACGCGACCGCGGACGAGTCGGTCGACGGCTTGACGCTGGCGGACCGGCTCACCCACGGGTTCGAGATCCGCACCCCGTCGAAGGACCTCGTGGCCGAGCTCGCCGACCGCGCGCCGGACTCGGAGCTGGCGGGGATCCTCGCGCTCGCCCAGGCGGAGACGCTCGACTCCTGGTTGCGCGACCGCGACATCCTCGACCTCCTCCGCTCCACCGCGGTCCGGTTCGACGCCGCCGCGCTCCTCGACGTGCTGCGTCCGCTCCAGCACCGCGCGTACTCGATCTCGTCCAGTCCGCTGGCGGCCGACGGGCGCGTGCACCTCACCGTCGCGAGCGTCCGGTACGCGGTCGGCGACCGTCTGCACGGGGGCGTCGCGTCGACGCATCTCGCCGACCGGGTCGCGGAGGGTGCCACGAGCGGGATCTTCGTCTCCGCGAACGCGGGCTTCCGGGTGCCGTCGGACGACGATGCACCGCTCGTCATGGTCGGCCCGGGAACCGGGATCGCACCGTTCCGCTCGTTCCTGCAGGAGCGCCGCGAGCGCGGGGCTACCGGTCGGAACTGGCTGTTCTTCGGCGACCAGCACCGGGCACACGACTTTATCTACGAGGACGAACTCGGCGAGCTGCTCACCGGAGGGGTGCTGGACCGTCTGGACCTCGCGTTCTCCCGCGACCAGCGCGAGAAGGTGTACGTCCAGACGCGGATGCGCGAGAACGGCAAGGAGCTCTACGCCTGGCTCGAGGAGGGCGGCCACTTCGCCGTCTGCGGCGACGCCTCACGGATGGCGAAGGACGTCGACCAGGCGTTGCACGAACTCATCGCCGAACACGGCGGGCGTTCGACGGAGGCCGCAGCCGAGTACGTGCACACGCTGAAGCGCGAGAAGCGCTACATCCGCGACGTGTACTGAGGCGCTGCGGGCTCGTGAGCAGGGCCCTTCGACAGGCTCAGGGACCGGTCATCGGTCCCTGAGCACCCACGCGGTCCCTGAGCACCCCACGCGGTCCCTGAGCTTGTCGAAGGGCGGTCAGGCGTTCTCGGCGCCGAGCAACGCCGCGGCGGCGCGTGCCTCGTACACGACGTCGTCGAGGTCGTCGCCCGCGACGTTGACGTGGCCGACCTTGCGCCCGGGGCGGGGGTCCTTGCCGTAGTTGTGCACCTTCGCCAGCGGGTGCGCACCGAGGACCTGCGGGTAGCGGTCGTCGAGCGTCCCCTCGGCCGGCCCGCCGAGCACGTTCACCATGACGGTCCAATCGCGGTGGCAGCCCGTCCAGCCGAGGGGAAGGTCGAGGACGGCGCGCAGGTGCTGCTCGAACTGGCTGGTGACGCTGCCGTCCTGCGTCCAGTGCCCGCTGTTGTGCGGACGCATGGCGAGTTCGTTGATGAGCAGGCGGTCGTCGTCGGTCTCGAAGAGTTCGACGGCCAGGACGCCCGTCACCCCGAGCGCGGTCGCGACGGTCACGGCGATCTCCTCCGCGGTGTCGGCGAGCCGGCCCGCCGAGCCGGGCGCCGGAGCGATGACCTCGCTGCACACCCCGCCGAGCTGCACGGTCTCGACGACGCGCCACGGCACCACCTCGCCGGACGGGCGCCGGGCGACGAGCTGGGCGAGCTCGCGCCGGAACGACACCAGCTCCTCGACGAGCAGTGCTCCGCCGTTGGCGTCCTCGGAGAGCGCCGTGAACCAGTCGTCGACCTCGTTCGGTCCGTGGACGACACGGACGCCCTTGCCGTCGTAGCCACCACGCGGCGTCTTCACGACGCCCTTCCCGCCGTGCTCGGCGAGGAAGGCCGCGAGCTCCTCCTGATCGTGCACGCGCGCCCAGTCGGGGACCGGCAGTCCGAGCTCCGTCAGGCGTTCGCGCATGAGCAGTTTGTCCTGGGCGACGGCGAGCGCGTCCGGTCCCGGGTGCACCTGTACACCGGCGTCGACGAGTGCCCGCAGGACGTGCTGCGGCACGTGCTCGTGGTCGAAGGTGATGACGTCGACCGTCTCGGCGAAGGCGAGCACGGTGTCCGCGTCGCGGTAGTCGCCCACCTCGACGGTGGCGAGTCGGGCGGACATGCCCTCCTGCTCGGCGAGCACCCGGATGTCGAGTCCGAGGTTCACGGCCGCGGGCACCATCATCCTGGCCAGCTGACCGCCGCCGATCACTCCGACGCGAATGCTCATGGGTTCACTCCAGCTCTCCGGCGACCGGCCGGCGGGTCTCGTTTCAGCAGGCGGGACGGGCGGATCCGGAGGCGGATCGGCGTGTGCCCCGACTCGAACATCGTACCGGCCGGGCGGGCCGGTCACCGGTCAGCGTCGGACCGGTGGCTGCTGCGTCGGAGCCGGTGCTGCCGGGTACGGCGCGGCGATGCTCTGGTTCTCCGCGACGAGCTCGTGCAAGGCGTTCTGGACGAGGACCGCACCGGGCACGTCCCGCAGGACGACCGGTACCTCGCCACCGCTCGTCACCCGGACGTTGCCGCTGCCGAAGGCGCTCTGCACCCAACTCTTGTGCACCGTGATGCCGTAGCCACGGGCGTGGTAGAGCTCCTGGCGCGTCCGCACGAAGAACCCGCGACGGACGATCAGTCGGCGGGTCGTGATCACGTAACGGACCGACAGCCAGGCGATGAACGGCAGGACGCAGGCGACCAGCACGATCACCCCGCCGCCGATGAGGACGGCCCAGTTCTGCCACTCGAGGTCGAACGAGCCGAAGAAGTACGCACCGGCGCCGCTCACCGCGATGAGCAGGAGCGCGGGGAGCAGGAGCCGCCGGGCATGCGGACGCAGGCGTGCGACCACACGTTCGGTCGCCGCCGCGGGAGGAGCCGGCCTGCCCGGCCCCGTCATACCGGGATCAGCCATACTCCCATTCTTAGCAGTCGCGGCAACCCGCCGCCTGCTCCCACCCCGCCCGTCGGCGATCCCGAGCATCCGTGCATCGGCCGCCCGGCTAGCATGAAGGCGTGAAACCGGCCGACAGCACCGCACCGACGGCGCAGCACCCCGGCGTGGTCGGGTCGTTCCTCGAGGGGATCGGCATCCTCTTCGGCGGGTTCCGCCTCTGGGGTACCTCGCCGAAGCGCATGCTGCTCGGCATGATCCCCGCCGCGATCGTGGGCGTCGTGTTCATCGCGTTGCTCGTCGTCCTCGGCGTCAACGCCGCCACGATCGTCGACTGGGCGACACCGTTCGCCGACACCTGGGACGAGCCGTACCGCTCGTCCATCAGGGTGGCCGCCGCGGTCGCGTTGGTGGCCGTGGCCGTCGTGGTGATGCTGTACGCCTACGCCGCAGCGACGCTCCTCGTCGGCGACCCCTTCTACGAGCGGATCTGGGCCGACGTCGAACGCACCCTCGGCGACGCTCCTCCGGAGTCGGGTGAGTCCGCGTGGCGCGGCCTCCTCACCGGTGTCACCCGGGCACTCGGCCTGCTCCTGCTCACCATCCCGACGGCGGCCGTCCTCTTCCTCCTCGGCTTCGTCCCGGTGATCGGCCAGACGGTGGTCCCGGTGCTCGGGCTCGCCGTGAGCGGGTGGTTCCTCGCCCTCGAACTGACGGGCTACGCGTTCGACGCGAGGGGGTTGTCGTTGCGGGACCGCCGCCGGACCCTCGCCAGGCGACGCGCCCGCACCCTGGGCTTCGGGATGACGGTCGCGGTCCTCTTCCTCGTGCCGGTCCTGTCCGTGCTGGTCATGCCGGCCGCCGTCTCCGGCGCGACGGTGCTCGCACGCCGGTCCCTCACCGAACAGGCGGGGACGCTCAGCGCACGTGCGTGACGTCGCCGGCCGCCACCGCGACCGGCGCACCGCCGTCGGTCGGTCGGACGACGAGCCGCCCGTCCGCGTCGATCCGCTCGGCCGTGCCGGTCAGGACGTCGCCGCCGGGGAGTTCCACCCGCACCGAGCTGTCCAACGTCACGCATCGCTCGGTGACCGCTGCTCGGAGCCCGCTGGCCTCGGCGTCACCGGACGCCTCCAGGTAGGCGTCGTACAGGGTGCCGAAGGCGCGCAGGTAACCGACGAGGACGGTGTCCGGGTCCGGATCGGCGAGGCCGGCGAGCGCGAGCGAGGTTGACCGGTCGGTCGGCAGTTCCTCGGCACGCTGGCGGAGGTTGACACCGGTCCCGAGGATCACCGCGTCCCCGCTCGGCAGCAGCTCGGCGAGGATGCCGGACACCTTGCGACCGCCGATGAGCACGTCGTTCGGCCACTTCACGTCGGCGGCCACCCCGAGCTCCCGGAGCGACTCCGCGAGCGCCGCGCCCGCGAGGAGTGGGAGCCAGCCGTAGGCCTGCAGCGGGAGCGGACCACCCGACGGAGTGACCGGCCGGAGCAGGACCGACACGGCGAGTGATGTGCCGGGTGGCACCGTCCACACGCGACCGAGGCGACCGCGTCCCCCGCGCTGGTCGTCGGTGAGGACCACCGAGCGGTCGGGCCACGCGTCGCCGCCGTCCTCGCGCACGCGTCGGGCGAGTTCGTCGTTGGTGGAGCCGGCGTGGGCGAGGATCTCGAGGCGTGGCACGAGGGCGGCGGTGAGGGGCAGATCCATGGCACAACCCTACTGAGGCCGGTCGTCGGCGCCCGCGTCGCCCACCGGCACGCTTGGACGATGCCGACAACGGATCGGCGCGCCACTTGTACCCGATCGTCAACGGGTCGGCCGGGGGACCACCGGGTAAGGTGAAAGCGTGACCGACGAAACCACCTCCGGCCCTGACCTCTACACGACGGCCGGGAAGCTCGCCGACCTCAAGAACCGCTATCACGAGGCCGTGACGGCGAGCGGCGAAGCCGCCATCGAGAAGCAGCACAGGAAGGGCAAGCTCACCGCGCGGGAGCGCATCGAGCAGCTGCTCGACCACGGCAGCTTCGTCGAACTCGACGAGTTCGTGCGGCACCGCACGACCGCCTTCGGCATGGACCGCTCACGGCCGTACGGCGATGCCGTCGTCACCGGCACCGGCACCATCCACGGCCGCCAGGTCGCCGTGTACTCGCAGGACTTCACCATCTTCGGCGGTTCGCTCGGCGAGGTCGCCGGCGACAAGATCATCAAGATCATGGACCTCGCGTTGAAGACGGGCGTCCCGATCATCGGCATGCTCGACTCCGGCGGGGCCCGCATCCAGGAGGGTGTCGTCGCGCTGGGCAAGTACGGCGAGATCTTCCGACGCAACACGCAGGCCTCCGGGGTCATCCCGCAGATCTCCATCATCATGGGTCCGGCTGCCGGCGGCGCCGTCTACTCCCCCGCACTCACCGACTTCGTCATCATGGTCGACAAGACCAGCCAGATGTTCGTCACGGGCCCCGACGTCATCAAGACCGTCACGGGCGAGGACGTCGGCATGGAGGAGCTCGGCGGCGGGTACACGCACAACACCCGCTCGGGCGTCGCCCACTACCTCGCGAGCGACGAGCCGGACGCACTCGACTACGCGCGCACCCTCGTCGGCTTCCTGCCCGACAACAACCTGTCCGAGGCCACGGTCTTCGACGTCGAGGTGGAGCTGGAGACGACGGACGAGGACCGCCGACTCAACACCCTCATCCCCGACTCGCCGAACCAGCCCTACGACGTGAAGACCGTCATCGAGCACGTCGTCGACGACGCCGACTTCCTCGAGGTCCAGCCGCTCTTCGCCCCGAACATCGTCATCGGTTTCGCGCGCGTCGAAGGACGGTCGGTCGGCGTCATCGCCAACCAGCCCTCCCAGATGGCCGGGACGCTCAACATCGAAGCGGGCGAGAAGGCGAGTCGGTTCGTCCGGTTCTGCGACGCGTTCAGCATCCCGATCCTCACCCTGGTCGACGTCCCCGGCTACCTGCCCGGCACCGACCAGGAGTGGACCGGCGTCATCCGCCGCGGCGCGAAGCTCCTCTACGCCTACGCCGAGGCCACGGTGCCCCTGGTCACCGTCATCCTGCGCAAGGCCTACGGCGGCGCCTACATCGTCATGGGCTCGAAGCAGCTCGGGGCCGACATCAACCTCGCCTGGCCCACGGCCGAGATCGCGGTCATGGGCGGGCAGGGTGCCGTCAACATCCTGTACCGCGGCGAGATCAAGCGGGCCGAGGAAGCCGGCGAGGACGTCGCCGCCGTGCGCACGCGCCTCGCGAACGAGTACACCTACAACGTCGCGAGCCCGTTCCTCGCCGCCGAGCGCGGCGAGCTGGACGGCGTCATCGAACCGGCGGCCACGCGGGTCTCGGTCATCAAGGCGCTCCGCGCGCTCCGGACGAAGCGTGCGAGCCTGCCCGCCAAGAAGCACGGGAACATCCCGCTGTGAGCACCGGCGCCGAGCCGAACACGACCGAGCCGTCGTCGATCGATCTCCGGATCGAGCGCGGTACCCCGACCGACGAGGAACTCGCGGCGCTCACCGCGGTGCTGAGCGTCGCGATCGCCGAACAGGCGCTGCGTGACGCCGACACCGCCCCGGCACCCCGCGTCCCGTCGACGTGGGAGCGGACGAGGCGGAACCTCCGCACAGGGATCACCGTGGGCCCAGGACACTGGCGCGCGTTCACGGGCTGAGCCGTCTCGAGGGAGGACTCACGCCGGTTGCCCCTCGCGGCGCGCGGTGCTGTCCCCCATTCGTGTCCTCCATAGTGCCGACTGTCGGGGGTACCCCTGATGGAGGATCATCATTCTCGAAAGTTGCGTCTCATCGAGACCACTTCACCAGCTCCTGCTCCATCTAGGGTAAGCGGGCAGGAGTTCGGGGGCGGGTCAGAGCGGTATTCGGGTTACCGCTCTGACCCACGAACGTCACGGAGGGCCAGCATCGGGTGCTGGCCCTCCTTTCGTTCGTCCGAGACCCGGCACGCCGACAGGCTCAGCGACCGGGAGAAGTCCACTCGGACGCGTTCCGGTCCCTGAGCTTGTCGAAGGGCCCACGAGGAAGTTCCCGCTTCGAGGAAGCTCCCGCTTCGATGACCCTCTCCGGCCCTCCGAGTGACCCCCTCCGGTCCCTGAGCTTGTCGAAGGGCACACGAGCAGCTTCCCGCTCCGCTGACCCTCTCCCGGTCCCTGAGCAACCCCATCCAGCCTCTGAGCCTGTCGAGGGCACACGAGGAACCTCTCGCCCTGGTGACCCTCCTCCGGTCCCTGAGCCTGTCGAAGGGCCCACGGAGAACCCCGCCAATCCGGCATGCCTCCTCCGGTCCCTGAGCCTGTCGAAGGGCACACGAGCAACTTCCACAACCGGTGCGACTCGGCATCTGGAATGTCAGTGGTTCATGGTGGACTTGAGTCATGACCGAGACCACCCTCACCGCGACCCGCGTCGGCGACGAATACGCCGCGCAGCTCGCGGAGTTCTCGGACGAATACGCGGAGATCCAACGGCTGCGCGCTGCGCTCGATGGGCGAGAGGCTCGCCTCCTCGCCCGTTCCGCCGCATACGCCGACGCGCTCGCGGACGCGACGGTCCCAGCGATCTTCCCGCCGGCGGAGCGTCGGGCCCTGTCTCGCCGCTCCACCTGTGCAGCCCTCGCGATGGCGACACGCACGACCGAACAGTCGGTTCAGCGCGCGACGAACGACGCCGAGGCGCTCGTCAATCACGCCCCGTCCGTCCTCGCATCGCTCGAGGCGGGTCGCATCTCGGCTCGGCATGCGAAGACGATCACCGACCAACTCCGCGACGTCCCCACCGAAGGTCGCGCGGTGTTCCTGGCGAAGGTGCTCCCGGTTGCCGAGCAGACCACCGACGCAGAACTCCGGCGGCGCGCCCGCGTCCTGCGCGAACGGCTCCACCCGGAATCGATCACCGCACGCGCCAAGCGTTCCGAGGCCGACCGCCGGGTCGAGTTCGAACCCGCGGCCGACGGCATGGCCTGGGTACACCTGTTCACCACCGCACCGATCGCCCAGGGGCTCATCGAGCGCATCGAGGCGGCCGCCGCCGAGTCGCGTCAGGCCGGCGACACCCGCACCTGCGGCCAGCTCCAGGCGGACGCCCTCGCGGCCCTCGCCCTCACCGGCGTCACGCCTGAAGACGTGGCGTCGAGCCTAGTCCTCCCGCACCCGATCGAGGTCCAGGAGCACATCACGCCGACCGTGCAGATCACCGTGCCGGCGCTGAGCATGGCCGGCGTCTCCGACGCACCCGGCATGCTCGATGGCTATGGCCCGATCGACCCGGAGACCGCCGCGCGTATCGCCGTGAACGCACCGACCTTCACCCGGATCCTCGTGCAGCCAGAAACTGGTGCGCTGCTCTCCGTCGGGCGGAAGCAGTACCGGGTCCCGGCCGACCTGCAACGGGCGGTCCGTCTCCGGGACGGCACCTGTCGCGCACCCGGTTGCGGCAGGCGAGCCAGGGCCTGTGATCTCGACCATTCGGTCGCGTGGGAAGACGGTGGGACCACGGATGTGGGGAACCTCGCCTGCCTGTGTCGACATCACCACCGGCTGAAGCACCTCCCCGGGTGGAACCTCGAACACGGAGCCGGCGGCGTCCTCGACTGGACGACACCCGACGGGAAACACCACCGGACCGAACGGGACCCTGCACCGTTCTGACCAGTTCCGGTCCCTGAGCTGTGCCGCACTTCGACAAGCTCAGTGACCGGAGGAGGTTCACCGGGAACGCCTCGGTCCCTGAGCCTGCCGAAGGGTTCTTCGTGGGCACTTCGACAAGCTCAGTGACCGGGAAAGGTGTGCCCGGAACGATGAGGAGTCCTCGTGGACACTTCGACAAGCTCAGTGACCGGAAGAGGTGTGCCCGGATGCGTTCCGGTCCCTGAGCCTGTCGAAGGGTGTTGCACCGTCGGAGCGGGTCAGCCCTCGTCGGACACGCCGACCGCACCCACGCCGGCACGGGAGCCGTCGCGCGGGATCTCGAGCCAGACGTCGAGTTCCTCGTCGTCGTCGTCCGGACCCGCCAAGACGCCCGGTTCCCGGTGCACCGCACGCAGGCCGACCACGGTCACCGCGACGCGCTCGTCGTCCGGGACGCTCCGCACGATCAGGCGCGTGGCGTGCGAAGCGGCGAGCGCTTCGGCGATCTGCTCGTGGATCGCGTCGAGGACACCGGCGTCCAGCTCCTCGAGGCCGCCTTCGTCCAGCATGTTCACGATCGCTCCGCGCCTCCGGGCCGCGAGCACTTCGGCACGGACCGGGTCGCTCAGGAGGTGTCGCCCGCGGATCTCGTCGCGGAGACTGGCCTCCAGCGTCCGGCACTCCGTACGATCGGCCACCGACAGCCTGCCGCCGTTGGCGATGATCGTGCGGAGCATCGGTGTCGCCAGTCGGCCCGTCTGGCTGAGGCGTCGTCTCCGCTCGTGCACATGCGCGTACTGTGCCGCCTGCCAATCCGAGGTCGCATGCTCCGCCTGGGTGAGGCGCTCGGCGTCGTGCTGAGCCCCGGCGATCGATCGGGTGAGCACACTCGCGAGGACGACCCAGATGAGGCTGCCCGTGACGCCCATCCCGAGCGCCAGTCCCGGACCCGCCCAGAGGAGCGACTGGACCGTGAGGAAGACGATCCCGATGTACGCGATCGCCTCCCGCTGCCGGACCACGGTGATCGTCATCAGCGTCCCGATCGACGCGACGTGCCAGGTGGCGTACCCGTTGTTCCGCGTCGGGTCGAGCTGGCTGGTCACGAGTAACGGGACGATGATCGCGGTCGCGAGGTTGATGCTCGCGAGCCACGACGGCATGCGCGTCGTGCCCATCGGCCAGAGACTCAGGACACTCGCGACGGCGTAGACGAGCATCGCGATGAGGACCGGGACGACGTCGCGGGGTGTCTCGAGCGTCAGCGCCGCACGGAGCAGGTGGTACGCCGAGAACAGGGCGGCGAGGATGACGAGGGCGTACCGCGGTGCCGGGGTCACGAGCCGTGCTCCGGTGACCACTCGATGCGGATCACGGCGCCCTCACCCGGACGGGAGATCACCGTCGAGCGTCCGCCGACCGCGGCGACGCGCTCGACGATCGAGACCTTCAGCCCGAGCCGCTCCTCGGCGACCTGCTCGGGGCAGAACCCGACGCCGTCATCGCCGACGATGACGCAGACGCCGCCGGAGACCGTGCCCTCGATGGACAGGCTCCGCGCAACTCCCGAACCCGCGTGCTCGACGCTGTTGACCATCGCCTGCACCGTCGCCCAGTAGACCGCGTTCGCGACCGTGACGGGCAGGACCCGGCCGGAGGCCCCCTCGACCGTGACGGAGAACGGTTCACCGAGCATCGACGCGGCCGCACGCAGCCGTTCGATGAGTTCGGCGAGACCGGTGACCTCGTCCTCGTTCGTCATCGGCGCTCCGACACCCTCGAGCTGTTCGATCGCGACCCGCGCCATCATGACGGCGAGCGCCTCCGACTTCGGGGTCAGCGCCCGATCCGCGGCGAGCAGGGAGGCGAGGACGCTGTCGTGGACGATCGAATCGACCTCGACGCGCTCCACCTCCGTGGCGTGCTGCTTGACGGCCGCGTCGTAGGTGGCGAGGGCGGCCGCCCTCGCGATGTCGACCCGACCGGCCAGCACACGGAACAGCCCGACGAGGACGACGATGAGCCCACCGATGATCGTCGCGTACGAAGCGTCGAGCGCACCGATCTCGAAGGACGCCGGCGCGAAGTCGGCGTCGATGACGCGGTTGACGCCGTACATGACCGAGGTCACGACGAGGTACACGATGGCCCCCCGCAACTGCAGCGGGATGCAGGCGAACGCGACGGCGATCGTGCAGAGGTACCAGATCCACGGTTCCTGGTTGATGTCCGCCGACGCCTGCGCGTTCACCGCCGGCCAGATGAGGAGGGCCACGAAGAACACTGCGGCGAAGACGCCGGAGGCGATGCGGTGGTGCCACAGGAAGAAGCAGCAGATGATGGCGCCGAACATCGTCCCGAAGACGAGGCAGACGTAGAGCACGCCGAACCAGCCGGTGATCTGGACGCCCTGCCCGAGCGTGGTGAACGCGGTCTGCAGTCCGAAGACGAGTCCGATGATCGCGACCGAACGGCCGAGGAGGCGTTCGAAGTTCGCGGTGTTCAGCATCCGGCGCTGAACCTGGGCATCTCTCGTGGTCGAGGGGATCGCGGGATGCCTGGTCGGTGCCCGGAAGCTAGGAGACATCCGTCCCGCCTTGATCGAGGCCGGGGAGGATCCCGTCCTCGACCGCTCGGCGGAGCAGGTCGACCTTCGTCGGTGCCGGGCGCCCCACCTCGACGTACTTCACCCGGATGCGGTCGATGTGCTCTCGGGCCGTGGAGTAGGCGATGCCGAGTTGCATGGCGACGGTCTTCAACGGCAGGCCGGACGCGTAGAGGTGCAGGACGTCGCGCTCACGACGGCCCAGCTGCGCCCGCGCGAAGTCGCTGTCGGCGTCGATCGCGCTCGCCCACTCGATGTTGTTCAGCGCCTCGCCACGGGCCACCGTGCCGATGGCGGCGATGACCGTGTCCGTCGGCGACGACTTGGGGATGACCCCGGACGCTCCGGCGGCCAGCGCCTCGCGCACCAGTGCGACCCGATCGGCGATGGAGTGGATGAGGACGTGCGCCCCCACCGCCTGCACCGCGTGGATGTTCGAGGTCGGCGTGCTGCCGTCGGAGAGCGAGAGGTCGAGCACGACCACGTCGGGCACCACGCCGTTCAACGCGGCGATGCACTCGACGGCGGTCGGGGCACTCGCCACGACCTGATACCCGGCGTGCGCGCACACCGCTTCGATCCCGAGCCGCACGGACTCGTGATCATCAATGATTGCGACGGTCACCACGGCACCATCGTAGCGAGTGACGGACCCGCCGGGCGCGACGGCCTGATCGCGAGTCGCCTCCGTCGGCATGGGCCCGCTCAAGCCGTTCGAGAGAAGCCCGCGACGGCCTCGAGGTGGTGCGTGTTGGGGAAGAGGTCGTAGGCCGCGAGGTGGTCGAGCTCGTAGCCCTGCTCGGCCAGGAGGGCGACGTCGCGGGACAGCGCGATGGGGTCGCAGGCGACGTAGACGATCGAGGCGGGCCGGAGCTCGCCGAGCATGGCGACGATCTCCGCGCCGGCGCCCGAGCGGGGCGGGTCGAGCACGACGGTCGCGGTGGCGTACCGGGACCGCTCGATCCGACTGCCCGTCGCGATCTCCGACCGCAGGAAGGCGTCGACCTTCGCGGTGACGGCCTGTGCGCCAACCCACTCGGACAGGTTCTCGCCCGCGTACTCGGTGGCGCGTTCGTCACTCTCCACGGTCGTGATGCGGGTGGTGGAGCCGAAGCGGTCGCCCACGCCAGCGGCCAGGAGGCCGACGCCGCCATACAGGTCGAGGTTCGCGGCGCGCGGATCGAAGCGCGCGTCGTCGATGGCCGCGGACACGGCCTGCTGGAGGGTCGTCGCAGCCTGACGGTGGACCTGCCAGAATCCGTTCGCGTCGACGATGAACTCGCGCTCGCCGACGAGCTCGCGGATCGGGTCTGCCGCGGGACGGACCGGCTTCGGTCCCCCGCGTCGGCCGCGCCCGCCACCGCGTCGGCGGTCGCCGCCTCCGGCCTCGTCCGCACGCGTCAGGACGCGGACCGTCCCGGTCGACGAGGCGACGATGTCGATGGAGGTGGTGCCGTGCGGCAGCTCTTCGAGCTTGGCCGCTTCGGCCACTGCTTCGATCGCGAGCGGCAGGTCGTCGACGGGGACGACGTGGTGGGATCTTGAGGCGTAGGGACCGATGTTGCCGTGCTGGTCGACGTGCAGGGAGACCCTCGTCCGCCACCGGGTGCCGTCGGGCGTCTCACCGTCGACCGCGGCGACCGTGAACTCGGGAGCGACTCCGGCGAACCGCTCGAGCCCTTCCGCGAGGACCTGGTGCTTCAACGCGCGCTGGTGGGCGAGCTCGATGTGTCCGAACTCCGCTCCCCCGGCCCGCTCGCTCGGCTCGCGGTCGACGGAGGCCTCGGCCCAGACGTGCGGACGGCGGTGCTCGGACGGCGTGAGGACCTTCAGGGTCTCCGCCCGCCAGAAGCGCTTCTCGTTCTCGTCGACGATGCGTGCCCGCACGCGCTCACCGGGGAGCGTGTCGGGGACGAAGACCACCCGGCCCTCGTGCCGGGCGACGAAGACACCCCCGTGGGCTACGTTGGTGATGTCCAGTTCCACGGTGCGTGCAGTCGTCGTGCTCATGCGTCGAGCATGTCACACGGGCGGCTGCGGGGAGTCCACCGTCCACTGCAGAAGGAACCGTCATGCGCCTCACGCTCGCCTCCACGTCACCGGCCAGACTCGCCCTGCTGCGGTCGAGTGGCATCGAGCCGATCATCGTCCCGTCGTCGGTCGACGAGGAACAGGCCGTCGACGACGCGACCCTCGCCGCGGGTGCACCGCTCGCCCCCGACGAGGTCGTGGCACTCCTCGCCCGGGCGAAGGCGGAGGCCGCTCTGGCCGTCGTGCGCGAACGCGGCGACGCGGTCGACCTCATCCTCGGCGGGGACTCGGTCTTCGTCCTCGACGGCGTCGTCCACGGCAAGCCGCACACTCCCGAGCGCGCCCGCGAACGCTGGCACGCTCAGCGCGGGAGGACGGGGACCCTGTACTCCGGTCACTGGCTCATCGACTGCACCGGTGCCTCGCCGGTCGGGATCGGTGCGGTCGCGAGCGCCGAGGTGTCGTTCGCCGACGACCTCGACGACGCCGAGATCGACGCCTACATCGCATCGGGCGAGCCCCTGGCGGTGGCGGGGGCGTTCACGATCGACAGTCTGGGCGCCGCCTTCATCACCCGCATCGAGGGCGATCCGTCGACGGTCGTCGGCCTCTCGCTCCCGACCCTGCGGCGTCTCGTCCGCACGTTGGGACACGACTGGCACGAGCTCCGCAACCGGCGCGGCGCCCTCTGACGACCCGGGTCTTGTAGAGGCGGCACGTCGTTCCTGCGGCTTTTTTGTGCGTGTGAGCCAAAGGCTCACCCGGGCCTCCCGGTAGGCTCGTGGACTGTGCCACGTATAACCAAGGTCCTCATCGCCAACCGTGGCGAGATCGCCGTCCGCGTCATCCGAGCCGCGAAGGACAGCGGGATCGCCTCCGTCGCCGTCTACGCCGACCAGGATCGCGACGCCATGCACGCCCGTCTCGCCGACGAGGCCTACGCCCTCGACGGGACGACGAGCGCGGAGACGTACCTCGTCATCGACAAGCTCCTGTCCATCGCCCGACGGTCCGGCGCCGACGCCGTCCACCCGGGCTACGGCTTCCTCGCCGAGAACGCGGACTTCGCGCGCGCCGTCATGGCCGCAGGGCTGATCTGGATCGGCCCGTCGCCCGAGGCCATCGAGCGGCTCGGCGACAAGGTCTCCGCCCGCCACGTGGCCGAGAAGGTGGGCGCTCCGCTCGCCCCCGGCACGCTCAACCCCGTCTCGGGTGCCGAGGAGGTGCTCGACTTCGTCGACATCCATGGCCTGCCCGTCGCCATCAAGGCGGCGTTCGGCGGTGGCGGTCGCGGCCTGAAGGTCGCCCGCGAGCGCGAGGAGGTCGCCGAGCTCTTCGAGTCGGCCACACGCGAGGCCATCGCAGCGTTCGGCCGGGGCGAGTGCTTCGTCGAGAAGTACCTCGACCAGCCGCGCCATGTCGAGACACAGTGCCTGGCCGACGCGCACGGCAACGTGGTCGTCGTCTCCACCCGCGACTGCTCCCTGCAGCGTCGCCACCAGAAGCTCGTCGAAGAGGCACCGGCACCCTTCCTCACCGACGACCAGGTGACGGAGCTCTACCGGGCGTCGAAGGCGATCCTCAAGGAGGTCGGTTACCTCGGTGCCGGCACCTGCGAGTTCCTCATCGGCAAGGACGGCACCGTCTCCTTCCTCGAGGTCAACACCCGCCTGCAGGTCGAGCACCCGGTCTCCGAGGAGATCACCGGCATCGACCTCGTCCGCGAGCAGTTCCGTCTCGCTGAGGGCGGCGTCCTCGACTACGACGACCCGCAGCCGAGCGGCCACTCCTTCGAGTTCCGCATCAACGGCGAGGACCCGGGACGCGGCTTCCTCCCGCAGCCGGGCCCGATCCACGTCTTCAAGACCTTCGGCGGCCCCGGTGTCCGGCTCGACTCCGGCGTCACGGCCGGCGACACGATCTCGGGGGCGTTCGACTCGCTCCTCGGCAAGATCATCGTCACTGGTCGCACCCGCGAGGAGGCGCTCGAACGCAGCCGCCGCGCGCTCGACGAGTTCGAGGTCGCCGGCCTCCCCACCGTCATCCCCTTCCACCGCAAGATCGTCCGCGACCCCGCGTTCACCGCGGAGGACGGCACCTTCGGTGTCTACACCCGATGGATCGAGACGGAGTTCGTCAACGACATCGAGCCCTGGGACGGATCCATCGATGCACAGCAGGCACCCGCTGCCCGCTCGACGGTGGTCGTCGAGGTCGGCGGCAAGCGGCTCGAGGTCAGCCTTCCAGGCGGACAGCTGGGGCTGAACGTCGGTGCGCCGGTCGCCGCTCCCGCTCCGCACCGCCGCGGTGGTGCAGCGGTGGTCTCTGGTGCGACGGGTGATTCGGTCTCGGCGCCCATGCAGGCGACCATCGTGAAGCTCGCGGTCGCCGAGGGCGATGTCGTCGTGAAGGGCGACCTCGTCGTCGTCCTCGAAGCGATGAAGATGGAACAGCCCATCACGGCGCACAAGGACGGCACGGTCGGCGCGATCGACGCGACGGTCGGTGCCACGGTCTCCTCGGGTCACCAGCTCCTCACCATCAGCTGACCCGACCGGCGCCTTCGGGCGTCGCATCGGACCCGGCGACGATACGCTGAGCAGGTGTCAGCAGCCGACCTCCTCGAAGATGCGTTGGATCGTGTGGCGGACTTCGACGCCGCCGGTGCGATCGCGCTGCTCGAGGCAGAGCCGCACGCGGCGTCCGATCCCCGCGTCCTCGCTCTCCTGTCCTACGCCAGGTTCACCACCGCCGACTTCGCCGGTTGTCGCCGGGACGCGGTGGATGCACTCGCCGCCTCGACGCACTCCGACCGGACGACGCGCCTGCTCGTGCTGGGAGCCGCCGGGCTGGCCCTCGGGTCGGACCGCTCGTCCGGCTCGGAGCTGGAGGGGTGCTTCGCGGAGGCGGACGCCCTCGTCGACGACGGCGGCGACCTCGAACCGACCCTGGCCTGGCTCGTCGGGTACCTGCTCGTCGAGGGTGCCGTCGTCAACGTTCTGATCCACGCGGCCCGGCGCTTCGCCGACGCGTTCGCCGACGACATCGCCGCCACCCCGGGCCGCTTGTACCGGACCCTCGTCGACGGGGTCCTCGCCCGCCTCCTGCTCAACGAGGGACGCGTCGCCGAGGCAGAGGCCGCCGCGCTCGCGATGTTCGAGCGGGCCGGGAGCGGACCGACCGCCCTGTACGCGGAGGCCGTGCAGTGCCTCGTCGCCGGGAACCGTGCCGAGCAGGGGGCGACCAGGACGCTCGCACGCCGCGTCCGTCAGGCCATCCCCGAACCCACGGGCGCCTTCCAGACGACGTGCTACCTCCTCGTCGGCTACGGTCTCGCCGCCCTCGCGGACGACCACGGAGCCGCAGCCCTCGCGCGGAGCGCCTCGGGGAACGACTTCAGCGGCCTGTCCGTCCAGGACCGGGCCCTCGCGATCGAGCTGCTCGTCTCGAGCGCCTTCCTCGACCGCGACATCGTCGAATCGGAACGCCTCATCGGCTTCATCGCCGCCGACGTCGACCGCAGGGTCCCCGGGCCGGCCATCCTCCGGATGCAGTGCAAGCTCGAACTCCTCCGTGGGCGACCCGCCGAGGCGCTGGCGCTCGCGCGCACGGCGACCACCCGCGCGTTGGTCGACGGCCGCATGCTGGAAGCCGGGATCGGTGAGATCCTCGCGACGCGTGCCCTCATCGCCATGTCCGACCGGACGCAGGCCGTCCGTGAGTTGGCCGCGCTCGCCGAGCAGGCGGTCCGCGGCGGGCACACGGCCGCGACCCGCTCCGCAGCCCGCGAGCTGAAGGCGATCGGTCGACGTCTCGCGCCGGTCGCGGGATCCGGTTGGGACGGACTGTCGCCGCGCGAACGCGAGGTCGCCCTCCTCTCCGCGGAGGGCAACTCGACGGCGGAGATCGCGTCCGTCCTCCAGCTCTCCTCGCGCACGGTCGACGCGCACGTCACCCGGGTGCTCGCCGCGTTCGGGATCGTGTCCCGCCGCCAGCTCCCCTCACGACTCCCGGCCACGCTGCCGTTGACCGCCGTCCCCGTCCCGACCGTGCCGCTGACGCCCCGGCAGCGGGATCTCACCGAACTCGTCGCGGACGGCCTGTCGAACGACGAGATCGCGACGGCCCTCGGCATCTCCCGCAAGACCGTGGAGAAGCACCTGAGCGCCGTCTTCCACGCCTGGGGCGTGCGCTCGCGGGTCGCCGTCGCACGCATCGTGCTCGCGAACCGCGATCGGTGAACCCCGGCGCCTCGCCGACGGTTCGACGAGGACGACGCCTATTCGACGATGTGCATGGCGCGCGCCGCGTCGGTGATCGACCCGGTGAGTGACGGGTAGACCGTGAAGGCACGCGCGACCTGGTCGACGTTCAGCCGCTGCTCGACCGCGAGGGCGAGCGGGAAGATGAGCTCGCTGGCCTTCGGGGCGACGATGACGCCGCCGATGACCGTCCCGCTACCGGTCCGCGCGAACAGCTTGACGAAGCCGTCCTTGATGCCCATCATCTTCGCGCGCGGGTTCTGGGCGAGCGGCAGCTTGTAGATCTCACCCTGGGCGATGCCGTCCTCGATCTGCTTCTGGGTCCAGCCCACGGTCGCGATCTCGGGCTGCGTGAAGATGTTCGCGGCGACGTTGCGGATCTCGGTCGGGTTCACCGCGTCGCCCATCGCGTGCAGCATCGAGGTGCGACCCTGCATCGACGCGACGGACGCGAGCGGCAGGAAGGTCGTGCAGTCACCGGCGGCGTAGATGTTGGGGACGCTGGTGCGCGCCACCCGGTTGACGCGGATGTGCCCGGAATCGGTCAGCTGCACGCCGGCCTCCTCGAGACCGATCCCGGCGGTGTTGGGCACCGAACCGACCGCCATGAGGCAGTGCGAACCCTCGACCGTGCGGCCGTCGGAGAGCGTGGCGACGACGCCGTGCTCGGTCCGGGTGACGGAGTCGGCCCGCGACTTCGACAGGACCGTCATGCCGTTGCGCTTGAAGACGTTCTCGATGACCGCCGCCGCATCGGCGTCCTCACCGGGCAGCACCTGGTCGCGGCTCGAGATGAGCGTGACCTTGGAGCCGAGCGCCGTGTAGGCGGAGGCGAACTCGGCGCCCGTGACGCCCGAGCCGACGACGATGAGGTGCTCGGGGACGGAGGTGAGGTTGTAGAGCTGCGTCCAGGTGAGGATGCGCTCGCCGTCCGGCAGCGCGGAGGGCAACTGGCGCGGGCTGGCCCCGACGGAGACGACGACGGTGTCGGCCTCGATGCGGTCGAAGTCGGTGCCGCTGGACAGGTCGGTCGAGACGATGACCTCGTTCGGTCCGTCGAGCCGCCCCTGACCGTTGACGATGCGGACACCGGCACGGATGAGACTCGCACGCATGTCCTCGGACTGCTGGCGGGCCAGCCCGAGCAGTCGCTTGTTGACGGCGGCGAGGTTCACCGCGACCTCGGGACGGCTGGGCTTGCCGGTGGTCTCCGAGCGGACGAAGAACTGCACACCGAGGTCGGCGGCCTCGCCGATGGCCCCGACCGCGTCGGCCGTGGCGATGAGGCTCTTGGACGGGACGACGTCGGTGATGACCGCCGCTCCGCCGACGCCCGAACGCTCCACGAGCGTGACGTCGGCCCCGAGCTGCGCCCCGGCGAGGGCAGCCTCGTACCCGCCGGGTCCGCCTCCGATGATCGCCACTCGCTGCTTGCGTTCGAACTCGTAGGCCATGCCTCCATTCTCGCGCGCCACCAGGGGCGGGACCAAACCCGTTCGGGCCTGCGGCGGCGGGGATCGTGCGCGGATGAGCGGGGTCGGCACGGTTGGGCGGCGGCCCCGCCCCTGTCTAGAGTGAGAGGATGTCCGAAACCTCTGCGAATCCACTCGATCTGTCCGATGTCGATCCCTTCGAGATCGCCCGCGAAGCCGCCGGCCAGATCGCCGAGAAGACCGGCGTCGAACGCCACGACATCGCGCTCACCCTCGGCAGCGGCTGGGGCAAGGCGGCCGACCTGATCGGCGAGACGACGGCGACGATCCCGGCCTCGGAGATCGTCGGCTTCTCGAAGCCGGCGCTCGAGGGCCACGTGGGCACCCTACGCTCGGTCCTGCTCCCGAGCGGCAAGCGTGCGCTCGTCATCGGCGCCCGGACGCACTACTACGAGAACCACGGTGTCCGCCGTGTCGTGCACAGCGTGCGGACGGCCGCTGCGGCCGGCGCGGGCATCATGGTGCTGACGAACGGCGCAGGCGGCATCAAGGACCACTGGACGCCAGGCACGCCCGTGCTGATCAGCGACCACATCAACCTCACTGCCGACTCGCCGCTCGAAGGTGCGACCTTCATCGACCTCACCGACCTCTACGCCAAGCGGCTGCGGGACATCGCGCACAGCGTCGCTCCGGAGCTCGACGAGGGCGTCTACACGCAGTTCCGCGGACCGCACTACGAGACCCCGGCCGAGGTCCAGATGGCGAAGGCGATCGGTGGCCACATCGTCGGCATGTCGACCGCGCTCGAGGCGATCGCCGCACGCCAGGCCGGCATGGAGGTCCTCGGGATGTCGCTCATCACGAACCTCGCCGCCGGCATCCAGCAGACGCCGCTCAGCCATGCCGAGGTCATCGAGGCCGGCCAGGCGGCCGAGCCGGTGATCAGCAAGCTCCTCGCGCAGATCGTCGCGGCCCTGTGAGCGAGGCGACGAGCCTGCTCGCGATCGCCGAGGCCTGGCTCGCCCAGGATCCCGACGACGAGACCCGGGCCGAACTGGCAGGCCTCGTCGAACGCGCCCGGGTGTCCGACGACGTGGCCGTCGCCGAGCTGCACGACCGCTTCGACACCCGACTGCAGTTCGGCACGGCCGGGCTCCGTGGTCGCATCGAGGCCGGCTCCAACCGGATGAACCGGGTCCTCGTCTCACAGGCCGCGGCCGGACTCGCCGCCTACCTGCTCGAGCAGGCGCCGGAAGGCGTGACGCCGAGCGTCGTCATCGGTTACGACGGCCGGAAGAACTCCGCCGTGTTCGCCAGCGACACCGCCGAGCTGATGGCCGGTGCCGGTGTCCGCGCCATCCTGCTCCCACGACTCCTGCCGACGCCCGTCCTCGCGTTCGCCGTGCGGTTCTTCGACGCCTCGGCCGGAGTCATGGTGACCGCGAGTCACAATCCGCCCGCCGACAACGGCTACAAGGTGTACCTGGGCGGTGAGCACCACGGGTCCCAGATCGTCTCCCCCGCCGATGCGGCCATCGCCGCCCACATCGGGCGCATCGCCGAGACGGCGCTCGTCCAGGACCTCCCGCGCAGCGACGGGTTCGAGATCGCGGGCGAGGACGTCGTCGACGCCTATGTCGCCGAGACCGCGGCCGTCGCTCCCGCCCCGGCGGGCAGCCAGCTGCGCGTCGTCTACACGGCCATGCACGGCGTGGGTTGGGAGACGACCCGACGCGTCTTCGAGACCGCCGGGTATCCGGCACCGGAACTCGTCACCGAGCAGATCGATCCCGATCCCACCTTCCGGACCGTCAGCTTCCCGAATCCGGAGGAGCCGGGCGCACTCGACCTGTCCTTCGCGACGGCGCGAGCAGTCGGCGCCGACCTCATCATCGCCAACGACCCCGATGCCGACCGCCTGGCGATCGCGATCCCAGACGACGCGGCCCCCTCGGGGTTCCGTCGACTCACCGGCAACGAGGTTGGTCTCCTCCTCGGCTGGCGGGCAGCCCAGGCCGCCAGTGCTGCACTCGACGGCGATGCGGCTCCCGAGGGCACGCTCGCGTGCTCGATCGTCTCCTCCCCCGCCCTGCGCGTCGTCGCCGAGGCGCACGGCCTCGAGTTCCGCGAGACGCTCACCGGGTTCAAGTGGATCTCCCGGACGCCGGGCATGCTCTTCGGCTTCGAGGAGGCCCTCGGCTACCTCGTGAACCCCGGGACCGTGCGCGACAAGGACGGTATCTCGGCCGCCGTCGCGTTCCTCGGTCTCGCGACGGCGTCGGCGCAGGCGGGCGAGAGCGTCGCGGGGCTCCTCGACCAGTTCGCGGACACCTTCGGTTCCTTCGGCAGCGACCAGATCTCCATCCGCTACGCGGAGCTCAGCCGCATCGGCGAGGTCATGTCCGGACTGCGGGCGCTCCCACCGACGGAACTGGCGGGCGCCCGGGTGACCCGGATCGACGACCTCGCCGACGGGTTCGAGGCACTCCCGCCGAGTGACGTCCTGCGCGTCTGGCTCGACGACGGCACCCGGGTCATGATCCGGCCGAGCGGCACCGAACCGAAGCTCAAGGTGTACGTCGACGTCCAGTCCGCCGACGGCGACGCCGCCGAGCGGGCGGCGACGGTCACCGCGCGGCTCGCCGCGCTGCGGACGGACCTGACGGCGCTCGTCTCGTAGCTGCTCGACGGGCTGAGCGGCCTGGCGGTGTGCGGCCCGGAGACCGGGCCGCACCGGTCAGCCGATGGCGCGTTCGAGCTTCTCGGTGAGTTCGGCGAGGTCGAAGTAGTTGTCGATGACGACGATGTCGGCGAAGGTCTTGCCGATGCGCTCGACGAGTTCCGGCGAGGTCAGGATCACCTGGGCGTCGGCCGCGGTCGTGCCGAGGCTCTCGATGTCACCGGCGACGACGTCGGCCTCGAGGTCGAGGCGTTCGAGCGCGCGTTCGGCGTTGAGCTTGAGGATCGCGGATGAGCCGACCCCCGAACCGCAGACGGCGACGATCTTCATGCCTGGTCTCCGATGCTCAGGGGGGACGCACCGAACACGGCCCGCACCTCGTCGAGCGTCGTGGCGGCTGCGAGCCGCGGGATGGCGGTCTCGTCGTTGAAGACGTTGGCGATCTCCGCCACCCAGCCCACGTGCGACTCGGCGGTGGTGACGGCGAGGCCGAGGACCACCGAGACGGGGTCGTTGTGGGGGTGGCCGAACCGGACCGGAGCAGCCAGGGTCGCGACGACGAGGGCGTCGTCGTGGACGTCGGCACCCGGTCGGGCGTGCGCGAGCGCCAGGCCCGGCGCGATCACGACGTATGCGCCGAACTCCTCGACGACGTCGATCATCCGCTGGGTGTACGCAGCGTCCGTCGCGTGGGTGTCGGACAGCAGCGCTCCGGCTACGCGGATCGCCTCGCGCCAGTCGTCGGCTTCGACGTGGAGCGCGACGCTGGCTTCGGACAGTTCTGGGAGTGGCATCGCTTCAATCAGAGGATCGGTCGACCCGAATGGATCGGAACCATCGTAACGCTCCGAGGCTGGAAGCCTGCCGCGCAGGTGCCGCCCAGGCGGTCGCCGGAGCAGCACCTGCCGGCATCGTCAGTCCTTGTCGTCGTCGTCGAGGAACTCGTCGAACGCCTCCGAGATGCGGTCGGCCAGGGCCTCGCGGATCTCCAGCGGCTGGAACGTCGCGGCGGCGGCGTTCAGCTGGAAGGTCTCCAGGTCGGTGAGGTCGTAGTCGAACGCCTCGGAGAGGAGCGCGAGCTCCTTCGTCAGGCTCGTGTCGCTCATGGTGCGGTTGTCGACGTTGACCGTGACGGCGAAGTCGAGCTGGTAGAGCAGGTCGAACGGGTGGTCCTCGAGTTCCTCGCCCCAGGCCGCGATGGCGCCGGTCTGCAGGTTCGACTGCGGGCTGAGCTCCAACGGGATCTTGCGGTCGCGGACCCACTCGGCGACGGGACCGAGCGTGGCGTAGAGGGACTCGGCGTCGTCGCGCTCGATGAAGATGTCCTCGGCGATGCGGACACCGTGGCCGAGTCGCAACGCGCGGCCGTCGAGCATGGCGCTCCGGATCGACTCGATGCCGTCGGCCTCCCCCGCGTGGACGGTCACCGGGAACAGCTCGGCCGCGAGGTAGTCGAACGCCAGTCGGTGCTTGCTGGCGGGGAAGCCCGCCTCGGCGCCGGCGATGTCGAACCCGACCACGCCGCGCTCGCGATGGCGCACGGCGAGCTCAGCGATCTCGAGCGCGCGGTCGGCGTGCCGCATAGCCGTGATGAGCTGGCCGATCTGGATGTCGGAGCCGGAGTGGGCCGCGTCCTTGATGCCGAGCTCGATGCCCTCCTGGACGGCCTCGACGACCGCGTCGAGGGTGAGACCCCGGGTGAGGTGCTGTTCGGGAGCCCAGCGCACCTCGCCGTAGATGACGCCGTCCGCAGCGAGGTCTTGGACGAACTCGCGCGCGATGCGGACGAGCCCCTCCTCGGTCTGCATGACCGCGGTGCTGAGGTCGAAGGTCTTCAGGTACTCGACGAGCGAGCCGGCGTTGCACTGCGTGTAGAACCAGTCGGCCAGGCCGTCGGGGTCCGACACGGGGACGTCGACACCGTTCGCTTCGCCCAGCTCGATGATCGTGGCGGGCCGCACACCGCCGTCGAGGTGGTCGTGGAGCGAGATCTTCGGGAGCGCGCGGAGGTCGACGCCGGAGAGGGGGGATTCGTCTGCAGAGGTCACGGGGTTCACTGTACCGCTCACGCTCACCGCGCGACATGGCCTGTCCTCGCCGGTTCGCCCGTGTGGCTGTCCGGCACACGCCGCGATGACCACACGGGGCGAATGTGTAGCGATTAGGGGCGCCAGCCTCGGCCGCGGAGACGGACGGCGAGTCGATCCAGCAGGTCGGCGCCGTCACGCAAATCGTCATCCGTGACACGCATGATGTGCCATCCAGCAGCTTCGAGGTCGTCGATCCGACGAATGTCGATGCGCCACTGGGTGCGGTTCGTCCGGTGATGGTCGCCCTCGTATTCGAGAGCGAGCTGCTGGGTCGGGAACGCGAGGTCCAGACGCACCCGCCGTCCGCCGGGCCGGAGCGTCAACTCATGATTCGGCGACGGAAACGGGAACGGGTACTCACTCAGCACGATGAGCACTCTGAGCATGGACTCGCGGTGCGATTGGGAACGGTCCGACAGCAGTGGAAGCGCTGCACGAAGGGAGCGGACACCGGCGCGCGTCACGTCGACGGCATCCTCGAGTTCTCGCCTGGTGCACAGCGGGTCCTGGAACCACAACAACCGGTCGCCCACGGCGACGAGCCCCGGGACATCGATCAGATTCGCCAGATCGCACCAGGTGCGAGCGGGGGTCGTCACCGGCAATCCGAAACGCACGGCCATCTCCGTCTCGGACAGCACCGACCGGTGTCCGATGACTCCTACCCCACGTCTCGCCCTGCCCGGTGGCGGGGTCGTCACGTGCAGCGACGGCGGCCGTGTTCCGTCGGGCAACGGTAGCCCCCAGACCGATGCAGCCGTGTGATGGCTGAAGACGGACCCGAGCGGCAGCTTGGGCAGGTACGCTCGCGCCAGCTGAACGGGATCCTCTGCATCGAACCCACTCGCGGCCAGCCGGACCCCGCGAAACGGGGCGGCCAGTTCAGGATTGCGGAGTTGCGCTCGAGTGACTCCGTGCTGCATCGCTGCCGCTGTCGAGAGCGCGCCGGCGGCAGTAGGCGGGAGCGGTTTCCGAAAGCCCATCCCCCGAGTTTCGACGCCGGTCCTGCCCCGCGCTTCACTCCGACCGGCTGATGGGCACGCGCCAGCCGGCGGGGTCGCTGTGGAGCAGGGTCAGCGGGTGTCCATTCGCCCCGTGTGGCGGTCCAAGGCAGAATTGGACAACCACACGGGGCGAACGGGCGGCCGTCAGGCCTCGATGCGGGCCCGGACGATGGGGCCGCGCGGCGGAGCCGTGTCCTCGATCGTGTAGGCACCCTCGAGGGCCTCGAGCGCCCGCGGGAAGCGGGCCGCATCGTCGGCGCTCAGCGTGAAGAGGGGCTGTCCGGCCCGGACCTCGTCGCCCGGCTTCGCGTGCAGGTCGATGCCCGCCGCGTGGATGACCGGGTCCTGCTGCCTGGCCCGACCGGCACCGAGGCGCCAGGCCGCGATGCCGAACGGCAGTGCCTCCTGCGTCGCCAGCACGCCGTCGCGCGACGCCGTGACGACGTGGGTCTCCTTGGCGACCGGCAGCGGTGCGTCCGGGTCGCCGTCCTGCGCGCGGATCATGCGCTTCCAGACGTCCATGGCCCGACCGTCCGCGAGGGCGCCCTCGACGTCCGCGTCCGGCCGCCCGGCGAGGGTCAGCATCTCCCGCGCGAGGGCGAGGGTCAGCTCGACGACGTCCGCCGGACCACCGCCTGCCAGGACCTCGACGGACTCGCGGACCTCGTTCGCGTTGCCGATCGCGAGGCCGAGCGGGACGTTCATGTCCGTCAACAGCGCGGTCGTCGCCACACCGGCGTCCGTCCCGAGCGCGACCATCGTGCGCGCCAGTTCCTCGGCACGCTCATAGTCCTGCATGAAGGCGCCGGAGCCGAACTTGACGTCGAGGACGAGCGCCCCGGTGCCTTCGGCGATCTTCTTCGACATGATGCTCGACGCGATGAGCGGGATCGCCTCGACCGTGCCCGTCGTGTCGCGCAGGGCATACAGACGCTTGTCGGCCGGGGCGAGACCGGAGCCGGCGGCGCAGATGACCGCGCCGACGTCCGCCAGCTGCGCCATCATCTCGTCGTTCGTCAACGCCGCACGCCAGCCGGGGATGCTCTCGAGCTTGTCGAGCGTCCCACCCGTGTGCCCGAGCCCGCGGCCCGACAGCTGCGGCACCGCGACGCCGAAGACGGCGACGAGCGGGGCGAGCGGCAGGGTGATCTTGTCGCCGACGCCGCCGGTCGAGTGCTTGTCCGAGGTCGGCTTGTCGAGCGACGCGAAACTCATCCGCTCACCGCTCGCGATCATCGCCATCGTGAGGTCGCGGATCTCACGCCGCTCCATGCCGTTCAGCAGGATCGCCATCGCCAGCGCCGACATCTGCTCGTCGGCGACATAGCCACGGGTGAAGGCGTCGATCAGCCACTCGATCTGCGGCGTCGACAGCTCTCCGCGGTCGCGCTTCGTGCGGATGAGGTCGACGACGTCGAATGCTTCTACGGAACTCATGCGTGGTACTCCTCGAGTTGACGTGGTCCGAAGGCGTCCGGCAGGACCTCGTCGATGGTGCGGATGCCGGAGACGGTGTCGAGCAGCATGCCCGCCGTCGAGTGTTCGTACAGCAGCTGTCGGCAACGGCCGCACGGCATGAGGCGTTCGCCCTTGCCGTCGACGCAGGCGAACGCCACGAGGCGTCCTCCGCCAGACATGTGGAGGGCGGAGACGAGCGCGCACTCCGCGCACAGCGTCAGGCCGTAGCTGGCGTTCTCGACGTTGCAGCCGGAGATGATCCGGCCGTCGTCGACGAGAGCAGCCGCGCCGACCGGGAACCGGCTGTAGGGCACGTAGGCGTGACCCATCGCCTCCCGGGCCGCGGTGTGCAGCGCCTCCCAGTCGACGGGTGGCGCGGTCGTCGTGTCGCTCACGGTCAGCCCTTCACGTAGGGCTTGCCGGCGGCTGCCGGTCCGCGGGAGATGCCGACGAGTCCGGCGACCGCGAAGATCGTCACCACGTACGGCAGCATGAGCATGAACGCGCTCGGCACCGGGGAGCCGATGGCACTCAACGCGAACTGCAGGTTCTGCGTGAAGCCGAACAGCAGCGCGGCGAGCGTCGCCTTGAGGGGGTCCCAGCGTCCGAAGATGACCGCCGCGAGCGCGATGTAGCCGGCGCCCGCCGTCATCTCCTTGTTGAACGCACCGACCGAGCCCAGGGTGAAGTACGCCCCACCGAGGCCGACGATCGCGCCCGCGAGCGCGACGTTCCAGAAACGAGTCCGGTTCACGTTGATACCCACGGTGTCAGCCGCCTGCGGGTGCTCACCCACGGCGCGGAGGCGGAGGCCCCAGCGCGTGTAGAACAGGCAGAAGAACACCACGGCCACGGCGATGTACATCAGGTAGATGATGATCGTCTGGCGGAACAGCACGGGTCCGATGAGCGGGATCTCGCTGAGGATCGGGATGTTGATCCGGGGGAACTTCGGCGGGCTGTTGAAGAGCGCCTCGTTCTTCGTGAGCACCTGCGAGTACAGGAAGCTCGTGAGTCCGACGACGAGGACGTTGAGCACGACACCGACGATGACCTGGTCGACGAGGTACTTGATCGAGAAGGCCGCGAGCAGGAAGCTCACGAGTGTGCCGGCGATCATCGCCGCAACGAGCCCGAGGAAGGCGTTCCCCGTCACCGAGGCGACGAAGGCGGACGAGAACGCGCCGGCGAGCAGCTGGCCCTCGATCGCGATGTTCACGACGCCGACCCGCTCGGAGATGACGCCGCCGAGCGCACCGAAGATGAGCGGGACGCTCAGGGCGACGGTACCGAGCAGGAGCCCGGTGATCGGGATCGCCTTGCCCGCGGCGGCCCACGACAGGAACCCGACCATGAACAGCACACCGAACACGGTGATGAGCCAGAGGGGGACCTTCTTGCCCGTCGTGACGAGGTACGCGCTCAGCGCCGTGATGGCGGCCAGGAGGATCGTGACGACGATGCCGGTGACCGTGGACGGGAGCACGACCGTCGGCAGTTGGATGACGTCGCCGTCGCTGGAGAGCCGGAACGTGCTGTTGCCGTCGCGGTGCCAGATGACGAACAACAGGAACGCGATGACGGTGAAGATCCCGAACGCGATCGGGGCCTTCCAGCTCCGGACGACGACCGTCTCGAGGACGATCGGGGCGTCGGGAGCCGGCTGCGGCGTCTGCTTGTCGAGCGTGAATCCACTCATGCGGACACCTCCTTCTTGGCGGAGCGACGCGTTCGGCGCGTCGAGCCGTCGGGCTTCGGCAGGAAGAAGATCGCCCGCACGAGCGGCGGAGCCGCGATGAACAGCACGATGAGTGCCTGGAGGACGAGCACGATGTCGATCGGCACGTTGACGCCCTGGGTGGCCTGCATGGAGTACCCACCGGCCTTGAGCGCACCGAACAGGATGCCGGCGATGAGGATGCCGCCCGGCCGACTGCGTCCGAGGAGCGCGACGGTGATGGCGTCGAAGCCGATGCCGGCGTCGATGCCGTTGTCGAACCCGGAGGTCACCGTACCGAGCACCTGCGAGACGCCGGCGAGACCGATCAGTCCACCGGAGAGCAGCATGGCGTACACGTAGGTGTTCTTCACGTCGATACCCGCGACGCGAGCGGCGTTCGGGTTCTCACCGACCGCCCGGAAGCGGAAGCCGATCGAGGACCGACTGAACAGCCACCACACGAACACGACCGCGAGGATCGCGATGAGGAAGCCGGCGTGCAGGTTGTAGCGGTCACCGAGGAGCTTGGGCAAGACGGCGTTCTCCGCCATCCCCGCGCTCTTCGGCACGTTCGACCCGGGAGCCTGCAACAGCCCCTGCGTGGAGAGCATGAAGGTGATGAGGTAGAACGCGACGTAGTTGAGCATGATCGTGATGATCACCTCGTGCGCGCCGGTGCGGGCCTTGAGGACACCGACGATGCCGCCCCAGAACGCGCCACCGATGATGCCGGCGGCGATCGCGACGAGCAGGTGCACCACGGGCGGGAGGTCGAGCGTGAAGCCGACCCATCCGGCGCAGGCGGCGGCGATGAGCATCTGACCGCGCCCACCGATGTTGAACATGCCGACCCGGAACGCCAGGCCGACACCGAGTCCGGCGAGGATCAGCGGGGTCGCGAAGGTCAGCGTCTCCGTCAGCGGGCGGATGCCGTTCAGGAAGTCGGGGCGCTTGAAGTTGTAGATCGACCCCTGGAAGAGCGCGCCGTACGCACCGGTCGCCGACTGCCAGACCGCCGCGATGGTGTCGCCCGGGCGGGCGAAGAAGTACCCGGCGGCGGTGTGGACCTTCGGATCGGTCAGTGCGATGAGGATCGCACCGACGACCATCGCCAGGACGACGGCGAGGATCGAGATGACGATGCTCGAATTGAGGATCTCGGCGAGCACCTTGTTCGAGCGCGGCTGGGTCGTGTCGGGCTTCGCCTCGCCCGGTGCCACCGGCTGGACCGTTCCGGGCGGGGTGTGGGACGTCTCGCTCATGCTGCTGCTCCTGCCGGGAGTTCGCCGGCCATCATGAGGCCGAGGACCTCTCTGGGGGTCGATGCCGGGACGATCCCGACGATGCCGCCTCGGTACATGACGGCGATGCGGTCGGCGAGCGCGACGACCTCGTCGAGCTCGGTCGACACGACGATGACGGGGATGCCGGCGTCGCGCGTGGCGACGATGCGCTTGTGCACGAACTCGATCGAACCGACGTCGATCCCGCGGGTCGGCTGTGCGGCGACGAACAGCCGCAACTCGCGGCTGAGCTCACGGGCGAGGACGACCTTCTGCTGGTTGCCGCCCGAGAGGGAGCCGGCCGGTGATTCGATGCCCTGTGACCGGACGTCGAACTCCTGCGACTTCTCGCGCGCGAACTCGTCTCGGAATCCGCGCTGGACGTTGCCGCCCTTCACGAAGGGTGCACCCGTCGATCGGTCCAGCATGAGGTTCTCGGCGATGGTGAACTGTTTGACGAGCCCGTCCTCGGATCGGTCCTCCGGCACGAACCCGACGCCGGCGTCGAGCACCTTGCGCGGGGTGGACCCGACGAGTTCGACGCCGTCGAGCTTGATGCTGCCCTTGGTGTGCGGCTGCAGCCCGAGGATCGCCTCGGTGAGCTCGGTCTGCCCGTTGCCCTGGACACCGGCGATGGCGAGCACCTCGCCCTCGCGGACCTCGAAGCTGACGCCGTTGACGACGAGCTGGCCGAGGTGGTCGACGACGGACAGGTCCTGCACGGTGAAGGTGGTGTCGCCGAGGTTCGGCGCCTCCTTGTGGACCGTGAGTTCGACGGGACGCCCGACCATGAGGGACGCCAGCTCGGCGTTCGTCGCGGTGGGCGAGGCCTCACCGACGACCTTGCCGAGCCGGATGACGGTGATGCGGTCGGCGACTTCGCGGACCTCGCGCAGCTTGTGGGTGATGAAGACGATGGACGTGCCCTCGTCCTTCAACTGCTTCATGATCGCCATGAGCTCGTCCGTCTCCTGCGGGGTGAGCACGGCGGTGGGCTCGTCGAAGACGAGGACGTTGGCGTTGCGGGAGAGCGCCTTGACGATCTCGACGCGCTGCTGCACCCCGACCGGGAGGTCGCCGACGATGGCGTCCGGGTCGAGGCTGAAGCCGAACCGCTCGGAGATGTCGATGACGAGCTTGCGGGCCGCTGCGACGTCGAGGCGGCCACCGCCCTTGGTCTGCTCGTGGCCGAGCATGACGTTCTCGGCGACGGTGAAGACGGGGATGAGCATGAAGTGCTGATGCACCATGCCGATGCCGGCGCCCATGGCGTCGCCAGGGCCCTGGAAGTGTTGGACGACGTCGTCCAGGAGGATCTCGCCCTCGTCGGCCTGGTACAGGCCGTACAGGACGTTCATGAGGGTGGATTTGCCTGCACCGTTCTCGCCGAGGAGACAGTGGATCTCCCCCGGTTCGACGGTGAGGTCGATGTGGTCGTTGGCGGTGAGTGCACCGAACCGTTTGGTGATGCCGCGGAGCTCGAGCTTCATGGGTCCCAATCTAGTCACGTGTCGAAGGTCGGCACAGGCGGTCGGGATCGCCGTCCGACCGTGCCGCGAACAAAGCGGGGGGAGGCCGCGGATCGCGGCCTCCCCCCGGAGTCCCGGGCGAGGGCCCGGGTGAAGAGGGACTACTTGACGGGCGAGGAGACCGAGGTCGCCTTGATGGAACCGTCGATGATGCCCTTCTTGATGGTCTCGAGCTCGTCGGCCAGGGTCGGGGAGACCTTGGACTCGAAGTCGTGGAACGGCGCGAGGCCGACGCCCTCGTTTTCGAGGGTGCCGATGTACGCGGCGGCGTCGAACTTGCCGCCGCCGGCCTCGGTCACGGTGTCGGCGACGCCGGCCTTCATGCCCTTGAGGATGGAGGTGAGGAACAGGCCCTTGTTCTCGGCGTTCGTCTCGTACAGGTCGGCGTCGACACCGATCATGGCGATGTCCTTACCGGTCTCCTGGATCTCGGCGATCGCGCTCAGGAAGATCGGGCCACCGACCGGAAGGAGCACGTCGGCGTTCTGGTCGATGAGCGTGCGGGCGAGCTGCTTGGCGGTGTCGTTCGCCTCGAAGCCACCGGTGAAGGAACCGGTCTGAGCGGCGACGTCCCAACCGACGACCTGGACACTCTTGCCCTTCTGCTCGTTGTAGTACGCGACGCCCTCGGCGAAGCCGTCCATGAAGATCTGGACGGACGGGAAGGGCTGGCCACCGAAGGTGCCGACGACGCCGGTCTTCGAGTAGTCGGCCGCCGCGTAGCCCGCGAGGAACGCGGCCTGGACGGTGTCGAACAGGATCGGCTTGATGTTCGGGGCGTCGACCTTGCCGTCGAAGTCGTTGTCGGCCGCGTCGTCGATGATCGCGTAGTCGACGTCCGGGTTCGCGAGTGCTGCGTCGACCGTGTCGGCGGAGAGGGCGAAGCCGACGCTGACGATGAGCGAGCAGCCCTGGTCCGCCAGGCTCTGCAGGTTCGGCTTGTAGTCGTCGGCCTTGTCGGACTGGACGGTGATGGGCTCGACGCCGAGCTCCTTCGCCGCCTCGGTGAGCCCCTCATAGCCGAGCTGGTTGAACGACTTGTCGGTGAAGCCACCGGCGTCGGAGACCATGCACGGGAGGAAGTCGGATGCGGCACCGGTTGAGTCGCCGCCACCGGTGCTGGGAGCCGATGCACAGCCGGCGAGCAGTGCCATGAGACCGACGCCGGCGATTGCGCCCGCAGCGGCCTTCCGAGTTGAGATTGCCAAGGTAGCCTCCAAGATGCAGCCCCGCGGGTCACGGGGCGTATGGGGTTACGTTACCCAATACGACGACTGCCGAACGGACGATCCCGGCTTCGCGACCGAAGCGTTACAGAACGGTGGCACCGGCGTCACGCGCCGGAAACACGCGGATGCGCAGACGCGCATCGCCGAGCCGCGATGCTGCGCACGTGAGCGCGGAGCGACCCCGCCGACGGGCGCCTTGCGCGCCGGGTAGCTGCGGTTCCCACCTGGGCACCGAGCGCGGCTCGGTGCCCAGGCCGAACCGACCGGGATCCCGGTCAGCGGCGGTCCAGCATCAGGCTGTCGCCGGTCCAGCGCCGACGGAGCCATCGGTCGTGGCTCGCGATGACGACCGCACCCGGGTAGTCGCCGAGGGCGTCCTCGAGCTCCGTCGCAAGCGCCAGCGACAGGTGGTTCGTCGGCTCGTCCAACAGGAACAGATGGGGCGGCCTGGCGATGATCAGCGCCAGGGCCAGACGGCGTTGCTGCCCGACGGAGAGCTGGCCGATCGGACGGTCGAGGTCGCGAAGTGCCAGGAGCCCGAGACCCGCGAGCGGAGTGCGCGCTGCTCGCGCCTCGCCGAGCGCCCGGTCGTAGACCTCCCGAGGTGATCGCTCCGCATCCGGGAAGGCGACGTCCTGCTCGAGGAGCCCCACGCGGAGCCCCTTCCGCCGGAGGAGCGTCCCCGCATCGAGGCGCAGCGACCCGGCGAGCAGCGCCAGGAGCGTCGACTTCCCCGAACCGTTCGCACCGGTGACCAGCACCCGCGACCGGGGTGCCAGCTGCAGGCGTTCGAGGCGCAGCCGGCCATCGACGCGGGCGTCGGCGAGGTCGAGCAGCTGCTCCCCCTCGTCGAGGACCGTCGAGCCGCTCGGGATCCCGGCGAACGAGAGTTGGCGAGGCGGGCGCCGCACCTGCTCGCGCTCGAGGACCTCGAGTCGGAGCTGCGCGTTCCGCACCCGCCGACTGATCTGCTGCTCGACGCGGTCGCCGCGCATGCCGAAGGCCATGCGGTTATTGTCGCGGATGCCCCGATCGTGGTTGATCCGCGGGGCGACGTCGTGCACCGCGGATGCGAGGCGGCGCAGTTCGGCCTGCTCCTCTTCATAACGCGCCGACCAGCGATCGAGTTCCGCTGCCTTCCAGTCGAGGTACTCGCTGAACGGCCCGCCGAACTCGACGACGGGTGACGCCTCGCCGACGGGGACGGGGCGGGACGGATCGATGTCGACGAGCCCCGTCGCCACCTCGTCGAGGAAGGCGCGGTCATGGCTCGCGAAGAGCACCGGACCCGGCCACTCCGACAGGTGGCCGCGGAGGAACGCGACCGCCTCGTCGTCCAGATGGTTGGTCGGCTCGTCGAGCAGCAGTGCGGTCGGTCTCGCGACGAGGAGCGCGGCGAGGGCGAAGCGGGATCGCTGTCCCCCGCTCACCTCACCGAGTCGTCGCGACCGTTCGATCGCGGCGATGCCGAGGCCGTCGACGACCGCGTCCAACCGGGCGTCCGCCGTCCAGACGTCGGCGCGTTCCGCCGCATCGAGCGCGGCGGCGTACCGCTGCTCGGCGGAACCGTCACCGGCGGAACCCGTCTCACCAAGTGCCGCCGCCGACGTCTCGAGCTCCTGCTCGACGGCGCGGACCTCGCCGAGCGCCTGCTCCAGCAACTCGCCGACCGTCGTGTCCTCCGGGAGCTCGAGTTCCTGCATGAGGATGCCGGTACGCACCGGGCGGACGGCCTCGCCGTCGTCCGGCTCGTCGATCCCCGCGAGGATGCGCAGCAGCGTGGACTTCCCCGCGCCGTTCTCACCGATCAGGCCGAGACGATCCCCGGCCGACACGACGAGGTCGACGTCGCGCAACACGACGCGGTCGCCGTAGGAGCGGGTGACGCCGTCGGCGCGGAGCTGCTGGATGTCGATGGATCGCCCGAACCTCGAAGCGGCGCGACGGTGGACTGGTGTTGCTTGGGTCATGGGTGCTCGCATGGAGGCCCCTTTCGAGATGGGGCACGCCGCGTACGGTCGTCGTCCGACACGTCAGGAGCGAGCGCTGGGCTCGAACTCCTGGGCGGACCTGGAAGCGTCTGGCGTACCTCGATGGATTCCCGTCGGGCACATCACGTTCGTGATGGTCTGCCGCAGGCACGGGACGTCGATTCGCTCAGTTCTTCACAGTGAACTCAGGCTATCCGTCGGTTGTCGGCCGCCGCAAGCCCTGCACGTCACCGGTCCCGATTAGGCTGGTCGTCATGCGTGCTCCGTCGGTCCCCTCGCCCGCGCGGCGTCGCCGTGCGCATCGATCGACCGCGGCCTCGCTGCTCGCCGCGCTCGGTATCGGTGCGCTCGTGGCGCTCGGCGCACTGCCGACCACGCCGGCGACCGCGGCCGCCGCGAGCTCGCAGCTGAGCCGGACGCAGACGACGCCGACGCCCACCCCGAGTCCCTCGCCGACCACGCCCTCAACGGCGACCCCGAAGCCGACGAAGCCTGCGACGCCGGCTCCCGGCAAGCCTGCCCAGCCGGCGCCGCCCACGGTCCGCGGCACGGACTTCGACCCGGGCGAGATCATCAGCGACGCGAACTTCTACGACGCGAACGCCATGAGCGAGGCTGACGTCCAGGCGTTCTTCGCCTCCCAGCCCTGTACCCCGAAAGACGGCGTGCCGTGCCTGGCGGACTTCCGTGCCAGCACCGAATCCGTCCCGGCGGCCGAGCCCGGACACTGCGAGGCCTACCGCGGCGCCGTGAACGAGTCGGCGGCGAGGATCGTCGCGAAGGTCGCGCACGCGTGCGGGATCAACCCCAAGGTGCTGCTCGTCCTCATGCAGAAGGAGCAGTCGCTCATCACCGGGCCGAGCGAGTACGGCTACGCGCGCGCCATGGGCTGGGGCTGCCCCGACACCGGCCCGAACTTCAGCGCGAGCTGCGACGCGGACTACTTCGGGTTCCAGAACCAGGTCTACCGTTCCGCATGGCAGTTCCGGCAATACACGCTGTACCCGCTCAACGTGCCGGGTGAGTCCTACCAGCGGGCGTACCACCTGGGATCGGTCTACATCCAGTACAGCCCCGACGCGGCCTGCGGCGGCACCCAGGTCGACATCCGCAACCAGGCGACGGCGAACCTCTACCTCTACACGCCGTACCAACCGAACGCTGCAGCCCTCGCGAACGTCTCGGGCACTGGCGACGCCTGCAGCGCCTACGGCAACCGCAACTTCTGGCGGCTCTACACGGAGTGGTTCGGCCCCGCGGTCTGATCACGCGTTCCGTTCGCCCATTCCTGGGCGAATCAGGGCCCGTTCGCCCGAAGATGGGCGAACGAACGGGTCACTCGCCGATGAGGAGTGACACCCGGTCGTCGAGGTAGGCGTCGAGCGGGGTGAGCCCGAGGTCGTGCCCGGCCCAGCGGAGCATGACCGTGTCATCGACGAGGCGCAACGGACCCGACCCCTCCCGGAGTGACGGCTCGTCCAGCGCGAGCTCGACGACCTCGAAATTGACGACGTCGCCCTCGGCGAACGGACCGCGGTGGGCCGCCTGCTGGGCGATCCGACGGTGCTCGACCTCCGAGGAGCGGTGGTTGAACCACTTCGGCTCCACGGCCCGAGTGGACTCGGCGGCGGTGAAGAGGCGACCGTCGGCCGAGAGCAGGACGACCCCGAGGCGCCACGCCCGGCCGATCGGCCGCAGCGCGGGTGCCCGCTTCACGAGCGGGAGCCCGCGGGGTGTGTACACCTCTGCCAGGGCCTCGTCACGCACACCTGCGGCTTGGAGACGCGCGCCCGCCTGCAGGAGCAGCTCGCGCAGCGCGGTCACCGTCGATTGCCGATCAGAGGACGTCGTCGCGACCGGACAGCTTGAGGGCGTCGACGACGCTCTTCACCCGCTGCGCGTTGGCGCTCGTGGTGACGAGCAGAGCGTCCGGGGTGTCGACGACGACGATGTCCTGCACGCCGATGAGGCTGATGACCCGACCGGTCTGGCTGACGACGATGCCGCTGGAGGCGTCCGACAGCACGCGCGCGTTCTCGCCGAGGATGGCGAGGTCGGACTTGCGCCCACCGGAGTTGAGCTTGGCGAGCGAGGCGAAGTCGCCCACGTCGTCCCAGTCGAAGTGCGCCGGCACGACGGCCATGCGACCGGCAGCCGCGGCGGGCTCCGCCACGGAGTAGTCGATCGCGATCTTCTCGAGCGCCGGCCAGACGCGGTCGACGACCGGTCCGCGGGCCGCCGCGTCGTCCCAGACCTCGGCGAGTTCGAGGAGGCCCGCCAGGAGTTCGGGCTTCTGCCGACCGATCTCCTCGAGGAGGACGTCGGCCCGCGAGATGAACATCCCGGCGTTCCAGAGGTGCTCGCCGCTCGAGACGTACCGCTTGGCCGTGGCGAGGTCGGGCTTCTCGACGAAGGAGTCGACCAGCATGACCCCTTCGGCCCCGCGGATGCCGAGGTCGCGGGCGCTCTTGATGTAGCCGAAGCCGATGGCGGGCTCCGTGGGCTGGATGCCGATCGTGACGATGTAGCGCTCCTCGGCGGCCGTGACGGCCTGGGCGACCGCGGCGCGGAACAGGCGGTCGCCGCGGATCACGTGGTCGGCGGCGAACGAGCCGACGATGACGTCGGGTTCGCGACGGACGAGGATCGCCGCAGCGAGCCCGATCGCGGCGGTCGAGTCGCGCGGCTCGCTCTCGAGCACCACGTTGGCGTCGGCGAGGTCGGGCAGCTGCTGTTCGACGGCCGCGCGGTGCGCACGCCCGGTGACGACCATGATGCGCTGGTCGCCGGCGATCGGCGCGAGGCGGTCCCAGGTGGCGCGCAACAGCGTGCTGCCGGAGCCGGTGAGGTCGTGCAGGAACTTGGGTGCGTCGGCTCGCGAGAGCGGCCAGAGACGACTGCCGATGCCGCCGGCCGGGATCACCGCGTAGAAGCGTTCGAGGGGCGTGGTCATCCCCCGAGCGTACCGCCAGGCTCCAGCCTGACGACGACGGCACGGAACCGTCATGTGACGGGATTACGATGAGCGCCAGATCGAGCATGAGAAAGAACGGTACGAGCATGGCTGGACGCAACGTCCTCGGGATCCCGATCCCGTCCTTCGGCAGCAAGCAGGCTCCGCCGGCCCCCGTCGGCCCGCCTGACGCCGCGGACCTCGACGGGCGCAACAGCATCGTCAACGCCTGCATCTACCGCCACGGTTCCCGTAGCTCGACGCTCACCTCGCTCGAGGACACCTTCCGCGCGCTCCACGAGACCCCGGACGGCGTCGCGTGGATCGGGCTCTACCGGCCCGACGCCGGCGAGCTCGGCGTCCTGGCGGCGGAGTTCGGTCTCCACCCGCTCGCCGTCGAAGACGCCATCACCGCGCACCAGCGACCGAAGATCGAGCGGTACGACGACGTCCTGTTCGTCGTCCTCCGGGCCGCCAACTACGTCGACGAGACCGAGACCGTCGAGTTCGGCGAGCTGCACGTCTTCGTCGGCCCGAACTTCGTCATCACCCTGCGGCACGCCGAGTCCCCCGACCTGTCGCACGTGCGGGCGCGGATGGAGCAGGAGCACGAACTCCTCGCCTATGGTCCGCAGGCGATCCTGTACGCCATCATCGACGCCGTCGTCGACGGCTACGGTCCGGTCGTCGCCGGGCTCTCGAACGACATCGACGAGATCGAGGAGCAGGTCTTCGTCGGCGAATCCCAGGTGTCCCGCCGCATCTACCAGCTCTCCCGCGAGGTCATCGCCTTCGAACGGGCGACGCACCCGCTCAGCGACGTGATGCTGTCGCTCGAGCAGGGCAGCGCGAAGTACGGGGTCGCCGACGAACTGCAACGCGGCCTCCGCGACGTCGCCGACCACCTCACGAGCGTCAACCAACGGATCGACGCCTACCGCGAGCTGTTGCGCGACATCCTGACCGTGAACAGCACCCTCGTCGGGCAACGCCAGAACGAGGAGATGGCGAAGATGACCGAGGCGAGCCTCAAGCAGGGCGACGAGGTGAAGAAGATCTCCTCCTGGGCCGCCATCCTGTTCGGCCCGAGTCTCATCGCGGGGATCTACGGCATGAACTTCACCCACATGCCGGAGTTGTCGTGGTGGTTCGGCTACCCGATGGCGCTCGCGCTCATGGCCACCACGAGCGTCATCCTCTACAAGGTGTTCAAGCGTCGGAACTGGTTGTGAACACCCGGTGTCGCCCGGTCGTCGCGCAGGTGTCCGGCCTCTCTCGACGTCGAGACAGTTAGGCCAGCCTTAGCGGCGGGACCGCGCATCCCACGCCTACACTTGGTCCAGCGCGCCGATTCGACGCACGGCAGGCAACAACCCCCGCACGGCAGAACGATCTGCCGCAGATAGCGACTATCAGGGAGGACCTCGTGACCGCGAGTCTCACGCGAACGTCACCGTTGGAATCCACGACATCCAAACGCCCGGCCGGCACCCTGTACCGGGGCCGTGAGGGCATGTGGTCGTGGGTGCTCCACCGGATCACCGGCGTCGCCATCTTCTTCTTCCTCCTCGTGCACGTCCTCGACACCGCGCTGGTGCGGGTCTCCCCCGAGGCGTACAACGCGGTCATCGGCACGTACAAGAACCCCATCATGGGGCTCGGTGAGGTCGCGCTCGTCGCCGCCATCGCCTACCACGCGTACAACGGCATCCGCATCATCCTCATCGACTTCTGGTCGAAGGGCACCAAGTACCAGCGGCCCATGTTCTGGATCGTCATCGGTCTCTGGGTCGTGACGATGCTCGGCTTCACGCCGCGCCACCTGATCAACGTGTTCAGCGAGATGGGCCACTGATGACGACGATCGCCGCTCCCCGCACCCCCGCTCGTCCCGCGCGCCGCAAGGGCGTCAACTGGGAGAAGTGGGGCTGGATCTACATGCGCGTCTCCGGCGTGATCCTGCTGGTCCTCATCTTCGGCCACCTGTTCGTCAATCTCATGGTCGGCGACGGCATCAAGGCCATCGACTTCGCCTTCGTCGGCGGCAAGCTGTCGAACCCCTTCTGGCAGTGGTGGGACGTCGCCATGCTGTGGCTCGCACTGATCCACGGCGGCAACGGCATGCGCACCATCGTCAACGACTACGCCACGGGTCGCACGATCCGCGGTGTCCTCAAGGTCGCGATCCTCGCCGCCGTCACCATCCTCATCATCCTCGGGACCCTGGTCGTCTTCACCTTCGACCCGTGCCCCGCCGGCGCACCTGCAGACCTGCTCGCGTCGTTCTGCCCCGCCAACTGAGCAACCGAGACCGAGCAACGGAAACCGTGACTACAGAAACCACCGAGTCCACCGTCATCGACGGCATCCACTACCACCAGTTCGACATCGTGATCGTCGGTGCCGGCGGTGCCGGCATGCGCGCCGCGATCGAGGCCGGCCCCGGAGCGAAGACGGCCGTCATCTCCAAGCTCTACCCGACGCGGTCCCACACGGGAGCGGCGCAGGGCGGCATGGCCGCTGCGCTCGCGAACGTCGAGGAGGACAGCTGGGAGTGGCACACCTTCGACACCATCAAGGGCGGCGACTACCTCGTCGACCAGGATGCTGCGGAGATCCTCGCGAAGGAGGCCATCGACGCGGTCATCGACCTCGAGAACATGGGTCTGCCGTTCAACCGCACCCCCGAGGGCAAGATCGACCAGCGTCGCTTCGGCGGCCACACCCGCGACCACGGCAAGGCGCCGGTCCGCCGCGCCTGCTACGCGGCCGACCGCACTGGCCACATGATCCTGCAGACGCTGTTCCAGAACTGCGTCCGCCTCGGCATCAACTTCTTCAACGAGTACTACGCACTCGACCTGATCATGACGAACGTCGACGGCGTCGACAAGCCGTCCGGTGTGGTCGCGTACGAGCTCTCCACCGGCGAGATCCACGTCTTCCAGGCGAAGGCGGTCATCTTCGCCACCGGTGGCTTCGGCAAGATCTACAAGACGACCTCGAACGCACACACCCTCACGGGCGACGGCGTCGGGATCATCTGGCGCAAGGGTCTCCCGCTCGAGGACATGGAGTTCTTCCAGTTCCACCCCACCGGCCTCGCCGGTCTCGGCATCCTCCTCACCGAGGGAGCCCGAGGCGAGGGTGCGATCCTCCGGAACGCGAGCGGTGAACGCTTCATGGAGCGGTACGCCCCGACCATCAAGGACCTCGCCCCGCGAGACATCGTCGCGCGCTGCATGGTCCAGGAGGTCGCGGAAGGCCGCGGTGCCGGGCCGAACAAGGACTACGTCTACCTCGACTGCACCCACCTCGGTGCCGAGGTCCTCGAGACCAAGCTGCCCGACATCACCGAGTTCGCGCGCACCTACCTCGGCGTCGACCCGGTGACGGAGCCCGTCCCGGTCATGCCGACGGCGCACTACGCCATGGGCGGCATCCCGACGAACGTCAAGGCCGAGGTCCTGAGCGACAACAACACCGTCGTCCCCGGCCTGTACGCGGCCGGCGAGTGCGCGTGCGTGTCCGTCCACGGCTCGAACCGACTCGGCACGAACTCGCTCCTCGACATCAACGTGTTCGGCAAGCGCGCCGGCAACAACGCCGTCGAGTACGTCCAGGGCGTCGACTTCACGCCGCTGCCCGAGAACCCCGCCGGCTTCGTCTCCGGCCTCATCGAGCAGATGCGGAACTCCAACGGCACCGAGCGGATCTCCACGATCCGCAAGGAGCTCCAAGAGGAGATGGACCGCAACGCCCAGGTGTTCCGGACCGACGAGTCCCTCGCCGGCGTCACCGCCACCATCCACAACCTGCGCGAGCGGTACCAGAACATCGCCGTCCAGGACAAGGGCAAGCGCTTCAACACCGACCTCCTCGAGGCGATCGAGCTGGGCTTCCTGCTCGACCTCGCCGAGGTCGTCGTCTACTCCGCTCGCAACCGTCAGGAGAGCCGTGGCGGTCACATGCGCGACGACTACCCGAAGCGCGACGACGAGAACTACATGAAGCACACGATGGCGTACCTGTCCGGCGACCCGCACTCGTCCGACGCGGCCGACCACATCCGGCTCGACTGGAAGCCCGTGGTCATCACGCGGTACCAGCCGATGGAGAGGAAGTACTAGCGATGAGCACTGCAACGCTTGAGAACCCGCCGGCCGCGGCACCGGAGGAGATCCAGTCCTTCACGGTCACCCTGATCATCCGTCGGTTCGACCCGGACGTGGACGCCGAGCCACGCTGGGAGGACTTCGACGTCGAGATGTTCCCGACGGACCGCATCCTGGACGCGCTCCACAAGATCAAGTGGGAACAGGACGGGACCCTCACGTTCCGTCGCTCCTGCGCGCACGGCATCTGCGGCTCCGACGCCATGCGGATCAACGGCCGGAACCGCCTCGCCTGCAAGACGCTGATCAAGGACCTCGACATCTCGAAGCCGATCTACGTCGAGGCGATCAAGGGTCTGCCGCTCGAGAAGGACCTCGTCGTCGACATGGACCCCTTCTTCGCGTCGTTCCGTGAGGTGCAGCCGTTCCTCATGCCCGGTAAGCCCGCGGAGAAGAACAAGGAGCGCGTGCAGTCGGTCGCCGAGCGCGCCCGCTTCGACGACACCACGAAGTGCATCCTGTGCGCCGCGTGCACCTCGTCGTGCCCCGTCTTCTGGACCGACGGCCAGTACTTCGGCCCGGCGGCGATCGTGAACGCGCACCGCTTCATCTTCGACTCCCGCGACGACGCGTCGCAGGTCCGCCTGGACATCCTCAACGACCAGGAGGGCGTGTGGCGCTGCCGCACCACCTTCAACTGCACCGAGGCGTGCCCCCGCGGCATCCAGGTCACGCAGGCGATCGCCGAGGTCAAGCAGGCCATGATCTCCGGCAAGGTCTCCTAGCCCACACCTGGTTCGTCCGTCCGGCCCAGCGCACTGCGCTGGGCCGGACGTGTTCGTATAGGGCGACCCGTGCGTCGAGCGACGTCAGGCCAGCGCAGCAGCTCTGGCCTCAGCCGGTGACGCGGCGCTCAGGGCGTCCATGGCCATGGCACGAGCCGCCTCGAGCGTGTAGCGGCGCAGCTCGCTCCGGACGTCGCCGAGCGCGGCCGGGGTGACCGAGAGACTCGTCGCCCCGAGACCGACGAGCACGACCGCGAGGGCCGGGTCCGCTGCCGCCTCCCCGCAGACGCCGATCGAGCGCCCGGAGGCGAGACCGGCGTCGCCGACGAGCTTGACGAGCCGCAGCACGGCCGGGTGCCACGGGTCCTGATACGAGCCGAGTGGCCCGAGGAGACGGTCCGCCGCGAGCGTGTACTGCGTCAGGTCGTTGGTCCCGATGCTCACGAAGTCCGCGACGCCGAGGATCTGCGCGGCGAGCAGTGCGCTCGACGGCACCTCGATCATCGTCCCGACCGTCCGCAGGCCGAGCCGCTTGGCGAGGGTCACGAACGCCGCGGCCTCGGGGAGGTCGGCGATCATCGGGGCCATCACCCAGAGGTCCGCCTCGTGGGCGTCCTGTGCGAGCGCGAGCGCCGTGAGCTGGTCTCGGAGCACCTCGTCACGAGCTCGGAGCGCCCGGATACCCCGCACCCCGAGCGCCGGGTTGGGCTCGGCCTCGTCCGGTCGGAGGAAGGCGAGCGGCTTGTCGGCTCCGGCGTCGAACACCCGGACGACGACCCGCTTGCCCGGGAACGCCGCGAGCAACTCGCCGTAGCGGTCAGCCTGTTCGGCGACGCCCGGCGCTTCCGCGCGGTCGAGGAAGAGCAGCTCGGTGCGGAACAGCCCGACCCCCTCGGCGCCGAGTGCCAGGGCACCGGCCGCGCCGGCGACGGACCCGAGGTTCGCGAGCAGGGGCACCGGGGTGCCGTCGGCGAGTTCGCCCGGTGAGCGCGGCGAGACCCGCACGCGCTCGGCCGCGGTGGACCTGGCCGACCGCACCTCGCGCTTCGTCGGCGACCCGGTGACGACCCCGGCTCCGGCGTCGACGAGGACGATCTCACCGTCCTCGAACTGCTCGGCTCCGGCGACGCCCACGACGGCGATGAGGGACTGCTCGCGCGCGAGGATGGCCGTGTGCGAGGTCGCCGAGCCGCCACTCGTGACGAGCGCCAGCACCCGCTCGAGATCGAGGAGCGCGGCGTCGGCCGGAGCGAGGTCCGCGGCGACGAGGACGAACGGCTCGTCCGACTCGGGTGGTCCGGGGACAGGTCGACCGAGCAATCGCGCGATGACCCGTTGCGAGACGTCACCGACGTCGGTCGCACGCGCCGCCATCGGCTCCCCCAGGTTGAAGAGGACCTGCTGGACCGTCGCCAGGGCCTCGAACACGGCGCGCTCCGCGGAACGCCCCACTGCGATGCGCGTCGCGACGTCCTCCGCGAGCGCCGGATCGTCGGCCATGACCGCCTGCGCTTCGAGCACGTCCTGCGCATGTCCGCCGGCTCGTCGAGCCCGCTCCTCGAGGTCGGCCCGCGTCGCGCTGAGCGCCGCGACGGCACGGGCCTGTTCGAGCGTGACGTCCCCGAGGAACGGGTCGGCACTCGGTTCGGGCAGCGGCTCCGGCATGCGGAGCACGGGACCGGCGACGACGCCGCGTCCGACGCCGGTGCCGGTGAACGTGCGTTGCCCCTCCGCCTCGCGCATGGTTCGACCCTAGTGCACCGCCTCTCCCCCGGTCCGGCCCGCTTGTAGGCTGGTCCGGTGACCAATCCGCGTGCGCCGAGGAAGGACTCCGCCGACGCGCCGGACGTCACCACCACCCCCAGGGTGCGGCTCCAGCAGACGCCACCTCCACTCGTGTTCCAATGGATCCAGAACAGCGAGAACCCGTTCATCCGGCGACTCGCACCCCGCGCGGCGAGAGCGGAGCGCGCCACGACGTGGGTCATGCGGCTGAAGCCCTATCGCGTCATCCATCGGTATCTCGCCATGGACGGCAACCTCCTGGCCGCCGGGATCAGCTTCCAGGCCGTCTTCGCCGTGTTCGCCGCGGTCTACGTCGGATTCGCCATCACCGGCATCTGGCTCGGCAACAACGCCGAGGTCTTCCAAGCGCTGGTGGAGATCATCAACCGCGCCGTCCCCGGCCTCATCGGCACCGACGGCGAAGGCATCATCGCCGAGGAGCAGTTGTCGAGCGCCTCCCTGCTCGGGTGGACCGGGGTCATCGCCGCCGTCGGTCTCATCTGGACGGCGATCGGTTGGTTGTACTACACCCGGCAGGCGGTCAGGTCGATCTTCGCGCTCCCGAAGGTCGCCGCGAGCTTCTTCCTGCTGAAGGTCGTCGACTTCGTCCTGGCGCTCGCCTTCGGCGTCCTCCTCCTCGTCTCCGCGACGCTGTCGGTCGCCAGCACCCAGGCACTCAGCTGGCTGCTGTCGCTCGTCGGCTTGGAGGGCACCTTCTGGGTGACCGTCGGCAGCCGGGTCGTCGGTCTGGTCGTCGCGGTCGTCGTGAACCTCGTCACCCTCGGCGCCATGTACCGCGTGCTCAGCCGGATCCGGATCCCGTGGCGCAACCTCTTCGGAGGCGCGCTCCTGGGCAGCCTGGTGCTCTCGCTCCTGAGCGTTGCCAGCAGTGCGGTGATCGCCGGGGCCTCCCGGAACCCGTTGCTCGCGACCTTCGCGGTGTTCATCGGTCTCATGCTGTGGTTCAACCTCGTGAGCCGCGTCATCCTCGCCTCCGCCGCGTGGATCGCCGTGGGGCTCGACGACCAGGGCATCAGTGTGCGCACGACGACGCCGGAGGAGCAGGCGGCCGAAGAGCTGGCGGCCAGGAGACTGATCGCCGAGGCGGAACTGCGGGAGGCTCGCGAATCCCTCCGGCGCGCCAAGGGCCCGGCGGTCTGGTTCGCCCGCCGGCGCGTCCGGCACGCCGAGGAGGCCTCGGCCGAGCTCATCCGAGAGCACGGCGAAGCCCCCGAGTCGCCAGCGGCGGACGCGTCGGACCCTCCCCATCGCCGACGCCCGGGCGGACGCCGGGGCCAGGGCGTTGTCGGCCCCCGCGACTAAGCTGGAGGCATGTCTGCACCCCTCCGCATCGCCAGTGTCAACGTCAACGGAGTCCGCGCGGCCTTCCGCAAGGGGATGGGCGACTGGCTCGAAGACCGCGGGGTCGACATCCTCGCTCTGCAGGAGGTCCGCGCCGCGACGAGCGACCTCGAGACGCTCTTCGGACCGGAGTGGAACATCCTGCACGATGCCGCGACCGCCAAGGGGCGTGCCGGCGTCGCGATCGTCAGCCGTCGCTCGGCGGGCATCCACCGCGTCGCCCTCGGAGCGGACGACTTCGACAGCGCGGGTCGGTGGATCGAGGCCGACTTCGACATCGACGGCACCCTCGTCACGGTCGTGAGCACCTACGTGCACTCCGGCGAGGTCGACACCCCCAAGCAGGTCGAGAAGTTCCGCTTCCTCGAGGCGATGCTCGAGCGGCTGCCCGCACTGCGCGAGCACAACCCGCTGTCCCTCGTCGTCGGCGACCTCAACGTCGGCCACACCGAGCTCGACATCAAGAACTGGAAGGGCAACGTCAAGCGTGCCGGCTTCCTGCCTGCCGAGCGGTCCTACTTCGACCGCTACCTCGGCCCGGCGGGCGAGACGGTGACGGGTGTCGACGGCGTGACCGGCACCGGGCTCGGCTGGGTCGACATCGGGCGTCAGGCCGCCGGCCAGGTCCCCGGTCCGTACACCTGGTGGTCCCAGCGCGGCCAGGCCTTCGACACCGACACCGGCTGGCGAATCGACTACCAGCTCGCCACTCCCGAGCTCGCAGCCCTCGCGTCCGGTTACACGATCGACCGGGCCGCGGCATACGACCAGCGATGGTCCGATCACGCCCCCGTCGTCGTCGACTACGCCGTCTGACCACCGGCACCCCACCACCAGACCACCCGCGCCCGACTTCGGCCGCTGATCCCTCTGCGAGAACCCACATGACCAAGCCACGCCTGTACTCCGGCATGCAGCCCTCCGCCGACTCGCTCCACCTCGGCAACTACATCGGCGCCCTCCTGCAGTGGAAGCAGATGCAGCAGGAGCACGACGCCTTCTTCAGCATCGTCGACCTGCACGCGATCACGGTGCCGCAGGACCCCGCCGAGCTCCGCGAGAAGACCCGTCGCACGGCCGCTCAGTACATCGCCGCAGGCATCGACCCCTCGGCGTCGACCCTGTACGTCCAGTCGCACGTCCCGGCGCACGCACAGCTCGCTTGGGTGCTCAACACGATCACCGGCATGGGCGAGGCCGCGCGCATGACGCAGTTCAAGGACAAGTCGGCCAAGCACGGGCGTGACGCCTCCTCGGTCGGGCTCTTCGCCTACCCGATCCTCATGGCTGCCGACATCTTGCTCTACCAGACCGACATCGTGCCGGTCGGCGACGACCAGCGGCAGCACATCGAACTCACGCGCGACCTCGCCGAGCGGTTCAACGCCCGCTTCGGCGACACCTTCGTCGTCCCGAAGGCGCAGATCCAGAAGGACTCCGCACGCATCTACGACCTCCAGAACCCGACGTCGAAGATGTCGAAGTCCGCCGAGACCCCGGCCGGCATCATCTGGTTGCTCGACGAACCGAAGGTCACGCAGAAGAAGATCATGCGCGCCGTCACCGACAACGACGGCGTCATCGCCTTCGACACCCAGGAGAAGCCCGGTGTCTCGAACCTGCTGAGCATCTACTCCGCGATCACCGGCTCCCCCATCGAGGCCGTCGTCGGCGAGTTCGAGGGTCGTGGCTACGGCGACCTCAAGAAGGGCCTCGCCGAGGTCGTCGTGGGCGAACTCGAGCCGGTCCGTGCGCGCGCACTCGAGCTCCTCGACGACCCCGCCGAGCTCGACCGCCTGCTCGCGGTCAACGCCGCGCGCGCGACCGAGGTCGCCGAGCAGACCCTCGCCGAGGTCTACGACCGCGTCGGACTCCTCCGCCCCGCCTGATCCCGCCGTCCGTTCGCAACTCCTGCTCGTCACTGTCCGCAAGCCCGCACTCACCGCACTCACCGCGCGGCCCGCGGAGTACCCACGCGGTGAGCAGGAGCTGTGCGCACGTCCCCGATCAGACCGGTGATCGCTGCCGCGACGAGCCCGGGCTCATGCACCACATGCTGGTAGAGCGGTCGCAACGTCATCAGCCCGCGCGAGGCGGCTCTGAGGTCGCGGGTGCGGTCTGAGACGGCGTGCGACCACCCCTCATGATGGGCTCGACTGTCGACCTCGATCAACAACGACTCAGCCACCAGGAGATCACCGCGTCCGCCCTCCGCCAAGCGGGGCTGCACTTCGTACGACAGACCGAGGCTGCGGACGATCAAGCGCAGGAGTGTCTCCGGACCTGACTCGGCGCGTCCATCGATCAACGCCATGAGCGCACGAAAGCGTTCGGGCACCAGGGCGAAGACTCGTCGGAGGTCGGGCTCATCGACCAACCCGAGATGGACCGCGCTGTCGAGCGTCGCGAGTGCCATGCGCGGCGACTGGCACCGGATGGACTGGGCCAGTGCGTCGATGATCGACACGTCGCAGTCGAACGTGCCGCACGGCTGATCAAGCGGTCGCCAGTGGAGAGTGAACTCCCGTCGATCGCTGGTAGCCAGCCGTCGGTCCTCCGCCCGCGGTCCGCGAAGTCGTGAGGCGCTGCGGTCCACATGCACATGGACCCGGGTGGCGTCGAACACGAACACACCACGGGCGGCCAGGGTGGACAGGCATGCTCGCCTCCCCCCGATGCGCACTGCGGCACGGATGTCATCGTGTACTCCGGCGAGCGCGTATCGATCGCGCCGCACGCGAACGATCGTTCCATCACGCACCGCCTGGGTGATCTCACGCGGTCGCATCCCTTCCTCGAGAAGCGTCGAGCGGGTGAGGATCGTGTGACTAGAAGCTGCACTGTCCATCCATCGAGGTTCGGGGCACCGATCGAGCGGTCGGTCTCACGCGGCTGCTTCGTCGTCGGTCGAGGACTACGGGAGCACTGTGGAGGAGGGTCACGGTCAGGGCGTCACCGTCGCGCGCGGTTCACAACTCCTGCTAGCCACTGGCCAACGCTCAGGATCGACCGCAGGGAGGCGCCGCAGCGGTGAGGAGCAGGAGTTATGCGCATGTGGGACATCCGTCTCGACGAGATCGGGGTCGGAGCGAGTCTCGCGGGAGGCAGTGAGTTCGCGCAGAACTCCTGCGCCTGACCGGCCCGGTCGGCGCGGGCAGGCGGAATGGCGCGGTTGCTCCCGAGTCGATCCTCAAGCTGCAGGAGTTGTGCGCAGGTGCACCCTGCGGGGAGCGGCACGAGGACGGACGACAGAACGGCCCGCCCTCCGCGAGGAGGACGGGCCGTTCCGGTCGGTCGGGACTACTGCACGTCGTCGTCGACCCAGTCGAAGGTCTTCGTGACGGCCTTCTTCCAGTTGCGGTAGAGGCGGTCGCGCTCTGCGGAGTCCATGTTGGGCTCCCAGCGCTTGTCCTCCTGCCAGTTCTTCGCGAGGTCGTCGAGGTCGGACCAGAAGCCGACGGCGAGACCGGCCGCGTAGGCCGCGCCGAGCGCCGTGGTCTCCGCGACGACCGGTCGGATGACCGGGACGCCGAGGATGTCGGCCTGGAACTGCATGAGCGTGTCGTTGGCGGTCATGCCGCCGTCGACCTTGAGCTCCGTCAGCGGGACACCCGAGTCGGCGTTGACGGCGTCGATGACCTCGGCCGTCTGGAACGCGGTCGACTCGAGGGCGGCCCGGGCGATGTGGCCCTTGTTGACGTATCGGGTGAGCCCGACGAGCGCACCGCGGGCGTCCGGACGCCAGTACGGCGCGAACAGCCCGGAGAACGCCGGCACGAAGTACGCGCCACCGTTGTCCTCGACGGTCTTGGCGAGCGCCTCGACCTCGGGAGCGGAGGAGAACATGCCGAGGTTGTCGCGCAGCCACTGGACGAGCGAACCGGTCACGGCGATCGAACCCTCGAGCGCGTAGTGCGGCTTCGCGTCGCCGAGCTTGTAGCCGAGCGTCGTCAGCAGACCGTTCTCGGAGTGGACGATCTCCTCACCGGTGTTGAAGATGATGAAGTTACCGGTGCCGTAGGTGTTCTTGGCCTCGCCCTGCTGGAATGCGGCCTGACCGAAGGTCGCGGCCTGCTGGTCGCCGAGGATGCCGGCGATCGGCGTCTCCCGGAGGAGGCTGTCGTCGGACGCGTGGCCGTAGATCTCGGAGGAGCTCTTGATCTCCGGGAGCATCGACTTCGGGACGCCGAACGCCTTGAGGATCTCGTCGTCCCACTGCAGGGTCTCGAGGTCCATGAAGAGCGTGCGCGAGGCGTTGGTGACGTCGGTGACGTGCACGCCGCCGTTGACACCACCGGTGAGGTTCCAGATGACCCAGCTGTCGGTCGTGCCGAAGAGGAGGTCGCCCGCCTCGGCCTTCTCGCGAGCACCCTCGACGTTCTCGAGGATCCAGACGATCTTGGTGCCGGAGAAGTAGGTCGCCAGCGGCAGGCCGACGGTCTTCTTGAAGCGCTCGACGCCACCGTCCGCAGCGAGGCGGTTCACGATGTCCTGCGTGCGCGTGTCCTGCCAGACGATCGCGTTGTAGACGGGCTGACCGGTGGTCTTGTCCCAGACGACGGCGGTCTCGCGCTGGTTCGTGATGCCGATGGCCGCGATGGCGTGCCGGGTGATGTTGGCCTTGCTGAGCGCCTGGCCGATGACCTCGCGGGTGTTGTTCCAGATCTGGTTCGGGTTGTGCTCGACCCAGCCGGCCTTCGGGAAGATCTGCTCGTGCTCGAGCTGGCCCGTCGAGACGATCGATCCGCTCTTGTCGAAGACGATGGCCCGGGAACTCGTCGTCCCCTGGTCGATTGCGATGACGTAGTCCGCCATTGGATACTCCTTCGTTGCGTGCGTTGCGAGGTGAGGCACCGGAACCGGTACCCCGGGGTGCCGCGGCGGTGATCGTGTCCGGTCACCGCCGCAGCGTCAGGTCAGACGGCCGGGAGCAGCACCATCGAGGCGAGGGCCGCGAGGACACCACCGAGCAGGGGGCCGACGACCGGCACCCAGGCGTAGGACCAGTCGCTCTTGCCCTTGCCCTTGATGGGGAGGAGGGCGTGGGCGATGCGCGGACCGAGGTCACGTGCCGGGTTGATCGCGTAGCCGGTCGGGCCACCGAGGGAGGCACCGATACCGACGACGAGCAGGGCGACGGGCAGGGCGCCGAGGGCGGCGAGTCCCCCGGGGACGCCCTCGATGACCACCGCGTCGGGGCCGGTCTTGCCGAAGGACATCACGACGAAGACGAGGACGAAGGTCGCGATGACCTCGGTCACGAGGTTCCAGCCGTAGCTGCGGATCTCCGGACCGGTCGAGAAGACACCGAGCTTCTTGCCCGGGTCCTCCTCCTGGTCGAAGTGCTGCTTGAAGGCGAAGTACGTCAGCACGGCACCGATGAAGGCACCGACCATCTGCGCCGCCCAGTAGACGAGCGCCGTACCGAAGTCGATCGACCCCGTGGTGAGGAAGCCGATCGTGACGGCGGGGTTCAGGTGCCCGCCGGAGGCGTAGGACACCGTGACACCGGCGAAGACCGCGAGGCCCCAACCGAAGTTGATGAGCAGCCAGCCGCCACCGAGGCCCTTGGATTTCGTGAGGATCGCCGTGGCGACCACACCGGTACCGAGGAGGACGAGCATCGCCGTCCCCACGGTCTCGGAGAGGAAGATGGTTCCGAGGTTCATGTCTTCATTGACCTTTCATAGGTGTGGCCGTGTGGGGGCCGACGCCGCGGCGCGAGCCCCCGCTGGGCGAGGTTGCACTGACCAGATGCTTGTAAGGTAGCCAGCTCCTGTTGCACAGGACAAGGGCCTTGCCTGCACATTCGTGCATTATGAGAACGCCGGGGCCTCCTTGGCGGCGTCGACCCGGAGGTCGACCTGGTGGGCGTCGCGCAGTCGGTCGAGCGCTGCGGTGATCTGCGCGGTCCGCTCGGCGTCGTCCCACCCGAGGACGCCGCCGACGACGCGGGCGATCTCGTCGACGAGGCCGGCGGTCAGCGATCCGGTGAAGGCGAGGCTGGTGCGACGGTGCAGCACGTCGGAGAGGTGCACGACCTGCTCCTGCTCGACGAGGTACTCCAGCTCCTGCACGCTGTAGTCGGCAGCCCCCTGCAAGCGGTCGTCGCCGTGCTCCGCCAGGTGCTCGAGGAGTGCGGCGGCCTTCGTGCCGTACCGGCCCAGCAGCTGCTCGGCACGCTTGGCACCGGTGCCGTCCTCGTGCGCGGCGACCCAGGTGCGCGTCGCCGAGTCGGTGCGCGGGAAGCCGGCGCCGCCGCCGATCGCGAGTCCGAGGGTCTCCACGGGACGCGGGGCCCCGATGGTGTTGAGCACGTCCGTGCTGAGGTGCTCGGCGAGTGCCCGGAAGGTGGTCCACTTGCCACCGACGAGGCTGAACACGGTGGTGGACGGACGTGCAGCGGCGGCCCGGCGCTCGATCCGGTAGTCGCGCGACACGAAGCCGGGGGCCTCGTCGTCGTGCTTCGGGAGCGGGCGGATGCCGGAGAACCGGTAGACGATCTGCTCGCGCGAGGTCGCGATGGTCGGGAAGACGTGCTTCACGAGGTCGAAGAAGTAGTCGACCTCCTCCTCGGTGCAGACGCTCGGGGTGCTCGGGTCGGCGTCGATGTCGGTCGTGCCGACCATGACCTTGCCCTTGAGCGGGTAGATGAGGACGATGCGGCCGTCCTCGTGCTCGAAGAAGATCTCGCGCCCCTTGGTGGCCGCGTAGAGCTCCGGGTTGTCGAGGACGATGTGCGAGCCCTTCGTGCCACCCATGTAGGTCGTCGGCTCGCCGAGGCCGGCGTTCGTGAGGTCGGTCCAGGGGCCGGAGGTGTTGACCACGACGTCGCTCGTCACGGTGAAGGTCTGGCCGGTGACGGTGTCGCGGAGCTCGACGCCGTCGGCTCCCATGCCGACCGCCTCGACGTAGTTGACGGCGCGGGCGTGCGGGCCGGCGGCGAGGCCGTCCATGAGGACGTCGAGTGCGAGACGCTCCGGGTCGTGCATGGAGGCGTCGTAGTAGGTCGCCGTGTACTTGAGGCCCGGGTTCATCTTCGGCAGGTCGGCGAGGGACTTCTTGCGGCCGTGGAAGCGGTGACGCGGCACGCTGCCTCCGTCGCGGGAGAAGGAGTCGTACGCGGTGAGGCCGACCTTGATGAGCAGCGCACCACGCTCCTGCGGCTTGCCCTGCTTGTGGGTGAGGAAGCGCAGCGGTGCGGAGAGGATGCCCGAGAAGGTGGAGAAGATCGGGACCGTGGTCTCGAGCGGCTTCACGTAGTGCGGGGCGATCTTGATGAGCCCGTTCCGCTCCTGCACCGACTCCTGGACGAGACGGAACTCGCCGTTCTCGAGGTAGCGGATGCCACCGTGGATCATGTGGCTCGACGCGGCGGAGGCTCCGGAGGCCCAGTCGTTGCGTTCCACGAGCGTGACGTCGACGCCCTGGAGCGCGAGGTCGCGGAAGGTCGCGATGCCGTTGATGCCGCCGCCGATGATGAGCACCGACGCCTGCGGGCGGTCGATGACGGACTGGACGGTGGAACGGGGAGCTGACGACTTGAGGGACATGAGATGCCTCGCTTCTTCGCGGTTGGTACGCGACGCTGCCGGGATTGCGCGCCGCTGAATGATGTGACTGAATACATCGTGACACCCGCTGCAACTCTGAACAGCTCTAGTGAACAAACGTGCAAGGAGACCCGATGTCGCTCGCAGACGCGCTCAGCCAGCCGGACCGGACGGCCGAGGCACTCCGCGCCGCACAGCTGTATTACGTGCAGGACCTCACCATGGAGGCCATCGCCCAGGAGCTCCACACCTCGCGGTCGTCGGTGTCCCGCCTGCTCGGATATGCGCGGGAAAGCGGCCTCGTCGACATCCAAGTGCGCTCCCCGCACGACATGCCGTCGCGGCTCGAGGCGGAGTTCCGCGACCGCTTCGGCGTGACCGCCCACATCGTCCCGGTCCCCGACCACACGAGCGACATCGACCGACTGGAGCGCGTCGCCCTCTCGGCTGCACGTTTTCTCGGCTCGGTGTTCGACTCGAACATGACGCTCGGCCTGGCATGGGGCTCGACCGTGAGTGCGGTGGCGAGGCACCTCACCCCCAAGCGGACCCACAACTCGCAGATCGTCCAGCTGAACGGTGCGGCCAACACACGCACCTCGGGCATCCTCTACGCGAGCGAGATCCTGCATCGGTACGCGGACGCCTACGGGGCCTACGCTCAGCAGTTCGCGGTGCCGGCCTTCTTCGACGACCCGTCGACCAAACTCGCCCTCTGGCGGGAGCGCAGCATCCGACGCGTGCTCGAGATCCAACGCCGCATGGACGTCGCGCTGTTCGGTCTCGGTTCGCAGCTGTCGGGTGTGCCCAGCCACGTCTACGTCGGCGGCTACCTCGACGACAGCGACTTCGAGGCGCTCGCGAGCGCCGGTGCCGTCGGGGACGTCGCGACGGTGTTCTTCCGGGCCGACGGTTCCTGGCGGGACATCCCCTTCAACAACCGTGCATCCGGGCCCGACCTCGACGTGCTGCGCGGCGTCTCCCGTCGGATCTGCGTGGTCGCGGGAGCCGCCAAGGTGCCCCCGCTCCTCGGGGCGTTGGCGGGCGGGCTCATCTCCGACCTCGTGGTCGACGAGGGAACCGCCCGCGCGGCGATCGACCAGCACGACGCCCAGCGCTGACCCCGGCCGCATCAGGCGCTGCAACCGGGCGTCATCCGAACCGGGAATAGGGCACCCACTCAGGCCGTTGACCTAGAATCGACAACACGTAACGTGCTCCGGGGTCGGTGAGAGTCCGAACCGGCGGTGATAGTCCGCGACCCGTGTCTCGCGCAAGCGAGGCCCGGTTGACCTGGTGGAACTCCAGGACCGACGGTTATGAACGCGTCTGCTCGCAGGCGGCGTTCGAGTCCGGATGGAAGGAAGCACGGGCGTCGGCCGATGGTCGACGCCGGCGAGCACCTGCCCGCGACCCCGGAACTCGTGTCAGTACCGACCGAGATGACGGACAGATGAGCGCAGGAACCGAGGCACCGCAGGCGAGCGTCCGCGAGGAGCAGGCCATGCTGCGCGCGCTCGAACTCGCCGCCAACGGCCCGGCCCGCGGTGTGAACCCCCGCGTCGGCTGCGTCATCCTCGACGCCGACGGCACCGTGCTCGCCGAGGGCTGGCACCGTGGAGCCGGCACCCCGCATGCGGAGGTCGACGCCCTGTCCCACCTCGCGCCCGCGGCGGCCCGCGGCGCGACCGCCGTCGTCACCCTGGAACCGTGCAACCACACGGGCCGGACCGGTCCGTGTGCCGTCGCCCTCCTCGAGGCCGGTGTCGAGCGCGTCGTGTTCGCCGTGGACGACCCCGGCCACCACTCCGGAGGTGGAGCGGAACGACTCCGCGACGGCGGCGTCACCGTCGTGGGCGGTGTGCTCGCCGGACCGGCGGAGGACCTCCTCGGTGACTGGCTCACCAGCGCCCGCCTCGGGCGTCCGCTCGTGACGGTGAAGTGGGCCTCGAGTCTCGACGGGCGGATCGCCGCGAGCGACGGCACGAGCCGCTGGATCACCGGCGATGCCGCGCGCGACGACGTCCACCGTCGACGGGCCGCCCACGATGCGATCCTCGTCGGCACGGGGACGGTCCTCGCCGACGACCCGAGCCTCACCGCTCGCGACGACCACGGCGACCTCTTGCCCGAGCAGCCCCTGCCCGTCGTCATGGGCGATCGCCCGATCCCCCTGGACGCCGCCGTCCACCGCCACCCCCGGCAGGTCGTCGTCCACCACGGGCATGATCCGGCTGCGCTGCTGGCCGAACTCCGCGCCGCGGGCGTCCGGAGCGTCTTCATCGAGGGCGGCCCGACCATCGCCACAGCGTTCCTCCGCGCAGGACTCGCCGACACGGTCCTCACCTACCTCGCCCCGGTGCTCCTCGGCGGCCCTCGCCTCGCGATCGGCGACCTCGGTGTCGACACCATCGGCGATGCGATCCGCCTCACCACCGTCGGCGTCGAACCACTCGGCGACGACCTCCTCGTCATCACGACACCCGACCGCAGCGCCTCCGCCTCGGCCGCCCACGACCTCACCGCCTGACCCCCAGAGAACGGACCACCCATGTTCACGGGCATCATCGAAGAACTCGGCACCATCGTCGCCATCGACCACGGCGATGACTCGGCACGTTTCACCGTCCGCGGCCCGCTCGCCCTCGAGGGCACCCGGCACGGGGACTCCATCGCCGTGAGCGGTGTCTGCCTCACCGTCGTCGAGCAGACCGGCGAGACGTTCACGGCCGACGTCATGGCCCAGACCCTCACGATGAGCTCGCTCGACGGCGTCACGGTCGGATCTCCGGTCAACCTCGAACGTGCGGCCCGCGTCGGCGACCGCCTCGGTGGCCACATCGTCCAAGGGCACGTCGACGGCACCGGCACCGTCCTGGCCACGGTGCCCGGCGAGGCCTGGCGCATCGTGCGCGTCTCGCTCCCCGCGGCACTCGCGCCGCTCGTGGTCGACAAGGGGTCGATCACCGTCGACGGCGTCTCACTCACCGTCAGCGGCATCAGCGCACCGGACGCACCGGAAGCCTGGTTCGAGGTGTCCCTCATCCCCGAGACGCTGGCCGCGACGACGCTCGGCGATCGTGTCCCCGGCGACCGCGTGAACCTCGAGACCGACATCCTCGCCCGGCACGTCGAGCGAATGCTCGCATTCAGCCGTCTCGAGTCGGCACTCCCCAGCAGCATCGACCAGGATCCGCAGTCCGCGGACCCGGTCGGCACCACCGCCACCGGAAGGGGCAACGCATGAGCATCGCCAGCATCCCGGAGGCCCTCGAGGCACTCCGCCAGGGCCGTCCGGTCATCGTGGCCGACGACGAAGGCCGAGAGAACGAGGGTGACGTGGTCCTCGCCGCGGAGTCCGCCACGCAGGAGTGGATCGCGTGGACGGTCCGGCACTCCTCCGGATTCATCTGCGCACCGATGACGAACGAGATCGCCGACCGGCTGGCCCTCCCGCCGATGGTCGCGCTCAACGAGGACCCCAGAGGCACCGCGTACACCGTCACGGTCGACGCGGCCGACCGACTCAGCACCGGCATCAGCGCCGCCGACCGCGCCCACACCCTGCGCGTGCTCGCCGACCCGGCGTCCGTGCCGGCCAACCTCTCGCGCCCCGGACACATCGTGCCGTTGCGCGCCGTCGACGGCGGGGTGCGCGAACGCGACGGCCACACGGAGGCGGCCGTCGACCTCATGAAGCTCGCTGGACTCGTCCCGGTCGGGGCGATCTCCGAGATCGTCGCCGACGACGGCGAGATGATGCGCCTGCCCGGCCTCATCGCGCTCGGGGAGCGGGAGGGCGTGCTCGTCACGACGATCGCCGCACTCATCGCCTTCCTCGAGGAGAACCCCGACGCGGCCGCGGTCTGCGCCGAGGAACGCGCCGCCCAGGCGGCCATCCCCGAATCGTCGAACGTGTCGTTCGAGGTGGAGACGACCGTCCCGACGACGCACGGCTCGTTCCGGTTGCGCGCCTACCGCGACCGCAGGACCGGCGCAGACCACGTCGCCATCGTCGCCGGCGACCCGCAGGCCACCGGCGCGCTCGTGCGCGTCCACTCCGAGTGCCTGACCGGCGAGGCGTTCGGCTCGCTCAAGTGCGAGTGCGGTCCGCAGCTCGACAGCGCCCTGGACACCATCCAGCGCCACGGCGGAGTCGTCGTCTACCTGCGCGGGCACGAAGGGCGCGGCATCGGCCTCGTCAACAAGCTGCGCGCCTACCGGTTGCAGGAGGACGGTCTCGACACCCTCGACGCCAACCTCGCACTCGGGCTGCCGGCCGACGCCCGCGACTACACGGCGGCGAGCGCGATCCTGACGGACCTCGGCATCACCTCCGTGCGCCTGCTCTCGAACAACCCGGAGAAGGAGCGACAGCTCACGAACCACGGCATCGCCGTGAGCGAGCGCGTCCCGCTGGTGGTCGGCGTCGGCCTGTTCAACGAGGGCTACCTCGAGACGAAGCGCGACCGCATGGGCCACAGCATCGGGTTCGAGCTCGCACCGGAACCGCACCCCCACCAGTAGTCCACCGCCGCCCTCGATTCACTCGAGGAGCGAGCACCACCAACCCCTCGACGCGCTCGAGGGAAGAAGATAGGAGACCGCATGAGCGGCGAAGGATCCCCCACCATCAGCGTCGACGGCACCGGCCTCGACATCGTCGTCATCGCCGGCACCTGGCACGAGACCATCACCGACGGTCTCATCGCCGGAGCCGTCAAGGCCCTCGATGCGAGCGGTGCCAACCACCGCCTCGTGCGGGTCCCCGGGAGCTTCGAACTCCCGGTCGTGGCCAAGGCCGCCCTCGAGGCCGGGGCCGACGCGGTCGTCGCGTTGGGCGTCATCATCCGTGGCGGCACGCCGCACTTCGAGTACGTCTCCGACGCCGCGACGAGTGGCCTCACGCAGGTCAGCATCCAGACGGGCAAGCCCGTCGGCTTCGGCGTCCTCACCCTCGACGACGAGAAGCAGGGGCTCGACCGCGCAGGGCTGCCCGGGTCGAAAGAGGACAAGGGGGCGGAGGCCGCCGATGCCGCCGTCGCCACCGCGGTCGTCCTCCGCGAGCTGCGCGGCTGACCCGAGCAGAGGCGCATCACGCGGCATTCCGTTATCGGCATTCGCCTGCTGGGCAACCGAATACCGGAATGCCGCACTTCGGCGTACAGTGTCATGGTCCTGCCACAAGCGGGCGAACCTCTGATCCTGCCGTCGTCGGCGGGCGTGCGCGACCGGTGCTGATGCTTCGACGGCGTCCATTCCCGAACCGAAACGCGCACGCATGTCTCTCGAAGCAACCCCAGTCACCAAGGCCCCTGTCAATCCGCGCTCCCGAGTCGTCCTCGCCAGCCTCATCGGCACGACGATCGAGTTCTACGACTTCTACGTCTACGCGACGGCCGCCGTCCTCGTCTTCCCGCACCTCTTCTTCCCGAGCGAGGACCCGACCGCGGGTCTCCTCGCCTCCTTCGCCGTGTTCGGCGCCGCGATGGTGGCCCGGCCCGTCGGTGCCGTCATCTTCGGGCACCTCGGCGACAAGCGCGGTCGGAAGGCGACCCTCGTCGGTGCCCTCCTCACCATGGGGATCGCGACCTTCCTCATCGGCCTGCTGCCGACCTACCAGCTCGTCGGCTGGGTCGCCCCGCTGCTCCTCGTGATCCTCCGCATCGGTCAGGGCTTCGCGCTCGGCGGCGAATGGTCGGGAGCCGCCCTCGTGGCGACGGAGAACGCGCCGACCGGCAAGCGTGCCCTGTTCGGCACGTTCCCGCAGCTCGGTGCGCCGATCGGCTTCATCATCGCCAACGGACTCTTCCTGATCATCGCGGCGATCCTGCCGAGCGACGACCCGTCCATGCCGTCGGAGGCGTTCCTCGAGTGGGGCTGGCGCATCCCGTTCCTCTTCTCCGTCGTCATGGTCATCGTGGGGCTCTGGGTCCGACTCCGTCTCGTCGAGAGCAACGCCTTCACGAACGCGAAGGAGCAGGGCAAGGTGCAGCGGTCGCCGCTCGCGAGCGTCATCAAGCTGCACTGGCGCAAGCTGCTCCTCGGCACGTTCTTCATGCTCGCCACCTACGTCCTCTTCTACCTGATGACGACGTTCTCGCTGAGCTACGGCCGTGCGCCCCTCGACGCACCGGTCGCAGGGCTCGGCTACAGCTACACGACCTTCGTCCTCATGCTCATCGCCGGCGTGGTCTTCTTCGGGATCTTCACGCTCGTGTCCGGTCCCTTCGCCGACAAGTACGGACGCCGCAAGACGCTCATCGTCGTCACGAGCGCGATCCTCGTGTTCGGGCTCGTCTGGGTCCCGCTGCTCGGCGCCGGGTTCACCGGGGTCATGATCTGGCTCATCATCGGATTCAGCCTCATGGGGTTCACCTTCGGACCGATGGGCGCCCTGCTGCCCGAACTGTTCCCCACGAACGTGCGGTACACCGGGTCGGGGATCTCCTACAACGTGTCGTCGATCCTCGGCGCGGCGGTCGCACCGTTCATCGCCGTCGCACTCTGGAGTGCCGGCGGCGGCAGCCCGTTCTGGGTCGGCGTCTACCTCTCGGCGATGGCCCTGATCACGCTCGTCGCCCTCATCGTCTCCAAGGAGACCAAGGACGTCGACATCGACGCCTGATCGAGGCGATCACCGAGGGCCGGTGCGTGGAGGACACCTCCGCGCGCCGGCCCTCGGTACGTGGGCACTCGGTGCGTCGGCTTCGGGCTCGGCGCGTGCGACCGTCGCCTAGAGTTGAACCACGGTGCGCCGTCGCCATGGACGTCTCGGAGCCGCGCACCGCACCTCGGAGGAAGAGCACCATGAGCACCCCAGCGCGCCCGGCACGCAGCCGAAACCCGTTCAGCCGACTGAAGGACGACGGTCCCCGCGCGAGCCTCAAGCAGCTCATGCCGTACATCTTCGAGCACCGCTCGATCCTCATCGTCGTCATCATCCTGAGCGTCATCGGAGCGGCCGCGTCGCTCGCCCAGCCGCTCATCGTCAGCCAGGTGATCGGGGTCGTCGAAGCGGGCCGGTCGCTCGGCAACCTGGCGTGGCTCCTCGTCGGGCTCGTCGTGGTCTCCGGCGTCATCAGCGGGTACCAGCACTACCTCCTGCAGCGCGCCGGCACCGGGGTCGTCTACTCCTCCCGACGCCAGCTGATCGCGCGCATCTTCCGGCTGCCGATCAGCCAGTTCGACACGCGCCGCACCGGCGACCTCGTCTCGCGGGTCGGCAGCGACACGACCATGCTCTACGCCGTCCTGACGCAGGGCTTCGTGGACGCCGTCGGCGGCGCCATCACCTTCCTCGGCGCGCTCATCGCCATGGCGATCATCGACCCCGTCCTGCTGGGTCTCACCCTCCTCGTCGTCATCGTCTCGGTCGTCGTGGTCGTCGCCCTGAGCGGACGCATCCGCGTCGCCAGCCGCGAGCAGCAGACCAAGGTGGGCGAGCTCGCCGCCGCGGTCGAGCGCGCCATCAGCTCCATCCGCACCATCCGGGCGTCCAACGCGACCGACCGCGAGATCGACGCGGTTGACGGCGTGGCCAAGGAGGTCTACGGCGTCGGCGTGCGGATCGCGAAGATCTCCTCGCTGGTCGTCCCGGTCGCCGGCATCGCCATGCAGACCTCGTTCCTGGTCGTCCTCGGCGTCGGTGGGTTCCGCGTCGCGTCCGGGGCCATCACCATCGCGAGTCTCGTCGCGTTCATCCTCTTCCTGTTCATGATGATCATGCCGCTCGGCCAGGCCTTCGGCGCGATCACGAGCGTCAACCAGGCGCTCGGAGCGCTCGGCCGGATCCAGGAGATCCTCGACCTGCCCGACGAGGGCGACGACGACGCAGCCATCGCCGCGCGGGTCGGACGTCCCGGGACCGCCTCGGCGTCCGCTCCGGCGATCGAGTTCGACGGCGTCGAGTTCGCCTACCCGGACGCGGCGGTCATCGAGCGCGAACGGGCCGCAGCGGAGGCGCTCGCGACCGAGGCACTGAGTGAGGGCACCAGCGCGCCGGAAGTCGTCGCCGCCGATGCCGCCCGACTCACCGAGGCGCAGTCCGCGCTCGGTCGTCAGGTCCTCCGTGGGGTGTCCTTCGCCGCGATGCAGGGCAGACGTACGGCGCTCGTCGGGCCGTCCGGCGCCGGCAAGAGCACCATCCTCGGGCTCATCGAACGCTTCTACGACCCGACGGCCGGTGCCATCCGCCTGGGCGGCGTGGACATCCGCACGATCCCCCGCGCCGACCTCCGGGACCAGATCGGATATGTGGAACAGGACGCCCCGGTCCTCGCCGGCACGCTGCGCGACAACCTGCTGCTGTCGTCACCGGATGCGAGTGACGCCGACTGCGAGCGCGTGCTGCACGCGGTCAACCTCGGTGGGGTCCTCGATCGCAACCCGCTCGGTCTCGCCGCTCCGGTCGGCGAGGACGGCATCATGTTGTCGGGTGGCGAGCGGCAACGCCTCGCCATCGCGCGCGCCATCCTCGCGGCTCCCCCGATCCTGTTGTTGGACGAGTCGACCTCGAGCCTCGACGGGGTCAACGAGCAGATGATGCGCGAGGCCATCGACGCGGTCGCGACGGGACGCACACTCATCGTCATCGCGCACCGGCTCTCGACCGTCGTCGACAGCGATCAGATCGTCGTCCTCGAGGAGGGTCGGGTGGTCGGCGTCGGCACCCACAGCGACCTCGTGACCGAGGTCCCGCTCTACCGCGAACTCGCCAAGCACCAGCTCCTCGTGTGACCCCGGTTCATTCGCCCATTTTTGGGCGAACGGGTGCTCAGTCGCCCAAAGATGGGCGAATGAATGGAGTCACGGGCGCCATCCTGCCGCGATGAGGCGCTCGCGCGCTCGGTCGATCGCGACGGCGGCACCCGCCTGCAGGTGATGTGCGAGGAAGCGGTCATGGGACCAGCCGAGTCTGGTGACGGCATGGATCCGGTCGACGTCCTTCGCGAACTGACCCGGGTCGGTGGCGTGCTGGCGCCCGTCGTACTCGAACGCTGCACGATACGCCGGGTAGGCGAGGTCGAGACGTGCGATGAATCGCCCCCGGCGATCGCGGAGTTCGTGGTTGAGCACCGGCTCCGGGAGGCCGGCACGAACGAAGGCGAGACGAAGTTCCGTCTCCTTCGGTGATTCGGAACCAGCGCGGATCTGCGGGAGCGCGGCACGGAGTGCCCCCGCGCCGAGATGCCGGGATCCGCTGAGCGCCGCTGCGAGGTCGTCGAGCGAGCAGAGTGGTGGAAGGCGCTGGTGGAGCCACCGGCCGGAGGCACCACGCTCACGGATCAGATGATCGCCGACCGCGACCAGCTCATCGATGTTGAGACTCGGTCCGAGCTGACACCACATGTCGGCGGGACTCACGACCGCGAGCCTCTCGACGAGGACCGGATCGCCGAAGAGGCCCGCCAAGCGATGGCCGACGACCCCGGCAACCCTGGGCGCTCGGTCTGGCGGCCGGACGCCGACATGCACCTCGTCCCAGCGCAACCGCGCCGGGAGCGGAGCCTCCAGGAGATGCGCGGCCGACAGGTGCGAGAAGAACTGCGCCGGTGCCATTCGCAGTGCGTATGCCCGACACAGCTCCAGGTGCGCGAGATGACGCTGTTCGGGAGGCAGGTCCGCGCCCCTGCGTGGTGCAGCGAAGCTCCGAACCCCCGGAAACGGTGCTGGAACACGCGTCGTGCGGAGGCGCTCCGGCGAGACGCCCTGCTCCAGCGCCGAGCGGACGGAGAAGGCGTGGTGATCGGGTAGATCGGTCGGCATCATGCTTCGATCGTCGCGCGATCGGTCGGTCCGTGACCGGCGCACCCTCCTCACGTCGACGAGCAGCCGCGATCTCCGGCCGGTGGAGCGCCCTCGTCGCCGGTTCGTTCGCCCCTCTTTGGGCGCACGAACCTCCATTCGCCCAAAACTGGGCGAATGGAGGACGAGGATCAGGACCGGAGGCGGTAGCGCAGGGCGGCGAGTTCCGCACGGAGGGCGGCCGGGACGCGGCTGCCGAAGGTGTCGAAGAAGGACTCGGTGAGGTCGCACTCGACGAGCCAGGACTCGCGATCGACGGCGAACAGGGCGTCGAGGTCGGCGTCCGGCACGTCGATGCCGTCGAGGTTCAGCTCGTCGAGGACCGGCAACCGGCCGATCGCCGACTCCCGTGCGTCGACCTCGTGCTCGAGCCGCCGCACGATCCACTCGATGACCCGCGAGTTCTCGCCAAAGCCCGGCCACAGGAAGGAGCCGTCGGCGTCCTTCCGGAACCAGTTGACCTGGAAGATCCGCGGCGCCTTGCCGTGCTCGAGTGCACCGCCGACCCGCAACCAGTGACTCCAGTAGTCCGCCATGTTGTAGCCGCAGAACGGGAGCATCGCGAAGGGGTCGCGACGGAGCTCCCCGACCGTGCCCTCGGCGGCGGCGGTCTGCTCGGAGGAGATCGTCGCACCCATGAACACGCCGTGCTCCCAGCTGCTGGCCTCGACCACGAGCGGAACGTTCGTGGCACGACGCCCGCCGAAGAGGATCGCGTCGAGCGGGACGCCGTCGGCCGCGTCCCAGTCGTCGGCGATCGACGGGCACTGTGCCGCCGCGACGGTGAACCGCGAGTTCGGGTGGGCCGCCGGGCGCCCCGACTCGGGCGTCCAGTCCTGCCCCTGCCAGTCGACGAGGTGGGCGGGGGGCTCGGGGGTCAGCCCCTCCCACCAGACGTCTCCGTCGTCGCGGAGCGCGACGTTGGTGAAGATCGTGTTGCCCCACAGGGTGTCGACGGCCGTCGCATTCGTGCCGGCGCCCGTGCCGGGTGCGACCCCGAAGAAGCCTGCTTCCGGGTTGATGGCGTACAGACGTCCGTCGTCGCCGGGCCGGATCCACGCGATGTCGTCGCCGAGGGTCTCGACCGTCCACCCGGGGATCGTCGGCCGCAGCATCGCGAGGTTGGTCTTGCCACAGGCCGAGGGGAACGCGGCGGCGATGTGGAACGCCCGGCCCTCCGGCGAGACGACCCGGACCAGCAGCATGTGCTCGGCCAACCAGCCCTCATCGCGTCCGATGACCGAGGCGATCCGCAGCGCGAAGCACTTCTTCGCGAGGAGTGCGTTACCGCCGTAGCCGGAACCGAACGACCACACTTCGCGCGTCTCCGGGAACTGGACGATGTACTTGGTGTCGTTGCACGGCCAGACCACGTCGGCCTGCCCCGCTTCGAGCGGAGCGCCGACCGAGTGGACGGTCCGGACCCACGGCTGTCCGTCGGCGATGAGCTCGAGGACGCGGTCGCCCATCCGCGTCATGATGCCCATGCTGAGGACCGCGTACGCCGAATCGGTGATCTGCACGCCGAGCTGCGAGAGCGGCCCGCCGACCGCGCCCATCGAGAACGGCACGACGTACATCGTGCGGCCGCGCATGCTGCCGGCGAAGACCCCGTGCAGTTCGTCGCGCATCACCGCGGGATCGCGCCAGTTGTTCGTCGGGCCGGCGTCCTCCTCCTGCTCGGAGCAGATGAAGGTGCGGTCCTCGACGCGCGCGACGTCGCGCGGATCGCTGCGGGCGAGGAAACTGTTCGGCCGCCACTCCGGGTTGAGCTTGATCAGCTTCCCCTCCTCGACGAGCTGGTGGGTGAGCCGGTGCGACTCGCTCGCGGAGCCGTCGACCCAGTGGATCGCGGACGGCTCCAGGAGGGCCGCCAGGTCGTCGACCCAGGCGTGCAGCTCGGCGAGACCGCTCCGCTTCGGGCGCGGCACCGCTCGGAGCTCCGCGCGGGCGGCGGGAGCGGGTGCGGTGTCGGGAATCAGTGCTGCGATGGACATGCGTTCCTCCGGCGTTGGTGGGACGGTCAAGAAGTGGTCGTAGAGCCACCATGCGCCCGATTCGGCCGATCTTCACACGCATTCTCTCTTCAAGAATCGCGGTTCTTTCGATACGGTGAAGGAATGACGCCGACTCCCGCATCGACCGCCGCCGCCGAACTCCTCACGCTCGGCCATCGGATCCGGCACTTCCGGACCCGGCGAGGCCTCACCCTCGACGACCTCGGCGAACGGGTCGGGCTGGCGGCGAGCCAGCTCTCCCTCATCGAGAACGGGAAGCGCGAGCCGAAGCTGTCGGTCCTGCAGGAGCTGACGACCGCGCTCGGGGTCGACCTGACCGACCTCCTGTCGAAGGAGGCACCGAACCCCCGCGCAGCGCTGGAGATCGAGCTGGACCGCCTCCAGCGCAGTGCGCTCTACGGCGAGTTGACCCTGCCGATCGTCAAGCCGTCGAAGGGCATCCCGGACGAGGCCCTCCGCGCACTCGTGGGCCTGCACCGCGAACTGCAGCGGCACGCGAGCGAGGCGATCGCGACCCCGGAGGAGGCACGGCGTGCCAACACCGAGTTGCGGGAGTGGATGCGGGAGCGCGACAACCACCTGCCCGAGATCGAGGAACTCGCGGAGTCGCGTGTGCTGCGCGCCGGGCACAGCACCGGCGCGCTCACCCACCGCACGGTGAGCATCATGGCGGAACAGCTCGGCTTCGACCTCATCTATGTCAACGACCTGCCGCACTCCGCCCGCAGCGTCACCGATCTCGAGAACGGGCGCATCTACCTGCCACCGGCGTCGATCCCCGGCGGGCACGGCCTGCGGTCCATGGCCCTGCAAGCGATGGCGCACCGCCTGCTCGGGCACCAGCGCCCGACGAGCTACGCGGAGTTCCTCCGGCAACGGCTCGAGATCAACTACTTCGCGGCGGCGGCGCTCATGCCGCAGACGGCCGCGGTCTCGTTCCTGCAGCAGGCCAAGCGCGACCGCAACCTGGCCGTCGAGGACTTCCGCGACGCCTTCGGGGTCACCCATGAGGCCGCGGCGCTGCGCCTGACCAACCTGGCGACCGCCCGACTCGACATGCGCCTGCACTTCCTGCGGGTCTCCGAGGACGGGGCGATCTCGAAGGCCTATGAGAACGATGCGCTGCCGCTGCCCGTCGACGTGACGGGCGCGGTGGAGGGCCAGATCGTGTGCCGGAAGTGGAGCGCGCGGAACGCCTTCGCGCGGACGAACCGCACCACGGAGCTCTACCAGTACACCGACACCCCGGCCGGTACCTTCTGGTGCGCGACGCAGACCGGCACGACCGAGGCCGGCGAGTTCTCGATCTCGGTCGGCGTGCCCTGGGGCGAGGCGAAGTGGTTCCGCGGACGGGAGACCACGACGCGTGCGGTCTCCACCTGCCCGGACCCGACCTGCTGCCGTCGACCACCGTCGGACCTCGCCGACAAGTGGCGGGAGCAGGCTTGGCCGAGCGCCCGGTTGCACACCCACATCCTCTCCCCACTGCCGAGCGGCACCTTCCCGGGCGTCGACGACTCCGAGGTCTACGACTTCCTCGAGCGTCACGCGGCGGGCTGATCGCTCGGCGCGGCTACGCCGACGCGTGTTCCCGGGGCGCTGCAGAACGCCCAGGCCGGGAGGTGCCCCTGGCGGATCAGCGACCCGACGGTCGCCGCCAGCGGGTGGTCCAGCTCCTCGTCGACCAGCTCTGCGAGGAAGGCGGTCGCGCGCGTGCTCTGGCCGAGCGCCCACGACAGCCAGGCGAGCATGGCGAGCGGCGCGACGCGTGCCGACTCCGACGCTCGCGCCGCGACGCCGAGGAGCAGGCTGCTCGCCGCCCGGATGCGCTGGATATCGGGATGCGGTCCGTCGCCGACCAGCAGGTGGGCGACCCGGTGGAACACCTCCGGGTCGTCCGTACCGACCGGCAGATGCCCGTACGCGCGTTCGGCGTCGTCGAGTTCCTCACCCAGCTCGCGCCCGAACGCCCACTGCATGAGTGCGAGATCGCTCGCCCACGGGCGTGACAGGCTCAGCAACAGGAAGGCCACTTCCCGGGCGGTCATCCCCTCGACGCCGCGGGCGAGCGCGTCCTCGAAGACCGCAGGAAGGCCGTCGAGTCGTTCCACGGCGTCTCCGACGTCGATCCGCCAGGTCGTGCGGGCGCGATCGGCGGCCGCGTCGAGCATGGAGGCCAGTCGAGCGCAGAGCACCCGGTACTCGAGGTCGACGGCTGCGAACGTCGCCACGTCCACCGACGGGACCTCGGTCGTGACGAGCTCCCAGGGGAGCGGTGGGACCGGCGGGACCGCCGCCGAGGCCACGATCGCCGGCGGACGCCCTCCGGCGGGGAGTCCGGGGTCGAGGTAGGAGCCCCATCCGTCGGCGGCCGAGCAGAGGGCGTCTTTGACCGTGAACCCCTGCGCGCTCGCCAGCTCCAGGACGGCGTCGGCGATCGTCCCGCCCGGCGGCTCCGCCCCGGCTCCGAACGCGTCGTCCGTGTAGACCACGGGCACGATGGCGTCGACACCCGGAGCCCGGCAGGCGAACCCGAGGGCGCGCTCCGCGGCGGCGTCCGCCACCTGCCGGTCGACGTCCGTTCCGGCCGGCAGGTGCACCTGGAGTGCGCCGCGGCTGTAACGGCCCGCGAACAGGACGACGACGAGACTCGATCTCGGAGTGCTTCCGACGAGTCCGGGGATGAGGGCGAGGAGGTCTTCGGCCGCGTTGGCCTGCACGATGTGGTTCATGGAGCCAGCCTCCGTCGAACCCGGGTCCGAGTGTCCGGCAGGCGTCACGGATGTGGAGCGGATGCTGTCGCTGCCGCACTGTGCAGCGCGGTCGCTGCGGAGTAGAGTGTGCTCGTCAGACTCCACAACACGGGGGTCGTTGCTCGAAAAAAGGGCGATAGCGCGGCCAGCACCGGCGAGACACACACGGAATCCCATCCGTCCACGTTCTCGAAGGTCTCCCATGTCCGAACACGCTTCGTCGACCGTTCCCACGTCGATCCGCTCCTCCACCGTCTCCGCCCGGGTGGCACAGGCACTCAGCCGCCATGTCTCCGAGGTGTTCGGAGTCATGGGCAACGGCAACGCGCACCTCCTCGACGCCCTCGCCGCGACGACGACCCGCTTCACCGCCATGCGGCACGAGGCCGGCGGTGTCGCCGCAGCCGACGCCTACGCCCGCGCGGGCGGCGGCCTCGCTGCCGCCACCGCGACCTACGGCGCCGGATTCACCAACACCCTGACGCCGCTCGCGGAGGCGGTGATGGCTCAGATCCCGCTGGTCCTCGTCGTCGGTGACGCCCCGACCACCGGGGCCCGCCCCTGGGACGTCGACCAGTTCCAGATCGCCGCCGGGCTCGGTGCACCGACCTTCACCGTCGGTCGTGACGACGCCACCGCGACCACGCTCCGTGCCATCGAGCACGCCGTCCACCGCCGGACCGCGGTCGTGCTCGCGATCCCCTACGACCTCGCCGCCGTGGCGTCCGACGAGCCGCTGCGGGCGGACGGGACACCACACCACCCGGCGCTCGTCCGGCCGTCCCGCGTGGAGCCCGTCGCGCGGCGCCTGGACACCGCCGCCGCAGCTCTGCGCAGCGCACACCGTCCGCTCATCCTCGCGGGGCGTGGAGCCTGGCTGGCCGACGCCGGACCCGTCCTCGGCGAGCTCGCCGACCGGCTCGACGCCCACACCGCGACCACGGCGCTCGGACGCGGGCTCTTCGGTTCCAGCCCCCGTGATCTCGGGGTGGCCGGCGGGTTCGCGACGGAGCACGCCGCGAGGCGCATCGCCGAAGCGGACGTCGTGCTCGTCGTCGGCGCAGGCCTCAACCAGTTCACGATGCGATTCGGCGAGGCCTTCTCCCCCGATGCGCACGTCATCCAGGTCGACCTCGCCGACGCCCCGACGAACGCCAGGGTCGACGAGCTCATCCACGGTGACGCGGCCCTCGCAGCCGCAGGTCTCCTGGAACGGCTCCCCGACGGCGCGGGGTCCGGATGGATCGGGTCGGCCGGTACCACCCGTCCAGCCCCGCACCTCGACCGCGACCTGGGTGACGGCTCGTCCGACGACGGGCTGTGCGCCGACGGGCGCCTCGACCCGCGCAGCCTCGCGCACCGACTGGACGAGCTACTCCCGGCCGACCGCACGGTCGTCCAGGACGGCGGCCACTTCATCGGTTGGGCGCCGATGTACTTCGACATCCCCTCCCCCGACCGCCTCGTCATGGTCGGGACGGCGTACCAGTCGATCGGACTCGGGTTCCCGAGCGCCGTCGGTGCCGCGGCGGCCGGGCACACGGGCACCACCGTCCTGTGCACCGGCGACGGCGGCGGCCTCATGGCGCTCCCCGACCTCGACACCGTCATCCGCACGGTGCCGAGCGGCGTGATCGTGGTCTTCAACGACGCCGCCTACGGAGCCGAGGTCCACCAGTACGGCTCGCGTGGACTCGACCAGACCCCGATGCTCATCGACGAGGTCGACTTCGCCGCCCTCGCGCGGGCGTTGGGTGGCCAGGGCGTGACGATCGACACGCTCGCGGACCTCGACGGACTCACCGACTGGGTCCACGCCGGAGCGCAGGGCGTCCTCCTGCTCGACTGCCGCATCTCCACGAGCGTCGTCGCCCCGTACCTCTCCGAGATGATGCAGCAGGGACCACGGCCGGTGGCCGTCGACTGAGCCTGCGCGGCGCCACCGCGGGTATCGTTGACGGGTGCTTCCTCAGCCTGCCCCGACCGCACCCACCTACGTCATGTCGACGGACGGCATCCGGATCGCGACGTACCTCCACGAACCGGCTCCGGGCACAGGCGACCTCGGAACGATCGTCGCGGTGCACGGCTTCGCCTCGAGCGCCGGACTCAACTGGGACCTCGCCGGGTGGACACGCACGCTGACGCGCGCCGGGTACCGCCTGCTGACCCTCGACCAACGCGGTCACGGAGCCTCCGACAAACCGACGGATCCCGCCGCATACCGACTCGACATCCTCGTCGACGACGTCCTGTCCGTCCTCGACGGCTACGGCGTCGACGAGCCGCACTATCTCGGGTACTCGCTGGGCTCCCGGGTGGGCTGGCGGTTGGGCGTCCGGCACCCCGACCGCGTGCGCTCCCTCAGCCTCGGCGGTCTCCCCGAGGGCGACTCGCTCCGCGACTTCGACCTGGAGGCGGCCCGTCACCATGTGAGGACCGGGACGACGATCACGCACGCCCTCACAGACACGTACGTGACGATGGCCGAGGGCGTCCCGGGCAACGACGTGGAGGCCCTCATTGCCCTGGTGGAAGGCCTGCGCGGAGGGCCACAGCCGAGCACGGCCGAGGTGCCGCCGCTGCCGATGCTGCTCGTGACCGGAGACGACGACGCGGTCGCCGCCGGGAGTCGGCGGCTCGCCGAAGCCGCCGGTGCCCGCTACGTGGGGCTGCCCGGCCGCGAGCACTTCAACGCGGTCTCGTCGCGGGCGTTCAAGGACGCCGTGCTGGCGTTCCTCGCCGAGCAGGGGTAGCCGGTCGCGTCCGCCTCGGTCAGGCCGTGTGCCGGTGCTCGACCCGACCCTTCGCGAGCTTCGACGGCCACCAGATGGCGCTCCCGATGTCGTGGCTGAGGGCGGGGACGAGCAGCGTCCGGACGATGATCGTGTCGAGGAGGACCCCGAACGCCACGATGAACGCGATCTGCGCGAGGAACAGGATCGGAATGACGCCCAGCGCCGCGAACGTGGCCGCGAGCACGAGTCCGGCCGAGGTGATCACGCCACCCGTGATCGCCAGCCCCCGCAGCACGCCGGCCCTCGTTCCGACCCGCAGCGACTCCTCGCGGACCCTCGTCATGAGGAAGATGTTGTAGTCGATTCCGAGCGCCACGAGGAAGACGAAGCCGTAGAGCGGCACACTCGGGTCCGCGCCCGGGAACCCGAGCACGTGGTTGAACACGAGCGCGGACACCCCGAGAGCCGCCCCGAAGGACACCACCACGCTGAGGATCAGCAGGACCGGGGCGAGCACCGAGCGGAGCAGCAGCATGAGGATGAGGAGGATGACGGCGAGCACCACGGGGATGATGAGGTTCCGGTCGTGGATGGACGCGTCGTTCGAGTCGATGGCGGTCGCCGTGACGCCGCCGACCGGCGCGTGGGTGCCGACCTCGGCGTCGAGGGTCGAGCGCAGTTGTCGCACGCTCTCTTCCGCCGTCGTCGAGTCCGGTGCCGCATCGAGCGTCGCCTGGAGCAGGATGCGGCCGTCGTCGACCGTCGGTTCGGCGGACGCCACCGGGGTCCCCGGGGGTCCCGCGGCGGGGGCCGTGAACACCGCCTCCCCGTCGCTCACCGTCGCGTCCGCGGTGCCGGTCGCGGAGTCGCTCGACAGCGCCTGGACGCTGTCGAGACCGTCGGCCTCCTCGAGGATGCCGATGACCTGCGCGGCATCGCCCTCCTGCGTGAGGACGTACACGGGGCTCGCCGAGCCGGCCGGGAAGTGCTCACCGAGAGCCGCCTGGCCGTCACGGGCCTCGGACGTGCCGAGGATGAGGTCGCTCTGAGCGACGCCGTCCGCCTTGAGCTGGAAGACCCCGAGGCTCGCGACCAGGAGGAGCAGGGTGCTCCCGATCCAGACGACGCGGGCGTGGCGGGAGATGAGGCGGGCGATCCCACCCCACAGACCGGTGGTCGGCACGGCGGTGTCGTCGGTCGACGAGGCGCGCACACGGTGCTCGCTCCCGTACTTCGGGCGCAGCGGCCAGAACGAGGTGCGACCGCAGGCCAGCAGGAGCGCGGGCAGGAAGGTGAGCGCCGCGAGGACCGAGAAGACGATCCCGATCGAGGCGACCGGCCCGAGCGCCTTGTTCGAGTTCAGGTCGCTGAGCAGCAGGCAGAGCAGTCCGGCGATGACGGTGCCGCCCGACGCGACGATCGGCTCGAACGATCCACGGAGCGCCGCCCACGTCGCGTCCCACCGCCGCTCGTGGTCGCGGAGGGCCTCCCGGTACCGCGAGACGTAGAGCAGCGAGTAGTCGGTCGCCGCACCGATCACGAGGATGAAGAGGATGCCCTGGACCTGGCCGTTCAGCAGGACGACACCGGCCTTCGCGAGCCACCACACGGTGAGGAGTGCGGTGCAGAGGGCGAACAGCGAGGTGCCGAGCACGAGGAACGGGAGGACCGGCGAGCGGTACACGACGATGAGGATGAGGAAGACGGCGCCGAGCGCGGTCAGGAGGAGGATGCCGTCGATGCCGGCGAAGGCGTCGGTGAGGTCGGCGGTGACCCCTGCCGGGCCGGTGACGAAGACGTCGAGGCCGGCCGGGGCAGCTTCGGCGAGCTGCGCACGGAGGGCCTCGACGACGTCGCCGACCTCCGCGTCGCCGCTGATCGGGACGAAGACCTCGACCGCGTCGCCGTCCTCGGAGGGGATGGCCGGTGAGACGCCGTCGGCGACGCCCTCGGTGGAGGACAGGGCTGAGAGCTCGTCGTCGATCGCCGCCCGGTCCTCCTCGGTGATCCCGCCGTCGCGGACGAACAGCACGAGGGCCGGGATGTCGTCACCCTCCCGGAATCCGTCGAGTGCCGTCTGCACCTCGGTCGCGTCCGCGCTCGCGGGGAGGAAGCTCGTCTGGTCGTTGGTCGCGACCTCGCTCACCTTCCCGAAGTACGGACCGCCGACGCCGGCGGCCGTGAGCCAGAGGAGGATGAGGACCGCGGGGAGCACGACCCGCAGCCACCGCGGCGCACCCGTCCGATCCCGCTGCTGCGTCCGGGTGTCCGCGTCCGTCTGCGTTCCGCCGTGTCGTCCGTGCGTCATGCGCGCGCCCCGTTCTCGCCCTGCTCGAAATAATATGCAGCTAGCTTACTATCTGCGACGGGCGGCCGGGGACGGAGTTCAGGCGGGGACGACGACTCCCCCGGCTTCGGTGATCTCGGCGAGCGCCGCATCCCCGGCGGCCCGGTCGACGGGCGCGACGAGACCTGCGAGGACGCGGACCTGCAGGCCGTGCTCGATGGCGTCGAGCGCACTCCGGCGGACGCAGTAGTCGGTCGCGAGACCCACGACGTCGACCTCCGTGATGCCGGCATCCGTGAGGACCTCGTCGAGGCTCAGCCCCTCGGGCGTCACGCCCTCGAAGATCGAGTATCCGTGGGCACCCTGACCCTTGCGGATGTGGGTGTCGACGCTCTTGGTGTCGAGCGCGTGGTGGTACTCGGCGCCTGCACTCCCCGCGACGCAGTGCACCGGCCAGTTCGTCACGTAGTCGGGCTCGCCCGTCGCGAAGTGACCGTCGTTGTCGCCCTCGGCGTCGTGCCAGTCGCGTGAGGCGAACACGTGCGCGTACTCGTCCCCGTGCTCGGCCAACAGTTGCGTGACCCCCGCGGCGACGGCCTCGCCGCCGTCCACGCCGAGCGCACCGCCCTCGGTGAAGTCGTTCTGTACGTCGATGATGAAGAGCGCGCGCGCCACGATGCCTCCGGGTTGTCGTCGTCCCGCCTCGGTGGAGGTGGGTTCCATCGAGGGTAACGCCGGGGAACCGACCGGGTCAGGTGGTTGCGCCGTCGTGGTTCAGAGCCGACGTGCGCGCTCCTTGCGGCGGTCGAAGAACTGGAGACCGATGTTCACACCCATGACGACGGTGCCGAGGAGCATGGCGACGAGCCCGGCGATCCGGAACCCGACAGGCAGCTCGAGGAGCAGCGCGAAGACGACCCCGAGCACGATGAGCGCGGCACCCGCGGAGAACAACACCAGATACTTCATGCCCCCAACGGTACCGGCTGAGCGGCGGCGCGGGGACGGGACCGCGACCTAGGGTGGAGACATGACCCGTCTCCCCCGTCGCGCGCCCCTGCTCACCGCGACGGGCGCCGCCCTCCTGCTCGCGGTCACCGCCGCCGGCTGCTCCACCTTCCCGAGCGGTGCGAGCTCCGACACCGGACCGACCCACTCAGCGGGCGGGTTCCCTACGGACGTCGTCTTCGACTACCAGCTGGGTGGCGGCTACGAGCCGGCGGCCGGCGTGGGCGGCGTCGCCCGCGACAGCACCGACTCCCCCGACCTCGACCGGTACTCGATCTGCTACGTCAACGGGTTCCAGAGCCAGCCGGCCGATCGCGAGGCCTGGCTCGCCGAGCCGGACCTCGTCCTCACCGACGACGCCGGTGAACCGGTCATCGACGAGAACTGGCCCGACGAACTCATCTTCGACCTCTCCACCGACGACCGTCGCGCACGGATCGCCGAGCGGGTCGGCGCGAGCATCACCCGCTGCGCGGAGGCCGGCTTCGACGCCGTCGAGATCGACAACCTCGACTCGTACACCCGGTCCGACGGTCGACTCACCGTTGAGGACGCGATCGCCCTCGCCACCCGGTACGCCGACCTCGCCCACGACGCGGGTCTCCTCATCGGGCAGAAGAACGCCGCCGAGCTCGGCACGCGAGGTCGGGACGACGTCGGGTTCGACTTCGCCGTCGCGGAGGAGTGCCACCGCTTCGACGAGTGCGCCACCTACACCGAGGTGTACGGAGGCGCCGTGCTGGACATCGAGTACACCGACGACCTGCGCGGCACCTTCGACGAGGTGTGCGCCGATCCGCAGGTCCCCTTCTCAACGATCCTGCGCGACCGCGACCTCCGGACGGCCGACGACCCCGCCCACGTCTTCGACGCCTGCGCTCGGTAGGCACCGGCAGGAGATCCGCTCCGGGGCAGGAGGTTCCAAGGCGAAGCGTCCTGCTGCGGGGCGGACCCCCGGCGCCCAGGCATGTCCAGCAGGTGTCGGTAGCGTGGAGGCATGATCCGGACCCACGACGCATGAACCTGGAGCAATTGGAAGCGGTCGTCGCGGTCGTCGACTACGGCTCGTACGCCGCAGCGGCCGACGTCCTCCGGATCTCGCAGCCCTCGCTCACGAGACGCATCCAACGCTGCGAGACGGACCTCGGGCTCGCGCTCTTCACCCGCGTCGGTCGGCGCATGCAGGTCACCGACGCCGGACGGTCCGTGCTCGGCCCGGCGAGGCGGATGCTCCAGGAGGCGAACGGGCTCCGCGCACTCGCCGACGCCCAGCAGGCGCTCACCGCCGGCACGCTCCGCATCGGCGCACTCCCCTCGCTCGTCGCGACCCACGTCCCGGAACTCGTCGCCCGGTTCCACGCCGCGCACCCCGACGTCCGCATCGAGGTCACGGGCGCCGTCGACTCCGCCGAACTGCTCGACGCCATCGACCTCGGGCGCATCGACCTCGGCGTGGCCGATGTGGCCACCGCCGGCCACGGTGTCGAGGTGCGGCTCCTGGAGGAACAGCGGTTCGCGATCGTCCTCCCCGGCCTCAGGACCGTCGCCGAGCGCGAGGCCGAGCACACGCCGCCGACCATCACCGGCGACGAGCTGGCTGCTCACACCCTGGTGACCCTTCCGCGCGGGACGTCGATGCGCGCCGTGACCGACGAGGCCTACGCCCGCTTCGGCGTGCAGCCACCGCGGGTCATCGTGACCACCCAGCGCGACGCGCTCACCCGGTTCGCGACCGCCGGCGTCGGACTGACCGTGGTCCCCGAGCGGCTCGCCGACTGGGCTGCGGCGAACGGCGCCCGGGTCCGCCGGTTCCCGACACCGGTCACGAGGAGCATCGGCCTGCTCGTGCGCCACGACAGCGTCGGGACACCCGCCGTGAGTGCCTTCCTCCGCTTGGCGGAGCGGGTCCCACCCGGGGACTGACGACGCCCCGCGTCAGCCGCAGAGGTCCGCGGCGGCGTTGCGGGACTCGACCTCGACGGGCGCGGGCGCGGCAGGCGGGGTCAGTGAGGCGAAGTCGTCGCCGATGACGAGCACGACGTCCTCGTCGTCCGGCCCCGGTTCGCCGCTCACGACAATCGTGATCCCCAACTCCTGGGCGAGGGAGGCGGCCGTCGCCCGAGCCGCGTCCGAGTCGCGCGCGAGCAGGACCGTGACCGGGGTGTCCGTCTCCGCGTCGCCGATCGACGCGACGGTGTAACCGAGGGCGGTCAGTCGGTCGGCCGTCGCCGTCGCGACCCCGTTCGTCTGCGAGCCGTTGAGGACGCTGACCGCCACGACCCGCACCGGTTCGACCGGGGCGACCGGCTCGGCGGGGGACGCGTCAGCGGTTCCCGCGATCGGCACCGGGACATCGGTGGCGAGGCTCGAGAAGACGATCGCGGCGTCATCACTCGGGACGACCCGGTTGGCGTCCGACGGCGCCTCGGTCCACGGCATCGTCAGGAAGGTGATGGCCGACGCCGGCACCTGCGAGACCCGGTGGGCGAGCGAGGTCAGGCTCGCGAGGTCGCCGAGCGCGGTGTCGACGGTGAGCGAGGAGGTGACCGCGTCCAGGAAGCGGACGAGGCGGTCCGGCCGGGTGAGCACCTCGGCACTCAGCGCCCGCTGCACGATCGCGGACATCACCATCTGCTGGTTGCCGAGGCGCGAGATGTCGCTGCCGTCACCCACCGCGTGCCGGGTGCGGGCGAGCGCGAGCGCCTGCGTCCCGTCGATGACCTGCGCTCCGGCGGGCAGCGCGAGGTTCGAATAGGGGTCCTCCATGTCCGACGGCAGACACACCGCCAGCCCGTCCATGCCGTTGACGATCGCCTGGAAGCCGCTGAAGTCGAGCTCGACGAAGTGGTCGATCGGCACACCGGTCATCGCCTGCACCGCGGCGACCGAACAGGCGGCCCCCGAGTTCAACGCCGCGTTCACCATCCCGTAGTCGTCGGGCGTCCCCCGCCCGGTGTCCGTGCACATCGACAGGTCGGTCAGCGTGTCACGTGGGATCTGCATCGCGTCGATCCGGGTGTTGCCCTCGGAGACGTGCACGAGCACCATCGCGTCGCTGCGCTTGGTGCCGGTGTCCTCGCCGTAGTCGCCGACCGCGAGGTCACGACTGTCGGAGCCGAGGAGGAGGACGTTGATCGCCGGGTCCGGTGCGCCCGGCTGCGCGGGCTCGGTCGAACGTCCGGTCGGGGCGGCGATGGCCTCGGAGCTGAGGTTGCCCTGCAGTCGCAGCGCGAGCGCACCGACACCCCCGAGGAGCGCGAGCACGAGGCCGCCTGCGATGCCGACGATGAGGCGCCGGCGGCGGACCCGTGCGCTCACCGCACCGCCGTGACGGCGAGCGTGGGCGGCACGTGGGCGGACGGACGCCTCGGGGAGATCGGGGAGATCGGGTCTGCGCATCGTCCCAGTGCACCAAGCGTCGAAGCGGCGGACAAGCAGCCTGCCCGGTGCGACTCATACGCGGCGCGCATGCGTCGGAGGATCAGCTCACGGGCGAGGCGACCTCCGAGCCACGCAGTCCGGGCACCGCACGATTGCCGAACTGGCCGGTGACGACCAGGATGAGCGTCGTCGCTGCGAGGAGGATCCAGCCCGGCCAGCCGAGGAGGGTGCCGAACACACTGCCGGTGTCCTGCATCGACGTCGGGCTGGCGAACAGCAGCAGCGCCCCGACGGCGGCGTTCACCGCGCCGTGGGCGATCACCGCCGGCCAGACCGAGGCGGAGCGGAGCCGCAACCAGCCGATGAGGACGCCGAGCAGCATGCACCAGCCCACCATCAGGAGCAGGCCGAGGACGTCGGTCCGCTGGTAGTTGTAGCCGAGGAGGATGAGCGGAGCGTGCCACACACCCCAGATCGCCCCGGACAGCAGGAGGGCGGGCCAGGTGCCGAGCGGCAGGAGGTTCGGCAGCAACCAGCCGCGCCAGCCGAGTTCCTCCCCGAACGCGGACAGCGATGCCACCAGGACGCCGAGGGGCAGGGTGAGGAGCTGGACCAGGGCGACCGTGGTGAGGTCGTCCCGCCCGAGCTCGCCGGCGCCCGAGGCGGTCATGATGGCGGCGAGACCGGACAGGCCGACGAGGTCGAGCTCGATGAGCCCCATGGCCTGCCCGAGCAGCATGGAGCAGAACGCGAGGACGGGGAATCCGACGAGCGCCGCCGCGCAGAGCCCGAGGGTCCGGCCGAGGGGACGCAGCGGCGCGAGTCCGAGCAGCCGCGGGATGCTCCTCGGGCGGGCGACGAACAGCACCACGACGAGCGCGGCGATGGTCGGGGTGTACATCATGCCGAGGGCGATGAGCTGGAACCAGGGGTTCGCGAGTCCCTCACCCGACAGCCACAGCGGTGCGGCGATGAGCCAGGCGAGGCCGACGGCGAGCACGGTGAAGACCGTCACGGCGACCCACGGGACCCTGGTCGGCAGGATCGGGGCCAGCTCACGGTTCCGCCGACGCTGGCGATCCGCCGCGGACTCCGGCTGCTGGGCGAGTACGGCCCGCCCGGCGGCACCGATCACCGGGCCCGCGGCCGGTCCAGGTGCCGGCGATCCGTCGGCGACCGGCGTCCGGATCGGCCCTGGCGCGGGCTGTCCGATCGGCGCCCAGCCGCCCTCGGTCGGTGTGTCGTCCGGTCGCTGCATGTCATCCCCCGTGGTCGCGAACAGCTTCCCACGCTACGGAGCGACGGCGCGGGGCGCATCCGCCGCCCGGGGGATCACGCGATGAGGCGGCAGCCGCAGGACTCCCGCAGGAGGAGACCGACGGGGACGACGGTGCTGCGCTCGTGCTCGCCGTCCGCGTCACCGAAACGGGCGAGCGCCCGGGTGGCGGCCAAGCGACCCAGTCGTGCCGGGTCCTGTTCGATGACGCTGACCGCCGGATCGAGCTGGTCGGCCATCGGGAAGTCACCGAAGCCCAGCGAGGCGATCCCCCGTGAGCGCAGCGCGGGGACGAGCGCCATCGTCACACGCGCGTTCGCCGAGAACAGTGCCGTCGGCGGGGAGACGAGGCCGAGGAGACCGTCGACCACGGCGGCGGCCGGTTCGCGGTCCGTCGCGTCGAGGCTGACGAGGGCGTCGTCGAGGTCGATCCCGCTCTCGGCGAGCGCCGAACGGTAGCCTTCGAGCCGGCGACGGGTGCTCGGCGGGTGTGCCGAGTCGGCGACGAAGGCGACCCGGGTGTGCCCGTGCTCGAGCAGGTGCCTCGTCGCGAGGTAGGCACCGCGGTGGTCGTCCTCGACGAAGCTGTCGGCGTCGAGCCCACCAGGGGCGCGGTCGACGAACACGATGGGTGTGTGCTCGGCCCACGGCGCGAGCCACGACTGGTCCTCCGCGACGGGCGCAAGGACGAGCCCCATGAGCTGTGAGCGGAGCAGGGAGTCGAGCACGGCACGCTCGCGCGCCGGGTCGTCGCCGATGCTCGTGACGAGGGTGGTGATGCCCGAGACCGAGCAGACCTCCTCGACGGCGCGGACGACCGCGGCGAAGAAGGGGTCGACGACGTCCGGGACCGCGACGCCCACGGAGGAGGACCGCCCGGCACGGAAGGTGCGCGCCAGGACGTTCGGGACGTAGTTCAGTTCCCGCATGGCCGATTCGACCCGCGACCGCGTCTCCGGGAGCACGTGCGGGTCGTCGTTGAACACGCGGGAGACCGTCTTCGAGCTCACCCCGGCGAGGGACGCCACGTCCTGCATCGTGGCCATGGCTGCTCCTCGGGTGGTTCCACCTGTGTGGCGTGGTCGGATCGGGCTGGTTCGCGGGCGGCGACCGAGGACGCCGCCCGCGATCCGTCAGCGACCGGCGAGCGCGGTCTCGATGACCTGCTCGAGCTCACGGAGGCGAGGCAATGCTCGGTTCGTGAGCAGTTCCTCACGCTTCGCCGACGAGATCGAAAGGCTATCCTTCCACAGCGAACGACCGGCCATCGCGCCGCCGGCACCGTTCTCGACCGCGGTGCGGACCTGGCCGACGAAGGTCTCGTGGTCGACGCCGGCGGACAGCACGGCCCACGGCACACCGGCGGCGGCCTCGGTCACGGCTGCGGCGGCCTCGGCGGAGCCCGGGTATTGGAGCTTCAGCACCTTGGAACCGGCGGCGACGGAGATCTCCGCGGCGCCGCGCACGAGCTCGGGGAAGATCTCGGCGTAGGCCTCGTCGCTCTCGCCGTCGAGCTGGTAGACGAGGATCTCGACGATGAGCAGCACGCCCTCGGCGGTGCACTCCTCCACGAGGCGGGCGATCTCGTCGATGACGACCTGCTCGGCCTCGCGCTGGTCGGAGCGCAGGTAGAAGAGCATCTTGGCGGCGTCGCCACCGAGTTCGCGAACCCGGCGGGCGTCCATGCCGGGGACGTACTTCGTCCGGCGCAGACCGTTCTCGGTGTCGAAGCCCGAGGAGTCCATGCCGACGACGAGACCGGTCGTGCGGGAGAGGGTGCGCTCGTCGACGACGAGCGGGAGGGCGACCTCCGGGTCGAGGAGGATGGCCGGTGCGTGGTTGCCGAGGAACCGGACGAGGTCGCTCTTGGCCTCGGCGAGTTCGTCACGGCTGATGCCGGCCGCGCCGTTCGGGGCGTCGGTCATGACGGCCTTCATGCCGTTGCGCTGGTCGCCGGCGACGATGAGCATGCCGCCGCCCGGGGTGCTGATCGTGGCCATGGCGCGGCGTTCGAGCGTCGTCAGCTCGTTGGTCCTGGTGGCTACTGCGTTCATGAGGTGCTCCTTGTGCTTCGGATGGGGTCTGATCCCGGCAGCGGTCGCGCCGGGGAGGATCGGTCTGGGTCGTCGGGTGGTCGGTCGGTCAGGGATGTGATCGGGAGGTGGCTGGTTCGAGGAGGGCCCCGGCGAAGACGGCTGCGCCGTATGCCGTGTCCTGGGACCGGTGCGACACCTGCACGCCGGGCAGGACGGCCGCTCGGGCGCGTTGCATGGACCGCATGCTGGCCCAGCCGCCGGTGAGCAGCGCCGAGGTGGCCGGGGCGACCTCGCGGTCCATCGCCGCGATGAGCACGGCGAGTTCGTCGTTGCCGTGCCGGAGCACCGCTTCGAAGATCTCGGCCGGTCCCGCGCCGTCGGCACGGACCGTGAGCTTGAGGACGCCGTCATCGTTCCGGGCGCCCGCGACCGAGATGTCACCGTCGCCGAGCAGCCCGCCCGCCGGAAGCGCCATGACCTCGTCGTCCAGGCGGTCGCGCCCTGCGCGGTCGGTCACCCCGACGAGCTGGAGGGTGCGACGCATGAGCAGACCGGTCTTGACCCCGGCGACGAGCACCCAGGTGCCCGGCACGACGTGACGGACGCAGTTGATGAACACCTCGGCGAGCCGCTCCCGGGCGGCGAACGGGAGTGGTTCGTCCAGGCGTCGCAGCAGGACCTCGGCCGTGCCCATCGACACGTGGTACCGCTCGGCGGGGAACGAGCCGGTGGAGACGGCCGACACGAGGTGGTCGTGGCCGGCGACGGTCAGGGCCGCACCAGAGAAGACCGGCGGCACCCACGGGCTGCTCGCAGCGCCGAGCGGGGCACCGGCGTCGGTGAACGGCGGGAGGAACGACGCGTCGACGCCGAGGTGGTCGAGCAGTTCGGGCCACGGCTCACCGGTGTCCTGGTCGAGCAGGCCGGTGCGCGACGAGAGCGAGTACTCGGCTGCCTCCTCGCCGCCGAGGGCCGAGACGAGGTACTCCGGCAGGTTGAGCCAGCGCGTTCCGGCGAGGTCGAGTCCGGCGTCACGGAGGTGGAGGAGCTTGATGACCGAGACCTGCACGCCGAGCGGCAGGCCGGTCCGACCGGCGAACTGCTCGGCGATCTCGGCCGGGAGGGCTGCGAGCTGTTCGGCGCCGCGCGGATCGAACCAGGCGATGGCGGGCGCGACGGGCCGGCCGACGGCGTCGAGGACGATCCCGGACTCCCCCATGCCGGAGACGGCGAGGGCCCGGACCCGCGCGGCCGGCCCGAACCGGTCGACGAGTTCCGCACCGACGTGGTCGAGGAGCTCCCGGACGGTGGCGATGAGGGACGCCGCCTCCATCACGGTCGTGCCGCCAGGACCGGCGAGCCACGGGGTGGGCAGCTGGTGGATGAGGACCTCGGCGCCGTCGGCGTCGGTCACGAGGATCTTGACGCCGGTGCTGCCGAGGTCGAGGCCGGCGACGAGTCGATCCGAGGCCACGGAGGTGACGGCGGTCGAGTCGAGGTTCGCAGCAGGGTGCACGGCGGTGTCCGTTCAGGTTCCGACGTCCGTGTCGGCTTCCGACGATGACTCCATGTCATCGATGTCATGGCGAGCATACCTCGTTCATGTCATCGATGACATACCCCAGCGTGAATTCTTCGGAAACCGGGAACCGGATGGTGACGGAGGCCGGTGGGCTCAGTCGCCGAAGTCGTCGGCCGCGGGCTCGAAGACGATCTCGAGATCGACCTCGAACGACTCCCCGGGCTCCACGATCCGGCCGGCCTTCCCGCGATCCGGACCGGCGGCGTGACTCGGCCAACAGGTGCCGGGTTCGATGCCGAGGGCGTACGACCCCGCGGCCGTGCTCCGCCACACCGTGAGGAACGGCAACTGCTCCGGCCGGAACCGGACCGTGACCGTGCCGGCCTCGCCCGACAGGGTCGCGATGGACCAGCCGTCGGGCCCGGCGACCGCGTCGAGGGCGTCGACCTGCTCGTCGGCAGCCGGTTCGGGCTCGCCGATCACCCGCCGCCAGCCACCGGCGTCCGGGCGTTCGGACCCCGCCTCGCCGGGGACGTCGGCCTCGGCCGCCACGACGGCGCCGCCGTGCAGCACCGGCCAGCCGAGGTTCACGTGGTAGAGCAGGCGCACCGGCTCGGCGACGAACCCCTCGTTCCGGACGACGTCGTGCAGACGGATCCGCGCGACGCCGACCTCGGCTCGGATGCTGCGGGTCACCGTGAGGTTCTGTTGGAAGACGGCGCCCTCGCGGAGCAGGCCGTCGACGAGGAGCTCGTACCGGCCCGCCGCGGTCCATCGCCCCTCGCGGCGGGTGAGGGTCGCCGGGATGCGATGCGCCCGACCGTGCATCCCGCCGTCCGCCTCCGCGGCCACACCGACGGCGGTGAGCCCGCAGGTCGTCAGCAGACCGCCCTGCCAGCGACGGGCCCAGCTCTCGGCCTGCGGAGCGGTCGTCGGCGCGACGAAGGACACGACCTCGCCGTTCCAGGAGGCCTCGCCGAGGTCGAGGAACTGGTCGACCTCGACCGTGACCTCGAGTCCGCCGAGGTGGCGCAGTTCGATCTGGCGCCGGCCCGTCGACGGCCCGTCGTCGACGCGGACGGCACGCGGAGCCCACGCACGCTCGACGGCACCGGATCGGGCTTCGACGAAGCGTCGACGCCGGGCGCCCCACACGGCGTCGCGGTCGGCCTGGTCGTCGGGCGTCTGTTCGGGCGGCGTCGTCGTCATGGCGGGTCCTCGGGTCGGTGTGGTCGGGTCGAACGGTTCGGCGGGTGGGGCCGGCTCAGAGGGCGGTGTAGCCGCCGTCGATGACGAGGCTCTGGCCCGTGAGGTACGAGGAGGCGTCGGAAGCGAGCAGCAGGACGAGCCCGTGGAGGTCCTCCGGCTGCCCCATCCGGCCCGCCGGGATGTCCGCGGTCCACTCGGCGGCGAGGTCGGGGTTCGCCTCGGTGAACTCGCGGGTCATGTCGGAGAGGAAGTACCCGGGGGCGATCGCGTTGACCCGGACGCCGGAGGGTGCCCACTCGACCGCGAGTGACGACGCGAGGTGGCTGACCGCCGCCTTCGAGGCGTTGTAGGAGGCCTGGAACTGCGGCTGGTTCACGATGAACGCCGACATCGACGAGATGAAGACGGCCGAGGCGGGCCGGCCCGCGGCGATGGCTCGACGGGCGAAGGACTGCGCGGCGAAGAAGGTGCCGTCGAGGTTCACGGCGAGCACCTTCCGCCAGGTGTCCGCCGGCACGTCGACGCTGTCGCCCCAGATGGTGATGCCCGCCGCGGTCACGAGCAGCGACGGCGCGCCGAGCGCGGCCTCGGCAGCGGCGAAGGCGGCCTCGACGGCGGTGGCGTCGGTGACGTCGACCGGGTGCGCCGAGGTGCGGACGCCGTACTCGGAAGCCAGCCGCTCGGCCGACTCGTGGACGGTCGGCAGCAGGTCGAGCAGCGCCACATGGACGCCCTGCGCGGCGAGCGCCGTGGCGATCGAGTAGCCGAGCCCGCGGGCCCCGCCGGTGATGACGGCCGTGCGGCCGTGGAGGTCAGAGAACATGTGCGGTCCTTCGATCGGGGCGGGCTGGTGGAGGTGTCATCGAGCGACGCGAGTCGCTCAGATCTCCTGGTCGGTGGGCAGGATGACGAGGTCGCGGATGGTGACGTGCCGGGGTCTCGTGAGCATGAAGAGCACGGCGTCGGCGACGTCCTCGGAACGGATGCCGGTGCGTGCGGCGATCTGGTCCTCCACCCCGGAAGCCCCCTCGGCGATCCCCCACAGCTCGTTGAGCACGACGCCAGGGGCGACCGCGCCCATCCGCACCCCGGATCCGACGAGGTTCCGCCGGGTGGTGTGGACGAACGACTGCATGGCGTGCTTCGTCGCGGAGTAGACGGGCTCCCAGTGGATGTCCTGGTGCCCGGACACCGAGCTCGTCACCAGGACGTCGCCCGCGCCCTGTTCGACGAGGTGCGGCAGCGCTGCGCGAACCGTCGCCATCGCTCCGAGGACGTTGACGCCGACGAGCTCCTCGATCGCGGTCATCGGGGTGTCGACGACGTCACCGCCGACGTAGAGGCCCGCGTTGGCGAGGACGATGTCGAGACGTCCGAAGGCGGCGAGCGCCAGGGCGACGGCCTGCTCGGACACGGCGGGGTCGGCGAGGTCACCCGCCAGGAAGACGCTCGGAGTCGGCAGGGCGTCGGCGACGCCCGAGAGTCGCTCGGTGGAGCGTCCCACGAGCACCGTGCGCACCCCGGCAGCGGCGAGCGCCTGGGCGTACGAGCGGCCGATGCCCGAGGACGCTCCGGTGATGATCGCGACCTGCCCGGTGAGGTCGATGGCGCTGGTCGACTGGCTCATGTCGTGGTCCTTCCGTGCGCCGTCCCGGCGCGGTCGGTCGTGGATTCCTGCGCGGCCAGCGCGGCTCGACGCAGCAGTTCATCGGGTCTCGTGTCGATGCGGGCGACGGCCTCGTCGCTCAGGTACACCGGCCCGCCGGCGGCGAGTGCTCCGAGGACCACCTGGGCGACCTTCACGGCCATCTCGGTGATCCGGACGACCTCGGCCGCACTCGATCCGAGGGCGAACATCCCGTGGTTCTGCAGGTACACGACCTTCGGCACCCGGCCGGTCGTGGCGAGCTGCTCGCGCAGCATGCGGCGGACCGTGCGGGCGAGCTCGAGCCCGGGGTCGACGTAGGGCACGAGCAGCGGATCGGTGCCGAGGACCACGATCTGGTCGGGGAAGAGCGAACCGCGGGTCAGGGCGTCGGCCGACGGCGAGCAGAGCAGCGCGTTGACCGGCACGGGATGGGTGTGGCCGACCGCGACGACGCCGGGCAGGTCGAGGCAGACGGCGTGGAGGATCGCCTCCACCGAGGGGCGCCGACCGTTCCCCGCGAGGGCCGCGGCATCGAACAGCGCGGCCACCTCGGCGTCCCCGCCCGCGTGCGAGTCGACGAGGTCGAGCACCGGTCCGATCGCGAGACGGACCGCGTCCTCGGCGGTCGCCTCGGCCATGGACGCGCCGCTGGCCTTCACGAGCATCGCCGGATCACCGTCGTCGGGCAGGAGCAGGGAGGTGTTGCCCTCCGCCAGGAGCGCCCACGCCCGATCGGGACGGCCGAGGTCGCGCGAGAAGGCGACGAAGCGGTCGAGGAGGTCCGTCTCGGTCTCCGGCTGGTCGGTGCGGTCGGTCATGTCGGTGTCCGCTCATGGTCGTGGTCGTGGTCGTCCTGGCCGTGCCGGTAGACCGCGTCGAGCGACGGCGCGTGACCGGCCGCGACGAGCTGCACGGCCAGGTTGCCGAGCGCCGAAGCCTCCGCCGGACCGGCGGTGACCGGAAGACCGGTCCGTGCCGCCGTGCGGGCGCACAGGAGCCGGTTGCGCGATCCGCCGCCGACGATGCGGACGGAACGGATCGCTACCCCGGTGATCGCCTCGCAGGCCCGGACCGTCTCGGCGTAGGCGACCGCGAGGCTCTCGACCACGCTGCGCACGGTGTCGCTCCGTCCGCTCGGTGGACGCTGTCCGGTCTCCCGGCAGAGCGTCGCGATGCGTTCCGGCATGTCACCCGGGACGAGCAGCCGTGGGTCGGCGACGTCGAACACCGCGGGCCTGACGTCCTCGTCCGTCTCCGCCTCCGCCGTTGCCGCCGACACGAGTTCGACGAGGTCGACCGCGCTCCCGTCCTCCGCGGACCAGGCGCGGGCGCACTCCGTGAGCAGCCACATCCCCGCCAGGTTGCGGAGGAGCAGGGAGGATCCGGAGACACCGGCCTCGTTCGTGAAGCCGGCGGTCCGCGCGTGCTCGGTGAGCACCGGCGCCGGCAGACATACCCCGACGAGGGACCAGCTGCCACTCGAGACGAGGAGCTCCGCACCGTCCGGACGGGCGAAGGCGAGCGCGGACGCGGTGTCGTGCTCCGCGACGCGGTGGACGGGGATCGGCACGCTCGACCCGAGACGCGCGGTGACCTCCGGCGTCGTCGGGTCGACGACCGTCCCCGGTGCGACCACCGGCGGGAAGTCGAAGCCGTCGAGACCCCAGCGACGGATCAGCTCCGCCGCCCAGTCGCCGGTGCCCTGATCGAGCAACTGCGTCGTCGAGGCGATCGTGCGCTCCGCTCCGACGACGCCGGTGAGCAGCCACACCCAGAGGTCCGGGACGAGCAACACGGTCGGGCGATCGCCGTCGGCTCGGCGCGCGTCGAGCTCCTCGGCGCGGGACCGCAGCTGGTACGAGGTGTTGATGGTCTGCTCCAGCACGCCGGTCATCGCGTAGGCCGTCGCTGCGTCGACGAGCACAGCGGCGCGGGCCGGTCCATCGGCGTCGGCGCCGCGGTGATGCGGCACGGTCGGGAACGCCGTTCCGGTGCCGACGCCCACGAGTGCGATGTCCACGCCCCAGCTGTCGACCCCGATCCCGTCGAGCACACCGCCCGCGGCCGCTGCGATCCGGACGGCCTCCGCGAGCCCGACGAGGGTCTCCTCGAACAGGTGCTCCGCATCCCACCGGAGTCGACCGTCCTGCGTGATCGGGCCGTTCGGGAACCGGTGCACCTCGGTGAGCTCCAAGCGGCCGTCGGCCCAGCGCCCGAGCATGACGCGACCGCTCGACGCACCGAGGTCTACGGCGGCATGGAAGCGTGGAACGGCCTGATCGATCATGGCGTCGTCGCCTCGTCGCGTGGCGGCGTGGCCGGTTCGCTCAGCGGCGTCGTCGGGTCGGGGTCCTGGACGGCGACCGGTGTCGTCAGCGCCTCGAGGGAGGTGAGGATGGTCGTCGCGCTCGACACGGCGAGCGCACCCCAGGCGGCGGCAGACGCGACCGCCGCCGCCGGGTCGTCCCGTCCGTCCTCGCCGTGGAGTCCGACGAGGAATCCGGCCAACGAGGCGTCGCCGGCACCGGCCGTGTTCACGACCGTGGCTGCGACGTGCGCGTGCCACAGGCCCGCCGCGGTGCGGAGGAGCGCCCCGTCGGCCCCCATGCTCACGTAGACGAGGTCGCAGCCGGCACGGTGCAGTTCGTCGGCGGCGGAGGCGACATCGCCGATCGTCAGCAGCTCACGGCCGGTGAGCTCGGCGAGCTCGTGCGCGTTCGGTTTGAGCAGGTGGACGAGGTCGAGGTTCGCGACGGCGGTCTCGAGCGCCGCACCCGCGGTGTCGACGGCCACGCGCGCTCCCCGGTCACCCGCCTGCCGGAGCAACTGGAGGATGTCGACGAGGCCGGTGCCGCCCTGGACCGCCGGGATCGTGCCGGAGAGGACGAGCCAGTCCGCGCCGATCCGGTCGATCTCGGCCCCGGCGGTCGCGACGACGGCGGCCCAGTCCTCGGCGCGCAGCGGGATCGCCGGTTCGTTGACCTTGGTCGTCCCGGTCGCGGCGTCGAGGATGGTCGTGTTCACCCGCGTCCGACCGTCGGTCGGGACCACGGCGAGCAACGTCCGGAGTGCCGGGTCGTCGGCGAGGATCCGTCCGTCCGCACCCATCGGCACTACTGCACGGACCGGGAGCGGCGAGAGGGTGACCGCCCGCGCGACGTTGACGCCCTTGCCGCTCAGCTCGGTGGACACGCCCACCGCCCGGTTGACGTCGCCGAGTCGCAGCCCGTCGACGCGGTAGGTCTGGTCGATCGCGGCCGCCGGCGTGACCGTCACGATGCCGCTCATGCGTCCGCCCCGACCGTCTCGACGCGGACGCCGGTCGCGAGGAGGGCGGCGAGGGTCGGTTCGTCGACGCCGTGATGCACCACCGCCACGTCGAGGCGGGCGGCCGGGACGGAGGCCGCGAGGCCGTCGGCACCGAACGTCGCCGGGTCGCCCAGGAGGATCGTCGTGGACGCCAGCTCGACCGCCGACGCGACGACCGCCGCCTCCTCCGGCGAGGCGTGGAGCAGTCGGCCGTCCGCGGAGACACCGAGCGCCTCGACGACCGCGACGTCGAGGCGGAGGCCGGCGAGCTGCTCGCGCGCCCAGGCGCCGGTGAGGACGCCGCGCCCGTCCGCCGTCCCGCCGACGAGGTGGACGACGGCCGATTCCTCGGCAGCGACCGCGGCCATCGCCACCGGCACCGAACCGGTCACGATGATGGTCCCGGCAGTCGCCGCGAGGCCTGCGGCGAGCGCCTCGCAGGCGGACCCCGCGCCGAGGAAGACCGCTGAGCCCGGGTCGACCAGGGTCAGCGCCCGCGCGGCGAGCGCACCGGACACCCCGGAGTCCTGGCCCGGGTCGAGGTCGACCCGCACCGCACCGCCGTGCGCGCGTCGGAGGCGTCCGTCGAGTTCGAGGACGCGGAGGTCGCGTCGGATCGTCTCCTCGGTCACGCCGAGGTCCACTGCGAGCACGCCGACCTCGACCCGCCCGTCCTGGTCGAGTCGGGTGAGGATCTCCCGACGCCGGTCGTCCACCGGGCTGGACGTGGCCGTCCCGCGGCCGCCGACGGACGCGCTCATCGTTCCACCCCGGCACGGTCGTCGCGTTCGGACGCCGGACCGTCGGGGCTCGACTCCTCGGCCCGTCGTCGCCACCAGGGGCCGAGGGCCTCGACGAGCTCGTCGAACGCGTGTCCGACCCCGGCCCAGTACGCGGCCGAGGCGTCCGTCGGCAGGACGGCGGGTGCGTGTCGGACGACGTCGTGCTGGGCCTGTTCCACCGACGGCAGGAGTCCGGTGGCGACCCCGGCGACGATCGCAGCGCCGAGGGCTCCGGCCTCCTCCGAGTCAACGACCGTCACGGGCGCTCGAAGCGCGTTGGCCACGAGTTGCACGTACAGTGGCGACCGCGCGAGGCCGCCGCCGAGGACGATCGGCTCGTCCCACCGGAACCGTTCGCCGAGCGCACGGGTGTGCCAGCGGTGCATGAGCACGATGCCCTCGAGGGCTCCGCGCAGCACATGCGCCCGGGTGTGCCAGTCGCGGACGCCGGCGAGGGTGGCCGAGGCTTCGGCGCCGAGCGGCGAGTCCGATTGGAAGGGCAGGATGAGCGGCACCTGCTCCTCCGGAGGGAGTGCTGCGGCCTCGGCGATCAGCTCGTCACGGCCTGTGGCGTCGGTCACGCCCAGGAGCCGGAGCGTCCAGTCGAAGGAGGGCGATGCCGTCGCCGACGTGGACATCGCGATCCGCAGGTCCGGGGTGATCGAGAGGCGGGACTGCCACCGCGGGTCCACGTCGGGCTGGGTCGTCGTCACGCCGTTGGTGCTGAACGAGCCGGCCACGAGGGCGAGCCGCCCGGGGACGAGTGCTCCCATGCCGATCGACGAGGCCTGCACGTCGTGGAGTCCCGACACGACCGGTGTCCCGGCGACGAGGCCCGTGACCGCGGCGGCCTCCGGCAGCACCGACCCGACGATCGTGCCGCTCGGGTTGATCGTCGGCAGCAGGCGGAGCAGCTCGGCGGGCAGGCCGTAGGCGTCGAGGACCTCGGCGCTCCAGGTGGCGGTCCCGACGTCCAGGAAGGAGGCGCAGGCGTCGGAGTAGTCGGTGGAGATCTCGCCGGTGAGCCGCAGGCGGACCACATCCTTGCAGAAGAGCATCGCGTCTGCCTGCTCCACACGCTCCGGGTCGTGGCGGAGCAACCAGCGGAGGAGGTTGCCGGGGGCGCCCGGCGTCGGCAGCTGTCCGGAGCGTTCGAGCACCACGCGCAGCCGGTCCGGGTCAGCCGCGAGTTCGGCGGCCTCGACGTGCGCCCGGGAGTCCATCGCCGTGATGGCCGGGCCGACCGGCGCTCCCGCGGCGGTCACGAGGTGCAGGCCGTCGCCGTGGCCGGTGATCCCGACGGCGGCGACCAGGGTCGGGTCGACACCCGAGGTCGCCATCACCTCCGACACCGCATCGGCGACCGCGGCCCACAGGGCGTCCTGCGAGCGCTCGGCGTGCCGGGCGACCGGGCGGTCGACGGGGCTCGCGCGCCGAGCGACCGCGACCGGCAGCAACCGCTCGTCGTGCAGGACGGCCTTGACGGCGGTCTGCCCGACGTCGATCCCGAGCAGGAACCGCGACCCCGACTCGTGGGGTGCGCTGTGCGGCCCGTGCTCAGCCATCGGCGGCCCTCCGTTCGTCGTCATCGTCGTCGTCGGGTGTGCCCGATCATGTTGATCTTTGCACCTATCCCACCGAATCGGAAGGGATTCCGGACAGATTCGGATACGCTGGCCAGACCGGACGGAGCAGTCATGTACCCAGCAGAGCGTCACGCCGCGATCCTCGCGGGTGCCCGCGACGGCGACGGCGCCCTGTCGGTCGCCGAGCTGAGCAGCCGACTCGGCGTCACGCCGGAGACCATCCGTCGCGACCTCGCGGTGCTCGAGCGACAGGGGCTCATCCGCCGCCACCACGGTGGCGCGGTCCTCGCCCGGCGACCCGCGTTCGAGCCCAGCCTCCAACGACGCCGCGAGGGCGAGCGCATCGAGCGCGCCGCCGTCGCCCGGCTCGTCGTCGAGCAGCTCCCCGAGGAAGGAGTCGTCCTCCTCGACTCCGGTGCGATGACCCTCGAGGTCGCCGCGCTCCTCCCCCACGCCAGCCGACTCCTCGTGGTGACGAACAGCCTGCCGATCGTCGCCCTGCTCGGTGGCCGGCCGCGCCTCACCGTGCTCGCCCTGCCCGGGCGGGTCCGCGCCGTCACCCAGGCGACCGTCGGCGCGTGGACCGTCGAACGGCTGTCGGGGCTCCACGCCGACGTCGCCGTCCTCGGCGCCAACGGGGTGGGGCTCACCTCGGGCGCCACGACGACGCTGCCGGAGGAGGCCGAGGTGAAGCGGGCGATGCTCGGTATCTCCAGACGACGCATCCTCGCCGTCACCGCCGCGAAGTTCGCCACCACCTCGTTCCACCGGGCCGCGGGACTCGACGAGTTCGATCAGATCGTGACCGACGACGGGCTCGACCCGGACACCGTCGACGCGCTCGCCGAGAGCGGTCCAGAGCTGCTGCTGGCCACCACCTGACCATCCCCACCGGCACCGGGTCGATCATCCCGCGTGCACCCCGAGAGGAACCACCATGACGCTCGTCTCCACCGCTGCGCTCCTCGACGCGCAGCGCGCCGTGCTCGCCTTCAACGTCATCCAGCTCGAACACGGCGAGGCCATCCTCCGCGGCGCGGAGCTCGCGGGCCGGGGCGTCATCCTGCAGGTGTCCGAGAACGCGGCGAGGTACCACGGCGGCCTCGCGCCGATCGGGCTCGCGAGCCTGGAGCTCGCCCGCGAGGCCGGCATCGCGACCGCCGTGCACCTCGACCACGCCGAGGACGAGACGCTCGTCGAGGAGGCGGTGCGGCTCGGATTCACCTCGGTCATGTTCGATGCAGCGACCCTCCCCGACGAGGAGAACCGAGATCGCACCGCAGCGGTCGCCCGCTCAGCCCAGGCGCAGGGCGTATGGGTCGAGGCGGAACTCGGAGCGATCGGGGGGAAGGGCGGCGCACACACGCCCGGCGTCCGGACCGACCCCGGTGAAGCCGCGGCGTTCGTCGCGGGCACCGGCGTCGACGGCCTCGCGGTCGCGGTCGGCAGCTCGCACGCGATGACGTCGCGGAGCGCGACCCTGGACTTCGGCCTCATCCGCGAACTCGCGGCAGCCGTCCCCGTCCCGCTCGTCCTGCACGGTTCGAGCGGCGTGAGCGACGAGGACCTCGTGCGGGCGGTGGACGCGGGCATGCGCAAGATCAACATCTCGACCCACATCAACGGCGTCTTCACCCGAGCCGTCCGTGAGCGCCTCGACGCGGACCCGTCACTCGTCGACCCGCGGAAGTACCTCGGCCCGGCACGCGACGCCGTCGCCGCCGAGGTCGCGCGGCTCCTCACCCTCGTCGCATAGGACTCGTCGCCGACCCGACCGTCAGTCGATCGAGTCGTTCACAACCAGTGGACGATGTCCGGGTCCAGGCAGACCCCGCCGAGGCCCTCGGTGGTGGTGACGCCGTCCGCGAACCGGATCACCACCGCCTGTCCCTCCATACGCACGTACTCGGCCCGGAGCCCGAGTCGGAACGGGACGTCGGTCGACGCGGCGGCCGCACGGCTCGCGCGTTCGGGGACCGCGATGACCAGGCGGTGGGCTCGCCCCGCTGCATCGACGACCTCGGCCTCGATCCGTCCCGGAGCATCGTCGGACAGCCGGCGCACCGCGGTCGCCGCGACGATCACCTGGGTCATGTCGCGATTCTCGCACCCCGTGGAGGGTGGCGTCGAGGCGGAGCTGCCGGACGCAGCGCGACGGCGCCGGAGCTCGATGCTCCGACGCCGTCGCGGTCTGGTTGTGCGGGGTGGCCAGCAGGCCTAGCCGCACTTGGACTGGTAGACGGCATCCTTCGCGTCGCCGTCGACGTTGTCCTTGGTGATGATGGTGAAGCCGGTCTCGATCTTGGCCTCGACCTTGTCACCGTTCAGAGCGGCGATCGCCTGGGCGACGCCGTCCTTGCCGATGGTGGCCGGCTCCTGAGCGACGAGCGCCTGGACGGTGCCCTCCTTCAGCTGCTTGACCTGGGCGGGACCTGCGTCGAACCCGACGATGGTGACCGAGTCCTCCTTGCCGGCCTGCTTGACACCGGTCGCGGAACCTTCGGCCGCGAACAGGTTCGCTGCGAAGATGCCCACGATGTCGGGGTCCTTCTGGAGCGCCGCGGTCACGATCTCGGCAGCCGTGGACGGCTCGTTGTGGCTGTACTGCACGCCGAGGTCGGTGAACTTGTCATCGCCCTTCACCGCTTCCTGGAAGCCCTCGGCACGGGCGTCCGTGGTCGAGATGCCGGGGTCGACCGAGACCACGAGGACCTTGCCGCCCTCGGGGTGCGCTTCCTTGATCGCGTCGAACGCCGCAGCGCCGCCGCCCTTGTTGTCGCTCGAGATCTGCGAGACCGCGAACGACGGGTCGTCGACGGTGGTGTCGACGAGGACGACCTTGATGCCCGCGTCGGCCGCAGCCTTCAGGGGGGCCTCCATGGCCTTCACGTCGGTCGGAGCGACGAGGATCGCGTCCGGCTTCGAGGCGACGACCGAGTCGACGAGCGGCTTCTGCAGCGTCGGGTCGAACTTCTCCGGACCCTGGGTCGTGACCGTCGCGCCGGCATCCTTCGCCGCCGATTCGATACCGCACTGCATCGAGATGTAGAACTCGTCGCCTGCGACGCCCTGGATGAACGCGATCTTGTAGCCGTCGGAACCTGCGCCTGCGCTGCTGCCGCCCGAGCTCGCGCCACCGGAACAGCCGGTGAGCATGAGGCCTGCCGACGCGCCGAGCGCGAGGACTCCGAGAACTGACTTCTTCCACTTCATTGTGATTACCCGTTTCTCTTGAACTTCTGGACTACTGGGATGGTGCGGGGGGGTGTTGATCTGTGTAAGGGGCTACTTCTTCTTCCTGCTGACGAGGGCTTCGCCTGGTGGACGCCGCCTGGTTGATCAGCAGCTCTATTTCTTCTTCCTGCTGACGAGGGCTCGCCAGAAGCTGGTGGATCCACCGCGGGCTGCGGAGGAACGGCGGACCTGGTCGACGTAGACGGCCAGGATGAGGACGGCGCCGACCGCGACCTGCTGCCAGAACGGCTGCACGCCGGTGATGACGAAGCCGTTCTGGAGGACGGCGGGGATGAACAGACCGACGACGGTGCCGAAGATCGTCCCGTAGCCACCGAAGAGCGAGGTGCCACCGATGACGACCGCGGCGATGACGTTCAGGTTCGTCTGCGACTGACCGGCGATCGCGGTGGTGCCGAACTGCGACAGCGACAGGATGCCGGCGAGACCCGCGAGGCCTCCGGAGATCGCGTAGATGCGGATGAGGTGACGGTCGACCTTCACGCCGACGCGTCGTGCCGCCTCCTCGCTCGATCCGACCGCGTAGGTGTACAGGCCGAACTTCGTCTTGTGGAGGATGAGCGCACCGATGATGACGACGACGAGGGCGATGACCGAGATGATCGGGACTGCGCCGAAGATGTTGCCGTACCCGATGGAGTCGGTGAGGACCGACGGCACCTCGCGGATGTCGACACCGCCGGTGAGGATCTGGGCGAGGCCGAGCGCCATGCCGAGGCTACCGAGGGTGACGATCAGCGGCGGCACCTTCGCCTTCGAGATGAGGATGCCGTTGAACGTCCCCCAGAGGATGCCGACGCCGATCGAGACGATGATGCCGACGATCGCGGTCCCCCAGTCGTCGCCGCCCATGGCCCGCATCGTCGTCGCGGACACGACACCCGAGAAGACGAGGACGGATCCGATCGAGAGGTCGATGCCGGAGGTGATGATGACGTAGGTCATGCCGACGCCGAGCACCGCGAGGATCGAGGCGTTCTGCACGACGAGCCGCAGGTTGGACAGCTGCGCGAAGGTGTCGGGCGCGATCGCGGAGAAGATCGCGATGACGACGAGGAGGACGATGAAGATCTGGAAGGCCTGGGCCTTGAAGAGCTTCCTGATCGGGGTCTCCCGATCCTTGGCCGTCTCGATGGCGGTCGTCTCCGGCCCCATCTCGGCCTGCTTCACCGCGCTCATGCGACGTTCCTCGTGCTGGCACCGGTCATGAGACCGACGAGTTCTTCCATGTTCGTGTCCTTCGTGTCGACCGTCGCCGCGCGGTGGCCGAGCCGCAGCACCTGCACGCGGTCGGACACCTCCATGACGTGCGGCATCGAGTGGCTGATGAAGACGACCGCGATGCCCTTGTCGCGCACCCGGCGGATCGTCTCGAGCACGTTCTTCGTCTGGCGGACGCCGAGGGCGGCCGTCGGTTCGTCGAGGAAGACGACCTTGTTGGCCCAGTGCACCGCGCGGGCGATGGCGATCGCCTGGCGCTGCCCACCGGACATCGCGCCCACCGGGTCGGTGAGCGAGCGGACTGTCGCGCCGAGTTCGTCGAAGGCGTGACGCGACTGCTTGCTCATCTCCTTGACGTTCATGAGGCCGAGCAGCCCGCCGAGGCCAGGCCGCATGATCTCGCGGCCGAGGTAGACGTTCTGCACGGGATCGAGGTGGGGCGCGAGTGCGAGGTCCTGGTAGACCGTCTCGATGCCGAGCGCGCTCGACTGCATGGGCGAGGTGAGGGTGATCGGTTCGCCTTCGAACTTGATCACGCCGCTGTCGACCGCGAGGTTGCCGGAGAGGGCTTTGACCAGGGTGGACTTGCCCGCCCCGTTGTCGCCGATGAGGGCGGTGACCTCGCCGGGGTAGACCTCGAAGTCCGCTTCGTCGAGGGCGCGGACGTGCCCGAACTGCCGGGTGAGGCCTCTGGCCTCCAAGACGGGAGTCGTCATGTCGTTCTCGTTCCTTTCCAGCCGGCCCCGGTGGACGGGTCCGGCGTGTGGTGGCTGTCGTACCGCCGTTCGGGGCGGTGGTGTGTGGTGAGCTGCTGCGTGATCGTGGGTCCTGCGTCGAGGGGTGGCGTCATCGGATGCCTCCCGATGCGAGGGTCGCCGGCCAGCCCGCACCGGGGCCGGCGGCGAGCACGGTGGCCGAGCCGCTGACGGTCCAGGGCCCGAACCCGGCCGGGACGGCGAAGACCTCTCCGGCGGAGAACTCGACGGCCTCGGCGCCGGTCTCAGAGACCAGTGCGCCTGCGCCGGTGAGCGCGAGGGCCACCGAGAAGCCGGCGACCACGGGCGCGCTGCCGTCGGTGCCGGGCGCCACGGCAAAGAGCTGGAAGTAGGGGTCGGCGGCCTCGGGCAACAGCGACACCGGCGCGTCCGTCCGGGCGTCGAGGTCGTGCAGCACGACGAGGTGTTCGATCTCGGACTGCGGGAGTGCCGTCGTCGACACCGCGCCCATCACGGTCTCGAATCCGAGGCCGAGGTGGGACTCGTCGCGCGTCGAGGTCGTGACCGACCACTCGAGGAGGATGGAGAGGTCGGTCGGTTCCTGCACCTCCGCGAGGAAGATGCCGCCGTCGATCGCGTGGGCCGTGCCGGCCGGGACGAGGATGCCCATGCCGCGCTCGACGACGATCCGGTTCATGTGCGACAGCATCCACTCGCTGTCCTGGGCGTCGCGACGACGGTCGAGTTCGTCGGGGTCGACGTCCTCGCTCCATCCGAGGTGGACGGCCGAACCGGGCTCGGCGTCGAGGATGAACCAGGCTTCCGTCTTGCCGTAGGCGCAGTCGAGGTGGGAGGCGGCGAACGCTCGATCCGGGTGGACGTGGACGGGGAGCCGCTGACGGGCGTCGAGCAGCTTGACGAGGATGCCGGTGTCGGCGGCGTCGGTGCCGTGATCCTGTCCCGCCCCGGTCCACTGCTCCGGGTCGGCCGCGACGAGGTCGCGGAGGAGGACGCCGTCGACGGTGCGGGCGAGGCCGATGGCACCGCCGGGCTCCTGGTCGGCGCGGCTCACGGTCGCCCCGAGCCACTCCTCCGGCTGGAACTCGCTCTGCTGCTCGATGCCGCGCAAGCCGGCGATGCGGTCACCGCCGCGGTAGAAGTGCTCGATGAGGTTCGGCGCGAGTCGCGTCGGCTGGGCGAGCCTCGTGGGCTGGGTCGTGCTCATGCTGCTGGTCCTCCGACCATGCTCGTGGTGGACGCGGTGCGCGCGTCCACGGTGTGACGCTGTGCCGGGCCGGGGATCTCTCCGGAACCACGCGACACCAGGGAGGTCGGGACGACCCACTCGCGCGGCTCGTCGGCCGGTGATTCGCGCAGTTCGAGGAGTCGTTCGATGGCGGCGGTCCCGATGACGAACGGATCCTGGTTGATGCAGCTGACGGCCGGTCGCAGGACGTCGGCGAGGGTGAAGTCGCCGAACGCGATGTGCGCCGTCCCCTCCCGCCCGATGCGGTGCAGGGAGGTCGTCAGGCCGATCGCCGCCTTCGCGTTCGACGCGAAGAACGCGGTGGGCGGGTCCTCGAGTCCGAGCAGGCGCTCCGTCTCGGCGGCGTAGTCGAGCGAGCCGTCGATGGTCCAGGAGACGAGCGACGGGTCGAGGTCGATCCCCGCCTCGGCGAGGACGTCGGTGTAGCCCTGGTAGCGCCGACGGATGGTGAGGAAGCGTTCGTCCCGGTCGTAGAAGGCGATGCGGGTGTGGCCGAGCTCGACGAACTGGCGGATCGCGAGCTGGGTGGCGGCGTAGTCGTCGACCACGACGCTGTCGAAGGCGGCGAGCGGACGGTCGACGGCCACGACGGGCGTCACGTTCCGGAACGCCTCGAGGTAGGGCAGCTCCGCGGCGACCGGGGCGATGATGACGCCGGCGACCTGGTGGCCGGCGATGAACCCGGTGAGCTGGTCGCGCTCGCGCCCCTCGTCGAGCCCGGTGCTCGCCACGAGGACGCTGAGGCCCTCCTTGAGCGCGCGGGCCTCGATGGCGCTCACGAGCGAGGCGAAGAACGGGTCGGCGAGCGAGTCGATGAGGACGCCGATCGCGCCGCCGGTGCCGGACTTCAGGGAGCGGGCGGCCGTGTTGGGCACGTACCCGAGGCGATCGATCGCCTCGAGCACGCGGCTTCGGGTCTCGGGGTGGACGGACGGTTCGCCGTTCACCACCCGCGAGACGGTCTTGATGCTGACGCCGGACTGCGCAGCCACATCCTTGATCCCGGGCGGCCGCATCAGCGGGTCCCCCTGACGGGAAGCGGAACGGGTCGGACGTCGCAGCCGGTCCGGAGCGACGGGACGTGCGCACGTGTCCGGATCGGACTGGTCGCGGTGATCGCGGGGTTGCAGGTGCCCATGGGCTCCACCTCCTGACAGCGTTGTCATCGGTCGGGGTGGTGCAGCTGCAGAACCCCGTCGTTCCTTCGTGGGCCTATACTGACCGCAGACCGACAACGTTGTCAAGCAACGTTGTCTGAAAGAGATCAAATTCATTTGGAACTCGCATTGAAGAGGCGTTCAGACCCCTCGGATGCGGGTCGCCACCCCGGAATCATCGAGGAGTCAGCGTGATCGTCGTCGTCGCAGGAGCAGCCGGAAGCGGCAAGACCACCCTCGGACGTGAGCTCGCCCGAGCCCTCCGACTCCCGCTCCTCGACCTCGACACCATCACCAATCCGTTGCTCGACGGTCTCGGTGCGGTGAGCGATCCCGATGGCGCCGAACCGCTCCACTGGAACGACGCGAAGCTGCGCCCGACCATGCGCCCGGCACGGTACGCGGCCCTCCGAGCGGTCCTCGCCGACCAACGCGGCAGTGGTGTCGGCGCGGTACTCGTGGCACCCTTCACCGCGGAGCTCCGTGGCGGCGCCGAATGGAACGCGCTCGTCGAGGCGGCCGGGGTCGTCCCGAAGGTCGTCTGGCTGCACGCCGATGCCGCCACGCTCGCGGCTCGCCGGGCCGAACGAGGTGCCGAGCGGGACACACACATCGTGGACCCGTCGACCGACACCCCACCCGCCATCGAGCACCTGTCGATCGAAGCCGCGTTGCCCACCTCGCAGCAGCTCGCCGCCGTCCAACGCGCGCTCGGTCTCGGACGGACCATCGAGGCCTCCGCCCCGATCTTCGACCAGGTCTTCGCCGCCGGGCTCTTCGACCTCGACGGGACCCTCATCGACTCGACGCCGGCGGTGAACCGGTCGTGGGCGCAGCTCGCCCGCGAGTACGGCCTCGAGGGCGACCTGCTCGCCGCGGGACACGGCCAGCCCGCCGCCCAGGTGCTCGCCGCGATCTTCCCGCCCGAGCAGGTCGCCGGAGCGCTCGCACGGATCATCGAGATCGAGGCCGACGAGGTCGCCGACGTCATCGCGCTCCCGGGGGCGGCGGAGGCTCTGGCAGCGCTCGGCGACGACGCGAAGGCGATCGTCACGAGTGGCACGAGGCTCATCGCCGGCAACCGGATCGCGGCCGCCGGCCTCGTGCGGCCGGAGGTCGTCGTGACCTTCGACGACGTCACGAAGGGCAAGCCGGACCCCGAACCGTTCCTGCTCGGCCGCACCCGGCTGGGCTTGGAGTCGCAGTCGTGCGTCGTGTTCGAGGACGCACCGGCCGGGCTCGCCGCAGCGCGCGCCGCCGGCTGCTGGACGGTCGGCATTGCGGGTACGCACGAGGCGCACGAACTCGATGCGGACCTCGTGATCGACGGCCTCTTCCAACTGCGGCTCGAGCCGGTCGCCGAGGGTGGGTTCCGACTCGTCCCGGCGTCGCTCGGCTGAGCGGCACCCCGATCCGGGCGCCTGTCGACGGGCCTCCGAACACGTCCTCGATCGCGACGACTCCTCCGCGCCGACGGTTCGTTCTCCACCGTCGCTTCGGGCGGCTGCGAGCCTCCCCCTTGTCTTGCATCTGAAATAACACTGCTAACATATCGACTGCCATGTCGACCGTTACAGACGCTCCCTCCCGCCGATCCCTCCGCCCGCTCTCCGCACTGGTCCTCGCCGCGGTGTGGTTCGCGCTGTGGTGCCTGACCCCGGGCATCACCGACCGAGGCCCCGTGCGTCTCGTGGTGCGAGAGGACACCCTCGTGGTGTTCCTCGAGTCCCTGATCGCCGGCCTCCTGGTGATCGCCATCGCCATCCTGCAGCGCACCCACACCCGTGAACTCTTCGCACCGTCTCGGCAGCGATTCCTGTACGTCATCCCGGTCGTGCTCGCACTCGCGTTGCCGTTGCACTACGAGCTCGAGTTCCCCGTGCTGCTCTACATCTTCTGGATGACCGTCTCGGTGTTCTGGCAGGACTACCTGACCTTCGGACTCCTGCAACGCCATCTCGCCGCGCGCTTGCCGTCGCGCATGGTCATCCCCGCCGTCGCCGTCCTGTTCGCCCTCGGACACGTCATCCTGCTGCCCGACAAATTCGGGATCGTCCCGAACCCACTCCCGGCACTGAGCATGCTCGCGCTCGGACTCCTGCTCGCGTGGCTCCGTCGCCGGTTCACGACGATGCACCTCATCCTGACGCTGCACCTGTCGTTCTACTTCGTCTTCGCGTGAGGTCAGGCCGCACGTCCCTTCTGCACCACTCCTCGACAACCGCGGAGACTCGTTCCCTGAGCCTGTCGAAGGGCCCCCGAGCAACCTCCCCCACCGCACGCCGGCACCGCGGGCACTCGGTGCCTGAGCTTGTCGAAGGGCGCCCCAAACACCCTTCCCCACCGCACCACGACAGACTCCGCGACCGCGTCACCGCCGTTCCCTGAGCTTGTCGAAGGGCCCACGAACAGCCTTCCCCACCGCACCTCGACAGACTCCGCGACCGCGCCCCCGCCGGTCCCCGAGCTCGTCGAAGGGCCCTCGAACAACCTCCCCCACCGCACCTCGGCAGGCTCGGCGGACGCGTCATCGCCGGTCTCTGAACCTGTCGAAGGGGGCCCTGAGGAAGTATCAATTGTCGGATAAATGGGCTGATCAGCGGCTGATTCGGTAACCGTTCGAATGTCAGTGGTCCGTGTTTGGATGGACCCGTGACCAGCACCGCACCGAACCCACTCGCCGCCGCCGCGGCGGGGTTCGATGCGGTCTGGCAGGGCGCGCTCGACGCGATCCGTCCAGGCGCCTGTGTCGCGGAACAGCTCGAGAACATGAACGACGAAGCGATCCTCCGGGTCCTGGACGAACTCGGCGCCGTGCAGCACGCGGTCGAGGTCCTCGCCGCGCGCGTCACCGGCGCGATCGCGTTGCGGCCGTCGCCTACCCGCCGCGACGGCACCCTCGTGCGCGCCGCCGGTTACGCCAACCCTGGCGTCATGGTGTCCGAGCGGTGGCGGGTGGCACGCGCCCGAGGCGCGGCGATCGCGGAGGTCGGTGCCGCGATCACGCAGCCCCGCGGGCTGCTCGGCGAGTTGGAGGAATGTCCGTTCCCGGCGATCACCTCCGCCCTCGAACCGGCCGCCAGTCCCGAGTCATCGAACACCGACGCAGTCCCGGATGACACCCACCCGTCAAGCGATGGCGGCACACCCAAAGCACCCCTCAGCGTGGATGGTGCTGCGGTCATCGTCCGGGAGCTCCGCAACGCGGGCCGCATCTGCAGCAGAGGCGAACTGCAAGCGGCGTCGGTGATCGCGGTCGAGCACGCCGCCCACGCGCCACTGCAGGACGTCACCCGCATCGCGAAACTCGTCCGCACCCGCCTCGACCAAGACGGCCGCGAACCCCGCGACGAACTCCTCCGCCGAGCAGAACGCTGCACCATCCACGAACTCCCCACCGGCATGACCCTCCTCCGCGCCGAACTCGCCCCAGAAAGCGCCGCCTTCATCCGCGCCGGCCTCGACGCCCTCATCGGCGCCACCACCCGCAAACCCCACTTCACCCACCCCGACACGGCCGACCCCGCCGACCAACCCGACGGATCCGGGAAACCCATGCCCGACGGGCCGTCACTCATCCCCATCGACCGACGCCGCGCCATCGCCCTCACCGAGACCTTCCGCCACCTGGCCGGCTGCAACGCCGCCGCCACCGAACTCACCCCCGTCACCGTCATCATCCGCACCGACCACGACACCCTCGAAACCGGTCTCGGCACCACCACCATCGACGGCATCGACGAACCCATCGGCCCCGGCGCCCTCCGCCGCCTCGCCGCCGACGCCAACCTCATCCCCATGATCCTCGGCGGCCCAACCCAGGTCCTCGACCTCGGCACCAGCACCCGCCTCTTCACCCGCGGACAAAAACTCGCCCTCGCCGAACGCGACGGCGGCTGCGCCTGGACCGGCTGCACCCACCCACCATCCTTCACCGAAGCCCACCACATCACCTGGTGGTCCCAAGGCGGCCCCACCAACCTCGACAACGGCATCCTCCTCTGCCCCTTCCACCACCACCGCATCCACGACGACCACTGGACCATCACCATCCAAAACGGCATCCCCTGGTTCATCCCACCCAGCCACATCGACCGACACCAAACCCCCATCCGAGGCGGACGAATCCACCTCGCCGCCTGAACCCGGGGCACCCCTCTGCCTCCGCACACGCCTACCCTTCGACCAGCTCAAGGACCGAAACGGGAACCCAGCACACCCGGACACGCTCAGGGAACGACGCCGTATTCGACAACCCGGCCATCCCGGTCCCTGAGCCTGTCGAAGGGCACACGAACAGCCGCCACACCCGCCCTTCGACAAGCTCAGGGACCGAGACAGGACACCATGACGCCTCGACACGCATGCCAACCGAACGCAGGCTCCGCATCCGGGGCGCCGGTCCCTGAGCCTGTCGAAGGGCCCACGACGAACCGTCATACCTGCCCTTCGACAAGCTCAGGGACCGAGACAGGACACCATGACGTCTCGACACGCACGCCAGCCGAACGCAGGCTCCGCATCCGGGGCGCCGGTCCCTGAGCCTGTCGAAGGGCACACGAACAGCCTTCGAACCTGCCCTTCGACAAGCTCAGGGACCGAGACGGGAACCACCAGCACTCGAGGACGGGGACGACTCAGCGACCGAGCGCCCCCTCAACCGGCCGCAGGGACGACGAGGCACCGTCCCGCCGCCGCAAGGGTCACCCCGCGGCGACGACCTCTTCCACCGCCACCCGCGCACCGACGTTCGCCAGCCGTGCTCGCGCCGCGATGAACGCCTTGCGTAGCCGCGCGTCCGATCCGAGGTCGCCGAACACGACCTCCAGGTCCAGGAACGCCCCGGGGCGCTCCGCCTCCTGCGCGACCGCCGCCTGCAATTCGGCCAACCGCCGGTCGACCGGGGCAAGCTCCTGCCCGTCGTCACCGACGCCCTCGATGAATCGACTCCACGCCGCGAGCACGAGCGCCGAACGCGCGATCCCGCCGCCGGTCCGCAACTGCTCACGGACGACCGGGAGCAGGAACTTCGGGATGCGCTCAGAACCGTCCACGATCTGCCGCGCCAAGGTGTCCTTGATCGCCTCACTGCCGAACCGGCGCATCAGCTCCGCGCAGTACGCGTCGATGTCGATCCCCGGGACCGGCGCCAGCGTCGGACGCGCCTCCTCATGCATGTACCCGAGGAGGAACCGCGAGAACAGCTCGTCGCGGCAGACGTCGTGCACGTACGTCTCCCCCGCCAGCAGCCCGAGGTAGCTCATCGCCTGGTGGGAGGCGTTCAACAACCGGAGCTTCATCAGCTCATAGGGCTCGACGTCCTCCACGAGCTGCACGCCCACCTGCTCGTACGGCGGACGGCCGTCCGAGAAGGCGTCCTCGAGCACCCACTGCTCGAACGATTCCGAGAGCACCGGCCAGCGGTCGTCGATCCCGAACCGCTCGGAGACGAACGCGCGCTGCTCGTCCGTCGTCGCCGGCGTGATGCGGTCCACCATCGAGTTCGGGAACCGCACCTCGGCACCGATCCAGGCGGCGAGCGGCGGGTCGATGCGCTCGGCGAAGGCGAGGATCGCCGTCCGGGCGACGTGCCCGTTGCCCTGGATGTTGTCGCAGGACATGACCGTGAACGGGACCGCACCGGCGTCGCGTCGGGCACGGAGGGCCGCCGTGATGAAGCCGAGTGGGCTCTGCGGCAGCGCGCCCGACGGCAGACCGTCGAGGTCCGCGAGCGTCGCACCGTCACTCGGCTCGAACGCGCCGGTCGCGTCGTTCACCCCGTAGCCGCCCTCGGTGATCGTGAGCGACACGATCCGCGTCGACGGATCGCTCACCCGCGCGAGGACCGCTTCCGGGTCGTCGGGAGCGAACAGGTACTCGACGATCGACCCGACGACGCGCGCCTCGACCTCGCCGTCCGGACTCGTCGTCACGAGCGTGTAGAGCCGGTCCTGAGCGCCGAGCGCGTCCCGCATGGCAGCGTCACCGGGCAGTGTGCCGACGCCGACGAGCCCCCAGGACGCGTGTTCGTCGCCGGGGAGCCCGAGTACGCGGTCGACGAACATCGCCCCGTGCGCACGATGGAAGGCGCCGACTCCGAAATGGACGATGCCGGGTCGGATGGCCGAGCGGTCGTAGGCGGGGACGGCCACGTGCTCATCGAGAGCGGTGAGGGTGGCGTCGGAGAGCTGGGTCATGTGGTGCCTTCTCGTCGGTGAGCGGGTTCCGGGTGGTGCAGGTCGAGGGTGGTGCGGGTCGAGGGTGCTGAGGCTGAGGGTGGATCAGACGCCGTGGGTGGACTCGGTCTCCACCGGCGTCGACGCGTCGAGCGTGACGATGCGGGTGGCGCGCTGCTTGGTCGCGTCGACCAGGCGGGCGTTCGGCTCGTCGACGCCGAGCACCCAGGCTTCGGCCTCGTCGCGCGGGTGTCCGTGACCGAGGCGTCGGGCGATGAGTCGGTCGCGGCGGACCTCGTCGTCCACGTCGACGTACCAGGACTCGTCGAGATGCGCGGCGACACCCTGCCAGCCGTGGTCGTCGAACAGGAGGTAGTTGCCCTCCGTGATCACGAGCGGCACCTCGGGGCGGACCAGGACGGCACTGCCGATCGACGCCTCGAGCGAGCGGTCGAACCGGGGTGCGTAGATCGGCGTGCCCGGTGAATCGGCGGTGCGCCCGGCACGGGCGAGGCGGGACAGCAGTGCGATGTAGCCGTCGACGTCGAAGGTGTCGGGCGCGCCCTTGCGGTCGCGTCGCCCGAGGCGGACGAGCTCGGCGTTGTCGAGGTGGAAGCCGTCCATCCCGACGATGACGGCCTGGTCGCCGAGCGCCGCGGCGATCGCGTCGCTCACGGTGGACTTGCCCGCTCCGGGCGCACCGACGATCCCGAGGATCCGGCGGGACCCGGTGGCGGCGAGCGAACGGGCGTGATCGATGAGGCCGTCGAGGTCGACGAAGCCATCGAGGCCGGTCCCGGCGGTGGTCGTCGTGCCGCTCATCGTGATGCCTGACCTCTCCTGGATGCCGACCGGTCGCGATCGCGCCGTCGCCCGACTCACGGTAGGTCCAGGGGATGCGTGTGTCAACACCGGATGTCACCGGTGTCATGATCTGTTGGTGAAATCCATGTCACGGGTGACACGACCGTCATTCCGTGGTTATGATGCTCCCGACCCGGTGCACCGACGCACGGGCCTCATCACGTCGATCGGACCACCTCATGACTGACTTCAACGGCCGCACCATCCTCGTCACGGGAGCGAGCGGCGGCATCGGCGGCGCCACTGTCCGCCACCTCGTCGCAGCGGGCGCGCAGGTGATCGCCTCCGGTCGCAACGTCGAACACCTCGACGCCATCGCCGCCGAGACGGGCGCCGAACCGCTGCCCTTCGACCTCACCTCGGAGGACAGCATCCGCGACGCGATCGAGGGACGCGACATCTGGGGCGTCGTCAACTCCGGCGGTTGGGGCGGCGAGATCGCCTCCCCACAGGAGACCGACATCGACGTGTTCGACAAGGTCATCAGCATCAACGCACGCGGATCGCTGCTCGTCACCAAGTACGCGTCCCGCGAGATGATCCGCCAGGAACGCGGCGGCGCGATCGTCAACGTCTCGAGCCAGGCGAGCCTCGTCGCCCTCTCCGGCCACATCTCCTACGGCTCGTCGAAGGCCGCGCTCGACAACATCACGCGGGTCTCCGCCCTGGAACTCGGGAAGTACGGCATCCGGGTGAACGCCGTCAACCCGACCGTCGTGATGACGCCGATGTCCGCCTGGTACTGGGGTCGCCCCGACATCGAAGGCCCCTTCCTCGAGGCGATGCCGCTCGGCAAGTGGGCCACCGAGGACGACATCGCCGGCCCGATCACCTTCCTGCTGAGCGACGCCGCCGGCATGATCTCCGGCGTCTCGCTGCCGATCGACGGCGGCTACACCGCGCGCTGACCCGATCCGGCAGGACCGAACGGAAGGGACCCGAGCATGGCCACGATGCGCCAGATCGCCGCAGCCGCCGGCGTGAGCGCGAAGACGGTCTCGCGGGTCTTCAACGAGGACCCGCACGTCCTCCCGGCGACCCGAGAACGGGTCGAGTCGATCATGCGGGAGCTCGACTACGTGCCGAACTCCCTCGCGACGGCGTTCCGCTCGGGCCGCCCGTCGGTCATCGGGGTCGCCGTGCCCGACATCGTCGACCCGTTCTTCGCCGAGATCGCGCGTGCGGTAGAGCGGACGGCGCGCGATCACGACATGTCGACGCTCGTCACGAGCCTCGGCGACGACCCGGACCGCGAGCGCGCGGTCCTCGAGCCGATGCTCCGGCGCCAGCTGGCCGGAGTGGTGCTCGCGCCGATCAGCGACGACCAGAGCTCACTGGCCGCGTGGGCGTCGCGGACGCCGTTCGTGTTCGTCGACCGCGCGCCGGGTGGCCTCGCCGCCGACGCCTTCACGCAGGACGACTTCGGTGGGGCGTTCGCGGCGACGACGCACCTCGTCGAGCACGGCCACCGCCGGATCGCCTTCGTCGGCGACGAGCTGGCCCTGCCGACGACCGCCGAGCGGCTGCGCGGGTACCGGGCGGCACTCACCGAAGCCGGGCTGCCCGCCGACGAGGAACTCATCGCCCTCGGCGCGGCGACCCGCGAGGGGGCGGCTCGTGCGCTGGCGGCGATCGACTCGAAGGCGACGGCCCTGTTCTCGTCGAACGCCGTCTGCACGATGGCGTTGCTGCCCGCACTCGCCGAGCAACCGCTCCCACTCGTCGCGTTCGGCGACTTCCCCCTGGCCGAGCTCCTGCGACCGTCGGTGTCCGTGATCACGCAGGACCCGGAGGCCCTCGGTCGACTCGCTGCGGAACGGATCATCGACCGACTCGACCGCCCCGACGCGCGATACCGACGGAGCACGGTCCTCCCGGTGCACCTCGTCGAGCGCGACTCATGCCGGGCCGCACCCGCGGTGCGCTGAGCCCTCCCGACTCAGCGCCGCCCCGTATAGCCGTCGAATCCCCGGCCCCTGAACCATCTCGGTCCCTGATCCTGTCGAAGGGCGCCACGCGAACGCCCCGGGAACTCGACCGGCTCGGGAACCGAAACCGGCCGGCCTAGTAGCTCAACACCGCCGGCGCGAGCTCCGCCGTCTGGTCGCCGACGCGGCTCGGGTCGCGCGGGTCGAGGCGACGGACCTCGCCGACGTCCGCGAGTCCGTCGAGCTCGATCCAGAAGATGTTCGGACTCCGTGTCGAGCCGAAGTAGTACACCCGGTTCGTGAGGTCGGCACCGGCCCGCCACCAGGTCGGGTACACGTCGCCCGTCGAATACGGCGCGCCGTACGGCACCGACACGTTCGCGATGAGCTGGAACACACCCGCCACCGCCTCGACGGTGTCCGCCGGCTCCGGCAGGTAGTGGAGGAAGTAGGAGGCCCGCACGAAGCGGTCGACCGAGGTGATGTCGCCGGGAGGCGGCAGTTCACCGCCGAACGGCCGGTAGCGGTCGCGGTTGGTGATCTGCTCGTCGAGGCTCGGCGAGTTCGCCATCACGGTGAACTCGCGGCCGTGGTGGACGACGAGCCGGCCGTCGATCGGCTCGATGATCGCGGAGTCACCTGAGGCGTCCTCGAGTGCGATGTGGATCCCCATCTGGAGGCCGCGGAACATCGGGGACGTGATGCGCACGGCGTCGATGTCGGCGACCGCTTCGGCGACCGTGGCGTAGGTGTCGAGGAGGTACTGCACCCACAGCGCGTTCGAGACCGTCGGACGGCCGTCGGGCTCGGCGAACGTCACGTCCTCCGGGTCGAGGTAGAGCGCGTGCGCTCCGAGGCCCGCCGTGTTCAGGCCGTCGACGGTCCCCATCCCCCACATGCTCGTGACGACACTGCCGTACCGGGAGGTCCACCGGTGCGAGGTGGCGTCGCCCGTGCCACCTCGGTCGGTACCGCTCGGGACGAACCACAGCTCGGGTTCGTCACTCTCCGACCAGTCCATGCAGCGGCTGACCGTCTTGGCGACCGCGTTGTCGTTCCAGAAGATTCGAGTGCACACGCGCTGAGCGTACTCCGAGCGCGGTGCTCGCCGGAGGGGCTATCGCCCACGCAGTGCCGCCGCCTCGCTGAGCCATCGGCTGTAGAGGTCCCAGGGGTCGACGTCGCGGGCGACCGAGGCGGTGTGGGCGAGCAGTCGGGGCGACCCCGTGAACCATTCGGAACGGTCGAGGCGCTCGCGGGCGAACTGTTCGTGACGCGCACGCTCGACGTGCCGGTCGCCGCGTTCGAGGGCGAGCAGTTCGTCGTGCCAGATCGCGGCGAACCGCTGGCGTGGGTTCGTCGTGGTGCCGATCTTCACGCGGTCGCCGTGGCGGAGGTAGTAGACGACGTCGATCCGCGGCCGGGCGAGGTCGTCGTCGGGCACGTCCCCGTGCCGCCACTCGCACGCGGCGCACAACCAGGCGGACGGGTAGTGCCGGCCGAGCCGCGAGCCGCACATGATGCACGGCGACGGCAGGACGTCGACCACACCCCAACGGCGCTCCGCCCAGTCGGCGGCGAGGGCCAGGTGATCCTCGCAGAGCGCGACGGGCGCGTCGACCGGTGCCGCGGCGTCACACCCGGGTTGTACGCATCGTCTGTGGGGCATCTCCCGAGTGTCCCCCACCCCGCCGACACCGGCCTCCGCCCCCGGCCCCTGAGCCTGTCGAAGGGCACACGAACAGACCCCACCCTTCGACAAGCTCAGGGACCGAACGGGCGAAGCGGCAGGGTCGAGCGACGGTCCTCCACAACTCCCCTGTGATCCGAGAGCGTCCACCGTCGGACGTCAGCGCAGACCGACAGGATCGAGGTCCTGCGAGGCTTCCCGGATGCCCCACGTCTACATCCTCAAATGCGCCGACGGATCCTTCTACACCGGCAGCACCATCGACCTTGCTCGACGAGTCGCCGAGCACATGGACGGCCTCGGAGCGACCTACACCCGCGAGCGACTGCCCGTCACACTCGTCTGGTCGGCCGAGTACGACCGCGTGGACGACGCATTCTTCATCGAGAAACGTCTTCAGGGGTGGAGCCGGGCGAAGAAGCAAGCAGTGATCGACGGGCGGTTCGACGACCTCCCGCGCCTCAGCTGCTCGCGGATCACCGCATGGCGCGATCCAGAACCCGGAACGGACCCGGTGGCCGGTCCCTGAGCCTGTCGAAGGGCACACGGACAGAGCCCACCCTTCGACAAGCTCAGGGACCGAACGGTTGGGCTGGCAAGGACCGGCTGGGTGAGCGGACAAGGACCGACCCTTCAGAAACGACCGACTCCAACCCCGGTCCCTGAGCCTGTCGAAGGGCACACGAACAGAGCCCACCCTTCGACAAGCTCAGGGACCGATCGGTTGGGCCGGCAGGGACCCAACGGGTGGGCTGGCAAGGACCGGCTGAGTAGCCGGACAGGGACCGACCATTCAGAAACGACCGACTCCAACCCCGGTCCCTGAGCCTGTCGAAGGGCACACGGACAGACCCCACCCTTCGACGAGCTCAGGAACCGATACGTTGCGATGGAAGGGACCGGGCAGGTGAGCGAACAGGGAGCGCCCTTCGACACGCTCAGGGAGCGGACCGGCGAAGGGCGTTCGGCTGGGAGACGATCGGGTGGCCTCCCAGCCGATGCGCACGTCACAGCGCGATCGCGCGAGCCTCCTCGTGGGAGCGGATCGCCGCTCGGTAGATGTCGTGGGTGAGCGCCGCCTCCTCGGGGCGCGCCGCCCCGAACCGGTCGCCGAGGGAGCCGTGTCGCTCGGCGAGGAACACGGCCCACATCTGGAGGATCGTGTCGGAGAAACCGGACTCGAAGTTCGGCCCGGTCACCGTCGGCCAGACCGACTGGCTGCCTGCGTCAAGCTGCTGCCACACCTGCTCCCGACCGCCACCCGCGATGTCCCGCACCGCGAACACCTCGACGAGCTTCGGGTTCTTCGTACTGAACCGGACCCCGCCGTCGAGACCGATCGCCTCGAACTCCCACGTGTTCTTCTGTCCGGGATCGATGCGCTTCGTCTCGGTCGCCAGCGGGAAGCGGACACCGTCGTGGGTCGCCCAGCTGTGCAGCACGGCGTTGTCCCAGGTGTCGCATGGCACGAGCGAACCGTCGGGGCCGGGACGCTCGGTGACGATGTTCTGCAGCACCCCGTACACGCTCTCGGGTGCCCAGCCGAGCCGCAGCGGCACGTGCCAGGTGTGCATCCCGAGGTCGTTCATCACGCCGGCCTCACCGCAGAACTGCGTCTGGCGCTTCCAGTTGATCTGCTTGCCCCGATCGATGTCACTCGAGTGCAGGAAACTGTTGCGCGCCTCGACGATCGTGCCGAGCGCCCCGGACCGCACGTAGTCGATCGCCAGCTGCGCTCCCGGGAAGAACGGCATCTCACTCGAACACCGGACGAAGCTCTCCGGGTGCTCCGCCATCGCCGCGAGGACGGACTGCGCGGCCGCCGCGTCGATCCCGAACGGCTTCTCCGCCAGGAGACCCTTCCCGGCTCGGATGACGTCGGTGTAGATCTGCTCGTGGAGGTCGTGACGCACGGCCACGTAGACGACGTCGACCGACGGGTCGGCGAGCAGCTCGTGGTAGTCCGTGGTCTTCGTGACGACCGTGTCGATCTCGTCGAACCAGTCGAGCGCCGCCGGGTTGATGTCGCAGACGGCCGTCAGTCGCGGTCGCACCGGGTGGTCGATGAGTGCCGGCCACCGCTGGATGGCGGCTGCGATCTCGCGCCCCATGAGTCCGCCGCCGATGATCGCGACGTTGACGCGCTCCGCCGTCGCCCGGTCGGCCGTCACCTGGTCGGCGCTCATGCGCGAGCCGCCTCGAGGATCGCGAGGCCGGCATCGGCGTCGGCGCCGTCGTGCAGCACCGCCATGAGTGCCGCGGTGATGGCGGCCGGATGCTCGTGCTGGATGATGTTGCGGCCGTAGACGATGCCGCTGACCCCGGCGTCGAGGACGGCGACCGTGCGCTCCAGCAGGGTCCGGTCGTCGACGCGACCGCCGCCGCGGACGAGGACGGGGATGTCTCCGGCGACCTGCACGACCCGCGCGTACTCGGTGATGTCGCTGCTCGGGTCGGCCTTGATGAGGTCGGCGCCGAGTTCGACCGCCTGGCGCACGAGGGTGACGATCTTCTCGATGTCACCGTCGACCTGGTACCCGCCGGCCGTCGTGTTGTCCTGCATGACGAGCGGTTCGATCATGAGCGGCATCCCGTACCGGGTCGCTTCGCGGCGCAGGGCCATGATCGAGCGGATGTTCGCCTCACGGACCTCGGGGTGGTCGGGGATCTGCATGAGGTTGACGCACACGGCGACGGCGTCCAGCCGGACGGCCTCCTCGATCGCGTGCGGCACGTGGTGGCTGTAGAGGATCGAGTCGAGCGGGTTGCCGTAGACGTTCGCGACGTCCGTGCGCAGGACGAGCGCAGGCTTGTCCTTGCCGGGGACCTGCTGCAGGAGACGGGCCTGGCCGAGAGTCAGCTGGACGGCGTCCGGGCCCGCGGCGACGAGCGTGCGGACGACCTCGCCCATGTCCTCGATGCCGGTGATGAACGAACGCTCGCCGAAGAACCCGTGGTCGACGGCGACGTCGAGCGCGCGACCTGATCGGGCGTTGAAGAGACGATTGAGGCGGTACAGCGACATTGCGGCGGCTCCTGATCGTGACGGGGAGGGTTTCCGAATCGTCCCTCGGTGTGTCACAGTAGTGGCCTGAGACAACGTTGTCTAGCTTGCGCCGGGTCAGCCCCGGGGCGAAGAACGGAGGGTCCATGGGCGAGATCGTCGTCGCCGGTCACATCTGCGTCGACCTGTCGCCAGGGCTGAGTGCGAGCGCACGCATCGATCCGGGCGCCCTCATCGACACCGGCCCGCTCCGCATCTCCCTCGGCGGCTGCGTCGCGAACACCGGCCTGGCCCTCGCCGATCTCGGGAGCACGGTCCGCCTGCACGCGACCGTCGGCGACGACGAGCTCGGCGCGATTGTCGCGTCGCGCATCGCCGCGCACGACCGGTTGCACCCGGCGCTCGAGGTCACCGACCGGGCCGCGACCTCCTACAGCGTGGTCGTCGAGCCCGCCGGCCTCGACCGGACCTTCTGGCACCACACGGGCGCCAACGAGGTGTTCACCGGCGAGCACCTGGCCGTCGGCGACGCGGACCTCGTCCACCTCGGCTATCCCCCGCTGCTCCCCGGGATCGTCGCCGACGACGCGACGCCGCTCGCGAGGCTGCTCGAACGGATCCACCGACACGGTGCGACCACCTCGATGGACCTCGCCGTCGTCGACCCCACGAGCGCCGTCGGCCATCTGGACTGGGAGGCGATCCTCCGGCGCACCCTGCCGCTGACCGACGTCGTGAGTCCCAGCGTCGACGACCTGCGTTCGGCGCTCGGCACGCTCCGCCTCCCGGCCGGGACCAGTGCATCACCGCTGGCCCAAGCCGCGGCGTTCGCGGACCTCCTGCTCGCCTGGGGTGCCGGCGTCGTGGCGATCTCGGCCGGCGAGGACGGCCTGCTCCTCCGGGCGGCCTGTGTCGACCGCCTGCGCCTGGGCGGACGGATGCTCGCACCGCTCGCCGAGGCCTGGGCAGACGTCGACCTCGTCGCGCCGCCCGTCCCCGCACCCGCGTTCGTGTCGACCAACGGCGCCGGGGACGCGTCGACCGCCGGCCTGCTGTTCGCGATGTCACGCGGTGCCGCACCGGCGGAAGCCGCCGAACTCGCGGGCGCGAGTGCCGCTGCGACGATCGCGGGACGCCGTCCGACGGCGGCCGAGATCACCCGACTGCGCCCCGGACTCAGCGGTCGCTTCGCGGTCGCGGGAGGCGGGCGAGCCGGTCGCTTGATCCCCCATACGCCAGGATGGTGAGCATGCGTAGCTCCCGCCCCCCGACCATGAACGACGTCGCCGCGGCGGCCGGGGTGGGGCTGAAGACGGTGTCGCGGTACGTGAACGGCGCGACGAACATCAACCAGGAGCTGTCGGAACGGATCGGCGCGGCGATCGAGGCCCTCGGCTACCGGCACAACCTGGCGGCCGCGAGCATCCGCCCCGGGCGGTCGAGCAAGGTCATCGGGCTCATCATCAGCGACCTGGCGAACCCCTATTACTCAGTGCTGGCACGCTCGGTGGAGCGCGTGTGCACGGAACACGGCTACCTGCTGATGTCGGCGAGCTCCGAGGAGGACGCCGACCGGCACCGCCTCCTCGTCGACAGACTGGTCGCGCAGCGCGTGGACGGCCTCGTCGTCGTGCCGCCACGGCAGGCGACGACGGCCTGGGCCACGAGCACGATCGTGCACGTCCCGATGGTGCTCGTCGACCGACCGACCGGGCCGCTCGAGTCGGTCGAGGCGCACACGGTGCTCGCCGACAACGCGGGCGGAGCGACCCGGGCGACAGCGGCCATGCTCGCAGCAGGCGCACGACGGGTCGCGTTCCTCGGTGACTCGCTCGAGCTGTACACGATGCGCGAGCGACTGGCCGGCTACCACCGGGCGCTCGCCGAGGCCGATCTCGGCGGCGCGACGGGGACGGGTCCGATCGAGCCGATCGTCTCCGACGGCGCACACTCCGTCGAGGATGCTGCGGCGGTCGTGGCGGGGTTCCTGGCGTCGGGCGAGGTGGACGCCGTGTTCGCCGCGAACAACCGGGCCGCGATCGGGGCCATGCAGGCGTTCGCGACGGCCGGACGACGGCTGCCACTTGTGGGGTTCGACGACTTCGAGGCGGCACCCCTCGTGTCGCCGGCGGTGTCGGTGGTGGCGCAGGACGTGGCGCTCATGGGCCGGGTCGCGGCGGAGACCCTCCTGGCGCTCATCGCCGGCGAGGCGGGCCCGCCCGTGACCCACACCCTGGACGTGCGTCTGGAGCTGCGCGGCTCCGAGCGCTGACGCCCTTCGACAAGCTCAGGGACCGGAAGAAGTGCACCGGACCGGAGGGGCATTCACGGACCGGGGGAAGCGACCCCCGAGTACGAAGCAACCGCACACGGAGAACCGCTCCCTGAGCCTGTCGAAGGGCACACGAGAAGACGCCGCCCTTCGACAAGCTCAGGGACCGGAAGAAGTGCTCAGGGACCGGAAGAGGTGCTCCGGGACCGGAGGGGCATTCACGGACCGTGGGAAGCGACCCCGAGCACGAAGAAACCGCGGACGGAGAACCGCTCCCTGAGCCTGTCGAAGGGCACACGAGAAGACGCCGCCCTTCGACGAGCTCAGGGACCGGAAGAAGTGCTCAGGGACCGGAAGAGGTGCACCCGGACCGCCCTTCGACAAGCTCAGGGACCGGAAGAGGTGCTCAGGGACCGGCAGGGTAGGTGAGCCCGTGGCCGAAGCGGAAGAGCGGGTCCTCGGTGTCGTAGGGGACGTCGGACCGACTCGCCTCGACGGCCGCCATCGAGCGCGGCAGGTCGAACGGCAGCCGGCCCTCCGGCAGCGCCCGACCGAAGACGACGTCGAGGAACGCCGCGTCACTGCCGCCGAAGCTCGCGACGAGCGCCGCGACCGCGTCCACCACCCCGGTGAGGATCGCCGGTCGGTCGAGATGCATGTCGAGCACGGTCGGCACCGTCAGCGCGAGCGCCCGCAGCCGCTCGACCTCGTCGGCCGGGATGTCGAGCGATCCGGCGTGGAACATGGCCTCGAAGCCGCCGGGCCGCGGTTCGTACGGCGTCTGCATGCGCACGAGGGCGACGTCCGCCGAAGCCGGATCCGCGACGACCTCGCCGTACGCGCCCGCGAGCTCGGGATCGACGCCCTCCAGGTACAGCCTGGGACGCGGCGAGCGCACCGGCAGCGTCTCCGCCACGTTCGTCAGGACGGTGAACGCGCGGCGCTGTGCGGCCTCGCCGGCGGCGACGAAGTCCGCGCGCCCGACGACCCCGCTCGCGGCGCCCGCGTCGACGTACGGCTGCTCGAAGAGCCCCAGCACGAACTTCTCGCGCAGCAGTCGGCGCACCGAGGCGTCGATGCGATCCTCGGTGACACGTCCCTGCTCGACGAGTTCGACGACGAGCTCGGGTCGGGCCTCGCCACCGAACTGGTCGCAGCCGGCCTGCAGGATGCGCTCGACCCGGGACAGCTCGTCGAGGTGCTCCAGGCCCCAGGCCCGTGCGGGCATGTCCTGTCCCATGATCGACGTGTCGGTGACGAGTCCCCAGTCGGTGCAGACGATGCCTGCGAAGCCGAGTTCCTCGCGGAGGAGCCCGGTGATGATCCCGTGGTTGAAGGCGAAGGCGACCTCCTCGTGTTCGGTCCCGACGGGCATGCCGTAGTACGGCATCATCTGCGCGGCTCCGGCGGCGATCGCGGCGCGGAACGGGATGAGGTGGTAGTCGAGGTTGTCGCCGGGGTACACCTGTTCGCGCCCGTAGGCGAAGTGCGGGTCCTCCCCGTCGAGCTGGGGCCCACCGCCCGGGAAGTGCTTCGTCATCGTGGAGACCGACTGCGGCCCGAGTTCGGCACCCTGGAACCCTCGGATGTAGCCGGCGACGAGTTCGGCACTGAGCTCGGCGTCCTCACCGAACGTGCCACCGATGCGCGACCAGCGCGGCTCGGTCGCGAGGTCGACCTGCGGGTGGAGCGCCAGCCGGATCCCGACGGCGAGGTACTCCTGCCGTGCGGTGTCGGCGAACGCCTCGACGAGGTCGACCGATCCGATCGCCGCGAGGCCGAGCGTCTCGGGCCACTGCGAGAAGGCGCCCGCGCGGGCCGCGGTCCCCACGTTGTCGGTGAAGTGGTTGCGCGGGTCGGTCGACAGCGTGACCGGGATGCCGAGTCGCGTGCGCGACGCGCGCTCCTGCAGGGCGTTGGTCCACTCGGCGAGCGCCGTCGTGTCGGGCGCGGTGCCGAGGACGTTGAAGTGGGACATGAGCTGCTCGCCGATCATGTGCTCGCCACTCGCGAGTCCCATGTGCGGGTTCGCCTCGTCGATGGGCCCCGGGGCGATCATCGTCTGGAAGAGCATGCCGGCCTTCTCTGCGACGGTCATCCGTCCGAGGAGGTCCTCCACCCGGTCCTCCACCGGCAGGCTCGCGTCGCGGTAGGGCAGCGCCGGTTCGTGCTCGCTCATGGGTGGTCCGTTTCTCGTCAGTGAGTGGGCGGCGTCGGGATCACCCGGGCTCAGGCGAGCCGGAAGCGAAAACCGAACTCCGTTCGGGAACGGAGCGTGACTCCAGTATGCCCGCTGACGAGGATCACGCAAGACTCAGTCGGCGTGGTTCCCCATGGCGCGCAGCCCGTCGGCCAGCCAGTCCAGCGACGGGGAGACGCCTGGCGCGAACGGATGGCGATTGAGGTGGCCATGGAGGACGCCTGGCTCGAGCCGACTGCGGACGGGAGCACCGGCGGCCTCCGACGCCGCGATGAGCAGCTCCCCCGACGGCCGGAGGTCGTCGAACTCCGAGAGCAGCACCCACAGCGGCGGGCGGTCCGGGGTCACGGGGACGATTCCCGGCAGGGCGAGCTCGGGCACGTCCTCCAGGCGACCGACGTAGTTCCCGACCATCCAGTCGATCGACTCGGTCGGGAACCGCATGAAGTCCGGGAGGACCGCCATCTCGGCCAGGACGTCCGCGGGCAGGGCTGGCACGACGGCGTGCAGGAACGGGTAGGCCAGCAGCACGGCGTCCGCGCGGCGATCGCTGCGGAGTGAGGCGGCGAGCGCGAGGGCCGCTCCGGCGCTTGCTCCACCGATGGCCGTCCGCGCACCGGGAACGGCCGACCGCTCGTCGTCGAGCTGCTCCCAGACCGCGAGCACGTCGTCGAGCGGCACCGGGTATCGCGTGGTGCCGTCCGCCAGTCGGTAGTCGACGGAGACGACCTCGGCACCCGCCCGCGCCGCCAGTTCGGCGCTCACGACGTGCGCCTCCGGCCAGTCGAGCGTCCCCGCCGCGAAGCCGCCGCCGTGCACCCAGAGGAGGGCGGCACCACTGGGGTCGGCCGGGACGTAGCGCCGGATCGGGACCGTGCCGTGCGGACCGTCGACGACCTCGTCGGTGATCACCACGTCGCTCGGCGGGTTCCATGGCCCGTCGTCGCCGTAGGCTGCGAGTCGTTCCTGGAACGCCTCGTCGAGCGTCCCGCCGGCGGCGGCGCGATCGGCGTTCGAGAACCCGTCGAAGAGGCTCAGGCGGTCGCGGTAGTACGGATCGAGTGACATGCGCCGAGCCTACCCAGCAGACTCGGTCGACTCAGCCGACTCAGACCACGATGCCGCCGACGCGGTGGAGGTAGACGTCGATGGCGTCCCGGCTCTCCTGGATGCAGCCGAGCTTCGCGTCCAGTCGCTCGCGATGCTCGAGCAACCGCTCCAGCACCTCCGCCGAGGGCGTCACCTGGTAGATCGTGTCGTCGTCCTCGAAGCAGGGCAGGACCTGGAGGATGAGCGCGGTCGGCATGCCGACGCCGATCAGCTCGCGGATGCGCTGCACCTTCGCGACGAGGTGGTCTCCGTACTCGCGGTACCCGTTCGGGCAGCGGGTCGGGCGCAGCAACCCCTGTTCCTCGTAGTACCGGAGCAGCCGCGGCGTGCTCCCGGTGGCCGCCGCCAGTTCGCCGATGCGCATGCAAGACCCCTTCGACCGAGTTGTGTCCTCTTGGAGCAGCCGTCGGTGCCGGGCGGATATTCCCGGGGCATCCTCGTCGGCTTGACCCTGCCACCAGTGGCAGGCCGGGAGACTCACCGACATGACCACCGACAGCGTGCGCACGGCACGATCCACGACCCCTCCTGCCACCGGAACCCGCTCTCCCCTCCCGACCGCGCTGCTCCTCGCCGCCGTCGGATTCGTGACGCTCCTCACCGAGGTGCTCCCGGCCGGGGTCCTCCCGGCGATGGCCGCCGACCTGGGCGTCTCGGAGTCGATCGCGGGCCAGAGCGTCGCCGTCTTCGCACTCGGTTGCATCGTCGCCGCGATCCCGCTCAGCCGTGCCCTCGCGAAGCTCGACCGCCGGACGGTCGTACTGCTCGCCCTGATCGTCTCGGCGCTCGCGAACGCCGGCACGGCCGTCGCGCCCGACCTGCTCACGCATCTCGCGACCCGGTTCGTCGCGGGGCTCGTGGCCGGCGTCGTCTGGGCGATGCTCCCTGGGTACACCCGCGGGTTCACCACCCCGGAGCGGTTCGGCTCCACCCTCGGCGTCGTGCTGTCCGGTGCCACACTCGGCTTCGCGCTCGGCGTCCCGGCCGGCGCGGTCCTCGGTGAGGAGTTCGGTTGGCGCACGGTGTTCGGGATCGTCGCCGCCGCCACCGCGCTCCTCGGCGTGCTCGCGGTCGTCGTCGCTCCTCGCGTGGCGGGCAGCGCCCCCGGGCGTTCGACGCGCATGGGTGCGGCGCTCCGCATCCCCGCGGTCGTGACGATCCTCGTCGCCCTCGCCGTCTGCATCATCGGCCAGAACATCGCGTACACCTACCTCGCACCGGTCCTGTCCTCCCGCGGGACGCCCGTGCCGCTCGGGGTGCTCCTCGCAACCTTCGGTGTGGCGTCGGTCGTCGGGACGCTCGGCGCCGGACGGCTGGCGAACCTGCGCCTCGGGACGACCATCCTCACGGCCGCCCTCCTCGGGACCGTCGGCCTCGCCGTCGTGGCCTGGGATCCCCCGGTCGTCGTCCTCCTCATCGCCGCGGCGGGCTGGGGGCTCGCCTTCGGCGCCTACTCCGTGCTCTTCCAGGTGGCGATCGCCCGGGTCGCCGGGAACGCTGCGGACGCGGCGCAGTCGGCGCTCGTCACGGTGTGGAACTGCTCGATCGCCACCGGCGGCGCGGTCGGCGGGATCATCCTCGGCACCTGGGGCCCGGCCCTGCTCCTCCCGGCAGCGGCCTCGCTGACCGTCGTCGCCGTCCCCCTCTGCGCCGTGATCGCACGCGCCGTCCGCCGCGGGTGAACGATGGAGGACCCGGCACGCCAGCGCCGGGTCCTCCTAGACTCGATGCGATGCCCGTCCCGTTCCTCCACTCGCCGAACATCCTGTTCGACACGGTCGTGGACCGCACGGAACGGCTGTCCCCCGGCTTCCTCCGCCTCACCCTCGCCGGTGCCTCGCTCGCCGACTTCGCCCCGTACGAGCGGGACCAGCGGATCAAGATCCTGCTGCCGGGAGACGACGGCGCCTACCCGGACGGACTCCACGACGGCCTGCCGGAGCACGCGTGGCGGCGCACCTGGCGCGCACTCCCACCGGCGGACCGTCCGGTGATGCGCAGCTACACGGCCCATCGCGTCAGGCCGGCGCGGCAGGAGGTCGACCTCGACGTGTTCATCCACGAGCCGGCTGGCCCGGCCAGTCGATGGGCGCTCGGGGCGCGGCCGGGCGACCGGTTGCTCGTCTCGGGTCCGGACGTCCGTCGCGGCGACCCGACACACGGTGTCCAGTGGGCGCCCGGCACCGCGACGACCGTCCTCATCGCCGCCGACGAGACGGCCTTCCCCGCCGTCCACGGGATCCTGCGCTCCCTCGACGAGGACGTCCGGGCCCACGTCCTCCTCGAGCTCGGCGACCCCGCCGACGCCGCCTTGCTCGAGCCCCTGCTCGAGCGTCACACGGTCGACGTCCATGAACGGGCCGGGCAGGCGGGCGGTGACGCGCTCGTAGCCGGCGTCGAACAGTGGCTCCGCACCCACGGGTCGTCGGCGGCGACACTGGGCACCGGCTTCGCCGCCTGGCTGGTGACCGAGAGCACCCGGATCCCCCTCCTGCGCGCTGCGACGACCGACCACGGGATCGACCCGGAGCGCGTCCACGGGCAGGGCTACTGGAACGCCCGGCCCAGAGCCACACCCGAGTGAAGGTTATGCTTGCCTTACTCGGTCGCGTCCGCCGCGACCCGTTCGAAAGGTGATCCGTGCCCCTCCTCCTCGCCGATCGTCGACGTCTCGTCGCCGTCGCCGCCCTCTCCATCGCCGCCCTCGGCCTCTCCGCCTGCAGCAGCTCGAGCGCCTCGACCCCCTCGGACACCGCGACGAGCGCGACCCACGTCATGGAGCACGCCCACGGTGAGACCACCATCCCCGACGCACCCAAGCGGGTCGTCGTCCTCGAACCGGTGCAGCTCGACACGACCGTCGCGCTCGGCATCACCCCGGTGGGCGCAGCGGTGCTGAACGAGACCGCCGGCGTCCCCGCCTACCTCGGCGAGCAGGCCGCCGACATCCCCACCGTCGGGACCGTGGCGGAGCCGAACGTGCAGCTGATCGCCGCCGCGAAGCCCGACCTCATCATCGGCACCGAGTCACGGCACTCCGCCCTGTACGACCAGCTGTCCGAGATCGCGCCGACCGTGTTCATGGCGACGCAGACCGACCCCTGGCGCGACAACGTGCAGTTCGTCGCCGAAGCACTCGGTGACCCGGACGGCGCGGACGAACTCCTCGACGCCTACGACGCACGCTGCGCGGAGATCGCGAAGGAGCACGACACCGCCGGCAAGACGGCACAGCTCATCCGCCCGCGCGACGGCGTCCTGACGCTCTACGGCCCGACCTCCTTCGCCGGCAGCACCCTCGAGTGCGCCGGGTTCACGACGCCCGAACACGCCTGGGAGGACATCTCCCTCGACCTCTCCCCCGAGCGCGTGCTCGAGGCGAAGGCCGACCAGGTCTTCGTGACGAGCGTCGATCCCGACGACACCTCGACCCTGCCCGCCTCGCTCACCGCGAACACGGACGCCTTCCCCGAGCTGCACCTCGTCGACCAGTCCTTCTGGATCACCGGCGTCGGCCCCCTCGGCGGCATGGCCGTCCTCGACGACCTCGACCGGCTGCTCTCCGACGGGTCGTGACGAACCCGACCGCGATCCTGACCGCCCGCAACACCTCGGTGGGACGGCGGGCGCCGCAACGACACCGCCTGCTCGTCGTGCTGCTCGCGGGCGTCGCGGCGCTCGCGGTCGCCGTCCTCCTGTCCCTGTTCGTCGGCGCGAACCCCATCGCGCCGGATGACGTCCGTGCGGCGCTCCTCGGCGCGGGCTCGGACGAGGCGGACTTCGTCGTGTGGGATCAGCGGGTGCCACGCACGGTCGCGGCACTGGCCGTCGGTGCGGCCCTCGGCGTAGCGGGTGCGCTCATGCAGGCGTTCACCCGGAACCCGCTCGCCGACCCCGGCATCCTCGGGGTCAACGCCGGGGCAGGCTTCGCGGTCGCCGTCGGCCTGGCGTTCCTCGGCGTCCGGGCGCCGGGCGACATCGCCTGGCTCGCCTGCGGTGGGGCACTCGTCGTCACCCTCGTCGTGTACGCGATCGGTTCCGGCGGACGTGAGCAGTCCTCCACCGCCCGCCTCACCGTCACCGGTGTCGCCTTCGGTGCCGTGCTCGCCGGACTGACGACGGGGATCGCGATCACGCACCCCGACGCGTTCGACCGGATGCGCGGCTGGAACGCCGGCAGCCTGCTCGAACGCGACCTCGGTGTCGTCGTGCCGGTCCTCCCCTTCCTCGCCGTGGGGCTCCTCCTGGCCGCCGCGAGCGCGCGGAGCCTCAACGCGATCGCCCTCGGCCCGGACGTCGCCAGAGCACAGGGCGTCAGCGTCACGCGCAGTCGCATCCTGGTGCTCGCCGCGGTGACCCTGCTCGCCGGCGGCGCCACCGCGATCGCCGGGCCGATCGCCTTCGTCGGCCTCGTCGTGCCCCACCTCGTGCGCTGGACGGTCGGCAGCGATCAGCGCCGCATCCTCGGGGGTTCGGTCCTCGTCGGCTGCATCCTCGTGCTGTGCTCCGACGTCGTCGGACGGATCGCGGTGCTCCCAGGTGAGATGCCCGTCGGGCTCGTGACCGCGTTCGTCGGGGCGCCCGTCCTCATCGCGCTCGCCCGACGCAGAACGGCCTCGGGCCTGTGAGCACGACACGGGAACGGGAGACCGCCGGTCCTGTCACCGGGCACCGACCGACACGACGGACCCTCCTCGTCTGCGCCGCCGTCGTCCTGGCGATCGTCGTCGCGGCGATCGCCGGTCTCGCGCTCGGCGACTACCCGCTGACCACCGACGAGGTGATCGGCGTCCTCACCGGACGCGTCGACGGCCTGGCGCGCACCGTCGTGCTGGACTGGCGGCTGCCCCGCGTGCTCGCGGCGATCGGTTTTGGCGCAGCGCTCGGTGTCTCGGGAGCGATCTTCCAGACGCTCACCCGGAATCCGCTCGCGAGCCCCGACATCATCGGCCTCGCGAACGGCTCGTTCACCGGGATGCTCGTCGCGCTCCTCCTTCTCGGCGGCAGCTGGCCGGCGTTGATGGCCGGGTCGCTGATCGGCGGTCTGGCGGCCGCGGTCGCGATCTTCCTGCTGGCCCTCCGCCAGGGCTTGTCGGGCTTCCGCTTCATCGTCGTGGGCATCGGCGTCTCGGCCATGCTCGCGGCGTTCAACAGCTGGCTCCTGCTCCGGGCCGACCTCGACGTCGCGCTCTTCGCGGCGGCCTGGGGCGCGGGGACGCTCAACACCGCGACCGCGACCGTCGTCTGGCCGGCACTCGCGTGCCTCGTGGTGCTCTTCGCGGTCCTACCGTTCGCCGCCCGTCCGCTCCGCCAGCTGGAACTCGGTGACGACGTGGCCGCTGCGACCGGGGTGCGCCTCACCCGTGAACGCGCCATCCTCATCGGCCTCGCGGTCGCGCTGGTGAGCGCGGTGACCGCCGTCGCCGGCCCGATCGCGTTCATCGCCCTGGCCGCTCCGCAGATCGCCCGCCGGCTGACCCGCTCGCCGGGCATCCCGCTGGTCGCGACGGGGCTCGTCGGCGGCGTCCTGCTCCTCGCGTCCGACCTCGTGGCCCAGCATCTGATCCCGCTGACGGTGCCGGTCGGCGTCGTCACGGTGGTCGTCGGCGGGCTGTACCTCACGCAGTTGCTGCTCCGGGAACGCCGGCGCTGAGGGTCGGTTCCGAACCACTCAGCGTGCGTCGTCGAGCTCCAGCAGTTCGCCGACGGTGCAGTCGAGCACCCGGCAGATCGCCGTCAGCGTCGAGAACCGGATCGCCTTCGCGCGGTCGTTCTTCAGCACGGACAGGTTCACCACGCTCACGCCGACGAGCTCGCTGAGCCGGGCGAGGGTGAGACCGCGGTCTGCGAGCAACCGGTCGAGGTTGCAGTGCACCCCGGTCGCGACGTCCTCCTCGGGCGTCGGCACCATCAGACGAGTCCCTCGGTGTCGGCGCGCAGGCGCTCGCCCGCGCGGAAGGCGATCGCGAGGCCGCCGACCGCCATGGCGACGAAGAACGGGATCCAGGTGAGCGGGTAGGGGGTTCCTTCGACGGCGCCGTCGGTCGCGGCCGCGAGCGCGCCGTTGGACGCCATCGTGCCGAACCAGGTGTCCGCGATCCACCCGCAGAGGATGGCGATGGAGGCGATCGAGAGCAGCCGTGCGTTCCCGGGCGCGAAGGCATCGCCACGCAGCAGGCGGCGGAAGAAGCGGAACGCGCAGACGATGACCACGAGGTTCGCGATCGCCGGCAGGATCGCGGCGAGCAGCACGCACACGAAGGTCACCACGGGGAGGTCGGCCACGACGACCGAACCCTGGTCGATCGTGAAGGCGCCGGCTCCTGCCGCACCCGGCAGGACTGCGTCGACGGCGTCGAAGAACACGGGCACCCGGGTCCCGTCGGTGCCGAAGACGTCAAGCAGCCGGAGGACGAGCGTGACGACGACAGCCCCTGCCGCGACGACGGCGGCACCGAGCACGGACACGAGGTCGTTGCGGTTGGAGCGCTCGGTCTTCGCAGCCTGCCAGGCCGCGTGGTCGAAGGCGGACGGCGTCGGGCGATCGGTGGACTCGGTCATGATCATCACATCCATATCGATTGTCGTTGGTATCGATAAACGATATGCCGAGACGGATCAGAACGCAAGAGCGGGCGGAGAGCACCTCCACCCGGCCGGATCAGCCTGGTGGTGGATCGTCGAGCGCCTCGAGCTCCCGCAGCGCCGCCTCGGCGCGCTCGAGTCGTTCGTCCTCCGGCTCCTCCCACCACTTCGGGCCGCGTTCACCGAGCCCGTGCTTGGCGAGGCCGACGCGACGGCGGGCAGCAGCGACCGCGTCGTCGTCACCCGCCCGCTTCGCGACGCCGACGCCGGAGCGCCCGCGGCCGAGGTGGGACTGCAGGGACGCGACGAGCTCCGACGGCAGACTCGGATCCGTCCGGCGCCAGCGCCTGCCGTTCACGACGAACCAGTGGTCGTCCTCCTCCGGCCCGTCGTCCGATCGCGGCGTCACGGGTGCCTCCTGGAGACGACGCAGGGCCCGGCCCACCGCGAATGCGGACGAGACCGGACCCTGGAGGTCATGACGACGCGATCAGCCGTTCTTGACGGCGTCGAGCACGCCCGCCCAGCCGAAGGCGGAGATGGCGTCGGCGAAGGTCGAGTCGCCGCGCCCCTCGCCGATCTGCTTGCCCGAGGCGTCGCGGACGACGACCGTGTGGTCCTTCTCGGCCTCGGTGCCGTTGCCCTCCTCGATGAAGTCGATGTGGATCTCGCTGTCGCCGAGGGTGCCGGTGACCGTGGTCGTGGCGTCCTGCTCGGTGGTCTTCGTCGTGAGGAACGGACCGCCGCCGAGTGCCGCGAGCGCCTCGTTGATCTGGTTCGTGAGCGATGAGGTGTTCATGTGTCTCTCCCTACGGTGGTGAAGAGTCCAGGGTAGTGAGCGGACCCGGGAACGGCGGGAGCATGGCGCTCGCGCACGAGATGTGCGATAGGGCGACCGGAGACGTCGACTGGAGCCGGCGACCGGACACGTCGGCCGGAGTCGCCGCAGGAGCAGAAGATCCGCCTCGCGTCAACGGTCGGCACCATCCAGGTGCGGTCGGAGCCGCGAGTCGTAGGCTGCGAGCCACGCAGACCGGCACCCCGACACCGACGGGCCGGTCGACGAGACGAAGGAGACCCCATGGCCGGAGACACCGACCCCTACACGACCCTCAACAAGCTGCTCGCGGACTTCCGCTTCGCGATGCTCACCACGGTGGACCTCGACGGCAAGCTCGTCGCCCACCCGCTCACCGTGCAGGAGCGCGAGTTCGACGGCGACCTGTGGTTCATCGTCGGCAAGGACGCCTCCGCGGTGCAGCAGCTCGACGTCAACCCGAACGCCGGCGTCACGCTGAGCTCGGACAGCTCCTGGGTGTCGCTCGCCGGCACCGCCGGACTCGTCGAGGACCACGCCAAGCTGGAAGAGCTGTGGAACAGCGTCGTCGAGGCCTGGTTCCCGGACGGCCCCTCCGACCCGCGCGTCGGTCTGTTGAAGTTCTCGGCCGACAGCGCCGAGTACTGGGACAGCCCCGGCGGCAAGATCGCGACCGCCGTCGCGTTCGTCAAGTCGAAGGTCACCGGCGAGACCTACGACGGCGGCGACAACGCGAAGCTCGACCTGTAACGAGCGGTCGCCTGAACATCTTCAGGCACGTTCGTCCGCCAGGACACCGCCGAGGATGCGGGCCGCTTCATCGAAGCGGCCCGCATCCTCGCCGGAGTAGTTGACTCTCAAGTAGGGCCCCGCGGGTTCCGCCGGGAACCACTCGGTGCCGTTGGAGACGATGAGCCCACGGCTCTCGCAGGTGCGGACCACGCGCGGGACATCGGTGCCTTCCGGGAGCCGCAGCCACAGGTTCAGTCCACCGAGCGGCAGCCGCTCGAGGTGCGCCGTCGGGGCGTGCTCACGCAGACTCCCAGCGAGCAGGTCCCGCCGAGCACGGAGGAGCGGTCGCAGACCACGGAGGTGCGACCGCCACCCGGGTTGGGTGACGACGTCGAGGGCTGCGGCCTGCAGGACCCCGCTGATGTACATCGACTCGGCGGCCAGGTCGGCGAGGATCCGGTCGTGGGCGGGCCCCCGCGCGATGACGGCGGCGACCCGGAGCGCCGGCGAAACGCTCTTGGTCAGCGACCGCAGGTAGATGACGTGTCCGTCGTCGTCGAGCGCGGCGAGCGGCCGGGCATCGACGTCGATCGCGAGGTCGTGCGCCCAGTCGTCCTCGATGAGGAACGCGCCGTGCCGCCGGACGGTCTCGAGGATCGCGACCCCCGTCTCCGGCGACCAGCGGCCGCCGGTCGGATTCGCGAAGGTCGGCTGTGCGTAGAACGCCCGCGCACCGGTGTCCTGGAACGCACGCTCCACGACGTCCGGGTCCGGTCCGTCCGGGCCGGTCGGCACGGGGACCAGCGTCACGCCCGCCTGCTCGGCGGCGAGGATCGCACCCCAGTAGCTCGGCGACTCGATGAGCATCGGCTGCCCCGGGCCGACGAGCGCACGGAAGATCGAACTGAGTCCGCTCTGACTGCCGGAGATCACGATGACGTCCCGCGCGGTCGGCGGCGTGACCCCGGGCGGTGCGGTTTCCCCGAGGTCGGCCGCGAACCACGCCTGGAGCTCCGGCGACCCGGCCGCCGGTGATCGGGTCATCGCCACGTCGGTGCGGGCGGCACGCGCGAGCGCGGCGCGGACCAGCCGTTCAGGCAACAGTTCTCGGGCGGGGTATCCGGAGTGCATCGCGATCGCAGCGGGTGCGACCGACCGTTGCGCCGAGGACAACGCGCCAGAGCGCCACGGCAGCGCGCCGAGCGCAGCGGTCTGCCAGCCGTAGTCCACCGATCGCGCCGGACGAGCCGCCCGCACGAAGGTGCCGACGCCCGGCCGACTCTCGATGAGCCCTCGCCCGGCGAGCTGGCGCATCGCGTTCTGGACGGTGACGGGGCTCGCTGCGAACTCGGCGGTCAACGCCCGATTGGAGGGCACGCGTGCACCCGGAGGCGCCGCTGCGATCCAAGCGGTCATGGCGGCGACGATCCGCCCGGTGCTATCGTTGTCCATGAGTCCACAGAGTAGCGTTATCGTGACGCCAGCGCGAGTGTTATCCCGCAGCGGGCTCGGCTGGGGCTTCCTCGGCGTCCTGGCGTTCTCCCTCACGGTCCCCGTCACGAAGGTCGCACTCGTCGGACTGTCGCCGCTCTTCATCGGTTCCGGGCGCGCGGTCGTCGCAGCCCTGCTCGCCGCGATCACCCTCGCCACCCTGCGAGCGCGGCGACCGGCCGGCCTGCAGTGGGCTCGCGTCGCGATCGTCGCCGGCGGCGTCGTCGTCGGATTCCCGCTCCTGACCTCCTTCGCGCTGACCACCGCTCCGGCCGGTCACAGCGCCGTGGTGATCGGCCTCCTCCCGGCGGCGACCGCGGTCGCCGCCGTCCTCCGGGGCGGCGAGCGCCCGACGCGCCGCTTCTGGATCTTCGCGGGGTCGGGCGCGGTCGCGGCGATGGTCTTCGCCTCGGTGCAGCATGGCGGCCTCGCGCCGATGGCCTGGTCGGACCTCCTCCTGCTCGGCGCCGTCGTCGCGGCCGCCGTCGGCTACGCGGAGGGCGGCCTGCTCGCCCGGGAGCTGGGCTCCTGGCAGACGATCTCCTGGGCGCTCGTCGTGGCATCACCGCTCATGGTCGCCCTCACGGCACTGTCGGTCGTCCAGCAGCCGCCGACCGCAGCCATCGGCAGCTGGCTGGCGTTCGGCTACCTCGGCGTCGTAAGCATGTTCCTCGGCTTCTTCGCCTGGTATCGCGGACTCGCGATCGGCCCGATCGCCCGGGTCAGCCAGATCCAACTCGTCCAGCCGGTGCTGAGCATCGTCTGGGCGGCCCTCATCCTCCGCGAGCGACTCGACTGGGCCACCGTGCTCGGCGGGCTCGCGGTCATCCTGTGCGCCGGCCTCGCCGTCCGCACCCGTCTCGACCGGAAGTGACCCCGCCATGCGCCACACCCCCACCTACCTGATGACCGACGTCGACGAGGTCAAGCGCCTCATCCGCAACCACCCGTGGGCGACCTTCGTCTCGCCCGCGAGCACCGGACTCGTCGCCTCCCACTACCCGGCGATCCTCGAGGAGGACCGGGACGAGCTGTCGATCGTCAGCCACTTCGGCCGACCGGACGAGCGCTCGCACGAGCTCGGCGAACACGAGATCCTCGTCATCATCCAGGGACCGCACGACTACGTCTCGCCGAGCTGGTACCCCGAGGGCCAGGTGATCCCGACCTGGAACCACGTCACCGCGCACCTGTACGGCACGCCGGAGGTCCTCAGCGAGGACGAGAACTACGAGATGCTCTCGCGACTCACCGACCACTTCGAGGACCACCGACCGGACGGCCGCCACCTGTCCCAGGACGAGGCCGGCACCCGGCGGGCCGCGAAGGGGACGGTCGGCCTCCGGATGCGCGTGACCCGCTTCGACGCCCGCGCGAAGCTCAGTCAGAACAAGACGCCCGAGGTGGTCGACGACATCACCGCGCACCTTGCGGAGCGGAATCCGGCACTGGCCGAGGAGATGCGCCGTCAGCAGGATCGGCGGCCGGCGGGGCACTGACCCGACGGGCACCGACGCGACCGCGGGCGTCGCTCACGAGCACGAGGGCGACGCCCGCCGCACTGAGCAGGAACCCGCCGGCCGTCAGGAGCGTGAACGGCTCCCGGAACAGGAGCGCACCCGCGACGGCGGTCGTCGGCGCGACGAGGAACAGGAGCGCATTGAGGACCGTGACCCCGATGCGACGCAGCAGCCACCAGTAGAGCCCGTAGGCCGAGAGTGTCGGGACGAGCGCGAGGAAGAGCGTCGTGAGCCAGAAGGTCGCGTCGCCCGGCGGCACCGCCTCACCGGTCGCAAGGGCGAGCACGGCGAGGAGCACCATGGTCGCCGTCGCGTGGACGGTCAGCGTGAGGAGGACCGGGGATCGGTGCGGCGAGCGCCGTTCCAGGATCGTCGCGGTGATGAGGCTGGCCATGGCCAGTGCGGGCAGGGCGTAGGCGATCGGCGGCGCGTCCGAGGCGCCGAACTGGGACTGCACGATGAGGAACACCCCGACCGCGCCGATCCCGAGCCCCAGCCACTGGGCACCCGGAACCCGCACGTGCAGCAGCGGTCCGGCGAGCGCCGCGATGACGAGCGGCTGGACGGCGTCGATGAGCGCGGTCGTCCCGGTCGAGATGCCCACCGCGACCGAGGCGTAGACGAACACGACGTAGCCGAACTGCGCGAAGAGGCCGATGACGAGCTGCGACCGCACCTGAGCCCGGGTGGCGTTCCGCCACTGCCCGCTCAGCAGCAGCACGATCGCGAGCCCCACGGCGAGCGGGACGAACCGCCAGAGGAGCACGGTGAGCACCGGCACGTCCTCGGTCCCGATCTTCGCGACGATGAACCCGGAGCTCCACGCGAGGACGAACCCGATCGCCGCGAGGGGGACGATGACGGCACGGATCATCCGGGCCATAGGTATACCGATCTGTTTACTCATCCCCGCAGTATACAGACTGGTATAGTTTTCGTATGACGGTCGACACTCCAGAGCTCGCACCCCTCACGCCGGGCGCCCGACGCGTGCTCGACGCCGCCTCCGTGCTCTTCTACGAGAACGGCATCCACGCGGTCGGCGTCGACACCATCGCGGAGGCGGCCGGGGTCACGAAGAAGACGCTCTACGACCGCTTCGGCAGCAAGGAGGCCCTCGTGCTCTCCTACCTGCAGCATCGCGACGCCCGCTGGCGCGTCTGGGTCGACGAGTTCCTCGCCCGGCACCCGGAGCCCGGGATCGACCGGGTCCTCGCGATCTTCGACGCGGCGATCGGCTGGTCGGACGACAACAGCCCCAAGGGCTGCAGCGCCGTCAACGCACGCGCGGAGATCCCCGACCACGCGACGAGCGGCCTCGTCCTCCCCGAGGTCACCCGACAGAAGCAATGGCTGCTCGACCGCTTCGCCGAGCTCATCTCCGAAGCCGGCCTGTCGGACGCCGGAGCGCGCGCCCGCGAACTCATGTTGCTCTACGAGGGCGCGATCGTGACGGTCGGGATGCGCACCTTCCGCGAACCGTTCGAGACCGCCCGCGCGATCGCCGGCCGACTCCTGGCCGCCTGACCGGAGGAGGCGCCGGCCTGTCGGCGACCACCCGACATCGCGTAGGGTCTCGGGATGGACTTCACCGACGACGCCACCGCCACCGACCGCATCGCCATCATCACCGGGGTCGGGCGCCGCCGCTCGATCGGTGCAGGGCTCGCCACCGGTCTCGCCGCGGACGGCTGGAACCTCGTCCTCAACGCCTGGCGACCTTACGACGACCGCGTCGGCTACGAGCGGACCCCCGACGACCCCGAGGCGATCGCCGACGAGTGCCGCGCGCTCGGCGTCACCGTCGAGCTCGTGCTCGGCGACCTCGCCGACCCGGCGTTCCCGGCCGAGCTCGTCGAGCGCGCGGCGCAGCTGGGTCCCGTGTCGGGGCTCGTCATGTCGCACTGCGAGTCGGTCGACAGCTCGATCCTCACGACCGACCTCGACAGCTGGGACCGCCACTTCGCCGTGAACGCGCGGGCGACCTGGCTCCTCATCAAGGCCTTCGCCGAACAGCTCCCCGTGCAGGAGGCACCGCCCCGGGTGGCCGGTCGCATCGTCGCCCTCACGAGCGATCACACTGTGAACAACCTCCCCTACGGGGCAAGCAAGGGTGCGCTCGACCGCATCGTGACCGCTGCGGCGGTGGAGCTGGGCGACCGCGGGGTGCGGGCGAACGTCATCAACCCGGGTCCGATCGACACGGGCTGGATGACCGACGACATCCGCCGCTGGGGCACCGAGGCGACGCCCGCCGGCCGGCTCGGAACGCCGTCCGACACCGCCGACCTCGTCCGCTTCCTGTTCTCAGCCCCGGGCTCCTGGATCAACGGCCAGGTGCTCTCGAGCAACGGCGGCTTCAACGTCGGCTAGGGGCCTCGCTCCCGGCCGACCCGCGCACGGACGTCGGCGATGTCGGCCGGCATGATCCGGCAGCAGCCGCCGATGATCGTCGCTCCGGCCTCCAGCCAGGCCTCCACCTCACCGACCCCGGCGGCTCCGCGCCAGCAGCGGGCGCCGGCATCCCACTGCTCGCCGGAGTTCGGGTAGACCACCACCGCCTTGTCCGTCACGGACCGCGCAGCGGCGATGGCCGGGAGGACCTCGTCCGGGTGCGAGCAGTTGACACCGACGGCCCGGAACTCGTCGATCCCCTCGACGAGACGGAAGCCCTCGGCCATCGGTTCACCTGACCGCAGACGACCGCCCTCCACCGTGAACGACAACCATGCCGGTACGCCCGAACCCCGCACCAGATCGGCGAGCGCCGTCGCCTCGTCCAGCGTCGGGATGGTCTCGAGGGCGAGGAGGTCGGGGGCCGCGTCGACCAGCACTGCCAGACGCCGCTCGTGCCACTGCCGCAGCTCGGTCCGACTGAGACCGGAGGCACCCTGGTACTCCGAGCCGTCGCCGAGCGTCGCGCCGTACGGACCGACCGACGCGGCGACGAGGAGCAGTCCGTCGGGGTCCGATTCCGACCGCGTGTCGCGCGCCGCACGCGCCAGCTCGACGCTCGATCTGAGGAGCCGTTCGGTCTCTTGAACCGAGATGCCGATCCGCTCGAACGCCTCGAAGCCGACCTGGTAGGACGAGGTGATCGCGATCTGCGCACCAGCGGCGAAGAACTCCCGATGAGCGTCCAGAATCGCCTGTGGCTTCTCAAGCAGCAGACCGGCGCTCCACAACGCGTCGGAGAGGTCGTGTCCTCGTGCCTCGAGCAGCGTTCCGAGACCGCCGTCGAGGGTCCAGACACCGCGCCGAACATCCATGCCGTCCATTGTGCCCGCACCACCGCGGGGAGGGGCGCCACTGGACACCTGGTATTGTCTATACCCGTCCAGAGCCGAGAGGACACGTTCTCCCCGAGAACGACCCGCCACCCGACGTGCAGCTCCCCCGAGCTCCGTGCCAGTGCAGCATGGCGATCCTCCGGCATTTCTCGGGCACTGAGCGACTACGCGAGTGCCGAATGATTCAACACGACTGTCAGGAAACGAGTACTGCTTGTGAACTCCAGCGACAACGCGGCATCATCGTCCCCCGCATCCCCCTCCCCCAAAACCGGCCGGAAGCCGGCCCGCAAGACCAGGCGCCTCCGCGTCGACGACGTCCTCGTCGTGAAGCGGTCGCGCATCCGCACCGCCATCTCGGGCACCGTCGTCGGCAACTTCATGGAGTGGTTCGACTTCGGCATCTACGGCTACCTCGCGGTCACGATGACCGTCGTCTTCACCGAGGGACTCCCTCCTGAGGCCGGCATCCTCGTCACCCTGTTCGGTTTCGCCGTGTCGTTCCTCGTGCGTCCGCTCGGCGGGCTCGTGCTCGGACCGCTCGGCGACAAGATCGGCCGGAAGAAGATCCTCTTCCTCACGATGTCGATGATGGCCGCGGCGACCGCCCTCATCGGCGTGCTGCCGACCGCCGCCCAGATCGGGCTGTGGGCCATCGCCCCGCTGTACCTCCTCAAGATGATCCAGGGATTCTCGACCGGTGGTGAGTACGCCGGCGCGTCCACCTACGTCGCCGAGTTCTCACCCGACCGTCGCCGCGGGTTCTGGGCCTCCTGGCTCGACGTCGGGTCCTACGTCGGCTTCGCGGCCGGTGCCGGGACCGTCGCCCTCACCACGCTGATCGCGGAGGGCCTCGCCGGCCCCGACGCGATGACCGAGTTCGGTTGGCGCATCCCGTTCCTCATCGCCCTGCCGCTCGGCGCGGTGGCGGTGTGGTTCCGCCTCAAGATCCCCGAGACCCCGGCCTACGAGGTCGCCGAGACCGCCGGCGGCATCGAGGCGGAGCACGAGGACCCCATGGCCCGCCAGGGCGTCTTCGGGATCTTCCGTCACTTCTGGCGCCAGATCCTCATCGCGATGGCGATCGTCGCCGCGACGAACACCGCCGGCTACGCGCTCACGAGCTACATGCCGACCTACCTCGAGAAGGACGTCGGCGTCTCCAACCTGACGGCGGCGGTCGCGACCATCCCGGTCCTGCTCATCATGTCCGCCTGCCTGCCGCTCGTCGGCCGGATGTCCGACAAGCTCGGCCGCAAGCCCGTCTACCTCATGGCCGTCGGTGCGACCCTCGCCCTCATGGTGCCGGCGTTCGCGGTCATGCAGATCGGTGAGATCTGGGCCATCTTCATCGCCCTCTTCATGGTGGCCGCCCCGGTCGCGCTGTGGGCGGGACCGTCCGCGGCCTCGCTGCCGGCGTTCTTCCCGACGGCGTCCCGCTTCGGCGCGATGGCGATCGCCTACAACCTGTCGGTCTCGCTCTTCGGCGGCACGACGCCGCTGTTCAGCGAGTTCCTCATCCAGCTCACCGGCAACACCTTCATGCCCGCGTTCTACATCATGTTCTTCGCGGCGGTGGCGGGCGTCGGCGTGCTCACGATGCGGGAGACGGCTCGTCGCCCGCTCATCGGCTCGGTGCCGACGGTCGAGACGCAGGCCGAGGCGGTGGAACTCGTCAAGGGGCAGGACGACAACCCGCTCATCGACACCCACACGATGCCGCTCGACATCCTGCCGCCCGCGTCGACCACCGGTGCCGCGGCGGACGGCCAGGACGGACGCGTCACGACGCCCGCCGGCTAGCGGACTCGTCGACGCGTCCGTCGAGGACGACGCGTTCGGTGATCACGATCGGGGCGGGTGCGCGGTGCGCATCCGCCCCGTCGCGTCCGACCCGTTCGAGGAGCGCGGCCTGCCAGCCGCCGCTCGCGACCGGCTTCGCCGAGGCAGACGGCACGGACGGCTCCACCTGCACCTCCGACGTCGTCGACGGCTCGAGCTGCGCGACCGACCCACGATCCTCGACGAGCGCCTCCTGGATGATCCGTCGGGGATCGAACTGTCGAGGGTCGAGGCGTTTCCACTCGGTCGGGTCGAACTCGGGGCCCAGTTCCTCGGCGGCTCGCGCCTTGGTCGTCGCGACGAGGTCGCGGACCGTGCGGACGAGCACCCCGAGTCGCTCGGCGTACACCGGCAACTGTTTCGGGCCGATGAGCACGGCCGCGAGGATGCCGATGACGATCAGCTTGTCCATGGTGAGTCCGAACACGATGCGCTCCGATGATCAGGCGGCAGGCGTGTCGGCGCGAGTGTCGGTGTCGGCCGACACCTCGTCCTTCAGGATGCGCGCTGACTGCCCGACGCTGCGGGCGAGGCTGGGGAGTTTCGCCGCGCCGAAGAACAGCAGGATGACGGCGAGGACGATGAGGGCGTGCCAGCCCGTGAGGTTCTGGAGGAATCCCATGACGGGTCCTTTCGGGTCGATACGGGATGGGTCGGGGATGCGAGGAGACGCGGCGCGGTCAGCGGCCGCTCGGGGGCGTCCCTCCGCCACCGCCGGCCCCACCACCACCGGACGGAGCGGCGCCGGCGGTCGGCGTCGTCGTGGTGTCCACGCGGACGGTGAGCGCCACCTGGTACCCGGAGGTCGCGTCGCCCGACACCGTCGCGAGTTGCAGGGCACCGCCGTCGTCACCGAAGACGTTGTCGTCGTCGAGACTCACCTGGGCCAGGTTCGCGCTCGAACCGTCGTAGTCCGACAGCGCGTAGACGGTGTCGCACGCCGCCTGCGGGAGGGCGACCTGCGAGGTCGCGATCGCGTTCGCGGAGTCGGAGATGTCGTTCACCGTGGGGTACACCTCGAAGTGGATGTGCGGCCACCGGCCCGAGTAGCAGGCCGGGAAGATCGAGGTGTACGAGACGGTCCCCGAGCTGTCGGCGACCTGGACGCCGCGGAGGTAGGTCTCGTCCTCGATCCCGTCGGAGTACATCGAGTAGCCGCCCGATGCGTCGCAGTGCCAGACGTAGACGGCGACGTCAGCGAACGGGGTGTCACCGTTCGCCATGTCGAGGATGGTGAGCGAGAGGGCCATGGGGACCCCGCTCGCGGTGGTGCCGGACCCGATGCTCGACCGGATGTCGCTGCGGACGATGCCGGACTCCTCGAGCACGTCGGCTCCGTTCGAGCCATCGCCCGGGTAGGGGCCCGCGGTCTCGTCGGGGATCTCGCCCGATGGGAGGTCGCCGGTCGCGGTCGCGGTGCTCGTGCCGGAACTCGCGGCGCCGGTGCTCGTGCTGCTGCTGCCGGACGCCCCGGTGGAGCAGGCGGCGAGCGCGACGGCCCCGACCCCGGCGCCCACGAGGCTCAGCACCGTGCGTCGGCTGACGAGGGTTCCGAGGTCGAACGCGACGCCCTGGTCGACGACCTCCTCGTCGGCCCGGTCGAGCAGGCGGCCCTCGTAGGCCGGGCCGTCCGGGGTGGTCTCGGGTGTCGGGATCCTGCTCATGGTGCGCCTCGCCTTCGTCTGCGATCGGTGGTCTCGATCGGTGGTGAGACGAGCATCGGCGTGCCGGCTATGGGCTTCCTATGAGCCGTCCATACGTCGTCGATGGGTCTGCTGGGCGGTTGCCGAGCGCGCGTCGTCCCACCAGGCGAGGACCCGGGAACCGATGAGCGTGAGCCACTTCGACGGTTCACCCTCCGGCACGTCGGTGTCGAACCAGACGCGTCCGGGCAGGGGCCGCCCCTGGAGCCAGGTCCCGTCCGGCCGGCGAGCCGCACGGACGAGCTCGACGGCGTCGGCGAGGCGCGGATCCGGGGGCGTGCCGTCGGCGAGCGAGGCGTCCCGGAAGTGGTCGAGGGCGGCGAGGGCACTGTAGCGGTAGCGGTTCGGGAAGACCAGGTGGTCGACGAACGGGCCGACCCGCTCCCCGGTCGTCGCCCGGTTGAGGAGTCGTCGCGTCAGGAGGTACTCCTCGCCACCCTGCCGGGCCTCACGGACGCTCGAGTCACCCGTGTACGCCTCGTACGCCAGGAGACCGCGCACCGCGTTGAGGGTCGAGTGGAAGGAGGACCGCACCGAGTCGCCCTCCTCCGCCTCGCAGTTCCAGCCGCCGTCGGCGAGGCGATGCGTGGTGAACCAGGCGGCGAGCGGGGTGACGTCGACGCCGAGCCAGGCGCCGGTGGCGAGCGTGAACGAGTTGATGCAGACGTCGACCTCACCGCCCCAGTACGGCAGATCGTCGTACTCCCACCGACTGTTGACCGCCAGGCGCTCGGCCGTGTCGGTCAGGGCGGCGGCATCGACGCCCCACTCGCGGAGGTCCTTGAGGGCCCAGGTGGTCCCGACCCAGGGCTGCCCGGGCTCCTCCTGCTCGGCACTGCCGAAGAAACCGGCCGGGAAGTACGCGCCGCCCGCCCACTGTCCGTCGGGGTCCTGATGCGCGAGCAGCTCGGCACCGAACCCGGTCGTCGCGACGGTGCTCCGCGTCGCCTCCCAGACCTCGGGTGGCGCACCCGCCAGGTCTCGTTCGACCTGCCACCGGAGAGCCGGATCGGCGTCGAGCAACCAGTCGAGCAGCTTCGGATCGATCGCCATGCGGGAACGCTACTCCCCGACGGCCCGCTCCGACAGAGCGGATCAGCGCGGATCAGAGCGGATCAGAGCGGATCAGCGCGGGGTGGCCTTGAGCCCATTGGGCGGTCCGTCGCGGTCGGAGGTGGTGCGCGGGACGTCGTACCGCACGAGGGCGTCGGCGCGTTCCAGGCTCGGTTGCACACTCATCAACACCCGCTTGAGCGGATCGATGTCCCAGGCGATGACGAAGTACGCGTCGGCACCACCCCGATCGCGGCGCCGTTCGATGACCGCCTTCGGGATCACCGGGTCGTTCCGCATCACGAGCCACGTGTCGTGGTCGAGGCGGATCGGACGCGGGCGGGTCATGTGTCGAACATACGTTCGAATGTCACATGAGGCAAGTCGACGATCGAGCTGCTTAACTTTGCTTAACCGCTTGACCACCTTCTCGGCGTCCCGCTACGGTAACTGCGTAACCGATTAACCACTCACTGCAGAGGACGTCATGAACCAACGAGGGTTCCACCAGCCGAATGGCGCATGGGTCGGAGACGTCATCCCCTGGCAGGAGGACGGTGTCTTCCACCTCCTCTACCTGCACGAGTCGCGTCGCGTGCCCAAGATCGGTATGCCGTGGCATCGCGTGACCACCCGCAACCTCGTCGACTTCGACGAGCTCGGCGAGGCACTGGCGTCGGGCGGACCGTCCGCGCCGGACTTCAACGTCTACACGGGGAGCATCGTCCTGGGCCCCGACGGGGTCCACCACGTCTTCTACACAGGACAGCACCCGGAGCGCCGCGGTGCCGACGGTCTGGCGCTACAACTCGTCATGCACGCCGTCAGCACCGACGGCATGCGCACCTGGGAGCGCCGGGAGGCCGACACCTTCGGCGCCACCGCAGGGTATGAGACCGCCGACTGGCGGGACCCCTTCGTCTTCTGGGACGAGGACGCGGCCGTCTGGCGGATGCTCATCACCGCCCGACACGCACACGGCCCGGAACGACGTCGCGGCGTCATCGCCCAGTGCACCTCCACGGACCTCTCGACCTGGGAACCCGTCGAGCCGTTCTGGGACCCGCGCCGCTACATCGCCCACGAGTGCCCCGAGGTCTTCCAGTGGGGCGACTGGTGGTACCTCGTGTACTCCGAGTTCAGTGAGTCGTTCACGACGCGCTACCGGATGTCGCGCACCCTGCACGGCCCCTGGCTCGTCCCCGAGCACGACACGCTCGACGGACGCGCCTACTACGCGGCGAAGTCCGCCGCCCGCGACGGACGCCGGTTCTTCTTCGGCTGGATCGCCTCGCGTGAGGGAGCCCACGACGCGGGTGCCTGGCAGTGGGCCGGCACAATGTCGGTCCTCGAAGCGGAGCAGCGTGCCGACGGCACCCTCGCCTTCCATCCGCCGGTCGAACTCCGCGAGACGTTCGGACCCGCCGAGGAGCGGACGGACGCCGTCATCACCTCGGGCACGGTTCTGAGCGCCCCCGACGAGTACGCCGACGCCCTCTCGGACGTGGACGCACCGAGTTCCTTCCGACTGGTCGCCCGGTTCGACATCGCCCCCGGCACGACCGAGTGCGGTGTCCTCCTCCGGGCGAGCGACGACGGCGACGAGGGCTACGTCCTGCGCCTGGAGCCGAAGCGCGACCGCCTCGTGTTCGACCGCTGGCCCCGCTCCAGCACCGGCACGGAGCAGTGGCAGATCTCGGGCGACGTCCCGTTCGTCGTCGAACTCGAACGCCCCTGCCACCTCGCCCCCGGCTTGCACGAGCTCGAAGTGATCGTCGACGGCGACCTCTGCGTTGCGACCGTCGACGACGCGGTCGTCCTCAGCACGCGCCTGTACGACCGACCGACCGGTCGCGTCGGCGTCTTCGTCGGCGAGGGGACCGTCACCGTCGAGGCGTGCACGCTCCTGGAACGCGATGGCGGCGACTCCGACGACGACTCCCCGTCACACCGACTCCTCACCAGCACCACGTCCTGATCCCGGCACCACGCTCCGCCCTGCTGCACCACCACCCGCACACCCGCACCCACCTGTGATCGATCAATGGAGATTCCGACCATGCCAACCACCGCACGCCCCCGCACCATGCGCCCCACCCGCAGCACCGCCTTCGTGGCGCTCGTCGCCGCTGCAGCACTCGCCCTCTCCGGCTGTGCCGGCGGATCGAGCGCCACGGACCCGACCGACGTCGACCCGAAGGGCGACATCGTCCCCCGCGAGATCTCGTGGCTGCTCTCCCGCCCGGCCGACGGCGGGGTGATCACCGCGATGGAGCAGATCGCCGACGAGTACGCGAAGGACCACCCCGGCTTCTCGCTCAACCTCATCACGACGCCCGACCGCCCGTCCTACATCCAGAAGTACGAGACCCTCGCGGCCGCGAACAAGCTCCCCGAGCTCTTCGACACCGACGCGACCCCCTTCGCGCAGAAGCTCGCGAAGCAGGGCCGGATGGTCGACGTCGACCTGCTCCTCGAAGACCTCGGTCTCGCCGACTCCTACCGCGAGGCGGCGCTCAACTATCAGCGGTTCGACGACGGCTCGCTGTACATGGTGCCGTTCGAGTTCCAGCTGGAGTTCTTCTGGTACAACCGCTCGCTGCTCGAGGACGCCGGTGTCACCGTCCCGGCCACGCTCGACGACTTCCCCGCCATGTGCAAGGCGCTCCGCGCCAAGGGCGTCACCCCGATCGCACTCGACGGTCAGGACCAGTGGCCGCTCGAGCGCTACATGGCCTACTACCCGTTCCGGATGGCGGGTCCCGAGTACATCCAGGACCTGAAGGCCGGGAAGGCCTCCTTCTCAGACCCGGCAGGAAAGGCCGCGGCCGAGTGGCTGTACGAGCTCGGGCAGGCCGGCTGCTTCCAGGAGGGCTTCTCCTCGACCGGTTACGCGGACGCGCAGGCGCTCTTCACCTCGGGGAAGGCCGCGGTCTACAACATCGGCACGTGGGAGCTCTCGAACCTCGCGACGGATGCGCTCGACCCCGGCGTCCGTGATGCGGTCGGCACCTTCACGCTGCCGACCATCGACGGTGCCGTCACCGCCGACAACGAGTACGTCACCCCCTCCGGCATCGGCATGGCGGTGAACGCGAAGACGTACGACCCGCTCGTGCGCGACTTCCTCGCGTTCGCCCTCGAGCGCTACCCGGAGCTCTACGCGGCGACGGGCGCCCTGTCGCCGACGACCTCCGCGCAGACCACCGTCCCCACGAACGCGACCGAACTGTACGCGAGCTCCGTGGCGCAGGCGGACGGCGTCGGACCGGCGATCGCGATGCCCTGGGACACCCAGCTCGACCCGGCCACGAACACCCGACTCCAGCAGGAGCTGACCCTGCTCGTGCAGGGCGACATCACGCCGGACGAGTTCATCAAGACGATGGACGCGGCCCTCACGGAGAACGTCGATGACTGAGCTCACCCAGACCGCGGTGGGCGCGGCACCGGCCCGCCCACCGCGGCGGCGGAAGCCGATGTCCACGTCGATGCTGCCCCGCCGGTCGACGCTGTCGGTGCTCGTGTTCCTCGTGCCGCCCCTCGTCCTCTACGGTGTCGCGGTACTCCTGCCGATCGTGCAGTCGCTGTTCCTCAGCCTCTTCTCGTGGGACGGCATCACGGACATGGCGTTCGTCGGACTCGACAACTACGTCAAGATGCTCACCCGGGACGACGTGTTCTGGACCTCCTTCGGCAACGCCCTCGGCTACCTCGCGATCTGTCTGGTGCTCCAGCTCGGCGGCGCGCTCCTCGTCGCCGGACTGCTCACCGCCCTCCCCCGGGCCCGCGAGCTCGTCAAGACGCTGTACCTCCTGCCCGCGGTCATCTCGACGGTCGCGATCGCCATCCTGTTCCAGCGGCTGTACGCGCTCGAACCGGTCGGGCTGATCAACCAGCTGCTCGCATGGATCGGCCTCGGCGACCTCCAGACGGCCTGGCTGTCGAACGTGCAGACGGTCCTCGCGGCCGTGTCGATCCCGGAGGGCTGGCGGTTCACCGGCCTGTACATGCTCATCATCTACGCCGCCCTCATGGCCGTGCCCCGCGACCTCGAGGAGGCCGCCCGGCTGGACGGCGCCTCCTGGTGGCAGATCTTCTGGCGGATCCGCTTCCCGTACATCCGGCCGGTGTGGATCACGACGACGGTCATGGCGACGACCTTCGCCCTCCGTGGCTTCGACATCCCGTACCTGCTGACGAACGGCGGTCCCGGTCAGTCGTCCGAGCTGCTGACCACGTACATGTACAAGACGGCGTTCGTCCACACGGACTACGGCTACGCCAGCGCGATCTCCATGTTCATCGTCGTCGAGTGTCTCGTCGCCGTCGGCCTCATCTTCCTGCTGCTCCGACGGAAGGACAAGTCATGACCGCCACCCTCCCCGCCCGGCCGACCGAACACGTCGCGCCCCCGGTAGCGCCGACACCGAAGCGGAAACCCCGGCACACCCCGCGCGTGCGGGTGCAGCGGACGATCCTCACCGTGACCGTCGTCGCGATCGTGCTCGTCCAGGTCTACCCGCTCGTCTGGTTGCTGCTCACGAGCTTCCGGACGGCGGCGGATTTCGCCGGTGGCAACCCCTTCGCGCTGCCGTCCGAGTGGACGCTCGAGAACTACGCGCGGGCGTTCTCGACCGGCAACCTCGGGCTGAACATCGTCAACAGCCTGATCGTCACCCTCGGGTCGAGTGCCCTGATCGTCATCGCCGGCATGATGGCGGCGTACGCGCTCCAGGTCCTCGGGTTCCGGTTCAGCGGGCTCGTCCGCGGCCTGTTCCTCCTCGGCATCATCGTGCCCGTGCAGATCGCGCTCGTCCCGCTGTTCATCGACTACTCGCAGGTCGGCCTGCTCGACACCCACCTGTCGATGATCATCCCGCTGGCGGCGTTCGCCCTGCCGATGGCGGTGTACCTGTTCTCCTCGTTCTACGAGTACATCCCGCGGGAGATGTACGAGGCCGCGTCGCTCGACGGGGCGGGCCCGTACCGGATCTTCGGCCAGATCACGTTCCCGCTCTCGGTCAACACGATCATCACGGTCGTGCTCGTCAACAGCATCTTCATCTGGAACGACTTCATCTTCGCGAACACCTTCGTGCTCTCGGACGGATTGAAGACCATCCCGCTCGGCCTGCAGAACTACATCGGGGCGATGGGGAACACTGATTGGACGGCGACGTTCGCCGCCGTCTGCGTCACGGTCACACCGCTGCTGCTGGTGTTCCTCGTGTTGAACAAAGCGATGATCAGCGGCCTCGAGAGCGGAGCGACCAAGGGATGAGCAGCACCGACCAGCCGAAGCCCGGCTCAGACCACCCGAAGAACACCTCGGGCATCACGATGCGCGACGTCGCGAAGGCCGCCGGCGTCTCCGTGGCGACCGTCTCGCACGTCGTCAACGACAAGCCGGGGTCGCGGATCGGCGAGGACGCCAAGCGTCGGGTGCACGAGGCGGTGGCGGAGCTCGGCTACCGGCCGAACGCCCTCGCGAAGACGCTGTCCCAGGGGCACTCCCGGTTCATCGGCCTCGTCGCCGACGCGATCGCGACGACCCCGTTCGCCGGCCAGATCATCCACGGCGCCCAGGACGAGGCGTGGCGCCACGGCTACGTCCTGCTCGTCGCCAACACCGACGGCAACACGGCCGCCGAGGAGGAGGCGATCGCGATGATGCTCGAGCACCAGGTCCGCGGGATCCTCTACTCGACCTGGTTCCACCACGAGATCACCGTGCCGGAGGCACTCCTCCAGACCGACACCGTGCTCGTGGACTGCTACGCCGCCGGCAGCGGGCTCCCGGCCGTCGTCCCCGACGAGGAGCAGGGCGGGCGGACCGCGACCGAGGCGCTGCTCGCGGCCGGTCACCGACGGATCGCGTTCGTCAACACGACGACCCCCTCACCGGCACAGACCGGCCGGCTCGCCGGGTACCGCTCGGCGTTGCAGGCGGCGGGGGTGGCGTTCGACGACGCCCTCGTGTTCCCGGCCTCACCGGAGCAGGAGGGCGGGTACGCGGCGACCGCCGAAGTCGTCGGCTCGGGCGCCACCGCGGTCTTCTGCCACAACGACCGCGTGGCGATGGGACTCTACGACGGGCTGCGCGAGCGCGGACTGCGGATCCCTGACGACATGGCGGTCATGGGCTTCGACAACCAGGACGTCATCGCCGCACACCTCCGGCCTCCGCTGTCGACGGTCGCCCTCCCCCACTACGAGCTCGGGGCGGCCGGTGTGCGTCGGCTGCTCGGTCTCGACGCCGCGCTGCCCGCCGGGCCGCAGCTCATCGCCTGCCCGGCCGTCCCGCGGCACTCCGTCTGAGGGCGCGACCGTGCACGACGAGCAGCACGCCCTGCCACGGCCCGGCTTCCACCTGACGCCGGAGCGGAACTGGATGAACGACCCGAACGGCTTGGTCTTCCACCGCGGGCGGTGGCACGCCTTCTTCCAGTACAACCCGGAGGGTGGCGACTGGGGCAACATGAGTTGGGGTCACGCCTCGAGCGTCGACCTGCAGCACTGGGACGAGCATCCGGTCGCCCTGCGGTACACCGCCGAGGAGCAGGTGTACTCGGGATCCGTGGTCGCCGCAGGTCCCGACGGACGCCTCACGGCGTACTACACGAGCGTGTCCACCGACGGTCGGCAGGCGCAGTCCCGGGCGACCAGTGACGACGACGGGCTCACCTGGCAGCGCGACCCGGAGAACCCGATCCTCGACCGCGGCTCGCACGCCTTCCGCGACCCGAAGATCATCCGGTACGGGGACGCCGCGGGCTTCCGCTGGATCATGCTCACGGTGGAGGCCGTGGAGCGTCAGGTCCTCGTGTACTCCTCCACCGACCTCCGCACCTGGGAGCACGTCAGCACCGTCGGTCCGATCGGTCCCACCGGCGTCGTGTGGGAGTGCCCCGACCTCATCCCGCTCGAGGTCGACGGCCGCCCGGACGAGATCCGATGGGTCCTGCTCCTCAGCACCAACCCGGTCGGCGACATGCAGGACCCGGACGGGTCGTCGATGAGCTATCTCCTCGGTGACTTCGACGGCACGGTGTTCACACCTGAGCGGGCCGAGCTGCAGCGGCTCGACCACGGTCGGGACTTCTACGCCGCGGTCGGGTTCGACCGCGCTCCGGACGGTGAAGCGGTGATCCTCGGCTGGATGGGCAACTGGCGCTACGCCGCCGACCTCCCCGCCTCACCGTGGCGGGGCGCGATGTCGCTCCCCAGACGCCTGTCCTTGACCACGGTCGACGGCGAGCCGCGACTCGTGCAGGAGCCGCCGGCCTTCGTCAGGGAACGACTCGCCGCGATCGAACCGACGACCGTCACCCTGTCCTCGGACGCCGTCGACCTGGCGCTCGACGGCGACGGCGTGGTCGAGTTGCGCTGGGATCCGTCGATCACCGGTGAGCTGCGGCTCCGACTGACGGCCGACACCGACGGAGCGGTCCTCATCGTCCACGACCCGGCGGCGGCCTCACTCTCCGTCGCCCGGTCGGGCGGTGCCATGGAGACGGTGCACCCCGACTTCGCCTCCACGAGCATCGTCCCGCTCGCCGGCGACCGTCCGGCGCGGCTCATCCTCAGCCTCGACGGCCCGCTGCTCGAGCTGTTCGTCGACGGCGGTCTCGCCACCGTCTCCGACCTCGTCCTCCTCGGGAGCGGACGACCGACGCTGACCCTCGCGAGCGAACGCGCCAGTCCCGTCTCGGTCGCCGTCGCCGTCCTCGACCGGGCGCCCGCCACCGACCAGGTGCACGCGCTCGCCTGAGCAGTCCTCCACCGCACGATCCAGCACCATCCCCGCCACGGGTGCCTTCGGCGCGCCCGCGGCACCGACGAAAGGAACAGCAATGACGCACGACCTCTCCCGCCGGACCGTCCTCCAGGGCGCCGGCCTCGGGGCGCTCGCCCTGTTCGCGAGTGCCGGTACACCTCTCGCGGCACAGGCGGCGACCACCGCCCAGGCGCAGGCCTCCCTCAGATCGGTGTTCCACATGACGCCGCCGTCGGGGTGGCTCTGCGACCCGCAACGACCGGTGTTCACGAACGGCGCGTACCAGCTGTACTACCTGCACTCCGGCCAGAACAACGGTCCGGGCGGTTGGGATCATGCGACGACGACCGACGGCGTCGCCTTCACCCACCACGGGACGGTCATGCCGCTGCAGCCGGACTTCCCGGTGTGGTCGGGATCCGCCGTCGTCGACACGGCGAACACCGCCGGTTTCGGGGCGGGCGCGGTCATCGCCCTCGCGACACAGCCCACGGACGGCGTCCGGAAGTACCAGGAGCAGTACCTCTACTGGTCGACGGACGGCGGCTTCACGTTCACGATGCTCCCCGACCCGGTGATCGTGAACACCGACGGACGTGCGGCCCAGACCACGGCGGAGATCGAGAACGCCGAGTGGTTCCGGGACCCGAAGGTGCACTGGGACGCGGCCAGGAGCGAGTGGGTCTGCGTCATCGGCCGGGCGCGCTACGCGGCCTTCTACACCTCGCCCGATCTCACCACGTGGCAGTTGCAGCACAACTTCGACTTCCCGAACCACGACCTCGGCGGCATCGAGTGCCCGGACCTGTTCCAGATGCGAGCGGGTGACGGCAGCTGGCACTGGGTCTTGGGCGCCAGCATGGACGCCTACTCGATCGGCCTGCCGATGACCTACGCCTACTGGACGGGCACCTGGGACGGGACGCGGTTCACGGCCGACGACCTCACCCCGCAGTGGTTGGACTGGGGCTGGGACTGGTATGCCGCCGTCACCTGGCCGAAGGCGGAGTCGCCCGACGACCGCCGGCTCGCGATCGCGTGGATGAACAACTGGAAGTACGCGGCCCGCGACGTCCCCACCGACGCCTCGGACGGCTACAACGGCCAGAACTCCGTCGTCCGGGAGTTGCGACTCGAGGCCCAGTCCGGTGGTCGGTACAGCCTGCTCAGCTCACCCGTGGACGCCCTGGCCGGGTATGCGACCTCAACCGTGTCCCTCCCGGACCAGACCGTCACCGGGAGCGCCGTCCTGCCCTGGAGCGGCCGGGCGTACGAGATCGAGCTCGACCTCACCTGGGACACCGCGACCAACGTCGGTCTCTCCGTCGGGCGCTCGGCGGACGGCTCCCGACACACCAACATCGGGAAGGCCGGGGCCGAGCTCTACGTCGACCGCGCACCGTCCGACCTGGCCGGCTTCTCACTGCAGCCGTACACGCGAGCCGCAGCACCGATCGACGCGGCTGCACGCTCGGTCCACCTGCGGGTCTTCGTCGACACCCAGAGCGTCGAGGTCTTCGTCAACGCCGGTCACACCGTCGTTTCGCAGCAGGTGCACTTCGCCGAGGGCGACACGGGGATCTCCCTCTACACCGATGGCGGGCCGCTGACCGCCTCGGGGATCACGATCCGCGAGTTCGGCACGGCGATCTGAGGCGAGCGCCCGCATCCATACGTCAGGATGGACGGATGGATCTCCAGAGCCTTGCCGAGCACGGACGTTGGACGACGGCCCCTGCGGCGGTGACGACGGAGCCGGACGGTTCCCTGCTCGTCACCGCCGTCGAGGGAAGTGACGCTTGGCGGCACACCTCCTACGGTTTCGTCCACGACACGGAGCACGCGCTGATCGCGCCGATGCAGCGACGGGCGGCGATCGAGGTGTCGTTCGTCCTCGACGGCTCCGAGCAGTTCGATCAGGGCGGTGTGTTCCTCCGCTCCTCCGAGTCGACGTGGATCAAGGCCGGGGTCGAGGTGTCCGACGGGGTCGCCCAGCTCGGCGCGGTCGTCACGCACGGCACCTCGGACTGGTCGGTGGCACCGGTCCCCGACTGGCTCGGACGAACGGTCACCGTGCGCGCGAGCCGCGACGGCGACGCCCTCACCGTACGCGCGCGGGTGGACGACGAGGACTGGAGACTGGTCCGCGTCGCCCACCTCGACCCGGAGGCCGACGTCGAGGCGGGACTCTTCTGCGCGGCCCCCACGCGCGCCGGCCTCACAGTCCGGTTCACCGCGGTGCGTCTCGGACCGCCGGACGACGCGCTCCACGGCTGACCGTCTGCGCGGTCGCGGCATTGCGCTCCGCGAGCTGTGCGAACGCGGTGACGAGCTCGGGCGGCTCGACGACGTCGACGTCGGTGTCGAAGCGGTTCAGGGAGGCGGCGAGCGCCACCCACGACCATGCGCCGGCGGTGTAGCGCGTGCGGTCCGGGCCGAGGGGCCCGGCGGTGCCGTCGCCGACGAACGGTCGGACCGCCTCGAACGGCAGGTGGAGCACGACGGTGCCGACACAGGGCCAGGCGTCGGTCTGCTCTGAACCCTTGAACCTCGCCGCCACGAACGCCTGCACGTCTCCACCCGGCACCTCACGCGGACGGAACCGCGGTCCGGTCGGCGTCCTCGGCACGATGCGGTCGGCGCGGAAGATCCGCCAGTCGTCGCGGTCGAGATCCCAGGCCACGAGGTACCAGCGTCCCTGGGAGGTGACCAGGTGGTGCGGCTCGACGCGCCGGGGCGGTTCCGGGTCGTCGTCGGATCGCCCGAACCGGAGCACCTCCCGCGCGCGGATGGCCGCCGACAGCGCGAGGAGGACCGGCACGGCCACCTGCGGCGTCGGTCCGTCGCCGGCTCGGGGCACCGAGGTGACGTCGAGGGCGTCGAGTCGATGCCGCAGCCGCGACGGCAGGACCTGTCTCACGGTCGTCAGTGCTCGGAGCGCGGGCTCCTCGAACCCGGATCCCGCGACGGCGGCGGTCTGGAGGGCGATGGTGAGCGCGACGATCTGCTCGTCATCGAAGAGCAGCGGCGGGAGTTCGCTCCCGGCGTCGAGGTGATACCCGCCGTCCGGCCCCATCGTGGCCTCGATGCGATACCCCATCTCCCGGAGCCGGTCGACGTCGCGGCGGATCGTGCGGTGGCTGACGTCCAGCCGGTCGGCGAGCAGGGCACCCGGCCACTCGCGCCGCGCCTGCAGGAGCGAGAGCAACTGCAGGAGTCTGGAGGTCGGTGAGGCCATGGTGCGAGCGTAGTCCGAGTGCAGGACACGATCTGTCCTAGACGCCTGGGACAGTGGTGCTCGACCGGGAGGAGCCCGGCACGACTCGAGGAGCACGCATGAGCATCACGACCACGACCCACCTCAATTTCCAGGGCGACGCCCGCGCTGCGCTGGAGTTCTACGAGTCCGTCTTCGGCGGGCGGACGACGATCGCGAGCTACAGCGACTTCGGGATGCCGAAGGACGCCCCGGGTGCCGACCTGGTCGTCTTCGGTCAGGTCGAATCCGAGGACGGCTTCCGCGTGATGGCGTACGACAGCCCCAGAGCTCCGGCGGCGTCGCTGATCGGCACCGGAACGACCCGCCGCGAGCACGGGACGACGGTCACCGAGCAGTCCTGCTTCGTCGCGGTGCGTGGCGAGACGCTCGCGGAGGTCGAGGTGTTCTGGAACCGCCTCGTCGTCGGAGGTTCGGTCGTCGAGGAGCTCGCCGCGTCCGCCTGGAGCCCCGGTTTCGGCATGGTGACCGACCGGTTCGGCGTCACCTGGGTGCTCGACGTCGCGGCGGCCGGCTGAGGCGTCCACGCACGTCCTGGAGTGGACGGAGAACGGGCCGGTGCGGACATCACGTCCACACCGGCCCGTTCCGGTTGTCAGACTACGGTTCAGCGCACCGTGTCGAACCGCTGGCCCTCAGGCTTCGAGGGCAGGAGGAAGAGGACGAACAGGATGAGGCCGCCGACCGACGGGATGAGCGAGAGGAAGTAGAACGGGCCGGGGAAGTTGGCGTCGTGCAGGCGGCGCCAAGCGAGGGCCAGATTCGGGACGATGGTCGCCAGCCCGATGAGGCAGAGGAGCACGAAGCCCGTCAGGATCAGCGGAGCAGCCTCGGGGATCTCGAGGATGCCGGGCTGGGTGTAGTACGTCCGTGCGCCCGGGCTGCTGTCGAACACGACGGCCTCGCGCTGCGCGGCAGCCGATGTCGCGCCGATCAGGAAGCCCGTGAAGAAGAGGATGTTCGGGATGAGCGCGACGAGGAAGACGAACAGCGTGGCCCACCAGTACTCGCTCCGCGAGGCCCGGCCGGTGAAGGTCGCGTACTTGCGGAGGTAGCGCTTGATGGCCTGCGGGAAGGTCGCCCCGTAGAGCGGGAGCGTCAGGTCGTCCGGGGAGGCGGCACCGCGGATCGGAGCAGGCGCGTATGGCTGCCCGTACGTCGGCATCGCGGGGTATTCAGGGGTGGTGTTGGAACTCATGGTGTCTTTCGATCGAGGTACACGGTACTGAGATCCTGGCATAACACATGACCACCCAAGAACAACTTGCGCGACCGACCGACTTCGGGCATGCTCCGCGGCATTGTTCCCGGTCCCTGAGCCTGTCGAAGGGCACACGAGGAACCACGCGCTCCGGCGATCTCCTCCCGGCCCCCGAGTCCGTCGAAGGGCACACGAGGAACCTCTGCACTTCGACAGGCTCGGTGACCAGGAGCGGCATGCCGGACCACTCCCGTCCGGGAGGAACCTCGTCCGCTCCCTGAGCCTGTCGAAGGGCACACGAGCAACCGCCCGAATCCGGTGATCCTCCACCGCTCCCTGAGCCTGTCGAAGGGCACACGAGCGACCGCCCGAATCCGGTGATCCTCCACCGCTCCCTGAGCCTGTCGAAGGGCACACGAGCGACCGCCCGAATCCGGTGA
>NZ_JADKSK010000002.1:910648-1009517 GCF_015351205.1 Plantibacter sp. VKM Ac-2885 | reverse complement strand
TCCTCCACCGGTCCCTGAGCCTGTCGAAGGGCACACGAGAATCTCCCACAGCCGCTCCGACTCACCATCTGGAATGTCAGTGGTCCATGGTGGACTTGTTCCATGACCGAGACCACCCCAACCGCGACCCGCGTCGGCGATGACTACGCCGCGCACCTCGCGGAGTTCTCGGACGAGTGGACTGAGATCCACCGGCAGCAGGCCGTCCTCGACGCACGCAAGGCGCGCCTCCTCGCCCGCTCCGCCGCTTACGCCGACGCGTTCGCAGACGCTTCCGTCCCGGCCATCTTCCCGCCGGCCGAGCGCCGGGCGCTCTCTCGCCGGTCGACCTGCGCGGCTCTCGCGATGGCGACCCGAATACCGGAGCGGACGATCCAGCGGGCGACCAACGACGCCGAGCGCCTCGTGAACGACGCACCCGCCGTGCTCGCCTCACTAGAGGCCGGCCGCATCTCGGCGCGGCATGCGCAGGTGATCACCGACCAGCTCTGCGACGTCCCTGCTGCTGGGCGGGCGGTGTTCCTCGAGCAGGTGCTGCCGGTCGCCGAGAGTGCGACCGTCTCGTACCTCCGGCAACACGCCCGTGTCCTGCGCGAGCGCCTCCACCCCGAATCGATCACCGCCCGAGCGGTCCGCTCCGAGGCCGACCGCCGGGTCGAGTTCGAACCGGCCGCCGATGGCATGGCCTGGGTGCACCTGTTCACCACCGCGCCCATCGCGCAGGGCATCGCCGAGCGGATCGAGGCGGCCGCGGCGGAGTCACGTAACGCCGGTGACACCCGCACGTGCGCCCAGCTGCAGGCAGATGCCCTGGCGGCGCTCGCACTCACTGGCGTGACTCCGGAAGATGTGATGTCGAGCCCGGTGCTCCCACACCCGATCGAGGTCCAGGAGCATATCAAGCCCACGGTGCAGATCACGGTCCCGGCGCTCAGCATGGCCGGCGTCTCCGACGCACACGGCATGCTCGACGGCTACGGTCCGATCGATCCCGAGACCGCCGCCCGGCTCGCGGTCAATGCACCGAGCTTCACCAGGATCCTCGTCCAGCCGGAAACCGGCGCGGTCTTGTCGGTCGGGCGGAATCAGTACCGGGTTCCCGCTGACCTCCAACGGGCGGTGCGACTTCGGGACGGCACCTGTCGGGCGCCAGGCTGCGGCAGGCGAGCCCAAGCGTGTGACCTCGACCATTCGGTCGCCTGGCAGGACGGCGGCGCAACAGATGTCGGCAATCTCGCCTGCCTGTGTCGACATCACCACCGGATGAAGCACCTCCCCGGGTGGAACCTCGACCACAAACCGGGCGGCGTCCTCGACTGGACGACACCCGACGGCAAACACCACCGCACAGAACCGGATCCCGCACCGTTCTGACTTGCCTCGGCGTACGCAGATCGAAGGGTTCCTCGTGGGCACTTCGACAAGCTCAGTGGGCGGGAGAGATGCGCCCGGAACGATGAGGCGTCCTCGTGGGCACTTCGACAAGCTCAGTGACCGGGAAAGGTGTGCCCGGAACGATGAGGCGTCCTCGTGGGCACTTCGACAAGCTCAGTGAGCGGGAGAGATGTGCCCGGAACGACGAGGAGTCCTCGTGGGCACTTCGACAGGCTCAGTGACCGGAGAAGGTCCACCGGGAACGCCTGGGTCCCTGAGCCTGTCGAAGGGCACCTGGGTCGTGACACCTCGGCGAGCGGGAGACGCTCACCGGGAACGATTCGGTCCCTGAGCCTGTCGAAGGGCAGCTGAGTCGTGACACCTCGGTGACCGGAGGAGACCCCCGGGGTGCGCCCGACCCCTCTGCCGGCTAGAGCGCGCTCCGAGCCGCACCACCTCAGGGAAAGCGCTTGCCGAGCGGGCGCTCGCACCGGTAGCCTCGTCCGGAACCCCACCCGGAAGGTCGCAATGCTGCGCCGAAACGACACCTCCACCACGCCGAGCGTCGTCAACGACAACGCCGCCTGGTGCTGGTTCCAGGACGAGCGCGCACTCGTCGATCCGACCTCGAACCTCCTCGTCGTCGGCTCGATCGCGTCGACGGGCGGCGTCGACGGCGAGCAGCGCGGCGGCAACGTCGAGGTCACCGTCGTCGACCTCAGCACCGGCACCGCCGACATCGTCGTCCTGCACGAACGCCACGAGTCCGACGACCACGATGTCCCGGCACTGTGGCGGCGGCGCGACGGGCGCTGGCTCGCGATGTACACCCGCCACAAGACCGACGACCTCACCCGCTGGCGCATCAGCGAACCACACGACCCACGCCGCTGGGGGCCCGAGCACACGTTCGACTGGAGCGCGCACACCGGCGGACTCGGCGTGACCTACTCGAACGTCCACGAACTCGACGGCCGCCTGTACTGCTTCGCCCGCGCCGTCAACGACGACCAGTGCGCGCTCGTGTCGGACGACGACGGCGACACCTGGAACTACGCCGGCAAGCTGTTCACGCGGCCGAAGGTCGGCTACGTCAACGGCTACACGCGCTACGTCTCCTCCCCCGGGCGCATCGACCTCATCACCACCGACCACCACCCGCGCGACTACGACAACAGCGTCTACCACGGCTTCCTCGACCCCGACGGGCTCCACCGAACCGACGGCGCCGTCGTCGACCCGCATCCGTTGCGTGGCGACGCACCCTCGCAGGTCGAGCTCACCACCCTCGTCGCCGCCGGCTCACGAATGCCCGACGGCGCCAGCTGGGCCGGCGACCGACTCTCCCACTGCTGGACCGTCGACGTGCGACGAGCCCCCGACGGCACCGTGGCCGCCGTCGTCTCCGCCCGCGCCGACGACGGACCAGCGCATCCGGACGAGGCGACCGAACGACTCCGGCCCGTCCTGGACCACCGGTTCCTCTTCGCCCGCCTCACGCCCGGCGGCTCCTGGCAGGTACACCCACTCGCCCTCGCCGGCCCCGGCCTCCTCCCGCACGAGCAGGACTACACCGGACTCGTGGCGATCGACCCGGACGACCTCGACTCACTCTACGTCTCGACGCCGATCGATCCCCGAGACGACCAACCGCTCGCCCACCACGAGATCTTTCACGGTCACACCGACGACGACGGGGCGACCTGGGCCTGGACGCCCGTCACAGAGGACTCCGACGTCGACAACCTGCGGCCGATCGTCGCACCCGGCGACCCCTCGGCCGTCTCGCTCCTCTGGTTCCGCGGGGACATGGCGAGCTCGCAGGGCTACCGGTGCGAGGCCGTCCTGCTCCGGCTGCCACGCACCGGGTGACGACCGGTCACTCGGGCCAGGACACCTCGCCACTGAAGTCCGGGTGCTTACGGAGGTAGGCCTGGATGAAGGGGCAGTACGGCACGATCGTCAGTCCTCGCTCGACCGCATCGTCGAGCGCCGCGGCGGCGAGGACGCTGCCGAGCCCCTGCCCGCCGAAGTCGGGATCGATCTCGGTGTGGGTGAAGAGGATGCGACCCGGTTCCTCCCGGTACCCGGCGATCCCGGCGACGCGCTCCCCCACCCGGATCTCGTACTCGTGACGCTCGTCGTTGCGGACGACCTGCGGGCCGTCCTCGGGTGTGCTCGATGTCGACATCGGGGCTCCCTTCCGTTCGTCCCCCACTGTACGTCGAGCGATCCGTCATGTGCTGTTTACGCAGCGGCCGATTCCGCAACGTGCCGGAAACACGCGCACAGGCCATCGGAAACACGCCGGTGTCACGCTGGGCGCACCCGACGCGCTCCAGCCGCGTCCCTGCGGAGAGGCACCTCGAATGGATCAAGGAAACACAGCGTTCATCCTGATATCAGCGGCACTCGTGCTGCTCATGACACCAGGGCTCGCGTTCTTCTACGGCGGCCTGGTCAAGGCGAAGAGCGTCATCAGCATGATGATGATGAGCTTCGGCGCACTCGGCCTCATCGGCGTCCTCTGGGTGCTCTACGGGTACGCGATCGCGTTCCCCGGCTCCGAAGGCACCGTCGCCCCCTGGGCGATCGACACCGGCAACATCGGCCTGACCGCCGCCCTCGAGACGCCTGAGGGAGCGGCCTACCCGCCACTCGCCTTCGTCGCCTTCCAGGCCACCTTCGCGATCATCACCGTCGCCCTCGTCTCCGGCGCCATCGCCGACCGCGCGAAGTTCGGCTCCTGGATGATCTTCGCCGGCATCTGGGCGACCGTCGTCTACTTCCCGGTCGCGAGCTGGGTGTTCAACTTCGGCCTCGCCGACGACGGCAGCTTCGCCTACGGCGGTTGGATCACGCACGGCCTGCAGGACGTCTTCGGCGTCGGCGTCATCGACTTCGCCGGTGGTACCGCGGTCCACATCAACGCCGGTGCGGCAGCGCTCGCCCTCGCGCTCGTCCTCGGTCGTCGTGTCGGATTCAAGAAGGGCGCCTACGTCCCCCACAACCCGCCGTTCGTCCTCCTCGGCGCCGGTCTCCTCTGGTTCGGCTGGTTCGGGTTCAACGCCGGTTCGGAACTGGCGGCCGACGGCACCGCGGCACTCGTGTTCGTCAACACCATCGCGGCCCCGGCAGCAGCCCTGCTCGCCTGGCTCGTCGTCGAGAAGATCAAGGACGGCAAGCCGACCTCCGTCGGTGCCGCGTCGGGTGCCGTCGCCGGTCTCGTCGCCATCACCCCGGCGTGCGGTTCGCTGCACCCGATCTGGGCCATCGTCCTCGGTGTCGTCGCCGGCGCGGTCTGTGCGCTCGCGATCGACCTGAAGTTCAAGCTCGGCTTCGACGACTCGCTCGACGTCGTGGGCATCCACCTCGTCGGTGGTCTCATCGGCACCCTGTACCTCGGCTTCTTCGCCAACGGCACCGGCCTCTTCATGGGTGGTGACGCTTCGCAGCTGCTCGTCCAGGCGATCGCCGCGTTCGCCGTCCTCATCTACTCCTTCGTGCTCGCCTTCATCATCGGCTTCGCGATCGAGAAGACGATCGGGTTCCGCGTGAAGAACGAGGACGAGATCGCCGGCATCGACACCGTGGTCCACGGCGAAGAGGGCTACATCCTCGTCGACGACAAGGCCTGATCCACCGATCTGAACGACCTGCCCGACCCGACCCGACGAGGACGAGATGCGCGGAGCAGCTGGACCCGAACCGGCTGCCACCCCCGCTCATCTCGTCCTCGTCGACGTCGCGTCACGACCACCGGCCGACCCGGGCCCGCCCCGGCTCGTCCGGTTCGCCGACCTCGTGCGGCAACCACTCGACCGCGGCCGAGGTAGCGTGCGAGACGTCTGGACGAGCACCGACGTCGACCGCCGCATCCGCTGGCGCCTGCAGGTCGTCGAGCTCCGTGACGCCGCCGGACTCATCGCCGCTCCCGACGACATGAACCACGCGATCGTCGGCTTCGCCGGCCCACAGGTCGCGGTCCGCGCGGGCGGGAACGAGCTGAACGGCCCCGGACGCATCCTGCACCGCGATGAGGTCCTGACCGTGCGCGAATCCTCGGTGCGCCTCTCGAGACCGCGGCTGCGGGCTTCGGGGTCGAGCTCGATGATCCTGTTGAGTTACAGCACCTCGGAGGACCCTCCGACGCTGAACTTCGAGCAGCCGGACACCGCGCACGATCCCGCCGACGGCCTGCGGATCACCCTCGCCCTGCGCGGTCCGATCCGGCGCGGCGAGGGCGAAGTGCCGCAGGGTGCCGCCCTCGTCTCTGCGCCGTTCGCCGTTCCGCCGCGCTACCGCTGACCGGCGGAAGCCTGGATCGCCGCACGGCGCGCCTGTGCACGCTCCGACCTGCCACGGGCGGCCATCACCAGCATCATGACGCCTGACCCCCCGAGGATGACGGTGAGGACCGCTCCGAGGCCCGTCATCCACTCGCCCTCGCCCCCATAGCCCTCGACGACCGCCGCCCCCGGGTCTGTCGCCCGGTACACGATCACGACCTCGTCGCCGACGGACGGCCGGTCGCTGATGTCCCAGGACTCCCACACCGAGTGCACGACGTCGTCGGTGGACCGGTAGTCGACCCGGAAGTCCAGGTCGGAGGCCTCGACACCGTCCTGCACCTCCGTGATCGTGCCGGTGGTGCGCGTCCCCGTCTCCAGCAACTGGTCGTCCGCCAGCCGGAGGCCGACGCCGATCGCGATCATCACCGGACCGACGAGCAGCATGCCCAGGATCAGCGCGACGACGCCGAGACGGTTGCGGGTGGGATGCGACGCCGCGGCGGCAGGTTGCTTCTGGAGGTCCACCCGCCCATCTCAACACACGAGCGGTCAGGCCGACGCCTCCGACGCACCGGTCCGGCCGTCGGCGAACCGCTGTCGCGCGTGCTGCTGCCGCGACCCGACGGGCACCGCCTCGGTCGCCGCGGGCAGCCCCATGGACGGGGTCGAGACGTAGATGCTCTCGGCGCGATCGACGAGGAACGTCTCGTGCCAGACGCCGACGGCCTTCGGCGCGGACCGGGCGCGCTTGTTGAACCGAGACCAGGCAGGCCGATGGGCGGAGGCCGGCGCTGACGCGTAGGCGTAGAGCTTGTCGATCGACGACCAGTACTGGACGAGGTACGGGCCGCTGGAACCGATCAGGATGTGCGAACCGAGGAGCCCGGACTCCGGGTCGGACATGAGCTCCTGCAGCATGCGCGGCATGTCACCGAAGATCGGGAGCCACTTGTCCACCCGCCACCACTGGTTGATGGTCATCCCGATGTGGAACACGACGAGCTCACCCTCGTGACGATGAGTGATTCGGCCGACGACGACGCGTGACATAGACTGCTCCTGTTCGATAGTGACGCTATCCAAGTTGGATAGTAGCACTATCCAGACGAGGGGGACAGGATGAGGATCTCGGAACTCGCGGCGGTGTCCGAGGTGCCGGTGGCGACCATCAAGTACTACCTCCGCGAGCAACTCCTCCCGGAGGGCGAGCGCACCTCGGCGACCCAGGCGAGCTACGGCGACGCACACGTGTCCCGGCTCCGCGTGATCCGCGCGCTACTCACCGCCGGCGTGAGCATCGCGGAGACCCGCAACGTCGTCGCCGCGCTCGACTCACCGCCGGCGGGCCCCTACGACCTCCTCGGCGTCGCCCACACCGCCGTCACCCCGCGCCCGAGCGGTCCGGTCGACACGACCCGCGCACTGGAGCTCTACGAACGACTCGGCGGCATCGAGGCGCAGTGCGATCCCGGACTCCTCGCCGGCCTGGCCGGGGCCTTGGACACCCTGGAACGAGCCGGCTTCACCGTGCCACCCGCGGTGCTCGACCGCTATGTCGACGCAGCGCGCAGCATCGCCGAAGCCGAGATCGACGGCATCCCGGCGGACTCCCCCGAGCTCGCGGTGCAGTACATCGTGCTCGGCACCGTGCTCACCGAACCGCTGATCCTCGCCCTCCGTCGGGCGGCTCAGCAGGTGGTGTCGTCGGAGCGGTTCGCCGGGACGGAAGACCCGGCGCCCCAGCTATCCTGACGCTCAGGCTCCGAGGGCCTCAGGCGTCGAGTTCCGCCGAGGTGGGCGGGTTCGCCCCGGGCCGCGACACCGTGATGCTCGCGGCCCGTGCGGCGCGGTCGAGCAGCTGCTGCAGCACCTCGTCGGACACCTCACGAAGTCGCTCCTCGGCTCCGGGCCCAGCGATACCGGCGGTCAGCAGTCCGTCGATCAGCGCACCCATGAACGTGTCGCCGGCACCGACGGTGTCGGCCACCTGCACCCGCGGCGTCTCGATCTCGAGCACGGAACCGTCTCTGACCGCGACCGCCCCGTCACCACCCATCGTCACGACCACGAGTCCCGGCCCGGCCGCGACCCACTCCCGAGCGGCGTCCACCGGCGCCACACCGGGCAGGAGGAACGCGACGTCCTCGTCACTCGCCTTCACGACGTGGGCGCGTGCGATGCAGTCGAGGGCCGACTGACGCACGCGAGCTGCGTCGTCGATGAGCGATGGCCGGATGTTCGGGTCGTAGGTGATGAGTGCCGAGGAACGACGCGCCTCGACCAGCTCGCGCAGGCGGTCGGCACTCGGCTCGAGGACCGAGGCGATCGAGCCGGTGTGGACGACGGCGGCGTCCGGCGCACCCGAGGCCTCCAGATCGAGCGAGAGGTCGAACTCGTAGGTGGCCGCACCCTCGGCGTCGAGGGTCGCCTGCGCCGTGGACGTCCGACCGGTCGGAGCCGACACGAGGGCCACCGCGGACGCGTCGAGCCAGGAGCGGATCGCCGCGCCTCGCTCGTCGTCGCCCACATGGGTCACCAGGGCCGGAGCGCGGCCCAGCCGGCCGAGGGTGATCCCGACGTTCGCCGGGCTGCCGCCGGGGCTCTCCGCCTGCGTCCCGTCGAGCCGCCGGACGATGTCGATGAGGGTCTCGCCGGCGATGAGGACGTCGGTCGTGGGGGCTGCGTGCATGGCATCTCTCTCTGCTGGATCCGAGGGTCGGGTGGCGTCAACCGGCGTCGGTCGACACCGCGGCGATGAGCGAGTCCCGCTCGATGATCGGCATGGTGACCAGCTCGTGCCCGAGGGCGTGCTGGCCGAGGAGCATCGAGGCTCCGAGCGCGCCGATCTCCTGGTAGGGCAGCCGCGCGGTGGTGAGGCCCGGGCGCAGGTAGCCGGCGAGGATCTCGTCGTCGAAGGAGACGACGGAGACGTCCTGCGGGATCCGACGCCCCTGTTCGAGCAGCACCTGGTAAGCACCGAAGGCGACGCCGTCGTTCGCGGCGAGGATCGCCGTGACGTCCGGATGGCGCTCGAGGAGCGTGGCCGTCGCCTCGTAACCGGGTTCCGGTTGCCACTCGACGATGTCGACCCGAGCAGGTTCGATCCCGGCCTCCGCGAAGGCCGCGGCGATGCCCGCGAAGCGCAGCGCCACCGTCGCACTCTGTCGTGGGTCGCTGATGACGTCCTGCGGCAGGTCGCCGACCACGCCGATCCGTCGGTGACCCGCGTCGACGAGCCGTTTCGCGACCGCGTACCCGGCCGCGCGCTCATCGGGCAGGACGTTCGCGTGTCCTGAGGAGGACGCTCCGTTGAGCACGACGACGGGGACACCGGTCGAGGTGGCGGGGAGGTCGATGAGGCGGGCGCCGAGGAGGCCGATGAGGATGCCGTCGACCCGGTGGTCGATCATCGTCTCGAAGGCGCGGGCGAGACCGCCCTCGATCCCCTCGGTCTCCGCGATGAGCATCGTGTGGTCGTGGGCCTTCGACACCTCGAGCGCACCGCCGATGAGCCCCGAGGCGTGCCGGGTGAGCGTGACCTCGTCGGAGATGAACCCGATCGTCCTGGTCTTCCCGCGGCGCAGCACCTGGGCCGCGGGGTTCGGCCGGTAGTCGAGCTCCGCCGCGGCGGCGCGGACCCGCTCGACGGCGTCCGCGGACAGCCGGGATCCGGGGCGGTCGTTCATGATCATGCTCACCGCGGCCTTGGACATGCCCGCGCGCTCCGCGACGTCCGCGAGGGTCGTGCGGCGGCGTTGCGTGGACATGACACTCCCTCGTGCGGTTTGCTGAATCAGTTCAGCATATCGCGCGGAGCTGTGTTATGTTTCGTTTGCTGAATCCGTTCAGCACCTTCATTCACGGCTCATCGTCCGCGCCCTGCGAACGGTCGGCCCCGATTTCGCAGGAGCAACAACGTGGTTGATCTGAGTCGCAGGGCGGCACTCGCCCTGCTCGGTCTCGGTCTGGCGGGCACGGCCATCTCCTGGCCGCGCCTCACCGGCGGAGACATCCCCGGCCGAGGTGACGACGCCCTCACCGTCGCCCTCTTCGGCACCGCCCAGGACGCCGCCGCCCGGCAGTCGCTCGTGGACGGCTTCCAGAAGCTGCACCCCGACATCCCCGTCCGGATCATCGCGATCCAGGGCCAGGACTGGGGCAACTTCTTCGCCAAGATCCTCACGATGGTCGCGGCCGGCACCCCGCCGGACATCGTGTCGGTCGCCACGGAGGGCACCCAGCTGTTCGCCGAGCGCCTCGCCCACCCGATCGACGAGTACGTGCAGCGCGACGCCGCCGAGCTGCAGGAGTACTTCGACGACGTGAACCCCTCGCTCATCGAGTCGTTCATGTACAAGGGCAACCTGTTCCAACTGCCCGACAACTTCAACGCGGCGAACATGTACTACAACACCTCCGCGTTCGAGCGGGCCGGCCTCGAGCGTCCGCGCGACGACTGGTCGGTCGACGACTTCTTCACCGTCGGCCGCACCATGCAGGCCAGCGCCCCCGGATCGTTCCTGCCGTACTTCTGGAACAACCGACTCTGGGGCGGCGTCGTGCCCTGGTTGTACATCAACGACACGAGCTTCCTCACCGAGGAGAAAGCACCCGGCGGCGACTGGATGTGGTCGAAGTTCTACCCGAACGAGACCCCTCGTGGTGGTGGGTACCTGTGGGAGAACGCCGACGCGCTCAGCGACCGCACCGTCGAGAGCTTCGAGGTCCTGCAGCGCATGGTCTCCGAGGGCATCGCCGCGAACCCCGCGCAGGGCGGCGGCAACGAGCTCGTCTCGCTCTTCTCCCGCGGCTCGGTCGGCATGACGCCGGCCGGCGGGTTCTGGGTCAAGGGACTCAACGACGCCGGCCTCGGCAATGACGAGTACGACGTCACCTACTTCCCGAAGATGCGCGGACAGCGCCACCAGTTCGGAGCCGGCGGCTACGCGATGATGCAGACCTCCGAACGCAAGGACGAGGCGTGGGAGTGGATGAAGTACTGCATCTCCGTCGAGGGCATGTCGATCGCGCACAGCCAGCCCGACTCGTCGCTGCCCCGACGTTCTCTCAACGCCGAGCTGTACGGCGGTGACATCGGACCGAAGCACTGGGAGGTCTTCTACGACACCCTCGACCGGTTCCCGACGACCGGCCCGATGCCCGCGCCGCCCCAGCAGGCGGCCGTGGAGTCGGCCCTCATCAAGAACGTGGTCGGCACGATCACGAACGGCCCGAACGGCGTCCGCCGCGGCCTCGAGACGATGCAGCGGGACCTCGAGCTCGCGCTGAAGGGACGATGATGGCACTGCAGTCACCGACGGCGACCCGGGCACTGGTCGTCCCGCCCGAGGCCAAGACCGGACGGCGCAAGCGTGCCCCTCGCGGCAGCCGACTGCTCGTCTGGGTGTTCCTCGCCCCGACGCTCATCGGCCTCGGACTCTTCAGCTTCATCCCGATCATCGGGTCGTTCGTCCTCGCCTTCTTCCGGTGGGACATCATCTCGGCACCCGAGTTCGTCGGCGTCGGCAACTTCGTCGACCTCGCGGCCAACCCCACGGTGCGCGTGTCCTTCCTGAACACGGTCGGCTTCGTCGTGGTGGCGGTGACGCTGCAGCTCGCCGTCGCCCTCCTGCTCGCGATCCTCGTGCAGTCGCGGATGCCGGAATGGCTGCGCACCTTCTTCCGCTCCGCACTGTTCTTCCCGTTGGTGCTGTCGGCCGCGTCCGTCTCGCTCGTGATGTCGTACCTGTTCAACCAGGAGTTCGGTCTCGTCAACGAGTTCCTCGGACTCTTCGGCGTCGGGAACATCGGCTGGTTGACGACCGGGTTCGGGGCGAAGATCGTCGTCCTCCTCGTCTACGTGTGGCAGAACTTCGGCTTCACCTTCCTGCTCTTCATCGGCGGACTCGCCGCGATCCCACGCGAGGTCTACGAGGCGTCGTCGCTCGACGGCGCGTACGGCTGGAGCCAGTTCCGGAACGTCACCCTGCCCCTCGTGAGTCCCACCATGCTCGTCGCGTCCGTCATGGCCATCATCAGCGCCCTGCAGATCTTCGATCAGCCGTACGTCCTCACGCGAGGTGGGCCGGGAGACGACACCCGAACCGCGGTGATGGTGATCTACGAGTCCGCGTTCCAGCAGCTCGACTTCGGTCTCGCCGCAGCGATCGGCATCGTGCTGACGCTCCTGATCATGCTCGTCACCGCCGCACAGTTCCGGCTGAGCAAGCGTTTCGTCTTCTACGGATGAGGTCCCAGATGTCCATCGCAGCAGTCACCCCCGACTCAACACGCCGCCGACTCGCCTCGGCCGGGAAGTTCCTCGTCCTCGTCATCGCCGCCTTCCTCACCCTCGCTCCGGTGGTGTGGACGCTCATCACGGCCCTCACCCCGGCGAACGTCGCCACCGGGCAGACCGAGTTCGGCCCAGGAGCGTTCATCGACGTCTTCCAGAAGATCCCGATCCTGCTGTACACGTGGAACAGCGCGCTCGTGACGCTCCTCATCGCGGCCGGGCAGATGCTCAGTGCGGCCATGGCCGGCTACGTGTTCGCGCGCTTCGACTTCGGCGGCAAGCGCATCCTGTTCGGCCTCATCCTCGCCACGATGATGGTGCCGATGCAGGTGACGATCGTCCCCGTGTTCATGCTCATCCGCGGCATGGGACTCTCCGACACGCTCCTCGCGCTCATCATCCCGATGATCCCGACGGCGTTCGGCACGTTCCTCATGCGGCAGTACTTCATGGGGTTGCCGCCGGAGCTCGCCGAGGCGGCGCAGATCGACGGGGCGGGACCGTGGAAGATCTTCTTCCGCATCTACCTGCCGCTCGCCGCCCCGGGCCTCGCGATCGTCGGCATCCTCGCGTTCAACTACCACTGGAACGAGTTCTTCCGACCGTTGATCCTCACGATCAGCGAGCAGAACTTCACCCTCCCGCTCGGGCTCGTGACCCTGCAGGGCAACCTCGGCACCGGGTCGGTCGCGACCGTCCTCGCCGGTGTCGTCCTGTCCATGATCCCGGCTGCGCTGGTCTTCGTCTTCGGCCAGAAGCCGCTGCGCGAAGGGCTCACCGCCGGCGTCAGCAAGTGACCAGCACCACCGCCCTCCCCTCGATCCGACTGATCTCGAACCGAAAGGAAGCCATGACCGGCCTCCACGCAACGCACGTCCTCGACCGCGGCTTCCCACTGCTGCACCCACGACCCGAGGCCGGGTGGTTGAACGACCCCAACGGCATCATGTTCGTCGACGGTCGCTGGCACGTCTTCTTCCAGTACAACCCGGGGTCGGCCCGGCACGAGGACATCCACTGGGGTCACGTGAGCTCGCCGGACCTGCTCGCCTGGGAGGAGCACCCGGTGGCCCTGGCGCCCCGGCCGGGCACCACCGACGGCTTCGGCTGTTGGAGTGGCGTCGGGGTCGTCGACCAGGGCCGGCCGGCCGTCGTCTACTCGGGCGCGCGTGATCGACACGGGTTCTCGGAGGTCGTCGTCGTCCACGGTTCGGCGGATGCGCAGGACTGGAGCGGCGAACGCATCATCGCTGCCGGGCTCCCCGCGGACGAGCGCGTGACGATGGTGCGCGACCCGTTCGTCTTCGAGCTGGGTGGGCGCCGCTGGGCGATCCAGGGTGCCGGCCGTTCCGACGTCGGTGGGGCGCTCCTCCTCTACGGTGTCGACGACCTCGACGCTTGGACCGAGGAGGGGTACCTGCTGACGGCCGATGCGCCGGTCGTCTCGGAGCTCGCTCCGTGCGAGGGGTGGGAGTGCCCGCAGCTTGTGCGCGTCGGTGGCGACTGGGTGCTGCTGGTGTCGCTGTGGCTCGACGGCCAGCCGCACCGCGGGGTGGCCTGGGTCCTCGGCTCGATGGAGCTCGACGAGGCCACCGGGCGGCCCGTGTTCAGCGCCCGGCGGACCGGCATCATCGACGAGGGGTCGAGCTTCTACGCGCCGCAGGCCGTGCAGTCCGACGGCTCGGACGGACAGTCGGAGCGGGTGCTGCTCTGGGGCTGGGCCCAGGAGATCGCACCAGATGGCGTGCACGGCCGGACGCAGGCGGACACCGACGAGCAGGGCTGGTCGGGCATGCTGACGTTCCCGCGCGAACTCGTGGTCCACGGTGACGAGGTCGAGCTGATCCCCGCGCGGGAACTGACGGGACTCCGGGCCGAGGTCGTCGACGCGGCGGAACTCCCTGATCAGGCGGAGGTGCGACTCACGGGCGCAGGCACGGCCTCCCTCGAGCTGGAGGGCTCGGAGATGCAGGTGATCTGGCGGGGCGAGCTGGCCGAGGGTGACGAGGTCCGGATCCTCATCGACGCGTCCATCGTCGAGATCCACCACACCGGGCACCCCGCCCGGACGTTCCGGGCGTATCCGGCCGACGGCGAGCGGTACGCCGTGCGGCACGACGCGGCCGTGCGAGCCGAGGCCTGGTCGCTGGCCCTCCCCACGGCAGGCGGCGTGTCGGCGTCCCGCTGACCCGGAAACGCGGTGACGCGCGGCACGGAATGCGCCGCGCGTCACCGCGTGCAGTCGCCGGACCTACTTCGCGAGGAACTCCAGGACGGCCTCGTTCCATTCCTCCGCGTGGCTGACGTTGACGCCGTGCGGCGCACCCTTGACGACATACAGCGTCGACGTCGGGATCGCCGCGTGCGTCCGTGCACCGGAGCCCTCGAAGGGGACGGTCGCATCGCTGTCGCCGTGGATGACGAGCGTCGGGACCGTGACGTTCGGCAAGTCGTCGCGGAAGTCGGTGTTCGCGAACGACGCCATCGCCTCGAGCGCGGCGGGCTTGAACGCCTGGTGCGCGAGCGCGAGGGCTTCCTGACGCTGCTCCTCCGTGACCTTCAGCTCGCCGTCGACCGAGAAGAAGTCGGTCGTGAACTGGTCGTAGAACGCGTCCTGGTCCGCCGTGAGACCTGCGGTCATCTTCGCGGCCTCGGAGACGGGGAGCGGACCGTCCGGGTTGCCGGGGGTCTGCAGCAGGTAGGGCGGCACTGCGGAGGCGAACACCGCACTGTGGATGCGCTCCGAACCGTGGCGGGTGAAGTACCGGGCGACCTCGCCGCCACCCATCGAGAACCCGACGAGCGTCACGTCGCGCAGGTCGAGGGCTTCGATGACGGCCTGCAGGTCGTCGGTGAGCCGGTCGTAGCCGTAACCGGTCAGCGGCTTGTCGCTGCGACCGAAGCCGCGGCGATCGTAGGTGATGACACGGTAGCCGGCGGCCTCGAAGGCCGGGACCTGTTCCTTCCACGACTCGCCCGACAGCGGCCACCCGTGGATGAGGACGACCGGGCGTCCGGTGCCGCCGGTGTCGTCGACGTGCAGCTTCGTCTCCTTCAGCAGGCCGTGGTGTGCGGTGATCTCCGACATGGCGTTCCTCTCCCGGGCCGCAGGTCGCGGCCACTCAGACCAGCTTCGGAGGGAGTGCCGCGAGCGGATGGGGGCTTGCGAACCGCGAGGCGATGTCCTATCCGATGAAGACTCCGGCGACGTGGCGACCCGGCACGTTCACCGCTCGGTCGGGAGCAACCCCAACCGTCGCGCGGTGGCGAGCGCGTCCTCGCGGGAGTCGACGCCGAGCTTGCGGTAGACGTTCCGGAAGTGGAACTTCACCGTGTTCGCGGACACGTACAGCGCCTGCGCGATGTCCTGTCGGGTCCGGCCCTCCGCGGAGAGCTGGAGGATCCGGCGCTCGGTGGCGGTGAGCTCCACGAGCTGCACGGTCTCCGGCGTCGGCTCGGGACTCGAGGCGAGCGTCCGCTCGATCCGCGCATGGGTCTCGCTGGGCGACATCGTGCCGAGGAGCTGTCGAAGCGGCCTGCGCGGCGCGACCACGAACGGTGTGAGCATCCCCGTCCGCGCCGTCGTCGCGATCGCCTGCAGGAGATGCCGCCGACCGTCCTCGTCCGAGTCGTCGGCGAGCGCGGAGGTGATGAGCAGCTCCGTCTGCGCACCGGCGTCGATGTGCTCCTCGGCGAGCCCGGCGGTGGCGAGCTCCCGGGCGAGGGGTTTGCGGTCGCTCAGGAGCGCGAGCCGCGAGGCGACCGCCGCGGTGTGGGCATTGCGGTCACGGCCGTCGAGGAGGACGCTGGCCTCCGTCGGCCGGTCGAGGGCGAGGAGGAGTGACGCTTCCACGGCGTCGAGGAGTCGCTCCGACCCGGCATGACGCAGGCTGCGACCGGCGAACACGCGGGTGCGTTCGATGAGCTGCAGCGCCGCCCGTCGATCGCCCCAGAGGAGTGCGTGCTGCGCTTGCGCGTAGGTGATGAACGGGGCCCAGGACCGCTCGCGGTTGACCTGGAGCTCCAGCGTCGCGAGCGCCGCCTCAGCCGCTGCCCGGTCGACGCGGGCGATGGCGATCAAGGCCCGGGCGATGGCACCCGACAGTTGGACCAGCGGCACCATCCACCCGTGCGCGCCGCCCCCGTCGTCGTGGCGCTCGAGCCAGCGGTCCGCCTCCACGATCTCGCCGCGCACGGCGTAGAGCAGGGCGAGCTTGCCGGAGGCGTCCCCGTCGTTCCGGCCGTCCCAGGACTCGTGCCGGAGCTCGTACGCCTCGCGGAGGACGAGGCTCGCCTCATGGAGGTCTCCCACGAGCAGTGTCGTGATCCCCACCTGCAGCAGGGCGGTGGGGACGCGGGGCGCGAACTCGGTCGGGCGGTGCACGCGGGCCCGGCGAGCGAGCTCCTCGGTGATCCGCGCGTAGTGCAACGCGCGCTGGTGCCGGCCGTGCACGCGGTAGGCGATCATGAACGCCGTCGATGCGCTCAGGCTGATGCGCGCAAGCTCGGAGCGGGCGCGGTCACGGATGTCGTCGGGATGGGTCGGGAGCTGGAACTGCCCCACCGACTGGTCGAGTGCGTCGGTCTCCCCGCGGATGTTGAGCCGGATCTCGCGGACGGCGAAGACGATGGGGTGGTTCGAGAGCACGCGCGCCGGGAGTGCCTGCAGCGCGCGGTCGAGCGTCGCGAGGTCGAGCGCCATGAGGATCCCCCACTCGTACTCGATCACCGAGACGACCGTGTCCCAGTCCTCCTCCTGGATGGCCGTGGTGAGGAGACGGGTGGCCGGGGCGACGTCCGTGGGGTGGAGGAACCCCGCCCCGAGGGAGGGAAAGTACCTATTCCGACCGATGTGCACGGGTCAACCCTAAGTGACCGTCACCTGTCGGGGAACACCCGGGGCAGGATGCGGGGTGGTCTTTGGCCGATCCGCCCGGACCGCGTCGGGGTTGCCGCTCTACTGATCCTCGGCCCCACAGCTGGGGCCAGGTTTTCGGCGGGCGCACCGCCGCTTCACGGGGAGGCAACACACATGCAGCAGCACACGGGTCGAAGGGGTCACCGCGCACGGTGGCGGAACCGGTGGGGGGCACCGTCCGCCGGTCGCGCGACCATGGGGATCATCGGGGTGACCGTCCTGTCGGCGCTGTCGCTCGTCGGGGTCGGCTCGAGCGCGCAGGCGCTGCCGGGGACGCCGGGAACGCCGCAGACGGGCTCGGTCGTCTACACCGAGGACTTCGAGAACGGCGTGACGTCGCCGACGTACATCGAGGACTACGTCGGAGCCGACGGCACGCGGTACACCGCGGACGCCTCCTGGCGCGACCACACCCAGTGCAACGGCAACATCACGAGCTTCGCCTCGTCCGCGGAGCCGCAGTGCCTCGCGGCGTCGGCGTCCGGTGAAGGGCGCACGCGGCAGCTCGCCTGGGCCCTCGGCGCCGGCGACACGGCCAACCACTCCGTGAGCGCCTGGACCTCGCAGCAGAACCTCACGATGAACCCGCCGAACGCGGTCGAGTTCGCGACCGTCGATCCGATCGCGCTCACGAGCGCCGGCCGGTACCTCACGACCTCGGTGGATCTCGCGGCGGTTTCCTGCAACGCGTCGCAGCAGCCCGTCCTCGAGTTCTTCCTCACCGACGACCAGGGCGGTGCGCACTCCGTCGGGGCCATCAACGGTTGTACCGCAGCCGGCTCCCGGTCCGTCACGGCACCGGCCACCGGTGCGGCAGGGGCCGAGAACGTCCGCGTCGGCACCTACGTCTCGCCGGGAGCGGTCCTGCTCCCCGGGGCGACCGTCGGCATCGTCGCCCGCAACCTGACCGGCGGCGGCACGGCCGGCAACGACCACGCCTTCGACAACATCCAGGTGCTCGACGTCTCCCCGCAATTGGACAAGTCGTTCAGCCCGGCGAGCGTCGTCGCCGGTGAGACGTCCACGCTGACCCTCACGATCACGAACACCGATGAGCTCGCGGCGAAGAACGGCTGGTCCTTCACGGACGCGCTGCCCGCCGGCCTGACGATCGCCGACGGCGACGCCTCGACCACCTGCCCGTCGGGTGTCGTCACCGCGCCCGAGGGCGGCTCGTCGATCGACGTCACCGGGAACCTCAGCCAGGGGATGACCTCCTGCGCCGTCACCGTCGAGGTCACCTCGCCCGTCGCCGGGACCTTCACGAACGGTCCCGACAACATCACGAGCGTGGGCCTCAACCCGCCGGCCGACGCCACGGTCGAGTTCGTGCCGCAGGCCCCCGCGATCACCGTCGTGAAGTCCGCGTCCCCCGCTGCTGCGGAGTACGCCGTCGGCGACGAGATCACCTACTCCTTCCTCGTCACCAACACCGGCAACGTCCCGCTCACCGACGTCCAGGTCGACGAGGGCGCGTTCACCGGGACCGGTGACCTCTCCGATGTCGTCTGCCCGGCGGGAGCCGCCTCGCTCGCGCCTACGGCGACCGTCACCTGTGAGGCCACCTACACGATGACGCAGGCCGACATCGATGCCGGTAGCGTCTCCAACTCGGCCACCGCGACCGGGACACCGCCCCAGGGCCAGCCGCCGGTCTCACCGCCGTCCGAGGTCACCATTCCGGGCGTGGCCCAGGCCCCGGCGCTCACCGTCGTGAAGTCGGCGACGCCGACGACGGTCGCGGGCGCCGGCGAGGACGTCACCTACTCGTTCCTCGTCACCAACACCGGCAACGTCACCCTGACCGACGTCTCGATCATCGAGGGCGAGTTCTCCGGCACCGGCGAGCTCTCCGACGTGGTGTGCCCGGCCGCAGCGGGCTCGCTCGCCCCGGCGGCGACCGTCACCTGCGAAGCGAGCTACACGGTCACGCAGGCCGACGTCGACGCCGGCTCGGTGACCAACTCGGCGACCGCGACCGGCACCCCGCCGGCGGGCGGCACTCCCCCGGTCTCACCGCCGTCGGAGACCACCGTCGAGTTCCCGGCAGCGCCAGCCATCACGGTGGCGAAGTCCGCGACCCCGACCACGGTCGCGAACGCCGGCGAGGACGTCACCTACTCGTTCCTGGTCACCAACACCGGCAACGTCACCCTCGCCGACGTCTCGATCATCGAGGGCGACTTCACCGGCACCGGTGAGCTCTCCGACGTGGTCTGCCCGCCCGCGGCAGGCTCGCTCGCCCCAGCTGCGACCGTCACCTGCGAGGCCACCTACACGGTGACCCAGGCCGACGTCGACGCGGGATCGGTCACGAACAGCGCGACCGCGACCGGCACCCCGCCGAACGGTGGCACTCCCCCGGTCTCGCCGCCGTCGGAGACCACCGTCGCGTTCCCGGCGACACCCGCCATCACGGTCGTGAAGTCGGCCGATACGGTGGCCCAGGACGGCCTCGCCGTCGGCCAGGTCGTCACCTACTCCTTCCTCCTCACCAACACCGGGAACGTCACGCTGACGAACCCGACGGTGGTGGAAGGGGAGTTCTCCGGCGCCGGCGAGCTGTCCGACGTCGTCTGCCCGCCCGAAGCCGCTGCGTTGGCACCGGGCGCGACGATCACCTGCGAGGCCACCTACACGGTCGTGCAAGCCGACGTCGACGCGGGGCTGATCACGAACTCGGCGACCGCGACGGCGACGCCGCCGAACAGCGTGAACGGTGTGCCGCCGGTCTCGCCGCCGTCCGAGGTCACGATCCCGTCGCCGCCCGTCCCCGGTCTCTCGGTGGTCAAGACGGCAGACGTCGAGCGGGCCACGACCGCAGGACAGGTCATCACCTACTCGTTCCAGGTGACGAACACCGGCAACGTCACGCTGCGTGACGTCGCGGTCCAGGAAGGTGACTTCACCGGCACGGGCACGCTCTCCGCGATCACCTGCCCGACCGGCACGGCGCTCCTCGCCCCCGGGCTCCAGCTCGTCTGCACCGCGACGTACACGGTCACCCAGGCTGACCTGAACGCGGGCTCGATCCGCAACACCGCATTCGGGACCGGCACGACGCCGGGCGGCGAATCGTTCACCTCCGACCCGTCCACGGCCACCGTGAGCACGCCTGGTCCGGTGCTCGCCTCGACCGGAACGACCGTCGCACCACTGGCGGTCGGAGCGGCGATCCTGCTGTTGCTCGGTACCGGGCTCGTCATCCGACGCCGCCTCGTCACCGGGCGCTGACCCGGACCTGACCGATCGGGCGGGTCGAGCCTTCGGGCTCGGCCCGCCCGTCGTACTTCCACCACCACTACCCTGTTGAGGCCATGAGATCCGCGACCACCACGACCCTGCTGCGCTGTGCGGCCTTCGGCGCCGTCGGTGCCGTCATCCTCGTCCTCGTCAGCCCGCTGACGTCGACCGCCGCGGTGCTCAACCCGGTGCTCTACGCCGCGATCGCCGCCGTCACGATGGTGATGCCGATGCTCGCCAGGCGCTGGACGGGCGTCCCCGGTGCGACGGTGCTCACCGCAGCCGTCACCGGGCTCCTCGCACTGCCCGTCACGGCCCTCGGCCCGGCGATCATCGTCGCGCTCGTCGTTCCGGCAGCCGCGATCGACCTGGTGCTCGCCCGCCGCCGTCACCCCGCCCGCGTGACGACCTGGATTGCGGCCGCGGCCGGCGGCGTCGCGATCTGGGCGCTGTCCTTCGCGGTGATCTCGCCCGACCTCGTCTCGCCGGTGCTCGTCATCGTGCTGCTCGCGGTCCGCGTCGTGAGCTACGTCCTCGCCATGGAGCTGGCCGGTCTCGTCGCCGGGCGCCTCCGCCGATCCGGCGTGCGATCAGGGCGTCGCCGGGACGCCCGCCGAGGATCCTCCGACGCCTGATCCGCGTCAGCCTTCGACAGCCGCGTTCCACCGGGGACGGTCGGGGTCGGCGTCCCACTCCTCCAGCACCGCTGCTCCGGAGGCGACCGGGAAGGTCGTGATCAGGCGCTCGTCGATGCCGTACACGAGCGCGACGGCGTCGGTGTCCGTCGGGTCGCCGAGCGCCAGACGCATCCGACCGGACGGGCCCTCGGCCGTCCGTACCGGTCGTGCGAGCAGGTCCTGCGCGGCCGCCGTCACCCGCGACAGCAGGGACGACGCACGAGCCCACGGGACGAACTCGTCGTCGGGGAGCCCGAACGCGCGCGCGAGCCTCCCGTCCAGCCAGCGGTCACGCTTCAACCCGTACGGCGTCGGGACCGACGAGAGCAGATAGCCGTAGACGTGGAGGAGCCCGGCGTTCCCGACGGGCCAGGCCGCGGCGAGGCCGGCGCGCGCATGGAGTGCCTCGAACAGCACACGAGGGATCACGGGCCCGCCCGTGTGCTCGTCGATGACGGTCGACGCACCCCACGAGGCGAACCGGCCTGCCGCCGTGTCCTCGTCGATCGCCGCACCCAACCAGGAGTGCTCCTCGAGCACAGTCGAGGGTTCGGTCTCTGCTCGTCGCGCGAGCTCCGTCATCATCACAGCACCACAGCATAGGCGGCTCGTGCGTCGGTGAATTCACCCGCCGTTCACCCGCCATGGTGATTGCGTCCACACTGGCCGTCCATGATGGACGGAGCGTCCGCAGGAGCGGCCGTGTGAACGACACGCTCAGAAGGAGCGCCTGTGGCCCCCACCATCCTCTTCGATTTCGACGGCACCCTCGCCCTCGGTGACGGGCCGATCACGGCCTTCGCCCGCGCCATCGCCGAGCGCACCGGCGATTCCGAGTTCGCGATGCGCGCCGAGGCTGCCCTCGCCGCGTTCGCGACCGGCGAGACCGATGCCCGCGACGGGTACGACGCCGTGACCCGGATCGCCCGCGAAGCCGGCGTCGGTGCCGACGTCATCGGCGCGTCCTACGACGACTCCCGCGCGCTGCTCGGCTCGAGTGAAGCGGCGGTCGACTCCCCCGAGGGCCTGCCCGCGTTCCTCGAGACGCTGGGCACCCACGCCCGACTCATCCTGGCCACGAACGCCCCCGGTGACGGCATCACGGCGCTCCTCCAGACCTGGGGCGTCGCCGAGGCGTTCGACGCCGTGCACTTCACCGTCGGGAAGCCGGCAGGCCTCGTCCCGCTCATCCGCGACGCACTCGCCGCCGGCCCCGTCCTCGCCGTCGGCGACATCGTCGAGAACGACCTCGCTCCCGCCGCCGAGCTGGGCGCCGACACCGCCCTCGTCGGCGCGACCTTCGAGCGCTCGACGGCCACCGCCACGATGCGTGGGCGCTCGCTCGCCGATCTGTACGACCAGATCATCGCCTGGGCCGCAGCAGCATCGCGCTTCCCCGACGCCTCCCAGACTTCCACTCCCGCTCCGTCCGCCTCCTGATCACCCTCCACCCTCGAAAGGCATCCCGAACATGCGCAAGACCCTGCTCCTCACCGGCGTCGCGGCCGTCGCCGCCCTCGCCCTCGCCGGCTGCAGCCCCGCCGCCTCGTCGCCGTCGGCCACGGGCACGGCGTCCTGGCCCGACTCCATCACCATCTCGCTCGTGCCGTCGGTGGAGGGCGAGGACCTCGCCGAAGCACTCGACCCGCTCACCAGCTACCTGTCGGAGAACCTCGGCATCGAGGTCAACGGGGTCGTCGCGACCGACTACGCCGCGACCGTCGAGGCCCTCGGCAGCGACCAGGCGCAGGTCATCATCACCGACGCCGGCTCGCTCTACAACGCGACCGAGCGCTACGACGCGAACCTCGTCCTGCGCGACGTCCGCTTCGGCGCGACCTCGTACGCGTCGGTCGCCTACACGAACAACCCCGACAAGTACTGCGCCGAGGCTCCGGTCATGGTCACCTACGCGGCGAGCGACACCCCGCTCTCGTACTGCAACGGCATCGAGCCCGGCGCCGACGCTGCGACCGGCTCCGGGCCGGCCGCGCTGAAGGCCCTCGACAAGATCTCGAAGGGCACCAAGGTCGCCCTGCAGGCCGCGACCTCGCCCGCCGGCTACCAGTACCCCGTGGTCGCCATGCGTGACGCCGGCATCGACACGGACGCCGACATCACCCAGGTGCCGGTCGAGGGCAACAACAACGCGGTCCTCTCCGTCTACAACGGCGACGCCGAGGTCTCGTTCGGCTACTGGGACGCGCGCACGACCGTCCTCAAGGAGGCGCCCGACGTCGCCGACAAGGTCGTCGCGTTCGCCTACACCGAGATGATCCCCAACGGCGGCGTCGCGGTCTCGAAGTCGCTCCCGGCCGACCTCACGAAGCAGCTCACCAAGCTCATGGCGGGCTACGCGGACTCCTCCGATGCGGCGAAAAAGGTCATGTTCGACCTTGTCGGCCTGTCCGGCTGGACCGACAAGACCGCACCGGACGAGATCACCCGCTACGGCGAGATCCTCGACCAGTTCTCGAACTGACCCGCTCCAACCGATCGACCCTCTCCAGGAATCCGGCGCATGAACACTGATCAGCATCGCGCGGAGGCCCGAGCCCAGCTCGCGGCCTCCGCGTCGTGGTCCATCCGTCTCGACGACGTCTCGGTCACCTACCCGAACGGCACGAAGGCGCTCCGCAACGTCTCACTCGACATCGCCCCCGGGGAGATGGTCTCCGTCGTGGGCCTCTCCGGCTCCGGCAAGTCGACGCTCATCCGCACGATCAACGGCCTCGTGCCGGCGACGAGCGGGACCGTCGCCGTCGGGCCGCACATCGTCACCGGTCTGCGCGGCAGGCAGCTCCGTCGGCTGCGCGGGCACGTCGGCATGATCTTCCAGGGCTTCAACCTGGCCGACCGGACGAGCGTGTACCGCAACGTGCTCGTGGGCAGGTTCGCCAGCACCCCGACGTACCGGAACGTCCTCGGCCTGACCACCGCCACCGACCGGGAGCTCGCCCTGCGCTCGCTCCAGTCGGTCGGCATGCTCGACAAGGTCTGGACCCGCGCGGCGCAGCTCTCCGGCGGGCAGAAGCAGCGGGTCGCGATCGCCCGCGCCCTCACGCAGCAGCCGAGCGTCATGCTCGCTGACGAGCCCGTCGCGAGCCTCGACCCGCCGACCGCGCACACGGTGATGAACGACCTGCGCCGGGTGAACACCGAGATGGGTCTCACGGTGCTCGTGAACATCCACCTCATGGACCTCGCTCGCACCTACACGACCCGCATGATCGGGCTCCGCGACGGCGAACTCGTCTACGACGGCTCCGCAGCCGACGCGACCGAGGCGGACTTCGAGCGGATCTACGGTCGCCCCATCCAGCCCGACGATCGGCTGGACCGATGACGGCGACCAGGACCGACGTGAAGCTGCCGCCCGGGACCGACTGGCAGCTGCCGCCCAGGCCGAGCACCCGGCTGCGGACCGCGCTCATCATCGGGGCCGTGGCCGCCTTCACGATCGCCACCTGCCTGCCGGCGATCGGCGGCGTGCAGCTCGACTTCGGCGCGCTCATCTCCCACTGGGACAACGGATCCGGTCTGCTCCTCCAGCTCTTCCAACCCGACTTCGCCTTCCTGCCGCGGACGGTGCAACCGATGCTCGAGACGCTCCAGATGGCGCTCGTGGGTGCGGTGGCCGCTGCGTTGCTGTCCGTCCCGCTGACGCTGTGGGCGGCTGCCCCGACGAACCCGAACGGCCTGTCGCGTCGCATCCTGCGCGCGATCGTCAACGTCGTCCGAGCGGTGCCCGACCTCGTCTACGCGACCATCCTCGTCGCCATGGTCGGCGTCGGTGCGCTGCCCGGCCTCCTGACGCTCTTCCTCTTCGACCTCGGCATCATCGTCAAACTCGTCTCGGAGGCGATCGACTCCGCCGACCACCCGTACATCGAGGCCGGCAAGGCCGCCGGTGGGACGCAGACGCAGATCAACCGCGTCACCGTCCTCCCGCAGGTCTGGCCGCTGTTCGCGAACCAGTGGCTGTACACCCTGGAGCTCAACGTCCGCATCTCCGCCATCCTCGGCATCGTCGGCGCCGGCGGCATCGGTCGGCTGCTCGACGAACGGCGGGCGTTCTACGCCTACGACGACGTCTCGGTGATCGTCCTCGAGATCCTCGTCGTCGTCGTGCTCATCGAGGTCGCGTCCAACCTGCTGCGGAGGCGACTCGTATGACCGCGAACGATCCGACCAGCTTGCTCCCCCGCCGTCCCTCGCGACTCGTCCCGACCATCGCGGCCGTCGCCGTCGGGATCGTCGTCATCGCCGCGACCGCCGGCCTGCCGATCGACTGGCGCGACCTCGGCACCGTCCCGGCGCAGCTCGTGCACTTCGGCGGGCTCATGTTCGAGAGCCCGAACTGGGAGAAGCTGCCGCGGGCCCTCACCGAGATGTGGCGGTCGATCTCGATGGCCTGGATCGGGGCCATCCTCTGCGTCCTCGTCTCGATCCCGCTCGGCATGCTCGCCGCAGGGTCGGTCGGTCCGGTCTGGCTGCGGCTGCCGTTGCGCGGGGTCTTCGCCGTCATCCGCGCGGTCCCGGAGGTGATCATCGCCCTCATCCTGCTCACGATCACCGGGCTCACCCCGTTCACGGGTGCGCTGGCCCTCGGGATCGCCGGCATCGGCACCCAGGGGAAGTGGGTCTACGAGACGATCGAGTCCGTGCAGGAGGGCGCCTCGGAGGCCGTCCGCGCGGCCGGTGGCGGTACCGCCGAGGTGACGCGCTGGGCGCTCTGGCCCGCCGCCGCCCCGGCACTGCTGTCGCTCGCGCTCTACCGGTTCGAGATCAACATCCGCACCTCGGCGGTCCTCGGGCTCGTCGGAGCGGGCGGGATCGGCAGCATGCTGGCGAACTACACCAACTATCGCCAGTGGGATACAGTCGGGATGCTGCTGATCGTGGTGGTCGTCGTGACCATGACGATGGACGCGATCTCGGGTGCCATCCGACGCCGGATCACCCGGGGCCCCGGCATCGCCCGCACCACCCGTACCGCCCTTCCCGCCCGCACGACGAGGAGCCGCAATGTGGACAGGGTCCGCTGACGCCCCGCCGACGGCCAGGATCGCGATGCTCGCGCCGTCGCTCCAGCCGAGCGAACGCCGGGTGGCCGAGACGGTGGCCGAGGACATCGAGGCGAGCATCGAGCGCACCGCCCAAGAGGTCGCCGACCTCGCCGGTGTCGGCCGCGCCACCGTCATCCGCACCGCGCAGTCGCTCGGGTACGAGGGCTACCCGCAGCTGCGTGTCGCCCTCACCCGCGAGGTCGCGCTCGGGACACCGACCGCCCGCGACGATGGCGACGACACGATGCTCGGCACCCTCCGCGGGGCCGTCGACCACTTCGCCGGTCGCCTCGGCCAGACGACGTCGGCGATGACGGAGGAGACGCTCGAACGGTTCGTCGGCGTGCTCGACGAGGCGCCGAGGCTGCTCATCGCGGCGAACGGCCTCTCCTCACCGCTCGGTTCCGATCTGGCGATGCGGCTCATCTCGGCCGGCCGGCCGGCGGAGTACCTGCCCGACACGCTCGGGCAGCAGATCGCCGCCACCCACCTCGGCCCGGGCGCGGCGTGTCTGGTCCTGTCGGGCTCGGGCGCGAACCGCGCTTCCGTCGACGTGGCCGCGGCAGCTCGAGCGAGTGGCGCGACCGTCCTCGCGATCACCTCCTTCCCGCGCTCGGCCGTCGCCGAACTCGCCGATGTCGCGCTCGTCGTCGCTCCCATCGACGCGACCTTCAGGGACGAACTCGTGCACACCTCCCGGGCCGCCATCATGCTCGTGACGGAATCCGTGGTCGGGCTGCTCGTGGGCCGACGGGGCGATCGTGCGCAGCGCGCCCAGTCGGCGACGCTCGCCGTCATCAGCGGCTCGCTGTCGGACGACGCCTCGGACTGACCAGGCTCGGGCTGTTCCGATCGGCGCCGGACCGGGCCGGTGCCGGGATCCGCGAGAATGTTCTCCATGCCCCGTCACCGACTGCGTCGTCACCTGCTCACCGCCGTGATCGCGGCCACCGGTTCCCTGCTCGTCCTCACCGGCTGCGCGGGCCCAGCCACGACACCCACCGCGGACACCGACGCGACGCTCCGCGTGGGTCTCGTCCTCGAGCCGTCGGACCTGAACATCCGGACGACCTCCGGCGTCGCACTCGAGCAGGTCCTCATCGACAACGTCTACCAGGGGCTGGTCTCGCGCACACCGGACAACGAGATCGTCGACACCCTCGCCGAGCGCCACGAGGTCAGCACCGACGGGCTCACCTACACCTTCGTCCTCCGCGACGGCGTGACCTTCCACGACGGCGCTCCACTGACCGCCGCCGATGTGGTCGACTCGCTCACGCAGGTGCAGCAGAACGCGGCGTTCGTCGACCACCTCGACCTGGAACAGCTCCAGAGCGTGACGGCGGTCGACGACCGCACCGTCCGCCTGCAGCTCAGCTCCCCCGACTCCGACCTGCTGTGGGCGCTGACGGGTCGTGCGGGGCTCGTCCTCCAGGCCGGGGCCGACAACGACCTGTCGACGACGGCGAACGGCACCGGCCCGTTCACGCTCACGTCGTGGAAGCAGGGCGACAGCATCACCGTCGAACGGAACGACGACTACTGGGGTGACGCTCCGAAGGTGAAGGAGGTCGTCTTCAGCTACATCCCCGATGCGTCCTCGGCCGTCAACGCGACCCTCGCCGGCGAGGTCGACGTGCAGATCGGTCTCGATGCGAACCTGCGGGACCAGGTCGCTCGTACCGACGGCCTGACGATCGTCGAGGGGAAGACGACCGACAAGTACACCCTCGCCTTCAACAACCAGCGCGCACCGCTCGACGACCCCCTCGTCCGGCAGGCGCTCCGCACGGCCATCGACCACGCTGCGATCGTCGAGGCGGTCGGCGGCGCCGCGGCCCTGCAGTACGGACCGATCCCGGAGCTCGACCCCGGCTACGAGGACCTCAGCGACGTCGTGACCTACGACCCGGAGGCGGCGAAGGCGCTCCTCGCCCAGGCCGGCCAGGAGGACCTCGCGCTCACGCTCACCGTCCCGAACCACTACGGCACCGCCGCCACCAACGTCCTGGTGTCGCAGTTCAAGGCCATCGGCGTCACCCTCACGGTCGACAGCGTCGAGTTCCCCACGTGGTTGAACGACGTCTACACGAACCACGACTACGACCTCAGTCTCGTGAACCACGTCGAGGCACGCGACATCCGGCACTGGGCGGACCCGGACTATTACTTCGGCTACGACAACCCGACGGTGCAGTCGTTGGTCGCCGAGGCCAGGGCTGCGACCGACCCCGAGGTCGCCGACGAACGACTCCGCGAAGCCGCAGCGCTGGTCTCGAAGGACCACGCCGCAGACTGGCTCTACACCGGGATCACCCTCACCGTCGTGCGCGACGGCGTCACCGGTTTCCCCACCGACTTCGTCAGCGAGCACCTCGACCTCCGGGACGTCGCCGTCACCGACTGATCGGTGGCGGGAGGCTAGTCGCGCTCGGCGGTGCGCGTGGCGGAGGACACCAGGTCGTCCTTCGGCAGCGGTGTCCGGTCGGCGAGGGCCCGCATCCACGCCCCCGTCGTCGCGACCGCGCCGAAGTTCGAGTCGAGCAGCGCCATGAGCGTCGTGTGCACCGTCTTCGCGTCGACGGACCCGGCCGCGTTCTCGAGGTTGATGGCCCCGGTCGCGTCGGAGAGCACTTCCACCTCGATACCGAGTTCCTCGGCGCCCGCCGCGGACGCGATGACGCAGTTGTTCGTCATGTACCCGACGAGCGTGACGGTGTTCACGCCCTGCTCGCGCAGCCACGCTTCGAGGTCCGTCCCGGCGAAGACCGAACCGTACTGCTTCACGACGCCCTTCCAGGACGGCTGCGCGCGGCGGACGACCTCGGGGTGCAGCTCGAAGGCGCTCGTTTCCGGGTCGAAGACCGGTGCACCGCTGCCGGATGAGTGCTGGACGACCACGACGGGCACCCCGGCCGTCGTCGCCGCGTCGATGGCGGTCGCGATCCGCAGGATCGACTCCTCGCGCGGCGGGTACTGGATCGCGAGCGGACCGGCGAAATACTCCTGCTGGACGTCGATCAGGATCAGGGCGCGACGGGTCGTGGTCACAGGGGAACTCCTCGGTTCGGTGATGGCATCGGCACGACGCCGGTTCCATCCTCCCTCGGAAGCGATCGACGCGCGCCACCGATAGTCTCGGCGCATGGGGATCAGGGGTGCGGGGATGCGGTCGGTCGGGATCAGTGCGGGACTCGCCGTGATGGTGGTGCTGTCAGTGTCGGCGTGCGCGTCGTCCGCGACACCGAACGCGTCGCCGACCTCCAACGCACCGAGCGCCCCGGCGTCGGCCGATCTTCTCGCGTGCAGCGACCTCGCGTCGCTCGACACGGTCGCCGGCGTCCTCGCCGCTGAACCGGCGGACGTCGTCGAGGCCGTGCAACCGTCAGACGCCGTGGATCTGGCCGTCCTGACGGCGGCCGGTGGCCTCGCCTGCTCCTGGCGGGTGGGTGCCGGACAGCAGATGATCGGCGACGGAGCGGGCGACTGGGCCTACCTCTCGATCGAGATCCTGCCGGGCGCTGCCGACGACTGGGCACCGCCCTACGCCGGCGACACACCGTCCGAGGACACGAGGACGATCGCCGGTGTCGAGGCGACCACCTCGTCGGGCGAAACCGGATGGCGCGTGTCGGCGCCCGTCGGCTCGGCCTGGGTCGAGCTGTCGATCACCGCCTCCGGACTGACCTCCACAGGCAGCCGGTTCGAGGGCACGCCGTCGGGCGAGGTCCTCGACAACCTCGCCACGGCGGCGGAGACCACCTTCACGACGGTGGAGCCCGCCTCCGAGGCTCAGCTCGCCTGGCCCGCGCTCGCGCCACGCGAAGGCGACGCGACCTGCGACGGCGGGCTGGACGAGGCCGGGATCGTCTCCGCACTGCAGTACGGCGAGGCCACCACCACCTACACCGTCATCGACCCACGGGCCCAGCCGATCGGCGACCTGGAGGATGCGGCGAGCGCCCGCGTCGGTGCGTTCAGCTGCGAACTCTTCGCAGAGGGCTTCGGGTACACCGACATCCTGGTCGTGCGCGACGGCGCGACGATCATCGACGAGCTGGCAGCCCAGCCCGACATGGCGGCGGCGCTCGAGCCGGTCACCCTCGAGGGCGCGGTCGACGGCGAGTCGGCACTCGTCGCGCGCCGCATGGACGGTCCGCGGTCGCCGCTCTACCTCACCGTCGGTGAGACGTTCTACGCCGTCAGCTCCGGCGACGGCGCGCAGACGGTCGCCGAGGCGATCATCGCCCAGACGCGGTGACGGCCGGCAGAGCGGTCACTCGGTGTCGAATCCGCAGGTCTGGATGGTCCAGGCGATGAACGCCTGATAGTTCGGGTCGGTCGCGGCGCTCTGCACGGCCTGCGACTCGGTGAACCTCGGGTCGAGCCCGACGTCGGAGACGAGGCTGTCGGCCGGGAACTCGGCGAGGATCGCGGCGGTCTCCTCAGCGGACGTCGCGAAGACTTCGGCACCGGCTGCGACCTCGGCGCTCACACCGTCCAGGGGCAGGAGGTCGCGGATGGTCGTGACCTGCGCCTGCACGGCCTCGAGGTCCTCGCCGACGGTGCCCGACTTCGCGGTCGCCGCCGCCCGGTTGGCCGCGCAGAACGCCGTGTAGTCGGCGGGCCCATCCGCAACGTCGGCGGTCGCAGTAACGGTGGGGGTCGACGACGGCGTCGCGGAGTCGCGATCCTCGCTGGACGGTGCAGAGCATCCCGCGAGGAGGCCGGCGACGAGGAGGGCGGAGCCCCAGACGAGGGCGAGTCGGCTGCGGTGCGGTGCGGTCATGAACGAGGTCCCCTCAGGCGGTCTGCGAGTCGGCGCCATCCATGTTGCCGCACCCGCGCGCGGTCCGGAAGGTCCGCGGCGCGGTCCGGGTCGTGATCTCGTATCGTTGATCGACGTGAGCACCTCCCTTCCCACGACGTTCCCGCTGTCCACCGACCGACTCATCCTCCGCCTGCACGAACCGTCGGACGTGGCCTGGTTGCTCTCGGTCTATTCGCGACCGGACGTCGCCACCTACCTCCTCGATGAGCCGTGGACGGAGGAGGTCGCACGGACGAAGAGTGCCGAGCGGCTTCAGCGCACCGGCCTGGACAGCCCGGCGCGTGCGCTCGCACTCATCGTCGAGCACGAAGGTGCGCCGGTGGGCGAGGTCCTGCTCTGGTACACCGACCACGAGCGGGGCGTCGCCGAGATCGGCTGGGTCCTCGACCCGGCGCACGGCGGCAAGGGGTTCGCGAGCGAGGCCGTCCGTGCGGTCCTCGACCTCGCGTTCAGCACGCCCGGGATGCACCGGGTCGCCGCTCAGCTGGATGGCCGGAACACGGCGTCGGCGCGACTCGCGGAGCGGGTCGGCATGCGGCACGAGGCCCACCTCCGGCAGAACTGGTGGAGCAAGGGCGAGTGGACCGACACGGTCGTCTTCGGCCTGTTGGCGAGCGACCGCGGCTGAGGCAGATGGCCCGACGACTCAGCGGCGCTCCTGATCGATGATCAAGAGCGGGTCGCCGAGCGCCAGACGCTGCAGCACCTCGTCCGTCGTCGACCGCTTCGCCTCCTCGACATCGGTGTCGGTCAGCGCGACCGCCTGCCAGAAGGCGACCCGGCCGTTCGGCGTCTCGACGGGAGCCACCACCGGGTCGGCGGTGACCGCAAGGGTCGTGAGGGCGCCGTCGGGATCATCGGTCACGCCGTTGGCGAGCCGGATCCGGTCCCCCAGCCACAGCTCCTGCGGCCCACTCCGCACGTACTGCGCGAGGACGATCAGCGCGCGGTACGGCCACTGGGGCGGCGTCTCGTCCGATGGCGACCGGCGCACGCGCATCGTGAGCTCGTACCCGAAGCCGCTCGTCGTCGGATCGTCGGAATCCTTGCCCCACAGTTCGGTGAGCCCGTAGGTGACGTAGAACCAATGGTCGGGGCCCGGCAACGCCGAACACCCCTGCAGGGCGGACCCGAAGTGCAGTCCGGGCGAGTAGGCGACATGGAACTCGCGGGCACCCGGGTAGTGCTGCGACACCGCCTGCGTGACGGCGTCCCATCCACGCTCATCGAGGTCGTCGAGGTCGTCAGCCTTGGCGGGCTCCGGCTCGCTCGCGGCGGGTGACATCGGTGGCTGCTGGGATTTGCGTCGGAAGAAGCCCATGCGACGAGTGTAGACATCGGTCGTCGACGGACGGCCGGCGGCCATCGACCGTTCCCGCGGCTGTCTTGCCGTGAGCGTGCGAGCGATGCCCCTCCGGCCTCGACGGCGAAGGCTGCGGGAGGACTAGAGTGCTGGCGAAACGGTAGGCGCGACGATGCGGAGGACCGATGAATTCCGAGACCCTCGTGCTGCTCGCCGTATCCGTGCTGGTCGCCGGGTCGTGCGCACTGTTGTTCGTCGTCGACAGCCGTCGGTCGCTCTCCGGGCGGTACATCAACCTCTGGCTCACCGCCTCGATGCTCGCCGTCCTGTGCACCGCTTCCTACCTCGCCGCGACGGGGCTGGGGCATCCGTCCCTGGTCGTGGCGTTGGGGAACGGCGCCATGGTCGGCGCTGTCGGATTCGTCTGGCTGGGCTGCCAGGCGTTCAACGGCCGACGGATCCGGTTCTGGCTGGTCGTCACGGTGGTGCTGATCGTCATGATCCTGACGTTCCTGCCCGAGTCCCGAGGTCCGAACTGGGCGGGGGTCGTCCCGAAACTGCTGAGCCTGAGCCTCTTCGCCGTGCTGACCGCTGTCGAATCGCGGAGGGGTCTCTTCGGGTCGTTCCGAGTGAGCTGGGCGATGACCATCGTGCACGCACTTCACGCGTCCTACAGCGGTGCGCGGGCCGTCGTCTTCGGTCTCCAGGGTCCCCGTGGCGGTGTGTTCGAGCGGTATTTCAACACCGAGATCACGACGGTGATCAACCTGGTGTTCGTCGTCGTCACCACGTTGGTCCTGGTGTTCCTGCGAATCGAAGAGCTCTCCAGCCGGCGGGCGAGCGGAGGACCCGGTTGCTTCACGACGGTCCGTCGGCTCTGGGCACTCCATCGTGACCACCCGGGTTCCGTGGTCCACTCCATCGAGATCGTCGATCTGACCGTGGTCAAAGACGCCTACGGCGTGGCGCACGCGAACGATCTCGTGAGTCGGCTGATCGACAGTGTCGTCCAGTCGAGTCCGGGTGCCCAAGCCGTTGCCAGCACCCGCCGAGGCACCGTCCTGCTCCTGCTGCCTGACGGACACGGCAGCGTGGAGGCGAAGGTCGACGCCGCGATCGAGGACGCCTACTGGAAGCAGTCGGTTGCGCTTGTCGACGGGTACGCGAGCACCCTGCGGATCACGACGCTCTGAGCGGCACCGCCGCAGTCGACCAGACGGGATCAGCTGATCCCCCCCCTCACCGGCGCCCGGGCCGAACGGCGCTCACCACCAGAAGGGCGCTTGCGTCACGTAGGGGGATTCGAGCCTGGCGACCTCGTCATCCGTCAGCTGCACGTCCAGCGCGGCGGCGGCATCCGTGAGGTGCGCCGGTTTGGTTGCACCGATGATGGGAGCTGCGACCGTCGGGTTCCGCAGGACCCAGGCCAGTGCGACCTGCGCCATCGGGATCCCTCGCTCGACCGCGATCTCCTCGACGGCGTCGATGATCGGGCCGTCGGCGTCCGTGTCGAACGCCTTCGCCACCTCGTCGATGTTCGAGCGGTCCGTGGCTGCGCCGCGCGGCCGGGCGAGTCGTCCTTTGCCGTTCGGCGAGTAGGGCGTGAGGCCGACTCCGGTGTCCGCGCACATCGGGATCATCTCCCGTTCCTCTTCGCGTTTCAGCAGGTTGTACTGGTTCTCCATCGCGACGAAGGGCGTCAGCCCGTTGACCGCTGCGGCCGTCTGCAGCTTCGCGAACTGCCAGGCGTACATGGAGGAGGCGCCGAGGTAGCGCACCTTCCCCGCGCGGACGATGTCGTCGAGCGCCTGCATCGTCTCCTCGACCGGGGTCTCCTCGTCGAAGCGGTGGACGTAATACACGTCGATGTGGTCGGTCCCGAGTCGTCGCAACGAGGCGTCGACCTGTTCGAGGATGGCCGTTCGGGAGAGTCCCGATCCCCCGGGCCCGTCATGCATCCTCCCCGAGACCTTCGTCGCGAGGACGATGTCCTCACGGCGACTGAACCGTTTGATCGCGCGTCCGACGTACTCCTCACCGCTGCCCTGTTGGTAGACGTTCGCAGTGTCCCAGAACGTGATCCCCAGCTCGACCGCCTGCCGGAAGAACGGCGCGGACGCCGCTTCGTCCAGGGTCCAACGGTGGAGTCCGCGGTTCGGATCGCCGTAGGTCATGCAACCGAGTGCGAGGCGGCTGACGCGGAGGCCGGTCGCTCCGAGGCGGGTGTACTCCATGGTCGGTGCTCCTTGCTTCAGTGGTGGGGCGAGGGGTGTTCGGAGGTGGCCGCCCAGCTGGCGAGGAGTTTGAGTGACTCCTCGCTCGGTGAGCCGGGTTCGGCGCTGTAGATCAAGAAGTTCAGGCCGGGCTGGTCCATCGGCTCCATCGCCTCGTAGATCATGCGGAGCTCGCCGACGACCGGGTGATGGAACACCTTCTCGCCGGACGTGTGATGGCGGACGTTGTGCGCGCCCCAACGGACGCGGAACTCCTCGCTGCGCGTGGACAACTCACCCACCAGGTCCTGCAGTGCCCGATCGTGCGGGTTGCGCCCTGCCTCGGTGCGGAGGATCGCGACGTTGATGTCGGCCGAGGTCGACCAGCTCGGGTAGAACGCCTCCGCGAGGTCGCGGTGCAGGAACACGAACCGAGCCAGGTTCACCGGGCGCTCCGGGAGCGCGTAGAGGTCGGCGTACAGCGCGCGGAAGAGCGCGTTCTCCGCAAGGACGTCCATGCGGCCGTTCCGGACGAACGCCGGGCCTGCGGTGATGGAGTCGAGGGCGAGTTGCATACCGGGCCGCACGCCGGCCGGCGCAGACCGTCGGCGTGCCCGGATCGGCGATTCGTTCGCCGCCCGAGCGAGGTCCACGAGGTGGGAGCGCTCCGCGTCGTCCAACCGCAGCGCGGAGCCGATCGCGTCGAGCACCGCCTCCGACACCCCCGAGAGGTTCCCGCGCTCGAGACGCGAGTAGTACTCGACGCTCACTCCGGCGAGCATCGCGACCTCGGTGCGACGCAGCCCCGGTACGCGTCGGTTCGTTCCGCCAGGCAGCTCCACCTGCTCTGGCGTGAGTCGGTCCCGACGGGTCGTCAGGAACTCGCGCACCTCGTCTCGATTGTCCATGCCGACAACGATATGACGCGGCCTCCGGCGCTGGGGTGTTCCCGCAGGACACCCATCCTCGACCTCGTGGAGGCCGTCCGGGCAGGCGCGGAGCGTCTCCCGTGCTCGCGCCGCCCTGAGACGTGCCCTGGCGGAGTATCCCTGCTTCGCCGCCGGTGGTGTGTGATCGAGGGATGCAGATCGACCACGGGAACGCGGCAGCACACCGCGTGTCATCACCGACCTCGGACGATGGCCTCGCCGACCGTGAAGGCCGGAAGCCGCGACAACGCCTGACGCTGCTGCTGGCTGCACTCGGGTTCTTCCTGATCACCCTCGACATCCTCATCGTCACCATCGCGCTCACCAGCATCGCGCGAGACCTCGGTGGAACGACGGCATCGCTGCAATGGGTGATCGACGCCTACACCGTGCTGTTCGCGGCCCTCCTGCTCCTCGCCGGCAATCTCTCGGAGCGGTTTGGCGCGAAGCCGGCGTTCGGCGTCGGCGTCGCCGTCTTCCTCGTCACGTCGATCGCGTGTGCGGTGGCCCCGTCGATCGGTGTCCTCATCACCGCTCGAGCCCTGCAGGGTGCCGGTGCGGCGTTGATGCTGCCGGCGTCCATGGCGCTCATCCGTGAGGCGTTCCCCGGAGGTCGCGAGCGCGCTCGCGCCCTGGGTGTCTGGGCGGTCGGCGGCGCGGTCGCCACCGCACTCGGGCCGGTCCTCGGTGGCGCGTTGACGACGCTCGACTGGCGACTGGTGTTCGCGATCAACCTGCCCGTCTGCATCATGATGCTCCTCCTGCTCCGGACGGTCGCATCATCCCCGTCACGGCCCGAGCCGTTCGACTGGGCCGGACAGTTCGTCTGGCTCATCGCGTCGACGGCGCTGGTGTTCGGACTCATCGAGGGCGGGGCGGACGGGTTCGGCAGTCCCGTCGTGGTCGCAAGCCTCGGCGTCGCGCTGGTCGGCATCGTCGGCTTCCTCGTTATCCAGGCCAGGAGCGCGCACCCGATGATGCCGTTGGCTCTGTTCCGATCGAGCGGTATGCGCATCGCCCTCGCCGTCGGATTCGCGTTCATGGTGAGCAACTTCGGGACGGTGTTCGTCCTGAGTCTGTTCCTCCAGCAGCAGCTCCAGCTGCCGCCGCTGCTCGCGGGCCTGGTGTTCCTCCCGTCGGCCCTCTTCGCCGTCGTCGGCAACATCGTCAGTGGCACCATCGCCAACCGGTTCGGGGTGCGCGTCCCGATCGTGGCGGGGTTGCTCCTCATGGTGGTCGGGCTCGTCGGCACCGTCGCCACCGCGCACTTGGGGTCGCCGATCTGGGTGGGTGTCTTCGCGTGCTTCACCGCCGCGGGAGGTTCCGTGGCGATGCCGCCGGTGACCTCCGTGGTCCTCGCGAGCGTCCGGCATCGCGTGCCGGCACCGCGAGTGCGGTCTTCAACACCTTCCGTCAACTCGGCGGTGCGGTCGCCATCGCGGTCTTCGGGGCGCTCCTCACCGACTCGACGGGCTTCGTCGCCGGGCTGCAACTCAGCCTCGTCATCGCCGCGGCGCTCATCCTCCTCACCGCGATCGCGAGCGTGTTCATCAGGACGGCGGACGGGTCGTCATGACGCCGCAGTCGATCAGACGGGATCAGTCAGTGTCGTCGCCAGCGCCCGGCGTGCGGCCGGGGTCGATGCCCAGCCGCTCCTCACCCCGCTCCACGTCGGCGAACCGCTGCCCTTCGACGATGAGCAGCACCTTCTTGAGCCAGATCCTGCCGCCGTTCGCCAGTTCCCAGTGCAGGTCGCCGGCCTGGGAGCCGGAGGGCTGTCCAAGGTGCCCGCTCAGCGCCGACTGCAACTCCTGAGCGGCGCTCCGCAGCGCGCCGGGGTCGTCGCTCTTGTCGGAGACCGCGATGTCAAACGCCAAGCCGCTCCCCGCGCAGATCGGACGGATAGCTCCCACGATCGCCGTCACAAACGTCGATCGTTCAGTAGCGTTCTACCGCGAATTTCTGGGTCTCCAGGTGACTTTCACCAACGGGCTGCCCATGGGCTTCGTCATCCTCCGAAACGGTGCGGCCGAGCTACACCTCAGCCTCGTCAGACACCACCAGCCGGCCACCTACAACGTCGCGCATGTGCTCGTCGGTGATGCCGAGAGCCTCTACAAGGTCATGGATGCTGCGCACGTCAGGATCGTCAAGGGCCTGCGCGACGCCGATTACGGGCTCCGTGGGTTCGTGTTCTGCGACCCGGACGGGAACCGGATCGCTGTCGGTCAACAGCTCCCCTCCGGTTCAGCGCCCTGACCAGGTTCCTCTCGCATCTGCCTGGAACTTGGGCCGTCCTGCTCTGTAGCGATCTCAGAGGACCGCCACACCGCGATCATGCTCACTGGATGCCGCCCCTAACGCACCTCGGTGCCGTAACTGTGCACCGATAACGATGGCGGTCTCGACTAGTCAACGCATCACCAAGACTGCTCAAGGGCCAAGGAGGTTCGCGCCGCCCGGGCAGCGAGTCCGAGGTCCCCGACCTGACGACGATCTCAGGTCTCAGCTGGGTCGGCGAGCAAGGCAGAGAGAAACCGGTCGAGTCCAATCGAGACGTCCTGTGGATCGAGTCGATCGGGGAACATGCTGGCCTGAAGAGTAAGGCCGTCGATGAACGTGTGGAGAAAATCCACCGCTCGCTCGTCGTCGGGATCTTCGAACTCATCGCTCATCCGTTCCGGAATCGGCAGCCCCTTGGCGCTGGCGAACGCGTCCGTCGGGCTCGACGTCAGCAACGGGTGGAAGGCCTGCCGTCGTCTGGCTATCGGAGCCGCGCCTCTCGAGGTCAAACGATGCCCGTAAGCCACAGCGTCCCTGAGCATCCGCCCGCATCAACCCGTCTGGGTCGTCTCTCACATCTCCTCTAGCTCTACTACTAGCTATTGCTGGACACGTATTCGAGATTGTCGGCCAGGCCCGCCAGACAGTGTGACGCAGAGGGGTCTCTCACGAGAATCACGCGAGAGACCTCTCTCCAGGAGGACGAGAGGCTGTGTCAGCCCTTGGCAGGAATGGAGCTGATGATGAAGTCGGCGTCCGTGCTGTCCTTGAGGGTGAAGCGGGCGTTCGGGAGGTAGAAGCGACCGTCGTATCGTGCAACCGTGGTGGGGCTGTCGAAGTCGTCGGTGGTGATGTTCTCCGCCAGCTTGGCGCTCGTTCCAGCGTCGTCGAGGTCGAGGACGGTGAGAGTGTTCACCATGTTCCGGACGACGTAGAGAGTGTTGCCTTCACGGAGAAGCCCGTCTCCCCATTCGACGTTGTCCAAGCCGTCCAGAGCGATCGGCGTTGCACTGCCCGTGGTTTCGTCGACGCGGAACAACGTTCCGGTGTTGGTCTGCACGACGATGAGCTCCGCCCCGTCAGGGGTTGTGGTGATGCCGTTGTTGTTGAAGCCCTGACCAAACGTGATGCCACTGAGCGGGAGCATCTCGATCGCATCGGCTGGCGGGAGCTCGCTGTTCGTGCCGAGCGGCAGCCGGTAGAGCACCGGTCGTGAGGAGTCGGTGGCGTACAGGACGCCGTGGAGGATGGTGAAATCGTTGACCAGCGCGCCAGCCTCGACATCCGGGACGGTGTACACGGCGAGTACCTTGCCGGACTTGGCGTCGAGCACGCGGATGGTGCCAGCGGTGCCGCCTGCGACGAACAGCTGGTCCGCATCGGTACGGAGGATACCGACGGATGCGCCACCGGTGGCCGGGCTCAGTTCGTCGTAGGTGCCGTCGAGGAGATCGACCGTGTACACGGTTCCGTCGGAGAACGAGGTGACGTAGGCCGTACCGGTGGCTTCGTCGACGGCGATGCCCTCGGGGACCGAACCCACCGGCATCTTGATGGTCTCGACTGGCGAAGCGGCCGACGGCGGCGACGTAGTGCTAGTGGATGGTGCAGTGGGGCTCGTGCAAGCAGCGAGGCCCAGGATTGCGGTCAGGCCGATCAGGCCGGCGAGGGCGGGACGGGTGCGGAGAGTCATGCTGTCTACTTTCGTTGTCATCGCCCCGTTGCGTCGGGGCGGTCACGCTGCGCGCTGTCGCACTGCGTTCACGGGAAAGCAAGATGCCGATGCAATGCGAATATTCCGGAGGAAATGAGGCACTTTTTTCGACGTGTGTAATAGCGCGAGAGGAACGTGAAAGTGCGTTACGTACTTCAAAGTGCGCGGCGTCAATTGGGACTACTTGCCGGGTCGGGGTGATTGTCTAGCAGGACGGGTGAGCGCCACCCGCACATCCCTTCAAGGAGAACAAGCATGACGAAGATCGCAATCATCCTCGGGAGCACCCGCCCGGGCCGTAATGGTGAGGCCGTCGCGAAGTGGGTCGCGGAGATCGCCTTGCGCCGTTCCGACGCTGCGTTCGAGCTGGTCGACCTTGCCGACTATCCGCTCCCTCACCTCGACGAGCCGACCCCCGCTGCCTACCAGGCGTACCAGAACGACCACACCAAGGCCTGGTCTGCGAAGATCTCGGAGTTCGACGGCTTCGTCTTCGTGACGCCTGAGTACAACCACTCCACCTCCGGCGTCCTGAAGAACGCGCTGGACTATCTCTACAACGAGTGGAACAACAAGGCAGCCGCGTTCGTCAGCTACGGCAGCGTCGGTGGAGCTCGGGCGGTCGAGCACCTGCGGCTCATCGCGGCGGAGCTGCAGATGGCGACCGTTCGCGGCCAGGTCGCGCTCTCCCTCTCCACCGAGTTCGAGAACTACTCCGTCTTCAAACCGAACGACTACCTGTTGCCCCAGGTCGACACCATGCTCGACCAGCTCGTGTCGTGGTCGAAGGCTCTGGAGACCGTCCGATCCGGCGGCGCCTCCGCCTAGCCCGAATCCGTCCGTCTCATCGTCGTCGCGATGCGGCCGTTATGGCGTCACCTTTCGAGGTGGGCGCTCAACGACCGCATCGCGTCGTCGACGGCAGCGAGCTGTGACGGGGAGAGTGCGCGAACAAACACGTCTTGGACCGCGTGGAGGTGTGGCGGCGACCCCGCCCGGAATAGTTGAGCACCCGCGGCGGTGAGCACCACCTCCGCCCCTCGGCTGTCCCCGGCGACCGCATCGCGGTGGATCAAGCCACGCCGCTCCATCCGTCCGAGATGATGCGACAGCCGACTGCGCTCCCATGCGATGTCGGTGGCGAGCTGGGACGATCGGATCCGCTGTTCCGGGTGCTCCGACAACGCCAGGAGCACCGTGTAGTCGCCCGTCGACAACCCCGAGTCCTCCTGCAGCCTGGCAGCGACAGCGTTTCGTACCTGCTCCGAAGTTTCGATGAACGCCCTCCAGACCTGGAGCTCCGCCTTCGTCGGAGACTTGCGACCCGATGGAACACTCGCGGGAATCGTCATGACCCCTCCTTTGTTTGACACGTCAACTACAGTGTCCCATAATTGACACGTCAATCACAGAGAGCGGTGGACCCATGACAGGACGGCACTTCGAGCTGGGGCTGAATTCCTTCGGCGATGTGGCCAGCGACGGCGATGGCATGCTGAGCGATGCGGAGACCGTCCGTCTGCTCATCGAGGAAGTTCAGCTGGCGGAAGATGTCGGACTGGACATCTTCAGCGTGGGCGAGCACTACCGGGAGGGTCAGGTCGATTCGGCATCTGCCGTGCTCCTCGCGGCCATGTCCGGCGTGACCGATCGAATCCGCCTGGGTACAGCGGTCACGGTCCTGAGCACCAACGACCCCGTTCGGCTCTTTCACGAGTTCTCCACGCTCGACGCCGCATCGAATGGGCGAGCCCAGCTCGTTCTCGGCCGCGCCTCCGCGACCGAGTCGTTCCCGTTGTTCGGGTACGAGATCGCCGAATATGAGCACCTCTTCGAGGAAAAACTCGAGCTGTTTCTGCAGTTGCGCCGGGGAGGCCCGACGACGTGGTCCGGATCCACGCGGCCTGCCCTCACCGGACAGACGCTCCACCCGCGGCTAAGCGAAGGTGGCATCCCCACCTGGATCGGCGTGGGTGGAAGCCCTGATTCGGTCGTGCGCGCAGCGCGCCACGGGCTGCCGCTCATGATGGCGATCATCGGCGGGAAGCCACAGCGGTTCAGCGGGAATGTGCAGCTGTACGAACGGGCGCTCGACCAGTTTGGCCACGCTCCACAGCCCATCGGCCAGCACTCACTCGGGCTGGTCGCGCCGACCGACGACGAAGCCCGAGAACTCTGGTGGGAATCATGGCAACCGGTCGTGAAGACCATCGCCAGCGAGCGGGGGTTCTACGCGCCGACGCGGGAACGCTACGCCATGGAACTCGACACCGGCGCCCTCTTCGTCGGTTCACCCGAGACCGTCGCTCGGAAGATCGCGACCGTGGCTCAAGACCTGCACCTGTCGCGCTTCGACCTGAAGTATGACCTCCTCGGGCTTTCCAAGGCCGCCCGCGCCCAGACCATCGACCTCTTCGGTCGAGAAGTAGCCCCCATGGTCAATGACCTCCTCACGAAAGAAGCACCACATGCCTGACATCGAATTCGGACTCGACACCTTCGGAGACCTCCCCGAGACCGCGTCCGGGGCGCTCGCCACCCACCCGGAAGCCATCCGCCAGGTCGTCGCCGAAGCCGTCCTCGCAGACCAACTCGGCGTCGACGTCTTCGCGGTCGGCGAGCACCACCGCCCGGAATACTCCATCTCCACACCCGAGACCGTGCTCGCGGGCATCGCAACACAGACCACCCGCATCCGACTCGCCTCGGGCGTCACCGTACTGAGCTCCGACGACCCCGTGCGCGTGTTCCAACGCTTCGCAACGGTCGACGCCCTCTCGAACGGGCGCGCCGAAGTGATCCTGGGACGCGGCTCTTTCACCGAGTCGTTCCCCTTGTTCGGCTACGACCTGCGGGACTACGAGAAGCTCTTCGAGGAGAAGATCGAACTGTTCTCCAAACTCCTCACCGAGCAGCCCGTCACGTGGAGTGGATCGACGCGACCCGCCCTCCAGAACGCCGACGTGTATCCGAAGACCACCTCAGGCCATCTGTCGACCTGGGTTGGTGTCGGCGGGTCGCCCGAATCGGTGGTCCGCGCGGCGAAGTACGGGTTCCCGTTAATGCTCGCCATCATCGGCGGTGGCCCGGCGCGGTTCGCTCCATACATGAATCTGTACCGTCGGGCGGCTGAACAGTTCGGCACCACGGCGCACCCGATCGGGATGCACTCGCTCGGTTTCATCGCAGACACCGACGAGGAGGCTCGCGAGATGTTCTTCCCGCGGCACAAGATCGTCCGCGACCGCATCGGTGCTGACCGAGGATGGCCGCCTCTCAGCCGCCAAGCGTTCGATGAAGAGGTCGAGCACGGTTCTCTCTATGTCGGCTCACCGACGACGGTCGCCAAGAAGATCGCCTCCGCGATCAGCACCCTCGGCGTGGGCAGGTTCGACCTGGTCTACTCGGCCGGCGTCCTTCCGATGAGCGCGCGCCTGCGCGCGGTCGAGCTCTACGGCCGCGAGGTCATCCCCCAGGTCCGCGAGATCCTGGGCCACTGAGAGGACACCATGACGCACACCCCATTTGAACCGGAACAGACCACCATCGGCATCCTCGGGGCCGGCAAGGTCGGCACCGTCCTCGCGCGACTCGCGCTCGCGGCCGGCTACGACGTCCTGATCAGCGGTTCACGCGACCCGTCCACCATCGCACTCACCATCGACGTCCTCGCCCCCGGTGCGGTCGCCACGACCTCGACCGACGCCGCGGCCCGGAGCGACATCGTCATCCTCGCCCTTCCGCTCGGCAAGTACCAGACCGTGCCAGTCCAAGCGCTCCGCGGAAAAGTCGTCGTCGACGCCATGAATTACTGGTGGGAGATTGACGGGGAACGCGAGGACCTGCGCTCGCCGACGAGCACCACGAGCGAAATCGTCGCAGCTTTCCTCGCCGAGTCGAGCGTCGTCAAGGCTTTCAATCACATGGGCTACCACGACCTCGACGAAGAATCCCGCCCCGCAAGCGCACCAGGGCGCAAAGCGATCGCAGTGGCCGGCGACGACAAGGCGGACCGCTCTCTCGTCGCGGCCGTGGTCGACAGCTTCGGATTCGACCCCGTCGACATCGGCATGCTCCGCGAGGGGACGATCCTCGAACCCGGGCATGAGTTGTTCGGCGCCGATATCGGAGCCGATGAGCTTCGGGCGGTGGTCGCCCGGGCTCGTGTGTCCGTGGCAGCGAGCATCTGATGCACACAACGGCTCCGGCACAGACTCCGGCGTTCCCCATCGACCAGGATGTGGACGCATGGTGCGACGAGGCCGATGCACGACCGCTCGTCCGTGAGATCCTGACCATGACCAGCGACCGCTGGTCGATGCTCGTCATCCAAGCCCTGGCACACGGACCGGTGCGCTTCACCCACCTCATGACACAGGTGGAGGGCGTCTCCCACCGGATGCTGACCCAGACCGTCCGCCGACTCCAGCGTGACGGGCTCGTCTCACGCACCAGCTACCCGGAGTCACCCCCTCGGGTCGAGTACGCACTGACTGCACTCGGAACCTCGTTCGGCAAACCCGTGCAAGCCATGATCCACTGGACCCTCGAGCACCAAAACGAGATCGAGCAGAGTCGCGAGCGATTCGGGCGATGAGCCCCTCACCTGAGTCGCGGTGGCTGTTCAGGACGACGACGGCGGCACCAGCTCCACGGTACCTGCGAGAGGTCGGTGTCGCCAACGCGCGCGAGTAACGCGCTCGCTCCAGGCGCCCAGCCTATTCCAACATGATCACAAGAATCATCACCTGGCAAAGGCGACAAGAAGGGGCGCTTCGGTGACGCCGGGCTTGGAGGAACGGTCAAGCATGTGTTCCGCCGTCGATCCGGATCTCCGTGCCCGTGATGAACGCGCCGTCAGCGCTCGCAAGCATCGCTACGACACCGGCCACGACGTCGGGTGAGGCGAAGCCCTCACCGAGCACGGGCTGGAGTTTCATCATGAGGCTGGAATCGACGTCCTCGGGCAGCCCAGGGCCGACGCTCTGGCCACTCTGACCAGCTCCGCTGGTCATTCCCGAGGAGATGGAGCCCGGCTGGACGGACGTGAAGCGGATGCCTTCCTTGGCGTACTCGGCGGCAAGCGCGTGCGTCATCGACTGCACCCCGCCCTTGCTCGCGGCGTACGCAGCCATGTACGGGTGGGCGAAGCCGGCGGATGTGGAGCTGAAGTTCACGACGGCAGCTCCGGTGCCTTCCCGGAGGGCCGGGAGGGCTTCGCGGATCATGAGGAACGTCCCGGTCAGGTTGACGCGGATGATCTGCTCGAAACTCTCCAAGCTGGTGATCGTCGTGTGGGAGGAACGCAGGATGCCGGCCGCGTTTACGAGGACGTCGAGCCCGCCGAGGATTCCGACGGCCTCCTCCACACCGTGGCGGACCGAGCCTTCATGGCCGATGTCGATGATCACCGGGTGGAACCGTTCGCGGTCCGAGCCTGCCTTCGACGCAGTGTCTGCCAAGCCCGCGTCGCTGATGTCGGCAGCGACGACTGTCCCGCCCTCCGCGAGGATTCGCAGTGTCGTCGCCTGTCCGATACCGGAGCCCGCCCCGGTGATGAGAACGCGCCTGTTGTCAAATCTGTTCATGGGTATCTCCGTAGGCGTTGATTCACTCGGGATGTGCTGTCGCCTCATGGGTGGCGGGGCGTCAACCGCGAGAGCGGGCTGACGCCCCGTGCCGGAATCCGCGGAGGATCACGACGAAGGCGACATCTGCTTGTGTCTTTCGCCTGCTAGGGGAGAGCGTTGGCGCGTGCGATTCCGCCGAGCCAGCCGAGGCTGGCCTTGGGCTGCCGCACGAAGGTCTCCCGGTCGACGGCGATGAGACCGAAGGTCGGGTGCCAGCGACCCCACTCGAAGTTGTCGAGCAGGCTCCAGTGGAGGTACCCGCGCACGTCGATACCGTCGTCGATGGCATCGAGCATTCCGGTCAGAGCCCCAGTGGTGTACTCGATGCGGCGCTCGTCGTCACCCGTTGCGATGCCGTTCTCGGTGACGACGATCGGCACGTCGCCGACGACGTCCTTCGTATGGCGGATGGCGATACCGAGCGCGTCCGGGCGGTATGCCCAACCCATGAGGGTGTTGCCGGGGTCTTCCGGATGCGGCACGACGCCGTTCTCGTCGATGGGCTGGCTCGTGTAGGACTGCACGCCGACGAAGTCGTCGCCTCGCGCGGCCTCGAGGTACATGTCTTCCCACTCGTGGACGACCTCGGCGTACTTCTCCTCTGCGCCGTCGGTCGGGGTGAACGCCTGGTTCGCGATGGTCCAGCCGACTTTCGCCTTCGTCAGGCTCCGCACGACCGGTGCCGAAGCCAGGTGGGCTGCGATGAGCGCTCGTCCGATCTCGGGGTCGGGCCAGGGCTTCGTGGGGTAGGGGTTTCCCGCCGCCATGATTCGCGCGGCGCCGTGGTTCATCGCGACGACGTTGGGTTCATTGATGGTGCAGACCCACTCGACGCCGTCCAGGATTGTGCATGCCTGTTCCACGTACCGCACGAAGATCTCGGCGGCGTCCTCGGCCAGCCAGCCGCCGCGTTCACCGAACCAGATCGGGTGGGTGAAGTGGTGGAGAGTGACCACCGGGGTGAGCCCGAGCTCGAACGCGGTCTCGATCATGCGACGGTAGTGGCCGAGCTCTGCGCGGGAGAATTGGCCGGGAAGGGGCTCGATGCGTGCCCATTCGATACTGAACCGGTAGGTGGAGAGGCCGGAAGCAGCGAGGAGCTGCATGTCCTCCCGGTAGCGGTGATAGCTGTCGAGCGCGTCACCGCTGGCGTCGATGTAGCCGACGGCGACCTGCTCCAGTTGCCACCAGTCGTTGTTGAGGTTGTTGCCTTCGACCTGGTGGGCGGCAGTGGCCGCGCCCCAGAGGAAGCCGTCGGGGAACGCACGAGTCATTGGATGTGTCCTATCGGTATTCATTGGATGAGACGCTCACCGTGCCGGTGGCGCCGAGACGGAAGCACACTTGACAGCCGCCCCGGTATCGGTGTTCTTATCAGGCCGGACGGCTGGCTTCGATGAGGGCTGCGAGGGCATCAGCGGGGATGTCGAGTCCGGAGATGTTGACAAATTGGGTCATGGTCATGGAGGCCATCATCGCCATGTGCTCTGGTGACACTTCCACCGCAGAGAACCCGAGCGTGTCTTTCACCCGCTGCCCGACCTGCGGGTGATCGAACCACTCCCCCATCGGAGTGTCCATCGTGAGCTCGGTGACGATTCGATCTCCCGCCAGGCTGACAGCGACTTCGTCCAACACCGTGTGCGAGTCCTGCGCCACCTGAATGCGATAGTCACCAGCCGCGACGACCCATCCCGAGTGGCGAATGTCCCAATAGGCGAACGCTCGACGCGGTAGCTCGATCTGCACTGTCGTGGTCTCGCCGGGCTCGAGGCCGACCTTGGCGAATCCGCGAAGTTCCCGGATGGGCCGCTTCACCGGGCCTGCATCGGTGGACACGTACACCTGCACGACGTGTTGGCCGAACCGATCGCCACTGTTCGTGACATCGATGTGCACCTGTGCTGTGTCGTCGCCGGTCAGCTCGACCCGCAGGTCGCTTGTCGTGAACCGGGTGTAGGTGAGTCCGTGTCCGAACGGGTACCGCACCGGTGCCTCGAAGGTGGCGAAGTATCGGTAGCCGACCATCACACCCTCGCCATAGCGGACGTGGCCCTGCTCGCCTGGGAAGTTCAGCGAACTGGGGTGCTCGTTCAGACGCCGTGGGATGGTCTCTGCGAGTCGGCCCGACGGGTTCACCCGGCCGAAGAGGATGTCGGCGATCGCGTGACCACCACCCTGGCCGAGGAGGAAGCCTTCAAGGATGGCGTCGACGTCGTCGTGCCACCCCTCCAGGGACACCACTCCACCGTTTGCGAGGACGACGACGGTACGCTGCGCGACGGCGGCGACAGCTTTGATGAGCGCGACCTGCGTCTCAGGGAGATCGATGTTCGGTCGGTCGATGCCTTCAGACTCAACGGCCTCGCCGAGCCCCGCGAAGATGACTGCGATGTCCGAACGGCGGGCGATATCCAAGGCGTTCGCCAGTTGGGCGGGGTCATCCGCGCCCCCATCGATGGTGAATCCCCGCGCATAGGCGACGGAGACCCCGTTCTCGAGGGCGAGATCGCGGATGGCGTCGATGGGCTGATCGACGCGCGTCGCGTTGACGTGCGCACTGCCGCCGCCCTGGTATCGGAGAGTCTCGGCGAACTCGCCGATGACAGCGAGACGCACATTGCCGGGGATGGGGAGCACATCGTGCTCGTTGCGAAGCAGGACCGCGCACTCCGCCGCGAGCTCACGCGCCACGGTGTGCTGCCTGTCGTAGTCCACCTCAGGGCGGGCGACCGGAATGTGCTTCACGAGGGCGGCGACGCGCTGCACGCTGGCGTCCAGGTCCGAGGAGCTCAGGGCGCCGTCGGCGAGGGCCTGGCGGACGTCGTCGTCGTGTGCGGCTGTGCCTCCGGGCATCTCCAGATCCATGCCTGCTCGAAGAGCCGCGACCCGGTCGGTGACCGCGTTCCAGTCCGATATGACAGCGCCTCTGAATCCCCACTCGGCGCGAAGGAGGTCGGTCAGCAGCCAGGGATTCTCACTCGCGAAGACACCGTTGATCTTATTGTACGAAGCCATCACGGTCGCCGGGCTCGCTTCGGTGACAACCTGCTCGAACGCGGGGAGGTAGATCTCTCGCAGCGTTCGCTCATCGACATCTGAGCTGATGGTCTGACGGTTCGTCTCCTGGTTGTTGGCCGCGAAGTGCTTCACGGAGACCCCTGGTCCTTCAGCCTGCAGCGCCCGTGTGAAGGCGGTGCCGAGAGTGCCGGTGAGGAAGGGGTCCTCCGAGTAGTACTCGAAGTTTCGTCCGCAGAGGGGAGAGCGTTTGATGTTGATGCCCGGCCCGAGGACGATGTGCACCCCCTGCGCGACAGCTTCCTTACCGAGCGCGGCACCCAGGCGCGCTGCGACATCCGGGTTCCAGCTCGATCCGACGGCGACGCCCGGAGGGAAGCAGGTCGCGGGGTCGCTTTCGAACATCGCGAGGTGGTCGTGCCGTCCGGACTGGTGACGCAGGCCGTAGGTGCCGTCGGCGAGTTTGACGGCAGGGGCACCGATCTCCGGGATGGGTTCGGTCTCCCAGAAGTTCTGGCCGGACAGCAGCTGCGCTTTCCGGTCCGCGGGAAGGGACGTCACCTGAGGGTACGTTGCAGGGGGCAGGGTGGAGTCGGTCATCTGTGCGCTTTCACGGGGGTGGTCAACGGGTGGACGGAATGGGGAGAGCATCGGGGGCAGGCTCGTCGGCGGCGGTTGCGGCGACCGCGTGAACGGTCGCGGTGCTCTCGCCCAGGGACTGCGACCGAGCGGTGATCGTGATGAGGCCGGGCTCTCCGGTCGAGCGGATGACCGCGAGCGCCCGACCACGGAAAGTGGTTCGGACATCGGCGGTGAACTCCTCTTCAGTGGCGGGTGCCGCCGTCCCATAGCCGACGAGGGCGCCGGGCCCGGTCACGGTGACGGTGACCGACTCATCGGCCAACATCTCGGTGACGCCATCAGCGTCGGCAAGTGCAACGTTCGCGAAGACGAGGTCGTCTCCATCCGCGATGATCGTGTCTTGCTCGACCGTCAGATCGAGTCGTAGAGGCCCCTTCGCGCTGCGCAGCGTCGTCCGTGAAACCTCTGCGCCGTCTCGGTAGGCGACGGCGGTCAGCTCGCCGGACTCGTAGGGCACGCTGAACTTTGCGACATACCCCTGGCGCCGGCCAGCGCGGCGACTGCCGATGCGGCGGCCGTTGAGGAGGAGCGCGACACGATCCTCGGCGCTGTACACCTCGACCTCGGCTTGCTTGCCGGTGCAGCCGCTCCAAGACCAACTCTCCACGGCGTCGGTCTTGCGCCACGCGGATCGGACCATGGGAACACCGCTGAGGTTCACCGGCCGCACACCGATGGCAGGCGCGTCGAGCTTGCCCCATGCCGCCTGAGCCAGACGGAGGGTGATGTCCGGGCGGCCGATGAGGTCGAACATCCCCGGGCCGGAGATGATGTACGGGTAGGGCTTCGACAGACCGGCTCGCTTCCCCGGGACCCAAACCGATACACCGACCTCACCCAGGTACTCCCATCCTGCCCACACGAAGTCACCGATCACGGCCGGGTACTTCTCGACCAGATGCCAGGCGCGAGCCACGTCCCCGGGGAGGGTCTCCGAACCCAGGATGACCCGGTCGGGGTAGGCGCGAACGTCGCGTCGGTATCGCCCCAGACCGTAGTTGTAGCCGGCCACATCGACTTCCGCGAACGCGTCCCGGGATGCCTTGTCCGCCCGCGGAAGTCGAGAGACGATGTCCATCATCCGACCGATCTGGTTGATCATGACGTTCGCCTCGGTGCTCCCTGCCATCGAGGCCTCACCCTCGGGGCGCTCCTTGTAGGGAGATTGGTTCATGGACACCATCGCGTTGAGGAACAGGTTGATCGCGACGGTGACTGGTCGGTCGGGGTCCAGCTCGTGCAGATACTGGGTGATCTCCTTCGTCAGGCCGATCCCCTGAGCTGTCGCGGTCTCAGGGATCTCATTTCCTGAGGCGTACATGATCACGCTCGGCCTGTTGCGGTCCTTCCGCACCATGCGTTCTGCGTCTTCCCGCCAGGTGTCGAGGAATCGACCCGCGAAGTCGTGAGCGGTCTTGGACACGATCCAGTAGTCGGCGAGCTCGTCGAGGACGTACATGCCCAACTGGTCGCAGGCGTCCAGCAGATGCCGCGACATCGGGTTGTGGGCACTGCGAATCGCGTTGAACCCGGCCTCTTTGAGGAGCCGGACACGTCGGAACTCTGCCGCCCGGTGGGTCGCAGCGCCAAGCGGTCCGTTGTCGTGGTGGATGCAGGCTCCGCGGAGCTTCACCGTGGTGCCGTTCACGCGCAATCCCTGTCGCGCATCGACGGAGACCGTTCGCAGTCCGACCCGCTCGCGATGCTCATCGATGACGCGACCGCCGGACTCCACCCGGGCCAGCAATTCATAGAGATGCGGAGTGTCGGCAGTCCACCCGATCGGGTCAGGAACACGCACCTGAAGCGTTCCCTGCGTCCCGATGCCGGATGCGCGCGCAACGAGGCGCTCACCGTCGTACAGCTCCACGGAGACATCGACGTCCGCGAGCGCCTTCCGGATCTCTTTCGTGTGGTCGAGTTGGTATGTGACCTCGACCAGCCCCGCCGCCGGGGTCAGCGAGCGAGTTCGCAGACGCACACCGTCCGAGGCAAATCGGATTCCCGGCCGCAGAATGATCGCCACGTTGCGGTACAGCCCGGATCCGGGATACCAACGGTTGGCAGGCTGCTGGCTGTTGTCGATCCGCACCTGGATGTCGTTGCTCTCGCCCCACCGCAGCTGCTCGGTGATCGGGAGATCGAACTCCGTGTAGCCGCTCCGAATCGCCCCGACGAACACACCGTTGACGAACACGGACGACTCGCCCTGGACTCCTTCGAAACGTAGTACCGCGTACGCGGCAGGATCGGCGGGCGCTGACCACATCGTCGAGTACGTGTACGAACCTCCAGGGAAGTATGCGACATCAGATCCGCCGGGCGCAGTCGGCGTGCGTCGCTCGGCGATCATCGCGTCGTGGGGCAGACGCACTGGCGATGCCTCTGACGAGTCTGCGACAGCGAACTGCCAGCGAGTCAAGTCCTGCTGCGTCGTCGTCCTTGGCATGGTCATCAATGTCCTTCTTCGAGCGTCATTGCACTACGGCTGCACTACGGCTAGACAAGCACATTCATTGACACGCGTCAACACTGCCATGGAGCGAAATTGGCAAGCGACCCTCAACTTCCGCACCACAACGGAACAAGAGTGCTGAAAAATGTCAATTGGCAATTGACACGCGTCAAAATTGGTGCTTCCCTTGAGCCGAAGACCGACCCGAGCGTCGCCGCCGGATCGGACCAGAGCGCCCAAGGACGGGCCCGTGATGAAGGCAAATCAATGAGACGCAAAGACGCGGCAAGTATCGCGCCGAGTAACACACCCCTCGAGGAAGTCTCGCAACTCGCGTTGCGCGCAGGGGAGGCCGAGGATCCCACGACCGCAGCACTTCGGCTCCCAAAAGTGGGTCCGGGGTTCATCTTCACGTACGGCCTGGCGTACTTCGGGTTCTTCCTGTGCTTGTTCATGCCAGCTCTGTTCAGCCTCCCCTACAAGATCCAGCTGATCGACCCGGAGGCCAAGGAGACCGCCCTGGGCTTGATCGTTGGCATCGGTGCGGTCGTACTCTTGCCGGTCGGGCCGATCCTCGGCGTACTGAGTGACCGCAGTAAGTTCGCTTGGGGCCGTCGTCGACCGTTCCTTCTGCTGGGTCTCGGAGCGTTTGCAATCAGTGCGCTCGTCATTGCGACCGCGCCAGCACTGCCCATGGTCCTCATTGGCTACGTCGTGGCGCAGTGTGGTGTTGCGCTGGTGAGTGTCGCTTTGAACCCTGCGCTGGCGGAGCACGTTCCGCCAGCGCAGCGAGGAAAGCTGGGTGCACTGAGCGGCGTGATGGCGTCCATCGCCGGAGTGTGCGCCACCCTCGTGGGTAGTCTCCTCATCGGCAACATCCTGGTTCTGTTCCTGCTCCCGGTCAGCGTCCTCGCGGTCGGCGTCCTGCTCTGGATCCTCGTCGTTCCTGATGGACCGGCTCCGGAGCGGTTCCAGTCTGCAAAGCTCACGGCAGCGTTGCGTTCACTGCTGTTCAACCCTCTGAAGCACCGTGACTTTTCACTCGTCTGGGTGGGCAAGCTCTTCATTGGAGTCGGAACAGCCTTCTTCAGCACGTACCAGCTGTACTTCCTGCTGGATCGACTCGGTTTCACCGTGCAGGAGGCAGGACAGCAGCTGGCTGTGGCGGGTGGGCTGGCGCTGCTCGCGACCATCGGTTTCACCGTGCTCGGAGGTTTCCTCTCTGACAAGCTGAAGCGCCGCAAGCCCTTCATCTACGTCGCTTCGGCGATGATCGCCTCGGGTATGGTAGTCGCCGCTTTCGCGCCTGACTTCGGTGTCTACATCGTCGGGGCAGTGTTGCTCTCGGCCGGCTCCGGCGCATTCAACTCCGTCGACCTCGCCCTCGCGTCCGAAGTCCTCCCGGATCCAGCAGCAGGTGGCAAGTGGATGTCGATCTACCAGGTGTCCGGTACTGTGGCGACGGCAATCGGCCCGGTCATCGCGCCGCTGCTGCTCGCGGTCGGCGGCACATCGGGCAACTACACCGTGCTGTTCATCGTCGGAGGCGCCTTCGCGCTCGGTGCCGCCATCACTGCTTCCCGAGTGCGCGGCGTGCGATAGAGCGAGCAGCAGGTTGGGCGAGCTCGTCCACGTCGAGCGGCTGAAGCGAGATCTTTCGCTTCGGCCGCTCTTTCGCGATATGGGCTGTTACCGCGCTGTGCTGCCACCGTCGACGATCGAAACGAACGATCTGAGGGCGTCGAGTGCATCATCCGGAGCAGTCGGCTGGCCCTGAAGCAGCGCGCGAACAATTTCATGCGCACTGAACCTCACGTCGAGATCGACAGTGCTCAGCGTCGGCTCACTGACACCTGACGCGACCGTGTTGTCCACACCGATGACGCCGATATCTCCAGGAACCTCACGACCGGCAGCCGCGGCAGCCGCCATGATAGCCAAGCCTGCGTCGTCATTGTACGCGGCGACGCCGAAGCTCTGGTGCGGAAGCATCGCGGCCGTCGCCCGAGTGCTCCCTCGTTCGAGAGAGAGTCTGATCGTCGGCAAGACCTCGAGGTCGGCGGCGCGGAACTCATTGTGCGCCCCTCGTTCTCGCGCCAGAGCGAAGGGCTGCTCGCGAAGATCGACCGGCACTGCTGCAGCTACCGCCGTGTAACCGCGGTCGATGAGGTGCCGAGCTTGCATGGCCCCGATCTCGTGGTCGACCGCCTCCTGAAGCGAGCGAGGCTGGTCGACGACGTTCACGCCGGCCTCGGCCAGACGGGAGTGTTGCTCGAGCGTCAGCGGAGCCACGCTCCACAAGCCTGCTGGCCGCAGTGCGAGCACAGCTTCATCAATCTGCGCATCGCCAGAGGACAAGCGGATGAGGTTCGTGCGCCCCGCGGCGGCGAGCTCATCCGTCACCCGGTCGATGAGTTCCCGCAGTCGAGGACCGAGCGAGATGTTCGGCAGAAGCGTGATGACGATATCGCTAGTACCGCGCGCCAGAGCTCTGCCCGCGATGGAAGGCCGATAGCCCATCTCTTTTGCGACCGTCTGCACATGATCCACCATGTCCAGACGGAAGCGGTGTCCATGACCGTTCAAGATCTGGCTGACAGTGGAACGTGAGACGCCTGCTTTCGCGGCGACATCTGCACTACTCGTCATGTCGGCTCCCCACCGGACAACACCCCCATGGGTGTTGACACGCATCAATGATACTTACCCGAGGACCACCTCCGGCTAGCCCCGCCCCGGAGATACATCGGGTCAAGTCTCATCGATCACAGTGTTGCCAGAGTGTCCCGAAGGTCTCGTTCGAGCTCTGGAGTGCTGTGCGGGATCGCCGTCAGCAACATCGCGATCGTGATACCCCCGGCCTCCGCCCCCGACGCGTCAATCGGGAACGGCAGGTGCTTCTTGAAGACCTGCGTGAGAGCCCGCCAGGCCGTTCTGTCAGCGGCGAGCGTCTGCAGAGAGGTGTCGAACGTGTAGTCCTCGCGATCTCGCTCCTCGCTGACGGCGTAGGTCCAAGTGTTTGTTCCTGCCGAAACCTCCACCGTGGCGGCGTCGGGGTGGCCTGGGAGTACGATTTCCGCCGATGCGCCTTCGGGCACCGTCACCGTCAGCGACATTTCTCCTGCGACCTTGCTCCAGGCGATGCGAACCTGCCCGAGGACGGTGTCGTGTGTGAGTTGCGCCGAGGTCACCCCACCTCCCGGCTGAGGTGCGATCCGCATGCGCCGGTAGCCAGGTTCGAGCGATTCGAGGCCACCGATGACGCGGTGCATCCACTGCGCGATGGAGCCTAATGCATAGTGATTCAGGGATGTCAGACCGGAGGAGTCCAGCGAGCCATCGGGGCGGATTGCATCCCATCGTTCCCAGATGGTCGTCGCCCCCTGAGTCACGGGATACAGGAATGACGGGCACTCCTGCTCCGTTAGGAGCAAATATGCGACGTCGATGTAGCCGGTGTCGGACAACGCGTGCGCAACCAGAGGCGTCCCCACGAACCCGGTCGAGATCGTGTACCCACGCTTGGCCACGAGCGCTGCCAGGCGCGCGCCGGCATGTTCGCGCTGCTCTGGATCGAGCAAGTCGTAGCAGATCGCCAGCGCATAGGCGGTGGCAGAGTCGCTGATCAAGCGCCCCGATGGAGACACGTACTCGTCTCGGAATGCGCTACGGACGCGTTCCGCCAAAGCGGTGTAGCGGATCACCTCGCCATCGAGGTTGAGTACGCGAGCAGCTTCGACCATCTGGCTAACTGTCTTGGCGAAGCATGCGGTTGCAACGAGGTACCGATCGGTCTTACCGCCGGCGGCATCGTCCGCAGGCGCGTCTGGGTCCAGCCAATCGCCGAACTGGTGCCCGGAGCCCCACAGCCCAGACGGGTCCAGCAAGGATTCGACCTGCTCGACGTACGCGGTCATCGCCGCCCAGTACTGGCGAAGAATCGCCTCGTCACCGTACTCCCAGTACAGCGTCACCGGTAGCCCGACGATCACGTCTCCCCACTGAGCCGTGGGCGCCGATGGAATTCCCGACACGTCGGGTACGAACCAGGGCACGTAGCCCTTCTCTCGCTGCTCCGCAGCGACGTCCTGCAACCAGGAGCCGAGCACTCCTCGCACGTCGTAGAGGAAGGCTGCCGTGGGTGCGAACGTGTGGAGGTCTCCGGTCCATCCAAGGCGCTCGTCGCGCTGCGGGCAGTCGGTCGGCACTCCGACGAAGTTCCCACGCATCGACCACACAACGTTTTCATGCAGTCGGTTCAGGAGCGGGTCTGACGTATCGAGCCACCCGGTCCGCTCCATGTCACTGTGGACCACGACGGCGACGAGATCCGCGGGATCGAGTTCGCCTGGCCATCCCTCGACGTCGACGTACCGGAATCCGTGGAACGTGAACGCCGGTTCCCAGGTCTCTTCAGCTCCACCTCTCAGCGTGTAGCTGTCGGTGGCTTTGGCGGTGCGAAGCGTCTCGTACTCGGGTTCCCCCTGAGCGTTGAGCAGTTCGGCGTGACGCAGCGTTACTGTCTGCCCTGCTCGTCCCGTGACCCGCATCCGAACCCAACCGGTGAGCACCTGGCCAAAGTCGACGACAGTGCGTCCAGCTGGTGTGGTGATGATTGACCCTGCTCGGAGCTCCTCGATGCGTTGGATCGGGGGAGGTCCGTCATCGGTGAGCGCGGCGAGGCTTGCTTCGTGCACGGTCGCTGTTGACCAAGCATCGTCATCGAACGCCGGCGATCCCCACCCCGATGGCTCCAGACGGGCGTCGTAGATCTCGCCGTCGTAGATGCCCGCGGAACGCACAGCTCCCTCGCCGACCCGGAAGTTCTCGTCGGTGACGACCGTCGCGGTACGGTCTCCATAGTCCAGCACGAGTTCCATGTAGAGCGCGGGTCGATCGCTGTAATGATGGCGCTTGAGTTCGTAGCTCACGTTTCCCACCGCCCATCCCTCGGCGACGATCGCTCCCAGGACGTTATCGCCTTCGCTGACGTCCGCGGTGACGTCGTACGTCGATACCACGAGCCGGTGGTGGTACGACGTCCAACCAGGGGCGAGGACGTCCTCGCTCACGGGTCGGCCGTTGATGAAGCTGGTGACGATGCCAAGCGCCGTCACCCGCAACTTCGCCGACTTCAGCCCTGTCTCCACATTGAACACTCGGCGGAAATAGGGCGCCGGGTCCCCATCTGCTGCCGCGTGATCTGCTGCAATGAACCTTGCCTCCGCCGGAATGCTGGAGTGTGATGTGGTCATGTCGGGGCCCCTCTGCGCGCCTCGCCGGGCCGATCCCGGGTGAACTATGTCAGGTAATCATAGTTGTTGACACGCGTCAATGGTCTTCAGTTCTCGCTCAAGGAGTGGATCAGGCTCACGTGGACGGCATCCTGACCTGGCGCAGTTCGGGCCAGTAACGCCAGACCGAGGTCGAGAGTTTCGAGTGCGACATGGGTGCCGCTCATGACTTGCGCGATAGCGGGATGGGCGGCGAGAAATTCGACTGACTTCTCCATCGTCTGACGGGTGCTGCCGGAGAGACCGATCACGGACAGAGACTTCAGCGTGATCAGATCGGTCATCAAGTTCGGCACAGGCGTGAAGTGCTTGAGACCAGCCAGACCGACGCGAGCGAACTGACCAGTGATGTCGATCGCCGACTGGACGCTCCGCGTCGACGGCGTGAGATCGAATACAACTGTTGCTCCGCGGCCCTTCGTGAGGGCCATGATCCGCTCGGTGAGGTCTTCAGTTTCGATGTCGATGACAGCGTGAACTCCCAGGGCTGAGGCTGCGTCCAGGCGCGACGCATCGGCCGCCGTACCGGTGACGATGACCTGCGCCGCACCGGCCGCGAGGGCAACGGCTGCGCAGAGAAGTCCCTGATGACCGGGGCCCTGGACCACGACACGGTCACCGATCCCAACGCCCGTCTTCTCAGCCCAGTTGATCGCATTCGCGACTGGTTCGAAGATCGTCAGCTCCGAGGGCTCGATGCCCTCTGGGGCTTTGATGAGATGTGTGTTCGGCAGCAACGACATGTACTCCCCGTAGCCACCCCAGAGTCCGCCGTCTTCGCCGGGGCCCTTGGTGTACCCATACAGGTGCAGATTTTGGCAGTTGCCGGTTCCGGCAAGGCAATCGGCACAGCGCCCGCACCAGACGATCTGATCGACGCATACTCGGTCACCGACAGCTAGGCCCCAGTTCTGCGCAGCTTCAGTTGTGATCTCGTGGATCACCCCGACGATCTCGTGACCTGGAATGACCGGTGAGACCTCGCCCGGAACGTGCCGATCACCGTGGAACTGCATCACATCGCTTCCGCACAGTCCAACGGCCTCCACCCGAAGGACCGCCCCGCCCGCCGGCGGCTGGGGCACTGGGAACGAACGGATCTCGTACCCACCCTCCCCATCGAACACTGCTGCGCGAGCAAGAAGGGAGGAATCGGTGACTGGCGATGACGACATGACGCAACTTTCTTTCGGCGACTTCGGGCGTTGAAGTAACCCTAGGTTACAAGTGTCGGCCACTATAATCGCTGAGTGAGCGCTGCGAAAAAATCACCGTCGAGTGAAGCCGACGATCTTGGAATTGAACTAGCGCGTTTCAATCGAGCCTTCCGCTCGGCGGTGGAGCGGGCGCTCGAAGATGTGGCGCTGTCGACCTCGGAATACACAGCGTTGTCCGTCGTGGAAGCCCACCCGCAGATCACGGCAGTTCGTCTGGCCCGGGCGATGCTGATTTCGCGGCAGGTTGCAGGACGCGTCGTCGCGCAACTCGTGACCACCGGGTTGGTGTCCACCACGCGCTCTCCATCGGGTCGGATTTCTTCGGCATCGATCACCACTCGCGGTACGCAAACGCTGAGCGATGCGCGTGAGCGCGTGCGCGCCGTGGAGAGTCAGATTCTCAGTCCGCTCGCACCGAACGAAGCCCTGGCGTTGATTTCGGCGATGCGTCGCTGTGCCGATGCGACTGGTCTGCAGCTTCTGCCTGGCGCGCCCCGCAATCACCGGACCGAAGCGGCCCGACCCTGAGCGACCGTCCCACCGCGAAACCCCGACCCACCGATGCCTCGTCCGTCGCCATCGCCGAGCGGAACAGGTCCGACTGGGTCTCTCAAGTGGACGCCAACTCGAGCGCGAACGGCTTCTGACAGGCGATCGTCCTCGAACCCATCGACGTGCTGACCCTCCATCAGTCTGCGCGCACCACGAGCATGCGAGCGACCTGGTCACCGACAGATCTGACCATCGAGGCAAGGACGCCGCACTCGACGCACTCGGCCCGGACGGGCTCCCCTGTGGGAGCCTCCGGCGCCACATCCGAGAGACTTCATCCAGGTGAGGTCCTAGCCGCGCCATTCCCAGCGCAACGGCGCGTCGCCGGCCGCACGGAGCTTGCAAGATGAGTACAGTACCCGCGGTGCGCCCACCAAGCGTCATCGAGTGGCTTGACGAGGCACGACCACCTTGGTGACGAGGACCACCCCTGCAGCGGCGACAGGGACAGCGACGAGTGCCCCGAGGATACACGCGAAGGGCCTCCGCACGGGCAGCGCTGAGGTGCTCAAGCAGTTACAGCTGGGTGAAGACGTCGACCCCCACTCGTACGTCTTCCGCACGACAGTGCAGATCGAGACGGCTTCACCGGGTCTCGCGCATCTGCAGCAGGCCCTGTTCCTTGCGGCAGCTCAACGGCAGACGACCGCGGTTCGTTATCGTGCCTACCGGGTCGGCTAGCCGAGTTCAGCCGGGGAAATTGGTCGAGGCGTCACTCACGAGCGACTCAGCCACCGCGACAATGTTCGAAGCGTCAAGCACCTCCAGCGCGAATCGAGCGCGTCAAGCCTCGCAGTCGAACTGGCCGACGCTTATGTCACTGAGTAGACATCAATGGAGATATCCGAGCCGAGCACCCGGGCGGTTCCGACGAACTGGTGCTCTGCCAGCCATCGATGCGCGGGAGCGTCCGTTTGGAAGACGGGGGCGCAGCGAAAGTAGTACTCGTTGTCATCCACTGCTTCCCCCGCGGCGAATCGTCGTTCGACCTCGGCCGAGGCGCGATAGTAGCCCCGGTTCAGAATGTCGATGATCGCACCATCATGCGCCTGCAGCAGGTAGCGGGCCTCGAGCTGAGAGGTGCCCTCGCGTTCGACACCCCAGTCGCCACCGTTCGGGAGGACGACCCCGCTGAGTCTGGGCCCGCGAACAACTCCGCCCATGATCGGGGTGAATGTCAGTCGTTCCCGGTGGCCGCGGCCGATGTGTACCTCCGGCGAAAGTTGGACGTCGATGGAGAAGGCGTACTCGAGGTCGAGAGTCATGAGCTTCCGTCTTTCCGCTAGCCGATCGTCGGTGCGAACCGACGCAGGATATTGTGGGTGATGCGTTCGGTGAAAGGCTCGCGATGGATGAGCCCGTTCACCCATTCGGTCGTTCCCGCTGTGACCACCCGCCCTTGTCCGCGTTCAAAGGCGGCGATCATGGCTGATCCGCGGTGCAGGTCGCGCATATGCTCGGGCGGTTCATCGCCGTAAAGGGCGTCGACCAGATCTTGGGCTTCTGCGATCGGCGCACCCAACGGTACTCGGCCATCCCAGTGATCGACTTGCCCAGCCACGGCCGGTGTCATCGCAAGGATCTCCAGGCCCTCGGGCGCGCCGTCGGCGTGCGTCGGATAAGGCAGACCGCGGCGGAACGTGTAATCCGCGCCGTCGACTTCGAACGCGGCAATGCACACGGGAGCCTGTCCGAATACGTCACCGTATTGCAGATCGGTTCCCTCGAATATCCAGTGATCTTCGCGGTAAACCGTGAAGCCACCCGAGGCGCGCGGCACTGCGGATCCGTAACGGATGTACGACCGGGCTTGCCCGACTCAACGCGGAGAAGAAGCTCCTGGCACGCTGCCGAACTGGCTCGGAAGCTCACACGGAGAGCCCTCCGCCCACGCTCAAACCGAGTTCACCACGAAGCTCGTCAGCCACATCGATCTGTGTCCAGCGACGGTATGCACCTCTAGAACCGCCCTCCCGACGTATTCGACACCTCAGCTACAGCAGCTGGTTGACTACATACGTGGCGGAGGCAAGCATCGTGATGATCGGGTCGACCGATAGTGGCCGTTCGGTCTCGAGCTCGACGAAAATGGCTTGGGTGATCGTCGATGAGATGACCGCCGCTTGGTCCGGCTCTATCTCCAATCGCGACTCAAGCAGTTTGACTCGCAGTTGCAGACACACCCCGTCAGCGAGCGAGGTTCTAGCCGCCGGGTCGGAGAACGCCGTCTGATAGACGGCGCGGTACCGCTCGATGTGGGCGACGACGGGTGTCACGAACGTTCTCAATGAGGGTTGCGCGCTGATGGCGTCGACGGCGAGGACACGTTCGCGCAGGCGGAGGGCCATGAACGCCTGGAGGAAGCCAACAGCTGAGGCCGCGTGCGCATAGAACGTGGCACGGTTGATTCCGGCGCGGGCGGCGACTGCTGCGACGGAGAGCGTCGATGCAGGTTGGACCGCTGCAAGTTCCAGGACCGCGTTGGCGATGGCAGCTTGGCTGAGTCGCCGGCGCGCATCTCTCCATCGGGGAAGTGGCGCCCCATAGGACTGATGCTCGCCTCCGGTAGCGGCCCAAACCGCGCTGTCCTCCCTGCCGGGAAGGCTCGGGGAGTCTCGGTGACTGATCATGTACTGCCTTTCAGGAAGCTGCCGGCGGAGTCGTCTGCCTGCGCGCAAACAGCCTGGTGAGAATGGAGACGGACAGCGCGCCGGTTCATGACGAGGGTCCGTCTGGGGCCATAAAGTAGCTGTCAGTCGGAGTTGCCGAGCAGGATGGCGGCTGCAAGGCAGGCGATCGTGGCAGAAACGGCGGCGAACATCCCGCCGAGCACGACGACGGTGAGGATGTTGCCTGCGATCACCACGATGAACGCACGAGGACGTTCTCCCCGCGCGCGGCGCCGCGTCGCGAGGTCGTTGAGCATTGCGGCTTCGAGTCTCTGAGATGCGCGCCAGGCTGCGGTGTGATCTGCGGTTGCGGTGCGGTTGCGGTCAGGCATCGTCTGCCTCATTCCCGAACACGTTCGGGCGACCGGCAGCTTCCCATTCTGCGTAGCTGTGTTCGCGCGCGACCGCGCACCAGCACGGCACACGGACCGTTTCTTGTGTTCGGGTGGTGACGAACACTTCAAAGTGCAGCGCTCCCGACAAGATCGGATCCGGCATCGGGCGAGGCGCGTTGGTCTGAGCTAGGCGTGTGGATGGCATGGGTTCCTCGAATCCTTTATGGCTGTTGATGCTGTAGACGCGCCTGAGCGCCTTCCGTGACGCCGTACCCAGCGGAAGCAGTCGTACGAGTGCCGTAGCCAGCGCCGAAGCGAAACACCCCTAGCGACCTCTGAGTCCGGATGACTCACCCATCATCAAGTTCTGGTGCGCGACCAAGATCTGACCGAAATTTGTTTCGAGAATCGAGAGAACGCAAGAACTGACTCCACGGCAAAACACTCGCGAAGTCGGTTCCAATCAGGTAGAAATGTCATACGAAAAGGGTTTCGAAACCTGGGAGTGGGTGTGGATGACACGGCCATGGCTTTAGCACGCTTAGGCACTCAGCGCAGAAAGCTCGTCGGCCAGATTCAGCGCGTGTGTGGCGGACTCGATCCCGAAGACCTCTTGTCCGAAGCGATACTGCGTCTAGCTGAGCGACTTGCGGACGGGATGCTGCTCCCCGACCACATCGAGGCATACGTCGTGCGCTCCGCGAAGAACCTTGCCGCCGACTACTTCCGATCTCCTCGGTCTCGTGAGCACTGCTTCGATCCCAGCGTCACGGAACATACGATGGTGTTCGCTCACCACGATGAGCCGCTCCATCACGACATTGAAACCGCTCAAGATCGGGCGTTGGTGCGCCGGGCGCTATCGAACCTTTCGCAACCCCAGCAGAGGTTGCTGATCGAAACTGCCGTGCACGATCGACGGCCCCGGGAACTCGTCGACGAGCTCGGTATCGCTTCCGCGGCAATCTCGACCGCAGCTCATCGTGCGCGAAAAGCCCTGTGCGCTGAAATTCTTCGCCTGATTCTGCTCCGCGGAGAACCAGGGTGTCACCCGCACGCCGCGAGGATCGCAGCCCGGCCGCATGCTCCTCCTCTGCACGCCGCTCGCCACCTGAGGGACTGCGCCACGTGCCGCAGCAACCTCGAGTTCTTCCACTCGCTGACGGTCATGATGCGCCGGTGACGGAGGACCGCCGTTGGGTGCTTCCGACAGGAAAGAAGGGAGCGTTCTCGAACAGTCGTCACAAAACGTGTCCGAACACGTCTGTGTCATGGGTGCGGTGGCCGTTCCCGTTTCAAGTACCCGTCCGGAGCGTCTGATGTTGCACCACGAAGCTGACCTGAGCGTGCTGTCTGACGCTGACTTGGTGCAGGCGACACGCGATGGGCACAGCAAGGCGTATGCGGAGCTCTGGCGGCGCTATGCCAGCTCGGGCCGCGCAGCAGCTCGATCGTTCACCACCAGCTTCGACCCGGACGATCTCGTCTCTGAAGCGTTCGTGCGAATTCTCCGTTCAATCCGAAGCGGCGGCGGCCCGACCACAGCGTTCCGGGCATACCTCGTCACCACGATCCGGAACGTTGCGATCTCCTGGCACCGCGCCACGACCGCCGACGCCCTTGAGGATGCCGACCTCTTGCCTGATCCGACCACCGAAGATGCTGCGGTGATGACCACCATCGACAAGGGACTGGTGGCTGAAGCCTTCAGCGCTCTCCCGGAACGATGGCAGCAGATCCTCTGGTACTCCGAGATGGAGGGTCTGAAACCACGTCAGATCGCTCCGCTGCTCGAGATGACCGCGAACTCGGTTTCCGCCCTCGCGCTTCGCGCCAGGGAAGGCCTTCGCAATGCCTGGATTCAAGCGCATCTCGGCAAGGCGGACGTCAGCCCTGAACATGCTCAGACGATCGGCAATCTCGGCGCCTACACCCGAGGAAAGCTGGGGAAGCGCGAGACCGCTGCAGTCGAGAAGCATCTCGCATCGTGTGCGTCCTGTACGCTCGTTGCTTCCGAAGCGAACCGTGTCGCGTCGGTCCTCCCATGGGCGCTACTGCCGCTGATCGGCGGATCGACGATCGCATCCTGGTTCGCCGCCCCCGCCCCGGCAAGCGCACACACCAGTCCCGAACGACATCGACGGTCGATCATCCTGCTCGCAGCGCTGGCGCTCGTGATCATCGGGGCCGGAACATACGCCGTCGCTGCGATCACCGAGGCCCCGTCGACACCGGCCGGATCTCGGATCGTGGGTGACGATGGGGGAACTGGAACGACACGGCCCACCGAACCCGTTCGACCCCCTGCCCCGACATCGGCGCCGACTCCGTCTCCCGGTCCGAGCCGATCCACCGGCCCGTCTACTCCCGGCAGGACACCGTCGCCCGACCGCGGTCCAGATAACGGCGAAGCTCTGGCTCCGGTCATCAGCAGGATCGACACTGGCGCGGGTGCGCAGGCTGGCCTGTGGTATCCGATCGTGTCGGGGACGGCTACGCCTGGTGCAACGGTGACGGTCAGCAATGGTGATGGTGCGCCCGTGAGCGTCATCGCTGGTTCGGACGGAGGGTGGTCGACCGGGCAGCTCACTGGGTTCCGCGATGGTGCGGGCGAGGTCGCCGCGTCCCAGACAACCCCTGAGGGCATCCGATCTGCAGCGTCGAGCGGCACCTTCTCGCTCACCGCGCCGGCTGTCCAGACGACCATTACCGGAGCACCACCCGCCGCTGACGGTACTGCGAGGTTCACCGTCACCGCGTCCGGCCCAGCTCGCTCGACGGTGCAGGTGTCCACCACCGGTGCCGGCTCCTGGGAAGTCGTTACGATGGAGGACGGACGATTCCGGTGGGAGCAGCAATACTCCTGGGGGGAGCCCGGATCGCACACCGTGCTGTTTCGGAACACCTCCGGCGAACGCTTCGGCCCGCCTCGATCAGCCACCATCACGGTTCCATAACCACCGGCTCATCTCGCCGCATCCTTCCGACTCGTCGATGTCCGACTTCGACTGGACGGATGCGCGGCGTATGCCGAGAAACTCGGCAGCGAGCGGGTCCGCGTTCGAAACTGGTCTGCAGACAAAATAAGGCGGGCGGCACGAACCCGATGTCGTACCGCCCGCCTGGGCTGAGATTCAGCCCCCGCGACCGCAGAACCCGATGACTGCGGTAGCGGAGCGAAGCCCTCATCAGCATCGTTGGCGGATGCTCCTACTGCTCCCGTTCAGCGGTGATGATGAGGTTGTCTGTGGATGGTGCCCCGTCGGGGCGTTGGAGACAGGTGATGACGACCAGGGTGTTCGGGGTGCCGGCCCAGATCTCACTCGTGGGAAGCTGCTCCTTCGAGAGGTGCTGGCTGCCAGTGACCCGGTAGGTCACGTCGTCGACGTCGATCGTGTCGCCAGCAACCAGACGCGCTTTCTCCTGCTCAACGTCGATGAGCGCGTTCCCGGGACCGTTTCCGCCGTTGCGCAGTGAATGCATGACGACGTAGACGGTTCCGAGGCCTGCTTCTTTCGGGGTGACACCGTAGTTCCTGATCAGGTAGGCGGAGGTGAACCCAGGCGGTGTCACGACGCCGTCAACAGCGTCGAGGGACCCGACGGGGACATCGAGTCCGACAGTGGACGCCACGAACCGGCCGTTGCCATCAGGCACCGCTGACGCGGCCGGATCCGGAACGGCGTCCGCTTCGTAGATGACGGGGTTGCCGTTCATGTCCTTCGGCCCTGGGGTGAACGCTCCGGTAGCGGCGAGGACGCCGGCCGTGAGCGCGAGGGCGGCGAGTGCGCCGCCGGCGATGAACCACCGTCGGCGCACTCGAGTGTCGATCTGTCGTTTCAACGCCTAGCTCCGCGACTGTCGGCGGGAGAACGACCAGGCCGCCCCCAACGCGATCATGAGCGCGAGCACCGCGGCACCGAATCCGCCCAGCCCAGTGACGCCGGCTGAGCTGCTGCCGCCGGTGTGGACGAGGAGTCCGGGCGGCACATCAGTCGTGGTTGTGCACGCACCCACCGCACAGGCCCCACCGGGTCCGGTCGGCACGACCGCATTCACGACCTTCCGATCACCGGTGTCCGGGCTGTTGACCGTCACCGAGTAGGTCACCGTGACGGCCTGTCCGACTGGCAGCGGGCCCGACCAGGACAGGTTCGGCGCCGTGAAGGCTGCCGCACCTGCAGTGGCTGTGACGTCACCGTTGTAGCTGGCGTCATCCAGCACCTGGGTCAGCGAGTCCCGGAACGATGCCGGTGCCGCGTCGGTGTAGGAGACGTTCCCGGTGTTGGTGACAGTCACCGTGTAGGTGATCGTCGAGCCCTGCACTGCGGACGTCGTCGACGCCTGCTTCGTCACCGAGTACGAACCCGCGGGCACCGTGCTCGTGCAGTTCGGATCCCCGACGCCTTCAACACAGTTCGAACCGGGCACGTTGGAGACGACGGTGTTCGCAAGGATCTTGTCGCCGGTATCCGGGCCGTTCACGGTCACCGTGTAGCTGATGGTGACGGTCGCGCCGACCGCAACTGGACCAGCCCAGGTGAGCGTGGGCGCGGTGTAGATGACCGCGCCGCCGGTGGCGGTGGCGTCGCCGTTGTAGTCGGCGTCGTCGAGGACCGCCGACAGGTCGTCGGTGAACGCTGCCGGCGCGTCGGTGGTGTAGTCCACCTGCCCGGTGTTCGTCGCGGTGATCGTGTACGTCACCGTCGCACCCGGCACGACCTCGGTCGTATCAGCGGTCTTCGTGAACGCGATCGACTGGACCGGCGTGTTCGTCACACACCCGCCCTCGGTCGCACACGCCCCACCAGGACCGGTCGGAGTGACCGCATTCGTGAGCACGTTGTCACCGGTGTTCGGCTGCTTCACCGTCACCGAGTACGTCACCGTGACGCTCTCACCGACCGGCAAAGCGCCCGACCACGACAAGGTCGGAGTGGTGAAAGACACCACGCCGGTGTTGTCGGACGCTGCGGCGTCGCCGTTGTAGGTCGCGTCGTCGAGCACCGCGGTGAGGTCGTCCGAGAACGATGCCGGCTTGTCGGTGGTGTACGCGATCTGACCGGTGTTGGTGACGGTCACGGTGTAGCTGAGTGACGAACCAGGCGTAACCGACTCGGACGACGCCGTCTTCTCCACGGAGAACGACCCGGAGGGGAGCTCCACGACGCATGCCGGGTCGGTGCTACCTGCCGGGCAGTTGCCGCCCGGCGTGTCCGACACGACGGTGTTCTCGAGTCGGGAGTCACCCGCGTCGGGGCTGTTCACCGTCACCGTGTAGGTGATGGTGGTCGTGGTTCCAACGGCGACCGGGCCGGCCCAAGAGAGGGTCGGTGCGGTGTAGGAGATGGAGCCGGTAGTTGCGGTGGCGTCGCCGTTATAGTCGGCGTCGTCGAGGACCGCCGACAGGTCGTCGGTGAACGCTGCCGGCGCGTCGGTGGTGTAGTCCACCTGCCCGGTGTTCGTCGCGGTGATCGTGTACGTCACCGTCGCACCCGGCACGACCTCGGTCGTATCAGCGGTCTTCGTGAACGCGATCGACTGGACCGGCGTGTTCGTCACACACCCGCCCTCGGTCGCACACGCCCCACCAGGACCGGTCGGAGTGACCGCATTCGTGAGCACGTTGTCACCGGTGTTCGGCTGCTTCACCGTCACCGAGTACGTCACCGTGACGCTCTCACCGACCGGCAAAGCGCCCGACCACGACAGGGTGTTGCCGGAAACAGTTGCCCCGGCCGTCGCGTCGTCGTTGTACGTGGCGTCGTCGAGGACCGCCGACAGGTCGTCCGAGAACGATGCCGGGGCCTCGGCCGTGTATGCGATCTGACCGGTGTTGGTGACGGTCACGGTGTAGGTGAGCACGGAACCGGGCGTTGCGGTCGGTGCCGATGCTGTCTTCTCGACCGTGAAGGACTGGACCTGTGTGGTCGTCGTGCAACTGCCTTCGGTCGTGCAGGTGCCGCCTGGAGTCGTTGGCGTGACCGTGTTCGTCAGGGTCTTGTCTCCTGTCCCTGCCGCGTTGACGGTGACCGTATACGTGACGGTGACCGGCGAACCGATCTCCAATGGTCCTGCCCATGACAGGGTCGGCGACGTGAAGCTCACCTCGCCGGCAGTTGCCGAGGCGTCCGCGTTGTACGTAGCGTCGTCCAGGACTGCGGACAGGTCGTCCGAGAACGACGCGGGCGCGTCAGCTGTGTATGCCGCAGTGCCGGTGTTCGTCACGGTGACCGTGTAGGTGACGGCCGTACCTGGGGTAGCGGTCTGGGCCGACGCGGTCTTCTCCACCGTGTAGGAACGCACGTTCGTTGTGGTCGTGCACTCCCCGGCGGTCGGGCAACGGCCGCCTGGGCTGGTGGGGACGACGGTGTTCGTGAGGGTCTTGTCGCCCGTGTCGGGGTTCTTGACGGTCACCGAGTAAGTGACGACCACGCTCTGACCGACCGGAAGGGCCCCGGACCAAGCCAGCGTGTTTCCGGACACAGTGGCACCAGCGGATGCGTCGTCGTTGTACGTGGCATCGTCGAGGACAGCGGTGAGGTCGTCGGAGAAGGACGCGGGGTCCGTCTCCGTGTAGGCCTGTTCACCGGTGTTCGTGACGGTCACGGTGTACGTGACGATGTCGCCAGGATTCACCACGTCCGTCGAGGCAGCCTTTTGGACCGTGTAGGAGCCGGAGGGGATCTGGACGATGCACGCAGGGTCGGTGTTTCCGGTCGGGCAGTTGTTGCCCGGCGTCGTCGAGGTCACTGCGTTATCGATCTGGGAATCGCCCGACGGCGGGTCGTTGACAGTGACCGAGTAGGTGACCGTGACCGTCTCGCCTGCGGCGACCGGGCCGGACCAGGACAGGGTCGGGCTGGTGAAGGACAACGCTCCTGCGGTTGCGGTCGCGTCGTCGTTCCAGCTTGCGTCGTCGAGCACGGCGGTGAGGTCGTCAGAGAACGACGCGGGATCGGCGGCGGTGTAGTCCACGGCGCCCGTGTTCTGCACCGTCACCGTGTAGGTGATCGTCTGGCCCGGAACGACATCGCTTTGGTCGGCGACCTTCGAAATGCGAAGTGCCTGCACCGGGGTGGTTGTCGAGCATCCGCCAGGCGTGGCACACGTGCCTCCGGTGCCGGTCGGGGTCACCGCATTGATGAGGGTCGCGTTGCCTTGACCGGGGGTCTTGGGAATGACGGAGTAGGTGATGGTCCGTGTTTGTCCGACCGCGAGTGTGCCGGCCCATGACAACGTGTTTCCGGTGACGGTTGCGCCCTCGGTGGCGTCGCCGGCGTAGGTTGCATCGTCGAGCACGTCGCTCAGGTCGTCAGTGAACGATGCCTGTCGCTGTCCGGCCGGGGCGCTTTCGTCGTAGGCCCAGGGTCCCGTGTTGGTCACGGTGACGGAGTAGGTGACGGGATCGCCGGGGGTCGTGACGGTCTTGTCGACGCTCTTTGCGACGGTGAAGGAGGGTTCGGAGGCGGCGATGGTGAGTGCGTAGTCCTCGACCTCACCAGGAGTCCCGGTACCGGTGGGTGTGGCCGTCGTCAGTTGTGTGCCGGAACCGATGCGGAACCGGGCGAATGAGGGGCCGGCGACGGTCTGGGCGGCGATGCCGGACCAGGTGAGTGTCACCGATGTGCCGTCGGGTGTTCCTGCAGGCACGGGCACTGAAGCGCCTTCGTTGGGTTCGAATGTTCCGTTGCGGTTGAAGTCGATCCATCCCACCAGGGTCGCCGGAGTACCCGGGACTTTGTTGGAGGTGAGGACTGACACCGAGTAGTTGCCGGTCCGCCCTGCAACGATCGGATCGAAGCTGGCCACGCCGTTCTCATCGTTGATGGACTGATTCGGAGCAGTTCCACTGACCTGGTTGTCGCCCGTTGCGTCGGCGCTGTACTGCATTCCCGCCTCAGCATCTTCTGACCAGCCGAGGTAGGTTGCTGCGTTCAGCTCGTGCGAGGCCGAGCCGTAGCTGTTCGGTGCATCACCGAAGTCGTCAGGGATCGTGGTGCACGAGGGGTTGAATCCGTCGATGCCTTCGCCGCCGCCCTGAGCTCGGTAGCCGCGGACGAGGATGTCGCTCGTTCCAGTGGTTCCTCCCGGCCCGCATCGCGGGGTCGGAGTCTGCAGGCCACCAGTGGTGTTGAAGTCCTGTCCAATCGTGATGACCGTCGGGGTGGCGGCCAGGTTCACTCGAAGCTCACCCGCTGAGGTGAAGGTCAGCGGTCGGCAGGTGATCTGCACAGACGATGGCCACCGGTCGACACCGTTGCCCACGAAGGTCGTGCCGGTGATCCGATGCACGAAAGTGTTTGCCGGGCAGACGCCGGTTTGGACGTTGCCGCGGCTCTGATCCCAGGTCGGCCCGGTGATCCACGTCGGATTCACGGTTGCGGTTGGGACGCCGGCGTTGCTGACGGTGATCGTTGAGCATTGGATGCTGAAACGGACCAGGATCGCGTTGGCACCGTTTGGCGCGACGTTCTGCCGGTTCTCGGTCTGCACGCCGGTGAGGATCGAGTTCGCCGGACACTCCGTCGGAGCAGTGATGTCCTTGTTCGATCCGACAGTGGCTGCTGCTGTCGACGGCCCCAGGTACAGCTGGGCAGCGTCGCCCGGTGCCGCAGTCGCCGGGGAAACTGGGAGGGCGAAGCTCGCCAGAGCCAGTGCGACCACGGTGGCAGCAGTTACTGCTGCGCTACGGGCGCGTGTAGGGCGAGACGTGTCACGCCGTCGCAAGGTGAGGAATTTCATCGGGTCCTCTCGGGGCCAGGTGTCATATCGGGTTTGAAGGCTTCCCAGGGACCCGTATCTCCACCGCGTAATCAACGCAGCAGCCGAGAACTCGTGAAGCTCAGTACCTCAGACGACTTCGTTCGAGTTTTATGACGCCCGTGTGCGACATCTTTTCGTTTTTCAGACACGCGCCTTCGACAAAGCACGGCGACGGTAGTCGCCGCTCGTATGCCGTCACGATTCACCCCGTGCGCCGTCTGAGGGGCTGAGCCCGCGACGAATGATCGTGGCACCACGCAGCGACGGAGACCGAACCATGAGCGCCCCTGAGACCGAGAATCAAACCAAAAGCGACCCGGCACTGGTGCAGGCCGGAGATCGAGTCATCGCCTCGTCGAGGCTCATCAGTCGCACGCAAGTCCTCATGGGAGAGGTCGTGCGCTCAGGAAGCCAACTTCGTCTAGGCGACCTAGTGCTCCGCGATGACCTCACGGGACCCAACCGATACGCCCGAATCATCGCCCATGAGCCACGCGTAGCTCGGCCTAGCCTTCCAAACCACGCTTGAGTCTCAGGCTCCCAAATACATGGCAGTGCCTTGCTCGCCGCGGGCACTTTCAGCGGCATAGACAGTCCAGCGGCGACGCGGCAGGGATTCGGTAATCCAGCATCAGTCCTGATGAACAACATTTCAAACCTCACCGCCCATCTCGGCCCACTTGGGGCCGTTGGCACGAAAGGAAGATCACTCACAATGAGCTTGGGAACCGTGACGCACCGCGTTGGACTGTTGAGCTCGCTCCTTGCGGCGACGATGTTGCTCGGCGGGTGTTCACCTCAACCAGCACCGACGCCGGACCCCCAGCAATCGAACCTCGTCGGCACGGCCGGCCTCGTGGACTTCGACGCTGGATACCTCAGCATCGGTAACGGACCGGCGATCGTCGATCTGTACCTCGACCCAATATGTCCCTACTGCAAGATCTTCGAGGCAAGCAACGGACAGTTCCTGTTCGACAAGGTCGACCGCAACAAAGCGACCCTCCGCATCCATCCGGTCGCCGTTCTAGACCGGCTGTCTAACGGCACGAACTATCCCACCCGCGCCGCAGCTGCCCTCGTCGACGTTGCAGCCAACCACCCCGGCAGCCTCCGCGACTACCTTTCGTCGCTCTACGAGCATCAGCCAGCCGAAAACACAGCCGGACTCAGTAACACGGAGCTGACCACGCTGGCGGAACAAGCTGGCGCGACGCTCAACTGGCACAGCTTGCAGAGCCAATACGAGCAGTGGATACACGAGCACACCGCACAGGCCCTCCAGGGACCACTCCCAACGACGGACGTCAGCGCGTTGCAACAGGTCCCGACAGCCATCGTGAGCGGCCGCCTCTGCACGGGAAACAGCGATCAAACCGCTCGCTTCGTTGCGTTTTACGCCACAAAGTCCGGTGTCCATCAGTGAGACAGGACCGCGGCTGGGTGCTCATCCATAATGACACCGAGTATCACCTGTCCGACAGCGTCACCATCCGATACGCCCGCAGGCGCATCGAGAAGTTCCACACCACCAATGAGCGCCCCTTTCCGCTCGCGTTCAGCCTGCCTGGAACCTCGACAGTGATCACCATCAACATCAACGAGAGCACCCGCGTCACCAGATAGCCCCGACACCTCAACGGATAACCAACCGAAGCGCGGCGTGGAGCGCATGGGAGTCGTCGTTGTAGCCAACCCCATAGGCGCGGCCTTCGACGCCGAACCGGATGGCCTGGCCTGGCCGGAGCCTGGACCAACGTCGAGGTCGCCAAGGTCGAAGAGGACCACTTCGACCAGGCACCCCGTCATGGGCAATGACGCTGCGGTTAGCAATCTGAATACCAAGCAGAACGACTCATCGCACCCGACGTCAGCCTTGGACGACCAACGGCCCCTGCAGTCCGCTGGGGTCCGCCACTCGCGAAGCTAGCCTGCAAGAGCAGTTACGAGGCATCCACCCGGGTGCCCACGACTGATCGGATCGGCATGCCAATAGACAAGCTCATGCTCACCGCGGAAGAGGCTGCAGAATCACTCGGAGTTGGCCGCTCCACGGTGTATGACCTGATGAGGTTGGGCCAGTTGTCGAGCGTCAAGATCGGGCGAGCGAGGCGCATCCCCGTCTCGGCACTTCATCGTTTCGCTCGTCAGCTCGCTGGCGAGGATGGAGCTTGAGCCAACGCGCCAATGGCGAGGGGTCGATCTACAAGCGCACCGACGGAAGATGGACCGGCGCCACCTACGTGCTGGCGCATGACGGATCGCAAAAGCGCCGACAGGTCTACGGTCGCACCAAGGCAGAGGTCGCAGCCAAGGTCCGTGACCTCATCACGCAGACGGACAGCGGCGTACCAACGGCAGTATCGGGTTGGACGATGCAGACATACGCAGCGCACTGGATACAACACGTCGCGCCGAACGCGCTCCGCCCGACGACACGTGCCAACTACGAGTGGATCCTCGGGAAGCACATTCTGCCCGCTCTCGGGACGAAGAAGCTCGAGCAGATCACGCCAGCGCACGTGCGCGAGATGCATACCGCCATAGCCCGCACAGGCGTTTCGGCGCACACCGTCCGGCTCGCCCACGCAGTGCTCCGGAGCATCCTCGCCGAAGCAGCCAGAGAACAACACATCGCTCGGAACGTCGCGTCGCTCGTCCGCGCACCGAAACTCGAAGACACGGAGGTCGAGCCGTGGACTGCCGAGGATGCCTCGGCCTTCCTCAACTCCAGTCGGGAGTCACAGTTCGCCGAGATTTATGCCCTGGCGCTTACCCTCGGCATGCGAAGAGGTGAACTCCTGGGCCTTCGTTGGGTGGACGTCAACGCTGAACGTACAGAGCTCCGCGTTCGCCAGACAGCACATCGTGCCGGCGCCGGGCAGGGCATGAGTATCGGCCCAACCAAGACGAAGCGCTCAAGACGAACACTCCCCCTGCCCGATCTCGCCGCCGATGCACTGAAACGGCGACTGGCGATCCAAGAAGGCGAACGCCGGGCCGCAGGACCCGCATGGAACGACACCGGGCTGGTCTTCACAACGAAGATCGGGACACCGATCGAACCCAGCAATCTGCGCCGAACCTTCGACAAGGACATCGCGGCCGCGGGTGTCCGCCGCATCCGCTTTCACGACATGCGCCACACCTGCGCATCCTTGCTCCTCTCGCAGGGTGTGCAGATGCGGGTCGTCATGGAAATCCTTGGACACTCGAACATGGCGATCACCTCCGACATCTACTCACACGTCGCGCCAGCGACCCTGAAGAGCGCTTCTGCGGCGATGAACTCCGCACTCGACGCCCGGGGTCCGAGCCTCAACTGACCGCTGTCGTGCGCCGCGGTTCGCCGGCGTCCGCGGGCGTTGCTGTCAGCCGTTGCTGTCAGCGTTGCTGTCAATCGGGCCGAAAACCACACCTGACCACCAAAGCTGGGACACAACCGCGGACGGAATGAGGCAAGAAAATAGCCGCTGACCTGGGATTTCCAGGGCAACGGCCGGGTGAATCTGATGGAGCCGCCCAAGGGAATCGAACCCTTGACCTTCTCATTACGAGTGAGGGCGATGGGCTCCGTAACCGTTCGTGGAAGTCGGCTGACCGGGGATTTTGCCAGGTTCTGTTCGTGGCCGTTCACCAGAACGGGGGCGGGTTGCTGCCATTCATGCTCTCCAGCACAGACGATTTGACGAGTCGCCGATCTGGCCGCTCCGGTGTCGGACGCACGTGCCGATCGCACGCGGACGGCTATCGTCCGCTGCCGTGCCGGTGTCTGCCCACCGCATAAGCCGAACGGAGTGCCCGTAGTTCAATCCTTCACCGGGACACATGATGTCTGTGCTCGAAGCTGCGTTGCGGTCGGCATGTGGACGAACTCGACGGCCGTCATTGCAGACGCCCTTCCGGCCTGGATTGGAGCCAAAGCAACGGCAATAGGGGTCCCTAGTTGCCGTTGTGGCCAAAGTCCTGACCCAAGCTCTGACCCGGCGTGCCCTGGGCGCTGTTTTTGGGACCTCGCATCTGTGCCATCAGAGCATCAGTCCTTTTGGTTCGTTTCGAAAAGTGGTCGGCCTCTGAGTCTCATCCAGCGGCATCGATCATCTTTCGCACAGGCTCGGGGAGTAGCGCTCTCGTACCGGTCGCGGCGACGATGCGAGCGAAATTAACCCAGACGTGCTGGCGTACGACGCGAGCGGTCACGCCATGATGTTTGGCGATCGCGGCCTCGACCGGTTGCACACGGCCTGGCTGTCGAGGGGCGGCGCCGAAACGGTCTCCGGACGGGTGATCAGTTTCGAGCAGCACCCGGTCGACCGGAATCATCTTCCAAGTCTCGCTCGTGCGGATCATCGAGAAGTTCACGGAGAAGTAGCAACCCAGCTCGATAGCTCGTTGTGTCTCTTCGGCGTCTCCGAGCCACCAGTGCAATACTCGCCCGGGTTGTGCTCCATGCTTGGCCAGGACATCAATGAGTTCGCTGGTCGCCCGGTAGCTGTGGAGTGAGACGATTCGTGGGAGCCGATCAACCACTTTGAGGATCGTGTGCAGGGTTTCCATCTGCTTCTCCAGCGGTACGCGGGACCCGCCGTCCAACCCTACCTCCGCCACGAATGGCGTTTGTGCGAGCGCCTGTTCGAAGAGAACTTCATCAAAAGAACGTTGAACACCGACAAGTGAGGGATGGCAGCCCAGGCCCCAGATGCTCACGAGATCCTGCCGGCCGCGTACCAACTCGAAATCAGCCAGCGATCTAGTCGCAATGAGCACGACGGCACCCAGACGCTCTAGGTCCGAAGTAGTGATGTCCGTCGCCACATGGGCATGGACGTCGAGCGGGGGTAACTCTCTCATCCCAGGTACGCTCCCACCTCTGCTTGACCACGCCGACACAGGTCCATTGCCTGACGGGCCGAAAGCGACGGGGGAAGCGGCATCACCATGATGGTGGCGTTCGAGATTGTAGAAGAGGCAAAGTCTCTTGCAGCTTCCAGAACCGAATGCGATGCAACGTAAGTGGCGTGCTGAGGTTCGTCACTGAGGTAGCGAGTGGCGTCTACGACTCCGCCGGCCTTAAACGAGGCCCGACGAACGATACATCCAAAGCACTCGCCACAGTGGGTTCCGCTCGGAACTCCCTGGTAATTCTGGTCTGTGTGGGAGCAGGAGTTCGTAGCGCTCAAGTAGGTGGAAGCCTTCTTGTCGCCGAGGAGCGTCTTGGCCTGCGCGAACATCTCCCCCTTTGTCATCAGCTGGAAGGGATTCTCGATCGTCCCGTGCGCCCCGATGGAGGCGAGGACATTCTGAATCTTCCAGAGAAACCATGGTTGCGTTGTGCGTGTCGATAGAGCACCCAGCCGTTCGGGACCGAGTGGCGGGTTAATAGACGCGAATCCGTTCTCCGGAATCCAGAGCGACGCTCCCGACTGCGACGCGACGGAGAGTCCGAGCGCCAGAAACAGGAACGACCGTGAACGGCTTGACGGTTCGCTCGGGAACAAGGAGCCGTCCGGTCGCTTCTGCGCCCTGCTGAGGAACAAGCGATGATGCGCAGCTTGCCTTCCCGGAAAAAGAGACTCAAGCTGCGCATGGACGTGCTTCTGCGGCGTGCGAGCTGCGCCGGAACTGGCGTGGGACACGAGCGAATGGGTCTGTTTGTCGACAAGCGTTGATCCGGAAAGCAGTGCTCCGATGCCCGAATCTGCCCCACCACTGACGAGCACTACACGGCTAGACGCGTCGGGGACGAGGAGTGCGTTTTCAGCGATTCCGGTAAGGGTGGTGAACTCGAATGACCAGTGGTCACCGGTCAGGAAGTTGACTGCCTCGACCAGCTCGTTTGCAGCAGAATCCCAGAGCGAGGGATCGCTCACCGGTACAGAAACAATGAGTTCTCTCGTGTTCCAGTTGGAGCCGCGGGCATCACGCTTCACTGTGTGATCGGTCGCGTACACCGCGAGCGCGATGCGAACGAAGTCCGCATTCAACGTGGGAACAGGACCTAGTGTCATGAGGGAGGGGCCGAGGCCAGATTTGAACGAGTCATCGCCCGTGTCGTTCCAGAAGAACACTTCGTCGACATCTGGCGGCATCTGCGTCTCGTCGATGACGAGTGCGAGCCGGGTCATTCGGACGCCCCGTAGATTTCCTTAAGCTGGGCCACGCCGCTCTCGATGGCCGTCGTGATCTCCTCGGATGTTGCGCCCATATCCCCAAGTGTTACCTGCGAAGCAAGTACCTGAGCCCCGCGTCGAATCTCTGCTTCGGCTTCATGGCGTTTCGCCTGGTTCTTCTCCTGCCGGATCGTATCTCCGACCTCAAGAAGCGCGGATTGGGCGATCATCAGTTCGATAGAGTGACGGACGATCTCGTCAGGGGCAGGAGGCCGATCATCGGGCGCTTCGAGAATCCAAGAGACGAGTTCGGCGACAATCATTCGCGCTTCACTGTCTTCCAGCGTGCTGTCTGCCTGCGTATCGAAGGCCACCTCTGCGATGCGCTGGCCGATCTCCAGAGGGTCATTCAGCGCACGGAGCTCGTCATAGTTCAGACCAGCAGATTCGAGCGCTTCGCGGTTACCCGTGGAGTAGGCCCGGGCCAAGGAACCAGCACGTCCTGCGGGCCCCGACACACGCGCGACGCTGCGGCGAACGCCGCCCGACGACCTCCCGCCGCCAGACCCAGCGCTTCTGCCGTCAGCTGCGCCGCCGCCGCCACCGCCGCCTCCGCCACCACCGGAACCGGAACCTCGAGAACCGGTCCTCCACATGCCGATGACAGATGAAATTGCCGACGGGCTCAAGGGATTCGTCGAACCACCGTCAGCTGAAGGCTCGTTGGAATTCGGTGAGTCCGATCCGGCATCATCTCCGAGCCAGCCCGCGATGGCATCTCTAAGGTCGCCAGCATCTTTGCCGCCGCTGCCTTTGAATGCTCCGCTGGTACCCATCAGACGGCCTTCCGGATCGATGCGATCGCTCGCTTGGTCAGTCCGTCAGCGTGCACGGCCCAGCTGTCCAGGACGGCAGAAAAATCGGTAGCTTTACCTTTCAGGATCAGAACGGTCGAAGCCTTGACCTCTTGACCAGGCAGCTTCACCAGCGCCGACCGGGCTTCCTTGAGCTCACTGGAATGCAGACTGGCGATGGTCACGATGGCGTTCACCGTCGACATCTGGATCGACGGATCATCTTGCATCCTGCGGCCGAGGTGCGCCAACAACTCGACGACGTCACCCGCAGGGAGTCGCTCGATTTCCTCGTTCTTGACTGCGCTACGATCAACCTGCGAGCTTGAGGTGAGGGCGGCCGCTAGATCACGAAGCTTCTCGGAAAGTGACTCGTCGAGAAGCAGTCGGCCCTTGAATGCCGCTGCAAGGGTGAGGTACCCGGTTACAGCCGACGCATCGAGCACCGGGGGTAGCTTCGCCCACCGAACCATTGTCCCGGAGAAGGATTCGGGGTCAATCGAGGGCTCGGGCTTCTTCGGTGCAGATTTCTCGGCTGCGGTGCCCGGCTTACTCTTCGGTTCAACTTCCGGTTCAGCCTCCGCTTTAGTCTCGCCCGCGGCAACCTTCTGGAGCGCATCAAGCCGCTGACGGAGCTCCCCCGCGGCAAGCCACTTGAGTAGATCGTCGAAGTCCTTCTCGAGTAGCTTCTCGATCACCATCAGTTTGGCAATCGCGTCTGGTTCGAGCGAGATACCCCGGCGACCGGCGACGGTTTGACGCACATACAGATCATTCATGAACCGCTTGATCCGGCGAGGGTTGCCCTGGAACTTCTCGTAGAGGATCGGAGTGAGGCGGGACGCGGTCGCCATCTGCAACGACAGGTCGACGCTCTCAGGAAGATCCAGATCGTCCAAGCTGCCAGCGGCAGTTCGGAGTGTGTCGCAGTCTGAGACGAGAGTGACGTAGACTTCAGGCCCAACCTGGGTCCTGGCAAGTAGAAGGAACAGATAGGCGCGGGTATCGAAGTAGCTGAGCGCCGGTACAGGGATGGTCGTTTGGACAATCTTGTGCAGATAGAGGCTTGCAGTGCTCTCTGTCTCGGTCGGAGCGGCCGGAGCCTTTAGCTTCTGCTGGATGGCTTCCGCAACTCGCACCTCGTCGGCGGCAATGACAAACGACATTCCCTCCGCTGACAAGAACAGGCGGATCGCCTCGAGAGCATCAACAACGGTGTCTGGTAGGCATCGGTCCAGGTCGTCGACGAGGACGACCACTTGGGAGACGTGCGACAGCGCCGGCTCGTTCAGGAGGGCCTGGAACTCGTCCCTGAAAGCATCCATCCCCTTGTCTGATTCGAGCGTTTCGGGCTCGTCGCTCACAAGGTCCATGACCGCGTCGAGTGACGGGAGCTGGGCGGTGAGCGCGGTACTGGCAGCCATCTTAATCGCCTTGGACCAGTTGACGCGCTTGACGAGCTTCTTAAAGGCTGAAGAGGCAGCCTCCACCACCGGATCCTCGCCCCTGAACTCCGCAGCCAGCTCCTTGAGCACCGCAGCGATGAGACTTTCTTTGGGCCCGACCGACGGGTCGTAGCGCCACGGGTCTGCCCGAACGACGATCACCGTGGTACCACTGGCTTTCGACCTTTCCTTGACATGGGTGTCAATGAGGTTAAGCACAGTTGTCTTACCGCTGCCCCATGAACCGGAAATACCGAGCGCGACAGGGTTGAGGCCCTCGTCGAACAGGGCGTCTACAACGGTCTCAGCAATGGCGTCGAACGACAGTAGATCGGTTGTCGCCGGTTCATCAGACCATAGAGCTAGGTCTACCTGTTTACTTTTCACCATGGCCGCACTTCTCCCCCTTGGTTCATCCTCGAACCGTCACCTTTGGGTGATTATTTGTTCGCCTAAATCTTATCAGTCGGGTACGACATAGCCCGTTGCAAGAATAGACGACGTCGTACCGATCTGAGACACGTCGAAGACACGGTAGGTCAGGACAGCGCTCCTCACGTTGCTCAAGTCCTGGCTTCTTTCACGGTGAATGCGCCGGCCTCGCCCTGGATCTTGTACTCTGCGCCTTCGAGTTCCCCGTAACGCTCAGCGATGAGCTCGGCAGGCTCGGCGGCCTTTACATGCGCACCGTCACTCTCGGTGCGGATGAGGTACGCCATCCCGCACTCGCACGAAGTCATGAACCAGTAGTACCGTCCGCGCTGAGCTTCGTAGACGAGATCTGCCGGGTAGTGGTCGACGTGCTTGCCACACAGAAGCGGGAGAGAAACGATTGATCCGACCAGCTCACTCGCGTCGAGTTCGGTCGCCGGGCGCCATGGTCGAAGACTCACGTCAGGCTCCGAGGTTTTGAAGCTTCGCCCGCGCGCGAGCTGCAAGAACTCCTCGTTGCCAAGCCCTCCGTCCGAGAGCTCCATGTCGTACCCGGCGGGCCACATGGTCTCCAGCGGCGGTGCGGCAACATCGACCTCGAGCGGCAGGTGAGTGAAACGAAGTCCATGCATCACGAGCGCACCAAGTGAGATGGTCATGGCATAGCCATGTGGGAGCTCAGACTCGAGTAACCCCCGAACCTCGACGGCTAACGGGGTGACCCATATCGATCCGAGCTGGAGGTCCCCGTTGTACCGCCCGGCCCAGAAGATGCTGCTCGGGAGCGGCTCGAGCGCCGCGCGCCGCGCGTACAGCAACGCAAACTCGGATGGAGGAAGGCCGTAGCCATCCTCGCGAGCCCTGGCGGATGACACGAGCATAGAAACGAGTGCGGTCTTCTGCACCCACATCGCAATGACTGGTTGATCCTCGACCGCGATTACGCCTCTCTCGCCAAGGATCAGTGGCGTCAAGACGCGCTGGGCGGTTTCCTCAAGGCTCCCCATCCAACCGTTGTTACACGAAGCACAGACACTCTTCACTTCCTGCTGAAACGGCGCCCCCACCCCCATCGGCACCGACAGCCGGTTGAGGGGCCCCGCATGGTTCTCGACCGGCCCGTCGCCGAGACCGATCTTGCTCAACCAATTGCCAAGCACGTGCTCGCGTGTGAGTGGCCCGGCGCTGCCGCAGAACGCGCATTGTCGGGCACCTGGATCAACCATCTTGTACGCCTTTGGATTGCGGTTCGTCGGAGGGGCGGTCGTATGGAGGTGCCGAAAGCTGTCCTCCCAGGACGCGGGCACGCCTCGCGCCGAAGAGAGCTCGCGAGCATGTGGCTATCCGAACGCAGACTGGAAAGCTCCGGTACGGCGACTTAGTCTGCTGGGTCGACCTTCCTTGCGATGATCAAGAGGGCATCCCAGATCGACTCGAGTTGCCGGTGAATGTCAGCCTCAGCCGGGTTCAGGCCGAACCGACCGGACGTCTTGAGGTGTCGGGCATTTGCCGCCAACGCTTTGATTTCATCTTCGACGCTCATGATGATGACCTTAGTGATTACTCGTGACACAGGATGGAGCATCTCGGATCAGATGTTCAGAACCGCGCACAACTCGTCACCAGGACGACTGGTCCGCGAAGAGTCAGGTGGGGCAGGCACAGGCCACACTGAGTCGGTGGACATAAAGACGGCACCGGCTCCGGATGAGAACTCACGATCCCCTATCCGACGGCCGCCGCCGGGCACCTGTCGTTCTTCAGTTGACCGGCTGCGGGTGCGGGTGATCGGCGAGTTCGCTGGCCGGCACAAGCTTCATTTCCGTCGCACCACCCCATCGTGCGAACAAGAGCCCCACTAAGGACTCGACTGCCAAATCACCCGCGCGGAGGATACGCAAGCAAAGCGACTGAACGTCCGTCTTCCAAGGAGATGACTGACGTCGAGCAGCCCAACGCTCAGCCGCCTCTACGGTTGACCGTCCGCAGGCTGCCCCTTACCGAATACGCGAGTTGCGGTGTGCGCATGGCCCGCGCGGTGAAGACGCCCGCGAGAGCGCCGCCTGAGAACCGAGGCACGTCTTGAACAACTACAGGTTTACGAGACACAAGGCGCGTCTAGAATCGTGGCGAGCTCAAGCCTGGAAAGCTGCGGCTCTCTCCACAGGTCGACTGTCTTGAAAACTCAGCTCACAGTGAGATGTGTCCCATTGGGGAATGACTGGGATTTTGAGACGTACTGATGCCATGAGGCAGATCGGGTACTCCAAGGTCAGCACCGTCGGCCGGGATGCACAGCTGCAGCTCGATGCACTCCTCGCGGCCGGCGTCCAGAAAGGTGATGTGTTCGCCGACGTGCCTTCGGGTAGCAAAACTGCGGTTGAGCGCCCCGGGATGACGAAACTGCTCGAGTATGCCTAGGCTGGTGACACCGTGATCGTGTGGCGCATCGACCGGCTCGGCCGCTCCCTCATCGACGTGATCAACACCCTCGAGCTTCTGCGCGGCCGCGAAATCCACGTGCGATCGCTCTCCGATGGGATCGACCCTGCGACGTCGACGGGCCGGCTCATGCTCCACATGCTCGCCACCCTGGCCGAGTACGAGCGCGAGCTCGTCGTCGAACGCGTCAGCGCCGGCATCGCTGCAGCACGCGAATCGGGCGCCCACTCATGAGCACCAACATCATCGCCGAGAAGCTCGCCATCGTCGCCGACGCGCGCAATCGCGGCCGCACGGAAGCAGAAGCGGCGGCACTCGTTGGTTGGAGTTGCGCGACGCTGTACCGTCATCAGACCGACTCCATGAGCAGAACCCCTGAGCTCTGAGGTTTCGAGCAATTCGGTTTCGCCAACTCGGAAGGTATCAACGCCGCCGCCGTCGGGTTCTTGGCAGTTGTCGCCGTTGCGCTGTATGTTTTGAGCTCGGGGGGGGGTGTTCATGGGTGCAGTGGCAAAGGTGGTGCTGTTCGCCTCCTCATATGCGCCGTTGTTGGCGCTTTTCTGGCTGCTGAATTCCTTCGGCGATCCGTGGTCGCGGTTCGCCGGTGGCGCCGCAGTGATAAGCGTCGTTCTACTGCTGGGAGTGTGGTTGCTGCTGACGCGCACCTCGAGCGTCGACATCGTAGATTTTACTGAGGCTCGTAACCGCGACTCGGACGTCATGTCGTACGTGGTCAGTTACGTCGTCCCCTTCGCTGCTGCAGCATCGGACATCGACGAAGGCGCGCGTTGGGCGCTCGTTCTCTTCGCCGTACTCATCGGCGTGCTCTATGTGCGATCAGCGGTGTTCTACGTCCACCCGCTGCTGCTGATGGTCGGCATCCACGCCTACGAAGTGTCGCTCAATGGGACCCCCGCGATGTTGTTGAGCCGACGCCGCCATATCGGTCAGACCGAACGCATCAGCGTCGTCGAGATCGGCACGAACGTCTACGCCGAGAGGAAGCAAAACCCGTGAGCGCACCAGAGACTCCCCCCATCACGCCCAGTGAGGCGCTGGAGCACCTTCGAGACTTCCCCGCATTTGCCGATGCCGGCATCTCCATGCGCGCTATCGCCCTCGACCAGAACGGTGAGTACCGGGCTTACCTGATGGTGCTCAGCAAGAACGCGCAGGCTGCGCTTGCGCAGATCGCCGAAGAAAGCCGCGCCTCGGCACTGGACCAGACGCCCGTCGCATACGCTCCCGCAGTGCTTATCGCTCCGGGGCATGTCATGCATGTGAGCTCGGGTGAGGCCGCGTCGCTCGGCAAGGTCGTCGAACAGGTTGCTGGCGACGATTCTGCGCCCTACTCCGATTTGCCGCCGCGAACCGTGGTGAAGCTGCTCGCGTTCCGCTTCACAGCCGCGGACGGGCAGCAGGTCATCTTCTTCCGTTTTGCAGACACACTCAGCCAGCTAAAGGAGAGCAAGTTTCTGGCGCTCGCGCGCGCCGGGAATGTGTATCACAAGCTCGAACCGGCTGATGTGATGTTATTGCGCCGCACCTACGACGTAACCTACATCGACGGCACTGCGTTCTTCACACATAAGCCCACGTTCGAGCGCGCGTTCGGCTTCTTCGAGCAGTTGCGAGCGGCCAGCGGCGAAACCTTCGAAGCGGTCACGGCCGAGCTACGCATTCGCGGCATGGAGCAGATGAAGGCTGCCTGCATGAAGCAGCCGCAGATGATGGCCAAGATGGCCTCCATCCGGCGCAGTATGAACAGCGACCCCGGTTATGCAGCGGCGATGACCATGGAACGCCTGGTCGCGTTCGTGCGCGAGCGCGACTACATCGATGTCGAGATCGCTACTGAGGACGGCGAGGAGGTCTTGGTCTACAAGGACGATGTCGTGCACCGCTTCCAGATCCTCAAGCTCCTCGACGACGACTACCTGCACTCCGTCCTCACCGAGCGCGATTACGAATCAGGGTCGAAGGTACAGCCGTAGCTGCATGCAATGAACAGCCCACGCGCGTAGCTGCCCGAGCGCACCTGTGTAGTCGCGCCACGAACAAGTGGTAGTCGTCGACAACGACCAGTGCAGCGCAAGCGGGACAACCCGACGTACAGCATCGGTGGACGAACGCAGCGCCTCACGGAGCGCCGCCGCGTTGTCGTCGCTGAGATCAATCTCATAGTCGCGGCCGTCGACGGTCCACGACTGATCGTGCATTTGGGGTTCCAACGGGATGTTCTGACGCTCTATGGTGTCCGCATGGCACTCGACTATGACGCAATCGTAAAGTACATCTCTGCACAGGGCGGCGTCTCAATCGTTGAGATCGCGCGGATGCTCGACGAGCAGGGTATCCCGTCAAAGGGCGATCTGCGTCTGCATTGGCCGTACGAACCAGTAGTGATCTGGGACGGAGCCAGCGAAGGCCTCCTCGATGTGCTTCGACAGCTCATCGCGGACGAGCGCATCGAACTCAACAACACTCAGCCCCTCGTTTACATCATCGACGGGGCGGCGCTCACCCTGCCGATGGCCGACATCAAGTCAGTTGAGCGCAAGCACCCTTACAAGACCGCTCGCTGGCTACCGGTCGTGTTCAACAAACGTTAACTCGCACCTATCGCTGGTCAGTCCACGGGGTCGCCAGCTCTCATTTCTGTGGAGGAGCAGCTTCGAACTCCTTGCTGGTTGCCGCCGAGGCGCCGTCGGTGCCGCGACGCCGAGATCTTCCACACGTGTCCGAAGCCGTTGACCGGTTCATATCGACGGACTGACTCTGCAGCGCCGGTGAAACTTCGTAGGCTTACGGGGTGAAGGTATTCGGAACGTGCCGCGATCGCGCCACCATCGAGACTGAGTCGACGGCCCCGGAGAGAGCCGATATTTGTGGGACCGTGATCGCTCTCACTCTTCCCGAGTTTGTGATGCATGGACAGTGCTGACCCAATGGGCGCGCTCGAGTCTATCTCGCAGGTTGCTTGGACACTCGCCGGTCTCGGCGTCCTCGCCATTATCGTGCTGCTGCTGACGACCATGTACGTTCCCTTGCCGCGGCACTTTCGGGGGCGGCTTCACGAGCACGAGATCTACCACTACGTCGAAGATCGGTTCCTGGTGATAGTCGGAAACGAGGTCGTGCTCAGCCCTCAGCGCGTGTGGAATCCGTTCATCATCGGCCTCGGGTGGCGCAACTGCACGTTCTACTACCTCGGCCATCGTCGGCGCGGCTCGCTCTTGAACCACTGGCCGCGGCATCGTGACGCCGCCTGCTCAGTCGTAGTGATCAATGGGTCGGATCTGTTCGACGCCGTAAAAGACGGGCGGATGTACTGGCGACTGTGGGACCACGCGATCGCTGCAGACGGTTACCGCGGGCCGGCCAAGGTGATTGGCGGGGTGAACCCGATCCGAGCTCGCGCGCAAAAGTCGCCGCCGAAATGACCCTCACCCCGAAATCTGGAGAAGATCGCCTGTTCAAGTATACCTGAAGTGGATCGTCCAGCTAGCGAGAGAATCAGCGGGGCCCCTGCCGAAGGTTACTTGAGGATGACCCTGGAACGAATAGGGACAAGGCGTGGCGACTCGTCCTGAAATAATGTCCCGCATGCGAACCATTGGGAAGTACAAGATCGTTGGACCCCACGTCGATTTCGATGATGCAGAAGTCAAACAACTCGTACTTGATGCAAACGTCCTGCTCGACATCCGAGATTTCTATTTCAATGGTCCGGCCAGGTTCGCTCACCTCGAGAGTCTGCTCCTCGAGTTCCCGATGGATCGCCGCAAGTTCGTCGACATCAACTATGGCTGGGCCACGTCAGAACTGTCGTGGGTGCGCGGCAAAGGACTCGACCCGACTCGCCGACGGCGACTCATCCACGCCGCCGACCACGTCCTCTCCTGGGATTCACGGCGCATCGAGCGCGAGTTCGCGAATCGGCACCCACCGGAGCGCCGTGATCGTACCTGGCCGGGACAGTCTCCAATCGCGACGGATCTTGTCAACACAGATCCTCGGATCTTGCTCATCGCTCAGTACGGTGCTTTGCTCTATCTGTTTCAGCTTGAGCGGCGACGAGCAGAACGGAAATCTCGCGGCCGCGAGTGGGCGTTGATGCAGACTGCCGAGTGGATGACCAACACCCTCGGAGTCAGGACCAGCTACGTGTTCGCGCTGGCAATAGGCTTCTTCGCCGGCAGCAGCGCCGCCCAGAATGACGTTCGGCGAATCTTGAAGTTCGACGGGTCCGAGACTCCCGACCAAATCGCATCCAAGTGTTGGAACGTTGCTTGGGACATACTCATGACCGGTCTCGGCGAGGGTCTGAGCTACGGTCTCCTCGATGGCACCAACGCCAAAGCCGCCGCGCTCGTCACCGCAGACAAGGATCCGACACTCTTGCGCGCGGCCGTGCACCTCGGTGGCCTGATCACCACGCGAACGGAGAAGATTCCCTTCGCTGCCTTCGGTATGGAACTGCACGCATCAGTGACGCAGGACGCCGTTGATCGCGCGTTCAGCATGGACTATTCAGAATCGATCCTCCGGTTCTCACGTGACCCGGAGGACGTTTTGCGCCAGGTCGCTCGCGCGGTCAACGATCTCGAGATCGAGCTTGGCGTGTCGAACACCACGTCGCACGATGGATGGATGTTGGGGAATAGTCATGACTAGCAGCACGCCTCGGATCGAGCCGCCCGCCGTGGCAGGCGCGCCAAGTGTCGGAATCACTGGCGTGCTGCCAACACTCTCTGGACCCAGCGCTCTTACTATCACAGGTTGACATCACTGAAGGCTCTCGCCCGAACGGGCTGTCAATTGGCAGCGCCTTGACGCTCGTCACTGGGAGGTACCAGTCAACCCACCCTGAGTGGACGAGATCTCCAGCAACGGTTCCCACGGCCGAAGAGCGAGAGCCTTAAACGCGGTTCCATCTCCCCTGAAGCGAACGAGACCCAACCACGTGAGAATCGGGCACTCAGGCGCTGGGCGGACTCGAGGGCTTTGAACGCTTGGACCATGCATACCAGGCGCACAACAGACTCGGGGTGAGTACCACGACGATGACGATGGCCCACTGCCAGGCGTTCAGATGTGGAGCCAGGTCGGCGAGGTAGTGCCCTTTCGAATCCTGCCATGAGGTTCTGACGGAACCGGGTTGCCCAGGACGCAGCGCGCGAGTCGTGCCGCGGACGGCATGCGCTTGAATGTCGAACAGTCCGGTCGCGACAACAGAGAACGTCGCACGGTCGTGGGTGACCGTCTTCGTTATCAGGACCGCCCGGACGAACGGCTTCAAGACGAAGGCGGCGATGGAGACGACAAGCGCCCAGCCGAGCACGGTGGCTGGGAACTTCCAAGGCGGTCGAATGTAGGTGCGGACGATCAGCCAAGTCAAGAGGCCTCCTACCAGCAGGAACGGAACAGCCTGGATGAGCCAGCCGAGTCCGACGACATGGAGCGCCTCCGCGCCGACGAGATCATCCGCGTGCAGAGTCCACGGGTCTGTAGCGCCGTTGAGATCCCCTTTAGTCCTGACTGCTCCGCCATCGACGTCGACGATGCGATGGAAGTACGTCTCAGTACTGCCGGGAGGGTGGAACAGGATCATCTGCCCGACGCGAAGCGTCGAGAGAACGGCAGGCATGCTTCCGACGAAGGTGCCGACCGGTGCGTACTCGGCCATAGAGGGCGTTTGGATGATGAACCCTCGGCCTCCAAGCAGCCAGGCGATGGCTGCGGCGATGGACAACCCTGCCAAGACGAGGATGACGACGACCCATATGACATGGAGAGTGCGGGTCATGGCGCCGTGACCGTTTGGTTGCTGATCCACTTGAACGTCGCCGGGAAATTCTTCTGGGTGATCGTGACAGGGACCAGGTAGTGCAACCCGCCGTCGAACGTTGGTTTGTACGTCGATGCTCGCCCCGTCGTCGTCGTCACCACGACAGGTGTGCCTGGCGCAGGAGTCGGCATCACCAGAGCTCCAGCGCTCGCGAGAGATGACAAGAGAGTGCCGCCAGTCGCAGCTGGGCAGACGGCAGCGGATGCAGGGTAGATGCAGGAGCTCGCGGTCCCCACGGTCACGGTGATATCGGCACACGGGTCCGTCCCCGTAGGGTTGCCCGTTCCAGGAAAGGAGGTCGTGCCATCACTGTTGAGAGGCCAGTAGTTGTTCGCCCCCAGTGAAGTCGCCAGCGCTGTCAACGCGCTCTGACTCCCCGCCGCGTAGAGGTTGCTGATCTGTGCAGCCGTCAAGGTGCTCGGCCAAGTGCCGGCGTTGCTCAGTGAGCCGGAGAAGTAGTTGCGGGTGCCCGTGAACCCTTCAGCATTGCGGTTCTGCCCCACCCGCCAGTAGCCGTTGAACACTTGCGCCGAGCTGGCGTCGGAGGTCGGAGTTCCTGACGCGACGAGCCCGCCATCCACATAGAGACTCTGAGACCGGACGCCTGAGACATATGATGCCGTTGCGACGGCGTAGTGCCAGCTGCCATCGTTGTAGCTGCTCGGGCTCGTCACGAGCTTGACCGTCTCGGCGCCGATGCCGCTGGGGTTCACCCCGAAGACGACCTTGCCGCTGCCGTTGAGGAAGAGCAGACGATCGAAGTTGCCGGTGGCAACGTCGGAATACCCGCCATCGAAGCCGATGATCCCGCCGCCCGCGACCGTGGTCTTGAACCAAGCGCCGATGGTGAAGTTCTGGGGATTTGTCATCGAGACGACAGACGTCGCCATGCTCGCTGTCCCATCCGTGCCGTAGCTACCGCTCCCGGTGACAGCCGTCGGACCGGTCGTCGGATTGAACGCGACCGCATACCGAACGAAGAGCGGATTGGCGGTGGCGGAGCTGTTAGGAAAGCCGAGAGCGCCGCAGCTGTTCGCAGTGAACGTCGAGGAGGACGGCGTCACGGTGCCGCCAGCGGTCAAGGTGACGCTACTGGTGGCGGTGCCGGATGCAGGCGTCGTACTTGGGAGGAACGTCCCCGAGCAAGGCGTACTACCTGTGGCCGGCGAGCCCACGGTCGTGCATTGGGTGCCACCGCCGCTGGTCGCGGTGAGGTTCTGAGTACCGGAGCCGAAAGTGTTTGCGGAGTTCTTGACCGAGGCGGTGAACCCGGACTCGGCTGGACCACTGGTCAGGGCGATCGCACCGAGAAGGGCAGCCGCGATGGCAACCGCGACTGCCCTTCTTCGGACGGTCATCAGGCCGCGAGGGTCCACAGCAGCTGCTCGGATGCAAGCAGTCCCTGATCGGCGTTCGTCGCCGACGAGTCGAGCATCACCGTGAAGGTGAAGGTACGCGTCGCCCCCGCAGCGAGCGGCGCCGAGAGGGTGATCGGTGTGGTGCCCAGTGTCGCGAGCGTCGCGGACTGCGAGGGAGCCGGGCAGGTTGCCGCGCCAGCGGGGAACACGCACACCGGTGTGGTGCTGTCCTGAATGGTGATGTCCACCTTGCCGCAGAACCCGGCGGTGTCCGTTCCGTTGACTGCTCCGTTCGCGGTCGTCGTGCAGCCGCTAGGGGTCAGGGTGAACGATGACGCGGCAGCAGTGCCGTTGTTCTTCAAGGTGACCGTTGAGGTGTAGGGCACATTCGGTGCAGCAACGGTGGTTCCGTTGAACTTGTTGATCGATGCGCAGGTGCCGGCGTTCGCCGCGGTGACGGTCCCAGAGGCTGAGGACAGACACGTCGTCGCCCCCTGCGTCTCCGTCAAAAGCAATGTGCCTGAGCCAATCGAGTTCGCGGAGTTGTTGATCGAAGCCGTGAACCCGGAGAACGCACCAGACATCGATGCGGCCAGGAGAAACGAAGCGAGCAGGCCGATAGTGATCGCGACCGGGACGAAGAACCTCGTGCGCCGGTTCGCGGCAGGGTGAAGAGTAGTAGACATGTGGAGCCTTTCGGGTCGGGGAATACGCCAAGAAGGAAACCGACCTTGAGGGTGTTGTGAATCCGGGTCCCGTGTTCGGTCGACACTTCTACGTTGATCTAAGTGGCGGGCGCTGCTTAGAGATCGCACTCAGCTCGAACTTCATTCCACCGCCACCCGCATTTCATACCGGAATGAGGACGTTTCATCTACAGGGAAGTGCGACCTAGACGAAGTGAGCCTGTATTGGTTCCGGCGATTACTTCTCAGCAGACGAACCGTCTACTCATGCAAGCATGAACAGCCAAGAGCGTCACAACGAGGTTCACGTCGGCGGCGTCCATCTGAGCGATGTCCACTCCGGAGATGTTTCCGCTGTGCACGAACAGCTCGAGCAAGCGATCGCGCGCGGCGGCGGATGGGTCACCATCGATGCTCCCGACGGTATCCACTATGTCGTCCGGATCACGCCGACCACCGACGTCGTGATCCGCTATACCTAAGCCGTACCGAACACCCGGGTGGGGTGGGTCAGAGAGACAATCGGACCTGGGCTCCCGGCTGCGCGACTGCGGATCCGTCGGACCATCGGCGGCGACATGCAGATGCCTGCGACCTGACCACCGTCTCGGCGAGCCAGAGCGGTCGTCCTCGCCGGCGCTGCCGAGAAACGTGGTAGCCGCGAATCCGCTGCGCGATGAGGCGACCGCATGCTCGGAAGGCCCTGCCCTACTCGTGTCGCGATTCAGGCCCATCGACCCTGCTGAGGTGATGCCGTAAGAACAGCTTCACCTCAGCCGGGATCAACGATGCTGCACCATTTACGACTTCGAGCGTCGGTGGGTGCAAACTGGAATCACCAACGATGACTCGTTCGGTCGAGAGGTTCGTCAAGATCGGTCACGGACGATCTTTCTGCGCTTCAATGACCATGTTCTGCGTCGATGGCCGGCCATCTGGACGTTGAAGACAGGTGATGACGACGAGTCGGCCCGGCGTGTTCGACCAGATCGCGGAGGCACCAGCGATCTCGGGCTTGTCGATGACCTGTGTCCCCGTGACCGTGTAGGAGTTGCCATCAACGTCGATCTTGGCTCCGAGCTGAACCTTCGCGGCACGCTTGTCCACATCGATCAGGTAGTTTCCCGGCCCGGTCGCGCCATTTCGCAGCGAATGCATGACCACAAAGACAGTGCCCTTATCGGGCTCTTTCGGGCTTACGCCCATATCGCGAACCCGGTATGCGGAAGTGAACCCCGGCGGTTCGATGGAACCGTCGACCGAATTGAGCTCGCCGAGCGGAACGTCCAAGCCGACCGACTGCACGACGAATCGGTCTGATCCGTTCTGCTCGATCGCCGCGGATTTGTCGGCCGGAGGGGCGGCGTCTTCGTACTGCACCCGCTGGCCATTCATGTCAACGGGACTGGACAGGTAGCCGATGATACTCATGGAGGACGCGATGAGAGCGACGACCGCAGTGGCGCCGACGAGGATCAGTATCCATCGTCGGCGCCACTGCCTAGCTCGGTGCTCAGACACCGTCACCGCTGCGCCGGCGGCCCGCGATCGTCATTCCGAACAGAATGATCAAGACGAGGAGCGACGCCCCGGCGACTCCGACCATGGGCCATACCTGACCACCATCGACAGCCAACCCGCCGGTGTGGACCTCGGGTCCCGCCGGGGGCGGCACGACGGTGGTGTGGGTGGTGCAGCTTTCCAGCGGCGAACACTTGCCCGTCTTGTCCGGCACAACCACGTTGTCCAGGCTCTTGTCTCCATTGTCAGGATTGTTCACGGTGAACGAGTACGTGATCGTCTTGGTCTCGCCCTTCGCGAGAGCACCGGACCAAGACAGCTTGTTCCCGGACACCTGCGCGCCGTTCGAGGCATCCCCGTTGTACGTCGCATCGTCCGCGACCTTCGACAGGTCGTCAGTGAATGACGCCGGCTTGGCGTCCACGTAGTCCGCCTGCCCTGTGTTCGTCACTGTCACCGTGTACGTGACCTTGTCGCCTGACGATGCGGACTTACGATCGACCGATTTGATCGTGTTGAATGTTCGGACGGGCGTCGTCGTGGTGCACGAGCCCTCCGTCTTGCAGTAGCCGCCCCGCTCCGGCGGCACGCTCACCACATTCGTCAACAGGAGGTCTCCCTTATCCGGATCGTTGACGGTCACGGAATAGGTGATTGTCTTCGTTTCGTTTGCACCAAGCGCACCGGACCAGGAAAGCGTTCCGGCCGAGAAGGTGGCACCGTTAGAGGCGTCGTTGTTGTACGCCGCATCGTCCAGGACGTTCGACATGTCATCACTGAACGAGGCAGGGTTCGTGTCCGTGTACGGCAGACCGGTCTCATTGGCGACTGTCACCGTGTAGGTAACCTTCTGGCCCATAACCGCACTCTGTTTTTCGTCCACCGATTTGACCACGCTGTACTTCGGGATCGGCGTGTTCGAGATCGTGCAGACGATGTCGTCGGCGACCGCAGGTACGACTGTCGCACTTGTCCCGCTGTTCGCATCAGGCAAGACGGTGGAACTATCGGTCTTTCGGTTCACGCATGACCAGCTTTGAGCGTACTGCGACAGACTCGTACTGCCGCTCGACGCCGCCTCGCTCAGAGCGAAAGGTGATCCGTCCGGCGACGGAAGAATGACGGTCGAACCCGTGGTCGAGGTCGTAGCGGTCCCGGTGGTAGCCGAGCCGAGCTCTGTGCTCTCAGGCGACGTGATCGACGTGTCGAAGGAATCCGACGGGGCAACCCGCGCGACGACGTTCTTGTCCAGCGTGAGCTTTGCGGTCTGGACTCCGAACGCGATACCGGACTGTCGAGAGGTGCGCCACGTCGTGGAGAAGGTCGTCGGCGCGTTAGCCCTCACGAGCAGAGCCGTAGACTTACCACCCGCGGTTGTGGAAGAACCCGCACCGCTTCCATCACAGGTGACCTCGGTGGTACCGAGGCCTTGTGGGTCCTTGCAGCCCCACTGCCCGTTGGGCGCCAGGGTCTCCAACCGGTCGATGGGCTTGTCTGAGTTCCACGTGAACGACTCACCGGACACATTGTCTTCGACATCCGCAGCAACGAAGGAGTACCCGGTCAATGGAGCGCCGTCTTTATCTCTGACTTCGATGTCCTCGAGCGACAGCGTCAGGCCCTGAAGGACGCTGCGAGCAGGATTGCTGTAGAGCGCCGGGCTACCAGGAACACCGCGATATGCATCCGTTCCGAACGCGAACCGGTTCTCCAGCGGAGTCGCTCGTCCCTGTACGCCAGGATTTCCAAGTCCGCTGACGTCACGGTTCTTCACGGTGAAGCTCGCGGTGTAACCGCCATCGAGAGTGATGGTGACTGGCTGACCTGCGTCAGAAGTGGCGAGCGCGTTATCGTAGTTCGCGAAGTCGAACCAGCAGATCGTGCCAGCGTTTTCACCGTTGTTGGCAGAAGTATCCGCATACCCGCAACCCTGGGGCGCTGCGGAAGCCGTCTGAGGCGTCGACAGCCCGCTCACTCCCACAGCTGTAGCAACAGCCAGAAGCCCCGTGAGGAGCATCGCGGTAAATCTGGGCCGACGGGAACCCTCTACATCCATGGATGGTCCTTCCGACGTAGGTCGAGAATTGAGAAGTGAAGCAACACGCATGAACAAATCTGCTTTCCAGTCGGCCAGATTGGAGGTCCCGACTTAAGTTTCACGCGTTCCAGTAAAGACGAGATGGGCGCGCTGCTGACCTCAAGTCGGCAGATCTCACCCCGTGCCTCACCCGAGAGTCACCCCTACTGATCACTCGCGTCTGCCGGCCGCAACTCGTCGACGTCGGCCGACCCGTTCCAGGAGTTCGGTCGCAGAGTCTCGGCTGCCGTGCGATCGACTCCGAAACACGAGACGCCTCAGACTGGATGGCGCGGCGGGAGCCAGGCACCAGCACGGGGCGGTGGCGCGCTGAGATCATCGGACGCAAGAAGCCCCCGCGCCAGCCTCAGTGGACGAACCGGCCAGCGGCCACTACATGCCCACTCACCTGGTTGATGAACCGATCGCACCCGAAAGGCAGAAACCCCGCGAAAGAGAGCCCCCAGTAGGACCTGCGGCGTCTGTCGGACATCGTTCTCGAATCAGCGCGTCACGAGCGCGTTGAATCCGACCGCGGCTGAGTTCGACGACGAGAATAGGGCGGGAGCGCCAAGTGCCCTCGGTACGTATTCGCATGCGCTCGGAGCGGATCCTCAGGCCACTGGATCAGCAAGTCGATTCTTTCGTGAACCTCCCCCTGACTCCGGGAGACCGATGCGGCGTTCACGATCTGACTCACCCGGCTGGCGGTGACATCAGCAGCTTCCGCGACCACGGACTTCGTCAGCCCGGACGTGGTGGCTAGACGCATCGCGTCTCTCAACAGGCTCTCGACCTCGCATGCCAGACTGCGCAGTGCGTGCAGCAGTCGCGCACACTCGTAGACGTCCGTCAACGCTTGGAGACAACACTCACCGTCGCCCGTGCTTGTCACAGCGCAACAGCAATCTGAGCGATGAGTACCACATGTTGCATTGTGGCGTAGCCGCCCACGACCTGGGCGGTTTGGCTGGCGATGCCGATGCGTAAGGTTGCTGGAAGGGTTCGGCCGCTCCGTTGGACACCCGCTGAGCCGCGGTGGGGCTGAGACTTCACGTGTGGCCCTTCTCTGATCGATCGGTCACGTCGTTGACAACGACGTGACCCGGCACATCCAGTAGACACATCGGCCCGAACACGCCACCTCTCTACATCAACGATCTCATCCCAAATTCACCCGCTTTCGGGCCAGCGGCATGCGCATCCATCGCATCTGCCAGTAGCGCGTCATAGCGACTCTGAGAGAGCCTCTCCTACTCTGTGACGGTGCGGCAAGACGCTTCATCGTTCGTCAACCAGTGGACCGAACGAACAGAGGACGAGATGGCGAAGAGTTTTGAAACACAGACGCGAGTGCAGAGGAGAGCCGCAGCACTCGTGGCGCTGCTGATCGCAAGCACCCTGGCAGTCACCGGCTGCATACGCGACTCCGCGAGACCAACGAGTTCAACGCAGCCGCCGACACCCGAAGCCCCAACCTCGCGGCTGACCGGCACCTCCGGGGCCGTGAACTTCGACGAGGGGTACATCGCTGTCGGCACCGGTCCCACGGTCGTCGACCTGTACCTGGATCCGATGTGTCCATATTGCAAGATGTTCGAAGCGACCAGCGGGCAGCTCCTGTTCGACGAGGCGGAAGCCGGGCGAGCCACCCTACATGTCCACCCGGTGGCGATTCTCGACCGGCTCTCGGTCGGCACGTCCTATTCGACTCGGGCCGCGGCGACGATGGTCGATGTCGCGGCCCAGCAGCCCGAGCTCGCGCAAAACTATCTCGCTGCGTTGTACCGGAACCAGCCACCCGAGGACACCCCCGGACTCTCCGACTCCGACCTTGCCGCGCTCGCTTCGGAAGTCGGCGCACGCTTGAGCGACAATTCGACGCTCCGGACGTACCAGCTCTGGGTTCAAGAACACACGGCTCGCGACGTGCGCGGACCGCTGTTAACGTCCGACGTTCCTGCACTGCAGTCGGTTCCAACGGTGATCATCAGCGGCCGCCTGTATCCGGGAAACAGTGATGAAGCAGCACGATTCGCCGAGTTCTATCGGGCGAAGCGTTCCGAATAGAGCTCTCTGTGGGCACGGTGCCCACCCCGTGCCCACAGAGAACTACATGTCGCGCAACGTGGGAACACTCTCTCCGCCCTAGGTCGCTCACGGACCTGCGGCGCAGTGCCGTCGACGCACTCACCTCCTCGGCCGGTATGAGAGCACTGCTTCGAGGACGCGGGACACCTGGGCATCCGTGAGCCCAGGCCACAGGGGTAGACGCACGAGTCTCTCGGAGAACGAGTGAGACCTGTCCTGGCGGCCGGATGTTCGCCCGAACCGCCGTCCGGCTGGACTCGAGTGGAGCGGTACGTAATGAAACGTGGCCCTGATGCCATGTGCGCCGAGGTGTGAGATCAGGTCCGATTGGCCTGCACGATCAGGCATCAGGAGATAGAACAGATGCGCAGAGTGCAGGAGCCAGGTTTTGTCGGCCATGGAACGGATACCGAGGTCTCCCGCCCAATCGCGGAGGGCGTCCGCGTAGGTGTTCCAGATGCGGAAACGCTCAACTTGTATCTGATAGAAGGAAGCGAGCTGCGAATCTAGAACCGCCGCGTTGAGCTCACTCGGCACGTAACTCGAACCGACGTCTTGCCAGGTGTATTTATCTACGTCTCCGCGAAGGAAACGTCCACGATCCGTGCCTTTCTCGCGAATGATCTCGGCTCGAGTGAACAGCGCATCGTCGTTCAAGAGGATGGCCCCGCCCTCGCCGCACTGCACGTTCTTGGTGTCGTGAAAACTCTGCACGCCGAACGCGCCCACAGTTCCGAGCCGACGTCCCTGCGCGTCGATGCCGCCCAGACCGTGCGCGTTGTCCTCAATGACAGCGATGCCTCGCATCGCGGTGAACTGAAACACCCCTTCGAGGTCTGCCGGCACACCTCCGTAGTGCATGACAATCACGGCGCGCGTGCGTGCCGTGATCGCTTCTCCGACAGCCGCCGGGTCGATGTTCCCGCTGGAGATATCGATGTCGACGAACACTGGTGTCGCGCCTCTCGACACCACCGCGGTGGCCGCTGATGGGAAGGTGAAGCTCGGCAGGATCACCTCATCGCCCGGACCGAGATCGAGCAGCAGCATGGCCAGTTCCAGTGCGTGCGTGCAAGACGTTGTTAGGAGTGCGCGCGCGGATCCTGTGATCTGTTGCAGGCGCGCCGTGGCCCGAGCAGTGAAGGCGCCGTCACCGTGCGAATGACCTGATTCGAGGACGGCAGCTAGGTTACTGAGCTCATTCGGTGTACGAAGTGGGCGGGAAAAGAGGATCTCGTCATGCACGAGCGGTGGGTTCCATTTCAATGGGACAGGTGAATCCTGTGAGCGGTCGTGAAGAAGCCGATTCCTGCTCCTCGATCCGGGACCATCTAGCGTGGCTCGAACGACGGGTGCCTGTGTTCGGCCGGAGTGGGTGCAGTCGACGGCAGGAGTCAGGCCAGCTGGCCTCCATTCTTGGCCGCGCAAGCGAACCATTCCGCGCTGGCGAGCGGTGGGCAGGAGAATCTCACCCGAGAGATCACCCGCTCCATCGCCTCGGGGTATCGCCCCCGGTGCCCTTCGACTCGTTCAGAGCCAAGGGCAGCGACCTCCGACGGCACGCTTCACGACGGTGACGCTGCGACCGCGCACAGAGCGCGGATCGACGTGACCCGGTCACACGATCAGCTCGTCCCCTATCACGCGGAAACTTCGTGCTCAGCTCACGGAGGTGCAACGTTCTTGAGACTCCCCATCAGCACGCAGAACTGCGTTCAATGCTGCCCAGACTGACTGCAGGTCAATCTCGCCGTGGCGGAGTCCAGATCTGATCGTTCCAGTCACGGCTCCGGCGATGGCGGCTGCCGCGAGCTCCGATCGGATTGCTGGTGGCCCCGCTCGTGTCAGCTGTTCCTCGAGGTACTCGGAGAGGTTGTGGAAGATCGCCCCGGCGGCCGTGGGGTCGGCGAGAGCGGTCCGATACACGGCAAGGTGTTCTTGGACATGCGAGGACACCGTGGAGAGTGTCGTTCCAAGTGTCCGCTGACCGCCTGGGAGTGTCAGCTGAAAAGTATGAGAGCGGTCGAGCGCGGTTCGCATCGCCGCGTTGAGCAACGCAGTCGGGTTCTCGCTATGGGTATAGAAGGTGGAACGGTTGACCCCCGCGCGGCGGACGACTTGGTCGACTGTGAGGCGAGAAGCGGGCGTCTCCGAAGCAAGCTCGATCGCTGCCGTAGAGAGAGCTGCCCCTGTCCGGCTGTAACGCGGGTGCGAGTGCGCGTCAGGTGCAGTGCGCCGGACGTTCGTCCTCGTCCGTTGAGGCCCGCCTGCGGCGATCATGCGTCGAGGGGGTCGAGTTCGACGATTGGTCCACGGGCCACCAGCAGACGACTATGACTCGCCTGGGGGTTCTGGGAGGCAGCGAGGTTCATTCGGGCGGCGATGAGGCTCGAGGCACGATACCCGATCGTGCCACCGAGGTCGGGTCCGAGGCGTTCGATCTGTCCTGCCGCTCGCCAGCGTTCGATATCACCCTCGGTGATGTCGGCAAGCCGAGCAAACACCTCCGCACCCAGGAGTCCGTCGATGCCTCTTCGAGAGCGGACGGTGTCAGGCTTCACCCCGAGCGCATCGGCGATCACCGCCGATGCCAAGCCCGATCTGATTGCACCCTCGATGAGGTACCGGGTGATTCGGAACGCCACGCGTAAGTCTGGACCTTGAGACTGCGTCTCGGCGAGGGCCGCGCGCTGCAGGAGTTCGACGATGACTCGCTGCTCTGCAGTCACAAGGCTGGGGGGTGGCTCGGAGACCCCGTGCGCCGTCATCGGTCCTCGGCAATACTCGAGCGGCTTCCGCCCCATGGAGCTCTTTCCTGCTTGGCAAGCCGTCTCCGCTCGGGTATCCGCCACATCGCTGCGCCGATTCCGGCTCGACTGGCTTCGACATCGATGATCCAGCCCGCACTGGTCCGATGGCCGACAAGGGTACCGTCTTCGATGCGGCGCCTCACTGCGGTGGTTGAGAGCACCAACACGGCGGACAGCATCTTGAGTGTGACCGGCCGCTCGAGGCTGTCGACGAAGTCGGCTTCAATGGCCTCGCGGAGACGAATCCAAGGGCTGTCGTGCGGCATGATGTCTCTTTCCTCCAGGCCGTTGCAAGGGAGTGTGTGGTGCTTTCCCGCGCTAATCGGGTTACGGGTCGAAACGGGAACTCGTGGCCCTAGGAGCGCATCTCTACCGTTCGGCGACACCGCGAAGCACACATCTCGTCTCCGGTGGTGCAGAAAACGTCGCGTCGGCGCGCCAACTCTTGGTCTCGCCGGCTTCCACCTTCACGACGGTGTCCGCCGTCGCAAGGACGGTGGCACCGCTGGTGGCGAAGAACACGGTCAGTGTGTACTCCGCAGTCTTCTTGCCTGGATTCTCGATTGCGCCGCTCATGCTCCAACCGTCATCGGTGGAGGTACAGCTCCCGGCGGTCACATGCTTTCGAAGGTCGGGATCGTTCGGGACATCGCTCGGGACGTCAGGGTCACCGACGGTTCCGGGCGGGAGTCCTTCGGCCGAGAACATCGGAGTGCTGCTTGGAGAGGGCGTCTTTGAAGCGGTCGGAGTGTCCGGGTTCGTGCAGCCGGTCAGCGTGCTTGCGAGAAGTGCTGTCGTCACGGTCAGGAGTGCGACTACTGGATAGCGCATGGGTGGCCTTTGCTCGGAGGAGCTGGTGGTGACTCTTTTCCTCGGGGAAAGAGCCACCACCAGTCCGCGGTGTGTTGCTTAGTGCGTGCTGCTGCGTCGGCGGTTGCGGACCATCAAGCCGGCGCCGAGTAGGAGGAGCAATGCCGCTCCCCCCGCCAGCAGGCTGACTCCAGCGACACCGGTCGAGGCCAGTGGTGGCTTCGGCGGCACCGATACCGTCACACTCGAGGGTGGTGAACTGATGGGCGTACCGCCGGGCGGGGTACCCGTCGCCGTCGCGGTGTTCCTCAGCGGCCCGTTCGCCAGATCGGCCGCGGTGACCGTGTACTCAGCAGTTGCCGTGGTCGACTGTCCAGGGAGCAGGACCCGAGTCGGGTACTTGACCGCGGACAGCGTGCCGGTTCCGGTGAAGGTCCCCTCCGAAACGCTGACGTCGTGCAGGGTCACGTTGCCCGTGTTGGTGATCAGGAACGAGTACTGGATCACCTGCCCGGCTGCCGTGACTGCGTCTCGGCTTGCACTCTTCACCACGCTGATGCTCGGCGCGGGGTCGAACGGCACCGAGGTCTCGCTCGGCGGAGACGTCGGAGGCGGGGTGTTCGGATCCGGCGGCGTTCCAGTGCTCGTGGCCGTGTTGGTCAC
>NZ_JADKSK010000002.1:428105-910548 GCF_015351205.1 Plantibacter sp. VKM Ac-2885 | reverse complement strand
GTGAACAGGAACGAATACGTGATCGTGTCCCCCACCTTCCCGGCCTGAGCCGGATCAGCAGACTTCACCATCGTCAAACCCGGAGTCGGCCCAGCCGTGACGATCGCCGAAGACGGCGGTGACGTGACCGGGGTTCCATCAGGCGGCGTGCCAGTCGAGGTCGCCGTGTTCGTGATCGAACCTGCATCGACGTCGGCCTGGGTCGCCGTGTAACTCGCAGTACACGTCACACTCGCACCCGGCGCCAACGAAGCAGCCTCAGCAGGACAGGTGATCGACGGAGCCGTACCAGTCCCAGAGAACGCCGTCTCCGCAACGGTGACATCCGTCATCGTCACGTTGCCCGTGTTCGTCACCACGAACGAGTAATCCACAATGTCACCCGCAGCAGCAATGGACGCGGGATCAGCAGACTTCACCACCGCCAACGACGGGTTCGGGTCAACGGTCACGACCGCGCTCGACGGGTCGGACGTGACCGGGCCGCCGGTGGGAGGCGTACCCGAAGCAGTAGCCGTATTCGTGATCCGACCAGCATCGACATCGGCTTGCGTCGCTGTGTAGTCAGCAGTACAGATGACCGACGCGCCAGGGGCCAGCGACGCCGCGCCCGCAGGGCACGTCACTGCAGACAACGTTCCCGAGCCACTGAACGCGCCCTCGGCGACCAAAACGTTCGCCAGGGTCACGTTGCCGGTGTTCGTCACTGTGAACGAATACTTGATAGGTGCGCCCGCCGCGGAGATCGATGTCGGGTCCGCAGACTTCTCGAGCGAGATGGATGGCGAGTTCGGCGCAGGCACGACGACGGTGTCGGGCGGTGAGTCCACGGGGGTCCCCCCAGGAGGTGTCCCGGTGCTCTTAGCCGTGTTCGTGATGGATCCGTTGTCGACGTCGGCTTGGGTGACCGTGTACGAGGCGGTGCAGGTTTGCGACGCGCCCACGGCCAGTGAGGTCGACGGGCACACTGCCGTGGAGATGTTCCCAGAGCCGGTGAACGACTCCTCGCTCACCTTCACGTCGTTCAATGGCACGTTCCCCGTGTTCGTCACGAGGAAGGAGTAGTTGATCTGCCGACCGACCGTGAATGAGGCCGCGTTGTTCGGCGATGCCGTCTTGTCGACCGTAAGCGAAGGCGCTGGGGCCGTCGTCACCGTCGTCGTCGAGGACGGTGGAGAAACCACTGGCGTCGCGCCGCCCGGCGGATTACCGGACGCCGTCGCGGTGTTGACCACAGACCCGGCAGCCACGTCGGCGGCTGTGATGGTGTAAACGCTGGCAGCCTGGCATGTCACCGTGGCGTTGGGCGCCAAGGTTGTCGACGGGCAGGTCACCGCCCCGGCCTTCTGATCGGCAACCGAGATGTTGCTCAACGCCAGCGAGCCGGTGTTCTGAACATCGAAGCTGTACTGGATGGTGTCGCCCGCATCGACTAGGCCGTCACCGTTGACGTCGACCGGCACGCCGGCCCGCTTGACCAACGACACGCCCGCAGGCTTGGCCGTGTTCGTGATGGTGCATCGAATGTCATCGCCGATCTGCGGCGATATGTTCGCGCTCGTCCCGCTTGTGGCGCCAGGAAGAACCGTAGAGCTCCCAGTCGCGGCGTTGACGCAGGCCCAGGCTTGGGTATAGAGGCTCAGATCGGTCGACGTTCCCGCAGTCCCGATCTCGGAGAGAGTGAACGATTTCCCGTCGGTGCGCGGGAGCACCGTTACTTCTCGGGTCGTGGCGGTATTCGTCGTACCGGTCGTAGCCGATCCGAGCGTGCTTCCCTCAGGCGAGGTGACCTTCAAATCGAAGGAGTTGGCCGCACCGACTCGGCTGCTGACGGTTTTGTTCAACGTGACCTTTGCCGTCTGAATCCCTACGCCGATGCCTGACCGGGCGCCAGTACGCCAGGTGGTGGAGAACGTCGAGGGTGCGTCCGCAGAAACCAGGAGCGCCGTGGACTTCCCCCCGGCGGTGGTCGTGGCGCCCACGCCGGTGCCTGAACAGCTGATCTGGGTGGTGCCGATACCGACTGGGTTCTTACAGCCCCACTGCCCGTTCGGAGCAAGCGTCTCGAGCCGGTCAAGCGGCTTGTCAGAGTTCCAAGTGAAGGACTCTCCAGTTACGTTGTCTTCCACATCGGCCGCAACAAAGGAGTATCCGGTCACCAATGCGCCCGATGGGTCGCGAACCTGAATGTTATCGAAGGTGATGACTCCAGCCTGAACCACACCGTTGGCGGGCCGGCTGTAAAGCGCGTTGTTGCCTGGAACACCGCGATACGCGTCGGTTCCGAACGCGAAGCGTGTTTCCAGCGGGGTCTGACGAGCCTCAAGCGAGAGCGGGGGTGTCCCGCTCACGTTGGTGACCTTGATCGCAAAGGTGGCGATGTACCCGCCCTCCAACGTGATCGTGGTCGGCTGACCAGCGGCGGTGCGCGCCTGAGTCTCATTGAAGTTCGTGAAGTCGAACCAACAGATCGTGCGTGCGTTCTGGCCGTTGTTTGCGGAGGCGTTAGCGTAACCGCAGCCCGTGTCCGCGGCCCGAGCGGCACTGACCGGGCTAATGGCGCCGATCGTCGCGAGCATTGCAAGGAGTAAGCACAGGATCAGGAAAAAGCCTGTCGCCCTGTTGCCTTCCTCATGTCCGCGCACGGACATGGAAGTGAAGCGGTAGCCGCCCCTCGGGTGCGTCGGCGTAGCTGGTCCCCTCTGGGGGCGGAGTTGTTTCATGTCGGGTCTCTCTGTGCAAGTTGCCGGGCGCCGATGACCGACGTATTCGGCCTTGCGGTTCGTTCAGTCAATTGACAGGAACGGCTATCTGCAAGCAGAGCGAGCAGACCTCACCCGCGCATCACCCGACATTCATACGAGGGTGACGAAAACCCATGTGGGGTTAACCCTCTGAGCCCCGTACGCTCTGGGGGCGGTCGAAGTTTTCGATCAGCTCCGACTGGGTTGCTGACCGGTTTCGACCTGCTCGCACTGTTGACCCCTGGCCAAAGGAGCCCACTGTGTCGTATCCGAGCTTGCAGGTAATTGCCGCGGCCAAGGACTGGGAGGGGTTCGCTGAGGCTGTTGACAGCAGTTTCTTTGCGAGGTTGTTACTCGAGCCGGTAGCGCTGACAGAGGGGTTCGCGGCGGTGCCGGATGAGTGGTTGTGGGCGAATCCTCGGTATCTGATGGCCGGGGCGATCGCGCGGGCGGCGAATCATCCGTATTCGTTGATCCCGGAGGGAGTCCACAGCCGGTTCGCGTCGTGGGTCGAGGGGCAGGAGCAGCCTGCGACCCGGGACCTCCTCGGGGTCGCGCAGACGCAGCTTCGTGCGCTACTCGCCGCGGGGCGGCTGGAGGAGGCGGATGCTGCGGCGGATGAGTCGTTGCGGTTGATCGCCGAGCCCAGGGATACAGCGGGGTTCGATGATGTGCTTCCGCCGGTGTTCATCCGGATCGGGATGGTCAAGTTGCTGCGTGGAGATGTCCGTGACGCGATCGGGATCTTCGCTGAGGGTTCTCGTCGGGCAAGCGCCGTTCAACATCCGATCGCGCCTCATGTGGGGAACTTCGCTGCACTATCCCATGCGTTAGCCGGGAACTTCGTGCACGCAGAGCAATCGCTGACAGAGATGCCCCCCTCGACCCGCCCGGCAGGATCCATGCAAGCTAGCTACTTCGCGATCTCACAGTACGCCGCAGCGCTCATTGCACTCGGCACGTTCAGAGCGGAGCCGAGCGAACACCTGCCGGACACTGGAATTGGCGAGTTTTGGTGGCTGACCGAGCACATCCGGGCCAAGCGGTCACTCTACGGCGGAGGCGATCGAGGTGGTGCTGCCGCGCACCTCGAGGACATACTCGACCTTCGTCGCGATTTGAGTGGGTCTGGAACCTTCGCGAGCAACATTCTGCGCACAGACCTGGCGGACCTCTACATGGCCGACCACAACTTTCAAGCTGCCGCCCACGTGCTACGCAGGGAGGTACCGACCTCCCAGGGCCAAAAGATCTGGGCCGCGAGAGCACGCCTTGCGCTCCTCGGGGGCAATCCTGCGCGCGCGCTGCAGATCGTCGCGGAGGTCCAGCGTCTGAATGGTGGACGCCACCGTCTTGTGCCGGCGATATGGATCGTCAAGGCGGCAGCAGAACGCATCCTCGGTGACACTTCCGCATCAGCGGTATCGATGGACAACGCGAGTGAAGCGCTGAAGCGTACGAACGCGATCGCCGAGATCGTCGGAGCGCACCCCATCATTCGAGAAGAGCTCGCGCACCGGCTTCACGTCGAACAGACACTGCCCGCTTCGATCTACGCGCCTGCCCAGAGCATCACGTTGAGCGAACGCGAGCGGGACGTTCTGCGCGCACTCGCTCTGTACGGCTCGACGAAAGAGCTCGCCGCCGCTCTGCACGTCTCTCCGAACACCGCAAAGAGCCACCTGGCGTCGGTGTACAAGAAACTCGGCGTGCACGGACGTGAACAGGCGCTCCGCGCAGCGGCCGCCTGGTTGGACGACTGAACCCGCCCGGTCATGGCAGAAGGGACGAACGACCGCAGATCCACGCGGACAACAGTCAACGAGGGGGATTCATGCGAGTTAGTGATCGACGAGCTGCCTGGATCGGGACGGCTGCGCACCACTCCGGCCGACTCTTCTGGTCGGCCTTGAGGCGGTCATCAGTGTCAGACCAGCAAGGAAAGCGATCCCGACGAGGGCAAACAGTCCAAGGAACATCTCTACATCACTCACAATCTTCGCGTGCTCGCGTAATTTGCACGGCACAGAACACATCTGTCGTCTGGAAGAGCACCCGAACGCGCAGATATGACGCGATTGGACTGCCGGTCTCAGGAACCCGACTCTCGCGCATGCGTCACGCCAAGTGCTGTAAGACGTTTCAAGGAATCCATGTGCTCGCTGAAGGCCTGCCTACCTTCCTCTGTGAGTGAGAGCCAGGTGCGCGGTCGACGGCCCACATGGCCCTTACGCACCGAGAGGTAGTTCTCCTCTACCAACCGCGCCGCTGCCTTCGAGAGGGCAGACGCTGGGGTATCGGTTGCCATCGCGACGGCTGCGAACTCCGCCTCGTCGCATCCGGCCAAGAACGCCGCTACCTTGAGCCGTGGCAAGCTGCTGAACGCGTCATTCAGCCTGGACTTGTGCGCGGAACCGCTCTCCGAAACGTTCACGGCCGAGTCCAGGAGCGAAGCCGGTGGATGTGTTCGAAGGCGAAGGGCACGACAACGGCCAGACAAACCCATATCCGTTGCGCGGGGTGGAGTGCGAGAGCCGCCGCGCCGAGCACAAGCGCTGCCGGCACGACGATCGGCGCGATCCGCCAGTACCGCCGCATGATCTTCTGCCCTGACAGCGGCACCACTCCCCGCTTCCGCCAGATCACCAGAAGCATGACGAACAGCAGCACGTTCATCGTCAACAAGGCAGCGCCGACCAGCGGCAGGAACCAGCCGGCCACCACGCCCAACACCGAGAACCACACGCCCACCAGGAAGAGCAGCGTGCTCGTACCCACATACCAACGCGGCAGTCGGTGATGCACCTGCACGTACCGCTTGAGATCGCGGGCGACGCGGAGGTCTTCGTCGTAGTCTGGGGCATCGTTCACGTTTTCAGTTTAGCATGTACTTTCCATAAGGAAACCTAATTCTCTCCTTCAGTCTGAGAGGGATCGGTCTCAGTAACCTCGGCGGGGTGAGTGGCGCATGAGATCCAGGGTGAGAATCCGCGAAGGTGGAGCTTCCGTTGGACTCTGTCTGAGACGATTGCACCGCCTCCGGGAAACCAGGGGTCAATCGTGGTGATTCTCTCTCCCACGAAAGAGCCCATGGGCTCACGGGTGGTGCGGAAATCGGGTCTGCACCACCCGTATTCCACCTGTCTGAGACGAGCCACAGCCGGCGCAGTGGCGGGTCCTCGCCTGGCCGGACAAGACCGAGGACCAACCGCTGGCTAGTCTGCGCGAACCCTTGAACCGAAACTCCGTTGATGCGAGGCATATCGTGAAGAAGTTGACCCCTGGCAACCGCAGGAAGGCAGTCGACCCGACAGGCTCGCCTGCCGTTGTGATCGGAAACATCGCGCTCGTCTGGCTTGTGCTCGCAGGTGCAACGGGCATCGGATTCGTGCTCGTTCTTGCACTCGCGGGTTGATCCTATGGGCGTGATCGGGCAGGGGCTCCGCGCCATCCGCGGCGAAGGCGTCCGGTCGACGCTCTGGCGTGCCGCGCACTTCGCCGACGGACGGTTCAACCCGATGCGGCGCAAGCCGACGGACCTCTACCCGAGCGACGCCATCGCCGCCGACTGGACGGTGCCGCGGAACTTCAACGCCGCCGAGTTCCCGGAGCGCCCGTACGACGTGGCGTGGTTGATCTCGCCGCCGAGCCGGACCTCGGGCGGGCACCAGAACGCCTTCCGGTTCATGGAGTTCCTCGAGCGCGCCGGGCACCGGCTCACGATCTACCTGTACCAGGCGTCGGCTCAACCCGCGGTCGACATCCGCGGGATCCGCGCGATGATGGCGGCGAGCAGTGCGTACCCGGAGCTGCAGGCCGACATCGTCCGGTACGACCCCTTGACCGGCATCGCGCCGGGCGCGGACGTCGTCGTCTCCTCCGACTGGCAGACGGCCTACCCCGCGTTCCGCTCCGAGGGGCCGGCCAAGCGGTTCTCCTTCGTGCAGGACTTCGAACCGTGGTTCTACCCGGCCAGCAGTGAGTACGTCCTCGCGGAGAACACCTACCGGTTCGGGTTCCACGGCTTCTCCGCAGGGCCGTGGCTCGCGCAGAAGGTCGCGGACGAGTACGGGATGAGCTGCGACCACTTCGACTACTCGGTCGACAAGCAGCACTACTCGCACGTGAACGACGCGCCCCGCACCGAGATCCTGTTCTACGCCCGCCCGCCGACACCTCGACGCGGCTGGGAGATCGGCGAACTCGCCCTGACCGAGTTCCACCGCCTGCGCCCCGACATCACGATCAACCTCGTCGGCTGGGACATGTCGGGATACGAGACCGGGTTCCCGTTCGTCAACCGGTCGGCGATGGACATCTCGGAGCTCAACGCGGTCTACAACCGCTGCGCCGCAGGCCTCGTCCTCTCGCTGACCGACATGTCCCTGCTGCCGCTCGAGATCATGTCCTCCGGCGTCGTGCCCGTCGTCAACGACAGCCCGAACACGACCGGGGTCCTCGACAGCCGGCACATCGAATACGTCCCGCTGTCGCCCGCGGCCATCGCCCGTCGCCTCGTCGACATCGTCGAACGGCCCGACGCGGTCGAGCACGCGAAGCGGATCTCGGCGTCGATCACCGCCGCGGACTGGTCCGACCCGGGCACGCAGTTCGTGGCGCAGTTCGAGCGCGCGATGCGCACGTCGATCTGCCCCAGTGGGCCGCAGCTCATCGCAGGACGATGGCGCCGATAGACACGTTGATTGAACGGAAGACATGTCCCCCGATCCAGACATCGCACGAATCCGAGTCCTCATCGTCGACGACGACGAGAACCTCCAGCGTCTACTTGCCCTGGTCTTCCGCAGACAGGGCTGGAAGGTACTCACCGCTTCGAGCGGTGAAGCGGGAATCCTTCAGGCAAAGTCACATCGCCCGCATCTGGTTGTCCTCGACGTCTCTCTACCCGACATCGACGGGCTACAAGTGCTCCAGCGCATTCGAGCTGAGCTGCCAGACACACTCGTCCTCTTCCTGACTGCGCACAGCTCGGTCTCCGAGCGAATCTCCGGGATCGCGGCTGGGGGCGACGACTACATGTCGAAACCCTTCAGCACTGAAGAGGTCATGGTTCGCCTGAGAGGTCTCTCGCGCCGCAGTCGCATGATCTGGCAAGCTGACCCTCTACCTGTCTTGATCGGTGATCTCACGCTGGACGAGAACAGCCATGCAGCAGCTCGCGCGGGAGAACACATCAGGTTGACTCCGACGGAATTCGCGCTCCTCCGATACCTCGCGGACAATGTCAACCGGGTAGTGAGCAAGCATCAGATACTCGACCGTGTCTGGGAGTACGACTACGGCCGAGAATCGAAGATCGTGGAGATGTACATCTCTTACCTTCGGAGGAAGATCGATGCTGGACGGCCTCGCATGATCCACACGATCCGGCGCGTCGGCTACATGCTCCGAGCGCCCAGCGACATCGAACACGGGGACGGACATCTCGGTCGATCCTGATCAGGGGTTCGACCAATGGAGCCGATATGCGATCCACACCAGCCCGTACGGCATGATCGTCCGAGCACCCGTCCAATTGTGCGCCAGCCCGGGGAGCACCCGAAGCGTCGCCGGATGACCCTCCCTGCGCAACGCATCTCGAATCGTCGTAGCCTGATCGGTCGCCTCCTCGTCTCCTTGACCGAGAAAGAACTGCTGCGCGCCTCCAACAGGGGCATCGGCGATGGCATCGAGAGGGGACGCGCGGCGCAATGCCGTCGGATCGTCACGAAGCGCAGGCGTGAATGGCTTGGTGTAGGGCATGATGGCGACCACGCCACCGAACACGTCAGGATGGTGGAGCCCATCGATGAGCGCTCCGAGCCCGCCGGAGGACATCCCCGAGATCACCCGGTGCGCGGGGTCTGCCTGAGTGCGAAGATGCTGATCTGCCCATCCGACGACGTCGTGTACGACCCAGTCCTCAAGTTGCGGGCCGTGAGGCAGGTTGACGGGCTCGCGGTCGACACGATCTGGGCCTGCGTTCAGATCAGGCGACACCACGACAACCGGGGGTATCGCGCCAGTCGTGATGAGGATGTCCAATACCTGGTCGAGCCGTCCGGCGGCGAACCAGTCGGCCGCGCTGCCCGGTGAGCCGTGCAGCGCAACGACCAACGGGTACCGTGTGCGCGTCCCCGCCGAGTCGTATCCGGGTGGGAGATACACCCATGCGCCGGCGGCAGGAGCCGAACGTCCGCCAGCGGGCACCGTCGTGAGAAAGGCATAGCCGTGCTGTTCGCTGGTGACGCGCTGGCCACCTTGCGGAACCGCACGGCCTCCGCCCTGCACAGCAGATGTCGGCAAAGCGGTGACCGGCTCCTGCGGAGCGGAGTCGAGCCAACGCTGTATCGACGCGACCGACGGGAAGTATCCCACCCAGGTGTTGACTCCAAGCGCAATCGAACACAGGACGGCCAACGCAGCAGGCGCGCTGAAGGCGATGACGGTCCCCACGGTGCGCCTTCGTCCGCTTCGGCGACGCCTCACCCTGAGGACGAGGCACCCGGCCAGCAGTAACGCCATGCAAAGTGCGATCACGCTGGGCCAGTAGGTCGCGAGCATGTCCGCGCCGAGGTCTCCCGAAACCGCCGCCGGGAGCTGGATCGGCGCGTCCACGTCCACGTCCACGTCCACGTCCTTTCGTGCGGCGCACACGGCGCGAGTGGGTTGTGAGGTCCACCTCAAGCTACGCCAACTGACACGGACAGTCGGCCCACATCATCGGACTCTTACCAACCGCTTACCTGGATCAAGCACCATGACTCTCCGGTTCGGGAAAGAGGAGAGATGGTCCGGATGGACACGACGAAGAGACCCGGGACGTCGCTGCCGGGAGATGGACAGCCACGCGCGAGAACCTCTCGATTCCGTCCGCACCATGGTCGGCGTTCGACGCGCTCGGGCGCGAGGTGGAGCGCACTGGTGCCCCTGTGCCTGGGGCGCTTCCTGCAGATCCTCGCAGTCGTCCTGCTGGTCATGTCCATCCCCCAGCTCTTGCTTCCGGCGGAGATGTATTGGGCGGGATGGTCTCTGGCCGTTTTCGGGTTGTCGCCTGACCCGTTCGCCTTCAACGCAGTCCTCCTCCTCATTCTGGGCACGGGTCTTGTTCGGAGACAGAGAGCTGCGATGGCGCTGACGGTCGTGTTCGAGTTGCCGAATGTGGTCACAGCGATCTGGGAGGTTGTTGCCACAAACGCGGGGTTCAGCTACTCCGCGTCGGTGAACTGGTCTGACCTCGCGGCAGGTTGCTTGGCTGTCGCGGTGATCGGAGCACTCCTCCTCGCACGGAGACAGTTCTCCGCCCGCCTGCAACCTGCCGCTCACCGGGCCGCGGCGCTCGTGCTGATCGGGTCGCTCACCGTGGCTGCGGTCGGGGGCGGTGTCCTGGCCCAGATGTCCCCTGGGACGCTGACATCGGAACGGGATGGGTGGCTGTGGGCGGTGAGTGCATCGATCGGGCTGGAACCGCTCGATGATCTCCTCCACCATCAGGGGACCCGGCCGGGTGAGTTCGTTTCCTTGTACAGCTCCTCGATTTCGGCTGCGGGTCTGGTGGTCGCGCTCTTGATCCTGCTGCGCACGGCCCGCGTCTCCCGGCCCATGTCCGCGTCCGAGGAGCTTGCCCTCCGTCGTCTGATCCTCGACTCACGGACAGAGGACTCGCTGGCCTACTTCGCAACGCGTCGCGAGAAGTCGGTCGTCTTCTCAGCTGACGGCCGAGCCGCGGTCTCGTTCCGTCTCGTCGACGGAATCGCGTTGGCCAGCGGCGATCCGATCGGACACGGACCCGCGTGGAGCTCAGCTGCGGCGGCGTTCGTCGATCAATCACGGCGGTTCGGATGGATCCCAGCCGCTCTCGCCGCGACTGAACAAGGTGCGAGGTGCTACGGAAAGCTCGGACTACAGGCGAGATCGATGGGTGAGGAGGCCGTCATACGAACCGATGAACGCTCGATCGCCGAACTGAACAGGGATCCGCAATTGTCCGCGGCTGCGCGCCGCGCCAAGCGGGCGGGCTACCGACCGAGAATACGAAAGCAGAGCGAAATCCATCCTGCGGAGCTTCAGAAACTCGTCGAGCTCGCCGGCATCTGGCGTGACGACGGCGTCGAACGAGGCTTCTCGATGGCGCTTTCACGATTCGGAGATCCGAGCGACGCGGAGTTGACTATCGTAACCGCGCATGCTGCCGATGATGCGGTCAAGGCCATACTCGTCTTCGTCCCTTGGAACCACGATGGCCTCTCCCTCGACCTCATGAGGAGAAGCCCTGACGCTCTCAACGGGACAACAGCTTTCCTGGTGCGCTGGCTCGTCGAACATGCAAGAGACCGCCAGGTCACCCGCCTCTCGCTGAATTTCTCCATGTTCCGAGAGGTCCTCGTCGGTGGCGAGCGTCCTGGGGCAGGGCACCTTTTGCGGATCAAGCGACGCCTTCTACTGGCACTGTCGCACCGGTGGCAACTCGACTCGCTGCGACGGGCGAACGAGCGGTACGCCCCGGACTGGCGGACACGATTCGTCTGCCATGAACGGAGCGCATCCCTTGGACGGGTTTGGCTCGCCGCGGCCCGGGCCGAGGGTTTCCTGGCGCCCTCGCTGTCGAAGCGCCGATGCCGCCGCCTGACATTGCACGGGCACGGTTCTCACCGTCCGACGGACTTCGCCGCCCGAGTTGCAGAACTTGGTCTGCCACTGGCCGAGGCCGCGACACCTGTCTTGCGTCGCGGCACGCATCTCAGGCGCGCGAGGTGGGCACTCGAGCAGCAAGAGCGGGGCGCAGAGCTCTATCCTGCGACTGTTCCGCGCACGACCAGCATCGCTCAACTTCTGTGTTCCGAGCCGCTCGATACCGGAAAGGCATGTCCCAGCGGTGGAGATGCGTCATCCTCCGTTGCGGGCAGAGTACTCCGTCGACGCGATCACGGCGGGGTCCTGTTCCTAGACATCTCCGAGGAACACACCGTCCTGCAAGTCATCGCGACCGCGGACGGCACGGAGCGTCTCTCGGCCCTCCGGCGTGTCCAGCCAGGCGACCTCATCTCGGTGACCGGACGCATCGGCACCAGCCGGACCGGCACGATCAGCCTGTGCGCGACAACATGGCAGCTTGCGGCCAAGTCCCTTCACGACATGCCTCGGCACGGCGGGCTCATCGATCCGGAAACACGGATCCGGCAGCGTCACCTCGATCTAGCTGTCAATCGGGAGGCGGCGCGTGTCGTGAAGGCACGTTCGAATGCGCTACAGGCGCTTCGAGTCGGCCTGCTCGAAGACGGGTACATGGAGGTGGAGACGCCAATCCTCCAAGCCGTTCATGGCGGCGCAACAGCTCGTCCCTTCAGGACGAGAATCAACGCCTACCGGGCCGAACTCACGCTTCGCATCGCACCGGAGCTGGCTCTCAAACGACTGATCGTTGCTGGGTTCCCGCAGGTATTCGAGATCGGCCGCAATTTCCGGAACGAGGGCGCCGACGCCACCCACAATCCGGAATTCACCGCGATCGAGGCCTACCGTGCTTACGCTGACTATTCCGATATGCGAGGGCTCGCGATGCGGTTGATCAGAAGCATGTCCTTGGCCGTCCACGGATCCACCATTATCAGTTCTCCGAACGGCTCGGCTTTCGACCTTGCGGACGAGTGGCCTGTGGTGACCGTCAGCAACGCGGTCTCCGCAGCAACCGGAACGACACTCACGGTGGATTCCGAATTCAGCCGTCTCGTGGCCATCGCTCAGAGCTATGGGTTGACAGCGAAGCCGGGCGACGACGCGGGCCGCCTGATCGAGCGTCTTTACGAGAAGCTTGTCGAACCCACGACCGGCGCACCGACATTCTATGTGGACTTTCCTGCGAGCACTTCGCCTCTCGCGAGAGGGCACCGATCATCGAAAGGACTCGCCGAACGCTGGGACCTCGTCGCCTTCGGTACCGAACTGGGAACGGCCTATACCGAGTTGACCGATCCTTTCGAACAGCGAGCGCGCTTGACGGCGCAGTCTCAACGAGCCGCTGGCGGCGACCCCGAAGCCATGGAACTCGACGAGTCGTTCCTCAACGCACTGGAGTTCGGCATGCCACCCACAGGAGGACTCGGGCTGGGCGTCGACCGCATCGTGATGATGCTCACGGGCACGACCATCCGCGAGTCGATCACATTCCCGTTCGTGCGCACGACCGCACTCAGCTCACAAGCTTGAGCCGATACCTGAGCAGCGGTCGGGCGTTCGCGGGGCCGCGAACAAGCCGACACTGTAGCGAGATCAGCGAGGATCCAGGTAGCCAGACGGCCTCGAGCTCATCGGCGCGTTCAGAACGGAGACCTGCCGTGGTACAGCCGCTCCCCGGACGACGGGTCGAGCGGGAGTTTCTGCGACACGCACCAGCGGAACTGCTCGGAAGCTGCTGCCCCGATTCCAAGCGCGTCGAGCCAGCGCAGATTGCTGGAATCAGTCAGCTGCACAGCCATGTAGAGCGCGAGATCGTGGAAATGGAGGGACGCAGCGGCCGAATCGAGTAGCGAGATCTCGTACACCCGCAAGTATTGGTTCACGTGGTTCGTCACAGCTTGAAAGACGCCCGCCGGCGTTTTCGGCAGGTCGGCGCGGCGACGCTCTACCTCAAGACGATCGAGAAGCACCTGTGACAGCAGTTCCTGAGGCGAGTCCGCGTGGCTGTAGAACGTCGGACGAGTGACCCGAGCACGTTTCGCGACGAAGGCAACACTGAGCTGCGTGGCGGGGCTTTCCTCGGCCGCTTCCAGGATGGCTGCGGCGACAGCAGCGCGCGATCGTCGAGAACGAACCACCACGTCCAATTGCGACCACTCCCACGACATCCGCGGACGCACAAACGCATCGCGGCTATTCATTCCCGACACCGCCGAAACAGCGTCGTGTCCGTGATCAGGACTGGTCTCTTCGGCGTTTGGCATGTTGGTATTTCCCCCGGAATGAAATTGCTGGACGGGTGCCGAATTGGATGCAGGTCGAGGTGGAACTCGCGGCCCCAGTAGAGTATTCTCATCCCTCGCTGGCGCTAATATAGGTCGCTTCTTGTTCGCCATGAAGAAACTTCACCCCGTTTTCACCCCGCCGAGACACCAGCTCCCCCATCGTTCGACAGCTTCACGAAAGCTACGAATCGGATCATGGGCACTCGTCAATGAGGCCGCGACGGAGCGCGTTACGCACTACTTGGACGCGGTTGGTGGCTTCTAGCTTCATGAAGATGCTCTCGAGATGCGTACTCACCGTGTGCCGCGACACAGCAAGCAGAGAACTGATTTCAGAATTGCTGGCGCCCGAGGCGAGGAGGTTCAGGACTTCTCGCTCGCGCTTGGTCAGGCCGACGTCAGCCGACCGTGCGAGCGCCGCCATTTCGCGCTCGACCGAGCGGCAGCAGTCACGAATGGCCTGGATCTCAGTTCCAGACAGGATCGCCGGCGCGCGAAAACGAACATGCAGCGAGCCGACGGTGCGGTGGTCAGAGACGAGTTGGATCGAGACGGCGGTACCTCCAGCGACGTCTTCAGATGACCGTCCGGCCTCAGACGTCGCGAATGCGCGCATCAGACGTAGGCGGTCGGAGGGTTTCCGTCCCGCCCAGTCGGCGTCGGGCTGGCCCTCGCGGACAAGCGTCAACGTCGAGAGACTGGCACGAATCTGCTCCAGGCACATCTTGTAACTGAAAAGGACCCTGTCCTCCTCATCGAATCGATGGCGATAGGTGAGCAGCGCGGAGGTATATGGGACGAGCGCCCGCAGGTCGATGAGCGCAGACACTGCGTGGGCGGCCGGACCGATCGAGGCGATTCCGGCGATGACATGGGGTCCAGGCAAGATGGGGTCCTTCTCACGTCATCCGACGTGACTACAAATGGGGCGCGAGGGTAGCTCCTGACCTGTCGACACATGAGGCAAAGCCTCCGCAGCTCGGAGCAAACTCGCCGATCCATTAGGCGCCGTGCAGGTCGGTGCGTATTAGACGACACCGGTCGCGCGGCAGAATGACGGGCACCGTGGGGAACATCACCCTGCGCTCATCCGAATATCACCCTTTCGAGCGCTGCCCAGATAGCGGTCGCGCGCGGAGTGACGCAAAAATCGGACAAATACCCGATGCCCTGACGCCCCTCGTGCACATGTACTGGTTCTATCGATCCTCGCCGCGTTCAGTACGCGGCAGAGGTTCGCGCGATCGTGCGAGCGCTGCCGGGACCCGACCTGCCGATGCGTCGTCGCACGACGCGGTCAGGAGAGAACGGTGCATGTGATTGACGACCTCGTGCGAGCGGCAGCTCGCGAAGATTGGGAGACCGTCAGCCAATTGCTTGACGCATCTTTCTACCGCTACCTGTTCGAAGACGCCGCCGCAGTGCAGTCAGTCCTCGATCGAGCGCCACACCAGTGGTTCGAGGAATATCCTCGACTATTGCTCTCAAGAGCGATCGTTGATGCGGTGTGCAAATCACGCAGGGTTGTCAACGGTGAAGCGGCAGCACCGTACCAAGCGTGGGTTGCCGCTCAAGATGCGCACGCCCCTCGAGACGTGCTCGCGTGTCGCTTGGAGAGGCTTCGCGTGCTCATCGCGCACGCTTGGTACAGGGACGCTTCGAACGAAGTGGACGCGACCCTTCAATACCTCCAGTCCGCCCCATTCGATGCTGCGGGACTACCTGACATCATGCCGGCGGTACTTCTTGGCTGTGGGATCGGGAAACTTCTCGCTGGGGAGCTGGACGCTGCCGCATCATGCTTCATCGAGGTCACCCGACGATCATCGTCTGAACCCGAACACCCCTACGCGACGTTTGGACGCGAACACCTGGCCCTTGCCCACGCTTTGAATGAGCGATACTCCCAGGCGGCTGAGCTCCTCCCCGAGGACTTCATCCGCAGCGAGCCGGGTACCCTGAAGTATCTCCGCGAGCCTGCGGGAGTAGTCGCACGACTACTCGTAGCGGTCGGTACGCTCGATCTTCAGACAGCGGACGCGATCTTGCAGCAGATCGACGGAACGATTCGCGACGCTGAATTCGGATGGATGGTCATTCACGCCGAGGCCATGCTCGCCCTTGCCCACGAAGCGCCTTGGGATGCTGCCCATCGGGTCACGATGCATCTCGAGGTCGATTCCCTGCGCACCGCGCCTGCCTCCTTTGGAGGGGCGGTACTCCGAGCCGATCTCGTTGGCCTGTTCCAGGCGGCCGGAGACTTGCGCGCGGCGGATCGGGTTCTAGGAACGAAAGGTCTTCTGATACCTCAGTCACATGTGGTTGTGGCGCAGGCTCGTCAATCGATGTTGCAAGGCCGACCTGAATCGGTGCTGCAGTTGCTCCAGCAGGAGGAGTCGCGTCATGGCAGCACAGCCGCTGTGCGGTTTCGACCAAGCGGAGCAGTCATCTACGGTGCCGCGGAATTAGCGATGGGCGAGCGAGGCAGCAGGTGTGCGATCCACTTGGCGGCGAGCGCCGTCACGCATGACGGCGCACGGTGGGCGCTGATGGCCGCTCCAACAGAGTTACGTCAGCGGTTACTGCCGCTGGTCGGCACATGGGTGGGAACGGTGCCTCAACCGTGGGTCCATAGTGACCGCGTGAAGCTCACCCCACGCGAGCTGGAAATCCTCGGGGCGCTCCGCGTGCATCGCACCATCAAAGAGGTCGCCACGGACCTACATGTTTCACCAAACACTGCGAAGACCCACGTGCGGACGCTTTACCGGAAGCTGGGCGTCCACTCCCGCGAGGACGCCCTGCGAAGTGGTCGAGACCTCGAGATGTGATGAACCTCATGCCCGTGGCCGTGGAGACCCTCGGCGCGAGAGTGATCTGATCCCCCGGGCAAAGCGACACACACCGCCGCGAGTCACCACGATCCCCTATTGAAAGAGTTGCGCTGCTAGCTCGCCGTCGGTAGAGACGCGGATAAGCGCGGCAGCGCCCACGACGACTGCACCGACGGTGGCCAGGGTGATTCCGAGGACCACGACGGCAACGATTGCCCCGGCCAGATACCCGACGAATGCCAGCGGCATCCTCACCAAGGCATTGATCACAAGCACCCACGTCGACTGCACCGGCCGCGCACCGCGTCCTGCATCCGAGGCGTGGTTCCACGGCGCCGGCGCGTCCAAGAACTCTTGGTCATTCGACTGAATCACTGTCCTTCCTCCCTCAAGACAATTGCGTCAGTTAGCAGGCACGAGGATGTCGATCCTGGTTCCGTCGCAGAACGCTCGCCCATTGGGCTCGGCTCATCACAGAAAGGCGCATCACCCCTGGCCTGGCTCGCGATGATCCGAACGGACGGATTCGGTCCTCTGAGCTCGTCCCGCAAGAGCAGCGGACCGACGCGCAGTTCGGTGCCGACCCGCACGACCGTACCGACGACGATGTTGGTGCGCCCGATCGCCCGCGATGTGACCACCACACGCTGTCCTTCTTCGACAGGACGCAACGACATGAGTTCTCGATCCGGTTGGGTCTGAAGGAGACCAGGCGCTTTCCGATCCCGTGTCAACGACGGCGTCCTTGCACAGGACGTGTACTGCCCGCGTGTGCGAGGGATGCAATTGAACGCGCACCCTTTGGGGAGGAGGAATCCGACCTGGAGCCTCTACTCCGCGACGAATCAGCATCAGCAGGTTCCGCGGTGTCAGGACGGCCGGCATCAAGCCAGTCTCGGTAAGTGTGAGAGGCTCCTATCGAGCACCAGCAAGGGATACGAACTGTTTCCTGACTGCGGCTCACCACGAACAACTCGTAATGCTTGTACGACGGCGAAGGGCCGTTCTGGGCTGGGGTCGACACGATCACTCCTAGAGGGTTGGTTTCAGCTAAGGAGATCGAGAAGGTGCCGGACTATAACGAGGAACCGGCCAATATCACCTGCATGCCACCCCGACTTCACCCTGGTGGCGGCAGGTTCGCCTCAGAGGGGCGGATACGGCTAGCACCAGTGGATGGCTATTGAGCTCCGATCCGTGACCCCGGAAGACTGGCAGCAGATTCGTGAACTCCGCATCCGGATGATCGAGGACACGCCTATCGCGTATGCGGAAACGGCCGAGAGTGCTCGAGCACACTCAGAAGTGGAGTGGCGGGCAAGAGGTGAGCGCGGTCAGGCTTCACACAGTCTGACGATCGTCGCGATCGATGAGACTGGGGCCTGGATCGGCACAATGAGCGGGTTCGTGCACACTGAGCATGGCCCGCTGCTGGTTGGCGTATTCGTGGCACCCGAGGTACGCGGGCGACGCCACGGCGTCGCGGGCGCACTACTCTCCCGGGTCGAGGAATGGGCACGAGGAGAAGGCGAGACGCTCACGCTTGCGGTGCACGAGGATAACGCGCGCGCCATCGCGTTCTACGAGCGCTGCGGCTTCATCGCGACGGGTGAAACCGAGGTATACCCGCTCCCACCGCACGGCTCGGAAATCGTCATGCGCAAGCCCCTATAAGGTTCACGTGGGGCCGCTTCCGCATCACCTCCGAGACACGGCCAGAACATCTACGCCCCACACCGTGTCGCAGCCTTCGTTGCCGGTTTCGAAGCACTCCTCGTTTTTGCCTGGACTTGGCGGTGCGTGTCGGACAAGACTGCAGTCGGGGCGAGTCTCGGCGACACTCCGCAGGAAGCGAAACGCGACAGTGTTGAGCGGCCAACGTTTCTAGCTGCGGCCAGTGCGCCATTTCACGATGCGGATGATGCCTCCGATAAGGATGGTGGGGAACGCGAGCAACCCAAGGAGGATGGCTGGCGAACCCCAAGCCTGTCCGGCAGCTTTGTCTGAAATGTTGACAACCAGCCCAATCGTGAGCAGGACCAGCGCCACAACGAGTGCCGCCAGGCCTATGTTGAGGGTGGAGATCCGGAACGGCCTTCTGGATGTCTGGATTACGCGCCCCGTCTCCCCGACAGCGTCAGCGATGACGGGGATATCGATGAGAGCGTGCGTAACACCAATCGTTGGTGCACCATCAACGACTACCTGAAGGTGTGATTGGAAGCCCTTGCGCAGTAACGACGGCCGCAACTCGAGCTGTGTCTGTGCGCGGACGACGATCGGTGGATCCTGCGGCGTGCTCGCCGGGTTTACTTCGATGATCAGTGCACCGAGTTCGAACACCATCGGGACGCCGCCGTCGAACGACTGCGAAGAGATGTCAGCTCTACCGCTGGACCATACGGTGATGGCGACGATGTGTGGGTTGGCAACAGCCTGCGGTCCGAGAGTTACAGTCAGTTGGCTGCTTACGGGATTCTGGCCGAGAAGCGGCGTTATCTCGACGCGATATCTGATGACCCTCTTCGGGTTCGTTCGGCGGTACACGTAGATCGTAAGCGCCGTGGCGATAATGATCCCGAGGACCGCAACGACGAGTTCAGCGCTCATTCTGGGAGTATGACAGCAGGTGGGGGCGAACTGGGACCTCGTTGGAGCGCGGTGAGTGAAGCCGCCCGCTCGGTTCCAACAACGTGAAGACACTCAACCATGTCGAAAACCGGCCAATGCTCTCACTGCTGCGCTCCCGACCCGCGGCCCGAAGTTGCAGCTGCGTCGCGCCTCAAGCGACGCTTGCCAATCTCGTGCCGTCGGCACGGCCCTCAATGCAATCGCACCGAGCACTAGGCGGTCTTCGACAGGTGTTCCAAGTGGGCGGATCGCTAGCCCAATAGTTTGAACCAGCAGACGGGTCACTCGTGTATCTGCATCTTCACCCTGAAGGAACGTCTTTGACTGAGGCCCAAGCAAGAACCGTCGACGACGAGTTCTTCCTGGCTCGCCCGCTCCCTCACTTCGCGTCCCGCATCGCCATGCTTCTCGAAGCGGAGGGTGGCAGAGCGCCGTTGCGCGCTGACCATCCTGAATTCTTCGATGCGTTGGGCTTGTCCGACGAGTCGGGCGTTCTGGAGTTCGATGAGCGGGAGCGCGGCCTACAGCTTGCTGTGGACGCTCTCGCCCTGCGCCACCAAGCAGCCGAGGCTTTGACGCGGGTCATGTGTGCGGTGGCACATCAAGACCCCGGGACGGGGATGCGAGATCGATCTGGCTTGCCGTTGCGGATAGTCCGACGAAACTCGTGCATGCGGCGAAGAAGACGGCACTCCCAGCTGATACTGAAGTCCCGGTTTTTCTTGGTCACTTCTACCCGCCGGGAGTGGCCGTAGATGACAAGGCCAACGCCGCTGCTGGCGCTGCAATCGGCTGGTACAACCACGCGGTCAATCTGCTCACGGACGATGAGCTCTCAACGAACTCGGCGAACAATAAGGCGAAACACGGACTCGCGATCAGCACCCGGGAAGACGGCAGGATTGAGTTCTCCACCACGGCTCAGCGCTCTCGGCGAGGGTAGATCGATCCCCATCATTGACCGACCCCTGCTGACCTACCTCGCCCGCAGTGTCGCCTCCAAACCGAAGCAAGGTGTCGAGGCGATGATGTCAAACGTCTATGCCGCTCTCTTTCACGTCGCGGCCAGGAAGCACTTCGAAGACGAGCTCCCGGACGCGGTCGCCCCCCCCCTATCCGACAGTGGTCCTCAGCCGGCTGCCCGCACACGTGATCGGTCCGACTGCATTGGGGTACAGATCTGCCGTCACTTCCCCTCCCGACGGCACGAGCGCACCCCGGCCATCAGGACTGTTCTTCTACGGGCGCTTCATGCCCATGCAGGTCGACCTCAACAGCAAGATCGACGCGATCATCGTGGAGGGCTGACGCGGACGGGCATCACCGCCGGCGGCGATGACATCAAGTAGTCGATCAATGATGATTGAACACGGTTCACGCACTGAAGCAGCATCAGACACCGCCTGAGGCTGGTATCTCGCAGCACAAGCGGGAATAGTGAGGGGATGCCAGTCTCATCCTTCGTAGTTGTGGTCGATGCCTCCCCCCTGGAGGTCCTCCTCGACGACATCGTTCATGAAGCCGTCGGGGGTGGCGAGGCGGTGACGCTCTGCGGCGTTGACCGCCCCGCCGCAGAGTACTCTCGCGCCTTCGGAGCAGAGTTCGCCTTCGGCCCGGAGTACACGGCGGGCATCGTCGTGGCCCTGGTCAATAGCCGCACACTGCTACGGCTGGTCGAGGGCGACACCGACGAGGGCATCGACCTGCTCCGCACTGCGCTGATCAAGAAGACCCCCACCCTCCTCGCTGTGAGCGACGACTCGCTTGCGACGCAGCTGGACCCGACCCAGTGGGCCCAGGTCGTGGCGTTCCTCTCGACCACGGGTGCGAAGTGGCTCTCGATACCAGACGGGACCATCGGGCCCGCCGCCAACGCTTCACCTCCGCCCGCGGAGTTTGACCTCGGGCGGGCTCTCGACCCACCTGAATGGGCTCTACCGTGGTCGTGGGAGTGATTTGGCGAGAAGGCGACGCAACGCAACCGGATATGCGGGGTGAATTGTGGCGGATCCTCCAAGACTCTCGCTGATCGAATGCCAACGAGACAAGCTTTCGACCTCGTGTCAACGACGTGACGGCGGGTTAGGCCGCCCCGATCTACGGCGTCCATACAGTCCCGCTCGTCGGTATCAGGCCATGAAGGGAACGTAGATGGACGCGGAGGACATACGCCGACTCACAGCGGTGGGCTATCGCTACTACGAGCGGGTGGCATCAGGCGCTGATGTGCAGACGCTCGTCCTGGAGGACGACGCCGGAATCTGCGTAATGCACGCCGCGCGCGGCGGTGGGAAGATCTACGTCGCACACGACGAAAGCGTGCTCTTCGTCGGTTCAATGATGGACTACGAAGCCGGACTAGCTGCGTTCCGAGCCGGCACGCGGACCCCGCCAGAGAAGTTCACCCTCTCGACACCTTGATTGACTCGGTTCAGGGCTCATCACCAGAGACCGCGTCCGCAGCCCGCATGGGCATGGGCATGGGCATGGACGAGTCAGGCGTGCGCGGTGAGCACCCAATCGATGCGCTCCTGCAGCGACCGGCCATCAGCCCCGGTGACGTCTCGGCGCGCGAAGAAAGTCAGTCACGCGAGCTCTCGGCAATGCACAGACGCACCAGCGCTCCCGACCGAAAAGCGTGGGGCTCGATCGGCCGGGAGCGAGGGAAACGATACCGTCCAATCCGGCCCGCGAACCTTCCCGACCAGCACAATCACCCTGTACACAACCACATCTCACCCCGCCACCTCCGGTTGGCTACACACGTAAGCTCGCGGCCCGAGGGAGCGGCCTGCGCCTCGGCGTCACTCCGCCTTCGGCGCGCGCCACGTGCCCGCTCCACCGAAGGACACCGACTCGAGCGTCGCACCCTCCGGCACCATGATGAGCTGGCACCCCTCCGCCTTGCCGTCGGACACCTCGCCGAGACCGGTGCACTCGAAATCCCCACCGAACTTGAGGACGTTGATGGGCGACGCCTCACCGCTCGACGCCTTGGCCTTCCAGAAATTCTCGTTGAGGTCGCCGTCCGACCCGTCGTTGAAGGCCACCTCGTACGTCACGAAGTACGGCGTCTGGCCGGCGAGTTCGTCGAGTTCGAGATCGGCGACGTCCTCAGCGGTCCGCTGCTCGATCGACGTGACCGTCATCATGCCTTCCGAGATCCGCACCTCGTCGCCAATCTCGCCGCCCGAGCTCCCGCACGCGCTCAGGAGCAGCAGCACCGGAACGGCCAAGGCTGCTGCCGAGGTGCGGATATTGCACTGAGGGAAGGTGTGCCGCAGTTGCCCTGCAGCAGTGACCGCGGACGGGCACGGTTCTGGCCGGTCAAACGACCCGAAGAGCGTCCCGAGCATCCATTGAAGGCGCTTTCTTCGGATCGGGCGCAAAACTGAGAGTGGCAATACTCCCCAGTGGCCAACGCTTCTTCATGTAGACGAACACGAGCACGATGACCAGGACGCGCGCGAGCATGCCAGGGATGCCGCCCTCGGGGCCATACGCAGCACCGCTCAGTACATCCGGGCCGATCGAGGCTGAGGCGAACCAGCCCGGCACGACATGTCCGCTGATCGGGAGACCGAACAAGCCCTGGGACAGGTTCCAGCCCAGGTGTAGCCCAAACGGCAGCCACACGCTGCGGGTAGCGAGGAAAGCAACGCCGTAGATCACGCCCCCTAGGCCGGTGCCGACGGCACTCACAGCAGTCGCGCCTTCGTTGCCCAGGTGCATCGCACCGAAGAGAGCACCTGTGAGAAGCACCGCGACCCACCTGCCGTGTCTCAGCCGAGACAACACGACGGCCATGCCGCCAAGAAGCAACACTCGAAAAACAGTCTCCTCGATGGCCGCCGCAAGCGCCAGAGGCACCAGAACGTCGGGTACAAATGACGCCCACGTGAGCGTTCCCGGTCGGACCGAGATCGCCCCCATGAGCACCTCACTGACGAACACCAGCGCGATCGCACTGAACGCGATCGCAAGACCGATTGCAACATCTGAGGGAAGCCATCGGTCACACGTCAGACCAAGACTCCGAAGAACGGGTCTGCGTTTGATCCCGTAGTAGCCGACGGCGTACACACCGAAACTCAAGATGGCAATGCAGGTCAGGACAACTAGCGCCAGCATGGGGGTCATATGCCCAACTCCATCGCTTCTTCCTCCAGGTATTCGAGAGTGGACAATGGTGGGAAACAACGCGGCAGCGGCCCGTTTGAGAGATCCACGCTAGGCGCACGCCAAGTCCCCCGACCACCTCCTACCAACGTGACTACCCCAAATTTCACCCGCGTTCGGGACAATGCTCCGAAGTCAGCGGCGAAGGTGACCACCTCTTCCGCCTACTGCGTGAGGGCAAGACGAGACCGCTGTCGTAGGGCGCTTCGCCCGAGGTCGCCATCGTCTGTGGCTAGCTGCACGCGGTTACGGAGTACGGCTCCGACTGCGAACTGGGCCGTTGGCCTGCGTCATGTTCCCGTCATGGGAAGCCAGAAACCATAGGGCGAAGAGCAAATTGACGACTGGAGACCCCATGATGCCCAAGAAACAAAGGATCCCGTTCCTGATCGTCGGGTTAGCCCTCGCGGCACTTCTGACAGGCTGTGCAGCGCCATCCGACGCGGACGGCTCCGAAAGCCTCAGCGCCCCTGGCCTGGGCCAGGCCAGCAGCAACACCGTCGTCGAGGCGGTAGGTGTCAGGGAGGTGGTGCAGCCCCCGGCTGCCTCGCAGTTCGACTATCAGCTCGGCGGCCCTTATACCCCACCCAAGGGAGTGTCCGTCCTGGAGCGCGACCGAACGGCCAAGCCCGCGCAGAGCCTCTACAACATCTGTTATGTAAATGGATTTCAGACTCAACCAAGCGAGTCGAAGGCCTTTGCCAAGGCTCACCCCGACCTGGTACTGCAAAAGAATGGCATACCCATCGTCGATCCCGGCTGGGAGGACGAGTATATCTTCGACACCTCAACCCAGGCCAAACGAGTTCAACTGACGAACATTGTCCGCTCATGGATCGACGACTGCGCGAAGTCTGGATATGCGGCGGTAGAGATCGATAACTTGGATTCATACACCCGGTCACAGGGCCTACTGTCAGCTGATGACAACCTCGCGTTGGCGAGGGAGTACGCAACCGTGGCCCATGCTTCTGGGCTGGCAATCGCACAGAAGAACACCGCTGATCTCGCCCCGAAGCTCAAGGCCATGGGCTACGACTTCGCGGTTACCGAATCCTGCTACAAATTCAAAGAGTGCGCGTCTTACACTGACCTATATCAGGCAGTGTTCGATATCGAGTACACAGATGAACTCGGCGAATCAGGGTTCAGTCAGGCCTGTACTGATCCAGCTCGCCCAGCATCGATGATCCTCCGCGATCATTTCCTAGTGACCCCGAGTGATGGCGAATACGTCTACAGGAGTTGCACGGCGAAATAGCGGCGCTGACGGCGAATGCGCCCTCGCGGTCTCCTTAGAAGGGGAATACTGGGTCCATGCGAGTTCTTCTGCTCGAGGATGACACGGTCGTCCGTTCTCACGTTGCCACCGCGCTGCGGTCGCAGGGGTATGCGGTCGACGAAACCGACAGCCTCGCCGGCGCCGATGAACGCACGTTCATCACCGAGTACAGCGCGGCAGTGTTCGACCGTTTCGTCTCCGATGGCGATTCGATGGACCTCGTCAAGACGATGCGATCACGCGGCGACCACACAGCGGTCATCTTCCTGACAGCCGCCGTCGAGCTCGATGAGCGTATTGCGGGCCTTGACTCTGGCGGCGATGACTATCTCACCAAACCGTTCGCACTCGGAGAGTTGTTGGCCCGGGTCAGGGCCATCGCGCGGCGCCCTCCAACCACTGAGGCGCCGCTGCTTGAGTATCAGGATCTGCAAGTCGATACCGTGTCCTTCCGGGCAGTACGCCACGGCCGACAGCTCAATCTGACGCCAAAGGAGTTTGCGATTCTTCACTTCCTGACCCGTCACGCGGGCGACGTCGTGTCACGGAGCGACCTCGTCGAGCACTGTTGGGACGAGTTTGCAGACCCGCGGAGCAACATTGTCGACGTTCGGGTCGGGCTTCTTCGTCAGAAGCTCGGTGACCCACCGATCCTTCACACCGTGCGCGGCATCGGCTACACGATCCGCTGATGCGATCGGCCATCGCATCACCGCCGACGCGGATCATCCACCGACTCCGTGCGCGCCTCGTCATGACGTTCGCCTTCATCGCTACGCTCGGCATTGTCGGCCTGGGGGCAACTCTCGTGGCTATCGACACCGCAGGTCGCACGCGAACGCTCAACGAACGACTCAACGGAATCGCCTCGCGTGCCGCTGCTTTGGTCTATGTGGAAGCGGGTCACACGAGGACGGACGCGGTGAGCGACGATGCGGTCTTCGAACAGGCCCCAGTCTTGGTGCTGTACCAGGCAGAGGCGGGCAAAACGCGGGCACCCATGAGGGTTGAGGCCGTCGCGAGTAACACGACGAGACAGACCCAAGCGCTAAACCGCATTGCGTTGAGTGCTCTCCTTGATAGAGCCGAGCACGGCACCCGTGGGACAGCGGAATTCGCCCGGAACTCCTGGCAGGTAGTGGCTCTTCCGTGGTTCGACGGGTCGCGGGTTCGTGGAGCAGTGGTGGCCGCAGCGCCTCAAGTTAGCGCACTTGATAGCGACCTTCTTCTTCCGGTGAGCCTAGGAGGTGCGATCCTTGACGTGCTGCTCATCGCAGTGGCCTCGTCTGCAATCCATCGCGGCTTCCGATCCGCGGAGACTGCAATGAGCGAGCGTGACCAGTTCGTTGCGATGGCCGCGCATGAGATGCGAAGCCCGCTCGCTCGCGTCCGGGCGTCGGCCGAGTCGTTGCTCCGCGACTCATCGCGCGGTAGTGCTGAGGCTGTCGCACTTCAGTCGTTCGTTGACGATCTCGACAGCACTGGGAGGACGGTCGACAACATCCTCCTCGCTGCCCGAATCGGTCATGCAACCGTGACTTCGCGACACGACGTGGTGCGAATTGACCGAATCGCAGCCGACCTCGAGCATGTCAGCGCATCGGTGCTCGTCGAGATCGATGAGCCTGTCAGCGTCATCGGGGACCCGAGCCTGTTGCGACACGCATTGATAAACCTCGTAGAGAACGCAGTGAAGCATGGGGGCATCGACGGACGTCTGCTGCTGGTCAGTGTTCTTGTCGAGACAGACGACGAAACGGTCACGGTGAGCGTCCGTGATAATGGCGTCGGGCTGCCCGAAGGTCACGACATCGTGCGGCCGTTCGCGAGCTTTGGAGGTGGTTCGGATAATCACGGGCTTGGTCTGACGCTGGTCTCCTGGATTGCCGAGCAGCATGGCGCAATCCTCCGCCTGAGTGGGACGCCGGACTGCACAAGCGTCGAACTCACATTTCCACGATCGCCAGAGCCGTTGCGGGCTACGTGAGTTCGTCCACGGTGCGCAGTCGCTCAGCATCGGCGGCGCGGTCTCGGCATGCCTCCGAACTGCAACCGCTTCCCCACCGCCGTGCACCTTGCCGCCCACCACGGCCTCGCCCCGCCGGGCGATCCGGCTCCTCGATCCGAGGCAAGTGCTCGTCACGACTCGGGATCAAGGTCGTCAAGAACGCGATGTTCCTTCCCGTATTCACCGAATACCGCAGCCCCGAGTCCCGCACCTACGACGACCGCAAGACCGCCAAGGACCAGCGCCACAACCGGGCAATCGTTGCTCTCGCCCGACGCAGATTTGACGTCCTCTACGCCGCGCTTCGCATCGGCATCCTATTTCAGCCAACATCGCACGCGGGCGCGGCCTGAAATAGGTCAGGATGCGACAAGCGCGCGCGACCAGGCAACTTCGCGGCCCAGTTGCCCGGTCTGCTGGAACAGACGCACCTGATGAGTGTCAGCCAGCGCCTCAGCAAGCTCGTCACGATCAGCGGACTCGAAACCCAAGCCCTGCCAGAACGGCCCCGAACGACGACTGAATAGCCACGCCCTCACCGCGCCCTCTTCGGCCGCCCGCTCAAGCGCGAAGCTCGCAAGAGCACTGCCCCGGCCACGCGAGCGATGCGTCGGACTCACCGCCACGCTCCGGATCAACACGTGGCGACCATTGCTGCTGATCTCGTACCCGGTGCTGCCGACGATCGCGCCGCTTTCATCGCACTCGATCCACATTCGCACGCTCGGCGCGTCCAGACCGCTCAACGTGAGATCGACCTCACTCAAGAACGCTGTCAAGGCCGCTACGTCGGCCACACGGCACTGCTCAAGTTCCATACCACAAGTAAACCACCCGGGCCGATCTCGACTTGACGAGTGGGGGCCCCCGTAGTCGAAGGCATGTCGGTTACGATCTCAGAGGCTCTTCGGGAGCGCCCATTGCTGAGCGAACGGTGGAACTGGTGCGTCGATTGCTCCGCGAGCGGGCGGAGCTCGATGTCCGGTTCGCCGAGGCGATGAGACCGGAAAGCTACTACCAAGGCCTCGTCGCGCTGTTCTTGCATCGGACGCACGGGGCCGATGCTGGACGAAAGGACGGTCGTGTATGACCATCGCTACGGAACCAATCAGTTTGCACCGCGACCGGACCGTTAAACGGATAACGGTCTTTACGGGCTCTGCTCTGGGGAACCTGCCGGAATACGCAGATGAAACCGCGAAGCTCGCACGAGCCGTAGCCGCGGCAGAAGTCGGCGTCGTCTATGGCGGCGGTCGAGTCGGCTTGATGGGCGTCCTTGCCGACGCCGCGCTTGAAGCCGGCGGGACGGTGCACGGCGTCATGCCTCGCGCGCTGGTCGACCGTGAAATCGCACACACCAACCTCACCCACCTGGACGTAGTACCGGACATGCACGCAAGAAAACTTCAGATGGCCGACCTAGGTGACGCCTTCGTCGCACTCCCTGGCGGTGCCGGGACGCTAGAGGAACTGTTTGAAGTGTGGACCTGGCAACAGCTTGGCGTTCACAGCAAACCTATTGCGCTCTACGACATCGGCGGTTATTGGCAGCCTCTGCTGACCGCCCTCGACGCCATGACCTCACAGGGATTCCTCGCAGAACGATTCCGGGCATCCCTCATCGTCGAACGCACACCCTCGAGCCTCCTCCAATCCCTCGATGCTTGGGTGCCTCAGCCTGCGAAGTGGAAGTAACGACCTGCTCGCCTTGCCGCGCCTGAGTCTCCTAGTTCTCGCAATGCACGGCATATCGTTCGAGCACGGCCGACGCAATCAACTCTGGGACTCGCCTACTCACAGAAGTGTCCATGGGACAAGCGTGCCAGACGCGACTTGGCGGGTACGGCACACACCGCTCCCTTTTCGATTGGCGCGATCTGTACGGCCATAGTCTCGGATGCAGGTGGTGCGGGCACATCGCTCGCAGTTTGCTGGTGTCATGACTTCAGAACGCTCATCAGTGAAACGCTGCTCTGACGGCAGCGCCGGGGATGCGGACTACGGGGCGATCGGCGCCGGCTACTCCGGCTATCGGCAACCTGAACCGTCGTTCTTGGCCGCGATCAGCCAGGCCCTTGGCACCGCGCGCACGCTGGTGAATGTAGGTGCCGGCGCCGGTTCCTACGAACCGAGACACCTGCGGGTAACAGCGGTCGAGCCGAGCGCCGCGATGCGCGCACAACGCCCTGCCGGGTCGGCCCCGGTTGTCAACGCTGCAGCAGAAGACCTCCCCTTCGGCGATGACAGCTTCGACGCTGCCTTGGCGTCGTTCACGGTGCACCAGTGGCGCGACCTTCGCGCCGGCCTGCACGAGATCCGTCGAGTGACCCAGGGGCCAGTGGTGATCCTCACATGCGACCCGGCCGTGCTGGAACGGTCGTGGATCCATGACTACGCTCCCGAAGTCACCACCGTCGAGGCCAGCCGCTACCCGGCCATTGCTGACCTACGAGCAGGGCTGGGCGGCAGGGTCGAAGCCCGCACGGTGCCGATCCCACTGTCGTGCGTCGACGGATTCTCCGAAGAGAACTACGGCCGACCTGAGGCGCTACTCGATCCCGGCGCGCGACGCGCGAACTCCGCATGGAGCTTCGTCCACCCGGAAACTGAGTCCCGCTTCCAACGGCTCCTCCACGCCGATCTTGCATCCGGTGCCTGGGATAGGCGATACGGGCATCTGCGGACGCAACCCGCCTTGGACGGCTCGCTCCGCCTCATCGTCGGCCTGCCGTGACCGGCACCGCACCTCGTCCACGGGGTGGTGGGCAGGGCCGACTGCCGCATGGTTCGGGGCGCTGCAGTTCGCGGAGCTCAACCCGGTCCTCGCCGTGACGACACGATTGCCGATCGCCCCCCTCCGCGCCATGTTCGCTGTGGCCGCCGTCATTGTCGCCCGCGTTCTGATTGGAGCCGCAGCTACCGCCGCGGTCGGGGTGCGATCCCCTCTACTGGCAGATGCGCGATAGGTTCGGATCCGTGAATCACAACGGGGACCGGGACCACAGAGTAGCGGTGCTCGTCCTCGATGGAGCGAAGGCGCTCGATGTAGGTATCGCGGCTCACGTGTTCGCGAAGCGGCCGAGTATGCCCTACGAAGTGCGCGTATGCGGCGTGCAGCCTGGCACCGCCGAGGGCTGGAACGGTCTCGCGTACGCGGTCGGTCACGGGTTGGAAGAGCTCGCCTGGGCCGACACTGTCCTCGTTCCGGGTTACCGGAATCCGGCCGACAGGACGACGCCCCCGGCGGCGATCGATGCCCTCCGCGCAGCCCATAAACGGGGCGCGCGGATTGCGGCGATCTCCACCGGGGCGTTCACGCTCGCCAACGCCGGGCTCCTGGACGGACACACCGCCACTACTCACTGGGACTACACGCATGTGCTCCGCGACCGGTACCCCGAGGTGAACGTCGACGAGAACGTGCTCTTCGCCGAGGGGCTTGTGCCACCACTGAGCGTTCGTACGACGGAAGAGCGAACCGACGAGGGGAGCGCCCTCGATGTCGCTCAGATTGCTTGCGGTAGCTGTACTTCCAAGACGTTGTTCGTGCTCTTGAGCGAGGCAATCACTGCAGGGTGAGCCTGCGAATAGACCACTTCGTAATCTCTTTCTCCGAGTTCTGGGCGCACTGGCCAAGCCAGCTGCTCGTCGGTCAGGGAGAACTGCGCGTCCACTTCGAACTTGTTGCCTCGAGGATCTATCCGATGCCAGCCACCCTCAATCCATACTGCGACGAGCCCGTGGATTACGAAGGCACTGCCATCGTCCGTCAGTCTTTGGTAGGCAAGGCCCGCGGGAATGCCGCGAGCGCGGAGGAGCGCGACAAGCAGGTGCGCCTTCGCATGACAGAGTCCGGTGCCGCTGATGAGGGCATCGGAACCGGAGATCGACATTCGTGGGTCTTGAGCATCCCAGGAGTGTGTGATCGAATCACGCACGTGTTCGTACACGGCTCGGGCGTAATCGAGGTCGTCGATGTGCTGTACCGATATCTCGTCAGTGAGCGTGACCACAGCAGGATGAGACCAGTCGAAGACGTCATCTTCAACCAGGTAGAGGTCGAGGCTGTCTGCTTCCAGGTTCACTGGTGGCACATTTCCGGCGGTGACGACGCGAGGCTCTTCTGCACACGGTGGCTACACATAGTTTCGGTCGACGGTCTCACGACTGGGAAGGGCGTTCGTCGGCGAGCATCGCGAAGATCAGGCTATCGGTCCACTCGCCTTTGCTCCAATAGTCCTGTCGGTGGTGTGCTTCCTGCCGCATTCCCACCCGAGTCGCGAGGCGCGCAGAGGCCGTGTTCCGGGCATCCATTTGCGCGAGGACCCGATGGACGTCTTGATGCTCGAAAGCGATGCGTAGGCTAGTAGTGACTGCCTCGCTTGCATAACCCTTTCCACCGTGCTCGGGATCGAGTGTCCAGCCGACCTCGACCGTTCGCGGCTCCTGCTCCGTCCGCCACAGCGAAACCGTGCCAATCAACGAGCCCTCCCGCTCGATCACGAGGGCGAGGGCGCCTGCAGGATCAGCCAGACCAGACCGCCGAAGGCGCCGCTCGAGCTGCGCTTTCCCCGCCTCTTGCGTCCAGGGATCCTCGAGGAGGTACCTCGCTACGCCTGGATGTGAGTGGATGGCGACGAGTCGGTCCAGATCACTTTCGCGATGCAGACGGAGCGTCAACCGAGGAGTCAGCGCAAACGTATCCGTGTTCATTCCCTCAATTCTCCTTCAGACTGCGCCCATGTTCAACAGTCTGCGCGACGCATTCAGACGTTCGGTGGCTGACCGTGAACCGTGCAAGCGGATCCGGCGCTCTCCGACCCGCTTGCGGGACCTCGGGACGGGCCATCATGTCTACAGGCCGCTACTTTCGATGCGCTGAATGAGCGGTTCGAGCGCGGAGATGATCACCCGCGCATCTTGGCCGGAACTGGACCCGTTCAGATCACTAGACTCCAGCTCGCCGACTTCCAGTCCGACGACCTCGCTATGTGCGAGAACCCGAGCGCACTCGTGTAGCTGCTCCAGTGTCATGCCGTCGGAGACGCGGTAATCAGTGGGCACGATGCCCGGGTCCAGAACGTCACAATCGATATGCGCGTAGACGGGCCGCCCGGCCACAGCGCGGCCAAGCAGCTCTGCCATGTCGGGGCCGACACGAATGAGTTTGACGCGGCCTTCTTCAAGGAATTGGAGTTCGAACGGGTCGATGTCGCGCGCTCCGACAAGGATGGTGTTCGTGTCTGCGAGTCCGTTTCCAAGACCGGAGGTCCAAAGTCCGAGGCTGCCCGAGAGCGCCAAGCCGCCGAGATAGCCGGTCTCCGTGGAGGCCGGTGTGTTGAGGTCGGCGTGAGCGTCGAACCAGACGACAACGGCGTCAGGGCGATGGCGGGCGATGACTGGCAGCGTGGCGAGCGCGACGGCGCACCGGCTGATGGCGGCGACTGGGGTGGAGCGGCCGGCGAGGTACGAGTCGTAGTGCAGTGCCATGCGTTGGAGCGCGGGGCGAGCCTCCTCGAGTTCTGCGGCCCAGTCCGTCGGACTAGACGCACTGGGCTCGCCGATCACCGTTGGTTCCAATCCGAGACGCTCTCCCAACGCCGCTGCGAGCATCGGTGACGCAGTCATCGCTCGGTCATTGTGATCGCCTGCGCGCCCAGCGAAATGAATCAATGTAGTCGTCACTGCGGGGTTCCTTTGCGGTTGAGTCGGCTCTCTGTGCGGGGCAGTGGTAACAACGCTATGAACCGGCAATGTGGTCCCACAACCGACAATCTGCGGTATCTGTCTTATTTTCTCAGCGATCTGGTGAGCTGCACTAAACTTATTGCATGATCGATGACCTCGACCGCCGACTCATTTCGCTCCTGCGAACGCAATCGAGGATGCCGGTCGCGGCGTTGGCCCGGGAGCTGAACGTGAATAGGTCGACAGTCGCGGCGCGGATCGAGACCTTGACGGACTCCGGCGTGATCGAAGCGTTCACGATCCGCCTCAGCGACGAAGTCGATCGCGACGCGATCGAGGCCATCACCCTGATCTCCAGCATGCCGAATCGCGGGCAGGACGTTGTCAGGGCCGTGCGAGGGTTTCCTGAAGTTGAGCGTCTGCACTCGACGCTTGGCACCTGGGACCTGGCTGCTCAGCTACGCACACCGTCCCTGACCGAATTCGATGCTGTCCTTGAACGAATCAGGGCCGTGCCTGGTGTGACAAACACAGACACGATCCTTCTCGTGAACTCGCTTACTGGACACTGACGCTCCCGACAAAGGCCGGCCAGCGGATCGTGGGCCGACAGAGCGCCTGCACCGTCAGGCGGCGATGCCGCACCCGTGATCGGTCATTGTGTGCTGAAGGTGGCTGTGAAGGGTCTGCCGGCTGCCGCGGTGGGGTCGATGGTGAGCTTGATCGTGGGAGTGAGTTGCGTGACCGTCACGCCAGGCGAAAGAGCCGAGGATGCGGTGGCCGAGCGCTTGATCTCGAGGTGGACTGGCGTGGTACTGACCTGCGTTGGATCGGTGTACGACACCTGGAGCGTCCTCGATGCAGTTTCCGTGATCACTTCGCCTGCGGCGTCCGACACCAAGAATGGTGAACCGTCGACTGGCACGGAGCCTCCCGCTGTCGTCCAGAAGATGCTGCCGAGTGTTCCGATTGTGCTATCACGGACCGCAGAAACCTGCGCCGTGTTCAGTAGGACAACTGCTTCCGGGGACGCTGCGTACGTCTGGGTCTGAGCGGCGGTAGCTCCTGGGAGTACGACGTAGGAGTACCGCGCCGCGGGTGGGTTGGTGCCGTGGTCGAAGAGGAGCGAGATGAAGTCCGCAGAGCACTGATCGGTGGAACCATTGACGTTTATGGTGTTCCAGGTTCCGGTGCGGTGCTCGCGCAGCACGGTGAGCGGTGCCGTGCCCGGCATCGTGTATCCGACGGATCCGGTCGCACCCGAAATGTGCGCCCAGACGGGGTCGGTGAATATCTGCGGAGTGCCGACTGTGGCCGCTGCGGCAGAGCCGTCGACGATGACAGTCTGACTGGCCAGCGAAACTCTACGCTGGTCCATCACCGTCTCGACGCGCCGCGGACTGCCGTCCCATCCGGTGCCGGTCTGGCCCGTCGCGGTGACTCCGGCGCCCACGGCGACCACTTCGTCGTCGAAGAGGAACCAACCCTTCTGCGCCACCAGTGTGCTGCTCGCGGCATCGAGGCGCTGCGCGGCGACGCCGGAGCGGCCTGAGATGCTTCGAAGCGACCCGACAAAGTCGACCGCGGGTCGGATGTTCTTGGACGCTCCCGCAGTGCGAACGAGAGTGTCGACCGTGGTGCCAGGCAGTCGGTACGGGTTCACCGTCGCCCAGTAGTCGCCCCCGTATTGGTCAGGATCGGTGCCGTAGAGCGAGGTCATCCCGTCTCCGGTGTACCACCCGCGCAGGTTCTCGGAGTTGATCGATTCGTAGTTCGCGATCCGCGAGCTCGACATGCTGACGGCGAAGCTGAATCCGGCGCCATGATGGGCGACCCGGTCCATCCGGTTGAAGGCCCAAGTACCTTGCAGTTGTGCGGCTGCAACGGCAGTGCTGTCGTCGATGACAGTACGCCCGAGTTGCAACTCAGTTAGAGAGCCGGCGTGCCAGTAGCTGCCCAGCGGATCGGAGGCGATCCAGCGCTTGGCGATCGAGCGCAGCGCAGTTCGCTGGGCGGCCGATGAGGTCTCGGCCAGCTGCAGCACGGCGCGGGCCGCGAGAGCACCTGCATCGTGATCACTCGACTGCTCACGACTGATCTCCCGGCCGCGTGCGGTGTCCATCAGCGCACCGTTCTTCATCAGCGGGTCGAAGGAGCGGGATATCCAGGAGCCGACCGTCGCCACCGAGGCAGGCGGAACCTCCCAAGGTGTGTCGTCCAGGAGCATGAGCAGCCGCACGATGTTGCTGAGGAGCGACACACCGTACCCGCCGGTGTACGCGTAGTACTGGTGCTGCACGAAAGAACCGTCGGCGTAGAAGCCATCGCCCGATGTCACATCCGGGAGCACTGCTGCGAGTCCATCGCGGGCCGCCGCCACCTTCGCGCCATCGCCGACCACGACACCTCGCACACCCACCACCAGCGCCGCCCAAACGCGGTTCGCCCCGGTGCGGGTGACCGTCGGCCGGAAGTGCTCCACCGCGTCCATCGCTGCCGTGATCTGTGCCGAGGTGCGCTCGGCGTACAGCAGCACCGTGATGTCGTTGAGCTCGAGGGGGATGCCGAGTTCCCAGAACCACCAGGTCGCAGGGACCGCCGGCGTCGAAGCGTTGTACCGATTTGCAATGAGCCAATCGAGAGCACGCTCCGTCGAAGCCAGGAGTGCAGTGTCGCCGCTCAGCGAGCTGCCCTGCGTCGCCCAGGCGAGGGCCATGGCTTTCACCCGGCGGAAGGCCTCCAGGAGTCCGGCGGCATCACCGGTGTCCAGGTCGGCCCACGGCTCGCCGGAGGCAGTCATCGAATCGCGGTCGCCAGCGGCGTCGGCGTCAATCCGCACGACGCCAGAGGCGTAGGGCTCAACCGAGACGTCGATGGAGGCACCCCCAGTGAGCACGCCGGTCCAGGCCGCCCGCGCCGACGAGAACTCGTCAGCGAATGCAGGTTCGCTACCCGGCAGAACAACTCCGCCCACGGTGAGCGCCGCTACGAGAAGGAGGGCAGTGCGCGAGCGTCGTCGCTTCGGTCGGTTGGTCATCGTCGACTCCCGGAGTGGTTGTGAATGCTGCAACACGGCTCAGCCATGCAGAGGCAACATAGACACATTGGACCCAATACGTCAAGCAATGCGCCGTTGCTGTATATGCAACTACATCGGTAGTGTGGCGTCAGCGCGAGCGCACTAGAGCCTCGCGGAGACGGATACCGATGACTGACACAACCCCTCCCACCGGAACTCTTGCTCGGGGCCTCCTGTTGCTCGAGTTGGTTGCCCAAGAGCATGACGGGATCGCCCTCGGCCACCTTGCCGATCGGGCGGGACTCGACAAGGGCAGCGCATCTCGGCTGGTCTCATCGCTCATGGCGCTCGGCTATCTGACTCGGCGCGACGACCGCCGTATCACTCTCACCAGCCGGGTGCTGACCCTGGCTCACGGATTTGAGACTGGTTTCGACCTCAAACGACTGGCCCGCCCGGTGCTCTGGAGCCTCAGTGCTGAGCTCGGCGAGACGGTGCACCTTGCGGTTCCTGAGCGGTCTCAGGTTGTCTACGCCGACTCGTTACGACCGCGCCGGGAGACCGCATTCGCCGCCATCACGGGACTCTCGGCCGATATGCACGTAACGGCCACAGGCCGAGCGCTGCTGTATCACTTGCCAGAGGCGGACCGCGAGGCAATCATCGCCGAGAACGTCGCCGACCCCCAAGACCCGGCGCTCGTCTTCGACCGCGCCGGGTTTGACAAGGGCGCCGAGTTCGAGCGATTGAACGGCTTTGTGACGATCGACCGGAATGACCATATCGCCCGCGTCGCGGTCGCCCTCCTCGATGAGTTCCGACGCCCCGTAGCCGCGGTCGGTATCTTCTCGCTCGCAGGAAATGACCCTGAACTCGTGGAGCGCCTCGGGCGGGCTTGTCTCAACGCCGTTGCACAGATCCAGCGCCGGCTCACCGGCTCGCAACGGTGAGGCCCCGCGATCGACGAACACTGAGAGCTTGACAGTCGACGATCGGCTTGGCACAATCCTCGAACTCACTATATGCAAGCTTGTTGCATATATTGCAAAAGTGCCACTCTAATTGGCGCCACTTACTCAACGAGGAGCGACGTGACACAAACCACCGCGGCCGCAGCGACCACTGCTTTGCCCGCGCCGGACGCCGCGGCGAGACCGAGGGCGAGGACATCTCGATTGCAGCGGCAGGAGGCGGCCTACGGCTATGCGTTCATCGCCCCCGCCATGATCGGATTCGCGGTCTTCGTGGCCGGGCCGCTTTTGGGCGTCTTCTACTTCAGCGGCCTCGATTACAACAGCCTCTCTGGCAAGGAGACGTGGGTCGGGCTGCAGAACTTCGCCGACCTGTTTACCAGCCCCGTGTTCGCTGATGTGATGGGCAACACCACAGTCTTCGCCCTCGCCGTGGTGCCCTTGAATATTGTGCTGGGCCTGCTGCTGGCTGTGCTGGTGAATGCACGTATCCGCTTCATCGGCATCTTCCGAACCGCGTTTTTCGTCCCAGTCGTCATCTCACTGGTGGCCTGGTCCCTGGTGTGGGACTACCTCCTACAGGCCAACGGTGGTCTCAATGCCTGGCTCTCACAGATCGGTATCACTGGTCCGAACTGGCTAGCCGACCCGACCTCCGCCATGCCCACCATGATCGCGGTGCAAGTCCTGAAGGGAGTCGGGGTAAGCATGATCCTCTTCCTTGCTGCCCTCCAGGAGGTGCCGGAGGAGATCAAAGAGGCCTCAAGAGTCGACGGAGCAAACGGCGTGCAGAGCTTCGTGCGGATCACTCTCCCGCTGATCAGTCCCACGATTCTTTTTGTCGGCATACTCGCGACCATAAACGCACTCAAGGCATTCGCCCAGATCTACTTGCTTACCCAGGGAGGACCCGGACTCTCTACGACGGTCCTCGGCTATTACATCTACGACCAGGCCTTCAATGCATTCCAGGTCGGCAGTGCCAGCGCCGGAGCGGTAGTGCTCTTCGTGATAGCGCTGGTCATCACTCTCGCCCAATGGATGGGCCGTCGGAAGTGGGTCTTCAATGAGTCATAGCAAAAGGGTGGGCGCGCGCCGTCGCCTCGAGATCAGGATCGGCCGTGGCACCTCACAGGGCATCCTGTACCTGCTGCTCGTCGCGACCGTCATCCCATTCGTCTTTCCTCTGTATTGGATGTTCGTGACGGCACTACGCCCGCTTGGCGATGTGTTCGCCAATCCGCCCTCACTCTGGCCGGCCGATCCGCAGTGGCAGAACTTCATCGCGCCCTTCGTCACCGGGCCGTTCCTTCACCAGTTCTTCAACTCCGTGTACATCGCCACAGTCTGCACGCTCGGCGTGTTAGGGGTGTCGTCATTGGCTGGATACGCCTTCGCACGGATCGAATTCCGCGGACGGGAGATCCTGTTCGTGTTGCTTCTGGCCGCGCTGCTTATCCCGAGCGAGGTTACGATCATCCCGCTGTTCCGTCTACTCCGGAGCTTCGGCTGGATCGACTCGCACCTCGCCCTGATCGTGCCCGGCATCTTCGGAGTACCGTGCGTCCTGGGTGTATTCCTGATGCGCCAGTTCTTCAAGTCGATGCCCGGCGAGCTCGAACAGGCGGCGCGCATCGACGGGCTCGGCCGCTTCGGCATCTTCACCAGGATCGCACTACCGCTGGCGAGGGGCCCACTCGCCGCGCTAGCCATTCTGTCGTTCCTGAACAGTTGGAACGAGTTCCTCGAACCTCTCGTGTTCCTTCCTTCGAAGGAGCTCTGGACCCTGCCCGTGGCGCTGCAGTCATTCACCGACCCGTACACAGGGATCCCAATCTGGAACGTGCAGATGGCTGCGACCTTCCTCAGCGTCCTGCCCGTGCTGGCAGTGTTCTTGGTCGCTCAGCGCCAGTTCGTCCAAGGCATCGCCGGAACCGGCATCAAGTAGTCCACTCGTTTCCCGTACGTCCTGTCTGTCCAGAGCCCGTAGCACCCACAGAATCTCGAAGAGGAGACCCCATGAGAATATCCCGATCAATCGTCACCCTCACCACAGTTGGCGCGCTAGCCGCAGGCCTGACCGCTTGCTCGGGCGGAGGCGGTACGACCGCCTCCGCCGAGAACCCGTTGGACATGACGATGACCGTGTGGACCTCCGATGAGAAGATCATCGACACCCTCGAATCCTTCGCCGACGAGTTCCGCGCCCAGAACCCCGAGCTCGGCGATTTCCAGGTGCAGAGCATCCCGTTCGCTGACTACACCAAGCAACTCTCGGTACAGCTCACCGGTGGAGAAGCACCCGATCTGGCTTGGGTAGTCGAAGCCAACGTGCCAGCCTTCATCGCATCCGGCGCGCTAGCCGACATCAGCAGTGTCGCCGGCAATGATGCGTTCGATGTCGGCGACTACCTGCCGAATGTGATGCAGCAGGTGACCGACGGTGACAGCCTGTATGCCATTCCATTCTCGAACGGGGCCCAGCCGTTGATCTACAACACAGCAGCGTTCGAGGCAGCGGGTGTCGAGACCCCTCAGCAATTGATCGACGAAGGCGCGTGGACGTGGAAGAACCTGCGCCGCATAGCCAAGGAAATGGTCGACTCTGGAGAGGTGACCTACGGTTTCGACATCCCCCAGTTCGCGCTTCAGAATTATCAGTTCATGGGCGTCTTCCTCAAGGGCTGGGGAGCCCAGGCCTACCCAGAAGGAACGAGCTGCGGGCTCGACTCGGCAGAATCCGAGGGTGCCTTCCAGTATCTCCATGACCTCATCTTCGACGACGACACCTACCCGGGCCCCGGTGAGACCTCGGCGTTCTCCAGTGGCGACACAGCGATGATGGTGGGCTCTGCCAGCACTCTCAACACCATCACCGATCCGGCGATCACCACTCATATGGTGCCCCAGCCCGACAACCTCGATGGAGGCAAGGACTACTTCATGGGCCAGGCCTACGTGTCGGTCCTCAAAGACGGCAGCTCACCCGAGCTCGCCACCCGGCTGCTCCAGTACCTCACAAGCAAGGCTGCCAGCGAGAAGCTCTCCGGCTTTTACGTCTCCGGCCGCGAAGCTCTCCTGAAACCGTCGATCGTGTCGCAAGCGAGTACACGGATCACCGACGACGAAGCCCAGAACGCCATGATCGAACCACTCAAGCAGGCGCACCAGATCACGTACCCGGCGGCGTATCCGGAACTGGCGGCCGCCACCAAGGCTGATCTCGACAGCATCTGGCAGCCCACCGCTGACATCGCCGGACAGCTCAAGAAGGCGTGCGCCGCGACAGATCCCATCCTGGCGAAGCAGGGCTGACCCAGCGTATGCAATCGGATGACCCGGTGGCCGAGTGGGACTTCAGCCGCGAGCCGGATCCGTTGATCTCGCTCGACGGGAGGTCAAGACTGCAAGACGCCCCCGGGTCACGGGTCACCCGGGTAACCGACGAGGTGGTGGGCCGGGCGCTGTCGTTCGACGGCGCTGCCGACCACCTCATCATCCCTGCCTCGGACGTTGGGGTCCTGAACGTGGCGGCCGGCGGCGACCAGGTGTCGGTCTTCGCCCTCATTCGGCGCCGACGCGGAGGAACCGGGTTCATCGCGGGCATGTGGCAGGAGGATGACGATGATCCCCGTCGCCAGTACGGGCTCTTCATCGATCTCCCCACGTATGGCGGAGCGGAGCAGGTGATCGGTCATGTATCGGGCACTGGTGGGCCGAGCGCAGGACTCCCCTACAGCCGTGACTATTCGGCGACTGCCCGGATGATCGGCTATGACCAGTGGCGGGTAATCGGGTTCACCTACGACGGCGCTGCGATCCGCTCATTCCTCGATGGAGTGACGGATGCCCGTCCGTCGTTCACCGAACGTGGCTCGCCGCTCGGAGAAGGGCTCACGTACGCGAAAAACCCCTTCCATTACCCCGCCGGCCTCAACCGGCGTTCCGTCTCCGACTTCACTGTTGGCGCCGTCCGCCTCACGGCAGGGCATGGGAACTTCTTTGGAGGAGAAATCGCGCGGCTCGCCGTCTGGAACACCGCCCTGTCGCCTGCCGAGGCAATGAGCCTGGCTCGAGAATGGACACCCAAGGAGATGCCCCTAGCCCGGTTCGACTTCTTCCGCCCCAAAGCCCCGGTCCGCAGCGCCGATGGCGGGTGGAACGACCCGGCCTGGCCGCTGGAGGTTGTGGGATGGCGCCAAAGCCTTCTCACAAGCGCCGACTCTTCGTTGGAGGGAGCGTCCTTCGTTGTGCGGGCACAGCCGTCGCCGCCACACGTCGTGCGGGCAGGCGGTCCACCGCATCCGCCCGCGCTGATATTCGTGGAGCACCTCGACGGAGTGCTGTGGGGTGAACTGACATGCGTGCACTACACGGTTGGCGACGGATACGGGCCAAGGACCGAACGGTGTCGGGCCGTGGCGCGAATCGAGGGGAAGTGGCACACCACGAAACGAGACTTGCCCCGAAACGGGGAGCCTTGGGTAGTCCTCCCTCAGAGGGAGGAGTGGATCGCACTGAACCAAGTACTGCCCGATAACCGTCCACAGGCAATGACCTCGGACGTGGGCTCAGGGCCTCCGCCGGAGTCGGCCCTGTCCGCGCTCGGCCTCGCCACCTGGGGTGACGGTAGATCTGTGGAGCTCGCCGGCGTATCGGTGTTTGTTCGGCCTCCCTCAGCTCGAACTGCGACTGTCCGGTGACCAGTGAGCGGGGCCGTGGCGAACGCCTTCGGCCGTGCCAAGATCAAGCTCTGGGGCCGCCCTGATCGGCAGTGGACTCTAGCTCGGCCGACACGCGGCTCCGCTCCAGATCAGCATTTCAACCGTGCTCGGAGACATCCGCGAGCTGTCCCAGAACGATAGATTGCCTCTACCTTGACCTGACAGTCTGTACAGATGAAAGACGAGTTTTCACGGATGAATGATGAGCTGCCGGTCCGTTGGAACCACAACATCCACTACCACCGGCGCATCCTCGACGTCGTGCCGGACGGAGCACGCACCGCGCTCGACGTCGGTACCGGAGACGGACTCCTGGCGATGGAGCTGCGCGAGCTCGTGCCTCAGGTGACCGGAATTGATCCTGACGCTGAGGTACTCGAATCAGCTCGTCGCCAGCGATCGGACGTCGCCTGGGTCGAGGGTGACGTCATGACCTATCCGCTCACGCCCGCCTCGTTCGACCTGGTGGCTTCCGTCGCGACGATCCACCACCTGCCCGACCTCGATGCGACGCTGACTCGACTCGCCGAACTCACCGCCCCGGGTGGCACCGTCGCTGTCATCGGTCTCGCCCGATCATCCCGGCTGCTCGACCATGCTTACGATATTGCGGGAATCATTCAGCATCGACGTCTCGCTCGACGGTTCGGTGTCTGGGAACACTCCGCACCGACGGCGCCACCGCTGCACACGTACGCCGACGTGCGAAGGAGCGCCGCCCGAGTCCTGCCGGGAGCGAACTGGCGACGGCTGCCCCTGTGGAGGTATGCGCTCGTGTGGACGAAGCCGAGCGGTTAGCGATAGGTCTTGATGTAGCGCCAATCGTGAACCGTAGCATCAGTTCGAGAGCGTCGCTCCGTGCTTTCGCGTGCTCGCCGTCGTTGAATGGTGAGATGAGTGCCCTTGCTGACTACATCGCCGCCTGGAAGACGAACGAAACGGAGCGCATCATCGCGACCGTCGTTGACGATGTGGTGATCGCCGAGAGCTTCGGGCCGGTGTATTACGGTCGCGAACGCGTGCGGGAGTGGTGCGAACAGTGGAACGAGGAGGGGTCGCGTGTTCTGGAGTGGTCCATTACACGGGAGTTCCGCGCGGGAGATGTGCTCGTCGCCGAGTGGCGTTTTGAGTACCACCAGGCAGGCGAAGATCGCGCATTCCTCGGGGCAACCATTGCGGTCGAGCGCGACGGCAAGATTGCAGAGCTCCGCGAGTATGCGGTTACGGACGATCTCTACACCTGGGAAGGTGAGTGGAAGTAGGTTCCTCAGCCATGTGCCGACCCTTGCACTCGTGACGTTCAGGTGCTGAGCCGGGTCGCTCGTCGGTCGCGAATGGTGACGCTCTCGGGCTGCACGACCCGTCGGAGGTCCAGACCATGCAGCCGGGACCGAGACCCAGCTGCGGGCCCAGCCGTTGGGCGCGATGCCGGCCCGTGGGTACCGCCATCTTCCAAGCCAATCAGCTCGGCGTGCAGTGGGGGCCGTTGTCCGTCATCAACAGTTCTTGCGCCCTGGTATCAATCTCGGGTCATATTCCGGCGGTCCCTGCAGGAGCCGATCGCTTGGTGACAGGCTGGGGGTGCTCATCCACAGGGAAGGGCGGTTCTGGTACACACAGCACGGCTGGTCTGACTTCTTACGCTCAGATTCGTTCGACGCGTGCGATGACGTCTCTCAGCGTGATCGAGCTACCGCCGGGCACGGTTACGGTTCTTTCGCGTGTTTCAGCGGTGTGCACGATCCACGCTGAATGGTCGAAGAGCGCGCGGATCTGCTCGGGCCCCGTGACCGCGTTCTCAGGGTGCGGTTGCCCATGTCCTCCGTCGTGGTGGTGGCCGACGATGAGGAGCGTCCCTCCGGGAGCGACCCACTGCGAGATGCGTTCGTAGAACGCGTGCTGCGACATCGAGGGATGCGCGTAAAAGGTCGTCACGAGCTCGACTTGCTGATCCGGTTCCCAAACCGTGAGGTCCGCTTCCACCCAGGCGACGGTTCCCCTCCCAATGGAGGGCGTGGGGCGCGTATTTGCCCGGGTGATGGCGTGTGCAGAGATGTCGACCGCGGTGGTCGTCCAACCGTTTGCAGCGAGCCACGCAGCTTCGGCGCCTTCTCCGCTTCCGGCGTCGATGGCTGTTCCTGGGACGAGGTCGGCGAGCTCGCTGTCGAGGGCGGGGTGCACGGGGAGTCCACTCGTGCCTTGCCCAGCTGCCCAGTGGGCCTCCCAGTACTGCTTGTCGAATTCGGGGGTCATCGTGAGGAGGTTCCGTTCGTTCGGGCGAGTGCTGCTCGGACCTGGTGGTAGATGTCGACGAGGGTCGGTGGGGCAGAGGGTGCGTCCTGGTCGGCGCGGCGCACCCATTCGTCGAAGGTGAGCCGCATTCCGAGCGCGAAGCTCTCCGCGACGACATAGGCGTCCAACGGCTCGAGACCGGGCCCGCCACGAAGTGCGGCCGCAACGTGTTCTGTCAGGCGGGCGTCGCGCTCGAGTCCTGCCCCGAGCAACGCCGGGTTGTCGCGCATGAGACGTCGCACTCGGAGGAACCGGTCGTGACCTTCCGGGTCGGCGTCGAACACAGCCGTCATCGCCTCCCATGCAGTCTCCAGCTGGTGTAGCGGGTGTCGGCTGGATACCTGTTCTGCGACGGCAATCAGTTCAGACTCCAGCCCGGCGTCGTCGACGAGCACCGCCGCTTCTTTCGTCGCGCAGTGACGGAAGAAGGTTGTGCGGGAGATGCCGGCGGCCGCAGCGATGTCCTCGATCGTCGTCGATGCGAACCCCTTCTGCTCGAACAGGCCGATAGCCGCGAACGCGATCGTCCGGGCCAGCTCACGGCGGCGCCGCTCACGAAGATCGGGCATTCGTGACGGAGTCGGGGAATACAAGGTCATGGTGCTAGGTTAGCACGTTGTACCGCAACGGTACTTAGTACCGACTTCATACTTCGTTTCTAGGAGAAAGCATGACTATCCTTCCCACGCCCAACGACCGGCCCCCTGTTCCGGAGCGAACCGGCCCTGCGATCGCCTTGCTGCTGGTATCCGCGTTCGTCGTGGTGCTGAACGAGACGGCGATGGGCGTGTCGATTCCGCACATCATGGATGGGTTCAGTGTTTCCGCCGCCTCGGCACAGTGGTTGACGACCGCGTTCATGTTGACGATGGCAGTGGTCATACCGATCACCGGCGTGCTGTTGCAGCGTTACTTACTGCGTCGCAATTTCTTCACCGCGATGGGACTGTTCGCGGTGGGTACCGCGCTCGCTACAGCTGCTCCAACGTTCGAGCTGCTGCTGGGGGCGCGCATCGTGCAGGCACTGGGAACGGCGATCATGCTTCCGTTGTTGTTCACAACGGTCATGCAGCTGGTCAAGCCGGAGCGCCGAGGCCGCACCATGGGTCTGGTCACGATCGTCACCGCGGCAGCACCTGCGCTCGGGCCGACGGTGTCCGGCGTGATCGTGTCGTCACTGGGTTGGCGGTGGGTGTTCATCATCGTTCTCCCGGTCGTGGTCCTCGCGATCCTCGCTGGTGCCCGGTGGCTGCGGAATGTGACCCCGACGATGCCAGCCCGGTTCGACCCTGTCTCCGTGTTCCTGTCCGCCATCGGGTTCTCGGGTCTCATATACGGGCTCGCGAGCATCGGGGAGCAGGCGGCTCAGCAGGGGGGCCTGCCGCCCTGGCTCCCGATCGTCGTCGGCGCGATCGCCCTGGCCGGGCTGGTACGGCGTCAGCTGTCCCTGCGCGACACGGACCGGGTGATGCTGGACGTCAGGGTGTTCGCCGGCGGCCTGTTCACGATGTCCACGATCACGATCGTGGTCGTATCGATCGCCCTGTTCGGTTCTCTGATCATGCTGCCGCTGTATATCCAGCAGGTCCTTGGTGAACCCGCCTACGTCGCCGGGCTGATGCTGCTGCCTGGCGGGCTTCTGTCCGGCATCTTGGCGCCGTTCGTCGGTATCGCTTACGACAAGGTCGGTCCCCGCGCCCTCATCTTCCCTGGAGCGATCGTTGTCACTGGAGCGATGGCGGCGTTCTCCACGCTCGGTGCCGAAACGCCGGTGTGGATGGTGGTCGGGATGCATATGCTGCTCAGCATCGGCACCGCGATGATGATGACCCCGCTGATGACTACCGCGCTCGGCGCCGTCACGCCGAAGCTGTACCCGCACGCCAGTGCGATCGTGAGCACACTCCAGCAGGTCTCCGGGGCCGCTGGCACCGCGTTGTTCATCACCCTGTTCACCGTCGCCGGATCGGCCGACACCGGCGAAGGTCCGCTTACCGCCATGGCGCACGGAGTGGGCACGGCGTTCGGCGTCGGCGCTGCGATCAGCGCCGCCGGCGTCATCCTCGCGTTGTTTCTGCGCAAGCCAACCGCCCACCCAGTGCCGGCCCAGGCCGAGAAGAACGAGGTCACAGTATGAGTACCCTGAACGTCGAAGTCGTCGTCATCGGCGGCGGTTCCGCAGGCCTGTCAGCTGCGCTCACCCTGGCCCGCGCGCGACGCCGGGTTGTCGTCATCGACGGCGGCGAACCGCGCAACGCCCCCGCGAAAGGTGCGCAAGGGCTCCTTGGGCAAGAAGGGGTCAACCCATTCGAGTTGTTGCGCAAGGGCCGTGAGGAGGTCATCTCCTACGGCGGTCAGATCATCTCTGGCCAGGTCACCGAGGCGCACGCCGAGCGGGGCGATTTCCGCGTGCGCACGGATGCGGGGGACGACGTCACAGCGCAGACCGTGTTGCTGGCTACCGGCACCCGCGACCAGCTCCCCGATATCCCCGGACTTGCCGACCGGTGGGGCAAAGAGGTCATCCACTGCCCCTACTGCCACGGCTGGGAAATTCAGGACCAGCGCATCGGGGTCCTCGCCACCGGGCCGATGTCGGCCTTGCAGGCGTTGATGTTCAGCCAGTGGAGCGCAGACGTCCAGTTCTTCTCCCAGGGCCTGGACTACAGCTCCACAGATCTCGCCAAGCTCGAGGCGACCGGCGTCCGCATCGACACTCGCACCATCACCCTTGTCGAAGTGGAGGGCGACCGTCTTGCAGGGGTGCGTCTCGACGACGGATCCGCCGTCGCACTGGACGCGCTGGTCGTCCCGACTGCCACCCGTGCCCGCCTGGATGGACTCGACGGTCTCGGGCTGGAGATCAGTGAGTCCCCCGCAGGCACCGCCGTGACCGTTGACGCTGCAGGGCACACCAGCGTGCCTGGAGTGTGGGCGGCGGGGAACCTCGCCCAACCCGCCACCCAGGTCAGCGAATCCGCTGCCAACGGGGCTCGCGTCGCGATGACGCTGAACACCGAGCTCATCTTCAAGCACGCGAGCCGTGCCGCACAGGAAGCGGAGAACCACCGATGAACCCTGTCACTCCGATCCACCTCGATGTGTGGTCCGACGTGCAGTGCATCTGGTGCTACATCTCCAGCGCCCGACTGCGCGCCGCAATCGCCCGCCACCTTGGACCCGTCGAGGTCACCTATCACTCGTTCCAGGTGTCCCCCGACGCGCCCACCGACATCGACCGCGACGCGCACATTCAAAGCCACAACGTCGACCCCGCCCGGATGCAGCAGATCATGACGCAACTGCGACAACTCACCGCTCAGGAAGGGCTCGCCTACAACCCCGACCTCATGCAACCCACCAATTCCCATCAAGCGCTCGAACTCCTGCATTACGCAGGGACGACGAACATGCGGGCAGAGCTGACGCAGCGCCTGTTCGAGGCGCACTTTGCCGAAGGCCGCCACGTCGGCCACGTCGACGAGCTCCTCGCCATCGCCGAAGAAGCAGGTCTCGACCGAGACACGACCGCCGCCGTCCTTGCCGACGGACGCTATGCGGACGCCGTGGATACCGACATCCGCCGAGCCCACCAGCTCGGCGCGCGGGGGGTGCCGTTCTACGTCATCGACAACTCCTATGGCCTGTCAGGGGCGCAGCCCACGCAGCAATTCCTCGCCGCGTTCGAGCAGGCGAGCCGAGCATGAGCGAAGAGCTCTGCGAAGACGGCATCTGCTCCCTTCCAGAACATCCCGGTTCTGCATCCCAGGACACGGTTGTCCCACCTGACACGGAGCACCGCCCGCAACAGCACTCACCGCTCGATAGAAAGAGGAACGAATGAGTACCGAAACACTGATCAAAGAATGGGAAGCGTGGAAGCGCGAACGGTGGAACGAACTCACCGGGGACATGGGTAAGGCACACTTCACCGCCAAGGCCATCATCGCCGGGCCTGAACCAGTCCGCATCAACGGCGTCGAAGGCTCCTGGCGAGTCACTCCTGACGGCGACCTCGAGGTCACCGTCAGCGATGCTGATGACCTCACCCTCGACGGCACTCCCGTGATCGGGCGCGCCACCGTCCCAGCCGGAGCACACGCGATCGGCGAAGGGCGTCAGGTGATCTCAGGAGGCGCAGACGGACACTACGGCGTCATTGTTCGTGACGAGCAGGCGCTCGAGCAGTCCGGCCTGACTGGAATCGATGCGTTCCCGTTCGACCCCGACTGGGTCATCCCCGGACGTCTCGTGCCCGCCGCGGGTGACCGCACCGCCGACATCGAACGGCTCACCGAACCGCGGACTCGACAAGACATGCCCGCGCCCGCCGACCTGGAAATCCAGATACGGGGGCAGCGGTTCGTGCTGACCGTGCTGCAAGAGCTCCCCGACGAAGCACTCGTGATCTTCACCGACACCACCAGTGGCGTCGACACCCCCGCGATCGGGCGCTGGCTCCGATTCCCGCTGGACCCGGCCGGCGGAGAGATCCAGGTGGACTTCAACCGTGCCACGGTCTCGCACCACCACGTCGCGCCCACCGTATACACCTGCCCGACCGCCCCGGCCGGAAACCACCTCCCCCTCGCGGTCGTGGCCGGAGAACGGAACCTCGCCACAGGACCAGCCACCCCCAAGAAGGAGAACGACGAATGACCGAACAAACCACCGCCCTAGAGGAACGAGCCGTCGCTTACCTCCGGAACCTCGAACGGGGCGATTTCGACGCCGCCATCTCCTTATGCACCGATGACGCGACAGTCTGGCACTCCGACGGATCAGGCGATCAGACTCTTGCCGAGAACATCGCCGGCATGGTCAAGCAAGCCGCCGCGATGAAGACCATGCGGTACGACATCACCCGCCAGCTTTCTCGACCGAACGAGGTGCTCCAGCAGCACGTAGTCACCGTCGAGATGACCGACGGCATGCGCGGCACCGTGCACGCCGCGACATATTTCCGATTCGACGGCGACCTCATCGAACGCATCGAGGAATACGCATCATTCGTTTCCAACGGGTGACGCGACCTAGTCTCGCGGCGGGTCGAGCAGAACTCGACTCGTCGCGAGACCCAGGGCATCAGCACATCCCGGAACGACGTGGAACCGCTGCAAAAGGTCTTTGTCGACGATGCACCCGACGGTGTTGAAGACAGCCTGGGTCGTGAGTTCACCTTGCTCGCCTAGCCTTCCCTCGCGGTACAGGCTCGCAACCGATGTACCGGCAGCAACCGCCGGCACCGTCGGGCACTCGGGCATGCCTTCCACCCGCAGCGCCCGCTGCTGCTCGACGGGCAGCCCGTTGAGCGCCACGTACAGGTGATAGGTTCTCTAGGCCGCCCTCACCGATCCGCTCTGCGATTCCTACCCGGCACCGATGAGCCCACCAGGCTGACCTGACTGCTGGTTGATGGTCGAGGACACGATACTTCCGGTACAGGCCGGCCCAACGGGCCCGAGCCGCTCGGGCGCTGAGCGGGGGCGCATCATCAGATGTGTGCCCCCGCTCAGTGCTTCACACCTGGCTGCGGCGGCGGCGAGCCACCAGCGCGAACGCACCCGTGATCAGCAGCAGCGTGCCAATGGCGATCAATGGTGGCGAGTCCACACCTGTCGCCGCGAGGTGCGGCGGCGTCGACGGGGTTTCCGCTGGAGGGAAGACTGTCACAGGGTTCTCCAACCCGATCTCCAGCAGGCCGGCGCCGGCGGTGAACGTCGCGCTACCGTCGGCGTTGTGCGTCAGACCCTCGCCAGAGAACACTGGGGTGCCGTAGTTCACGCCGTCGGCGGTGGCTTTGACTTCCGAGAGCGTGATGACCGTTCCCACAGGAACTTCGGTCACGGTGTAGACCGTGCCGTCGGTGATCTCAAACGTGCCCGCGTGGTTCTCAGCGTGACCAGGGTAAACAGCAGACATGTTGACCGTGTACTCAGCACCGACAACCTTGGCCTTCCCACTACCGGTGACGGTCTTGGTCACTGCGAACTGGGTGTACTGGATAGCCACGGGGTTCTCGAGCTCGATGGCGATGACGCCGTCGATTATGGTGACCGTCGCCGTGCCGTCGCCGTTGTCGGTGACGCCAGTGCCGGAGAAGACCGGGGTACCGTAGGCGACGCCAGTTCCGACCGGGGCGACCTCGGAGAGGGTGATGACCGCGCCCTCGGGCACATTGATGCGGCCCTCGGTCTCTCCGTCTGCAATCGTGAGCTGCCCGGTGACCGGCGAACTGCCATCGAGATACGAATAGTCGACCGTGTACTCGGCACCTGCGACCCGCTGGGCGCCCGAGCCGGTGACCTTCTTCGTCACGGTGAAGTCGCCGAGGCTGTCACCCTCGCCGCTCCCACCGGCACCGACATACTCGACCTGGGTCGCGGTGTAGGTCGAACCGTTCACGACGGCGCGGTTGTTGAAGACATCACCGGTGGCAACGTCGGCAGGCAAGTCCATGATCACGCTGACCTCGTAGATGCGCGTGCCGTCGGTATTCGGACCGTTGAGTCCTACATCAAAGGCGGTGTCGGCCGGACGATCGGTGAGGGTGTATGTCGAACCAGGCGTGACGCCCTGACCCAGATACGTCCAGGCCGCGGTATCGTCCTTTTGTGCCCAATCAGCCTTATCGATCGAGCGCACAGTGAGGTTTGCGGAATCGAAGACCAGAGGAGCGTCATAGTCGTCGGTGATGACCGCGTTGCTGCCCGAACCGAGATCCTCACTCGGTACGCGGATGACCCACGTCATCGTCTTGCCATCGTTGTTCATGTAGCCGAACTTCGTCGGAACCGTCGGAACGTCGTCGGGACCTGCTGTGCCGACTCCGCCTTCGACGTCAGTGACGATCGTCACGTTGTTTCCGGTCGTGAACTGCACCTGCTCTTCCGTGAACGTCTCGACGAACTTCGCGTTGAAGTTCAGGGTGCCGTGCACATTGTTGTGTGTCGCGACGAAATCAGAGAGTGTGCACACGAACTGCGAGTCGCTGACGGTGCACGTACCGACGCTGTTCCCGTCGGCATCCGGCAGATCGATCGTGGCCGCAAAACCGACGAGTGCGTCAGGAAAGTTCAGCGTGAAGGTGTCCCCCGGCTGTGCCGAATCCGGCACCGCCCAGGTCGCGTTGACCTGATACTGCGCGTCCTTCACATACGGAGGAGCGTTGACAATGTCGACGCTTGTCACCCCATCGACTTCTGCGGCGCTCGCCGGTGATGCTGTAATCACCGCGGAGAACATGGCGAGCGCCATTCCAATCAGAAGTATAACTGCCCCTGAAGCGCGTGAGCGCTTCCGAAGCACAATTGAGCCGCTGTTATTCATCCCAGTTTCCTTTTCCCGCCCTGTGCCACTGATCAATTCCAATGGAACCAGAGACGCCGATTTCAGCCTCGTTGCGCGCAGGTCTATTGACCACGCCAGGAAACCCGGACTCCACTTGAACGAAACCTCACCACCGTTCCGCACGCGAGCCTGGGACTCCCCCTAGCGCCGGAGTAAATCAGAGGCTGTCGCATCAAGTCAACTTAAAGTGCATTAATGGTACGCGTTTCCCCCCGGCAACTATTCGAGTGTAAAGAAAAGTGGCCATGATGAGTATCGACCGCTACAAACATTCCACCAAAATGAGTCGCGCGTGCCTAGGAACGGGAAGTTGAATGCACGGCCTGAATGATCGAACAGATAGATAAGCGGCAACAGCAGCTCCGATCAGGCCGCGGAAGCTCCGACGGGTCGCACGGCGATGCGTCCAGCGCCTTCATTCGTTCTGCTGCACCGTCTCGCCGGGACCACAGACAGGCCGCCGGCGTCGTGGCGCTCCGGGACCACCGTTCACAGGCGGGAATCTCTTTGTAACGGATCGGACCGTTCGGCTGACAAGGGCCTCCAAGGGACCTCGTCGATCAGTGAGGTACAGGTAAGCGCCGACCGCAACCGCTCCGAGAACGTGGAGCGCGATCCCTCCCACGCCCATGAGATGCAGTGACTCAGCAACTGGGCCAACGATCATTGCAAGCAGGAACACAGCGTAGAACCCGAAGAAGTGCCCGATGTAGAGCGTGAGTGGTGCAGACCCTGCTCGGGCGATGATCAGGAGCGGTAACGGCAGCCGCGAAGCGTCTCGGGGGATCGCGAGAAGCAGCAACGCGAGCATCACAAGTGCAACGCCGCTGGTGCGCAGGATGTCGGCGGTCGTTCCGGTGTGAGGAGCAGCACTGAACACGGCGATCCAGCCGTCACCGAGCGGGGTGCCGAACCCTTCACCGGTCACGAGGGATTGCGCTTGCTTCTGGGTACTGCCCCCTGCCCTGAGTGCATCGATCACGGCTGGTCGGCTCACGAGGTCGCTGGTGATGCCGGCCACGGCCATCAAGATTCCCGGGACGAGCACCCTCGTGGCCACTCTCGACGGGGACTTCGCGCTGAGCATGGCTCGCCCGGCGCACAAGCCGATCAGCATGAACGTAAACCAGGTGATGACCGGGTAGAAGCCGGTGAATAGCAACGTCTGCAGAAAGTGAACGGGGCTCGAGAAGGACGGAGCAGGTACGCCGCCTGTTTCTCCGGTCTGTCTCGCCCAGAGGATCAGTTGCGGACCGATCAGAACCAGCGCGGCCGCGAGGCAGCCGTGGACCCAGCCGGGTAGCCACAGAACGCATGCCACAGCGACGAGAGCGAAGCCATAGTACGCGAGGACCATCACGATCACGAGTGGCACCGCACCCAGTGCCAGACCGATCGCGGCGATGACCAGACCGCGTACCGCGACGGTCGCGCCGGCCGTCAATGGGCGGCCGTCATCCATGAGCCGACGCGTCGACACTGCGACGCTGACTCCTCCAAGGACTGCGAAAGCTGTCGAGGGAAACCCAGTGACAAGCACCTGCACCTGCGCCGGGCCTTGCCCCATCAGAAAATGCGCCGTGAACATACCTACCAGTGCCAAGAAGCGAGCCACGTCGAGGGCGACAATGCGGTGAGGGTGCCAAGGTGCGATCGAGGGTTTTGTCAGAGCGACCATATGTGCAATGAGGCTCATGAACGAGAGTCCTTTCGGTGGAGCGAACACAGGATCCCCAGCGTTCCGCGCTGGCACGACCACCACATCCAACCCTGGTGCCTCGCCGCATCAGTCCGCGGAACGATCCAGCAGCTGAGGGCCTTTCAACCCGCCGATGAAAACGCACCTCCGAGAGCCCCGACTCGCTTGCTGTCTTGATATGAGCTGTGTAGTTGCACACTCCAACTGCGAGTGGTCCAGCGCCGCGGTCGGATCCATTTCATCCTGGTCTCACCCAGAGATCACCCCACCGCGAGTTCGCAGGTGCTATCGGTGATGCAAGGCTATTGGCCGGGGACGCGATTGGCGCGCCGACCCATCGCTCTTCGAGATTGCGTGAGCGCCATTTGGCTGCGAGAGCAGATGCTTCGTGTCCGGCTACTCCCGGAGATCACATGCCATTCGCGGGCGTGATACGGAAACAGGGTTCTCCTCGATCGTCGAAAGCAGCGAATCAACAGGAATCTGAAGGGAACTCATGACGCACGAGCCGATCAGCTCTACCCCATCGGTAACCGTGCAATCGGTGCTGTTCCACACACCGCCTGAGGCAATCGAACGCGCGTTGGAGGCCACCCACCGCGCAGCGGAGATCGGTTGGCTTGAGAAGACGGGAGGTGCCGTCGTCGTGAGTTTCGGTGATTGCTCGCCGACGCCGACCTTGACCGAATCCTGGCTCCGTGTTTGGCGAGACCGGTTTCCATCACTATCCGAGATTCGATACGAATTCTTCGGAGAGAACCTTGGACATGGGGGAGCTCAGAATAGGATTGCCGCATCTACGACATCCGACTATCTCGTGATCGCGAACCCAGACATCGTTATATCACCCAGAGCAATTCAATCATTACTCAAGGTATTCGCCGACCCTGCTGTGGGAATCGCCGAAGCAAAGCAGCTTCCCTTGGAGCACCCCAAGGACTACGACAGTCGTACTGGAGCGACCTCGTGGGCAGCGGGTGCTTACTCCATGTTCCCGACACGACTGTTCAAGGACATCGGCGGCTTTGATGCGGAGAGCTTCTTCATGTACTGCGACGACGTAGACCTTTCATGGCGGATCCGCGAGGTCGGCCGCAAGATCGTCTTTCAGCCGGGAGCCTCGGTCTTCCACGCCAAGACGCTCTCGGAGAACGGGAGATGGCGGCCCACTTCCTCCGAGCGCTACTTTTCCGCAGAAGCCGCTCTCCTCCTCACGTACAAGTGGTCGCGCCCGGACCTGACGGATCAGATTCTCTCTTCGTTCGACGCTTCCGGCGACCTTGATGCTGCACGCGCTGCAAGGGAGTTCCGCTCGCGTATGGAACGAGACGCCCTCCCAGAACAGCGGGATCCGCATCATCGAACCGCCGAGTTCACCGATGGCAACTACGCTACTCACCGGTTCGTCCTGTGAGCAGCGATGCGGTTCCGTACGACTTCGCCTTCTCCGAGGAGTCAGCCTATGGCCACGCGCTGGAGCTGATTGCTGGTTACCAGCCTGCATCAGGAGACGCTATCCACCTGGATCTCGCCTGCGGCGCCGGGGTGATAGCCAGCCATGTCGAGTCACGCTTCGGAGCAACCTACGTTGGTGTCGATCTGGAACAGAGACAAGTGGATCGTCTCCGCACGGCGGGTTTCGAAGCGCATCAAGTCGATCTCCAGGCGGAGAACTGCTACGACGCCCTCCGAGAACTGATCGCCGGCCGGCGCATCGCTGCCATCACGCTCCTTGACGGATTCGAACACCTGGCCCGCAGGGATGCCGTCGGTGAGGCGCTCACCAAGCTCTCACGGGACCACGGCTGCATCGTCGTCTTGAGTGTTCCCAACGTCACACACCGCGACATCGCGGTGAAGCTCGCGTTCGGGTCCTGGGACTACACCGCGACTGGTCTCCTTGATCAGACCCACGTCCGACTCTTCGGCGAACGGCAGTTGGAGCAAGATCTCGGGACGCATGGCCTGCATCGGATCGCTCGGCACGACGTCGTCATCACCAACAGTGACCAGCACTTTCCCGAGGATCATTCCGCGCTCCAGCAGGGCACGACCGTCGAGACCTTCTTGGCAGGCCTTCGCGACGGTGTCGAGCCGAACGCCACCGTGAACCAATTCGTCTGGGCGTGCGTTGCCGGCCCGAAGGTAACCGCTCCGGCCTGTGAACAGACGATCGACGGACCGAAGTTCACGGTCCTGATTCGGACCCAGGGTAGGCGGGTCCACGAGTTACAGGAGGTCTTCACCTGTCTCGCAGCGCAGAGCGATCAGGACTTCGAGGTCGTCCTCGTCGCTCATCGAGTGGAGGACCGTTCTGTCGTGGACCGGTTGGTGGACGACACCACGACCGGTCTCAAGGCCAAGACAAGAGTCGTTCACGCCGACCGCGGCAACCGGGCCACCCTGCTGAACATCGGATTCGCAGAAGCCCGGGGTCGGTACGTAACAGTCCTCGACGATGACGATCTCGTACTGGGGCACTGGATCGAGACGTTCAGCGCGCTGGACCGAAAACACCGGGGTCAAGTCCTGCGCAGTCTCGCGGTCGTGCAGGGAGCAGCGCGTGTCGAGGTGTTAGGGCAGCACGGCATCCGTGCGACGACCTCACCCGAGATGGTCTATGAGCCCGAATTCTCGTATGTGAACCATCTTCTGCACAACCAGTCTCCTTTCATGACCCTCGCGTTCCCACGTTCACTCTTCCGTGACCTCGGCGTGCGGTTCGACGAGTCCCTGACGACGACCGAGGACTGGGACTACCTCCTCCGAGCTGGATCGATCGTCGGGGTTGCGGATTCGCGTGAGATCGTCGCGATCTACCATCGCTGGGTTGAGCAAGAGAGCTCGGCCACGGAACACGATGCTGAAGTGTGGCGACTCAACGAGCTCTTCATTCGACGGAACATCGACGCGCGACCGCTACTGCTCCAGCCGGGAGAGTCTCGACGCATCCGTGAGCTGGTCGAGTCGGAGCATCTTCACCGAGCGCTGGTCTCGCAAGAATCGATCGACCCGCGAGATCCTGATCGAGCAGAAGCGCTCCATCGTCTGGCCAGTCTGCTCGATTCGACGTCCTGGAAGGTCACATCACCCCTTCGCTGGGCCGGCTGGTTCATGGGTCGCGGTCACGGAGCCCAAAGCTCGCACTTCACCGGTGCGCGGGCCGCTGACATACAACATGCAATCGCGGAGGTCGAGCGCTCACGCTCGTGGCGACTCTCGCGATGGTTGCTCCGCAAGTGACGGCGCGGAATCGAGAGCCTCGCCACGCGGAACCATCAGGCGATGAGACGGCTGAGCGGTCGCGTGTCATCAAGCTGACTGCGACGTGGGTAGTCTTTGTTGCTTTCGCTGGTTCCGCGTGGATAAACCTGCTCACCATCTGGGGGTACGGGGTTGTCGCCCTCAGCTCGATCGTTCTGCTCGCCGTGTTGTGGCGCCGTTCGCCTGTGGTATTCACCTTGCGCCGCCTACCGTGGGGACTGGTGAGTTACGTCGCTCTTGCCGTGATCTCGGTAATCTGGTCGGCCTACCCTCTCGGTACGGTCGTGACCCTTCTCGGTATGTTGATGTGCACCGCGGTCGGCATCTTCGTTGCGCGGCACTTGCTCTGGGACGATGCGATGGCCGCGATTCAGCGGGCTGCGCTCAGCGTCCTGGCGTTGTCGCTGCTCTTCGAACTGTTCGTTTCCCTCGTGATACGTCATCCAGTGCTCCCCTTCTTCACTGACTACGGCGACGCGAAGCCGCCCTTGCTCGCCTACTGGTCGAGGGACGTGCTCTTCGAGGATGACCGAATTCAGGGGCTACCCGGTAACGCGAACCTGTTGGCATTCGTAGCCGCAGTCGCGCTGATCGTGAGTCTCGCACGCCTCGCGACGGCGAAGGCTCGGGTGGAGGCTCTGAGCTGTGTCATTGTGGCTATCCTGACGCTCTGGCTCACCCGCTCCTCCACCGTCCTCGTAGCGTTGGTCGGCACGGGAGCCGTTGTTGCGGCGATCGGTATGGGCATCGCCTTGCGTCCTGGGTGGACGAAACGAGCCGTCGTCACAGCCGTCTTGCTGGTCGTGCTGGGCGCGGTAGGCACAGCCGCGCCCCATTGGCGAGCCATTCTCAGCGGGTTCGGAAAGAGCGCCGATCTCACCGGTCGGACCGAGATCTGGCTGAAAGTCGTTGAGCGCATCGAAGAACGGCCCCTTCTCGGCTGGGGATTCTCAAGCCCTTGGGCAAGCTGGGAACCTCAGTTCTCTGAGTTCGTTGTCCGCAACGGTGTCCGTCAGCTCCAAGCGCACAACGCGTGGCTCGACGTGACCATGCAGCTGGGGCTCGTCGGCGCTCTCGTGTTCCTGGTCCTCGTCGTCCAGACGGCGCAAGGCACCCTGTGGCTCTTGCCACAGCGATTGACGAGGAGGACTTTCGGCGCGTTCATGGCAGGAGCTGCGCCGTTCTCGGTCCTGTTGCTCTTGATCCTGCAGAGCCTCACTGAGAGCCGAATACTCATCGAGTCGGGTTGGGTGCTTCTTGTGATCCTCGCGGTGAAACCGCGCGTGTCAGGCAGTCTGCCTCGGTGTGGGTGTACCGATGGAACGATGACGCACCGACCGTCAGTGCGGAGGTTGCGCAATCGCCCGGCAGGTAGGGCGTCATGACGCAGTAGAGGAATTCCAGAGGCGCCGCAGCCTCGGTGCTCATAACCCCACCGACAAGGTGCGAAACCTGGAATGAGTCACGAACCCGGCAAGAGTCCGACGATGCGACGCGTAACTCCGCTCACTGCGGATTCGAGCGGGCCGCGTCTGCTGAGGCCGGCCAGGAGTATCCCAAGTGCGCAGATCCCGAGGTATTGAAGCGCCAGCGCTCCCGGTCCGCTTGCCCACCATGCCGAATAACTACTGGCACCGGCGTCCACAGCTGCCATCATGAGACTTGTCGACAGGACATGGGCCACGTAGATCGTCAGGGGTGCGCTGCCCGCCTTCTGCAGCACGCGCATCGGGACGTTCATGGGACGACTCTTCGCTGTGCCCCAGAGCAGGAGACCGAGGACTGGGATCGCGGCGCCCATGGTTCGGATCATGTCGGCGGTGGATCCGGTGTGGGGCGCGGCGTTCATCAAGGCGATCCAGCCGCCCCGAGAGGATGAACAAAGCCCTGCCCGACGACCCCCATCTCGGCGACAGTTCTCCGGGATGGATCGCCGCCACTGAGGAAAATCGACGACCGCAGGACGACTTGCGAGGTCGGAAGCGACGCCCAAGAGCAGAAGAACGGATCCCACCCCGAGCAGGCGAGGTCCCGTTGTGCCGCGACCGTCGGACCGGCGTGCGAGCGCCCACCGTCCGATCAGCAGGCCGACGATCATGTAGCCCAGCCAGGTGATCACCGGGTCCATACCTGTGAATGCAACAGTTCGGAGAAACGCCAATGGGCTTGTGAATGACAGCTCGCCGATCGTGTCCTGGTCCGGCGCGTTGAAGACGACCACATTGAGCTGAGGACCTAGGACGACGAGCAACGTTGTGAGCGTGAGCAGCATCCATGACTTCAGGTTGACGATGACCGCAAGCACGATCATCGTGGCACCGTAGTAAACCAGGACCAGGATCACCATCGACGGAGCGATGGCCAGTAGCGCGCCGATCACCGCGATCAACAGTCCTCGGACGGCGACCGTGAGCGTCGCGCGGAGATGCTGACCGCTGTCTTGAAAGCGGCGGATCGACAATGCGACGCTAACACCGCCGAGAACGGCGAACAGTGTCGATGGGAAGCCCGTCACCAGCGTGAGGATGGGCGCCGGCATCTGTTCTCAGTGGAGATGCTCGGCGATCATGCCCAACATGGCGATCAGTCGAGCGAGATCCACGGCGAGAATCGGGCCGGGCCCAGCGGTCATAGGAGCTGCAGCACGATAGTGCGCGAACAGAGGTTTCATGATTGATCCTGTTTCAGAACGGCTTCGCCGAAGTAAGCGGGCAGTATGAGACCAAGCGACGCAGCGCCCAGGCGAGGGTGAGGGCTGACACCGGAGAGGCTGTCAGCCCTCACGGATCGGAGCGATGGTCGACGGGACCGCAAGGGCGATTGATCAGCGAGGATGTCAGCGGTGACCAGAATCTGGTTCCGCTCGGAGACGGCGCACCTCCGTCACTCGGACGCAAGCGCCGAGACCGGCGACACCCGGGTCGCCCGCTGAGAAGGACCCAATGCGGCTACAGCGGTGAGGGCCGCAGCCAGGACCACGATGACGCCCAATATCCCCCATGGCATAGCAGGCACGACCAGTCCAGACATCCCCTTCTGCGACGCGAGCATCGATTGGGCGCCTGCCCATCCGTAGAACACGCCCAGCGCCAGACCGACGGCGACGGCCGCGATGGTGAGTTGTGCAGCCTCGACCAAGATCATGCGCCGGATCTGACCGGCGGAGAAGCCCAAAGCACGGAGGAGTCCCAGCTCTCGCTTGCGCTGGATCACGCTCAGCGACAAGCTGTTGACCATGCCGGCAGCAGCTATGAGCGCGCTGAAACCAATCAAGACCGAGAACACGGCGACGACCTGGCCGACGATCTCATCAATGCCGCTGTAGTAGTCGGGGTCGATCGTCGCAGCGCGGACGATCGACTGCTGGAACGTCGATCCAGCGACGGCGAACATCGTGATCAGGGTCACGCCGATCGTCAGACCTACGGTCGTGCGGGAGCTACGCTCGGGATACCTGAGTGCGTTCTCGGCTGCCAGCCGAGCAGGAGCGGAAGATCCGAACAGCCGACCGACGAGACGGAGCACCGGAGGCATGAAGATCGTCGCGCCGACGATCAGGCCGGTGAAGGAGATCAGACCACCGACCACGCCGATGAGGACTCCAGTCGCATCGACAACCCCCACCGCGGCGCCTCCGAGCAACAGCAGGATCCCCACCGTGAACAGCACCCAGGACGTCGCTCGCCGAGCTCGGTTTCCGCTCGCTTCATCCCAGCTCTGCTCCTCCGCCTCACCGAGTGCTTGCAGTGGTGTCACGGCGAGCACTCTCCTGGCCCCCACCCACGACGCCAACCAGGTGACGAGGAACGTAGCGAGCACGGGCAGCAGGACAGACAAGTCGAAGAGGGGGTAGTCGAGTGCCGGCAGGAACCGCGTGGCAACGCCGACCTTCACCATGGCAGCGACGGACCCCAGCCCGAGTGCGAGGCCCGCGAGGCTTCCGATAGCTCCCACGACGGCGCCTTCGCGGCTGACCGACCGACGCTGCATCTGTGCTGTGGAGCCGATGAGGCGGAGGAGGGCGATCGTCCTGGTCCTACCAGCCACGATTGTGGCGAAGGTGTTGACCGTCACGATCGAGCCGACGTACACGGCGAGCGCGACGAAGATGGTCGCGGTAAGGGCGAGAAGAATCGTCACGGTGGAGCTTCCCCCGGTCTTGCCATCCGCGTTGACCATCGCCGACTCGACGTCGACAGCCATCAGCAGGGCGACGCCGAAGAACGAACTCACCGTTGCGACGAAGAGGCTGGCGCGATGCTCCCGCGAGCGACCTGTTTGCTTCGACCCGTTCATGATGCGCGCTCCATTCCGAGCATGAGGGCGGAGATCTGCTCTGGGGTCGAACGGGGACGGTCGTCGACCACCCGGCCATCCGCCAGGAAGACGATGCGGTCGGCGTAACTGGCAGCGATCGGGTCATGGGTCACCATGGCGATACTCTGTCCGTACTCAGTGCTCGACGCGGCGAGCAGCGCGAGCACGCTCCGACCGGTGCGGGAGTCCAGGTTGCCCGTCGGCTCATCGGCGAACAGCACCGCAGGACGCGTGGCGAGAGCGCGAGCGATCGCCACACGCTGTTGCTGACCTCCCGACAACTCATGGGGACGGTGCGTGCGTCGCGACTGGAGGCCCAGCGCACTCTCGAGAGTGCTGATCCAGGCCCGCTCGTCGCCGTTCGGACGACGCCCGTCGAGCTCGAAGGGAAGACAGATGTTGGCCTCGACGTCGAGCGTCGGTACCAAGTTGAACGACTGGAAGACGAAGCCGATCCGACGGCGGCGGATCAGCGTCAACTGGTTGTCGTCGAGGTCGGTGATGTCGTCCTCACCGAGCCGGACCCGGCCGCTCGTCGCGCGATCCAGTCCAGCCATGATGTGCATCAGGGTCGACTTCCCGGAACCACTCGGCCCCATGATGGCGGTGAACGCTCCACGCTCGAGTGAGAGGTTGATGCCGTCGAGCGCTGTGACGGTGTTGTCCCCGGTGCCGTAGCTCTTGCGGAGATCGGTGACGTGAGCCACCGCTTGTTTGTGCGTGTGATTGTCCATGCGAGCAAGCTAAGCGCGGGGGCCGCGTGCGCGGCGTCGACCCAGAGGATCGACCTGCATCCGTCCGCCGATTGATGTGAGGCGCACTTCTGAAGCGCGGCCAACTTCCGCGTGTTCACGCGGAAGATCCGGTCCCGTGGGGGCGCTCCGCTTGGGTTCGGACGGAGAGAGCCCGGCAAAATCCACTCGCTAGGACCCCCGGGTGGTTTACACCCTTGGCGTGCTAGCCCAGGCGGCTCCGTTTCGGTAGATGCTGCTGGATGAGTGTCTGCGAGACCGCGGAGTGATGCAATCGGCCCAGCGCATTTCTAGGGTGACACCATGGACATTCACGCATCATTTGACGCCGAGGAGGCGCTCGACTCGCTCGATCCCGTATCGACCGACACGGTGGAGACGGAGGCGCCGCTGTCTCGCGCTCGGCGCCCACGGCTGGGTCGAAAGGGGTGGATCGGCATCGGCTCGGTCGCCGCGGCTGTTCTGCTCATCGCCTGCCTGATCGTCCTGTTCGCCAACCCTTTCGCTCAGGCCCCAGCCGTCAAGACTTCTTCTGCGACGGTCGAGACCGGGACCGTCACGACGACCGTAAGCGCCAAAGGCGCGATCTCTGCAGCTGCCACCTCTAATGTGTCCTTCGCCAACGGCGGCACGATCACCGGAATCTCGGTCGCGGTGGGGCAGACTGTGGCGGCTGGACAGGACCTCGCAACGATCGACCCCGCCGATGCAGATCGTGCGCTGGCCAAGGCGCAGAGTGCGCTGAGCGCTGCCGAGACGGCGCTCTCCAACCTTCGGTCGGCCTACGCGTCCGCTCGGGACGCATTGGCCGACGCGCGGGCCACTCTTGCTGCCACGCCGACGGACTCGGCCGAGTACGCGACGGCGGCCGCGTCGGTGCGCGACCAGCAGAGCTCGCTGCCGTCGAAGGATAACGACGTCGTCAGCGCGGTGAAGACACGAGACGACGCCGCGCGCGATGTGGATGCCGCTCAAGCTGAACGTGACAAGACCGTCCTCAAAGCGCCGATCGCGGGCATTGTCACTGCAATCAATGGAACGGTCGGTTCTGTCACCGCAGGCGGCGGGACGTCGAATGCCTCCGCAACGGCGAGCGGTTCAGCGTCGGGAAGTAGTGACGGAAGCAGCGGGAGTGGCGGCCCTACCTCGAGCACATCCAGTGGACTGATCACCATCTCCGATGTGTCCACACTCTTCGTGTCCGCTTCCGTTCCCGAAGCCGACGTCCACAATGTGGCGGTGACGCAGCCCGCGACGGTCACGATGGCTGGAGACACCAGCGTCGTGATCGCCGGATCGGTCGTCTCCATCGCGCCAACTCCGCAGACGAACTCGTCAGGCGTGGTCTCATACGCCACGATGATCCAACTCACGACGCCACCGCCAACGGTGAAACTCGGAGAGACCGGGCTGGTCAGCATCGTGACCGCGACCGCGACCGATGTCCCCACGCTCCCGAGCTACGCGGTCACGTTGACCGCTCCCGGCGAAGGAACGGTAATGCTCACGACGAAGAAGAACGGCGCAAAGGCAAAGCAGGTGGACGTCAAGACTGGGCTGACCGGCGACGGTGTGATCGAGATCACCGACGGACTCCTACCCGGCGACGTCGTCCAGGTCGTCGCCCAGCCGGACGCTGGACCCGGGTGCGACGTGGGATGCGGGTCCGATGGCTCGGATGGGTCGGAGAACGGGGAGGGCTTCTGATGGTGCAAGCAAACGCAGCTATCCGTTTGAACCGGGTCCGACGCGAACACGGCAAGGGAGACGGCACGGTGTGCGCGCTCGACAACGTCGATCTCGTCGTGCCGACCGGGGAGTACCTCGCTGTCGTCGGTCCCTCCGGGGCCGGAAAGTCCAGCCTGCTCAACATCCTGGGCTGCCTCGACCAGCCCACATCCGGCTCACTCGAAATCGCCGGCCGGGCCGTCTCCGATCTGCGTGAACGTGAAATCGCTTCCATCAGGAACACCGAGATTGGATTCGTCTTTCAGGCGTTCAACCTGATCCCGTCGCTGACCGCGCTCGGCAATGTCGAGCTCCCCATGATCTACACCGGTGTCGGGCGGGCCGAGCGACGCGCCCGCGCGGGCGCGGCGCTCGACCGGGTCGGGCTCAGCGGGCGCTCGTCCCACCGACCCAACCAGCTCTCCGGCGGGCAGCAGCAGCGCGTCGCTGTCGCTCGCGCTATCGTCAATCAGCCGACGTTCATCCTCGCAGACGAACCGACCGGCAATCTCGACTCCCAGGCGACCGACGAAGTTCTGGCGATCTTCGACGAACTCCATCGTGGCGGCGCGACCGTCGTCGTCATCACCCATGAGGACGACGTCGCCTCGCGCGCGCAGCGGGTCATCGTCATGCGGGACGGCCGCATCGAGCGCAGCTATACGAATGAAACGGTCTGCGCATGAATCCGATCGATCTCGCCACCGCCGCCTTTCGAAGTCTGCGCGGAAACCTCACCAGATCGATCCTGACGATCCTCATGGTCGTCATCGGAGTTGGTTCGGTGATCACGCTCGTCGCCGTCGGGAACGGCACGACCAAGCAGGTGAACGATGAAGTGGCGTCGCTCGGCGCGAGTGCCGTCTACGTGGACACCTCAATGGGGAGCGAGAGTCCGCCCCCACATCCGTTGACGCGCACTGACGTCGAAGCCCTCGCCACTGACCCGCTGGGCACGGACATCGATCTGGTCGCTCCGTTGGTCTACTCCAGTGCGAAGGTGGTGGTCGGCGCGTCGTCGGCCTCCGCCCAGATCGTCGGAACCAGCCCGGCCTACTTCACGATCACGAACTCGAAACTCATCGCCGGCCGTCTGTTCACGCAATCGGATGTGTTCACGGACCAACCCGTGACGGTAATCGATGCGACGATGCAATCGACGCTCTTCCCCGACGGGTCATCGGCGGTCGGCCAAACGGTCCTCGTTGCGGGCAGTCCCGCACTTGTAACCGGTGTGCTCAGCCCGACGGCTGCAGACAAACAGTCAGCCGGGATGAGCGACGGAACAATGTACGCCCCGATCGATCGAGTCGAGGCCACGATCGCAGGGTACAACGACCTCGGGTCTATCGTGTTGAGCGCTACTTCACCGGCCACGGTCGATGCGGCGAAGTCACAGGCAACATCGATCCTCGCGTCACGTGGTGCACTGAACCCGACCTTCTTCTCGTCCGACCAGCTCCGTGACGCACTCGGTGGGACACAGGAGAGCCTCAGCAGTCTGCTGTCGAGCATCGCGGGGATCAGCCTCATCGTCGGCGGCATCGGTGTGACCAACGTCATGCTGCTCACGGTTCGCGAGCGGACCAGGGAGATCGGCGTCAGGAAAGCGCTCGGCGCGCAGCCGGTGTCGCTTGCCGGCCAGTTCGTACTTGAGGCGACCGCGCTGAGCATCGTCGGTGGAACGTTGGGCGTAGGAGTCGCTCTGGTTGCATCCCTGTTCCCGATCAACGGAGTGCAACCGATCATCGACGGGGCGACCGTCGCCCTCGCGGCGGGTCTCTCGGTTGCGATCGGCGTGTTCTTCGGCACCTACCCAGCGGTGAAGGCGGCACGGATGAACCCTGTGCAAGCGCTCCGGGTCGGAGCCTGACCGATGGTGGAACTCATTTCCGGTGATGCTACTCCCGAAGATCCCCGACTCCGTGTTCACTCTGAGACCATCTGTCAGTGCGGCAGTGTGGAATCGATCACGAATCCCGCCAACGACCTCGAGCTGGCTAACCGGCTGGAGCAGGCCGCGCGCTGCCGCCTTCCGCGGCTAGGACGCTACGTCATGTGCAGTGGCGCGTTACTCTCACTCAGTGTGCTGGTGCTGGCGTTCAGGGCGCCCTCCGGCCCGTTCGTGTCCCTGATGGGTACCCTGGTCCTCACCGCGAACGTGACCGCGTTCCCCATCCTCCTCGGAGGTTGGCGGGCTCGCGGCGTAATCCCGGCCTCGGGACGCCTCGCGCTGAGACGATACCGGCGGGTCGCGCCCATCGTGGCGTTCACCACCTTGACGTTGGCTGCGGTCGCGCTCGCCGTCCGGCCAGACGAGCGAGTGTGGATAGCGATCGCCCTGATCGCACTCATCATCGGCGAACACGTCTACTGTCTGGGGTCTCAGGAGAACACCGCAAATCCGCCCCAGGCATCTGCACTGATCCTGAACGAGGAGTTCACCAGTGCGCCCCGGTTGAAGACGAGCGCCTTTCTGTTCGGATGCGATGAGGCCGAGTTGGCAGCAGTCGCGTCGGCGACAAACACAGAACTGTCCGCGCTGTCCAAGGCTGCGTCGTATCTGGAAAGCGTCGGTTTCCTCTGTATCAAGGAAGGCCACGTCGGAAAGCGTCCACGAACCTGGTTGTCACTCACAGGTACTGGCCGAGCCGCGTACGCCGCACACGTGCGCACCTTGGAACACCTCACCGATGTGGCCAAAGCGACCCCCTCCGACCGATGATCCCCCACTCGACCTCACCCGCCTCGATCTCTGCATACGACGCAGAGCGCTCCCGATCGGTACTCTCGCCATCATGCGTGTACTGATCGTCGAGGACGAACCCGAGCTGGCGTCCGCGATGCGCGCCGGTCTCCGTCTCGAGGCCATCGCTGCCGACGTTGGCACGGCCATGGCGATGGACACACTTGGTGCGGTTGTTCCGTTGTGCGATTTCGGGTCGCGGCGAACCGCGATGTGCACGTGTGCCGAGGGGCGGAACGGTCTCGAAGGAGGACTTTCCAGCTTCGTGTCTCCTCACCGAGCCGAGAGCGCACGCTCAGCTGAGACGCCAGTCTTCGACGACGCGAAGCGCTTGCTCGCGGCTGTGAACGCCGAGCTTCTTGTAGACAGCGGCGAGGTGACTCTTTGCCGTGTCTGGCGACACATGCAAGGCGGCGGCGATCTGCTTGATTGAGCGGTGCTGGTCAAGCACGCCCAGTACTTCACGTTGACGTTTGGTGAGTTCGATGACTTCCGCACGTGAGTAGACCTCGTCCGGCAACTCGTGAGCAAGTGACACTTTTTCAGCGAGTTCCGTTCGGATGCTCGGATGAGCTTCGATGACTTCACGAAGGCCGTTCGTACGGCGTACTGAATCCGCGGCCCACTCGAGCGCGTCCCCCGCTTGTGTGATGTCACCGAGGAGGCGTTGTGCGGCAGCCTTGGTGATCAGCAGCGACGGCGCTAAGCGATGGCGGCCGCCTTGCAGATGTTGCGCAGCAGAGATCAGGTTCAGAGCGCGTTCCGGCTGACCGGTGAGGAGGGCGAGGCGTGCCTTCGCTGACCATACTGACTCGTGGCTGTTTGTCGCTGCTAAATCCTGCAGCACGTGTGCCGCAGCTTGGTAGTTGTGACTGGCCATGTAGAGGTTCGCGAGATCCACTCGCAGCGTGCTGCCCGCAAGGGTTCCGGCGCCAGTCAAATCCCGGCGCATGTCGAGCACGTCCTCGAGGACAGCTGCAGTGGCTGGTCGTTCAGAAGCGGTAAGCGCGGCTTTCGCACGGATATGGTAGGCAATCCACCAAAGCGCTCCCGTTCCGGGCTCATGGTCATAGTGCCCGACGCTCGGCGTCCTCAAGCACCCCAGAGAGATGAGTGCCGCAGCATATTGCGCCGCAGTGTAGTAAAACGCATGCATCGGGCCGGTCGACTGGTCTGGACTCGGCACTTCTCTCAGAGCATCCTCCGCAAGCGCGAAGTTGCCTACAAGCGCGTAGGCAAGTGCCGCGAAATTACTGATGTGTGGAGTACAGGGGTGGTCAGTGGCATCCGCGCGCCGGGTTCCCTCCATGAATATCCCAATTGCCTCGCGTAGGTCTCCGCGGAGGAGTTTGACCAGCCCGACTGTGGTGAACACAGGCGGTAGGAGGTCGTCGAACCCGTCAGTGTCCTGTGATTCGGCAACCAGCCGCAGCGATGCATCTGCTTGTTCGTCGGCGTCAGCGAGTCGGCCGGCGGCGACCAGCACACGGAGTTGGGTGTGCATGACTCCAAGACGGTCCCGTGCTGTAGGCCGGTCCTGCCTCTCCACCCAGGTTGCGAAATATTCAAACACTCGGGCAGGAACGAGCCCGTACGGGTTCGACACTGCACTGGCGATGGCTCCAGCCATCAGATACCGAGGGTTCTCCCACAGCCACTCTTCGGAAGCTGCGGCGAAACCCTCGAGCAGTGCGTCTGGTTCAACGAGCAGGCGCGCGAAGAAACTGTTGTCGATGGCGGCAGCGAACGCTTCCCAGTCCTGCGATCTCGCCATCGAGCTCAAACTCGGCATCAACGATTCACTTTCCCTTCATCACGGCGTCCGAGCAGGCGCAGATGCGCGGCGCCACACCCAGTTCGGACACACATGAGTTTCCGGATTGGTACGACGACAAACTACGCAGTCGGGCAGATCATGGACAGTTACCCGGCCACCAAACAGCAACAACTCAGCCCCCCCCCCCCCCGGCATTTCAGGACGAGCATCTTCGACGTGCCTGGCCACGTCACCAATACGCCGGTCCCCACCGTCCCGTGAGCTGACAAGATGAAAGTGTGACACCCGTCGGCAACGAATCCACTCGTCTCGTGATCCTTCGAGGAGACTCTGCCTCGGGAAAGACGACGACGGCGCTGGCGCTACGCGAAAAGCTCGGGCCGAAGGTTGCCCTCATCCATCAGGACTACCTCCGCCGCGAGATCCTGAGCAACAACGACAGGCCACAACGATCCCACCACGCAGGCATCCTGATCGTCGGCGCTGCACGCGAAGCTCTGAACCTCGGATACGACGTCATCCTGGACGGAATCTTCAATCTGCGCGACTATTCAGCGCTATTCAAGCACCTGCGCGACGAGCACCGTGGGCAGACCCGGATCTACCAGTTCGACATCGGACTCGACGAGACGATCCGACGCCACGCAGGACGGCCACTGTCGAAGGAGTTCGGCGAGGACAAGATTCGCGAGTGGTACGACGGGTGGCAACCACTCCCCTGGCACGACGAGACACGCGTAGGCGGCGACGTGTCGACCGAAGATCTAGTGGCGTCGATCTTGAAGGGCCTCAGCCTACGACGCTCACCGCGGCAGGCGATCGAGGGTGAATAGTCCTCGCAGTGACAAGCCGGATATCCAGTCGCCTGGTGCGTGTCGGTGGAGCTGACAACTCTTCCTCTGTCGCAACCCGCGCTCGTGAGCTCAGAGATGCTCGCGGATTCGTGCGTCGATCTCATGCGCCTCGGTCTCCGTGGCGAGATGCTTCGCAGCCGCCTCCAGGTAGACCGCCCGCTCGAGCTCCGACGCATCCGTCACGCCAACACCACACCCCTTCCCGGGTGCGATCATCGAAGCTCACGGCTCGTGCTCTCCGTGCGCGTCCTCGACTGACGCGGCGGTCGGTGTCTCAGGCCCGCGATCGAGCGCGGCCGCGCGCGTACCCGGCGATGTAGATCACGAGCAGGATGATTCCACCGATCTGGAGCGCGAGCGATAGCCCGGCGAGGAATTCCACCTGCGGCCACACAAGCCGAAGCACCAGAGACACGAACATGGACGTGAGAGCGACGACGACCAGTGTGTTCTTCATGGTTCGATCCTACCGGTGCGCTCAGACTGACGCGGATGCCGGCACAAAAACGGCGCGGCTCGGAAGCCACCCCGCCTGTGGATAGCTACTCAGGCGATCAGATTCTGAGCCGCACTAGGCGCACCGCGGTGGGGTCCGAGGTGTCGCATCGTATCGCCAGAGACAGCCACGCGGGCGGGCGCTGACTCCAGGCCCACATGGTCAGGTATGTCTCCCCTCCCAGTCCCGACACCCGCGGGGCTTCGCGCGGCCAGCGTAGGCGCGATCAGAGCATGATCTCGAGTGCTCGTCCCTACCTGCGACCGCACTCGAATCAGGAGCCCGGGTCGCACCTTTGGCTCCATTGAGTCGGTAGTGCCGACTGCGGGGAGGCCCTCCGCCGCGGACGCCGCAGCGCATGAGGCTTCCGCTGCCGCCACCACCCGATGGGCCTCTACGGACAGAGCTCCCGACAGGCCATAGAGTGCGCCGATCGGAATGGCGCGCTTGCCATTGAGGTAGCGGAGCACCGTGGTGCGCACCATCCCAGCACGCCGCGCGACCTCGTCGATCGTGAGTCCCCGTGCCGCGCGTTGGCGGCGGAGTTCAGCGGCTACCGCGTCGTTGAAGTCGAGGGCGGCGTCCATCCGGCAACCGTAGCAACAAACATTCCTGAGTACAAATCTGATATTTGACAAGCCGACCAAATGATTCCTATGGTGACCAAATGGACACCATCCCCCTCTCCCAGCAGATCGCTCAACGCGTCCAACATGCGTTGCTCAACCATGGCCAGACAGAAACCCAACTTGCGAACGCAGTCGGGATGCCGCCCGAACGGCTCCGGCTAAAGCTTGCAGGTCAGCTCGACTTCACCGTGGCCGAACTCGACCGGATCGCCGCTGCACTGGGACTCAGGGGCTCTATGCTCCTGCCGTCATCTGCGCCAGCGGCCGACCGCCCCGCCAATGTCTGATCCCGCAGAGCAGGGGCCGACGGGTCCTCGACAGTACTCGATCACCGAGGCGGAGTTCATCCGGCCGGAGTTCGACTTCGAGAGCGAGTTCGCCCAGTTCCGGAACTGGTGGGCGCGTGATCCACGCATCGTCGGGAACGCGTTCTCCCTGATGCTCTACCTCGTCACCCATCGACGCACGTACCGGATCACGCAGTCCCGGGCTCAGCGGGATCTCGGCCTGGGGAAGGACGCCTTCAGGGCAGCCCGACGCAAGCTCGAGGCAGCCGGATTTCTCCGCGTCGAGGAGCACCGACATCCAGCTGGGACTATCGATGCCGCTGGACAATCGATCGCCGGCCACCGCCGCGTGCTCCTCATTCTGCTCGATCCGCCCCAGCCGGAATCAACAGCCGAGGTCGGCGCTGCCGACACCTTGGCGGGTTTCCCTCCCCCGCTCTTCGAGGCCTGGGACGAGTCCGCCGCGTCGCCTCTGAGCGCCACAGCATCGGAAGCGGTCTCCGCTGCCGACCACGTCGGGTCTTCCTCCCAGGCCGAACCATCGACGGTTCTCCCGCCACTTAAAGAACATCAATCCTCAGAACACCAATCCTCTTCGATGTCTCCCAGCTTGGAGCTGGCGGCGCAGGCGCTGCACCCGCGACTCAGCCTCGCCGCCGTCGAACGGTGGTTGGCGAAGCACGCACCGTCGGTGGATGTGGCCGCGGTCGACGTTCTGGCGGCGAGCGTCGATGCGATCCATGGTTCGTCTCGTCCGGTCGGCGATCCGGTCGCCTACGTCGGCCGATCCATCGCCAGGGAACCGCATCGCTGGCCTACGAATGCCGGTATGGCAGACGACGGAGATCTTGCCCCTCCGGGCCCCAGACGTACCGGCAGTCGACCGCCGACGGTTGCTGAATGCAGCGCGGACGGACATCGCTTCGTCGGAACCTTCCGAGAGGTGTGTGGCGCCTGCGGCGAAGAGCGTCCGGACTGGAGAAAGGACCGTGGCCGTGAATCAGCCTGACCTCGCACAGGCGGTGCCCGCTTCAGCAGCTGCGATCGATACATCGCTGCTCACAGCATCATCCGACGCGATCGACCGCATCGGGTTGGACGTCTTTCTCGCCGCAGTCGAGTCCACATGTGGCTACGTGACTCGAGTCCTCAACCAGCACGCTCTCCACGGCGAGATCGACGCCGCAATGCAGGAGATCCGAGTCGTCGCCTGGCGACGAGCAGAGAGCTTCGACCCGACCCGGGGATCCTTCGGTCACTACGCCCAAGGCATCGCCGCAAAGGTCGTGCTCGCGACGCGGCGCGAAGCTGCAATCCAGTGCGAACGGTTCACCGCGGAGTTCGATACGGACCGGCCGGCAGCAGGCGGCGGCGACCCGTTGGACCTTCTGGTGCACCGATTCGAGCAGCGCCGGCGTATCGCGTGGGTGCGGGAGACGGTGTCAGAACGGGACTGGATGATCGCCATCGAACTGATGCTCACCGACGAGGCCCGCGCCGACGTCGCTGAACGTATCGGCGTCTCACCCCGCACGATCCGCACCGCGCGGGAGAACATCGCCGCCGCTGCCTGGACCGCTAACGCCGCGCTCCGCCTCGCCGACCGTGGGTACCCGAACACTCGGCAGTCCGCGATCGAGTGCATCCCCGAGACAGACGGCCTGCGAGCGATCGCTCTCTTTCAGCCGGCCATGATGCGCGACGCTGCCGCTGTCGCTCGGATCACCGGCCTGAGCAAGCACCGGGTCCACAGCCGGATCGCTCACGTACGCAAGCTGCTGACACTCGCCGCGCGCATCCTGGATGGAGAGTACATCTGATGGCGGCGCCGATGCTCGCGGTCAAGGTCGTTCTGGCGATCGGGCCGAAGAAGCTGTTGGGCGGGGCGCTCGCGCTGATGCTGGGCGGGCTCGTCACAGCTGCAGCCCTACCCGCCCTTGGCATCACAATGTTCGTTCCGACAGGGAGTGCGCTGCGGCAAGCGCACTGCGCGGCGCCCGGGTCGGTGCCGGCGGAACAGCCGACCGGCCCGCTGGTGGTCACCGAACAGCTCCTCGTATCCGCGATCGTCGACGCGGCAGCGGCGATCACGCCGGAGCCGAAAGCGAAGCTGGCAGCACTCACCGCGGCGTACGCAGCGTCGAACATGACTGCCTCGACGACCGACACGATCACCGATGACACACCACTCGGCGTGTACCGGCGCACCGTCCGCGGCGGGTGGGGAACAGCCGAGCAACTGCAAGACACCGCCTCTGCCACCGGACTCATCCTGACCGGGGCCGGCGAGAACCGACCAGGGATCATGAGCGACCCAGCCTGGATCGACGAACCCACTGGGTGGTGGCTGTCGACCATCGGCATTCACGCGGAAGCACCGACCATCGCCGCCGCCGAAGCATCAGCCCGGAACGCGCTCGCCGTCGTCGAACCAGAGGTCCCGGACGAACAGCTCATGGTGGGTGCAGCCTGCAACTACCTGCCGGTCGACGGCGACAACCGCGAACTTGCTCTCAGACTGGTCAGTACGATGGACGAAGGACGCCTGATCGGGAGCGACTACCTCCAGCAGCTCCGCAATGTCGCGAACGGAACCGCGCTCGCCGACTGCGGCATCGACTCCCGCATCATGCAGATCCTGCTCGTCGCGCTCAACACGTTCGAGCAGGTAGCCGTATCCGACCTCAACCGACGCTGCACCGGCTCGCTTGAGGGCGCCGGGGAGAACTCCTCGCACTACCGCGATGGCGGCGGGATGGCCGTCGATATCTACGCACTCAACGGCAGCTCCGTGACAGGCGGCGATGGCCTGTCTCTGCAGTTGTTGGCACTCCTGGACTCCGTCGTGCCGCCTGGATCACGAACCGGGCAGTCCAACTGTCGGAACAGCCCCGGATTCACTCACTTCGACGAGTTCGATGACACGTGCAATCACGTGCACATCGATGTCGCCTATGCGAATCCGGGGCCGTAGTCCACAAAACGCGGACGGGTAGGCGACCTACTACTTTGCAGCCTCACGGAACTTCTGGAGGAGCGCAGCGGGGATACGTCCCCGATCGGAGACGTCGTGCCCGTTGGCGCGCAGCCAGCTGCGCGCAGCCGCGAGCTCTTCCTTATTGCTCCGGCTCGAACCAGCTGAGCTGGCCGTCTTCGATCGCGACACGGTCCGAGACGCCTTCACATAAGGCTCAAGCGCGGCGCGCAGGGCCTTCTCGTTCTTCTCGGACAGGTCGATCTCATACGTCGAGCCTTCCAAGCCGAAGGTGATGGTCTTACCCTCGCCCTGCTTCAGCTCGGATCCGTCGAGGTCGTCGACGAGGGTGGTGATGACTTTCTGTGCCATAGGGAATCTCCTTCTTCATGTGAACGCGTTCGGACCGCAAACGACGATTGTCGTATGCGTATTGCCCGGCGGGGGAAGCTACGTTCAGAGCACTGACGACGATATCGAGAAAGCCTGCACTCCGTTGGAAATGGGACAGCCGTAGCCGGGCCGACAGTGCTGATGCTCGGCCGGGTAGAACCGAATGCCACACCTCGTACGCAATGAGACCGACCTCATGCCTGTGTGAGATTGGCCACTGCGAATGTGCCTTCCCCTCGCCCACCATTGGTGGAACCCATCAGGGGTTGAATGAGTGCCGTTTCGCAAGCCTCAATGCGCAGGACGGAGAATCTGAAAGCTGTCAGCGATCAGCGAGACAAGGACCGCATCAGAACCTTGCGATGCCGGTGTGGCACGGAGGACGTCTAGCTCTCCTCGAACAGCGACCTCGCTTCCGGACCTCAGCGCGCCTGCCGCGTCCGCGGTGTCAGTGGATTGGCAGATGACCTGACACCACGCAACCCGGGCTCGAACGATGAGCCCATCGTCGCTCAAAGCTCGCTGATCGTCCGCCAGCACGAACGAAACCATCGGAGACTCCACCGGGCCGGTGAGGAGGACCTCCCCATCAACGACGCCGATCACTTCAGCTCTTGCAGTCACACACCCTCGATCCATTTAAAGCTGGTTTAACCATCTGCAAATCATGGACCAGTCCGAGACCGTGCACAATGACCCCATGCCCCGCGTCGCTCGCCCCAAGCTCTCCGACGATGCGAGGAGTGCGCTCGCGACTCTCGGTGAACCGGTGAACTTCGCGATCCTGTCGAGACTGCTGGAGGAGGGTCCGCTCACGCGCGGACGGATCGCCGAGCTCGTCGAGGTGAACCGTGTCACGGTGCAGGATCACCTGGAAACGCTGCGTGAACTGGGAGTTATCGAGGCCCACCCGATCCAGGAGCCTGATGGCAAACGGCATCGGTACGAGTACGTCGTCCTCGAGCAGGTCGTTTCCGAGCGCTACCGGGATCTCGGCGTCGAACTTGGCCTGGGTCGGAATCGACCAGCGTCCGAGTAGTCGAGAAGTTATCCACAGACGCCCGGCCTCGCCCGAAGCAGGGCCGCTCCCCCGCCTAGCGTCGACTGCATGACCTGGGCGAACCGATGAAGCTGCGCGGCTGGATGTTCCTGCTCCCGCTGCCGTTCCTGGCGATCGTGCTCGTGGTGGTGATCCTCAGCCGCTGGGGTGGCTGGGTCATCAGCCAGGTCGTCGTCTCGTTGTTCGGAACGGCGGTTCTGCTTGACGACGCACATCAGGATCCCGCGACGCGTGCGTTCGTTCTCGCCATCATGTGGACTGCTGCTGCCGCGAACGCAACGCTCTACATCAGATACGTCGCTCGGCGGCAACGCACCGTCCAAGCGACATCGAGTACATCCTTCGACCTCACTCCCTACCGCCGCCGGAGCTAAGTCCGCAGGTCTGCTCGCGTCACTTCAAGAGCGATCGAGGACGCACATGTCCTCGCTAACTCTCGGGAGGATCGATGCGGCGACCGCTGCTTGTAGGACTGCTTGCCGTCGGGGCCATCACTCTGACCGGGTGTGTCGATGCCGACACTGCACCCCAGTCCACAGCCTCATCCACAGGCCGAACAGACGGCTCCCCGGCCGCTCCGGATCGAGAGCCAGTCGCTCGCGCTGCCACCTCAGATCTCGGCATCGCCGTTTACGAGCTCGGCAGCTACGTGACGACCCAGGACTCGGGCCTCCTCCGCCAGCCCGGTGGCACAGATCGCTTTCCGGCCGGCAGCTTCGTGATCGTCATCCAGGTTTCGCTCGACGGGTTCGTCCCCTTCGGCGAACTCGACCTCAGCGGCCTCACCGTTCGGGAGACGAGCTGGGCAGGCCTCGGCGACACCGCCGAACTGGACACCAACGAGGGACCAGACTTCGCGGCTGACAAAGGCGTCCCGTGGGGACCGGCCGGCGCGCAGGGGCGCGGTCGTGACTGGTCCCTGCCGAACCACCTGAGCACGAGCTTTTCACTCGCGTACTACGTACCGTTCGGCGTGTCCGCGCTGGATCTCGTCGTCGATGTTCCCTCGCAGCGCGCCCCGCTGACCCTCTCTGTCCCGATCCACGCGGAGTGAACACTGTGGGCAAACGCATCATCACGTCCATCTGGACCACAGGCCTCGGCGGCTTGGCTTTGAAGACGATCCCCGACATCACGCCGAAGGCTGGTCCTGGATCGAAGGCGATTCAGGACCTTGCGGGCAACATCCTCTTCGTCGTCCTCATCCTCTGCGGCATCGGGGTGCTCCTCGCTGCCGCCTGCATCGCGCTCGGCTGGCTCATCAAGAACGGAGCACTGAAGTCCGTCGGGATTGCGGGGGTTCTCTGCTCAGTCGCCGCTGCCGCAATCGCGGCTGGCACCACCGCACTCATCAACTTCGGCATCGGGCTGCAGATCGTATGAGCGGCTTTCGCACTGACGACTTCGGAGTGCCCCAATTCGGATGCGGGCCAGCCGACATCCCGTGCATGGCTCAGGAGGCGGCTGCCCGGTTCGTCGGCGGCGGCATCATCGGCCTCGGCGACTTCATGACCGACATGCTCGCAAACGCCTTCGTCGGCAGCCGCCCCGGCGAGTCCAGCTGGACCATCGCCGACGGCCAGTTCTGGTTCTGGGTCGCGACGATGGGACTCGTCATCTCCATCGTCGCCTGCTTCCAGCTCGCGCCGGCGGCGATCATGCGAGACGGCAGGCGGATCGCGCAGGTCGCAGTCGGCCTGGTCGTCGCGGTGCCGTCCAGCGTCGCCGCGGTGTACGTGATGAGGCAGTTCGTGACCTACGGCGGTGAGACGACTGATGCACTCGTCGCAACCGTCCAGGATCAGAGCCTCGGTAATGCGCTGCTGCGCATGTTCGGATACCGCGTGGTCGCTGATGTCTCCGTCCCGGCCGACGATGGCGCGATCGCCCAGGCCATGACCACCGCCAAGCTCGCCCCGAACGCAGTCATCGGCCAGTACACCGTAGTCCTGCTCATCCTCGCCATCATGGCGCTGGCCGCGCTCTTCCTCTACGTCTCGATGTCCATCCGCTCCTTCTCGCTCGTCGCCCTCGCCGCGACGGCCCCGATCGGCCTCATGATGATCGGTCAGCCGAAATTCGCCGTCTGGGCGACGAGATGGGCGAACCTGACGATCGGCCTCGTCATCGCCGAACCGTTGGCGGCGGCGATCCTGGTCCTCTCGATCCAACTGGTCACGAATTCCACCGACCTCGGCGTCGTGATCGTCGCCGCTGGGGTTGTCTTCGCCGCAGCCTTCGCTCCCCTGTGGGCGGTCCGTCTGGTGTCGTTCGCCGGCGACGAGGTCCGCAACTCCCTGCAGCCCCGGCCGCATGTCTCAGGCAAGGCCCAGAACGCCATGCGCCTCCTCGGACGGATTCTCGCGAAATGACCACTTCGCCGACCCTCCCCCACGTCCGCTTTGCACAGCGCGAGCGACGCGGCGCCTTCCTCGGTCTGAGCTGGCCCCAGCTCACCGTCATCTGTGCCACGGCTGCGGCCTCCGTCATGTGGCTCCTGATCAATTGGGACGGCTACTGGCGCATCGGGATCTGGCCTGCCGCGACTTCGATCGCCGTCGGGAGCTGGACCTGGCATCGCGAGTCCGGTCTCGCGCTCATCTGGCGCGTCCTCACGTACGCATCTCGACGGCATCGCCTCCAGACGAGCTTCAGGCGGGACGTGTGGGACTCACGAAAGGACGAACCCATGAAGATCGGAACGAAGCGGCGCGGGGCTGAAGACCCGCGCGAGGTCCATCGCCATCGCCTCCCCGGCGCGCACGGATCGCTGCGCTTCGTCCAAGTCCCAGGTCGGGGCGGGTTCATCCTCGACCCGAAACGATCGCTCGTCTCGTTCTCGGTCGATGTCCTGAGCTCCGCCTGGCCGCTCCTTGATGAAGGTGTCCAGCAAGCGGCATACGACGGCTTCGTCGGATGGATGAGCGGGCTCGAGGCGGTCCCTGGGCTGGTCGATGCAACGGCACGCATCCGCGTCGACGCCAAACCCGCCGACGAGCTCGCACGCTACGCAGCGGAACGCGATCGAACCGATCCGTCGACCGTCAGCCCAGCGGTCCGAGCGGAGTACGACACGCTGATCACCGCGGGCGCCGATCGATCGATGCAGTTCACCAACACGGTGACCGTCTCCTGCGACCTGCGCGCGCTCCGGTCGGCGATCAAGCACTCTGGCGGTGGCCTCGTCGGCATCGCTGCCATCGTGACCGACCTCGTCGAGCAGATGCGTGACTCGCTCGAAGCCATCGGCGTCGAGCTCCGGAACTGGCTCGACATCGAAGCGATCGACGAGATGCTCGCACTCGCCATGAACCCGACGAGCTTTGCAGCAGAGTCGCGGAATGACGGTCCGAACCGACTCGCTCCGGTGATGGGCATCGAGGAGCGCTGGGATCACGTGCAGATCGATGGTTCGGTCCACCGCACGTATTGGATCGCCGAGTGGCCTCGCTCCGAAATCAGTGTGGGGTTCCTGGACAAGTTGCTCTATTCAGGTGACGCGACGCGGGTGCTCACCCTCAGCGTGCGGCCGGTACCGACCCACAAGGCTCTGAGTCAGGTGGGGCGAGCGAAGGTCGACCTCGAGGTCGCACGAGGCTTGCGTCAGCGACGCGGGATGATCACCACCCGTGAGCAGGATCGCGAATACGAGGATCTCGGCGAACGCGAGGATGACATCGTCGACGGGTTCACCGACATGGAGTTCCGCGGGTTCGTAACCGTCTCGGCCGCCGACGTCGACGGCCTCACCCGCGCATCGGCCTCCATCCTGCAGGCAGCGCAGCCGGCCCGGGTCACGCTCGCTGCGATGTACTTCCAACAGGCCGCGGCGTTCATGTCGACCGCACTCCCGACTCCGGTGGGCAAGCGATGAGCCGGCGTCGATCCGGATCTGTGTCGCGTCTGCGCGCATGGCGCGATGCAATCGCCGAGGATGCGCTTCCGGCGAGTTCGATGCCTGCCGGCGGCTGGAAAGCACCGCACAACCTCCGCGCGCGGCCGGGCGTCGTCGCGCCGGTCCACCGCGCCTCCTCACGCACCCTCGGTGCCGCGCTGCCCTTCCTTGCCGAGAGCGGCGAACCGATGGCCGGCGCATACATCGGTCCGAACCTGCTGTCTCGGTCCACGTTCTGCTTCGACCCGTGGGAGTCCTACGCCGCGGGTGTCGTTCGCTCGCATTCAATGGCGATCTTCGGGGTGAAGGGCAGCGGCAAGTCCGTGCTCGCGAAGGCACTCAGTACTCGCCTGTGTCGGCTAGGCCGGAAGGTCGCGGTGCCGCACGATCCGAACGGCGAGTGGACGCGCGTCGCCGCCTACGTCGGAGGTGTGACGATGCGCCTGGGCCCTGGCCAGACCGCGCGGATCAACCCGCTCGATCCGGGACCCCGTCGCGCCGGCGTGAGCGATGCCGACTGGACGCAGGAAGTCCTGCAGTTCCAGCGGGCCAAGGTCCGCGCCATGGTCGCCATCCTCCGAAACACGACGGAGCTCAACGAGATCGAGCACACGGCTATCGATCTCGCGCTCGAGCAGGTGCACCGGTCGAACTCGACCGCGCTCGTGCCGATGGTGTGGGAAGCGCTCCGTCACCCTGATCCCCACATCGCCGAAGAGATCGGCGCGGGCGGTCAGATGCTCGCCCACACCCTTCGTCGCGTCACGGTCGGCGATCTCGCCGACCTCATGGATCGCCCATCGACGGTTGCCTTCGACGCGAGCACACCGATGCTGACCGTCGACACCTCAGAGCTCCTGCGCGCGAGTGCGGAGACGAAAGCGCTTCTGCGCCTGGCGACGACCGACTGGATCGAGCGAGGTACCCCTGCCGATCCTGGCCAGGCGCGGCTGATCGTGCACGAGGAGGCAGCCGTCGCGCTGCTCAACGAGGTCGCGGGCGGCGGCAATCTCGTCGGACGAGTGAGCGACGAGAAGACCGCTCGTCACAAGAGGCGGTCGAACTGCTACCTCATCCACCGCATCAACGACTTCGACGCGCTTGGCGATCGTGGGTCCGCCTTGCATGCTCAAGCCCTCGGGCTCTTGGCGGACTGCGACACGCGCGTCAACTACGCGCAGCACACTGGAGAGCTCGAGCGCAGTTCGCAGGTCCTTGGATGGAACCGGACGCAGACCGAGCTTGTCCGCAAACTCCGCCGTGGCGAAGGCTTCTGGCAGATCGGGCCGGAGCGGGTAGCCAAGGTCCGCAACGACTGCACACCTGGCGAACTGGCCGTCTTCCGCACCGACGGACCCGGAGCGGCACCCCGATGACCGACCGACTCGTACTCGTTCTCCTGGGCATCATCGCCGTTGCGGCGACCGCAATCGGCATCGCGGGCGCCGTGGTGGTGGTCTTCGTGCTGTTGACCTGCGGAGAGGTGCCGGCTGGACTCGGTCCGTTCGCCGCGGCTGGGCTGCTGGTCGCCAGCGGTTCGGTTCCCGCAACACCGGGCGGGGGCTGCATCGTCTCCACAGATGGCGCCCGTTGGGCGGTCATCGGCATAGTGGTCCTGCTCACGATCGTCGCCGCGCTGTGTCTTGCCGGATGGTTGTCGTTCCGTGAATCCGACCGCTGGTTCCGGTCACAGCTCCTGCGGCGCAACGGATTGGCCGGACGCAGCGAGGTGCGGCGACAGGTCTCCGAGCGGGCGCTCCATCGAAGGGCGGGAACCCTTCGTCCGACGCTCGCGGATCCCACCGCCGATGATGTCGGCTGGCGGATCGGCACCTCGCGTGGCCTCGACGTCTACGTCTCGATCGAAGACTCCCTCCTCCTCGACGGCCCGCCCCGGTCCGGCAAGGGCTGGCGAGTCATCATCTCGGCGATCCTCGATTGGAGCGGCCCGCTGGTCACGACTTCCACCCGCAACGACAACCTCGCCGCGACGATGGCACACCGCGCACAACGGGGAACCGTCACGGTCTTCGACCCGCAGCAGCTCTCAGGCGTCCGCTCCGCCCTCCGGATCTCACCGGTGACCGGCTGTGCTGACCCACTGGTCGCCGAGCAACGAGCCCGCACGATCATCGCTGGCAGTGCACTCGGACGCTCCTCCACCAACCAGGAGTGGGCCGGTGCCTCGGGGACGCTCCTTGCTGCTTTGCTGCACGCGGCAGCGCTCAGTGGCGGCGGCACAACAGCCCTTCGGGACTGGGGCATGAGCCCGGTGTTGGCGGGGCGTGCAGTCGACGTGCTCGCGGACTCTGGCGCGCCGGGGTGGGCGATGGGTCTCGCGGATGTGATCGAGGGTGATGCGAAGCTACTGGGATCGAAGTGGTTCGGCGTCGCCGAGGCCCTGCGACCGCTCGCGATCCCGTCCGTGTTCGACGCGATGAATCCGGGATCCGACGAGGCGCTCGACGTCGACGAGTTTCTCGCCAGCTCGAACACGATTTACCTCATCGGCACTGGAACCGGTGCGGGGGCGGTCGGCGGGTTTCTCGGCGCGGTACTGGACGACATCGTCGAGACCGCTCGTCGGAAGGCGCTGGCCTCGCCCGGGAACCGTCTCGATCCTCCGCTCGGGCTGATCCTCGACGAGATCGCAAACATGTTCGCCTGGCCGCAGCTGCCGACGATCCTCTCGGATGGTGGCGGTATCGGGATCTCGACGATGGTCGTGCTCCAGTCGCTGTCGCAGGCGAAGTCCGCATGGTCGGAGAGCGAGGCGGACACGATCTGGAACTCCGCCATCGCCAAGCTCATGCTCGGCGGGTCGTCCAACATCAAGCACCTGCAGGACGTGTCGAGCATGCTCGGCCAACGACAGGTGAACCGTGGGTCCGTCAGCCGCAGCGAGACGGGCACGACCCGCTCCGAGCAGCGACAGCTCGAGCCGGTACTGACGGTCGATGAACTCCGCCGGCTTCCTGAAGGCATGGGCCTACTGAGTTACCGGAACCGACGAGGCGTCCTCCTCGACGTCGAAGGATGGACCACACGACGCGATGCTCACGAGATCGTTGCGGGCAAGCAAGCAACGGAGGCTGCACAGCGGCAAGTATTCACCGAGCAGTCCGAAGCCCGGCGGAAGACGCATGGCTGAGACTGGCGGATGGCGGCAGGCAGCGGAGCGTGAATTCCGGGCTCCGTTCGCGCTGGACGACGCGGACGAGGCCGGCGATGGATTCGACACCTGGCCGGCACTGCCCGAGTCCGAGTACTTCGGTGTCGTCAACTGGCGGTCCTTGCCGGACGAACGCGAGCCAGAGGTCTGGCGATTGCTCGCGGAATGGGTCTCCTGGATCTGCACCCGGTACACGATCCCGGCCCGGCTCATCCCGGACTGCTGGTATCTCCACGACGGCATCGTGGAGGAACTCTCCGCGCTCTTCAGCAGCTGGGAGGTGTCGTTCGACGAAGCCGACAGCGGCGGACACGGTCCCCTCGGCTGGCACGAGCGATTCGAGTACTTCCGCTCCCGCCTTCGCCACTACAAGCCCGAGGGCTGCGCGAACGGACACCTGGAAACGGCGAGCCGCACCATGTCGGAAGGACCTGAGCTCCGCGCGCGCATCGGCCGCGCCGACCGAGATGGAACGGTCCCCTGATGCTCGTCGCGGCTCCCAAGACCCTCGACTACCAGGCCGAGGCTAGGGCGTTCTTCAAAGGGCTAAAGAAGGCAAGCCCCGAGCGCCTGCAGGCGCTGCTGAATGAGGGCGCTTACGACGTCAAGCTCAGCTTCGTGCTGTGGGAGTCTCGCGACTGGATCGCCCGCGAGCACATCCGCGAAGCGCGCGGGCTCGGGTACGGGAGGGAGAAGGCCCTCGCGAAACAGCGCACCCAGTCGTTGCTCGGCCTCTACCGCGAGGACGCGAAGCGGAACTACGTGCCGCTACCGACGCGGGTGCTCCTTCCACCACCCCGCCTCCACGAGACAACGCCTGCGGAACAGCGACTCGCGGAGCAGCGTGCCAAGAGCTTCTTCTCCGCGCTGAGTCGGGCAAGCCCTGCCCGGCTTGAGGCGCTCTACCAGGAGCGACGAGGTGGCGAACAATTGTGGAGGCTCCTCCATCCGGAGCAAGGCCGACCGACCGCCGAGGAGCGCAAGAAGATCTTCGAATCGCGTTCACGGATCGATCCTGCAATGCGCCCCGCGCCGACGACCGGACCCTACAAGCGTGGGAAGGTCACGCCCGTTGGAATGACGCGCGCACGCGCACTCCAGCTGGCCGTTGAAGCTGAAAAGCGCCGCGAGGCCGAGCAGTTCGCTCGCCGAGCTGGCCGCGATCAGAATGGTCCGGCGATGAGCTGAGGCAGCTTACGTCAGCTGGACAGCAGCCCATTCGCGGTTCAGCGCTTGACAATCAGGTGTTCTCAGGCATGGACCCCAAGGGAAGCGGCGACTGCCGGAAGCTCTCTAAACCGGCAATTTGTGTCTGCTCCAGCCTTCTTTGTCACTCCAGAGCCAGACGACGGAACCATATTGCGCTACGAGCCAGAGGTGTGTGATCTCTGGACGCGCTGGTGGTGGGCTGGTGGGGACCTGCGCAGATCTCTGTAGCCCATCGATCACTTCGAAGTCAAAGGCGGTGTAGTGAATGGGCACGAATAGATGGCGCTCGTCATAGCCTGAATTCGCCAGTTTCTCGAAATGCTTCTCGAAGTGAGACGTCGCATATGCATCTTGCAGAGCATTGTAGAGCCCCTCATGCGAGTGTTTCACGACCCCTCCAGTGCCCGGCAGCACCAGATTGACATGCGGCTCCTCGCCTGGCAGAGTTTCGAAACCCAAGAGAGTGCCGGAGGAGCCAAATACGAATCGGCGAAGAATGTCGTCAGCCCAGACAACCTCGGCCGGGAGCTTCTCCGGCATCCGCACGGCATGCGAGTCACACACTGAGATGATGTGTTCATAATCTGGCTTCAACGCCTGGTATTCCGCAAATGAAGCGAATTGCAGCAGCCAGGTGCGCTTGCTGCCCGTTCCCCACGTCTGTTCTTTTGCGACATGCGCCTCGAGGCGCATCGCTTGGTCACGAGCATGGGTCATCACCTCGAAGGCGGCCTTCCTCCCATCGGTGTACCTCAGTTCAGCATCAGGTGTCCGCGGTGCAGCGCCCGGTATATCGAGCTCCCACGCGGTTACATCAAGCACACTTTCGGCAATGAAACACGCCGCCTGCTCCTGAGGACGGAGATGCGGCCAGCGGACACTTGCGGCGATGAAAGCTGAACTATGCATTCCCCGAGAATACCGAGCGAAGGGTGAGTTGCACCATCTGGCCTTGTGCTCCGTGGAGCAACTGATCCTTCCCGATCCCGACGTGGACATGCCGCTGGACAGCGATTCTTCTTGCCTGGCAATAATCTTCGGGCGCCACAGTGCTTGGACGAAAAAGTTATCCACAGGCAGACACCTGTCGCCCCGCGGGCAGTGTCGCCGTCCCTACGTTCGAAGCAACGACGGACAGGACACCGAATGACTCGCTTCACCCGCATGATGCTCACCACCTTCGACGACACCGGGCTGCCATCCGAGGCAGCGGCCGAGTGGCAGTGGATCAATCTGGACCACGTCGAACGGATTCACGAACACGTCCACGAGGAGCCCGTGCGCGAGAATCCGCATCGCCCTGACCGGCCTCGATACCTCGCGTTCCTCGTACTGACGTTCTGCAGCGGCGCACTCCTCGCGCTCCCGGCAGGCAGATACGACTCAGACGACGCCGCCCTCGACGGCTTGATCCACGTCCGGCAAACACAGCTCGGCGCAGGCTGACGCGTTCGCCGCCTCGAGCGCGGCAGCTCAACCGGTCAATACGTCATGACGTATTGAAGGACGGCCGCCCATCACACCATCCACCCTTCCGACAAACCATACGAATGGACGTCAACACATGCCTCACAAAGAAGCCATCGGCTCCCGCAAGGGCGGTGTCGGCAAGACAACGGTCGTCCTCGGTCGAGCAGACGCCCTCGCCCAAGCGGGGCGAAAAGTCCTCGTCATCGACCTCGACCCGCAGTCCGACGCGACAACCGTCCTCGGGAGACACAGTGAGTACACCGCCTTCGATGTTCTCTACGCGGGCGACGCAGGAACACTCGGCGCAGCAGCGGCACCGACCGATTGGAAGAACGTCGACCTCATCGCCGGGTCCCCGGATCTCGCGCGGATCGAGTCGGAGTCACTCCTGACGCCTGAGTTGCGGCTCAAAACGTCCGCCTGGGGAAGCGCGCAGCTCGACGGCTACGACGACATCCTGATCGACACGCCGCCAGCGCTCGGACGACTCACGCTCAATGCGCTGCTCTGGTCGGACAGCACCATCGTCGTCACCGACCCCACCGCCTTCGGCCTCACCGGCGTCGGACAGTACCTCGAGACGGTGGCAAAGGTTCGGGCACTACCCCACCTGAACCCCTCCCTGCGATTCGCCGGCATCGTCGTCAACCGAGTCACACCCCGCCTGACCTCAGAGCACCGATACCGCGTGGAGGAGCTCGAGGCCACCTACGGCGAAGTCCTGCTCCGCCCGTTCCTGCCAGAACGCACGGCGATGCAAGATGCGGAGAGCCGCCGTCGGCCGCTCAGCTCGTTGACGTCTCCCGGTGCACTGGTGCTGACCGAGCGATTCGCTGCGCTCACAGAGGCGTTGCACGGAGTGGCAGCATGAACGCGGCCGACCGTCACCCCGCGCTCAGGAAAGCGCCGGCGGTCGACGACCTCACCGCGCTGACTTCGCCGGCAGGTCGCTCAGGCGGCGTGGGCCCGTCCGATGACCTCGCATCCCGTCGGCCAGGACCGGGCCGACCACGCGGTCGCCGTCGGATGGAACCGTTCTCATCGAAGATCGAGATCTCCCTCCGGGACGACCTCGACCGCTACCTCGCGATCCACGACATCAGCATCGTCGACTTCCTCGACGAGGCGATTCGCGACCGCCTCAACCGCAATCCGTCATGACAGACGGAAAGACGCACAGACGGGCAGACGCCTATCTCGCTGACTGTCCTGATCGACAGACAGACAGCACATGCTGATCGCGTACCTCGATGAGTCCTACACGCGTGACTACTACTACATCGCTGCCGTGGTCATCGATGCGGAGCACGAGGACCGGCTCCGAGAGGCGATCGTGCGCGCGGCGGGCATTGCCGAGGCGTTCGGTCTCCCCCGTGACGTCGAACTGCACGCACACGAGATGACGGCAGGCAAAGGCGCCTGGTCGCCTCTCCGCGGTCGCCACCGAGCGATCGCGACCATCTACCGTCGAACACTCGAACTGCTCGTTGAGGTTCCTGTCGAGGTCTTCGTCCGGGGACTCGACGTTGCAAGGTTGCACGCGCGATACCGGTATCCGCGCCGGCCGCATGAGGTCGTCCTGCAGCACATCCTCGAAGAGCTCAGCGAGCATGCCGTTGCCCGAGGCACATGGCTGACCGTCATCGCCGATGAACTGCCCGACCAGGCCGCCCTGCACGCACTCGTGCGCCGATTCCGCGACATCGGGACGCCAGGCTATGCCTCATCGACGCTCACCGGCATCGAACTGCCGCTGAGCTTCCGAGCGTCGCGAGGCACTCCTGGCATCCAGGCTGCAGACCTGGTCGCCTACCTGTACCACCGGCTGGATGGACACCCAGAAGGGGACGCGCGTGCACGCCGGTCCGCGGAGCGTCTGTGGGACGCGATCGAACCGGCGGTCGTCCATGTATGGGTCTGGCGCCCTTAAGCACGAAAGCCCCGCGAGGCGGGGCATCCGGCGAACAACGTTCTGGTGACCAGCCCGTCGTGCGTCCTACTCTACGCGACTTAACAGCACATCCGAAGCCACGCCCCTGATGATCCTCGAGCGCCGGTCGCAGGCTTTCAGGCACCATTAGGTCGAGTTGCAACATAGCCGCCAACCGCGGCCAACGATGCACGGCCCAGATATATGCGATCCTCGGTCAGCGATCGGTGGCCGCCTCAATGAGACAGCCGTACACCACCCGACAATATTTGGGTCTACAGATGCTCGTTGGCTACTCGAATAAGGCCGATCACCTCTTCAACTCGAGCCTTGAGGTCCAGAGGCCACTCAGCAACAGGGGAGGAGATAACCCTTTTCGCAATGGCAACCTTACTCGGCTGCTTCAGACCAAGACGAACGCTCGCGAGGGGGTTGTCCCATTGACCCTGCTCTGCAAACGCCTCCGATGCACGGGAGGGATGCGCCGACTTAACCGCGCCATCCAAGACATCTTGCGGAACGTAGTTTTCAATGGTATATCCGGCGGTGACCCACGCCAAGCCCGTACTTGAATCGGATTGGAGGTCGGCTACGACTCGTTGCTTGCTTTCGTTTATTTCCGACTGCGGGGATGTTTTATCAGAGTCGATGATGACGACCATGAATCGGTTGAGACTGCGAAGCGAGATGAACTCGTCAACTTCCTCAGCATCCAGTGGGGACAACGACTTCAGTAGCGCACCCCCGTAGAACATAATGGAGTAGTGCGTTCCCTCTACGAACTCCCCTGGCGCAAGAGCTTCGATCCAGTGGCGAACGTAGAGACGGTCAGACGGCCCCTCTACCCAAATCACCGCGTTGGTCTGCACGAGGTCGGATGGACGATAACCCAGGTCTGCACAGATCGCAGCTCTGTCCTTTGCCGCTCCTGCATAGCGCACGACTGAGACCGACTCGCTCCTGGTGACATGAAAGATGTTGCCAATTTCGGAATCCAGCATGTGTGCCGAGTGTGTTGCAATGAAGTATTGATTGCTAGTGGAAGAGGCCAGATACTTGAGAAGCTTACGCTGAAGTATCGGGTGTAGGTGGACTTCAGGTTCTTCTACACACAGGATCGAGTTTCTAGTAATCGTGGACGCGGCGGCAATGATGACAACTTCATGGACACCTGTACCCATGTGCTCAATTGGAAGCGTCCTGCCATCTTGAGTGACATGGATAGTCGAGAGATCATGCGGGACGTCGATCGTGATGGACTCATCATCTAGCACAGCCCGAACAAACTCTTGGACTTTAGCAAAAAGCTTCTTATCACCTAGGCGATCCATAGCTGGATTCTGCAATTCCAGGAGGCGACGCTTGATGCTCAAGCCGTTCAAATCAGGGGCGTCGTCACTGGCACTCGAAATCGACCTTACGCCCCCTATAGTAAACGCCTCAGGACTCAGTGGCATCTTCGAAAAGATCACCTGCAGGACGCGAAGCGCGTCGGCGAACCGGCCTCCGCCGGAGACATTCGCAACAAGCGCCGCCGACAGATTGCGGGCTAGAAGACTGCTACCGTGCTGTTCGGCCATGCGCTGGAGCGCTTGGTCATCAATAGCGCCTGTGTCTGTAATCCCCACCCACACGCCGGTTCCCTCGGAAGATTCGATCGCAATGGCCTCCAGGAACTCACGAATAGAATTTAGGGTGGATATTGACAGCTGGCCCAGGGTGCCCCACGTTAGGATATCCTCGATAGAATGGAATTCTTCCCGTGCAAAATAGTGCTCAGAATCCGACAGTGGTCGATCCCAGGGGGAAGATGCTCTAGCGGTCTGCGAGTACGTCTCGGCGACGACTCGTAGCACGTTCGACTTCCCCGCGTTGTTCTGCCCAGCGATCAGGTTGATCTTGCCCAACGGGAGCAGCCTCGCTGGCCGAGTCGAGGAAAAACTGCGATATCCGCCGAATGAGAATCCTTTGATCTGAGTCACACTCATATCTTCCTACCCCGCGGTCGCCATGAGAAGCCGCTCCGGCGTGCCCTGTGTTCCGTGCAAGCCGTCGAAGGATCTTCTCCGTTTCAGCCCCTTGCGAATCCGCGGAGCTGCGACGGTCCAGCGAGGGCTGCTCCGTTCTGGTCCAACCGGCGCGGGAGATCCAGAAGATCGAAAGCCGCCGCCCCTGTCACGGAAACACCACGCGCACCCGAACGCCGTGTAGCGCCTCGGACGAGCATGTAATGCGTCTGGAAGACTCCCGGGCCAATCTGCTCCTGGACGTCATGGAAGAAGACGACGTTGGAGACCGGGCCAGTGCCGTCGTCGAGTGAGACGAAGACGACGCGCTTGCCGCCTCGCATTGGTGGGGTGTTGGTCGCTCGACGGACGCCGGCGATGAGGACCTCGGTTCCACCGGGCAGGTCTACGAGATCGCGTGCCGGCGTGACGCCCAACTCCCGGAAGAGCGGGTAGAACCGTTCCATCTGATGGCGGTTCACTGCCAGACGCATCTCTTGCAATTCGAGGTCGGTCTGGGTCCGGCCTCGAAGCTCAAGCGAGGTGATCGTGCTCCGCTCTGGTACGGGCAGATCGAGCTCGAAAGCGAGCTGCTCGTCGGCGATGAGCTGGGCACTCGTGGTGACTCCAGCGAGGTGGGCGAGGAGTTCGTGGCGACGTCTCGGGATGTAGTCGATGAAGGCGTCGAGTGCGCCGACGCGTGCCAGCGCCTCGAAGGTGCGGCGGCGAGGGCGGACTCGGTCACGGAAGTCCTGAAGCGAGGAGAATGGCTGGTGCAGCGCAATGCGGGCTCGTTCCTTCTCCGCGCTTCCCTTCATCTCGAGCAGTGACATTCGCACACCGAGCCGGCCGTCGGGCGCGAACTCGACGACGTACTCCAGCCCGGAGCGCTGAACATCGATCGGCAGGACTGGCACGTCGAGGTGGCGGGCTTCCGCGAGGATGAGGTCCTTCGGCCACATCCCCGGGTCATGAGTGAGGAGCCCGGCCATGAACTCGGCAGGGTGATGCCGCTTCAACCAGGCCGACTGGAACGTCGGCAGCGCGAAGGCCGCTCCATGCGCCTTCGCGAACCCGAACGAGCCGAAGCCGGCGAGGATCGTCCAGGCCTTGTCGATCACGGCGGGCCGGAACCCGCGTGCCATCGCACGGTCCCGCACGAACGCCTCGATGCCCGCGAGTCGCCCGCGGTCCGCAAGCTGTCGGCGGATGACGTCGGCGGGCCCGAGACCGCAGCCGGTGAGTTCGTCGATGATCCGCATGACCTGCTCGTGGAAGACGACCACACCGCGCGTCTCTCGGAGGATGGGCCGAAGTCTCGGATCGATGTAGTCGGGCATCGTCTCGCCGTGCCGAACCTGGAGGTACTGCAGCGGCATGTTGTTCTGCATCGGTCCGGGACGGAAGAGCGAGATCTCCACAGTGAGGTCGTTGAAGACCTCCGGCTGCAGCTTGCCGACCAGTTCCATCTGCCCGGGCGACTCGAGTTGAAAGACACCGAGCGTGCGCGTTGAACGAAGAAGTTCATACGTGGGTTCATCGTCGAGCGGCAGGGCGTCGAGTTCGATGGTCTCGCCGGTCAGTCGTTCGTGCTCGCTGACGGCGTGGGCCATGGCCGACTGCATCCGCACGCCGAGGATGTCGAGCTTGATGAGGCCCATGTTGTCCATGTCGTGCTTGTCGTACTGCGACATCGGCAGGCCCATGCCTGAGAGCTGCGTCGGCGTGCGGTGCAGCAAGGAGGTGTCGGACAGGATGACACCGCAGGGGTGGACGCTGATGTGGCGCGGCAGACGATCGAGACGCTCGGTGACGTCCACGAGCAGGTCGAGTTCGCGGGACTCGCGAACCGCGTCGGCGAGGTCGGCCAGCTCTGGCTTGTCGCGGAGGGCGTCGCGAAACTCGCGTGCGTTGAATCGCCACATCTGCTTCGCGATCATGTCGATCATCGTCTCGTCCATACCGAGAGCGAGACCCGCGTCGCGGACGGCTCCGCGCGAACGGTAGGCGTTGGTCATCGACATGAGCGTGACGCGGTCTGAGCCGAAGCGTGCAAACACCTCGCGGTAGACGTCGTGACGGCGGGCGGACTCGACGTCGAGGTCGATATCAGGCAGGTTGGTACGTTCCGGCGAGAGGAACCGCTCGAAGATGAGTCCGTTGCTGATCGGCTCGACCGAGGAGGTGTGTAGGGCGTAGTTCAGGACGGACCCGACACCTGACCCGCGCGCCTGGATGCGGATGCCCATCTCGCGGATGATGTCGGCGACCTTCGCGACCGTGAGGAAGTACGACGGCATCCCGAGCTGCTCCACGATCCGCATCTCGTGTTCGAGGGCCTTGTGAGCTTCCTCCAGTGAAGGCATTGCCGGCCGCGTGTACCGTTCATCGACGCCAGCCCGCGCTCGCTCCCAGAGAGCCTGATGCGGGTCGCCGCTGATGCCAATCACCGAGGCCTCCGGCATGCGCGGCTGCTTCCAGCCGACGTCGGACACGGGGTCGAGGGCGCACCGTTCGGCGAGGCGCTCAGTCTCGGTCAGTAGTCGTTGCACCGCCCCGTCATCGTGTGTACCGGCGCCGACGATCATCCTGGCGATCTGACGCATCTGCTTTGCGGGCTTCAACCAGGCCTGTCCGTTCACCTGCAGCTCGTTCAGGTCGTCGAGCTCTGCCAGCGGACGCAAGAATCTCGCGGCGTCCGCCAAGTCTGCGGTGGCGGCCTCGTCCGTAAGCCCGTATCGAACGGCGTTGGTGAGCACCGCAGGGATGCCGGCGGACTCCGCGAGGCTGAGCATCCGAGTCGCGGCCGCGACATTGCCCCGCACCCCTTGATCGGTGAGATGACAGACGACCTCGATCACAAGATGACGCGCTGGTAGCCGTTCCCGCCACCGATCGAGAGCCGCACCGGCGCCGGCGTGATCCCGGAGCTCGATCGCTTGCCCGACATCCGACTCAGGGCCGAGCATTACCGTCAGCGCGGGATCGTCGGCGAGGATCGCGGCGAGTTCATCGCGAAGGATCGCCGGTTTCTCACGGCGACCGTGCGCCGCGCTGACCGTCCGACACAGTTGAGCGAACCCAGCTCCTCGATTCTGACCATGCGCGAGCAGGACGATTCGGCCGATCGGCTCCTGATGTTCGTCGAGGACGGCGAGGTCGGCCCCCAGCCCCGGCGAGATGCCCGCAGCCAGGCACGCTCCGACGTGCTTCGGCCCTCCGTAGAGTCCGTCGCGGTCCGTCAAAGCGAGGAACGACGCCCCGTCTTCCGCTGCGAGGCCGGCCAACGCGGCGCTCGACGTGACGCCGTAGTGCGCCGAGAGGTGGGATGCGACGTGGAGGTGGGAGAAGCTCACGTCCAGGCGACCGCGAGCGTCCATCTGCCGGTGGTGTCGCGGCGGAGGTCGTAGCGGGTGGGCTCCTCGTCGCCTCGCGCCGCGTCGACCCGCCACGTCTCAATATCGATACGGGCTGGCGACGAGTCGCCTGTCCACCAGGCTTGGCGGGAGAACAGCGCTTGCGGCTGGCCGATGACCCGGTGTTCGAATCGTTTCCACACGAACGCCAGCGGATCACCGTCCGCCGCGAGATCAACATCCACTGCTTCGTCAACGATCGTCGCCATGTCGCACCTCCGAGATTCGAACACGTGTTCGATGAAGCGAGTGTACGTGATGGTGACGACAGTGGCACGACTGGGACTCGACAGCCGCGGCGTGCGGCGGCGTCGGCGGCCGTTCTGGGACGCCAATGATTCCGTTCATTCCCGCTCCAGCGCTTGCCCACGGCGGATTGAATCGGCTTATCACGTGTCGAACGGGATATCCGCCTGATCGATTGAATTGACAAGCGACTGGAATACCACTGTTTACCGCCCCGCGCAGGCAAGAGAAACACCAGCAAGGAGGACGCCCGCCCCTCGGCGCCCCGATAGCCTGCGCGTCCGCCGAATCGACGCCTCCCCCATTCAGGGGTGGACAGGGCTGGGTGGAAGACGATACGTTGATAGTCAATAGCTCACTACCAACAGGGATCACCGCCTTTGCCGTAAAGGAGCATACGTGACCCTAATGCGAAATGAGGATGCAATGAAAACCAAGCTTTCGTTTTCGATCATCGCGGCTGCTGCGACTATCGCACTCACGATTCCAACCTCTGCACATGCAGTGACAACTCCCCCACCCTCACCGACCGACGATGCATCTACGGTCATTGTCGAGAAGGTGCAGATCATGCCTGAGACTGACGCAGAAAGTAAGTCAGCCTCCAGTGCTCAGGCTATTTGCGAAGCTTACGGTATCGTCGACTACCCACACATTTCTACAAGCAATCCGTCAAGTGCTCGAGCGACGCAAGCGCACGGTGGCTGGAATCAAGGCAACTGCAGTGCGACACACGCGGACGTGACCACTCAACTTGATCGAATGAATCCGATCGGTCTCTATCAAGCTGTAGGCACACAGGGTCGAGCAGTCCTCCCCTCGCAGGCAGATATGGGTCTCCCCAGCTCCAATCGAGTGACAGCGCGGTACGAGTGCAATGGGACCGCAGCCGCATCATTCCGGGCCTGGACGAGTTTCGATATGGTCGGAATCGCCGACACGCACACTCCGACCTACTCGCCCGGTACAGACATCACTTGCGGCTAGCGGCTTAACTGATAGAAATCGCTAGTATGAATAGCGGAATGACAAGCCGAGGTCAGCATGAAGTTCAAGTCTCATCTCATCGTTTCTGCGCTCGCATCGGCAGCATTGTTGAGTGCTTGCTCTTCGCCACAGACTTCTCCGGAAGAGCCAGTCGAGACAACGGTCAGCTTTGTGAAGAGCTATGACCATTGGGCCCAGAGTGGGTACGCCGATCCGATCCCGGATGCTCTGCTCGACCTTGCGTCCACGGAGATGCGCGACGTCTTGGAAGAGGATCAGGACTGGTATCTGACGGGCCAGGTTCAACAACACGGCGACGTCGAGATCACAGGGACTGAATTGATCGAATCGAACAATGATCACGCCGTCGTCCGCGTCACCCTGGATGCATCCAACGTGTCGGTAACCGCCGAAGGTCAGGAGACGTGGGTGGACTACTCCAAACCCATCGTTTCAGAATTCACTTTGGAGAAGAGCAACGCCTGGCGAGTAGTATCCGCTGCGAGCGCCAAGTAGCGCGGCGCGATGTAAACGGTCGCAAGAGTGATCGGATAGGCGGACAGTTCCGAGCTTATTGACGATTCCTGGATGCCACAAATTCCGGAAAATCGACCGGCCCTATCCCGCCGGGGGCATAGAAGTGGTGGACAAAAGCGGCGACTTTCGCCCGCAGCTCTTCCGTCGAGAACTCAGTGGATGGAGAAGTCGACCCAATGGTGAATCCGTAAGGAGGTTCACTAGGCCCGTTGATCCATGAGAAGTCATACACTCGACGTCCGCCTGGTCCCAGGCGCACCTCTACAGAGAAGCGGTCGCCCTCAACGTCAATCAACATCGACGACCATGGTACGCCCTATCTGCGAGCGAACAACCCCGGCACGACGAAGTTCGCGTTCGACTGTACTGCACGCTCGGCGTTACCGAAGGAGTTCGCCCGTGTCAGCAGCCGAGCGACGCCCGTACGCCGTTCGGCTGCCCGGAGTGGGCGGCCGGGCTGACCATTCTGGGCGAGCGAAACCGTTAGACGATTGATGTCCGTAGCGATCTGCACAACGAGCTCGCGTCATTCAGAGTGCCGGTTGAGCAGCGTCTGCCTCTCGTGCGGTGCGGGTCAAGTCGACGCGAGCCGCGGCCTGTGTCCGATTGACTGTCGGTTCTCCGGAATCAAGCGCTAGCAACTCGGCAATCTGCTCACGGAGGTCGAAGACTCTCGCCGGGAGCACCAGGGTGTTCTGGAGCTTTCCGCGAGTGAGACCGACGTAGACGGCCGCGCCGTTCACAGCACCCGACGTGTAACTGACGTCCGAGGTCTCGCCCTGGGCACCATGGGCGGTGGATGCGTAAGCCAGGTGAACGTGTTCAGCGATGTAGCTCGCAGGCACGTTTCGGACGCGGCTTGGGTCCGAAACGGATTCGAGCGAGGCGTGCTCACCGGCGATGCTGCGGACTCGCCAGAGCTGACGGTTGCTCACGCCCAGGTTCTTCTCGTTGGCTCGACTCTGGACGAGGTCCCCCTCGTAGACGGGTTGCGAGTCCTGCGCGAGGAGCACGGAACACGGCTGCAGCTCGCCTCGCGAGAGTCGGAGTCGCTGGATCGTGTCATTGATGCGCTGCGCCTCCTCATTCGTCGATGTCACCAACGCAACACGCAGCCCTGCTGCCGTGTCTACGAGATACCGTTCAGCGAGGTAGGCCGTCGGATCCGCGCCAGGCTCCAACTCGACGACATGTCCGCCGGCGATGAGACGATCTGCCACGGCAAGCCGAACATCTTCGCTCCGTGCATCGCGCAGGGCAATCGTGAGCTGCGCGTACTCGCGGTCGATCGCTCCGTCTGGCTTGCGGAAACGGTGGACGTCCTCGAGATCGACGCGCGCCGTCGCGGCCTCGGTCGCCAGCAGCATCGCTCCCGAGTGTCCAACCGGGCGCAACTGCATCGGGTCGCCGACGAAGGCCAGGTCGATGCCGGTCTGCTCTGCGGTGATGCAGAGCGCGCGTGCTGCCTCGAGGTCGAGCATGCCGGCTTCGTCGACGATGACGCGGTCGTTGCATCGGAGTCGGTAGCGGCGAGCGATGGGCTTCGCTGGACGTTCCAAGGTCCAGACATCGCGGCCGGCGTCATCTGTCTTCCAAGTCCAGCCATGCGCTCGGAGCAGCTCGTGCACGCTCGTTGCATCTGCGCCCGTCTCGGCACCAGCGACCTGTGCGGCCTTTCGCGTCGGTGCCAGCAGGAGCGGGCGACGGCCGTTGCGGCGGAGCAGGTCGCAGGCGACGCGCAGCATGGTCGTCTTGCCTGTTCCGGCGGGGCCGGTCACGGTGACGAGCCGATCGCTGCCCGCCAGCACTGCGGCGGCGGCTCGTTGACCCTCATCGAGCGAGCGACCTGTCGGGAGGGACGCGCGCTCGGCGCGGGAGACCGCCTCTTCGGTCAGAGACCGTCCGGGGGGCGCGAGTTCGGCCATGCGGCGCTCAACTTCCCGTTTGAGCGTCGCGGTGTGATTCGAGAGGTAGCCCTTCACCTGTGGCGGCACTTCTTCTGCGCCGAGCAGATCCGTGCAGCCCGCGTCGACGGCGCGCTGAATCGCCAGCTCGATCAGTGGCTCGAGCTGGGATCGTTCAACGACAACGTCCGTTGTGGCGAGTGCCCGGAGCACCCCGGCGCGGACGTCGAATCGGCTGAATCGTCCTCCACTCGGCGTCGAGCGTTGGTCAGCATCGGCGACCGCCCGTCTCGCGAGCAGATCGACATCGAGATCATCGAGGCGGCTCACCAACGGCGCGAGGTGGGCCCGCTTCTCAGCGAGCCTCGGATCGAGTTCGATGATCTCCTCTCGCACCAGGTTCAGCCAGTCGGCTTCGTTGATCGCGACAGGCTTTGCCGGGCGCTCGTGTGCGTAGGCCCACTGGTCGATGGCGGTCAGGTCCTGCGGCGTTGGTTCAGCGCCGGGGTGTTCGAGCCGCCACTCATCCAGCCGGTTGGCGCGGTTCCGCTCGATCTGACGCGACCGCTTCGACAACGGCCGCACGATGTGAGCGAGCTGCTCGATCTCGCCGTCATCGCCGATACTGAAACCCCTCCTGGCGAGGGCGGCGATCCATTCCGGGTCCGTCCTCGCGGCGAGGTCGCCCTCCGCGTTGATGACGGTCTGGAAACGCAGGGCCACACGGGAGTCGATGTTGCTCCAACGCCCGTCCTCTCCGAGCACCTTGATGTTGAGCCACAGGTGCCGGTGCTGGTGGGGATCAAGTGCGCGCGAGCGAGCATGGCGGAGCTCCACGATCTCGATGCGCGTCAGCGGCATACGGCGGTGGCCGGCTTTCCCACGACGGGCATTGAGCTCACGCTGCCAGGCCAGAATGATGCGTTCGCGGAGGCGATCCTGAAGTGCGTCGTAGGCTGCCGCGACCTCCGGATCGAGGATCGACGCGATGGAGAACGATTTCGACGCGTTGATGGTCGCATCCAAGAGGAGATCTGCTCGAGGGGACGGATTCCGGACGCCACGCATGACTTCGGTGTCGGGATCGCGGCCGGCGACCCAGGCTGCGAGCTTCTGTCGGTCGAGCTGATCGGAGGTGATCTGTTCGTTCTCGACGATGAAGCGGGTGACAGTCTCAGGTGCATAGCCGAGCGCGCGGGCAATGCCTGCGGGGGTGCCGACAGTTGCATCACAGGAACCACCGAGCGCATAGTCGACGGCCTGCCGGAGCCCCTGCGAGGCCAGGCCTCGCTTCCATCTGACCATCCCACCGCGCAAGAGCGTCTCCTTGGCAAAAGGCGGTAGTTCCGCCTCGCTAGCTCTTGTGGCTGGTCGACAACCCGAGCGGACTTGGCCATCCCGGTGCCTGCGTGCATCCCTGACTCGACACCCCAGTCCATGTGCCGGGGCGGGGGCATGTGCCCCTCGCCCCTCCGTCATTGACGGCCCGTCATCGATGCCCATCGCTGGTCGCCTGGTGCCAACCCTCTGAGCTATGGCGGCCGTTCGAGGGCAAGGCGAGCGGAGCGAGGCGCGGCAGCCCGAATGCGGGACTGGGGTGTGCTCGCGCGCCGCCAGCCTCGAAGGCGTTGGGGGGATGAGCCGACGCCGAACAGCGGCTGAAGTCTTCAAGACGCGTCCGCCTGATTGTCGGGCCCTCCACAAGAGCAGGAGGTGACGCACGAGCGTTCACCTCAACTCGCGCAAGCGATGGAAGGACAACATGGCACTGCCCCTCTCCCTGCAGCTCGCGGCGACCGCGTTGAGTGCGACCGCGCTCGGTACGACCGGTCCGGCGATCCCCCTCGACGCGCCAGCACTCGCTGCCGTTACGGCCTCGGGTTCCGCAAGCCCGTCGGTAGCGGAAGTGGGCGACTGCGTCGGCTTCGCACTCGACGTCACTGGGACCCAGGACGGCATCGCGATCGAACCGATCACAGCAGCGCTCACCGGACCCTACGACGGCTGGCCCCCGGTCGGCTCGGTCGCCGACGCTGCGACGGTCGGCTCATTTTCTGCGACCTGGACGGGCTCCGAGTGGAGCTACGACGGCGACTGCGTGAGCGTCTCGGCCGCCGGTGGATACGCCTGGACGCTCGACAACCCGAACGATCCGGAAGGTCTCGACCTGATCATCCACGAGTCCTCCGTCGTCGATGTCACCGAACCGGCCGTCGTTGACCCGGAGGACGGCAACGAGACCGAGCTACCCGTCGACGACGAGGACGAGGGCGGCGGGACCGCCATCGATGTCGTTGCAGACCGCTCTGGCGGGAGCGTCGGGACCAAACGTCCACAGCTCGCCGTCACCGGCGCGAACGAAGAACTCCTCATCGCCGGTGCTGCGGGAGGTCTGCTCGCGATCGCGGCGGGCGTGGCCCTCGCCGTACGGAGCCGACGAAGCCGAGCTCGGGTGGAGCAGGCCGCATGAGCCGCCGCATCCTGAGCGCGGCCGGCGCATCGATTCTGCTTGCCACCACGCTGAGCTTGCCTGCCCTTTCGGCGAGCGCTTCGGTTCCCGCCGCGGAGGACACGTCGGCCGCTGCGGACAGCACCACTCCATCCCCTCGAGCCACCACCGCCTATGGCTGGGGCCAGCTCGTGAACTACGTCACCCCGGACGGCTCTCTTGCGTACTGCATCGACGTCCAAGCCGACTGGCCATCAGGTGCGACCGGCGGCGGAACGCTCGTCGGCGGGATCGGAGCAACAGCCGGGACGCGCGACGTCGGCGGCACGGAACTCGCAATGCTCAACGCGGGCCTCTCCCAGTTCGGGCAGACCACGGACAACGACACCGCAGCAGCCGTTGCCGCGTTCGTCTACGCCTTCACCTCGCAGAACCACCCCGGCTACGACGGCGCCATCCACTACATCAGCCAGAAAGCCGACGGCCACGACGCCACCGTGACCGCAGCGTTCAACAGCATCTGGGCATGGGTCGGCGAGAACTGGGCTGCCGCAGCCGGCTCGAACACGGCGACCACAGCCATCACGATGACCGACAGCACCACCGGATACATCGACGTGACCGTCGACCCCGCCGCCGCTGCCGGCACGCTCACCCTCACCGGCGCGCACCAGACCAGCACCGGCGCGACCTCGGTGGCCGTCGGCAATGGATCCCGCATCGACATCATCGGCGATCCCGCCGACGGCATCGCGGACTACGACATCCGCGCCGACGGTTCCTGGAGCACGCCAGGCGGCTATGCCTCCGAGGCTTGGATGTACGAGACGCCGGGCCAGCAGCGTCTCGCTCGCGGTAGTGACAACCGCTCCCCCGTCCCGTTTACCTCTGCTGCCAGCATCACCGCCTCGACGACCTTCCAACCGATCGTGACGAGCGAGATGCAGCAGACCCTCGTCCCCGTCGGCGGCACCATCGTCGACCACGCCACCTGCGATATCTCCCCCGACAGCACCAGCACCACCTGGCGACGCAACCGAGACGGCGTCGGCGTCGAAGTCGTCTGGGACGTCGCGATCTACGCCAAGCTTCCCGGCGAGGACAGCCTCCCCGAGGTCCCGGAAGGGCGGCCGGCGCTCGGCACGGCCACCGCCACCTGCGACGAGGTCGGCGACATCATGGAAGCTAGCTTCCCCCGACCCGACGAGGCCGACGGACCGATCACCGCAGTCTGGTCACTCGACCTCGACACGCAGTCCGAAACGACCAAGTCCGTCCTGCAGGGACCGTGGCACGACGCATTCGGGCTGCCCGACGAGACCACGGTCATCCCCCGCGTCACAACGAAGGCCGTGCCCTCGGTTATGGAGGGAGAGCAGTACGGCGACACCGCCCACCACGAAGATGTCGCCCTCTACCCGGACACCGCCGTGCAGACCTTCACCGCTTACCGCATCACCGACGGTCAGCCCGTCTGCGACGCCACGACCGAATACCTGCCGGAGTCGGTGCCGATCCTGGTGAACGGGCGCACCGATGTCCCCGGGCCGACCTTCACCGCCACCCGTGACATGGGCACCGGGGTCAACTGGATCGAACGCACCTATGCCGACGACACAAAGCAGGTGCTCCTCAGCGAAGGTGTCTGTGGCCAGGAGGGAGAGCAGACACTCTTCCTCGACCGCCCCGGACGGAAGCTCGCGAGCACCGGCTTCGACGGCGCCACGCTCGCTGCCAGCGCTGCTGCCACAATGCTCCTCGGCGCCTCACCCTTCATCGTCCGCGGTGTCATGCGGCGTCGAGCCAGCCTGACCGCCTCCACCAAGGGACTCGCAGGATGAGCGAAGAACAGACCGGCCCCTCGTCGGACTTGAGCCAGGATCAGCATGGGTGGGTGAGGGCCCATCGCTATGGGATGCGACTCGGAGATCTCCGCCCGTTCTACCTGGACGCCCACAGCGACTCACGTCAGGCTGAGGAGGATATTCAACGCAGAGTTGTCAAGACACAGCTGGATCTGCTGCTGCGGTTCACTGGGGCGTCCTACTTCGACGTCGACCCCGACCCCGATTCCTGGCTCGACACGTTCGGACAGAGCTCGCCGCGCGTTCGGCCGTGGTGTTCGTGCATCCCACGGCGCCGCCGATCCAGCAGTTGCCCGGAACGCCCACGGCGCTGCTGGACTTCCCATTCGACACGACCCGCACCGCCGTGGACCTCGTCGCGCACGGGGTGTTCGACCGGCATCCGGAACTCCGCGTGATCCTGTCACACGCCGGCGGTTTCCTGCCCTACGCTGCAGATCGATTCAGCGCCGCCGCAACGTTCAACCCCGGCACGACGCCGGAAGACATCCAAGCGGGCCTTCGCAAGTTCTACTTCGACACCGCCCTCTCTGCCACCCCCACCTCACTGCCGTCGCTTCTGGCATTCGCGGAACCCGGCCACATCCTCTACGGCAGCGATTTCCCCTACGCGCACCCAGACTGGAGCGCCCGTTTCGACCAATCACTGGCCACCTACGACGGCCCAGGTACGGAACGACTCGGCGCGGTGCACCGCTCCGCTGCTGAGCGAATCTTCCCCCGCTTGGCAACCTAGTCCGCGACGCCGTCGAAACGTTCACGGGCGTTTCACCGACGAGGGGGTTGAGGCCGGGCTGAGCCTGCTTTCAAAAGCACCGTGCGCGAGTTGTACTCGGCCACGACATTGTTGACGCGTGTCGTGCTCCTCAGACAAGAGCGTCTGGACGAGGGATACACGCGTAGCTGCACAACGTCGTTTACGACGGCTGATGCGCAGCCCGTGCGGGTCTCCGGTCCGGACGGAACGTCCGCGCGGTTCGAGAGGCGGTTCTGCGATATCGTGCGGGAGTCCGCAGTCTCAACAGGCAATCAGACGTACCGAATCATCTCGAGCGATGAAAAGCACTGAACGGTTCGCCGAAACCTACCCATGAGAAGGAGAGCCGGCAGTGAGCGGTGACGACGGTGCCCAGGTTGACGGACGCGGACGGCGCATCTCGTTCGGTCCAGATGCGGCCGAACGCGTTAGCGCTGGATGTTACGGGGCGTTGATTGCGGCAACGACCCTGATCGGACTCACTGACACATCGACCGGCAGCCTCGTGGTACTCGTGCTCCTCACCAATCTCGTCTACTACGCCACACACGTGTTCGCATACACGGTAGGAGGCCCTGCCGACGGTGAGTCGAATGGGTGGGTGACCGTGCGTCATCATCTTGCGGTGAGCGCACCGATGGTCTCAGTCACTTTCGTGCCCGTGCTGCTCGTGGTCATCCTGGGGCTGGTCGGCGTCGGGCGCGACGATGCGTTGATAGCAGGCGTGATCACTGCGCTCGTGTATCTCGTCCTCGTTGCCACCGCTGGTGCCTACTTTCGAGGGCTCCGCCCGGTTGCCGTGGTGCTGGTCGGGGTGCTCACCCTTCTCATCTCGGCCGCGCTGGTCCTCGCAAAGCTCAGCCTTCACTGAAGTCGGCGACGTCCGGTGGGAAAGAACGGCCCCGCTTGCCAATTGTGGATCTCGGCATGGAACGTGATGCTTCTCTGCAGGATAAAGTGAGGTTGAGCAAGTCCTGTGCGCTACCGGTAGGAGAACAGGTGAGTTCCCACGCATTCGCCCTCCTTGCGGCGTCCGTGATGGTGGCTGGGGCATGTGCACTGTTGTTCGTTGTCAGCAGCCGTCGGTCGCTCTCGAGCCGGTACATGAGCCTCTGGCTTACTGCCTCCATGCTCGTCATCCTGTGTAGCATCTCCTACCTAGCCGAGGCACCGCTGGGTCATCCGTCGGTCGTCGTGGCATTGGCCAACGGCACCATGGTCGGAGCCGTCGGCTTCGTGTGGTTGGGGTGCCAGGCGTACAACGGGCAACGCATCCGCTCGGTCCCCGTCCTCACCGTGGTGATGACCATCATGCTCCTGACGTTCCTACCGCATCCTTTCGGCCCGACGTGGGCGGGGACGCTCCCCAAACTCCTCGGTCTGAGCGTTTTCTCGACACTGGCTGCTGTCGAATCGCGGCGTGGCACCTTCGGGTCGTTCCGCATGAGTTGGGTGATAACCATCGCGCACGCGCTGTTCGCGTTGTGCGCTTGCACTCGGGGGGCGGTGCTCGCTCTACAAGGTCCTACGGGCGCGGTGTTCGAGACGTATTTCAGCGTGGAGATCACGACGGTGGTTAGTCTCGCGTTTGTCCTCATCAACACCATCGCGCTGGTCCTTATCCGGCTCGAGGGTGCGCTCAGCCGACGTAGCAGGGGGGCGACGGGCCGCTATATCTCAACTCGCAGACTCTTAGATCTCCATCGTCGTATCCCCGGTTGCGTCCTCGTTGTCGTCGAGATCGTCGACCTAAAGGTCGTCAGAAGTGCTTACGGCCCGGCACATGCACACGAACTCGTGACCAGACTGATCGACGCCGCCCGCCGCTCAAGCCCTGATGCCATTGCCGTCGCGAGCAACAGCGGCGGCACCGTCTCCGTGCTGTTGCCGGAGTCATCGGCGCAGGACGATATCGCCTTAGCGATCCAGGAGACTTACAGGGGAGGGGCGTCCGAGTTGGCGGATGGATATGCCAGCATGCTTCGGATTACAACCCGGTCAGCGGCGCGTACATGATGACGTCGCGTGTCCGCGGCGCAGTGCGTTCAGCCACGGCGAGAGCTGCGCTCTGTTGCATGCTCGTTCCATGCGTTACTCCCCCAAATCCGACGACTGATGCGCAATCCTCATGTCCTAGATAGTCGTAAAGAACTAAAAGATAGCCACATGCCGGGAAAGATGGGTCTTCACCAGCAGCTGCTCTCACCGCGCTACTTCGGAGCGTTGGCTGCCGCACTGGCATGGCCATGGTGAGAGGCGTCGGCGTCGGGGTGCGGGCTCGTTCCCGCGCCGTGGCGGGCGGGCCGGTGCAGTGGAATGCGCGGCGGGGCGAGAACGGAGCGACGTCGCCGCGGCAGGGCGCCCGCACCATTCCTAGCTGGCAAAGTTGCAGCCAGGCGATAACCGAGAATCTCCGTTAAGGCACTCGTCGCTGACATTCCATGCCATCTGCGGCAACGACCTCACCGAGGTCAAGTACGGTTCGTCGGTTGGTTGTTCCTCAGCACAGTCCGCGTAACGAATCTCCTTCGAGCGAGACAACCTCAACCTTAGGTCTTGCCCGCGGCAAGGGTTCGCAGAGCGCAGACGATTCCACCTTGCGCCACCTCTGAACAGACCCGCGAACGGCGTCTCCGCTGCGTGAGAATAGGCGCGGTCGCTTTAACTGAGGCATCTCCTGTTCACATCGACGAATCCGGCAGATCGACAATTCCGCACGGCGACATCACCGGTGGCGCGTCGGCGAGCTCATGACAGCGGGCGGCGCCACGCTCCCGGCATGTGTGGTCGATTCGCGCTCACCCCCAGAACCGATGACCTGATCGGACAGTTCGTCGTCGCTGGCAGCGACGGCCTGGATGAGACCCCGTCCTGCAGCATCAACCGGCCCAACCGGGTGGCCGCGAGCCTCGAGACCGGAGGTCGAGGACGAACCACTGCGCCGCCTCGAGGAAGCAGAGTGGGGGCTCGTCCGTTGTGGTCGAAGGAGCTGAGGACGAATTCCCCAAGCCTCAACGCTCGCTCCGTGACCGCGGCCGAGTGGACAACTACTGACAGACAGCGCTCCCACCTCCGACCAAATGAACCCTCATCGTTATGGGCCCCCATCTATTTTCCCTCCCAGTCATCGCCGCGGTACTCACGCTTTTCTCACCCGAATTTCGCGCACACCACGTCCAACCATGTCTCACGCTCCCCCGATATCACGCGGAAGTTCGCCCCATTGAGCCTCCGTTAGCCGACAGTTGGTAACTTCAGCTTCCCAAGCTGAACCGAAAGCACATTCGGTAGGCCGCCGGATTTTCCAATCCGCTGGGGTCCGCCCTTCACAGCGCCTGCCAGCAAGAGCAGTCACAGGGCACTCAGTCGGTGCCCGAAGACTGATCGGATCGGTATGCCAATCGACAAGCTCATGCTCACCGCCGAAGAGGCAGCAGAATCACTCGGAGTAGGACGCTCCACGGTCTACGACCTCATGAGGCTGGGCCACCTGTCCAGCGTCAAGATCGGGCGAGCCAGACGCATCCCCGTCGCCGCACTGCACCGCTTTGCCCGGCAGCTCGCAGGTGAAGACCAGGCGTGAGTCAGCGGGCAAACGGCGAGGGGTCGATCTACAAACGCGACGACGGCCAATGGACCGGCGCAGCGTACGTACTGGCCGCAAACGGAGCACGAAAGCGTCGGACCGTCTACGGACACACCAAAGCGCAGGTAGCCGCCAAGCTCCGCGACCTCATCACCCAGACAGACTCAGGCGTCCCGACCGCCGTCTCGGGCTGGACCGTGAAGACCTACTCTGAACATTGGCTCACCCACGTCGCACCGAACGTGCTCCGCCCGACGACCAGAGCCAACTACGAGTGGGTTCTGCAGAAACACGTGCTCCCATCGCTGGGCACGAAGAAACTCGAACAGCTGACGCCACAACATGTCCGTGAAATGCACACCAACATCGCGCGCACGGGCGTCTCGGCCCACACCGTGCGGCTTGCTCACGCCGTGCTCCGCAGTATCCTCGCCGAAGCAGCCCGCGAGCAGCACATCGGGCGTAACGTCGCGGCACTCGTCCGCGCTCCCAAGATCGAGCACCAGGAAGTGGAGCCGTGGACAGCGGAGGAGGCATCCACCTTCATGGAGTCCAGCCGCGACTCACAGTTCGCCGAGCTCTACGTGCTCGCGCTCACGCTCGGACTTCGCCGGGGAGAGCTGCTCGGCCTGCGCTGGGCAGACATCAACGCTGAGCGGACACAGCTCCGCATCCGACAGACTGCTCACCGCGCCGGAACCGGTCGAGGGATCTCGATCGGACCGACGAAGACCGCGCGATCACGACGGACGCTGCCCCTACCGGCCCGAACTATCGCGGCGCTCAGAACTCGAGCCGCGAACCAACTCTCAGATCAGCGCGCAGCCGGCGACGACTGGGTCGACTCCGGGCTCGTCTTCACCACACGGACCGGCACACCCATCGAGCCGAGCAACCTCCGCCGCAGCTTCGACAAAGAGATCGCCACCGCGAACGTGCGCCGCATCCGGTTCCACGACATGCGCCACACCTGCGCGTCGCTCCTTCTAGCCCAAGGCGTGCAGATGCGCACGGTCATGGAGATCCTCGGCCACGCCAACATGTCGATCACTTCTGACATCTACTCCCACGTCGCACCGACGACCCTTCGGAACGCCTCAGACGCGATGAACGCCGCGCTCGACTCCCCCGCTGCAGGACCGGAATGACCATGCATGTTCACCGTTGTTCGCTGCCGTTCGCGGGGTCGTTGCTACATGCGTTGCTACACGCGTTGCTACATTTTCGCGCCTAGCCGGCAGCTGTCGCCCAATTCCGCCGGTCACTCAAGCCTTCGGACGGGCAAGAAAAGAGCCGCTGACCTGGGTTTTCCAGGGCAACGGCCGGGTGATGCTGGTGGAGCCGCCCAAGGGAATCGAACCCTTGACCTTCTCATTACGAGTGAGATGCTCTGCCGACTGAGCTAGGGCGGCGCGTGCGCTGGTCGCCCGGCGCACGAGTATCCATGTTAGCGCAGCTTTTGCACCGTCGTGTACAGCTCGGCGAAAGAACGACGGATCCGCTCGGCGAGGGACCCTGGCGCCGGCGCATCGGCCCAGCAACGCCACGCGTGGCGCAGGCCGGCGAAGCCCACCATCGTCACCATCCAGCAGCGGTCGAACAGCGCCTCGGCGTCCTCCGCGAGCGTCGGATCGTCGTTCAGCACCCGGCGCTCGACGACCTTGTAGAGGCCCTCTTCGAAGCCGCGCATGCTCGCGATCCGCGCGCCGAGCAGGTGCGGATGGTCGCGCAGCACGTCCTTGCGGAGATGGTGGATCTCGACGTCCTCGTCGGCGTCACCGACGGTCCTGGCCAGAAGCTCCCCCAGATCGGTGAGCACGTCGGTGGCGGGGCCGGCGGTGAGGAAGGCGTGCAGGGCGTCGCCATCGGGGATCAGCGGGATGTCGCCGATCAGCGCCTCCTCCTTCGTCCCGAAGTAGTTGAAGAAGGTCCGCGGCGAGACCTCCGCCCGACGGCTCACCTCCTCGACCGTCACGTTCTCGAGCCCCTGCTCACTCGCGAGCGTCAGCACCGAATGCTGGATCGCCCGACGCGTTGCGAGTCGCTTCCGCTCGCGGAGCCCGAGTTCAGCCGGCGCCGTCATGGTCATCAGGATCCCGCCGTCAACTGCACATCGGGTCCTTCGACGGCACCGTGCCGTCGATGAGGTACTGGTCGACCGCCTGGTTCACGCAGTCGCTGCCCTTGTTGTAGCCGGTGTGACCCTCACCCTTGTAGGTGATCAGCTGACCCTTGTCGAGCTGCTCCGCGAGGTTCTGCGCCCAGACGTACGGCGTGGCCGGGTCGTTCGTCGTCCCGACGACGAGGATCGGCGCAGCACCCTTCGCGTGGATCTCCCCACGCTCGGTCCGCGTCTGGTACGGCCAGTTGGCGCAGAACGTGTCGCCGTAGGCCATGTACTCGCCGATCACGGGAGCCGCCTCCTCCAGCTGCTTCGCCTCGTCGGCCATCTTCGTCTTGTCGTCGTCGTAGCTGTAATCGAGGCAGTTGATCGCGTTGAAGGCCTCGGTCTGGTTGTCGGCGTACTTGCCGGACTCGTTGCGACCGTTGTAACCGTCGGCGAACTGGAACGCGATGTCGGTCCCACCCTGCATGACCTCGGCGAACATCTTGCTGAGGTACGGCCACGCATCGGCCTGGTACAGCGGGTAGATGATCGCCGTGAGCAGGGTGTTGCCGCCCAGCTCACGTCCGTCGTCGCCGGGGATCGGGTTCGCGTCGACCTCGTCGAGGAGCGTCTTGATCTCGGTCATCGCGCTGTCGACGGAGCCCTTGAACGGGCAGTCCTTGCCCGTCATGCAGTCCTCGAGGTAGGCGCGCAGAGCACTCTCGAAGCCCTTGGCCTGCTCCTTGACGACCTCGAAGTTCGACGTCGACGGGTCGATCGCACCGTCGAGCACGAGGCGCCCGACGTTCTTCGGGAAGAGCTCCGCGTACGTCGCGCCGAGGAAGGTGCCGTACGAGTACCCGAGGTAGTAGAGCTGCTTGTCGCCGACGGCGGCGCGCAGCATGTCGAGGTCCTTCGCGGCGCTCTGCGTGTCGACGAATTCGAGCATCTTGCCCGTCTCCTCCGCACACGCGTCGCCGAAGTCCTTCGCGGCCTTCTCATTCGCGGCGATCCACTCGTCGGAGCCGCGCTTCCCCGGCGTCACGTCGTACAGGTACGCGTCCATCTCGGAGTCGGTCAGGCAGGTCACCGGCGTCGACTTGCCGACACCGCGCGGGTCGAAACCGACGACGTCGAAGTTCTCCTGGAGGTCCTTGTCGACGGCGAAGTCGAGGCTGTCGGCGACGAGGCTGTAACCGGAACCACCCGGACCGCCGGGGTTCATGAAAAGCGAGCCGATCGGCTTGCCGTTCGTCGCCTGGTGCCGCACGAGCGCCAGGGAGAGTTCGCCGTCCGAGGGGTTGTCCCAGTCGATGGGCGCCTTCGCCGTGGCGCACTCGAAGCCGTCGGCACAGCCGCTGGTCTTCCAGTCGAGCTTCTGCTCGTAGAAGGGCTTCAGCTCGGCGTCGACGTCGCTCGTCGCCGGTGAGGAGGACGACGTCGTCGGCTCGGCGGCCTTCGGCGGCAGGAAGGCCGTCACGCACCCGCTCAGGGTGAGCGCCGCGACCGCGAGACCGGCCACCAGGGCGACCCGCGCCGTACGGCGCGCACCGGGACCCCTGCGACGGGGCGCACCGGTCGATCCCGTCGAGTCCGACGGCTGCTGCCTGGGCGAAGTCACAGAGGCTCCCTACCGGACCGCCGACACGAGCATGGCCTCCAAGGCCAGCGCCGGGGCGACGTTCCCTTCGATTCGTGTGCGGGCGACGGAGATCGCCTCCAAGGTTTCGATCGTAACCGCAGGCGTCGTCCGGCGAGCGGCTTCCTCGAGTTCCGGACGCAATTCACGGTTGATGATCGTGGCGTCGTGCCCCAGCTGCAGGAGCACGATGTCGCGGTACAGCGAGAGCAGGTCGACCATGATCCGGTCGAGCCCGTCGCGCAGACTGCGGGTGGCGCGCCGCTTCTGGTCCTCCTCCATCGCCCGCACCTGCGAGCGGAGGGCCGGCGGGACCGACTGACCGGGCTCGACGCCGAGCGAGCGCAGGGTGCTCTCCCGCTCGGCCTCGTCGCGCAGCGAGGTGTATGCCTTCGCGTCGTCGCCCGCCAGCTCCAGGAGGCGACCAGCGGTGACGACCGCCTGCCCCGCGCTCCGGATGTCGAGCACAGCACGGAGGGTGGACTCACGGCGCTGCCGCGCGCCGGGGTCGGTCGCGAGGCGGTGGGCCATGCCGACGTGGCTCTGCGCCTCGCGGGCGGCGCGCTCGGCGAGGTCGGGCGCCACGCCGTCGCGCCGTTCCAGCAGCTCGGCGACGTCGTCGATGGTGGGGACGCCGAGGCGGACCGAGCGGACGCGCGACCGGATGGTGGGCAACAGGTCGGCCTCGCTCGGCGCGCACAACACCCAGATCGTGCTACTCGGCGGTTCCTCGAGCGACTTCAGCAGCAGGTTGGACGTGCGCTCGGTCATGCGGTCGGCGTCCTCGACGACCATGACGCGGAAGCGACCGACGGATGGCGCGCGGTAGGCGTTCCGGACGAGGTCGCGGACCTCGTCGATCGTGATGATGACGCGGTCGGTGCTCAAGGCGGAGAGGTCGGGGTGGGTGCGGGCCTCCACCTGACGACGGGTGACGTCGTCGCCCCCGGGCTCGCGACTGAGGAGCGCGGCGGCGAACGCGTAGGCGAGGGTCGACCGCCCCGAACCGGGCGGCCCGGTGATGAGCCAGGCGTGGGTGAGGCCCTTGGGCGTGACCGGGTCCGACGCCGACTGGAGGAGCTCGATCGCGTCGCGTTGACCCGTCAAGTCGGTCCAGGAAGCCATGCGTCTACGATACCGGGCGGTACCGACCTGAGCCGGCGGGGTGCGCGTCGGTCACCGAGCCGACCCACGGTCACTGAGCTTGTCGAAGTGCAGACCACACACGCTCGCCCTTCGACAGGCTCAGGGACCGGAGGGGTGCGCCCTTCGACAGGCTCAGGGACCGGAACGGTGTGGGCTCAGGGACCGGGAGGGTGTGCGCTCAGAGGACCGGGAGGGCATGCGCTCAGAGGAGCGGTGCGATGCGGGCCTGGATGTCGGCGGCGAGTTGCTCGGGTGGGAGCGACGCGTCGACGACGAGGAACCGCTCGGGCTCCGCTGCCGCGAGGGCGAGGAACGACTCCCGCACCCGGGTGTGGAAGTCCTGCGCCTCGGCCTCGAGCCGGTCGAACCGCTTGTTGGCGTTGTCGAGACGACCACGGGCGACCGCGACGTCCAGGTCGAGGAGCACGGTCACGTCGGGCAGGAGGTCCTCGGCGGCCCAGAGCGAGATGCTGCGGATCTGCTCGGCGTCGAGCACGCGTCCGCTGCCCTGATAGGCGACCGACGAGTCGAGGTACCGGTCCTGCAGGACGACCTCGCCCCTCGCGATGGCCGGGCGCACCACGGTGGCGATGTGGTGAGCACGGTCCGCTGCGTAGAGCAGGGCCTCGGCACGCGGGCTGATGTCGCCTCGGTGATGCAACACGATCTCGCGGATCTCGACACCGAGCTCACTGCCGCCCGGCTCACGGGTTCGGACGACCGTCCGCCCCTTCTGCTCGAACCAGTCGCTCAGGAGTCGAGCCTGCGTCGACTTCCCGACACCGTCGCCGCCCTCGAGGGTGATGAACAGGCCCCGAGGGCGTTCTCCCTCGCTCACGTGACGGCGTCGGCCTTCGCCGCAGCCGCCTTGTTCGCGGCGCGGGTCGCGGCAGCCTTCTTCGCCGCTTCCGAACGGGCGGTCGACGTGGCCGTCGCGGACTTCGTGGCCGCCGTCTTGGCGGTCCCCGTCTTCGCCGCGGCAGTCTTCTTGGCCGGAGCCTTCTTCGCAGGGGCCTTCTTCGCGGGAGCCTTACGACCGGCCTTCGGCTTCGCCGGGCCCTTCGCGCGCTTGTCCGCGAGGAGCTGGACCGCTCGCTCGAAGTCGACGTCGTCGACCTCCTCGCCACGCGGGATCGTCGCGTTGGTCACGCCGTCGGTCACGTAGGCGCCGAAGCGGCCGTCCTTGATCTTGATCGGCTTCCCGCTCTCGGGGTCGGCCTCGAACTCCTTGAGGGCGCTCGACGCCTTCCGGGCTCCGTACTTGGGCTGTGCGAACAGCTCGACGGCACCGGCGAGGTCGACCGCGAAGATGTCGTCCTCGGAGGTGAGCGACCGGGTGTCGGTGCCCTTCTTCAGGTACGGACCGTAGCGACCGTTCTGCGCGAGGATCTCCTCGCCCGACTCGGGGTCGGCTCCGACGACGCGAGGCAGGTCGAGGAGCTTGAGCGCGGTCTCGAGGTCGATGGTCGCGAGGTCCATCGACTTGAAGAGCGACGCGGTGCGGGGCTTCTCGGCCGCCGCCTTCTTCTTGGCGGGGGCCTTCTTCTTGGCACCCGCAGCAGGCTCGGTCACCTCGCCGGTCGCCGTGTCGACGGAGAGCTCCGCCTCGGGCTCCGGGTCGACCTCGGTGATGTACGGGCCGAAGCGTCCGTCCTTCGCGACGATCTCCTTGCCGGTCGTCGGGTTCACGCCGATGACGCGATCGCCGACGACGGGTGCGTCGATGAGCTCGTGCGCCTTCGCGGGCGTCAGCTCGTCGGGCGCGAGGTCCTCGGGCAGGTTGACCCGACGCGGCGTCGGTGCTTCCTCTCCCTCGGCCGGCGGCGGACCGTCGGGCGTGACCTCGAGGTACGGGCCGTACTTGCCGATGCGGAGCGTGACCCCGTCGTCGATGACGATCGAGTTGATGCGGCGGGCGTCGATGTCGCCGAGGTTGTCGATGACCTGACGCAGGCCGCGACCCGAGTCGTCGCCGAAGTAGAAGCCCTTGAGCCAGTCGACGCGGTCGACCGAGCCGCCGGCGATCCGGTCGAGGTCGTTCTCCATCTCAGCGGTGAAGTCGTACTCGACGAGTTCCTCGAAGTACTCCTCCAGGAGACGGACGACGCTGAACGCCACCCAGCTGGGGATGAGCGCCTGGCCGCGCTGCGTCACGTAGCCGCGATCGATGATCGTGGAGATGATCGATGCGAACGTGGACGGTCGCCCGATGCCGAGCTCCTCGAGCCGCTTCACGAGGCTGGCCTCGGTGTAGCGCGGCGGCGGCGAGGTCTCGTGCCCCTTCGCCTCCGGGTCCTCGATGCCGAGCTGCTGGCCTTCGGTGAGGGGCGGCAACTTCGCCTCGGACGCGTCGTCCTGGGAGTTGCGGTCCTCGTCCTGGCCCTCTTCGTAGGCGGCGAGGAAGCCGCGGAAGGTGATGACGGTGCCGGAAGCGGTGAACTCTGCGCGACCCACGTCGGTCTTCGACTCGAGCGTGATGGTCGCGGTGGAACCCTTCGCGTCGGCCATCTGGCTGGCGACGGTGCGCTTCCAGATCAGGTCGTACAGCTTGAAGTCGTTGCCGCGGAGCGTCGAGGCGAGCGAGGACGGCGTGCGGAAGGTGTCGCCAGAGGGACGGATCGCCTCGTGCGCCTCCTGCGCGTTCTTGCTCTTGCCGCTGTACAGGCGCGGCTTGTCGGGCACCGTCTCGGCACCGTAGAGGGCAGCAGCCTGCTTCCGCGCCGCGTCGATCGCCTGCTTGCTCAGCGAGGGCGAGTCGGTACGCATGTACGTTATGTAGCCGTTCTCGTACAGCGACTGCGCGACACTCATCGTCTGGCGAGCGGAGAACCGGAGCTTGCGCCCGGCCTCCTGCTGGAGCGTGGAGGTCGTGAAGGGCGCCGCCGGCCGGCGGGAGTACGGCTTGGACTCGACGGAGAGGACGGTCGCCTTCGACTGCTCGAGTGCTGCGGCGAGCGCCGTGGCCCGCTGTTCGTCGAGCGGGACGGCACTGCCCTTGAGCTGTCCCAGGTCGTCGAAGTCGCGGCCGGTGGCGACGCGGTCGCCGTCGAGCCGGACGAGACGCGCGGTGAAGGGTGCTCCGTTGGCGTCTGCTTCGGGGAGGAAGCGGGCGATGACGTCCCAGTAGGAGGCGGCGCGGAAGGCGAGGCGCTCGCGCTCCCGGTCGACGACGAGTCGGGTGGCGGCGGACTGCACGCGTCCGGCGCTCAGCCCGGGGCCGACCTTGCGCCAGAGCACGGGCGAGATCTCGTACCCGTAGAGACGGTCGAGGATCCGGCGGGTCTCCTGGGCGTCGACGAGGTCGGTGTCGAGGGGCCGCGTCTTGTCCTTCGCGGCGAGGATGGCGTCCTTGGTGATCTCGTGGAAGACCATGCGGCTGACGGGAACCTTGGGCTGCAGGACCTGCAGGAGGTGCCACGCGATGGCCTCGCCTTCGCGGTCCTCATCAGTCGCGAGGAGGAGTTCGTCGGCGTTCTTGAGTGCGCGCTTGAGGTCCGCGACGGTCTTCTTCTTCGCGTCGGAGACGACGTAGTACGGCTCGAAGCCGTTGTCGACGTCGACCGAGAACTTGCCGAGCGAGCCCTTCTTGAGCTCGGCGGGAAGGTTCTTCGGCTCGATGAGGTCGCGGATATGACCGACCGAGGACAGCACCTCGTAGTCGTCACCGAGATATCCGGCGATCGACTTCATCTTGGTCGGTGACTCTACGATCACGAGTTTCTTGCCTGCCACGAGGCTCCTTCCATCAGGCACACCATACACACGTGCACAGCAGGCTTGTCCAATCGTGGGGCGGCCACGCGCGTGTCCATCCCCTTGCGTTCTGTGGCGTTCGGAGCAGAATGTCTGCCATGAGTACCCAGACGAGTTACACCGTGAAGTTGACCGACGGTCCACTGGAGGGCAAGACGATCAGCGCCCGACTCAGCGACCACGGATCACCGACGCCCACCGTCGACGTGCCGAGCGGCACCGCCGGCAAGGTCTACCGGTACGCCCGGACGACCGGCGAGGAGTACGACGACTCCGGTGCCCCGAGCGCCGTCGACTACCGCTTCCTGGAGGCGGTCTTCACGACCGACTCCGGTCAGGGCTGACCGTTCTCACCGCTACCTCTTAATAGGTGGCGGTCACGGGCACCCCGACGACGGCGCCGGATGCCTCCGGAGGAGGTCCGGCTCTCGCGGCGACCGTGATGGCGCCGAATGCCGTGTCGACAGTGGCGTCGACGAGGACGGTGACGCCCTCCACACTGCAGGTGCCGAGCGACGCCGCATTGCGCGCCGCGACCATGCGAGCAGTTTCGCAGGGGAAGCCTGGGAGACGACCGGACGCGGTGTCGGCTGCCGCCAACGCGGCTGCGTCGGCCGCATTGGCCGCTCGCTGATGAGCTGCGAACAGCGTCACGACGGGCAGAGTCGCCAGGAGGACGGCGACCAGGGCGCCGAGGATGCCTGCCGCGAGAACCGACCCGGCTCCGGTCTCGTCGCGCAAGGCTCGCGCCGCGCGGAGGACCAGGCGGCGCCACCTCACGCTCATCGGCCGCCGCCCATGGCGCACGAGGATGCCGATACCGGGACGACGCCGGCGAGGCCGGATCCGCCGACAGCGTCGACCCGTACGCAGACGAGGTCCCCCTCCATGCCACTCGTCATGGTGGCCCCCGGGAGGACGCGCGCGACCCGGCCCGCCGCGGTCCCGGCGTCGTCGCCTCGCCCCAGACTCCGGGCGGCGTCTGCAGCCGCGTCGGTCGCACGGAGCTGGGTCAGCCCGACCTGCACCGCGGAGAGCCCCATCGCCAGCACGAGGACGACGGCAGGGACGACGACTGCGAACTCCGCCGTCACTGCGCCGTCCTCCGAACGCCATGCCGGCACCTGCAACCGCACGGCTCAACCGTTCGCCGTCAGGGCTCGTCGGATGAGGTCGGTGAGGATGCCCCGCACCTCGTCTCCGCGAAGGATGGCGACGAGCAGTCCGGCGAACCCGACGGCCGCCATCGTGGCCACCGCGTACTCCGCCGTGGCGGACCCCCGTTCGTCTTGCAGGACGCGCCGCACCTCGCGCCTGACGCTGTGCTCGACTCGACGACCGATCGTGATCATGATGTTCCTTCCCCGCACCGGAGTGCTGCGCTCGTGGCACGAACACCTCCATGTTCGGCGACCGCGTCCAACGACGCGCGGGCAGGTCCGGCGTCGGCGACGGGCCGGGTCGACAGGCCGGTTGTGGAGCGAACTCGCCTTGCACCTGGCGGCTATTCATGCTTGAGTAATAGTCATGGATGAACAGCTGGCAGCGCGCGACTCGCAACTCCTCCGGGGCGTGTTGCCGATGCTCATCCTGTCCACCGTGCACCGCGGCGAGACCTACGGGTACGAGCTCGTCGAGCGGCTCCGAGCCCTAGGCCTGGCCGATCTGGCGACCGGAGTCGTGTACCCGGTCCTCAGCCGGTTCGAACGCGACGGACTGGTGACCGCGCGTCGGGTCGCCTCCTCGGGCGGCCCAGCACGGAAGTACTACGCGATCACCGAACGTGGAGACGCGGCGAGGCTCGACGCCATCGCCCGCTGGAGGGCGATGACCGACATCGCCGAACGAGGAATCGACCCTGAAGGAGCATCAGCATGATCGACCAGAAGCGCCCCACAGCGGACGACCTGCTCGCCGAGCGCGCTGCACGCGGACTGAGCCTCGCGGACCGCTGGCGACGCGACTCATACCTGCAGCGCCTCGACTGGCACCTCGAGGCCGTGGTCACGGGGCGGGAACGCCGCTCGATCATCCGCTCACTCCGCGATGAACTCTCGGTCGATCGGCGACCGATGACCATCGCGGTGGCCGACCTGGGCTCACCTCGCGCCCTGGCCGCCCGCTATGCCGACGATCCGGCCCGCTTGCGACCGACCTGGTCGATCGGGGTCATCTGGGGCGGCGTCGCCATCCTCGCCTATTGGTTCTCGTTCGCCCTGTTCACCCTCGGGATGCTCGCGGTGGTCGAGCAGTCGACGCTCGATGAGGCGCACGCACGGTTCTTCTTCGTCGACGTGCTCGCCTTCGCGAACGAGGACGGCATCGGCGTCGGCTGGTCCGGTGACGTCGCATGGATCCTCGTGCCGATCGTGATCATCGCCGTCGCCGTGCTCGTCGGAGCACGCTGCTGGCGCGCACTCCCACGCTCCCGCGGCTGAAGCAGTCCCGCGACGGAAGCAGGCAGGTCGGCGTCGAACAGTTCGTCAGAAGCCGAGCGTCGTCGACGTGACGACGCTGAGGAGGAGCGGAGCAACACCGACGAGGAGGAAGGCCGGCAGGATGCAGACCCCGAGCGGGATCATGAGGCGGGTCGCGAGGATCGCGGCTGCCCGCTCACCGTCGGACCGCGCCTGATCACGCTGCTGCTCCGCCTCGCTGCGCAGCAGCTCACCGGCGGGGATGCCCGCCCTGGCCGACAGGGCGAGGACGCTCGTGATCGTGGCACCGTCGTAGGGGACGGCGAACCGCTCGCACGCCTCCTCGACGATCGACCGGGCCGCCGGCGCCGCTCCCCCACCCGCCATCGCCACCGCGACGAGGTCGAGCGACAACCCCGGTGCGGGGTCGCGCCTGGCCGCCCGTGCACTGAGCGCCGAACTCCAGCGCGCACCGAGGATGAGGAACACCACGCCGGCCGCGAGACAGCAGAGTCCCGGAGGCGTCGCGAAGAGCGTCCGCAGCGTGTCGAAGCCGAGGGCCATCCCGAGGAGGACGGCGACGAGCGGCAACCAGAGCACCAGCCTCGCCGTCGCGGACGGTCCGGCGAGCGCCGTGCCGACGTCGCGACCGATGCGGTCCAACTCGCGCAGCGACCCGGCGAGGTCGCGCAGACAGACGCCGAGCGGCGCGCCGCTGATCGCAGCGACCTGCCAGGCGGCGGCCAGGCCCGCCCAAGCCGTGCGCGCGCCCGCACCCGTCTCCTGATCAGCGATGGCGGCGATCGCCGCCGGCAGATCGCCGCCGTGCGCTGCAGCATCGGCCACCGCTGACAACACCGCCGCGTCGGCCCGATGATCCCTCGTCGGGCAGGCTTCATCGTCCGGTTCACCCGTCGCGAGGCCGACGGACACCGCTGCTGATCGGGTCCGCGCATCGGCGTCGGCCTCCAGAGCGAGATGCTTCCAGGCGCTGCCGGGTGCGACGCCGGCACCCAGCAGCACGGCCAGACGACGGGTGGTGCGCGCCACGCGGGCGGGACCGTCGTCATCGGGTGGGGCCGCGCCGGGAAGCGCCGCGAGCACCCGCCGCAGGACCCGTGGCGGCATCACGGCAACTCCTCAACGGAGAGTCGGTCGTGTTCGTCGATCAGGAGACGGCCGACGGCGACCACCTGCCGGCCGACCGGGAGCCGTGCCAGATGCACGACGAGTCCGATCGCGCTCGTCGCCTGACGAGCGACGGCCTCCTGACTCATGCCGGCGAGCGCACCGAGCGCTTCCAAACGGGCGGGCACGTCGGTCACGGAGTTCGCGTGGAGGGTACCGGCACCACCGTCGTGTCCGGTGTTGAGCGCCGACAGCAGCTCGCGCACCTCGGGCCCCCGGCACTCGCCGAGGACGAGCCGGTCGGGACGCATGCGGAGGGCCTCGCGCAGGAGGCGTTCGAGGTCGATGCCGCCCGCCCCCTCCAGGTTGGCCTGGCGCGACTGGAGTGCGACGACATGTGGGTGGAGGATCCGCAGCTCCGCGACGTCCTCGATCACGACGAGCCGCTCGGCGGGCGAGGCGAGGCCCAGCAGGGCACCGAGGAGCGTCGTCTTCCCGGAGCCACCCGCGCCGGTGATGAGGATGTTCGTCCGTGCCGCGACGGCGTCGCGCAGCAGCTCGGCGACCGTCGCCGGGAACATCCCGGCGGCCTGCAGCGCATCGAACCCCAGCGCTTCGTCCCGCGGCACCCGGATGGACAGCAATGTCCCCCGGGTCGACACCGGCGGGAGGACCACGTGGACCCGCACCCCGTCCTGCAACCGCACGTCGACACACGGGGTCGCCTCGTCGACGTGCCGCCCGCCCCTCGCCACCAGGCGCACCGCGAGCGCGCGGATGGTCGCCTCATCGGAGCGCCATCCCGCCTCCCGGACGAGCCCGGCACCGTGGTCGAGCCAGAGACCGGACGAGCCGTTGACGAAGAGGTCGGTGACCCCCGGATCGGCGAGGTAGGGCGCGAGCGCGCCGAAGTCGGCGAGCGCCGTGACACCGCGCGACTCGCCCGCACGCGCGGATTCGGCGTCGGCCGCCGCTCCTGGCGGATCAGGAGGGGTGGCCTCAGGCGGGACGGAGACGACGAAGCGATCGGACATGCGGCGAGCGTAGAAGGACCGGCTCGAGCGCCGAGGCGCGGGGCCCGGATCCCACGACCTCACGCACAGGGCCCCGGTTGTGGAGCGGCGTCAGGCGGACGTCGACCCGCCTCAGCGCCCGATCGTCGAAGCGCGGATGACGAGGTCCGCCGCGATCACCGGGGCGGGTGCCACCGTCCGGCCCTCGATCCGGGCGAGGAGTTGCTCGGCGCCCGCGCGACCGAGCGCCTCACCGGGCAACCGCACACTCGTCAACGGCGGATCGCTCACCACCGACGACGCCAGGTCGTCGAACCCGACCACCGCGAGCTCCCCCGGCACCGGCATGCCCATCGCCCGCGCCGACTGCAGCACCCCGTACGCATGCGTGTCGGTCGCGCAGACCAGCGCGGTCACCCCGGCGTCGCGCCACCGCGGCCAGCTGTCGACGAACGCCGCGGCCGCCGCTTCGAGGTCGATGATGCTCTCCGCGCGATCGTCGGCGTGCACCCGCATCCCGCGCACGGCGGCCTCGCGCTCGAGCAGCAGCCGACGCAGGAGGAACGTGTCCGTCGCCGTCCGGCCGCCGAGGTACCCGAGCTGCCGGTGACCCAGGACGTGGAGGTGGTCGAGGAGTGCTCGGACACCACCGAGGAGGTCGAAGTCGACGGAGACGGCGCGTCGGTCGGTGACGACGGCACCGGACGCTGCCTCCGCCGTCGTCGTCGGGAGGTGGGGTGCGTCGAGCAACACGAGCGCGGTGTCGAGCCGGAGCTCGTCCAGGAAGGCCTCGCTCGGCGCGTCGACCACGACCCCGGCCGGTCGGAGGGCCGCGAGTCGGCCGAGCGCCGCCGCCGTGGGCACGTCGCCCTCCCCGGTCACCGACACGAGCAGCTGGTACGCGTCGCCGAGGCCGGCCCTGAGCCCGCGGATCACCGCGCCGAAGTAGGGGTTCGACGCATCCGGTGTCACGAAGACGACCAGGTTGCTCGACCCGCTCGCGAGTGCCCGCGCGGCGTGGTCGGCGACGTAGCCGAGCTCCGCGATCGCCTGGCGCACCCGTTCGGCGTTCTGCGCGGACACGTGCCCGGCATCCTTGCCGTTGGCGACGAGCGACACGGTCGCGACCGACGTCCCGGCCCGCTCCGCCACCATCGCCGCCGTGACGCGACGGGCGGCGCGGGGCTGGGGATCGTTCGGTTCGAGGGGCACCCGTCGATCGTATCGGGGCCGCGGAACCCTGGGCCGAACGACCCGGTTTGGCGAACCTAAAGCGCTTGACGTAGGCTGCTCCCGGCGGACCTGAAGCGCTTTACGTGCCGTGTCGCCCGCTTCCCCAGCACCCCAACGATGTGGAGAACCATGCCCCGCAAGATCATCCTCGACTGCGACCCAGGCCACGACGACGCGATCGCGATCCTCCTGGCACACGGCAACCCCGAGATCGAGCTGCTCGCCGTCACGACCGTCGTCGGCAACCAGACGCTCCCGAAGGTCACCCGGAACGCCCTCGCCGTCGCCCGCATCGCCGGGATCACCGACGTGCCGTTCGCCGCCGGTGCCGACCGCCCGCTCGTACGCCCGCTCGAGAACGCGCCGGACATCCACGGCGAATCGGGCATGGACGGGCCCGTCCTCCCCGAACCGGCGATCGCCCTCGACGACCGGCACGCCATCGACCTCATCATCGACCTCGTCATGTCGCACGAACCGGGCGAGATCACCCTCGTCCCGACCGGCGGCCTGACGAACATCGCCCTCGCAGCCCGCAAGGAGCCGCGCATCGTGGAGCGCGTCAAGGAGGTCGTCCTCATGGGCGGCGGCTACCACGTCGGCAACTGGTCGGCGGTGGCCGAGTTCAACATCAAGATCGACCCCGAGGCCGCGCACATCGTCTTCAACGAGAGCTGGCCCGTCGTCATGGTCGGCCTCGACCTCACGCACCAGGCCCTCGCCACCCCGGAGGTCGTCGAGCGGATCGCCACGATCGGCACCGGCCCGGCACGCTTCGTCGAGGAGCTGCTCGAGTTCTTCGGCACCACCTACAAGGACGCGCAGGGCTTCGACAGCCCGCCCGTGCACGACCCGTGCGCGGTCGCCTACGTGATCGACCCGACGATCGTGCGGACCGTCAAGGTGCCGATCGACATCGAACTCACGGGCACGCTCACCCTCGGCATGACGGTCGCCGACTTCCGCAGCCCGGCTCCGGACGACTGCAGCACCTGGGCCGCGACCGAGCTCGACCACGCACGCTTCTGGGGCCTCGTCACCGACGCCCTCGAGAACATCGGGGAGATCGAACTGTGAGCGACCTCCTGAACTCCACAAAACCCGCCGTCCGGATCGGTGCCCTCATGACGGCGTTGCTCGCCGCCTGCGTCGCGTTCCAGCTGAACGCCAGCATGCTGAGCCCCGCGCTCGTCAGCATGGCCCGCGAACTGCAGACCGACGACGCCACCATCGGCCTCTCGCAGACCATGTTCTTCACGACGGCGGCCCTGTTCTCCGTCTTCCTCCCCCGCCTCAGCGACATCATCGGCCGGAAGCGTGTCCTGACCGGCATGCTCGTCGTCATGCTCGTCGGCACCGTCGTCGCGGCCCTCGCCGTGAACGTCGAGATGCTGTTCGTCGGCCGCATCATCCAGGGCGTGTCCGGGCCGGTCGTGCCCATCACCCTGCTCATGCTGCGCGCCGAGGTCACCGACCCGAAGCGGTACGGCGCCATGATGGGCCTCATCACCGCGGTCAACGGCGGCATCGCCGGGATCGATGCCCTCGCCGGCGGATGGCTCGTCACGAACCACGGCTTCCGGTCCGTCTTCTGGACCATGGCCGTCGTCGCAGCCGTCGCGATCGTGTTCGTCGTCCTGTGGGCCGCGAACTCGCAGCCCTCGAAGGGCACGAGGATGGACTGGTGGGGCGTGCTTCCGCTCGTCGTCTCGATCGCCGCCTTGCTCACCGCGTTCAACGAGGCCGGGAAGCTCGCCGCGGCGAACTGGCTGCTCGTCGGCGGGTTCATCGTCGTCGCCCTCGTCGCGTTCGCGATCTTCTGGACCGTCGAGAACCGGGTCGCCGAACCGCTGGTCGCCACGAAGTACCTCCGCCAGCGCAGCACCTGGGCACTCCTGCTCACGACGCTGCTCACGATGACCGGTGTCTTCGCCGTCGCCAACGGCCTCGTCACCTCGATCGCCCAGAACGCCGACGCGGGGTTCAGCATGGAGGCCGACCTCGCCTCCCTCGCATTCCTGACGCCGTACGCCCTCGTCGGCTGGCTCGTCGGCCCGTTCGCCGGTCGTCTCGCGCCCACGCTCGGCTACCTGAACGTGCTCCGCATCGGCCTCATCGGCAGCATCGTCTCGATCGTCATCATGGCGCTCGTCGGCGTGCACTCGCTCCCCGTCCTCATCGCGACGACCGTCCTCATCGGTGCGACCTACGCGGGCATCGGCAACATCATGCTCAACGGGCTGGGCATCGTCCTGTCGCCGAAGGAGAACCCGGGCTTCCTGCCCGGACTGAACGCGGGCGCCTTCAACCTGGGCGCAGGCCTCAGCTTCGTCGTCCTCCCCGCCGTGCAGATCGCCGTCGCACCCGCCGGAGGGACGTCGACGGCCGGGTACACGAGTGCCATGCTGGTCGGCGCGGGCATCACCGCGGTCGCCCTGCTGGTGTCGTTCCTCATCCCGAAGCCCGCGGGCGCCGAGGTCCGTCCGGCCGAGACCGCCTCGGCAGCCTAGGAGGGTCACCATGCAGAGTCCACGCATCGTCGTCGTCGGGTCCTTGAACGCGGACCTCGTCGTCCGCACGGCACGCTTCCCGCAGCCCGGGGAGACGCTCACGGGATCCGAACTCGCCGTCATCCCCGGCGGCAAGGGCGCCAACCAGGCGGTCGCCGCGGGCAGACTCGGCGGCGACGTCACCATGGTCGGCGCGGTCGGCGACGACGCGCACGGGTCCCTCCTGCTCGAGTCGCTCTCGAGCTCCGGGGTCGACGTCATCCGGATCGCCCGACGTGACGACGTCGCGACGGGCACCGCGGTCATCACCGTCGACGACGCCGGGGAGAACACGATCATCGTGTCGCCCGGGGCGAACGGCACCCTCACGCCGGATCGGATCGGCGGGGCGTGGACGGCGCTCGACGGTGCCGGCGTCGTCTGCCTGTGCCTCGAGGTGCCGATCGACACCGTGCTCGAGACGGCCCGGCGGGGCGCTGCGGCCGGCGCGCTCGTACTCCTCAACCTCTCCCCCTACGGTCCGGTGCCGGAGGAGCTGCTCCATGCGACCGGTGTCCTCCTCGTGAACGAGCACGAGGCGGCCGACCTCGCAGGGGTCGACCCGGAGGAGGCCGGGTGGGAGGCGACCGCCACGGCATTGCGCAGCCACGGCATCCGCCGAGCCGTCGTCACGACCGGGGCCGCGGGCAGTGTCGTGATCGACGGCGAGGCCGCCCCGACGCCGGTTCCGTCGCCGACGGTGGACGCCGTCGACACCACCGGCTGCGGCGACGCGTTCATGGGCGCCCTCGCGCTGCGACTCGCTGCTGGCGACGAGCTCGTCGACGCGGCTCGATTCGCCTCGACCGTCGGCAGCTACGCGGCGACCGGGGCCGGCGCCCAGGCGTCCTACCCCGACCAGGAGCAGCTCGCGGCGTTCCTCGAGCAGCGATGAGACACGGGGTCCCGCGTGAACCGACGCGGGACCCCGTGTCTCCTCACCCGGCCGCGATCACCCAGAGGTAGAGCACCGCAGCAGCGGCGATCGCCCAGCTCGTGAAGCTGCCGACGAGGAATTCCTCCGCCTTGCCGCCGACACCACGGTCCTCGGAGATCTCCGGGAAGCGCACGATGCCCTTGGCCGCGACGAGGGCGGCGATCACCATGCCGGTGCCACTCAGCGCGAGGACGACGATGAAGACGCGTTCGAGCGGGCCGATGAGTCGGCCGCCGAGCAGCTGCGTCGTCGGACGCAGCGGCGTGCCGCCCTGCTCGACGCTCCCCAACTCTCGACCGCGGATCTTGACCGTCCAGGCGGAGGCGGGCGTCGCGGTCGGCTGCGGCTCATCGTCCTCGCGCGCGCGGCGCAGCGACGCCCTCACGATGAGATTGCTGCTCCGGGTGAGGAAGACGAGGGTCGAACCGGCTGCGACGGCGAGGGCCAGGGGCACCTCCCGCAGCACGCCGAGGTCGAAGCCCGCGTAGACCTGCGCTGCGACGCTGTCGGCCGTCCCGCCCGCCCCGAACACGAGCGTGGACCCGACGACGAGGAGACCGAGCAGCAGCACGGGCCAGAGTCCGCGCGGTCGCGAGGTGTCCGAGGACGGCATGGTCACGATCCACCCGAGGGCGACGAGGCCGGTCAGTGTCGGCCACCACCAGTCGAGCCCGAGGCCCAGCACGGCGAGCAGCCAGACCACCACCAGCCCGATGGCCGGGGACCAGCGCGGGCCACGGATCAGACCACGACAGATGTCGGCGACCCCGATCATGAGCAGCAGGACGGCCGTGATCATCGAGTCGGCGCTCCGGCGAGCAGGTCGAGGGCCGAGACGAGCGCGGCACCGCCCGATCGTTGCAGGTTCTGCGACACCGCGGACTGCGAGATGCCGACGTCGGCCGCCATCGACTCCTGCGATCGGCCGAGGAGTGCACCCGCGGCGAGCTGTCGCTGTCTGGGGTTCCGCATCTGATCGATCGTGTGGTCGCGCAGGGTGAGGAGTGCGTTCACGATGGCGTCTCCGTCCTGGGGTGCTTCGCCCTCGAACCACGATCGCAGGTACGGCTGACGTTTGTCCTCCCGCCGATGCGCCTCGTCGATGGCGGCTCGGGCTCGCCACCAGGCGGAACCGTCCTGGATGATGGCGTCCTGGCCGGCATCGATGTCCGTGACCTCGCCCCAGCCGAGGCCGAACCGGCAGTCGACCTCGGCGGGGAACAGGAGCCGCGCGAGCGTGGTGGCCCGCAGCGCGGTCGCGACGTCCACGTACACGACCTGGAACTCGTCGCCGACCGTGGGACGCAGCGGTTGCTCGGCGGGCCAGATGGCCTCCACCTGGAGGAAGACGTCCTGGATCGCGCGTTGAGCTCGGGTGCGATCGTCGAGACGGCGCGAACCCACGATGTCGACGACGACGGCCAGGAGGAGATCGGTCATCTCAGAAGCATAGAGCTGATAGTGGCAGAACTATAAGCAATATTCGAATACTCACCAGCGGCTCCCTGCAGCCGACACCGGAGACAGAAGAAGGCGGCACCCATTGGGGGGAATGGGTGCCGCCTCTACAGTGCCGGATTGGGGGGAATCGCTGGCACTGCATGCACGAATGTGTATTCGGCCGGGTCCAAGTGTACGCCAGTGAACGGGGAACACAAGCACTCAGACGACCCCAGATCGAGTGGTTTCCCTACCATGCCCAGATCATTCACAGACTGGGCCCGTGAATTTGTTCGGATGAGTGACAAATCCGCAACCGAGAACGCGCTACGCTCGTGCATGGCACGGACTCGACCCGCCTCGGCAGGTCGAGTCAGGAACGCGGATTCGCAAGGGAGCGAGACACACACGATGAGCACTCAGATCGACAGCCTGCTGCACGAAGACCGACGATTCCCACCGTCGGAGGAGTTCGCCGCGCAGGCGATCGCCAGCGCCGAGCTCTACGAGCGGGCATCGAGTGACCGGCTCGCCTTCTGGGCCGAGCAGTCCCGCGAGCTGCTCACGTGGAGCAAGCCGTTCACGAAGACCCTCGACTGGTCGAATCCTCCCTTCGCGACCTGGTTCGACGACGGCGAGCTGAACGTCGCCTACAACTGCCTCGACCGGCACGTCGAGGCCGGCAACGGCGACCGCGTCGCGCTCCACTGGGAGGGCGAGCCCGGCGACACCCGCACGATCACCTACGCCGAGCTCACGGCAGAGGTCAAGCGCGCGGCCAACCTGTTCACCAGCCTCGGCGTCGAAGCCGGCGACCGGGTCGCCATCTACCTGCCGATGATCCCGGAGGCCATCGTCTCGATGCTCGCCGTGGCGCGCATCGGCGCCGTCCACTCGGTCGTCTTCGGCGGGTTCAGCGCCGACAGCCTGCGCTCGCGCATCGACGACGCGGAGGCCAAGCTCGTCATCACCGCCGACGGCGGCTACCGCAAGGGCAAGGTCTCCGCGCTCAAGCCCGCCGTCGACGCGGCGCTCGCGAGCCGCGGCGAACTGCCCGAGCAGGCGACCGTGGACCACGTGCTCGTCGTCCGCCGCGGTGAGAACGAGGTCGACTGGACGGCCGGACGCGACCTCTGGTGGCACGAGGCCATCGCCGACGCCGAACCCGAGCACGAGGCGCAGCCCTTCCCCGCCGAACAGCCACTCTTCATCCTCTACACCTCCGGCACCACCGGGAAGCCGAAGGGCATCCTGCACACCTCGGGTGGCTACCTGACGCAGACGGCGTTCACCCACAAGAACGTCTTCGACCTGCACCCCGAGACCGACGTGTACTGGTGCACGGCCGACATCGGCTGGATCACCGGTCACAGCTACGTCACCTACGGCCCCCTCGCGAACGGCGCAACGCAGGTGCTCTACGAGGGCACGCCAGACGCCCCGCACCCGGGACGCTGGTGGGAGATCATCGAGAAGTACGGCGTGAGCATCTTCTACACGGCTCCGACGGCGATCCGCTCCTTCATGAAGCTCGGCCGCAAGATCCCGAAGCAGTTCGACCTCTCGTCGCTCCGCCTGCTCGGCTCGGTGGGTGAGCCCATCAACCCCGAGGCGTGGATGTGGTACCGCAAGATCATCGGCAACAAGGTCGCGCCGATCGTCGACACCTGGTGGCAGACGGAGACGGGGGCGATCATGGTGTCGGCCCTTCCCGGTGTCACGTCGACGAAGCCCGGCAGCGCGCAGGTCCCGATCCCGGGCATCGCCATCGACGTCGTCGACGACGCCGGTGACGCGGTCGGTGCCGGCGGCGGTGGACTCCTCGTCGTGACCGAGCCCTGGCCGTCGATGCTCCGCGGCATCTGGGGCGACCCCGAGCGGTTCAAGGAGACCTACTGGGAGAAGTTCTGGGACGTCGAGGGCGGTCCGTTCTACTTCGCCGGCGACGGCGCCCGGCTCGACTCGGACCGCGACGTCTGGCTGCTCGGCCGCGTCGACGACGTCATGAACGTCTCCGGGCACCGACTCTCCACCGCTGAGATCGAGTCGGCGCTCGTCGCCAACGAGATGGTGGCCGAGTCCGCCGTGGTCGGTGCCGCCGACGAGACCACCGGGCAGGCGGTCGTCGCGTTCGTCATCATCAAGGAGTCCCACCTCGAGCAGGCGTCCGGACTCGCGGACATCACCGGGGCGCTCCGCAGCTGGGTCGGCGAACAGATCGGTCCGATCGCCCGCCCCCGCGAGGTCTACCTCGTGAACGAATTGCCGAAGACGCGCTCGGGCAAGATCATGCGTCGTCTCCTGCGCGACGTGGCCGAGGGCCGCGAGGTGGGCGACACCACGACGCTCGCCGACACCACGGTCATGCAGATCATCACCGACAAGATGGTGAAGAGCACGTAAGTCCTCGCAGCGTCGCAGCAGGAGATCCGCCCCGCAGCAGGAGAACGTAGTCACGTTGGTCCTGCTGCGGGGCGGATCTCCTGTGCTCCACAGGGCAGACTCGCGGGCACCTCATCCCCAGCACTCCTGAGTGGGGCATGTGGCCGCGCCCGGCCCACGAAGCTGAGGTGATGGACCTCACCCCGTGGATCGACCGGCGCGACGGGATCGTGCATCGTCTCGACGCGCTCGATGCCGGAGCGACCAAGCACGGCATCGAACGAGCAAAGCAATCAGGCTCGGTCCGAGTCGTGAGACGTAACTGGCTCGTGACCGCAGCGTGTGATCCTCAACTCCTCTTCGCGGCGACGCGCGGAGGACGATTGACGTGTCTGACGATCGCCGGTCGTCGCGGCTGGTGGAACCTGGCTGACGGGTTCGTCCATCTCTCCGTCCCTTCGACGTCTGCGGCGACGACTGAAGCAGGGCTGCGGCTCCATTGGAGCGCGACACCGGCGCCGGTGTCCACCCGCACACTGGTGCAGCCACCGGTGAATGCGCTCGTCCACATCGCCGAGTGCCAACCGTTCGAACGCGCGCTCGCGGTCTTCGAATCGGCTGTCCGCGTCGGCGATGCCGACCTCGACCGACTCAGACTCATGCCGATCCGTTCCCGACGGTTCAGCAGAGTGATCGACCGCGTCAGCCACCTCTCCGACTCAGGCATCGAGTCGATACCGCGTCGGCATCCACATGAGCCAGCAGGTCGTGGTCGACGGTCACCGGGTCGACGGACTCATCGGCGAACGCCTCATCCTGCAGTTCGATGGACACGCTCCTCATCAGGATGCGTCACAACGGAGCCGCGATCTCGCGCAGGATCGCCGTCTCGCGCTATCCGGCCACACCGTCCTGCGGTTCAGTTACCGGCAGGTCATGCACGAGTGGACACTCGTCGAGCGCGAGATCTCAGACGCGATCGCGCAAGGCAGGCATCAGTGGTGAACGCAGGAGATCCGCTCCGCAGCAGGATGAACGTGGTTACGTTCTCCTGCTGCGGAGCGGATCTCCTGTTGTGGCGCGGGGAGGCGCTACGCGAACTCGACGATGAGCTCCACCTCGACGGGCGAGTCGAGCGGGAGCACGGCGACGCCGACGGCGGAGCGGGCGTGCACGCCGAGGTCGCCGAAGACCTCGCCGAGGACCTCTGACGCGCCGTTGATGACGCCGGGCTGGCCGGTGAACGCCGGGTCGGAGGCGACGAAGCCGACGACCTTCACGATGCGGGTGACGCGGTCGAGCGAACCGATCTGACTCTCCACCGCGGCGAGCGCGTTGAGCGCGCACGTCCGGGCGTAGGACTTGGCGTCGGCGGGCGAGACGAGTCCGTCGCCCTCACCGACCTTGCCGGTGGCGGGGAGCTTGCCGTCGGTCATGGGCAACTGGCCCGAGGTGAAGACGTGCTCGCCGGAGACCACGGCGGGGATGTAGGCGGCGACGGGCGGGACGACGGTGGGCAGGGTGATACCGAGCTCGGCGAGTCGGTCGGCGATCTGGGACATGGGGGTTTCCTCCGGGACGTCGGGTCAGTCGGCGATGGGGCGCTTGAGGTAGGCGACGAGCCCACCCTCCGGACCGGTGACGACCTGGACGAGCTCCCAACCCTCCCCGCCCCAGTTGTTCAGGATGGCAGCCGTGTTGTGGATCATCAACGGCGTGGTGAGGTACTCCCAGCGGGTCATGTCTCTCCTCGATCGGGCGCTCCGCACGGAGAGGCGGAGGCGCAGGGGATGTTCATGGCGAGCCCCAAGTGAAGCTCGCTCACAGTTTCCCCGCTTACCTTCGATCCTATGCCTGAACCACGTACCCCCGCGAAGACGGTCGCGCAGAGCGTCCTCGGCTTCGTCGGCTTGAGCGTCGCCGCCGGTGTGCTCGCCACCGCCGCGGTCACCCCTGCCATCGCGATGACCGGTCTCGCCACCTCCACGGGCATCTCCGTCTTCGACGGCCTCCCCGACTACCTCCAGCTCGACTCGCTCGCCCAGAAGTCGAGCATCTACGCCAAGGATTCCGCCGGCAACCCGGTGCTCCTCGCCTCCTTCTACGACCAGAACCGGATCGAGGACAGCTGGGACCAGATCTCCCAGTTCGCGAAGGACGCCGCGGTCTCGGCTGAGGACCCCCGCTTCTTCGAGCACGGTGGCATCGACCTCGCGGGCACCGTCCGCGCGGTCGTCAACAACGCCGCCGGTGGATCGACGCAGGGTGGCTCCTCGATCACACAGCAGTACGTGAAGAACGTCCTGGTGCAGAAGGCCGAGGCGATCCCCGACAAGAAGGAGAGCGACGCGGCCTACGAGGAGGCGACCGCGACGACCCCGGAGCGCAAGCTCAAGGAGATGCGACTCGCGATCGGCCTCGAGAAGACGTACGGCAAGGAGGACATCCTCCGCGGGTACCTCAACATCTCCGGTTTCGGCGGACGCGTCTACGGGATCGAGGCGGCGTCCAACTACTACTTCAACACCACGGCCGCGAACCTCACGCTGGAGCAGGCGGCGACGCTGCTCGCGATCGTCAACAACCCCGAGAACCTCAGGATCGACAAGCCCGACAGCGCTGACAACGGCGCGGCGAACGGCTACGCCCTGACGAAGACGCGACGGGACTACGTCCTCGACCAGATGCTCAAGGAGCAGAAGATCTCGCAGGAGCAGCATGATGCGGCGGTGGCGATCCCGATCACCCCGACGATCGTGCCTCCCGTCACCGGCTGTTCCGCGGCCGGGTCGTCCGCCTACTTCTGCGACTACGTGACCCAGGTGCTGCAGAACAACGAGATCTTCGGCGCCACCCAGGACGAACGGTGGACGAACTTCAAGCGCGGCGGGTACAGCGTCTTCACGACCCTCGACCTCGACCTGCAGAACGCATCGCAGGCGGCCATCGACGAGTACGTCCCGAAGACGACCACGGAACTCGACCTCGGCGCCGTCTCGGTGAGCGTGCAGCCCGGGAGCGGGCGGATCCTCGCCATGGCCCAGAACAAGGACTACTCGCAGGATCCCGATGTCCTCGCGACAGGCTCCAACTACAGCGCGATCAACTACAACACCGATCAGGCCTACGGTGGATCGGCGGGCTTCCAGCCCGGGTCGACGTACAAGATCTTCACCCTGACGGACTGGCTGAAGTCAGGCAAGGGCGTCAACGAGTCGATCAACGCGAACCGCAGATCCGACTGGGGCACCTTCACCAACAGTTGCGTCCCGGGTGGGACGGAGCAGGCGGAGGCCGGGTGGAGTCCGCGGAACGACGAGGGCGAGTCGGGGTCGTACACCGTGAGACGCGCCACGCAGCAGTCGATCAACACCGCGTTCATCGCGATGGCGCAGGAGCTCGACCTCTGCGACATCAGCAAGACCGCCGAGTCGATGGGCGTGCACCGTGCCGACGGCGCGCCACTGAACAACTCCCCCGCCACCGTGCTCGGCACCAACGAGGTCGCCCCGTTGAGCATGGCAACCGCCTTCGCGACGCTCGCCGCCGGCGGCAAGACGTGCGACCCGATCGCGATCGACTCGATCACGAAGCCAGACGGGTCGACTGCCGAGGTCCCCTCCGCGAACTGCCGCCAGTCGGTCGATGCGAAGGTGGCGGCCGCGGCCGACGACGTCCTCCAGGGCGTCGTGTCGAGTGGTACCGCGTCCGCCTCGGGCGCCCGCACCGACGGCGTCGGTGAGTTGATCGGCAAGACCGGCACCACCGACAACGCCGAGGCGACCTGGATGAGCGGTGCGAGCACGACCGTCGCGACGGTCGTCGGCACCTTCAACGTCAGCGGACACGTCAACCTCCGCGACACCTACATCGACGGCACCCAGGTCGCGTCCATGCGGCACTACATCTGGCCGGAGGTCATGTCGGCCGCGCTCGCCAAGTACCCGGGTGGCGACTTCCCCGCGGCCGATCGCGCCACGCTGCAGGGCGACGGTTCCGGCAGCAGCGGCGAGGACTCGACCCCCGCTCCGACGCCGACGAGCGACCCGACGCAGGCACCGAGCGAGGCGCCGACACCAGCGCCGGGCGACGGCGGGGACACCGACGGGACTGGCGAGAACGGCGGCCCAGCAGCCCCGGGGAACGGTAATGGGAATGGCGGCGGTGGCGGGAACGGCAACGGGAACGGCTCACCCGGGTGATCGAATGCGGCTGCCGGTCTGACGCCGACCGGCAGCCACCCCGCGCCGTCCGGCGGCAACGATCGGGTTTCAACGCGGCGCTGAGCGGGCCTTTTTCAGGATTGTCGCTTAGCATCGATCCATGCCTCAACAACATCGCACGGCCACCGGTGTGCTCGGCGGCTTCCTCGGCTTTCTCGGCCTGAGCGTCGCAGCGGGTGTCCTCGTCACCGCCACGGTCACCCCGGCCCTCGCCGTCACGGGGATGGCGACCAACAGCACGATCAACGTGTTCGACGGTCTGCCCGACTACCTGGCGCTCGACGAGCTGGCGCAGAAGTCCAGCATCTACGCGACGGACAGCGCCGGCAACCCGCAGCTGCTCGCGTCCTTCTACCAGCAGAACCGCATCGAGGTCGGCTGGGACCAGATCAACCAGTTCGTCAAGGACGCGGCGGTCTCGGCTGAGGACCCGCGCTTCTACGAGCACGGCGGTGTCGACCTCACGGGTACGATCCGAGCCGTCGCGATCAGCGCGACGGGCCGCGACCTGCAGGGTGGTTCGTCCATCACGCAGCAGTACGTGAAGAACGTGCTCGTCCAGAAGGCCGAGGCCATCACCGACGAGGCCAAGATGAAGGCCGCGTACGAAGAGGCGACGAAGGCGACCCCTGAGCGCAAGCTCAAGGAGATGCGCATGGCCATCGGCCTCGAAAAACGCTACGGCAAGCAGGACATCCTGCGCGGCTACCTCAACATCGCCGGCTTCGGCGGCCGCACCTACGGCATCGAGGCTGCGGCCAACTACTACTTCGCAACCTCCGCCGCCAATCTCAACCTCGAGCAGGCCGCGGCGCTCATGGCGATCGTCAACAACCCGGAGACCCTGCGTCTCGACCGTCCCGAGAGTGAGACCAACGGCGCAGCGAACGGGTACGCGCTCACCCTCGACCGGCGGAACTACGTCCTCGATCAGATGATCAAAGAGGGCAAGATCACGCAGGAGCAGTACGACGTCGCCATCGCGACGGCCATCACGCCCACCATCAACCCGGCGAGCACGGGTTGTCAGACGGCCGTCAACGTCGTCGCGGGCGCCGGGTTCTTCTGCGACTACGTCACCCGCGTGTTCCAGAACAACCCGATCTTCGGCGCGACCGAAGACGAGCGCTGGGCCGCGTTCAACCGTGGCGGTTACAGCGTGTTCACGACGCTCGACATCGAGGTCCAGAGCGCTGCACAGGCGGCGATCGACGAGCTCATCCCGCGGGTGAGCGACCAGCTCGACATCGGCGCGGTCGCCGTGACGGTCGCGCCCGGCTCGGGTCGCATCCTCGCGATGGCGCAGAACAAGGACTATTCCAACGACCCCGACGTCCTGGCGACCGGAGCCAACTACTCCGCGGTCAACTACAACACCGACGTCGATTACGGCGGTTCCACCGGCTTCCAACCCGGATCGACGTACAAGACCTTCACCCTCGCCGAGTGGCTCAAGGAAGGCCACGGGCTGAACGAAGGCGTCGACGGCCGGAAGCGCTCGCCTTGGGGAACCTTCAAGGACTCCTGTGCCGACGGTGGCACCGTGTACGCCGGTTCCGACTGGAACCCCGGCAACGACGAGGGCGGCAACGGTGGCCAGTACACCGCACTGCAATCGACGAAGCAATCCATCAACACCGGGTTCATCGCGATGGCGAAGCAGCTCGACCTCTGCGGCATCCGCAAGACCGCAGAGTCCATGGGAGTGCACCGCGCCGATGGCGGTCCCCTCCTGCAGTCTCCTGCGACGGTCCTCGGTACGAACGAGGTCGCCCCGCTCAGCATGGCGACGGCCTTCGCGACCTTCGCCTCAGGCGGCACCACGTGCGACCCGATCGCGATCGACCGGGTCGTGAAGCCCGACGGCACCGACATCCCCGTTCCCTCGGCGAACTGCCGGGTCGGACTCGAGGCCAATGTCGCCGCCACGGCGAACGTCGCACTTCAGGCGACGTTCAACGGCGGTACGACGAGCTCGTCCCGCATCGGCGACGGCATCCCGCTCATCGGCAAGACGGGTACCACCGACAACAACGAGGCCACCTGGATGAGCGGCGCGAGCACGAAGGCGGCGACCGTCGTCGGCGTGTTCAACGCGACCGGCCACGTCAACCTCCGCCGCACCTACTTCGACGCCGGTCAAGCCGCGACGATCCGACACAAGATCTGGCCGCGGGTGATGGAAGTCGCCAACGCCAAGTTCGGTGGCGAAGCGTTCGGCGACCCCGACCCGTCGCTCATCAACGGTCAGTCGATCCAGGTGCCCGATGTGGCAGGGAAGACGATCGAGGAAGCGCAGAAACTCCTCGAGGACGCGGGCTTCGGCTTCGCGAACGGTGGCGCGGCCGACTCGGTGCTGCCCGCGGGGCAGGCGGCGAGCACCAACCCGGCCGGCACTGTCCCGAAGGGTTCGATCATCACCGTCTACACGAGCAATGGGCTGCTTGCTGCCGTGCCTGACGTGAGTGCTGCTGCGAGCTATGAGGACGCGAGGGCGGCGATACAAGGCGCCGGGTTCGCGAACGTCGGACAGAAGTGTGTGGTCGACCCTGCGGCGGCGACGCCGAAGGTCACCGGGGTCGATCCCCCGGCAGGGACGGCGGCTCGCAAGGACGGCAAGATCACGGTGACGGTCTCCAAGACCAGCTGTTAGCGTCCTGACGCCAGCACGGAGGGCCCGATCGGATTCGATCGGGCCCTCCGTCGTCTTCGCGGGGCCCGCTCCGGGCGTCTTCGGAGGGGCCAGCGGGTACGCTCGTGGGACGGTCGGCACCACTCGACGACCGAGGAGGAGACGATCGATGGCGGCACCCATGAGCACCGGCGGCAGACTCGGAACGGCAGCGGCCGTCGTGGCAGGCCTCGGGGCCCTCACCTTCGGGTACGCGTCGGTGATCGAGCGCAACGCCTTCGCGCTGCGCAGGGTGACCGCTCCGGTCCTCCCGCCCGATGCTGAGCCGATCACCGTGCTGCACCTCTCCGACCTCCACATGGCGCCCTGGCAGCGCCGGAAGCAGGCCTGGCTGCGGTCACTGGCTGATCTCCGGCCGGACGTCGTGATCAACACGGGCGACAACCTGGGACATGAGCAGGGCATCGACGGGATCCGGGCTGCGCTCTCGGTGTTCGCCGGGGTTCCGGGGGCGTTCGTGCACGGCTCGAACGACTACTACGGCCCGACCGCGAAGAACCCGTTCAAGTACTTCACGCAGACCTCCTCCAAGCACGTCTCCCCGACGACGCTCGACACGGGCGCGCTCGAGCGGTTCTTCATGGACGAACTCGGCTGGATCGACCTCAACAACGCGGTCGGTGAGATCTCGGTCCGCGGGACCCGCCTCGACCTGTTCGGAGTCGACGACCCACACAAGCACTTCGACCGCCTGGACACCTTGACGGCGCTCATCGACGAACGGCTGGACGCTGAGACGCTGGAGACCGACGACCCGTCGCTGGCGCACACGGTGACGGTGGGCGTGATGCACGCTCCGTATCGTCGGGTGCTCGACGCGTTCGTGACGCAGGGTGCGCAGTTCATCTTCGCGGGGCACACCCACGGCGGTCAGGTCTGCGTGCCGGGCTACGGTGCGCTCGTGACGAACTGCGACATCCCTCGCAAACAGGTGAAGGGGCTCAGCGTCTGGCGCCACGCCCTCCGCTCGGCGTACCTGAACGTGTCGGCTGGGATCGGGACCTCCATCTACGCGCCAGTGCGATTCGCCTGCCGGCCGGAAGCGTCGCTCGTGACGCTCCTTCCCCGTCGCACGGTGGTCTGACCGGGCCCGACTGCCCTTCGACAGGCTCAGGGACCAGGACCCTCTGGACCGAGCACCCTCCGCCGGTCACTGAGTGCCATCCGCCGGTCACTGAGCGCCCTCCGCCGGTCACTGAGCGCCCTCCGCCGGTCACTGAGCGCCCTCCGCCGGTCACTGAGCTTGTCGAAGTGCGGCCCTTCGACAGACTCAGGGACCGACGATGCGTCCCAGGGCCGGGAACCCCGGGGAAACAGAGAAGCCCGGCGGATACTTGCGTATCTGCCGGGCTTGTACTGTCGGGGTAGCGGGATTTGAACCCACGACCTCTTCGTCCCGAACGAAGCGCGCTACCAAACTGCGCCACACCCCGATGGCCCGAAGGCCTTGTCTAGGATAGCCGATTTTTCAGCGGCTGTTCGCCACTTCCTGGAATCGGTGGATCCCGGACCGGATCAGCCGGGCGCCGCCATCGCCGCCCGGCCGACCCGTGTTCTCACGCCTGCTGGCGGCGACGCACGACCACGGTACCGAGCGCGGCGGCACCGACGGCGAGGAGCCCGCCGGCGACCCACGGGAGGGCGGTTCCGGCGAACCCGGTGTCGGCGAGGGCATTGCCCCCGGCAGACGGGTCGGAGGCCGATGCGGCGGCCGCAGCGGCGTCCGCAGGGTCCAGGACGGTGAAGTCCGACGAGTCGGTCACGGCACCCTGGGTCGCGGTCAGCGTGTAGGTGCCTGCGGGGTCCGCAGCCGTGTCGATGGAGACCTGGATGTCGCCGGCCGCGTCGGCGACGGTCGACAGCGTACGAGCGGAGACGCCGGCCGCGGAGGAGTCGATGGTGATCGACACCGTCTGGTTCGCGGCCCAGAAGTCCGAGCACGAGTACGACACCGCCGCGCCGCGCGCGACGCTCGCCGGCGTGATCGAGTTGCAGCTGCCAGGACCGTAGCTGTCGCCCTCGAGCGCGTTGGCTGCGGTGGGCAGCGCGACGACGGCGAGGAGGACGAGTGCGGCGGCGGAGAGAGTTCGTTTCATGTGCGGGCCCCTAGGTGTGCGGATGGCGCATGCGCTGCGTGATGCGACATGCGGACAGGGCCTGGAGCCGAGCGCTGTTCACTCGTGGCCTCCATGGCCGTCATCATGCTAGGGGAGCCGTCATCTCACCAGGGCTGGAAAACCGCGGAATTCCGCGGATGTGACCACCTTTGGGGGTACGACCTGTCCATCTGACGCCAAGCCGGGTGAGGACCGTGCCAAGCCGAAGCCCAGGAGGGTGAGGTGCCCTCCCGTCAGGCCGTGGTCCGAGCGGACGACCGCCCGGACCACGCATCCCGAACGACGGATCAGGCCGTCTTGCGGCGACGGATCGCCATCGCACCGACGACGCCGGCACCGACGACGAGGAGGCCTCCGCCGATCCACGGCAGGGCTCCACCGTCGAAGCCGGTCGAGGCGAACTCACGCTCCGAGACCTGGAACGAGGCGCTCTCCGTGGTCGCGCCCTGGGTCGCGGTCACCATGCAGGTGCCGGAGGCGGTCTTGCTGGTCTCGATCGTCACCGCGAACGCACGGGCGGCGTCGGCGCTGAACGTGCCGGACGTCGGCACGGCGCTCTGTTCGGCGGCCTGCTCGGTCGCGCCAGCGGTGTTCGGCTTCGCAGCGGGAATGCTGCAGCCGGGCCCGGCGACGGTGACCGTCACCGGAGTGCCGGGGTCGAACGTGCCGTCGCAGCGGAAGACGGTCGACTCCCCCTGGGTCACCGACACCGGTGTGAGGGTCGCACAGCCGGCAGGGCCGTAGGTGGACGAGTCGGTCGCTGCACTCGCGGCGGTCGGGGCCGCGAAGACTGCCAGGAGGCAGAGCGATGCTAGGGCAAGGGTGCGCTTCATGTTGATATCCCCAAGGAACGTCGAATACCCCCAGCGTCCGCCGATTTCGGGTGGGCGTCCGCGCGAGGTTCCCCAGGGTCACGAATTCGGGTGCGTGGCTTCCTGAGGTGTTGTCATGCTATGTCAGGAGCCGCACCGAGGGAAGGCCGAAATGGTCGTTTTGCCCGTGATTCCGGGGGTTGTGACCAGGTTTGGGGGTACGTCGGAGGCCTTCGGGGCGAGCACCGTGAAGACGAGTTCCGTTGTCGCCCCCGGAGTGAGGGTCACGTCGGTCTGGGCGTAGAGACGACCGTTCGGGTCGGTCACGGCCTTGACCGGCAGGTCCTCGCCGTCGCTCGCTCCGAGCAGGGTCGCGCCGAGCGGACCGTGGATCACGACGCGCGTCGCGATGTCTCCTGCGGGGGTGCCGAAACGCCCGCCCGCGGTCACGTAGTCCGGCAGGGAGGTCGCAGCGTCCGCCGGCGCGGTGGACGTCAGGGTGACGGCGACGACGTATTCCGCACCCTGCTTCGTGCACCGGGCGTCGCGGATGTCGACCTTCGTCTCCAGGTAGTAGTCCATCTTGGCGCGGGTGAGGTCTTCGAGGTAGACCCCGGTGTACACGGCCGCGTCGTCGGTCGCCGGTGGGATCCCGGCGAGGCTCGTCTGGGCGATCAACGCCTGTTCGGCGGGGACCGCACTCCACACGTGGAGACGGTTCTCCGCGCCGGACTCGGACAGGGCCTGGACGAGCGCACCGGGGTCGGGCGAGCGGGAGATCATGCCCTCGAACACCGCGCCCGAGACCGCGGCGAAGAACGCGTCCTGTACGAGCCGGTCCGGGAACCGGGCGTAGACGTCGCTCAACAGCGTCTTCGCCGCATTGTCGGCGGTGAGCTCGGTGCCGTCCGGGAGGGCGACGGGTCCGGTCGCCTCCAGCAGGTGTGCGAGGACGTAGGGGTCGACGGCGACCACGGTGTCGATGGGCACGCCGAACACCTGGGTCCCCATGGCTGCGGCAAGCTCCCCGGTGCGACTGAAGTCGACCGTGAGGTTGGTGTCCTGGATGTATCGGCCGAGGTTGTCGGTGTAGACGTTCTGCTCGAACGGGGTGAGCGGCAGCACGGGGGCGGGGAATCCGGAGAAGTCGTCGCTCCCCCGGGTGCCGACGAAGGAGATGACGCCGTTCTCCGCGTGGATGAGGGCCACCGCCCCGGCGATGCCGCCACTCGAGCGCAGCTCCGCGTTGTTCTGGATCATCACCATGATGTTCCGGGGCCCGGCCCCGCCCGCCATGTCCGGCAGGAGCGCCGTGGCCCGCGCCGCGGTGTCGAGCATCGTGGACGCACCGGTGATCGTGCGGGTGAGCTTCTCGACGGCGTCGGCGACCACCGGCAGCGCACCGTCCGTGCCGATCGTGTCAACGCGCCCGGCGATGGTGTCAGCCGCTGCGGCCGCGTCGGCCACAGTCGGCGCGACGGCACGGAGCGGTTCCGTCGCGATCGAGCCGTCCCCGGGGAGCAGGGAGGACAGGTTGACCTGATCGGCGATCTCGACGACCCTCGGCACGACGTCGACCGCGACGTCGTCGGTGGCCGCGGCTGCCTGTCGCACCGCGGAGAAGTTCACGCCGAGGAACGGGACCGCCTCGGCCGCCCGCCAGATGGGATCACTCGTCAGCGACACCGCCTCGCCGGTGTGCGTCGTGAGGGCACGCTGCGTGGCCGCGGTGCCGCTCGCGTCACCCTTGAGCACGGCCGACTGGAGCGACTTCGCCTCCGACTGGGCGGCTTCGAGCGCGTTCTTCGCCAAGGACGCCCGGACGCCGAGCCATGCTCCGAGCGCGAGGACGACGAGGAGGACGGCGAGTGCGATCCACCACAGACGCGAACGCCGACGGCCGGGCAGGCGGATGCCGGCCGTCGCCGGGCGTGGGTCAGCCAAGAGTGCTCCTTGTTCGGGTAGGCACAGCCTAACCGTCGGATGACGGCCTCCGAGGGTCGCTGCACGCCCCCTTTCAGGGGTGGACGACGCACGCCACAGCAGGGCTCACGGCCGCTCATGGCCTACGATTGCGGGATGCCGTCAGCACGCCCGTCGACCGATCTGGAGCCGCACCGCAGATGACCCGCACGCCGCGCATCGTGATCGGGATCCTGCTGCTGCTCTGCCTGTGCGTCATGCTCGGCATCGCGTTCTGGCCGACACCCGTCGACGCCGACGGCCGGACGACGCTGCTGGCGATCCTCGATCGCTTGCAGGCCGCGGGTGCCCCGACCTGGTTCGACTACCGCTTCGTCGAATCGGCCGCGAACGTCGTGCTGTTCATCCCGCTCGGCGCCCTGCTCGCTCTGGAGCTGCCGTTGCGGCTCTGGTGGATCGCACCACTGACGACGACCCTGTTCTCGGTCGCGATCGAGCTCGGACAGACCCTACTGCCCGAGCGCGTCGCGACGATCGCCGACGTCTACGCCAATGCGGCCGGAGGGCTGCTCGGCGCGACGATCGTGCTCGTCGTCCGGCTACTCGTCACCGGTCACGGACGACCGAGACCGACGTAACGCCACCCGGCGCCCCGCCAGGCGTCCACGTCGAGGCAGTTGCGTCCGTCGACGATCGTCTTGCCCGCGGTCAACTCGGCGACGGCCGAGGGGTCCAGGGCGCGGAACGCCTTCCACTCGGTCACGACCACGACGATGTCCGCGTCCGTCACGGCCTGCTCGGCTGAGTCAGCGAACTTCAGCTGCGGGTGGAGCCGACGCGCGTTGGGGACGGCTTCCGGGTCGAAGGCGAGCACCTCTGCGCCCAGGCCGTTGAGGCCGACGGCGACGTCGAGGGCCGGCGAGTCGCGGACGTCGTCGCTGTCGGGCTTGAAGGCGAGCCCGAGCACCGCGACCCGCTTCTGATAGGCGCTCCCGCCGAGCTCCTCGACGACGAGGTCGATGACGCGCTGACGGCGACGCAGGTTGATCGCGTCGACCTCCTTGAGGAACGCCACCGACTCCCCACGGCCGAGCTCCTCGGCGCGAGCGGTGAAGGCGCGGATGTCCTTCGGCAAGCAGCCGCCGCCGAACCCGACACCGGCGTTGAGGAAGCGGCGACCGATCCGGGCGTCGTAGCCGATCGCATCGGCGAGCTCCGTGACGTCGGCGTCGGTGACCTCGGCGATCTCCGCCATCGCGTTGATGAAGGAGATCTTCGTGGCGAGGAACGCGTTCGCGGCGACCTTCACGAGCTCCGCGGTCGAGTACCCGGTGGCGACGAGCGGCGTGCCGGTCGAGAGTGCCTGGGCGTAGACCTCGTCGAAGGCGGCCCGCGCGACGGCGGCGTCCTCGGGAGCCGGCGGCAGCCCGTACACGAGTCGGTCGGGCGCGATGGTGTCCTGCACGGCGAAGCCCTCCCGCAGGAACTCCGGGTTCCAGGCGAGCACGGCGCCGGTGGGGGCGACGAGTTCCGCCAGGCGCGCAGCGGTGCCGACGGGGACGGTCGACTTGCCGACGACGACGTCGCCTGCCGACAGGTGCGGCAGGAGGGCCGTCACCGCGGCGTCCACATAGCGCAGGTCGGCCGCGTTGGAACCGGCCTTCTGCGGGGTGCCGACCGCGACGAAGTGCATGGTCGCCCCGGCCGCGTCGGCCATGTCCGTGCTGAACCGCAGGCGGCCCGACTCGACGCCAGCCAGCAGCAGCTCCGGCAGGCCGGGCTCGAAGATCGGCGAGCGTCCGGCGGCGAGCGCCTCGATCTTGGCCGGATCGACGTCGATGCCGACGACCTCGTGCCCGATCGATGCCATGGCGGCCGCGTGCACGGCCCCCAGGTAGCCGCAGCCGATGACGGAGAGCTTCATGCGTGTGATCCTTCGCTGATGGGAGGTGCGGTGGGCGTGCTGGACAGGCGACCGCCGGACTCCTGCAGGTAGCAGACGCCGCAGAGCGATTCATAGGTGACGGTGGTGCCGTCAATGGCGACCTGGTCGCCGTCGAACACGAAGGTGTCGCCGAACCGACGGCCGTTGAAGATCGCCTTCCGACCGCACCGACAGATCGTCTTGAGCTCCTCGAGGCTGTGGGCCACCTCGAGGAGGCGGCGGCTCCCGGGGAACGCGACGGTCTGGAAGTCGGTCCGGATGCCGTAGGCGAGCACCGGGATGCCCTCGAGCAGCGCGATGCGGAGGAGGTCGTCGACCTGTTCCCCGTGGAGGAACTGGGCTTCGTCGACGAGGAGGCAGCTGACGTCCTCGCCGGTCTCCTGCACGACGCGGCGACGGTGCTCAGCGAACACCCGGACGGCGTCGTCGTCAGGACCGAGCAGGAAGTCGGCGTCGCGGGTCACACCGAGGCGACTGACGATGGCGGCGTCGCCCTTCGTGTCGAGGGACGGCTTGGCGAGGAGGACGCGGTGGCCGCGCTCCTCGTAGTTGAACGCCGCCTGGAGCAAGGCGGTGCTCTTGCCGGAGTTCATCGCCCCGTATCGGAAGTACAGTTTCGCCACCAGGCAAGCTTAGGGTTCCCAGGCTGCACCTGTCGCATCCGACGAGGGGCCGGGCGAGCACCCGTGCGGCGGCTACAGCGAGATGTCGAGGGCCTCGGCGGTGCTCTCGAGGACCTTCGCGGCCGTCTCGGGGACGTCGTTCAGCGTCGAGCCGTAGGTCGGGATCATCTCGCGGATCCTCGGCTCCCACGCAGCCATCCGGTCGGGGAAGCACTTGCGCAGGACGTCGAGCATGATCGGCACGGCCGTCGATGCGCCGGGGGAAGCGCCCAGCAATCCCGCGATCGTGCCGTCCGCACCCGTGATGACCTCGGTGCCGAACTGCAGGACCCCGCCCTTGGCCTTGTCCTTCTTCATCACCTGGGCGCGCTGCCCGGCCTCGATGAGGTACCAGTCCTCGTCCTTGGCCGTCGGCAGGAACTCGCGGAGGCTGTCCATCTTCTGCTTGCGGGACTGCAGGAGCTGCCCGATGAGGTACGTGATGAGGCTCGGGTTGTCCTTCGCGACCGCCAGCATCGGGAGGAGGTTGTGCGGGCGCACCTGGGTGACGAGGTCGAGCATCGATCCGCGCTTGAGGAACTTCGGGCTGAACGTCGCGTACGGGCCGAAGAGGAGGCTCGCCTGGCCGTCGACGACGCGGGTGTCGAGATGCGGGACCGACATCGGCGGGGCACCGACCGAGGCCTGGCTGTAGACCTTGGCCTGGTGCTTCGAGACCACCGCGGGGTTGTCGGTGCGGAGGAACTGCCCGCCGATGGGGAACACGCCGTAGCCCTTGATCTCGGGGATCCCGGACTTCTGCAACAGCTTGAGCGCCCATCCGCCGGCACCGACGAAGACGAAGCGGGCGTTGATCTCCATCGGTGAGCGACCGAGGGTCTGGCGGCCACGGATGCGCCACATGCCGTCCTTCAGCCGCTTGAGCGATCGGACCTCGTGGTTGGTGCGGACGTGGGTGTTCGGCGCTGCGCCGAAGAGCTTGTGCGTGAGCGAACCGAAGTCGACATCGGTGCCAGCGGTGATCCGGGTGGCCGCGATGCGTTCGCCGACGGCACGACGGTTGATGAGGAGTGGAGCCCACTCGGCGATGACGGCCGGGTCCTCCGAGAACTCGATGCCGGCGAAGAGCGGCTGGTCCTTCAGCGCCTCGTAGCGCTTCCTCAGGTATTCGACGTCCTTCTCGCCGCGCACGAACGTCATGTGCGGGGTCGGGTTGATGAAGGTGTCGGGGGCGCCGAGCAGACCCTCCTCGACGAGGTGCGACCAGAACTGGCGGCTGAGCTGGAACTGCTCGTTGATGCCGATGGCCTTCGCCGGGTCGACGTGGCCGTGGGCGTCCTGCGGCATGTAGTTGAGCTCGCACAGCGCGGCGTGGCCCGTCCCGGCGTTGTTCCACGGGTTGGAGCTTTCGAGTGCGACGTCGCTCAGGCGCTCGTACACCTCGACCTTCCAGTCAGGCTGCACCTGGTGGATGAGGGCGGCGAGCGTGGCGCTCATGATGCCACCACCAATGAGGGCTACGTCGATGGTTTCGGTCACCAGAGCAGTCTAGTCGCGGCGAGGCCCGAGCTCTCCACCCGCGTGCTGTCGCTGATCGCGTGCAGTGAGATCGCTCGATGTCGAGACACTTCGCCCCGACTGTCTGCCCGCCGGCTCAGCGTCCGGGGAGCGCGGGGGTGAGGGCGTCGAGCTCCTCGAGCATGCGCTGCGCGAGGTGCGCGTACCCGGCGTCGCTCGGGTGGAGGCCGTCGGCGGAGATCCACGTCGCCGGGTCCTCGTCCAGCCAGTGCGACGCCCCGGAGATGTAGTCGGCCCCGATGGTGTCGGCGGCGTCGTGCACCCAGCCGATGATCTGTTCGACGGACGCCGGTCGCTCAGCGGTGTACCACCAGGGCTCCACCACGATGATGCGGGTGCCGGGCAGCCCGTCGCGCAGCCGCTGGAACTCCGGCAGGATCGCGTCCTGGATCGCCTGCTCGTTGCCGGTCCACTCGAAGTTGTCGTTGATGCCGAGCGCGACGATGAGGACCTCGGGGTGCTGCGCGATGACGTCGGCCGTGACATCGCCGACCTTGTCGCGCTTGCGGACGAAGCCGAGACCCGGGTAGCCGGCGTTGTACTCCGTCCAGCCCTCAGCCTGCGCAACGAGCGAGGACCAACGGGCGGCCGGCGACGATGCGGCCGAACCCTTCGTGTACGAGTCGCCGTAGAACGCGACGAGCGGTCCGACGGCGACCTCGGACCCGGAGGTGTCGGCGCGGGCGACCGTCGTCTGCTGGACGTCGGCACGCAGGCCACTCACGGTGATCACCGCGGTGACGGCAATGGCCGCCGCGATGAACGCGGCCAACCACCGTCGGCGCAGGCGTGGTCGCTGGCGGGCCATGTCGTCGTCCCCGATCGGGTGGAGGGAGGGCCGGTCAGACCGCTGCGGGCTGTGCGAGCAGCTCGGCGGCGACGATCTCGGCGATCTGCACCGCGTTGAGGGCGGCACCCTTGCGGAGGTTGTCGTTCGAGATGAACAGGGCGAGGCCCTTGCCGGCCGGCGCGCTCTGGTCCGGACGGATGCGCCCCACGAACGACGGGTCTGCACCGGCGGCCTCGAGCGGCGTCGGCACCTCCGACAACTGGACGCCCGGTGCGTCGCTGAGCAGCTCGATCGCCCGTTCCGGCGACAGGTCGCGCGAGAACTCGGCGTTGATGGAGAGCGAGTGGCCGGTGAACACGGGCACGCGTACGCAGGTGCCCGACACGAGCAGCTCGGGGAGCTCGAGGATCTTCCGGCTCTCGTTGCGGAGCTTCTTCTCCTCGTCGGTCTCGCCCAGGCCGTCGTCGACGATCGAGCCGGCGAGCGGAATGACGTCGAAGGCGATCGGGGCGACGTACTTCTCGGGAGCCGGGAAGTCGATCGCCGAACCGTCGTGGACGAGTCGGGTGAGGTCGCCCTGGGCGACCGCGGCCTCGATCTGGCCGGCGAGTTCAGCCGCACCGGCGAGCCCGGAACCGGAGACCGCCTGGTAGGTGTTGACGATGAGGCGCGTGAGCCCGGCCTCGGCGTCGAGCACCTTGAGGACCGGCATGGCCGCCATGGTCGTGCAGTTGGGGTTCGCGACGATGCCCTTGACCGCGTCCTTGATGGCGTGCGGGTTCACCTCGCTGACGACGAGCGGGACCTCGGGGTCCATCCGCCACGCGCTCGAGTTGTCGATGACGAGCGCACCGGCAGCGGCGAACCGCGGAGCCTGCGTGCGGGAGCCGGTGGCACCGGCCGAGAACAGGGCGATGTCGATACCGCTCGGGTCGGCCGTCTCGACGTCCTCGACCACGATGTCCTGGCCGCGGAACGGGAGCGTCGTGCCCGCCGAGCGAGCCGTCGCGAAGAAGCGGATCTCGCTGATCGGGAACTCGCGTTCCTCCAGCAGGCGGCGCATGACCTTGCCGACCTGACCGGTCGCTCCGACGACACCGACACGTACACCGTTGCTCATGGGGATTCCTCTGGTTTCAGGGGTTGTTGTGAACCATCTTGCATCAGGATCGGCGGGATCGCGCCCGTCGGTCCGTGGTCGGCTTGGTTCCGGAGCCTGTGGAGGAGCCGGCTCAGCGGCCGGTGCCGCCGTGGACGACGGCTTCGTCCTCGCCGTCGAGACCGAACGCGGAGTGGACCACGTTGGCGGCCTTGTTGAGGGTGTCGGCACGCGTCACGACCGAGATGCGGATCTCGCTGGTCGAGATCATCTCGATGTTGATGCCCGCTGCGCTGAGCGCCTCGAAGAGCTTCGCCGAGACGCCGGTGTTCGTGCGCATGCCGGCCCCGACGAGGGCGAGCTTGCCGATCTGGTCGTCGTGCTGGATGGCCGAGAAGCCCACCCGCTCCTGCTCGGCTGCGAGCGCGCGGAGGACCTGCTGCGCCTCGGGCTTCGGCAGGGTGAACGAGATGTCGGTGACGCCGGAGACGGCGGTCGACACGTTCTGGACGATCATGTCGACATTGCCGCCCGACTTCGCGACGATCGTGAAGATCTCCGCCGCCTTGCCCGGCAGGTCGGGGACACCGACGACGGTGATCTTGGCTTCGCTGAGGTCGGTCGCGACTCCGGCGACGATGGGCTGCTCCATGGGTGCCTCACCTGCTCCTGGGTTGTTGCGGCCCGCGTCGTTGAGGACGAGCGTGCCTTCGTTGTTGTTGAAGGACGACCGGACGTGGAGCGTCACGCCGTGGCGGCGTGCGTACTCGACGGCGCGGATGTAGAGGACCTTGGCGCCCGAGGCCGCGAGCTCCAGCATCTCCTCGCTGGAGATGCGGTCGATCTTCCGGGCTTTCGGGACGACGCGGGGGTCGGAAGTGAAGATGCCGTCGACGTCGGTGTAGATCTCGCAGACGTCGGCGTCGAGGGCTGCGGCGAGCGCGACGGCCGTGGTGTCGGAGCCGCCACGACCGAGCGTGGTGATGTCGCGGGTGTCGCGGTTGAAGCCCTGGAAGCCGGCGACGATGACGATGGCGCCGTCGTCGAGGGCCTCGCGCAGGCGCACGGGGGTGACGTCGACGATGCGCGCGGCACCGTGCTGGGCGTCGGTGATCATGCCGGCCTGGCTGCCGGTGAAGGAGCGTGCGACGTAGCCCATGCTGCTGATCGCCATGGCGAGGAGCGCCATCGAGATGCGCTCGCCGCTGGACAGCAGCATGTCGAGCTCGCGGGGCGCCGGGATGGGCGTCACCTCGTGGGCGAGGTCGAGCAGTTCGTCGGTCGTGTCGCCCATCGCCGAGACGGCGACGACGACCTCGTTGCCCGCTTTGCGGGTCTCCACGATGCGCTTCGCCACGCGCTTGATGCTCTCGGCGTCCGCGACGGAGGACCCGCCGAACTTCTGCACGATCAATGCCATCGGATCTCCTGGGGAAGTCGGTGCGGGCACGAGCGGCCCAGCGATCATCCTACCCATCCGGGCATTCCGCGCCGTTCATGTGACGAAGGGCACCCTCACCCGCTCCGGGCAGGAGATCCGCCCCGCAACAGGACGCTTCGGCCCGTTCGGTCCTGCTGTCGCGCCGATCTCCTGCGGTGGGGAGGCGGGTGGGCCTCGGTAGGGTTGGCCTATGCAGCAGGAAGACGCGCGGGTGCTCGCGACGGTGCGACGCCTCTGGCAGGGGCTCGCCTCGCCGACCGCGCGGTTCTCCGCCGGCCGCGTCGCCGTCGTCGTGAACGCCGGCTCGATGGCGTGCCCGCCCGGATGGATCGGCGTCGTCGAGATCGACGGGAGCGCCCTCGCGATCGTGCCCGACGAGGACACCGCCAGGCGACTCGCCATCGAGGACGAATCACCGAGGAGCGTCGGGACGGTCGAGTTCCTCCGTTCGCGCGTGCAGGTCGCCGAGGTCCTCGGGCCGGCAACGCTCGACTACCTCCTGCCGGGGCGGTTCCGACCGGCCGAGGAGATCGACGTGGTGGCGAGTAAGGCGAGCGACCCCGCCATCGAGTCGCTGCTGTCGAAGGTGGGCGACGACGAGGCCTCGGAGAGCGGGATCTTCGGCATCACGTCTCCGCTGTTCTCGGTCCGCGAGCACGGTCGGGTCCTCGCCGTCGCCGGCTACCGGTCGTGGCCGTTGGGTGTCGCTCACGTGACGGCGTTGACCGCCCCGGAGGCTCGCGGGACCGGTCTCGCGACCAGGCTCGCCTCGACCGCGGTCGAGCACGCCCTCGCTGCCGGACTCCTCCCCCAGTGGCGTGCCGCCGACACGAACCCCGGCTCTCGCGCCGTCGCCCGCAAGCTCGGCTTCTCCGCGATCGGCCGGCAGCTGTCGGCCCGCCCGGTGGTCGCCGAGTGGCCGGCGCCCTCCGCCGACGCCTGAGGCGCGCCCGGCTGCCCCAACTCAGGAGTCCCTCGGCACGGCGGAACCCACCAGCCCCGACACACCGGACGACTCCTGAGAATGGACCGATCGGGAGCAGACCCCTCGCCCGGCAAACAGACCCGCGCCTGACCCCGGCCGTGCTGCCCCAACTCAGGAGTCCGTCGGCGCGGCGCAACCCACCAGCCCCGACACACCGGACGACTCCTGAGAAAGGGCCGATGGCAAAAGGGGTGGGGGGGGGCGGGCGACGAGGCGGGGTGGTCAGCCGCTGACGACGGTGCGACCCTCGAAGGCACGACCGAGGGTGACCTCGTCGGCGTACTCGAGGTCGCCGCCGACGGGGAGACCGGAGGCGAGGCGCGTGATGCGGATCCCCATCGGGAGGAGCAGCCGGCTGAGGTACGTGGCGGTCGCCTCCCCCTCGAGGTTCGGGTCGGTCGCGATGATGACCTCGGTGACGGTGCCGTCGGCGAGGCGCTGCATGAGACGACGGATGTTCAGGTCGTCGGGTCCGACGCCGTCGATCGGGCTGATGGCGCCGCCGAGCACGTGGTAGAAGCCGCGGAACTCACGCGTACGCTCGATGGCGACGACGTCCTTCGGTTCTTCGACGACGCAGATCAGGGCCGGGTTGCGACGCGGGTCGCGGCACACGCTGCAGAGGTTCTGCTCGGAGATGTTGCCGCAGATCTCGCAGAACTTGACCTTCTCGCGGACGACGGTGAGCAGCTCGGCGAGCTTCGACACGTCGAACGACTCCGTCTGGAGGATGTGGAACGCGATGCGCTGCGCCGACTTCGGACCGATGCCGGGCAGCCGGCCGAACTCGTCGATCAGATCTTGGACGATTCCCTCGTACATGGCCTACCGCCCTCCGGAGCGCGGCTCGTGCGGCTGCTCCTCGATGAATGTCGCGCCGAGGAGCTCGCGGACGACGCTCTCGCCGTACCGGTTGTCACCCGCGGGGTGGGACGTCGGCACCGGGGGCGCCTGGCGCATCCGGACCGGGGGCTGCGGGCGCTGCTCGGCGACCGGCGCCGCAGGCGGTGCGGCCTGCGGGGAGCCGGCCGGAGCTGCTGATGGCGCGCCGGCAGCAGGGGATGGAGCAGGGGCCGACGACTCGAACGGGTCGGGGTAGGGCGGCTCGTCGTCCGGCGGCGGTGCGTCGTCGTCGGACGGGATCGAGACGACGTCCCAGGTGACGGTGCGCGAGCCGAGCGCGTCACCGTTGGACGGGCCTCGGGCGGGTGCCTGCTGGCGCGGCGGGGTCGACGGCTGGCGCTGCGCGGGTGAGCCGGCCGGCGTCCCGGGGGCTCCGGATCCGGCGGGTCGCCCGGGCTGCCCTTCGACAGGCTCAGGGACCGGAGACGGCCGGGTCGACGAGGCAGGCGCAGAAGACGGGGTGGGCCCTTCGACAGGCTCAGGGACCGAGGAGGGCTGCGTCGACGAGGCAGGCGTGGGAGACGACGTGGGCCCTTCGACGGGCTCAGGGACCGGAGACAGCCGGGTCGCCGAAGCAGGCTCGGACGCGGACGCGGGCCCTTCGACAGGCTCAGGGACCGGGGACGGCCCTTCGACAGGCTCAGGGACCGGGGACGGCCCTTCGACAGGCTCAGGGACCGAGGACGGCTCGGGCTCGTCGGCCGGCGGCGCGACCGTCGCCCACGAGGAGGCGGAGACGGAGGTCTGCTCCTCGGCCGGGGCGGTGACCGACGACGCGGGTGCCGATGGCGCAGCAGCGGATGGCGCGGCGTCGGCCGGCGCAGCGGAGGCGGGCTCGCCGCCGGCTGGTGCGACGGTGGGCCACGAGGAGCGGGATGCCGACCCGCCGCTGATGTCTGCCGACGACGGGGCTGCAGGGGCGGGGACGGTCTGCGGGAGGCTCGGGGTCGACCAGGCGGACGACTCCGACGACGGAGCGCCGGTGGCGGGCGCCGTGGCCCGCGGTGCCGGCGGCTCGTCGGCACCGGCGACCTTGGCGAGGTACTTCACCCGCACGCCGAGGACGTCGAGGACCGCCGTGCGCAAGACCTCCGCGACACCGGTGCCGGGCGCGTGCCGTGCCTTGAAGTCGTTGAGGTCGCTGTTGTTCGCGAAGACGAGCGTGAGGACGTCGTCGTCCGAGTACCCGCCGACCTGGGTGTTGACGACGATCATCCAGGCCTTGCGGTCGGCCTTCTCGACCCGCGCCACGATCTCAGGCCAGGCGTCGCGGATGTGCTGCAGGGTGACCGGGCCGACGCGGGGGGCGGCGGGGGTCGGTGCGGTGGTCTGCGCGTGGTCGGACTCCTGAGCCGGTCGACGGTCGGGGGCCGTGGACTGGCCGGAAGCTGCGGACGGGGCGGCAGCCGGGGCGGAGCTCGCCGCCGTGCTGGCGGGGACCACGCTGGCGGGGGCCGGAACGCGGTCGGCGACCACGGGCTGCGCCGAGACCGCGGGCTGGCCGCCCTCGGCGGCAGCACCCTCGACGCCGATGCGACGCTCGAGCCGCTCCACCCGGGCCAATGCACCACGAGCGGAGTCGTCGGCTGCGGGCACGAGGATGCGCGCCATCATGAGCTCGAGGTGGAGCCTTGGCGATGTCGCACCGGTCATCTGGGTGAGCGCCTCGTTCACGACGTCGGCCGTGCGCGACAGCTCGGCGATGCCGAACGCCCGCGCCTGGGCGAGCATCTTGTCGAGTTCGTCCTGCGGGAGCCCGCGGAGGACCGCCGCCGCGTTCTCGCCTGTGGCGGCCACGACGATGAGGTCGCGGAGTCGCTCGAGCAGGTCGTCGACGAAGCGGCGTGGGTCTTGGCCGGTCTGGATGACGCGGTCGACGGTACTGAAGGCTGCACCGGAGTCGCGGGCGGCCAGGGCGTCGACCACTTCGTCGAGCAGGGCCGTGTGGGTGTAGCCGAGCAGGGCGACCGCGCGCTCGTAGTCGACGGAGTCGCCCTCGGACCCGGCCATCAGTTGGTCGAGCAGGGACAGCGTGTCGCGGGCGGAACCGCCACCGGCCCGGACGACGAGCGGCAGCACGCCGGCCTCGACACCCACGTGCTCGCTCTCGCACAGCTGCTGGACGTAGTCGAGCATCTGCGCCGGCGGGATGAGCCGGAAGGGGTAGTGGTGGGTGCGGGAGCGGATCGTGCCGATCACCTTGTCGGGCTCGGTCGTCGCGAAGATGAACTTCACGTGCTCCGGCGGCTCCTCGACGATCTTCAGCAGGGCGTTGAACCCCTGCGGGGTGACCATGTGCGCCTCGTCGAGGATGAAGATCTTGTAGCGGTCGCGCGCGGGCGCGAAGATCGCGCGCTCGCGGAGGTCGCGGGCGTCGTCGACACCGTTGTGGCTGGCCGCGTCGATCTCGACGACGTCGAGCGAGCCGGAGCCGTCGCGGGAGAGGTCGACGCAGCTCGCGCAGACGCCGCATGGGGTGTCGGTCGGGCCCTCGGCGCAGTTGAGGCAGCGGGCGAGGATGCGAGCGGACGTCGTCTTGCCGCAACCGCGTGGACCGCTGAACAGGTACGCGTGGTTGACGCGGTTGGTGCGGAGGGCCGTCATGAGGGGATCGGTCACCTGCGCCTGACCGATCAAGTCGGCGAACGTCTCGGGCCGATACCGGCGATACAGAGCTGTGACCACCCACCAATGGTAGCCGTCGCCCCCGACATCGGAGTCGGGGATCGGACTCCCCCGTCCGTTCGCCCATTCCCGGGCGAACGAACGTTCCCTCGCCCAGGAATGGGCGAGGGAACGTGTGCTTCAGGCGGAAGCCGTCAGCGTCGGACGATCATGATCCAGGAGAGCTGCACGTCGGTGCCGCCACCCGAACCGACGGGATCGAGGGTGATCGACAGACGGCCGTCCGCATCCGGCTGCACGGACGACAGCGTCGCCACGGTCGGGGTGCCGGTGATCGGTTGCGCACTGAGCAGCGTCGCCCCGTTCGCCCCGATGTCCGCGCGCCGGTTGTCCGCCCACTGCGACCACGGGTCGTACAGCCCGACGTACACGTCGTAGCTCCCTGCGTCGAGGGAGTCGAACGCGTACTCCAGCGTGCGGTCGGTCGCGGAACTCGCGACGTAGCGGAGCGACTCCGAGAACGGCCCGTCGGTCGTTCCCGTCTCCGCGCCGACGACGCCCCAGTTCGCGCCGGTGGCCGCGTCGGCCCCGAGCGTCCGGTCGAACGTCGAGTTGAGCAGGGTGCCGTCGGCCTCCGCCACCGAGCGGATCGCGTCGTACTCAGGCGACGCCGATCCCCCGGCGTCGACGAGGTAGACGAGGTCCTTCGGGACGACCGTGACCTGCCGGGTCACCGGCCGGGAGACGCCCTCGACGGTGCCGGTGAGCGAGACCGGACCGGGGACGGCGAGTGCCGCGGTGTCCCACGTGATCGTCCGGGTGGTCGTCGTGCCACCCTCCGTGACCTGCGCCTCGCTCGGCAGGGTGCTCGCGTCGCCGAGCCGGACGGTGGCCGGCACGTCGACGTCGACCGCGACCTTGCCCTTCCCCTCGAGGTCCGCGAGCGTCCACTCGTCGTACCACTTCAGGGACAGGGATCCGTCGTCGCCGAACTCGAGCGGGAGCCAGACGGCCGGCGCGTTGCGGAGGTCGGACGGCGTCCAGCGATCACCCATGTAGATGAACTTGCCGGCGGCCGCGTCGATGGGGATCACGGACGTGCTCTGGCTGCCGTGGGTCGTCGACGCACCGGAGCCGCTCACCGGGTTGCCGTGGTCGGTCCACTCCCCCAGCATCGAGTCGGCGGTGGCGTACTTGGCCGGATTGGGGTTCCAGCCGGTCGCGCCCGAGGTGATGAGGTAGTACGTGCCGTCGTAGACGAACACGGCCGGAGCTTCCCGCTGCCCACCGATGTAGGTGCGGGTGAAGTCCTCGCCCTTCACGGCGCGGTCGACGGGTGCCGACAGGAACATGAAGTTCGACGACAGCTTGGAGATGAAGAGGGTCAGGTTCTCCTCGCTCGCGTAGATGATGTAGCCGGTGCCGTCGACGTCGGTGAAGAGGTTCATGTCGCGGGCCATACCGGGGCTGTCGGGCTGGTAGTTCGGCTCGCCCTCTGGTGCGACGTTCAGGCGGTAGCTGTCCACGTAGCGGAACGGGCCGGTCGGCGAGTCGGAGACCGCGACCCCGGCGGTCGCCTTCGCGTACTGCGCGTCGGAGGTCGCACTCGGTCCGTCGGTGTGGATCCACATGACCCATTGCTCGGTGGCGGCGTTGTACATGACCTTCGGCCGCTCGAGGATCGCCGCGGGGACGGCCGGATCGCTCGGGACCGTCAGGAGGTCGCGGACGACCGCCGCCCGTTGCCGGGCCGTGTAGTCGGCGTACAGCTCGGCTGCGACCGGATCGGTCGTGAGCTGGTCGGCGGTCGACAGGGCCTGCAGCGCGAGGCCCTCGTCGGTCCAGTTGTACAGGTCTCGCGAGGAGTACACGTGCACCCCGCGGCTGCTCGCGTAGCCGTTCCACCGGTCTTCGCCGTACCAGTAGTAGATCGGCTGGCCGTCGGCGTCCGTCGACGGCACGACCTGCCCGCCGTGCGCCTGGATCGGGTTGCCCTGGTCGTCGACCCAGGCCTGGCCCGGGCGGAACGAGTCGTAGGTGACGATCGGCCGGAGTGCGGTGAGTGCGGCACCGAGCGCGTCGTAGGCGGCGGTGAGCGCAGCGGTGTCGGTCGACCCGGCGTCGACGAGCGCCTGGGCGTCGACGATGGCCGCGTCGAGGACGGCGAGCGAGTCGGCGACGTACCCGGCGCGCTGCCCTTCGTCGAGCGTGACGGCTCGGATCTTGGCCGCGAGCACCTCGGTGGACGCCGTGTGCGGCGCTCGGATGACGATGTAGTTGACCGCGGGATCGGTGTAGGTGTTGGTCCGGCCCGCCGGGCTGTGGACCTCGAGGTCGAGGGTGCCGTCGTCGACGCTCACCGTGAGCTGCTGCTCGAGGAGCGCACCGGCCGGCGCGGTGACCTGGGCGAGCGTCTCGCCCTCCGCCTTGAGGTCGAGCGGTCGTGCCGCCCAGCCGCTCGGCAGGTTGAACCCGAGGGTGACCTCGTAGTCGCCGGCCGGGAGGTCGAAGGCGTAGTCGACCGACCGCGTCGGGAGGGAGCTGCCCGCGGGCGGCGCGTCGTACCGGAGGGAGGCGGTCTTCTCGGTCCCGGAGGAGCTGTTCGCCGTCGGGTTGCTGTTCGCGTCGGCGACGAATCCCCAGGACGCGCCGGTGGCGGCGTCGACCCCGTAGGACTGGTCGGTGCGTGACTGGTACAGCCCGATGTGGTCGCCGGCGGAGACCGCATCGGTCACCGTGCTGCCGGCGTTCGCGAAGTAGAGGACGAAGTCGTTGGCGACGAGCTCGTCGACCGTCGGGCTCGGGTAGCTCGGTGCGGCCTCGGCACGCGGTGCGTCGGCCGTGACGAGGGCGCCGGAGAGCCCGAGGGCGAGGACGACCGCGCCCGCGACGCCACTGCGCCCGACACCGCCGCTGGAGGAGGCGTCCTCGGCGGCACTCGAGGCCCCGACCCGACGACGGCGGAGGATGAGCATTGCACCCGCGAGCAGGAGTACCGCAGCCACGATCACCGCGGCGGCGATCGAGACACCCGACACAGCGAGCCCACCGGCACCGCCTGCATCCGTGCCCGAACCGGGCTGACCGACACCCGGGTCCGCCCCGGGCTCGCCGCCCGGCCCGGTTCCGGGATCGGTGCCGCCGGGCAGGGAGTCGACGGTGTTGCCCGGGCCGCCGTTCGTGCCACCGGCGACGGGGACCGCACCGGCCGCGGCGACGGCACCCGTCTCGCCGAGCGCGACACCGGCCGCGAGCAGACCGTCGGGCAGCGCCGAACGGGCGTCGTCGGCACCCCAGACGGTGACCGATCCGTCGGCGGCGATCGCCCCGGACAGGTACGGACCCGCGAAGACACGGACGACGTCGACCCCGTCGAGGGACGCCGGCACCTCGGTCTGGCCGGAGCCGTCCGCGCCCCAGGCGAGGACGGTGCCGTCGTCGGCGAGGGCGAGCGTGTGGTCGGTGCCGGCGGCGAGCTGCACGACGTCCTCGTCGGCGAGCGCCGTCGGGAGCTCGAGCTGCCCGGCGTCGCTCCGGCCCCAGGGGACGACGTCACCGTCGTCGGTGAGGGCGACGGTGAAGCCGGATCCGATGGCGACGTCGGTCACGCGTGCACCGTCGAGCGCGGTCGGGAGGTCGTTCTGTCCGAACGCGTCGTCACCCCAGAGCGCGAGCGTGCCGTCCACGCGGACGGCGGCCGAGTTCGGTCCGCCGGCGGCGATGCGGAGGACCCGGTCGAGTCCTGCCGGGACCGTGGCCTGGCCGTCGGCGTCGCGGCCCCAGGCGGTGACGGTGCCGTCGGCGGCGAGCGCGAGCGAGTGGTTCGTGCCGGCCGCGACCTGGGTCATCGTCCCCGTGAGGCTCGGGACGGTCGACTGGCCGAAGCCGTCGGCGCCCCACGCGAGCACGGTGCCGTCCGCGCCGAGCGCCACGGCGTGGCCGAGACCGGCGGCGACGCCGTTCACCGGAGTGCCGACGAGCTCCGCGGGAGCCGCCGGGTCGCCCCAGCTGAGCAGGGTCGCCGCGGGCGCCTCGGCAGCGGCCGCGCTCCCCGCCGTCAGAGCGGTGCTGCCGACGATGGCGACCGTCAGGAGGCCGGCGGCGAGACCACCCCGCCGCAGGACGGCGGCACCTCCATCCGGTGTCGATCGGTCGGGTCGTCTCGTCGCTCGTCGCATGCTGCGGCGTCCTTTCACGTCATCGTGGGGTGCTGCGGAGGTGGTGCTCAGGTGCTGCGGCCCTTCGACAAGCTCAGGGACCGGGGTTGAGGTCAGGGACCGGGGTTGGGATCAGGGACCGGGGTTGAGGTCAGGGACCGGGGTTGAGGTCAGGGACCGGGGTTGAGGTCAGGGACCGGGGTTGAGATCAGGACCGGGGTTGAGATCAGGGACCGGGACCGGGTCAGGGGTCAGGGACGGGGTGGTGCGGTCGGCGCCGCGTCTGTGCGGGCGACGCCGACCGGATCGTGGGCGGCTAGAACTCGGTCGGGCCGAGCGAGGGGCGGGCGAGGAAGGAGAGTGTCGGCGTCGTGAGCGCGTGGAACTCGAACACCGTGAAGCGGTTCTCTCCGGCACGGAGCTGGCCGCCGGGGACGTACAGCGTGTGCTGTGGCCCCCGCGACCAGTAGCGGCCGAGCAGGAAGCCGTTCACCCAGACGAGCCCCTTGCCCCAGGCCGCGGTGTCGAGGAACAGGTCGGTGGGCGCGTCGAGCGTGACGGTGGCGGTGAGCAGGACCGGCCCGGCACCGCTGATCGTGGCGCCGGACGTCCGCGTGGCTGCGGCGTCCACGACGGCGTCGAGGCGGTCGAGGGCCACGGGCGCGATGCCCCACGACGTGAGTTCCACGTCGTCGAGCGACACGGGCCCGATGATCCCCTTCGGCTCCCCCAGGCGCTTGCCGTAGTTCACGCGGCCCTGGTTCTCGAGGAGGAGTTCGAGCGTCTCACCCGCCGGGATCACGATCGACCGCTCCTTGAACTCGCGGGTGAGCGCGCCGACCGGCACGCCGTCGACGGAGACGACCACGCGGTCGCGCACCTCGGCGAACCGGAGCACCCCGCCGCGTCCACCGAGCGACGCCCGGTAGCGCGCCAGACCGCTGAACGCTCCGAGTTCGTCCATCGTGGGGATCCGGTCGAACGCCTGGAGCGGCGCGATCCCGTCGGCCACGTCCGCGAACGGGACCTCCTGCTCGAAGGACGCGGTGAACGCCGGGGCGTCCGTCGCCGCCGGTGGGATCTCGGTCGGCACCTCGGCGTACTTCGCGATCACGTCGCGGAAGGCGAAGAACTTCTCCGTCGCGTGGCCCGCCTCGTCGAGGGGCGCGTCGTAGTCGTAGGAGGTGACGTGCGAGCGGTACTGCCCCTTGTCGTTCGCGCCCCCGGTGAACCCGAAGTTCGTGCCGCCGTGGAACATGTAGACGTTCACGGACGCGCCGGCCGCGAGGAGCGCGTCGAGGTCGGCAGCCGTCTCCGCGACGGGCGTCGTGTGGTGGTGCTCGCCCCAGTGGTCGAACCAGCCGTCCCAGAACTCCGAGCACATGAGCGGCCCGGTCGGCTGGTGTTCCCGCAGGGTCGCCAGGCGTTCGAGCGAGCGGCTGCCGAACGAGCCGGTCTTGTGGAGTTCGGGGATGCTGCCGTCCTCGAGCATCTGAGCCGTGGGCTGGTCGACGGTCGTCAGCGGCACCGTGATGCCGAGCTCGCGGGTCCACGCGGTGAGCGTGCGCAGGTAGTCGTGGTCGTCGCCGTAGGCGCCGTACTCGTTCTCGACCTGCACGAGGATGACGGGACCGCCGCGGTCGATCTGCAGCGGGGCGACGATCGGCAGCATCGCCTCGAAGTACTCGCGGACGGCGGCCAGGTAGCGCGGTTCACTGCGACGGAGGCCGAGTTCGGGGTCGTGCAGCAGCCAGCCGGGCAGGCCGCCGTTGTCCCACTCGGCGCAGATGTAGGGGCCGGGACGCACGATCGCGTACATGCCGGCGTCGGCGATGAGGCCGAGGAAGCGTTCGAGGTCGTTCACGCCCGTGGTGTCGAACACGCCGCGCTCGGGGCTGTGCTGGTTCCACGCGACGTAGGTCTCGATGGTGTTGAGGCCCATGAGCTTCGCCTTCGCGATGCGGTCCGCCCACTGCTCGGGGTGCACCCGGAAGTAGTGGAGGGCTCCGGAGAGGATCCGGAACGGCTGACCGTCGAGCAGGAAGTCGTCGTCGCCGATGGAGAAGGTGGGCATGCTGGGGCTCCGTGATGAAGGGGTGCGGATGGAGCGACCACGGCCGGCCGGAGCGGATCCCGGAGGACCCTCCGACCGGCCGCGGTCGATGGTGCTGGTGCTGCAGGTGCCGTTCGGCTACTTCTCGGTGACCGTGAAGCCCTGCGTGTTGCCGTACTCGACGAGCTGCTTCTGCCAGTCGGCGAGGCCGTCGTTCAGGTCGGCCTTGTTCGCGTAGGACTGTCCGACGGTGTCGGCGAAGATGCTGTTCGCGTAGACCTGGTACGGCAGGTACTGCCACCCGGTCGACACGTCCTTCGCGCCCTGCACGAGGACCTCGTTGATCTTCTGGCCACCGAAGTACTCGGGAGCCGCGGAGAGGAACTCGTCGGAGTTCAGGTCGGCGGTCGTCGCCGGGAAGCCACCGTTGTCGAGGAAGACCTTGACGCTGTCCTCGTCATTGTTCAGCCACTTGAGGAAGCCCGCGGCGAGCGCCGGGTTCTTGCTCTGCTTCAGCACGACCTGGCCACCGCCACCGTTCTCGGCGTTGGCGGGCTTGCCGTCGTAGGTCGGGATCGGGGCGACGCGCCACTGGCCGGAGCCCTCGGCGACGGACGACTCGAGCACGCCGGGCATCCAGGCGCCCGCGATGAGCGTCGCGATGCTGCCGTTGCCGAGCGACTTGTACCAGTCGTCGCTCCACCCGGGGACGTCGGAGAGCAGGCCGCCTTCGACGAGCGGGTTCCAGGTGTCGGCCCACTTCTTGGCGCCCTCGTCGGCGAGGTTGACACTCACCTTGGTGCCGTCGGCGGTGAACGGACGTCCACCGGCCTGCCAGATCATGCTGGTCGCGAAGCCGGAGTCACCGGAGTCGTTGGTGATGTACTTCGACGGATCGGCCGTGTGCAGCTGTGCGGCTGCCGCGACGTACTCGTCCCACGTGGTCGGCACGGCGATGCCGTACTGGTCGAACACCGTCTTGTTGTAGAACATGGCCATGGGGCCGGAGTCCTGCGGGAGGGCGTAGAGGCCGTCGCCGATGTTGACGGAGCTCCACGGGCCGGGGCTGTAGTCGTCCTTCAGGTCGCCGAAGCCGTAGGCGTTGAGGTCGACGAGGGAGTCGCTGAGCGCGAACTGCGGAATGGCGTAGTACTCGACCTGCGCGACGTCGGGGGCACCCTTACCGGCCTTGATCGCGTTCTGCAGCTTCGTGTACTCGGTGGTGTTGGTGCCGGCGTTGACGAGGTTGACCTTGACCTTGGGGTAGGCCTTCTCGAACGCGGCGACCTGCGCCTCGGCCGAGGGCGTCCAGGACCAGTAGGTGATCTCGCCACCGGCTTCGAGGGCGGACTCGATGTCCTTGGCGTCGCCCGAGGCGGTGCTGCCGCCGCCGGACGAGCAGGCGACGAGCGAGGCTCCGATCATCGCGGACGCGACGGCCGCCGTGGCCGCGCGGCGCAGAACCGTGCGAGACGGTGAGATGCGCTTCATGGGTGTTTCCTTTCACTGCGTTGGGAGGAGGAGGTGATGCGGGTGGTGCGGTGGTGCGGGTTGGGAACGGCGGGGATCAGCCCTTGACGCTGCCGGCGCTGAGGCCCGACTGCCAGAAGCGCTGCAGGAAGAGGAACGCGATGACGATCGGGACGATGGTCAGGAGCGATCCGGTGATCACGAGGTTGAAGATCGGCTGCGCGGCGACACCGGTGGCCTGGGCGCTCCACTGGCTGAGACCGACGGTGAGCGGATACCAGGTGGGCTCCGACAGCATGATGAGCGGCAGGAAGTAGTTGTTCCAGGTCGCGACGATCGCGAAGAGGAGCACCGTGACGATGCCGGGGCCGAGGAGTCGCAACGAGATCGTGAAGAAGGTGCGGAACTCCCCCGCGCCGTCCATGCGGGCGGCCTCGAGCAGTTCGGTCGGGACCGCGTCCACCGCGTACGTCCAGATGAGGTACAGACCGAACGGGCTGACGAGCGAGGGCAGGATGACCGCCCACGGCGTGTTCGTGAGGCCGAGCTGGCTGAACATCAGGAAGGTCGGGACGGCGAGGGCCGTGCCCGGCACCGCGATGGAGCCGAGGATGATCGCGAACACGGCGCGCTTGCCGGGGAACCGGAACTTCGCGAGGCCGTAGCCGCCGATCGTCGCGAGGAGCGTCGCCCCGCCGGCACCGACCACCACGTAGAGCAGCGTGTTGCCGAACCAGCCGACGAACTGCCCGTCGCGGTAGGTGAGGGTGTCGACGATGTTCTGCCAGAGGTTGAACCCACCGTCGCCGAACCAGAGGCCGAAGGAGGAGAAGAGGTCGGGCTGGGACTTCGTCGCGTTGATGACGAGCCACAGGATCGGGACGACCGAGTAGATGAGGAAGACGGCCATGACGATCGTGAGGACGATCGAGCGCTTGCGGCGCGGGTCGTGACGCTTCCGGGTGGGGCGGTCGAAGGCGCGCGGGTTGCGGGCGGTCCGGGTCGACACGGTCTGCGGGCGGACGGTCGGGTTCGAGACGGTGGCCATCAGCTGTTCTCCTGTCGGGAGCCGCGCACCTGCACGACGTAGGCGATGACGGCGGTGATGACGCCCATGATGATCGCGACCGTCGCCGCGAGGTTGAACTGCTGGCCGGCGAAGGACAGGTTGTAGGCATACATGTTCGGGGTGAAGTTGCTCGTGATCACGTTGGGCGCGAGGTTCTTCAGCAGGTTCGGCTCGTTGAAGAGCTGGAACGACCCGATGACGGAGAAGATCGTGGCGATGACGAGCGCTCCGCGGAGGGCGGGGATCTTGATGCTGAAGACGGTGCGGAACTGTCCGGCCCCGTCGATCTCGGCCGCCTCGTAGATCTCACCGGGCACGACGCGGAGGGCGGCGTAGAAGATGAGCATGTTGTAGCCCATGAACTCCCACGTCACGATGTTGCCGATGGACGCGAGGACGGCCTGGGAGCTGAACGGCTCGAGGATCTGGGCACCGACGAGGTCGTTGAAGCTGCCGGCGAGACCGAACTGGTCGCCGTAGATGAAGCCCCAGATGAGCGCCGCGACGACGCCCGGGACGGCGTAGGGCAGGAAGAGCGCGATGCGGAAGAAGGCGGCGCCGTGGAGCCTGGCGCTGTCGAGTGCGAGCGCGGCGGTGAGCGAGAGGGCGAGCATGATCGGCACCTGCACGACGAAGAACAGTGCGACGCGACCGAACGGCTCCCAGAACTTCGGGTCCTGGAGGACCTGGGCGTAGTTCTCGAAACCGACGAAGGCGTTGCCGCCGATGAGCTTCTCCTGGAAGAAGCTGAGGTAGAGCGCGTAGACGAGCGGGGCGATGATCATCAGCGCGAAGACGATCATGAAGGGGGCGATGAACGCCCAGCCCTTCCAATCCCGGCGGTCGCGTCGGTGGACACGGACCGCTGGTGGCCGGCCGGTGCGAGCGGTCGTAGTGGTCATGGGCAGCTTCCTTGCTGGGATTCGGGCGGAACCGTCGTGCGGTGGAGCCGTGCGGGGAGGGGATCGCGGTGGATGTTTACGTCAACATCTGATCGGTACCATAGCATGTTCACGTCAACATGCAAGGATGGATGCGACGATAGGGAGACCATGACGGACACCACCCGGAGAGCGCCTGGCCGCGCCAGGCGAGCACCGTCGATGGCGGACGTCGCGGCGCACGCCGGCGTCTCCTCCCAGACCGTCTCCCGTGTCGCGAACGGGCTGACCAACGTGGACGACGGCACCCGAGACCGCGTGCTCGAGGCGATGACCGAGCTCGGCTACCGCCCGAACAAGGCTGCGCGGGCGCTGCGATCGGGGCGCACCCGCAGCATCGGGATCACGATGTTCACGCTCTCCTCCTACGGCAACATGCGCACGCTCGACGCGATCACGGTCCAGGCCGCACGGGCCGGCTACTCGGTCACGGTCGTGCCCGTCGAGTACCCGACGCAACGCGACGTCGCGGTCGCCCTCGACAGCCTCCGCGAGCAGGACGTCGACGGTCTCATCATCGTCATCGAGTCGCACATCGTCGACGGTGCCGACGTCGAACTGCCTGCAGGTCTCCCCGTCGTCGTCATCGACTCCGCGGCACGCACCGACTACCCCGTGGTGGACAACGACCAGGCGCAAGGCGCGGCACTCGCCACCCAGCACCTCCTCGACCTCGGACACCAGGGCGTCTGGCACATCGCCGGACCCCGCACCTCCTACTCGGCGGCTCGTCGCGAGCAGAGCTGGGCCGACACCCTGCGAGAGGCCGGGATCACGCCGCCGCCCGCGTTCCGCGGCGACTGGTCGACGACCTCGGGCTACGAGATCGGCCTCGAGATCGCCGAGCGCCCGGAGATCACGGCCGTGTTCGCCTCGAACGACCAGATGGCGCTCGGGCTCCTGCGCGCCCTGCACGAGCGCGGGCGTGCCGTGCCGGAGTCGATCAGTGTCGTCGGCTTCGACGACACCCCGGAGTCGGACTCGTTCTGGCCGCCGCTCACGACGGTGCATCAGGACTTCGACGAGATCGGACGCCGGGCGATCACCACCCTCCTCCGCGAGATCGAGGAGGGCCCGCAGCTCTCCACCGAGCCCCTCACCCCGACGTCCCTCGTCGTCCGCGCGAGCACGGCTCCCCCGCCCGTGGTCTGAGGCGAGGGAGGCACTCCACGCGGTCATTGAGCCTGTCGAAATGCCCACGGCGACACCTCGACCAGCTCGGCGAACGAAGCCCCGGTCATTGAGCCTGTCGAAATGCCAGCTCCGCACTTCGACAGGCTCAGTGACCGGCGTAGGGGCCTCAGTGACCGGCGTAGGGGCCCCAGTGACCGGCGTAGGGGCCTCAGTGACCGGCGTAGGGGCCTCAGTGACCGGAACGGACCGGAACGGGGACCTCAGCGACCGGGCCAGCCTTGACACCTGAGCGAGGGGTCGCCCATACTCGTCGGAAATGTTGACGTGAACACGGGGGTTCGACGCCGCCGAATGTTCACGTGAACATCCCCTGCACCACGGCCTCCAACGAAGGAACCACCGATGACACTGCCGTCACCAGTCCGCCGACGAACGATCGGAGCGACCGTCGCCGTCGCCCTCGGCATCGCCGCGATCGCCCCAGCACTCGCCACCGTGGAGGCCGCACCCGCGGCCGCCGCGGAGAGCACTCCCCTCACCATCACCCCCAACCCGGCTTACCAGAACGAGGCGTTCGAAGGCTGGGGCACGAGCCTCGTCTGGTTCGCCAACGCCACGGGCGATTACCCGGCGGACGTCCGTCAGGACCTCTTCGACAAGGTGTTCGGTGAGGACGGTCTCAACCTCAACATCGCCCGCTACAACATCGGTGGCGGCAACGCCAGCGACGTCCCGCCCTACCTGCGGGCCGGCGGCGCGGTCGACGGCTGGTGGAACCCGGACCTCGCCGCGAGCGACGCCGACGGCCCCATCACCTCCGACTACGCCGACCGCGACCGCTACGCCGCCGCCTGGGACGCCGACGACCCGGCCTCCTACGACTTCGACGCCGATGAGACCCAGCGCTGGTGGCTCACGGCGCTCAAGGACAAGATCACCAAGTGGGAGGCGTTCAGCAACTCCCCGCCCTACTTCATGACCGAGAGCGGCTACGCCTCGGGCAACTTCAACGCCGCCGACGAGCAGCTGAAGCCGGAGAGCGTCGACGACTTCGTCGCGTACCTCACCACCGTCGTCGACCACCTCGAGGCCGACACGGGCATCGACTTCGACACCATCGACCCCTTCAACGAGCCGAACACGAACTACTGGGGCACCCAGATCGACGAGGCCACCGGTTGGCCGAAGGGTGGACGCCAGGAGGGTGCGCACATCGGCCCGGCCATGCAGGACACCGTCATCAAGGCCCTCGCCGAGCGCCTCGCCGCCGAGGGCACCTCGACCGAGGCCGTCATCGCGGCCATGGACGAGACGAATCCGGGCATCTTCGCGACGAACTGGAACGGCTGGTCGCAGACCGCCAAGGACCTCGTCACGCAGCTGAACGTCCACAGCTACGGCCAGGGCGGCAGCGTCGTCGCGCGCGACATCGCGAAGACCGCCGGCAAGCCGCTGTGGATGAGCGAGGTCGAGGGCAACTGGGACTCCAGCGGCAAGCACAACCTCACGAACATCGACAACGGCATCGGTATGGCGACGCACCTCATCGACGACCTCCGCAACCTGGAGCCGACCGCGTGGGTGCTCTGGCAGCCCGTCGAGGACCTCTACAACATGGAGAAGGTCGAGAAGCTCAACTGGGGCAGCGTCCTCATCGACTTCGACTGCAACGCCGAGGGCGACTCCGAGCGACGCATCGCCGATGGCGACGCGGATCCGAGCTGCTCCGTGAAGACGAACGCGAAGTACAACACGCTCCGCAACTTCACCCACTACGTGCAGCCCGGTGACCACCTCATCCCGTCCACCGACGCGCAGACCACCACGGCGCTCCGTGCCGACGGCACCGGTGCGACCCTCGTGCACGCCAACCCGTCGACCTCCGCTCGGACGATCACCATCGACCTGTCGAAGTTCGCGGACATCGCTCCCGGCGCGACGGTCACGCCGATCGTGACGACGGAGTCCCCCGCGGACGACGTCACCGCCAACGCGCTCGTGCAGGGCGACGCCGTGTCGATCGACCCGGTGACCAAGCAGGCGACGCTCACCGTCCCGGCGAAGTCGGTCACCACCTTCCTCGTCGACGGTGCGACCGGTGTCGCAGCCGACGCGGCGCCGTTCCAGGACGGACACGCCTACCAGCTCGTCGGCAAGCAGAGCGCGAAGGCGTTCACCGCCGCAGCTACGACCGGGACCGTCCCGGCCGGCACGATCACCCCGCGTGCCTCTGACGCCACGACCGGTGCCGCACAGGTGTGGACCGCCGAGCGACTCTCGGGCGGCGGCACGAACACCGACCGCTACGCCATCCGCAGCTCGTCCGGGGCGCTCCTCTCCGCGAACTCCGCCGGCACCTCGCTCGTCGCTGCGACGCGGGAACAGGCTGCGGCCGACCCCTCGCTGCAGTGGATCCCGACGACGACCAACGGCTCCGACTGGAGCCTCGTGAACGTGGGCACCAGCCAGGCCCTCGAGGTCGGCGGGCAGTCCACCACCACGGGCGCCGCCGTCGGCGTCTACCAGTCGAACAACGGCGCGAACCAGACGTGGAACTTCGTCGACACCGCCCTCACTGGTGTGCAGCCGGTCGCGCTGCAGACCGTCGCCGGTGTTCCGGCGGCGCTGCCCGCGACCGTGGTGCCACTGTACGGCGCGGTCCAGGGCGCTCCGGTTCCGGTCACCTGGGACACCTCGGGCGTGGACTGGAACACGCCGGGTACGATCGTCGTGAACGGTTCCGGCACCGACGGGTGGGGTGCGGCGTTCACCGCACAGGCCACCGTCGACATCGGCGGCTTCACGACCACCGAACCGGTCTCCCTGACGGTCGCGGCGGGGTCCCCGGCGAGCGCCGTCATCGCTGCGGCACCGACGACGGTCCCGGCGCAGATCGGTGCGAGTGCCAACCGCTTCGACACGGCCGTCACGTGGGACTTCAGCACCCTCGACGACGCCGACCTCGCCGACACCGGTGTGGTGAAGGTGCGCGGTGCGGCCGCGTCGAACGACCCGGCCGCGGCACCGATCGACGCACTCCTGTCGATCATCGTCACGGCGCCCGGTGAGCGGAACATCGCGCCGGACGCCACGACCGTCGCGAGTGCGACGTCCACCGAGTCCGGCTACCCGGCAAGCAACACGAAGAACGGTGTGCGCAACGACAAGGGCTGGTCGAACTGGCGCTCGTCGAACAAGCCGGCGAGCGACACCCTGAGCTACGAGCTCGGCGGTGAGCACACGATCGAGCACGTCACGTTCTACGCCTACAAGGACGGGAGCACCAACAGCTGGCCGAGTGCACTGACCGTGCAGGTCCGCGACGCCGGCGGCGCGTGGATCGACGCTCCGGGTGGGGCGGTCGCTGTGCCGGTCCCGACCGATGGGACGGCGCCGATCGTCGACGTCGACCTCGACGGCGTCACGACGAGTGCCGTCCGAGTCGTCATGACGGCGTATGCGAACACGCACCTGGTCGTCTCGGAGGTCGAGATCTACGCGCTCGCACCGTCGGTCGCGACCGAGGCGAGCCTCGCCGCGCTGCGGGTGAACGGAACGCCGGTCGAGGGCTTCGACGCCGGCGTCCTCGAGTACGAGGTGCCGCTGGCTGGGTCCGCCGACCCGGTGGTCGACGCCATCCCGGCCGACCGCGACGCGACGGTGACGATCGAGCCACTCGAAGCGGCACCGGCGGCTGCGGCCCGTGCTGCGGCTGACGCGACCGACGGGGTCGTCATCACGGTGACGGCGGCTGACGGTGTGACCACACAATCGACGACGATCACCTTCGCCCGGACGGCGGTCGCGACCGCGACGCTGTCGAGCAAGGCCCGCGAGGGTGTGCCGACGACCGCGGCAGTCGTCGTGGACCCGGAGGACGCGGCCGTCGTCTACGCGTGGCTGCTCGACGACGAGGTCGTGGACGGGGCCGACACGGCGACGTTCACGCCACCCACCGGCAGCGCTGGTGCGGCACTCGCGGTGCGTGTCACGGTCTCGGCCGATGGCTTCGCGCCGGTCGAGACGACGTCCACGCCGGTGACGGTGCTCGCCGCCGCGGTGGACCCGGGGACCGACCCCGGCACCGACCCGGGGACGAACCCCGGGACCGGTCCTGGCACCGGCTCCGGTGGTGGCACGGCCGGTGGCGGTGACGGCACGAGCTCCCCCTCGGGTGGTTCGGCCACCGGCGCCGACTCGCTGTCGCGTACGGGCCTGGACGTGTCGAGCATCGGGCTCGTCGCGCTGCTCCTCGGCCTCGTCGGCTTCGCCTCGGTCCTGCTCGCGCGTCGCCGTCGCACAGCCAGCTAGCCCTCCGTTCGCCCATCTTCGGGCGACGCAACGCCCGTTCGCCCAAACGTGGGCGAACGGGCGTTCGCGTTCCGGTGAGCCGACCGTCAGCTCGCCGCGTCCTCCGCCAGGACCGCAGCGCCCGCCACCGCACAACCCTCGTCGACCATGCCGTCCGGGGCCCCACCGACGCCGATACCCGCGATCGTCGCCGTACCGACCTTGATCGGCACCCCGCCTGCCAGGAACAGCGTCCCCTCGAGGTCGCGAAGCGTCGCCCCGCCGCCCTCCGGCAGGCGCTCCGTCAGCTCGGAGGTGTTGGCTCCGAACGCCGCCGCCGTGTATCCCTTCTCGGCCGACGCCGAGAGGGTGTGCTCCGCAGCGCCGTCACCGCGGACCACGGCCTGCACTTGACCGAAGCGGTCGACGACGGAGACGGTGACGAACCCGACCCCGCTCGCTCGACACGAGTCCAGCGCGGCGGTCGCAGCTTCCAATGCTGCGTCGGCGGACAGTCGCGGAAGCTCGACGGTCCGGGATTCCGCGGCCTCGGCCACCGGCGACGCCGAGGTCGCGGTCGTCGACGAGGCGGGGCCGGTGCAGGCGGTCAAGGTTCCAAGGACGGCGAGTCCGGCGACGATGGTGCCGAGGCGTGCGGTGCGTGACGATTTCATGGTGTTCCTCTGGGTTGTTCGTGCTTCGGCATCGGATGATGCGCTCCGACAACTCTCGTCCGGGCGGTGCTGCCTCCACCTCGTCCGCGCCGCCCGGATCCGGTCGGGCCGACGGCCGACCGGCCCTCATCCCTTCGGATGAGGCCGGCGCTCGGAGGCTCGCCTAGCATGGAGGGATCGCCGGAAGGGTCCCATGTCAGACGCTCGAACATCAGTCCAACCGACCCCGGACTCCCGCCCGTACCGCCGAGCCGCAGCCCTCGGCGCGACGCCCCTCGACGTCGTGCTCAACCTCACCTTCTTCGCGCTGCTCGTGACCTCGGCCGTGCGATACGTCATGAGTCACGGGGTCGAGGCGGTGAACTGGACCGTCGCTGCGCTGACCGTCGCGACCGCGGCCGCCTACCTCCTCGCCACGCGGAAGACGGGCGTCCGACACCGGATCCTCGTCGTGATCCTGCTCGCACTGTGGACGCTGCTCGTGCTCATCGCCCCGAGCTTCTGGTGGACGGCGTTCTCGGTCTACTTCCTCGCACGCCGCGCCTTCCCGACCGCGTGGATCGCCGTCGGTCTCGCCGCGGTCTGCGCGCGCTCGCTCCTCGTCCTCACCGGCGGCTTCGACTGGACGATCGTGGTGGGGACAGCGGTGGTGGCTGCGCTCGTGAGCGTCGTCACCTCACGGATCGAGTCGGACAACCGGACACAGGCGGCGCTCATCCGTCGACTGACGGAAGCCCAGGAGCGACTCGCCGCGACCGAGCGACAAGCCGGGATCGCTCAGGAGCGAGCGCGGGTGTCGAGCGAACTCCACGACTCCGTGACCCAGGGACTCGCGAGTTCGCTCCTCATCATGGAGGCCACCGCGCAGACGATCGACACGTCTCCGGACACCGGCCGCGCCCGTCTGCGCGAGGCGGTCGAGCTGATCCGCTCGACGCTCGGCGAGGCGCGGAACCTCGTCCACGACCTCGGTTCACCCCGGCTCGACGGCATCAGTCTCGCATCAGCGCTCGAACATCTCGTCGCGGAGACCCCCGCCGCCCAGCTGCGCATCGACGGCGAGCCGAGGCCCTACCCGCCTGAGATCGCCCACGCGATCCTGCGCGTCTGTCAGAGTGCCGTGCAGAACGCCGATCGCCATGCCGGCGCATCGGCGATCCATGTCACCCTCAGCTGTCTGGCCGACCAGGTCGTCGTCGACATCGCCGACGACGGGGTCGGATTCGATGCGTCGGCGGTCCCCGAACCGTCGAGCACCGGCGGCTACGGACTGCGGGCGATGCGGCAGCGGATCGAGCAGCTCGGCGGTCGGTTCACGGTGGAGAGTGCCCCCGGTGACGGCACCGTGATCGTCGCCCAGCTCCCGACCGATGCGGGGTCGACGTGCTGAGGCTCGTCCTGGTCGACGATCATGCCGTGGTGCGAGCGGGTCTGCGCCTGATCCTGCAGACCCAACCCGACCTCGAGATCGTGGGTGAGGCGTCGTCCGGAGAGAACGCGGTTCCACTCGTCGCCGAGGCGCAGCCGGACCTCGTGGTCGTCGATCTCGCGATGGGCGACGGGATCGGTGGGATCGAGACAACCAGGCGCCTCCGCGCGCTCAGCCCGGCACCGCAGGTGCTGATCTTCACCACCTACGACACGGATGCCGACATCGTCCGGGCCGTCGATGCGGGAGCCGTCGGGTATGTGCTCAAGACGTCGTCGCCCGAGGAGATCTTCCGCGCGGTGCGAACGGCAGCGATGGGACAGAGCGCGCTGAGCACACCGGTGGCGTCACGGCTCATGCATCACCTGCAACATCGCCAGGAAGCCCTGACCCCGCGCGAGGCCGAGATCCTGGAGTTGCTCACGGACGGTCTCGGCAACCGCGAACTGGCGCGTCGGCTGTTCATCAGCGAGACGACCGTCAAGACCCACCTCGCGCACATCTACACGAAACTCGGGGTGGACGGTCGCGGCGCCGCCATCGCTGCGGCTCGCCAGCGCGGCATCGTCCGACCACCCGAGCATCGCTGAACCCGCTAGATCCCGCTCCCTGAGCCTGTCGACGGGCCCACGAGCAACCACGCACGACACGACACGGTTCCCCGAGGGCACTTCGACAAGCTCAGTGACCGAAACGGTTCCACGCTCCCTGAGCCTGTCGACGGGCCCACGAGCAACCACGCACGACACGACACGGTTCCCCGAGGGCACTTCGACAAGCTCAGTGACCGGAACGGTTCCACGCTCCCTGAGCCTGTCGAAGGGCCCACGAAGAAACCCCGCCGGCCGAGATGATTCGGGCGGCGGGGCTTCGTGGTGCAGGGTGATTACTCGGCGTCGAGGTCCGTCTCGAGGAGACCGGCGAGCTCGGCGAGCGCCTCGTCAGCGCCCTCGCCCTCGGCGCGGAGGGTGACGACGTCGCCGTTGGTGGCGCCGAGGCTCATGATCGTGAGGATGCTCGAGGCGTCGAGCGGGCCCGAGTCGCCGAGCTCGATCGTGACGGGCACCGGCTGGCGCTTGACCGTCTCGATGAAGAGCTTGGCGGGGCGGGCGTGCAGCCCGACGCGGCTGGCGATGGTGGCTTGGCGTTCGGCCATGATGATGCTCCTTCTGCGGTTCGGTTGGTGCCGGCCGGACCAGTGGATCAGGTCAGGCTGTGGATCGGACGGGTACGGATCAGACGGTCGCGGGTGCCGTGGCGACCGCCGGGGCTGCCTTGTCGACACCCTCCACCGGACGACGACGGGCGAACCGCTTCAGCAGGATGACCGCGATCGCGGTGATGACGGTTCCGACGGCGACCGACAGGATGAACATCCCGATGTTCCCGATGGCGAAGAACACGAAGATGCCACCGTGCGGTGCCTGCGAGGTGACGCCGGTCGCCATGATGAGCGCGCCGGTGGCGGCACCACCGAGGATCGACGCGGGGATGACGCGGAACAGGTCGGCCGCGGCGAACGGGATCGCACCCTCGCTGATGAACGCGGCACCGAGCAGCCAGGCTGCCTTGCCGTTCTCCCGCTCGACCGCGGTGAACGAACGACGGCTGAGGACGGTCGAGGCGAGTGCCATCGCGAGCGGCGGCACCATGCCGGCGGCCATCACGGCGGCCATGATCTGCCACGGTGCCTGGTTGGCGAGCGTTCCCGCACCGAGACCGGCGACGGCGAACGAGTACGCGACCTTGTTGACGGGGCCACCGAGGTCGAACGCCATCATCGTGCCGAGGATCACGCCGAGCAGGATCGCGGAGACACCGGTGAGGCCGGAGAGCCAGGAGTTGAGCCCGCCCATGAGTGCGGCGATCGGGCCGCCGAGGACGAGGATCATGAGGCCGGACGCGACGATCGAGCCGATCAGCGGGATGATCACGACGGGCATCAGCCCACGCAGCCACCGCGGCACGTTCAGGCGACCGAGGCCGTAGGCGACACCACCGGCGAGCAGACCACCGACGAGTCCACCGAGGAAGCCGGCGCTCATGAGGAGGGCGACGGCACCGGCGACGAACCCGGGCGCGATGCCCGGTCGGTCGGCGATGGCGTAGGCGATGTAGCCGGCGAGGGCCGGGACGAGGAACGCCATCGAGGCGTTGCCGATGGAGAATGCGACGGCACCGAGGTAGGCACCGAGTCCGCCGGCCGGCAGGTTGACGAGGCTGTTCTCGACGATGATCTTGCCGGCGTTCTCGGTGATGTTGTATCCACCGAGGAGGAAGCCGAGGGCGATGAGCAGACCGCCACCCGCGACGAACGGGATCATGTAGCTGACGCCGGTGAGCAGCCAGCGCTTGATCGACTGACCGACGTTGGCGTCCTTCTTGTCCGACGTCGATGCGGAGGCGTCACCGGCGGCTGCGGCGACCCGCGGGGCGTTCGGGTTCGAGATCGCGGCGACCGCGTCGTTGATGAGCTGTTCCGGGGCGTCGATGCCGCGCTTCACGGGAGCCTTGATGACGGGCTTCCCGGCGAAGCGGGTGACGTCGCGGACGTCCACGTCGACGGCGAAGATGACCGCCTGTGCCTTCGCGACGACGTCGGCGGGCAGCGGGGTCGCACCGGAGGCGCCCTGCGTCTCGACATGGAGCTCGACACCGAGGCGCTTCGCGGTGGCGGCGAGCGAGTCGGCCGCCATGTAGGTGTGGGCGATGCCCGTCGCACACGAGGTGACCGCGATGAGCACGGGCCGTGCGGCCTGGTCGCCGGCCTCGACGGGAGCCGTCGCGGCGCGCTCGGCTGCAGGAGCCGACGCCGGCTTGGGCGCGTCGCTGAGTGCACCATCGACGAGTGCGACCACCGCGGCGGCGTCGGGCGCCTCACGCAGTGAGGTCACGAACTCGGGCTTGATGAGCGAGCGGGCGAGCTTCGACAGGAGGGCGAGGTGCGCCTGGTCGGCGCCGTCCGGGGCCGCGATGAAGAAGAGGAGGTCGGCCGGGCCGTCGTCGGAACCGAAGTCGACGAGCGGCGAGACGCGGGCCATCGCGAGCGTCGGCTCGGTGACGGCGGCTGAACGGCAATGCGGGATCGCGATGCCGCCGGGGATGCCGGTGTCGGTCTTGCTCTCCCGCGCCCAGGCGTCGGCGAAGAGCGCCTCGGTGTCGGTGGCACGGCCGGCGCGGACGACGAGCTCGGCGAGCGCGCGGATGACACCCGCGCGATCGGTGCCGAGGTCGGCGTCGAGGGCGACGAGCCCTGGGGTGATGAGTGGGGTGGACATCTGGGTTCTCCTTCGAAACGGATGCTGGTGCTTCGGGTGGTCGGGGCGGCCCTTCGACAAGCTCAGGGACCGGGGTGGGCGGTCAGGGACCGGGGTGGGCGGTCAGGGACCGGGGTGGGCGGTCAGGGGGCGGAGGGGATCCGCTGCGGGAGCTGGACGACGTCGATGGCGGCGGCGTCCGTCCCGCTGAGCGCCGGTACGTCGCTGCCGGGGAGTGCCGCGGCTGCGGCTCCGTGGGCGACGGCCTGCGCGAGGCGTGCTGCAGGTGCGAGACCTGCGGTTCGGGCGATCAGGTAGCCGGCGAGGGAGGAGTCCCCCGCACCGACGGTGCTGCGCGCGACGATCTTCGGGGCCCGGGCCGACCAGGCGGTGTCACCCTCCACGAGGACGGCTCCTCGGGAGCCGAGCGTGACGAGGACGGCGGCGACCGGGCCGGGTCGGTCCGTGGTGCCGATGAGCGTGGCGGCGACGGACGCGGCGAGCGCCGGGTCCGCCTCGATCTCGTCGCCGGACGCGGTGCCGGTGAGTTCGGCGAGTTCGGCACCGTTCGGCTTGATGAGGTCGATGCGTTCCCCGGTGGCGGCGAAGGCGGCGAGGAGGGCGGCGAGCGGCTCCCCCGAGCTGTCGACGGCGACGAGCGGGCGGGCGCCGTCGGTGAGGGCGCGACCGGCCCGGACGATCCGTGCGTAGAAGTCGGCGGGCAGACCGGGCGGCAGCGAACCGGCGATGACGAGCCATTCGGCACTCGCGGCGGCACGGGCGGTCGCGTCGACGAGGCGTGCCGCGTCGTCCTCGGTGAGGAGCGGACCCGGCTCGTTGATCTTGGTGGTGGTGCCGTCGGGCTCGGTGAGCGTGATGTTGCGGCGCACGGGCTGCCCGGTCGGGACGGCGAGGACGTCGATGCCCTGCGCGCGGAGCGACTCGATCATCGGGTCGGTCGATTCGCCGGGGAGGACGGCGATGGTCGCCAACTCGGCGGCGGCGATGGCCCGCGAGACGTTGACGCCCTTGCCGCCCGGCTGCTCCCGGCTGGCGAGGGCACGGAGGACCTCGCCGCGCTCGACGACACCGGGGAGCTCCACCGTGTGGTCGAGCGAGGGGTTGGCGGTCAGGGTGATGATCATGCGACGACCACCTCGACACCCGCAGCCTCGAGGGCGTCCCCGAGCGTCGTCGGAACGACCTCGTCGGTGATGACGGTGTCGATCTCGTCGAGGGCGGCGAAGCGGATGAGCGCTTCCTCACCGAGCTTGGCGGCGTCGGCGAGGACGACGGCCCGGCGCGAACCGCGGACGATCGCCGACTTCACGGCACCCTCGAGTTCGTCGGGCGTGCTGAGGCCGAAGTCGGCGCTGACCCCGTTGGCGCCGACGAAGGCGATGTCGGGGCGGAAGCGGCCGAGCTCGTCGACGGTCGTGCTGCCGACCGCCGCGCTGGTGATGCCACGGACGCGGCCACCGAGCAGGTGCAGTTCGACGTGGTCGCAGTGGTGGAGCGTCGCGGCGATCGGGACGGAGTTGGTGATGACCGTGAGCGTCTGGCCAGCGGTGGCAGGGCGCCAGGTGACGAGGAGGTCGGCGAGGTGGGCCGTGGTCGTCCCGGCGTCGATGACGATCGAGCCACTGAACGTGGCCGGGATGAGCCGGAGGGCAGCACGGGCGATCGTGGCCTTCGCGTCGCTCCGCTGGCCCTGGCGATCGGCGAGGCTGGCCTCGGCGACGGAGGCGCGCGCTGCGGAGACGGCGCCGCCGTGGACGCGGCGCAGGACGCCCGAGGTTTCGAGCTGGTCGAGGTCGCGGCGGATCGTCTCAGCGGTGACGCCCAGCTCACGGGAGACGTCGGCGACGGAGACCCGTCCGCTCGTCTTCACCCGGCTGGTGATGTGCTCGTGCCGCTCCGTCGCGTACATGCGTCGTCCTTGACCTTCGTTTCCGGTGTTGCAGGCTTGCAGTGCGAAGAAAGTATCACACAAACACAGAGAAACACAGATCCACTTCTACGCCGGACCCGGAGCCTGTCGAAGGGCAGCAACCACCCCCGGTCCCTGAGCCTGTCGAAGGGCAGCAACCACCCCCGGTCCCTGAGCCTGTCGAAGGGCAGCAACCACCCCCGGACCCTGAGCCTGTCGAAGGGCAGCAACCACCCCCGGTCCCTGAGCCTGTCGAAGGGCAGCAACCACCCCCGGTCCCTGAGCCTGTCGAAGGGCGCACTTCGACAGGCTCAGTGGCCGATGAGGTGGGCGGCTCAGTGACCGATCAGCGAGGTCGGTCGGCAGCGGGTCAGGGCGCGAGGGCCGGGACCGGCAAAGGGGTGGCGGTCGGCGCAACCGTGGCGCCGACCGCCGGTTCGTCTCGCACCCGAACGCGCGAGACGGCTGGTGTCACGACGGCGAACCGGCCGACGTCGTGACAGGTCTCTCCGCTGCTTCGCGCTCCGGCAGCAGTTGGCGGAGCACTCCCCCGGCGTGCGGCGCCCACCGACCGACGGCGACCCAGCTGCGGTCGCGGACGAACAGCAGGTCGAGCGCGATCATCGCGAGCGAGAACGGCCACAGTCCGAGGAACAGGCCGATACCGAGGTGCATGAGGATCGTGAAGCCGAGTGCGAGTATCCGCGTGGGCCGCCACAGGATCAGCACCGGGAACAGCAACTGCACCCAGACGGACAGGAACGTCGCCACCCAGACGAACGGTCCGAGCTGCCAGGCGAGGTCGCTCAGCACCGGGAACGGGCGGAACACGTCGAGGACGAGCGAGTAGTAGAACGCCGTGCCCTCGCGCCACTCGGGACCCATGAGCTTGTAGATGCCGGAGTTCACGTAGACGAGCATGATCTGGTACGCGCAGAGGAGGACCGCGGTGTTGTTGGCGGCGTTCGCGAGCCACGACGGGATCGCGAACCGACCGCACAGGATCGGCCGCAGCGCTCGACCCCGCCGCTTGGTGAGCCAGGCGTCGACCGACCAGTGACGCGACAGGTCCGCGAACACCAGGAACAGCAGCGTGATGCGGATGATCGTGTCGCCGCCGTTGGTCAGCACCGTGCTGTTGGTCGCGAGCCCAACCCAGAACACGAGCAGGACGGGCGTGACGAACCTGGTCTGCCAGCCGATGAGGAACAGCAGGCCGAGCACGATGAGCACCCCGTAGGCGAGGTCGAAGACGAAGGCGCTGTCCTTCGTGAAGACGAGCTCGAACAGCGGGAACCAGGCGCGGCGGTTCGCCTCCGGGTCGACCCACTTCGATGCGACGCCCCAGAGGTAGTGGCGGTCGGCGAGACTCGTGAACAGGAAGCTGACGATCGCGACACCGTAGAGGATCCGCAGGGCGGAGAGGCTGTAGCCGGCGTGCTTGGCACCCGTGACCCAGCCGGCGAAACGGTCGAACCAGGCACGGACGGCGTTCATCGTGCACCCCCGTACCGGGTGATGACGTCCCGGTAGACGGCGAGGGTCTCCGGGTCGATGACGTCGTCGACGTGCCGCCAGCCGAAGGTGACGGCGGTGTCGTCGAACTGCTGCTCCTCGGAGAAGCGGTTCTCGAAGTCGTTCGGGCGGGTGCGGTCGATCCGCCACCGGACGCGCTCGACGTCCTGGTCGAAGTACGCCGTGGAGAACGCGGTCGCGTACTCCTTGAGCATGTAGTCGTAGCGGAGGAACCGGACGATGTCGCCCTGCCCTGAGCCCGGCGTCTTGCTGACGGCGTCGAGGTCGGCGATGAGCGACTCGGCCGACTGGGCGCGATACCCGCCACCATCGGCCCGCTGGATGAAGGTGTCGCGCACGATCTCGCGCTGCTGGGCGTCGAGCGCGAGGTACCGGGTGTTGTAGGCGAGCATCGCGTTCCACGAGGACTTCTGGATCCGCGAGGGCTCGGCGTGGCCGGGGACCGCCTGCTGCTCGAGCTTCGTGACGTTGACCCAGTCGGACTTCACGAGGGTCCCGTCGGCGTCACGCCACTGGGCTTGGACGGAGAAGGTGATGTTCGTCTTCATGATGCTCGGCGCGAAGACGTTCCACTTCTGCGTGAAGTACGGGCCCGCCGCGGCGACGACGGCACCGCGGACAGGTGTGGTCGGCGAGACGATGACGAGGGTGCCGGCGACGTAGACGCCGACGAGGGCGATCGAGACCGCGGCCGCGATGCGCGCGGCCCGCTTCGGCGGGGCGGCCGGCCCCGGTCCCGGTTCGCCGTTCGGTCTCTGAGCGCCCTTCGGTCCCTGAGCTTGTCGAAGGGTCCCCGCCGAATCCTGCCCTTCGACAGGCTCAGGGACCGGTTGCCCGGCCTCGCGCCCCTCGACGCCATCCGGTCCCTGAGCCCCCTCCGGTCCCTGAGCCCCTTCCGGTCCCTGAGCCTGTCGAAGGGCGTCAGGACGCCCCCCGACGGGTGTGCGTGTGATCGGAGTCACGGTTCCTCCTTGGTGCTGGGTGGTGATGAAACCGCGGGGCACCGGTTCGGCGGTGTCTCCGCGGGGAAGGAGCAGGCCGTGCCGACCCGAATGCGGCACGGCCTGCTCAGCGGGGTCACTCCATACGCGCCCGTCGCGTAGCCACGAAGGCACCTCCGAGGAGGAGCATCGTGGCGCCGAGTCCCCCGAGCCACAGGCCGTCGAAGCCGGTGCTCGGGAGACCGGGGCGTGACCCCGGTGCGGTGGCGGCCACCGCGGTGACCGTGAAGGCGGTGGCCTCGCGATCGAGCGGCAGGGCGCCGGTCACGGATCCGGAGAGCTCCACGCGGTGGGCACCCAGCTCGAGCGACGAGTCGATCGGGAAGGTGAACGTGGCGTCACCGGAGGCGTCTGCGATGACGGGCGTCAGTGCGAACGGCGTCGAGAAGACCGTGGCCGAGATGGTCTCGCCGGGCTCGAAGCCGGTGGCGTAGACCTCCTGGATCACACCCGTGTCGCGGACGATCGTCGAGTACTTGACTGTCGCCTGACGCTCGTCGCCGGCGTCGGTGTCGCCATCGGCGTCAGCGGCGGTGTCGGCATCAGCCGCAGTGTCGGCGTCAGCCGCAGTGTCGGCGTCGATGTCAGCGTTGAGGTCGACATCGGTGCCGTCAGCGTCAGCGGCGGTGTCAGCCGCAGCATCCGTGTCGGCAGCAGCATCGACGTCGGCAGCAGCGTCCACGTCAGCAACAGCGTCGACGTCCGCAGCAGCATCGACATCGGCAGCAGCATCAGTGTCGGCGGCAGCATCGGTGTCGGCAGCGGCGTCCACATCAGCGGCAGCATCGACATCGGCGGCAGCATCAGTGTCGGCGGCAGCATCGACATCGGCAGCAGCATCAGTGTCGGCGGCAGCATCGGTGTCGGCAGCGGCGTCCACATCAGCGGCAGCATCGACATCGGCGGCAGCATCCACATCAGCAGCGGCATCGGTGTCAGCAGCAGCGTCCGTGTCAGCAGCGGCGTCCGTGTCGGCGGCAGCGTCCGTGTCAGCCGCAGCATCGACGTCAGCAGCAGCATCCGTGTCGGCAGCAGCGTCAGTGTCAGCAGCAGCATCGACGTCAGCAGCAGCATCCACATCAGCCGCAGCGTCAGTGTCAGCGGCGGCATCCGTGTCAGCAGCAGCGTCTACGTCTGCGGCAGCGTCGACGTCAGCGGCAGCATCCACATCGGCAGCAGCATCCACGTCTGCAGCAGCATCCACGTCTGCAGCAGCATCCACGTCTGCAGCAGCATCCACGTCTGCAGCAGCATCCACGTCTGCAGCAGCATCCACATCAGCAGCAGCATCCACATCAGCAGCAGCATCCACATCAGCGGCGGCATCGACATCAGCGGCGGCATCGACGTCCACGTCGGCGTCCACGTCAGCAGCAGCATCCACATCGACCGCAGCTGCGTCGGTGTCGACGTCGACCGCTCCGTCCTCGATGGTGACGTCAGCCTCGGCCGGCGTCTCGGAGACATCGCCCTCGGCGGTCACCGTGACCGGTCCGGGCGTGTAGTCGTCCGGGATCGGCAGGTCCACGGTGAAGGAACCGTCAGGGTTCGTCACCACGGTGACGGACGGTGCGCCCGGGATGGACACCGTGACCGTCTCGCCACCGGCGAAGCCCGTCCCGTTGACCGTGACCGTCTCACCCGGCAGCGCCGAGGACGGGTCGACCGTGATGGCCGTGTCGTACGCGAGGATCTCGATGATCGTCGTCGCCGGCTCGTCCGATGCTGCACCGAGTGCCGTCACCGTGACGTCGCCGAGTGCGTAGCCGTCGGGGACCGGCAGGGTCACCGTGAAGCCGCCGCCGACGTTCGTCACCTGCGTGACGACTGGGGCGCCGGGGATCGACACCGTGACCGTCTCGTTGGCTGCGAAGCCCGATCCGGTGATGACCGTCGTGTTGCCGGCGATCAGCGCGTCCGGGGAGGCGGTGATGACGGGCGAGAACACGATGGCGGTGACCGTGACGGTCGCGGTGGCCGGCGTCTGCGACACCGCTCCCTCCGCCGTGACGACCAGCGGGCCGACGGGCGCGTTCGCCGGGACCGTGATCCCGACCGAGAACTCGCCGGCACCGTTCGTGGTCGCCGGGACGGCCGTGCCACCGGGCACCGTGACCGTGACGGACTCGTTCGGCGCGAAACCGGTGCCCGTGACGAGCGTCGCTCCGCCGGCCGCGACCGTGCTCGGGTCGGCGGTGATCGCCGTCTCGTAGGCCTCGACCGTGAGCTCCGCCTCGGCGGGCGTCGCCGAGGTCTCACCGACCGCGGTCACCGTGACGGGCCCGGCGGGCGTTCCGGGCGGCACCGGCAGGGTCGCGGTGAAGCCGCCGTCGCCTTCAGCCGTGACCACGACGGGGTCGCCGCCGGGGATCGAGACGCTGACCGACTCGTTCGGCTGGAAGCCGGTACCGGTGACCGTGGTGGTCTGGCCCGGGTTCACCGTGTCCGGTGTGAGGGTGATCGCCGTGTCGTAGACCGTGGCCTCGACCGTGACGGTGGTGGTCGCCTCGGTCGCCGAGACGACGCCGAGTGCCGTGACCGTGACCGGACCGGTCGCGAAGCCCTGCGGGACGGCGAACGTCGTGGTGATCTCACCGTCCGCGTTCGAGGTGACCGTCACCGGCGCGAGGCCGGGGAAGGTGACCGTCACGCTCTCGGCGGGCGCGAAACCGGTGCCCGAGATCTCCGTCGAGGTCCCGCCGGGGACCGTCGCCGGGTCGGCTGTGATCGTCGGCGTGTAGACCACGTCGACCGTGAGGTTCGTCGTCGCAGGGGTGTCGGACGTCGCACCGAGCGCGGTCACGACGACCACACCCTCGGCGTAGTCGGCCGGCACAGGCAGCGACACCGAGATGGTGCCGGTCGCCGTCGCCGTCGTGTCCACCGGGTCGGCGCCGGGGATCGAGACCGTGACGCTCTCGTTCGGTGCGAAGCCGGTACCGGTGACGAGGGTGCTGGCACCCGCGACGACGGTGGTCGGGTCGGCGCTGATGGCCGTGACGTACGTCGTGGCCTCGACGGTGAGCGTCGCCGTGGCGGGGGTCGCCGAGACGGCCCCGGTGGCGGTGACGGTCACGGGTCCGAGCGGGAAGTCCGCCGGGAGGTCGACGCTCACCGAGATCTCACCGTTGCCGTTGGCAGTGGTGGGGATCGGCGTCGCGATGCCCGGGACGGTGACGCTCACGGCCTCGTTCGGCGCGAAGCCGTCGCCGGTGACCGCAGTGCTGCCGCCAGGGGCGACCGTCGTCGGGTCGAGGGCGATCGTGGTCTCGTAAGCCTCGACGGTGACCGTCGCGGTCGCGTCCGTCGCCGAGACGGCGCCCGTTGCGGTGACGACCAGCGGTCCGGCCTCCGTGCCCGACGGGATCGGCAGGGCAGCGGTGAAGCCGCCGTCGCCGTCCGTCGTCACGACGACCGGCGTACCACCGGGGATGGAGACCGAAACGGACTCGTTCGGTGCGAACCCGGTACCGGTGATCGTGGTCGAGGTGCCGGGGAGCAGCGTGTCGGGGTCGGCGGTGATCGCGGTCTCGTAGGGCACCACGGTCACGTCGGCGTCGGCGGGCGTGTTCGACGTGTCACCGGTAGCGGTGATCGTGATCGGTCCGGCCGGCGTTCCGGCCGGGATCGTCACGGCCTGGGTGAAGTCGCCGTCGCCGTTCGTCGTCACAGTGACGGGGTCGCCGCCCGGGATCGTGATGGTGACGGTCTCGTTCGGCGCGAAGCCGGTGCCCGTGACGGTAGTGGTTCCACCCGGGTTGGCCGTCGTCGGATCAACCGTGATCGCCGTGTCGTACACGACCGCTTCGACGAGGACCGAGGTCTGCGCCGGGGTGAGCGACAGAGCGCCCGTGGCCGTGAACGTCACGGTCGCGGGGACGAAGTCCGCCGGGAAGGCGACCACCTGGCTGATCTCGCCGAGCCCGTTCGCCGTGGTCACGATGTCGTCGAAGCCGGGAGCCGAGATGGTCACCGACTCGTTCGCGACGTAGCCGGTGCCGGACAGGATCGTCGAGTCACCGGGGTTCAGCGTGGACGGCGTCGCGGTGAGCGTCGTGTCGAACGCCTCGACGGTGATCGTCGCAGTGGCGGGTGTGGCCGAGACCGCGCCGACGGCCGTCACCACGACGGGACCGGGGTCCGTGCCGGGAAGGATCGGCAGGATGGCGGTGATGTCGCCGTCCGGGCCGGCCTCCACCACGACGGGCGTGCCGCCGGGGATGGAGACGGAGACGGACTCGCCGGGCAGGAAGCCCGTTCCGGTGACGGTGGTGCTGCCGCCGGGGAGGAGCGTGTCGGGGTCGGCGGTGATCGCCGTGTCGTAGACCGTCGCCTCGACCGTGACCGTCGTCGTCGCCTCGGTTGCGGAGACGACGCCGAGGGCCGTGACCGTGACCGGACCGACCGCGAAGTTCTGCGGGACGGCGATGGTGGTCGTGATCTCACCCGCTGCGTTCGACGTGACCGTGATCGGGTCGAGGCCGGGGAAGGTGACCGTGACGCTCTCGCTCGGCGCGAAGCCGCTGCCGGAGATCTCGGTGCTCGTGCCGCCGGGGACCGTGGCCGGGTCGGCGGTGATCGTCGGGGTGTAGACGACGTCGACCGCGAGGTTCGTCGTGGCCGGGGTCTCGGAGACCTCACCGAGGGCGGTCACGACGACCGTGCCCTCCGCGTAGTCCGCCGGGACCGGCAGCGAGACGGAGATGGTTCCGGTGGCCGACGCCTGCGTGGTGACCGCGGGCGCACCGGGGATGGAGACCGTGACGGTCTCGTCGGGCTCGAAGCCGGTACCGGTGACGAGCGTGCTCTCCCCCGCGACGACGGTCGTCGGGTCGACCGTGATGGCCGTGACGTAGGTGGTCGCCTCGACGGTGAGCGTCGCCGTGGCAGGGGTGGCCGAGACGGCGCCGGTGGCGGTGACGGTGACGTCGCCGAGCGGGAAGTCCGCGGGGAGCGTGACACTGACCGTGATCTCACCGTCGCCGTTCGCCGTGGTCGTCACGGGCGTGGCTAGGCCGGGGATGGTGATCGTGGCGGTCTCCTGAGGGACGAAGCCCGAGCCGGTGACGACCGTGCTGCCGCCAGGGGCGACGGTCTGTGGGTCGAGCGCGATCGCGGTGTCGTACGCCTCGGCGGTGATGACCGTCTCGGCCGGCGTGGCGGAGACCGCGCCGGTGGCGGTGACCGTGAGCTGGCCGGCGGGCGTGCCGGAGGGGATCGGCAGGACCGCCGTGAAGCCGCCATCGCCGTCAGCCGTCACGACGACGGGCGTGCCGTCCGGGTAGGAGACGGAGACCGACTCGTTCGCGGCGAAGCCGGTGCCGGTGATGGTGGTCGAGTTGCCGGGGAGGAGGGAGGCCGGGTCGGCGGTGATGGCCGTGTCGTACGGCAGCACCTCCAGGTCGGCGGTCGCCGGGGTTGCGGAGGTCTCGCCGGTCGCGGTGACGACGAGCGTGCCAGCCGGTGTGCCGGCAGGGACGGGCAGGTCGACGGTGAAGCCGCCGTCGCCGTCCGCATCGACGGTCACCGGGGTGCCGCCCGGGTAGCCGACGGTGACCGTCTCGCCGGGCAGGTAGCCGGTGCCGGTCACAGTCGTGGTGTTCCCCGGGATGAGCGACGTCGGGTCGAGCGTGATGGCGGTGTCGTAGATCGTCGCAGTGACGGTGACGACGGTGGTCGCTTCGGTCGCGGACACGGCGCCGAGCGCGGTGACCGTGACGTCGCCGACCGCGAAGTCCTGCGGGACGGCGATGGGGGTGCCGATCGCGCCGAGTGCGGTGGCGGTGACGGTGATCGGGTCGAGGCCGGGGAACGTCACGACGACGTCCTCGCCGGGCGCGAAGCCGGCGCCGTTGATGATCGTGGTCGTGCCACCCGCGACCGTGGCCGGGACGGCGACGATCGAGGTCTCGTAGACCACGGTGAGGTTGGTCGCGGCCGGGGTGTCGGACGTCTCGCCGAGCGCGGTCACGACGACCTGGCCTGCGGCGTAGTCGGCGGGGACGTCGAGGTCGACCGAGATCGTGCCGGTTCCAGTGGCCGTCGTGGTGACCGGGTCGACGCCGGGGATCGAGACGGCGACGGTCTCGCCCGAGGCGAAGCCGGTGCCGGTGATCGTCGTGGTCTCCCCGGCGACGACGCTGGCCGGGTCGGCGGTGATGGCGGTGACATACTGCGTCGCCTCGACGGTGACCGTCGTGGTCGCGGGACTGGCCGAGGAGGCGCCGGTCGCCGTGACCGTCACGGGGCCGAGCGGGAAGTCCGCCGGGAGCGTGAGGCTCGTGGAGATCGTGCCGGTGCCCGTCGCGGTGGTGACGACCGGGTCGGTGAGGCCGGGGACGGTGATCGACACCGACTCGTCGGGCAGGAACCCGGTGCCGGTGATCGTGGTGCTGCCGCCGGGAGCGATCGTCGCCGGGTCGGCGGTGATGGCGGTCACGAACGGCGCCACGACGAGGTCGGTGGTGGCCGGGGTGTCGGAGGTCGCACCGGTGGCGGTGAACGTCAGGGTCGCCGGGGTGAAGCCGGCGGGGATCGCGACGCTCTGGCTGATCGCACCGGCGGCGTCCGACGTCGTGATGACCGGGTCGAGGCCGGGCGCGGTGATGGTGACCTGCTCGTTCGCCGCGAACCCGGTGCCGTCGATCACGGTGGACTGGCCGGGGTTGACGGTCGCCGGTGTGGCGGTGATCGCCGTGTCGTACACGACGAGCGTGCCGCGCACGGAGGACGACGCGAGGTTGACCGTCGCCAACGAGATCGCCGGGACGAGGGAGATCTGCACAGCGCGGACGGTGGCTGACCCGTCTCCGAGGTCGCCGGTGGCCGGCTGCACGTTCGCGGTCACGTCGGCGACGAGGGTGACGATGTTGAGGATCGGCCCGACGACGTTCGCGGCGAGGCCGCCGGTGATGCCGTCGACCGTCGATTCGGCTGTCTCGAGGACCGTGAACACTCCGCCGACGACCCCGAGCACCAGGTTGAGCAGGTTCGAGATGATCTGGTCGAGGCTGAGACCGAGGACGCCGAGCACCGTGTTCAGCACACCGGTGACGAGTCCGGAGGTGACGAAGGTCGCCGACCCGTCCTCGATGGCGGACAGCGGCGCGTTCAGCGTCAGGGTGACCGCGTTCTGGCCGAGTGCTCGGACCTGGACCACGGCGTTGACGTTGGTGGCCTCGACGGCAGTGCGCAGGCCGGTGACGACCGCCGTCACCTGATCGGTGATGGCCTGCGTGATGCCGTCAGCGATCGCAGCGGCGATCGGACCGGACAGCAGCGAGGTGTTGGGCGGCAGCTCGTTGAGATCCGGCAGGTCAGGGTCAGCTGCGAGCAGTGTCTCGATGTCGACCGTGACGGCGCCCGTGGTGAGGTCGACCGTGACGCCGCTCGCGGAGCCGACCGGACCGGTGGGGAGCAGGGCGTTGAGGTTCGGAGGAGTGACGGCCACGGAGGTCGTCGAGGTCACGATGCCCAGGTTGATCGCTCCGGTGAGCGCCTGGTTGAGTGCGGTCTGCAGACCGTTGAGCGAGGTCTGGACACTCCCGACCGTGGTCTGGAGGTTCGTGTAGACGTTCTGCACGAGCGGGCTCTGGAGCGTGAGCGTCGCACCGGAGATCTGGTAGTCGGGAACGGCCGTGGCGCCGCCCGTCTGCGAGATCGTGGAGGCGAGGGCGCCGAGGCTGAGGGAGAGGTCGCTGAGGATGCCACCGGTCGGGGTCCCGACCCGGCCCAGCAGACCCGTCAGGTCGAGTTCGGCGTCCGCCGGCGGGGCGTCTGGCCCGCCGATCGAGACGCCGCCCTGGTCGGTGACCGCGCCTGAGCCGGCGATCGCGTCGCCGTTGGCGGCGGCGGACCCGTACTGGGCGACCGCGCCGAGCTCGATGACGCCATTGGCACCGAACAGTTGGAGCGAGCTGCCGAGATCGACGCCGAGGGTGTTGAGCACTTCGGCCGACAGCGGGTTCGCGGCGACGGGGTGGACACCACTCGGGTTCTCGGCACGCGCGCCGGCGACTGCGGCGAGGGCGTCGAGGTTGATCCCGGCCGCCTGTCCACCGAGGAAGCGGCCGAAGCCGTCGGAGACATCGGACGGGGCTGCTGTGGCCGCCGTCGTCGATCCCATGGCGATGACCGTGCCGACCACGGCCATGGCCGCGACCTTCCATGCACGGCCTCGGCCGAGGATGCTGCGTTGCTGTTCCCCCACGGTGGAACCCTTTCTTCGGTGCACGGGCAGACCCGCGACTGGCGTCGATCCCGGCCAATCTATGGGCGGGTGTCCCTGTCCCCCAGAGGAGGGACCCCAACCTCCGTAGTGCCGGATCGAAAACCGGTACTGGCCTCCGCAGTGCGAGGCGGCGGCGCAGGACGCCGGGTTTCGATCGGTCCCGGGGGCCTCCGACGCGTCATCGGTGGCGGGGCTCCCGTGCAGTTGGTTCCATCCGTTTCATGTCATCGATGACGGTTGAGAGATAACCCTCACCGGCCGGGGGTTTACCCCCGAGTGGGGTGCGTAGTTTCTACTGAGAACGCTCTCTTAGGGCTGCGGAAGCACTCAGGGATTACGGATAATGGGGCATCCGACGGAGTATTCGCAGCGTCCCTGGTGATGCGGGTCCCGTCGTCCTGACGGAGCTTGAGGGGGCTGCGATATGGAAGAACCGGTTGCGACGGCAGTGGAGCGAAAGCCACATCCGAGGTCGGCCGAGCAGGTCATCCCATGAACCCGGGTGCGCATCGGTTCAGCGGCGGCGCGCGGTCCGCCGCATCGCCCACCCGTCGCTCCGGCGAGTTCCGCCAGTCAGCCACCCGCGCTCCCGCCCAACCGAGCGGTCGATCGGCGGCGATCACCCGGATGACGTCACTCATCGCGAACCGGACCAGCGCGCTCCTCGTCGCACCACACGGCTACGGCAAGACCTTCACCGCGGACGCGATCGGGCGCCGGATGCAGGAGGACGGACGCCCGGTCATCCACGTGTCGGGTGCGTCACGGGACGCCTCGCACACGCTGAGCGACTGGCGTAGGGCGCCGAGCGGCGCCGTCTTCATCGTCGACGACGGCGCGAACCTCCACCCGGCGAGCCTCGCCGACATCATCGAACTCTCGCGGTCGCGTGAGCAGGTCGCCCTGGTGACGCTGGAGCAGGAGCTCGCCGGGTTGCAGGGCCGCGGCGACGAGTCCGCCGATCGGCTCCTCGCCGTCTGGCGGAGCGGATCGCTCACCCGGATCGACCTCCCGGCGCTCGACGGGTTCGAAGCCTCGGCGATGGTGGACGAGGCCGCCGACGACGCGGTCCTCGACGACATGGCCAAAGCCGTCATCGTGCGGCTGAGCAACGGCTCTCCGCGACTCGTGCACGAGCTCACCAAGGACGCCCTCGAGACGGGCGGGGAGTTCTACCTGCCGCGCAGCATCCTCTCGCTCGGGGTCGCAGGGGTCTCACCGCGCGTGCACGACCTCACGGAACCACAGCTCTCGCGGCTCGAGGACGAGGGTCGCTACGCGCTGGTCATGCTGGCGAAGCTCGGCCCGGTCCCCTACTCGCGCGCGATCCGCCTGCTCGGCGAGCACCAGTTGCACGCGCTCCTCCGGCTCGGGCTCGCGCGGAACGACGGCTCGGGCCAGGACCGCATCGTCGCCGACGAACTGCACGCGTGGTCGGCACTCGCGGAGTGGCGCCACAGCGGACGACTGCGCCGTCACGACCGCGTCCAACGGACGCTCATCTCGGACCTCCGTGGCGGTGCCCGTCTCACCCCGAACGAGTCCTTCATCCTCGGCCGGTACTGGCTGACGGCCCCGCACACCGAGCTCGACGAGGGGTTCGAGTCACTCACGATGGCCCGCACCTTCCTCGAGGCGGCGCACGTCGCGAACGTCTCCGGCCTCGCTGAGGACGGTCGTCTGCTCGCAGAACGCGCGTACACCTGGCGCCCGTCCGTGGCAGCGGCACTGCAATGGTCGCGGTCGCTCGCCATGCTGGGCGACGGTGAAGGGGCTCAGCGGGTCCTCGAGGTCGATCCCGCGGCCGACTCCGACGAGGACATGCAGGCGGAGGTCTTGAGTTGGCGGGCGACCCTCGATCGCTGGTCCGAACGCACCTGTGCGCAGGAGCTGACGGAGCAGGAGGAGCACAGCCGCGTGCTGTCCCAGCGCATCCTGATGGTCGAGACCTGGCGAGACCAGGATCGGCAGGAGCCGTCCGAGAGCGATGCCGTCTTCTGGAAGGTCCTGCGCGACGTCGACGCCGCGCAGTCCTCGCGACTCTATGCCGCCGCTGCGCTCGTGACCCGGCTCGGCCTCCGGCTGCCACCGTCCGAGCTGCGGGAGCTGCTGCAGCTGGGTGACGCCGTCTACCGGTCGGTGCCCTACAGCGCAGCGCGGCCGTTGTCGCACGCCCTGCGCGACGCGAGCGCCATGTACGTCCTGTCGGCCGGCACCATCCGCCTGCTCACCGGACTCTCCTGGGCCGGCTTCGCGCGCTACATCGACGAGTTCGTCGCTCGCGCCGAGCGCGGGACCGGGCGCCTGGCGACGACGGACCAGTGCATCATCGGGATCCTCGGAGCCCAGTTGGCGTTCTTCGACGGCCGCCCGGACCGCACCGTGGCCGACCTCCGGGTCGTCGAGCGTCTGCTCGACTCGACCGTCCCGCCCGAGGTGCACACGCAGACCGCGCTGCTCCTCGTCGGCGCTCTCGCCCAGACGGGCGAGGTCGAGGAGGCGACGGAACGGCGAGCCGCCGAGGACGAACGCCTCATCGCCGCCTCCACGGTCCTCTCCTATCTGGCGGACATCGCCGACTTCGGCCTGCTGATGGCAGGAGGTCGTGTCATGGACGCCCGGGATCACCTGCGCCGGCTCGCGCAGGACATCCGGAAGCCACTGACCGAGCGGGTCTACTCCGCGAGCCTGGCCTCCGCGGCCGGCGCCGACTTGTCCGAGACCCTGTCCTGGGTCATGGACGCCCGATCAAAGGAGCTCACGCCACTGCAGGCGTCGCTCATGCTGCTCCTCGAGGCCGGCGCCGCCGGCGACGCGAGCCGCGTCGAAGAGGCCGCCTGTTCGCTCGAGGAGGTCGGAGCGCGGCACCGGGCGATCGGGGCCTATCTGCTCGCAGAACGACTCCACGCGGCCCAGGGTCGACTGCAGCACGCTCACCGTTGCGCGGAGCGGGCCGCCGAACTCGTGGGTCCCACGCCAGGCGCCGCTGCGGATGCGGAGGCCCGATGGACCTCGGTCGTGTCTCCGTCGCCCGTGTTCGCCACCTACCGGCCGGAGACGACCGAGGAGACCGCGCCGGTCGAGCGCACCGTCCCGGTCGAGCCGCACTCGACGCACGCACCCCTGGCCTACCTCTCCCGCGGACAGACGGACACCGGCCAGGAGGCCGCCGCAGCCGACCTGAGCGCGCTCACCCGGCGGGAGCTGGAGGTCGCCCTGCTCATCGCGCAAGGACTGAGCAATCAGGAGATCGCGACGCGGCTCTTCCTCAGCGTCCGCACCGTCGAGTCGCACGTGCTCCAAGCCCGGACGAAGCTGGGCGCGGGGAGACGGCGCGACCTCGGCCGCCTGGTCGCGCAGTCCTCGCAGCGTCAGGCCTGACCCCCGGATCGGGCGACGCAGCGCGGTTCAGCAGTTTTCTCGGTAGCGTCCGGCGATCCCAGTACCCCACTACTGGTTACAACCGTCAGCCTGCTGCCTATCGTCCTGAGGGTGTCGTGAGACGCGCGGAGATCGTCTCCGCACGCCCGGCACCTGTGGTGACGCAAGCCGTCGCCGTCGGACTCCAGGGGGCTTCCATGACCATCGACACCAGCACCGAGGCCCCAGCGGCCACCGGCACCGACGCGCCCGTCCGCGGCCAGCGCAGCAAGCGGGCGAAGGCGATCCTCGCCGGCGGCCTGGTGCTCGGCGTCGGTGCGGCCATCACGCTCGCGGCCTGGAACGACTCCGAGTTCGCGACCGGGATCTTCGCCGGTGGTGGGTTCGGTATCGAAGGCAGCACGGACGGCACCGCGTTCACCGAGCACCCGACCGAGGCTGCGGCCGCCCCGCTCACCTTCGCGGTCGAAGCCGACAACCTGGCACCCGAGGAGCCCGTCTACGCCGGCTTCGCCGTGCAGCTGACCGCCGCGTCGACGTACGCCGGCACGGTCGACATCACCGCCACGAGCGGTGCAGCCATCGCTTCCTCGCTCACGTACTCGGTCGTGGAGACCACCACCTTCGGCTGCGACGCCGCGAGCTTCGCCGCCGGCGACCCGCTCGTGACGGATGCCGCCACGACGTCGAGCACGGCAGCGGACATCTTCACACTCGGTGCCGTCACCACGCCCGTGTTCCTCTGCTTCGAGGTCACCCCTGCCGCGAGCCTCCCGCAGTCGTCGCCGAGCGGCACCGTGGTCTGGGAGTTCGCGGCCGAGTCCACCACCCCGCTGCCGTAACCCGCGGCAGGACGGCGATCATGGGACGGCACACGCCGGCGGCGGGCAGACACCACCGCACCGATGAACGACGGAGCACGTCACGCTTCACGAAGGCCAGAGCGGCCCTCGCGGCAGCGCTCGTGCTGGGCGTCGGGACCTCGCTCACCCTCGCGGCATGGAGCGACGACGAGTTCGGAACGGCGACCTTCGCGGCGAGCACCTTCGCCGTGGAGTCGCAGACCTCGTCGTCGACCTGGGCGGCGCACGAGGCGGCGAACCCCGCCACGCTGGTCTTCAACGCCACCGCCATGTCGCCAGGGCTCTCCCAGTTCGCCTACATCGACATCCGCACGACCGCAGCGACGAACATCGGCGGGACGGCGGCGCTGTCCGCGGTCTCGGCGGCGACGGGCACCCTCCTGCCGCAGCTCGAGTACCGCGTGGTCACGACGGCGGCGGGCACGGCGTGCAACGCCGCCGCGTTCACCTCGGCGACCGTCCCCGCGTACACCGCGTCCCTCTCCACGGGCACGGCTCCGCCGACGGCGACCGGTGCACTCACGGCGGCCGGCGGTTCGACGGTGCGCTTCTGCTTCGACGTGCGGGTGAAGGCCGGCACCGCCTCCAGCTTCCAGGGCGGGACGGCGTCGGCGACATGGCAGATCACCAGCACCTCCAGTTCCTGATCGGAGCACCGTGAGCCGACCCTCCACGGAAGCGATCGACGCCACCGAGCGGCAGCAACCCCGCCGCTCGGTGGCGTCGATCGTCGGCAGCACCCTGCTGAACCTCGCCGCCGTCGGCGGGGTGGTCTGCATCGTGCTCGTCATCCTCGCGACCTGCTTCAACATCACCCTCATCATGTTCAAGACCGGTTCCATGAGCCCGACGATCCCCACCGGCTCACTCGCGCTCGTCCGCGAGATCCCCGCGTCCGACATCGCGGTCGGCGATGTGGTGACGGTGGATCGCGCTGGTCAGCTGCCGGTCACCCACCGCGTCACCTCGGTGACCGGCGGTGTCGATACCGCAGGACCACAGCGCACGATCACCATGCAGGGCGACGCGAACCTGTCGGAGGACCCCGAGCCGTACACCGTCTCGACGGTCCGCCTCGTGCTCGCCTCGGTCCCCGGGCTCGCCTACCTCGTCGTGTGGCTGTCCAACCCGTGGGTCCTGGCCGGACTGACCCTCGGCTGTTCGGCCCTCGTCATGTGGGCGTTCTGGCCGCGCTCCGACCGCAAGCGCCCGCCGGGTGACTCGGGAGGGACCGGCGGCGACGGTCGTGCTGCTTCCCGACGCCGCTCCTCCATGGTCGGCGCCGACGGAACCGGACCACGACCGGCCCGCCACGCCGCGCTTCGATACTCACCGGTCGCCCTGCTCCTCGGTGCCGGCCTCGCGATCAGCGCTGCCGCTCCTGCCCACGCAGAACCGAAGGTCGACGTCATCGCCGGCGAGGCGGTCGTCCTCACCTCGATCGGTGACCCGTCGGCCATGCGGTCCCTCGCTCCGGGTCGATCGACGCCGTGGGAGGTGGGCATCACCACCAAGCCGGAGACCACCCCGGGATCCATCGACGTGTCCATGGTCGGTTCCGGCTCGCCCGAGCTCGGCCTCGTCATGGTGGTCGACGCCTGTTCCGTCCGGTGGACCGCGGCCGGCTGCGTGGGCACCGTCACCCACCTGTTCGACGAGATGGCGGTGCCCGTCGACGGCGTCGAGCGCGCAGTGCTCTCGATGCGCAGCTCGGAGGCGTGGTGGCTGAAGTTCGACGTCCGGATGCCGTCCGGTGCAGTGGTGGCGAACGCCTCGGTCGCTCTCACGGTCACGGCCGAGGGCATCGGCGACGACGTCTCGGTCTCGCCCGGCCCGATCACCACGCTCCCCCGCACCGGCGCGAGCATCGAGTTCGCCGTGTGGGCGGCAGCGGGGGCGATCCTGATCGGTCTCGTCGGTGCGTGGTTCGGCGCGCTGCGTCAGCACTCGCGTTCGGCGAGGGGCGTTTGATGAAACCAGGTCGGTCGAGACACGTCGCGGCGGTCGTCCTCGCGACCGCTGTCGCGCTCGTCGCGGCTCCTGCTCCGCAACCGGTGGAGGCCGCATGGCAGGACGCCGAGTCGGGTGCCGCGACGTTCGCGGCACTGAGCATCCCCAAGCCCGTCTACCTCGCCGGAGCAAGCGGATGCTCCATCTCGACGACGTCGGTGCTCGGCGTCGGTCTGGTCATCAACTCCTACACCCTGACGTTCACCATGCCGGAGGGGTACGGCGCGGCGGACATCCAGGTCGGCGGCGGGAACACGTCGGCCACGATCGCGCTCGCTTCCGCGGCGGTCACACCGGCCGCGACCTCGCCGACCCCGAACCCGACGAGGCAGTACTCCGTCACGTTCAACCGCGGTCTCCTCGACGGACTGCTCACCGGGCTACTCGGCGGAACCGGCTATCTCGGCGTCCGCGTAGCTCCATCGAGCCTGATCGTTCCGCCGCTCGCCCGAGACACGATCTGGACGTCACCGTGGGCCGTCGTGCAGGTGGGGACGGGCCTCCTCGGCACGAACCCGACGTGCGCCGTCATCGGGTGAGTCGCGCCGGACCGGACGACTCTCTGACGATCAGCTCGAACCCTGCGCGCACTCGCCGCCCCGGCCCGACGTGCCCGGCCACACGTTCGACCAGCATCGCGACGGCCTCGCGGGCGATGGCCTCCTTGTCGGGCGCGACCGTCGTCAGTGACCGCATCGCGTACCGGCCGTCCTCGATGTCGTCGAAGCCCACCACCGCCAGGTCGCGCGGGATGTCGACGCCGCGATCCCACGCGGCGCGCATCGCGCCCAGCGCCATGAGGTCGTTGAAACAGAACACGCCGTCGGGAGGATCGCCGGCGTCGAGCATCCCGCCCATGACGGCCGCCCCGCTCGCGCGATCGTATTCCCCTTCGGCCATATACCGGTTCGGGTCGAGTCCGGCCTCCTGCATCGCGCGGGTGAACCCGTCCACGCGCTGCTTCGCGGTGCCCGTGGAATGGGCCTGCCGACCGATGGCGCCGATGCGCGTGCATCCCTGTTCGATCAGGTGCCTGGTCGCCACGTAAGCCGCCTCGGTACCGTCGATGGCGACGTGGTCCGCGCTCGCGCCGTAGTCGCGCTCGCCGAGCAGGACGATGGGCTGGGTCGCGGCGGCTGCCTCGACGTCGGCGGCCGTGAGGTTGAGCGCGTTGAGCAGCACGCCGTCGAAGGTCGAGGACACCGCTCCCCCGGTGAGCACGGCACGCTCGCGTTCCGGGTCGCCGTTCGTCTGATCGACGACGAGGGTGAGCGAGCGCTTCGTGAGTTCAGGGATGAGGCAGCGGGCGAGGTCGGAGAAGTACGGAACGTCGAGCTCGGGGACGACGAGCGCGATGAGTCCACTGCGGTTGTTGCGGAGTCCTCTCGCGTGCGGATTGGGCCGATAGCCGAGTTCGTCGATGACCGCCTGCACGCGTTTGCGGGTCTCGGCACCGACCCGTCCCGGCAGGTTCACGACGTCCGACACCGTGCGCTGGGAGACGCCGGCCGCCTGCGCGACATCCCGTGCGGTCACTGCCATCCGTGCCTCCCCGTCGGTCGCGCTCGCTCCACCGTGCGTGGGTCCTGACGCAAGCGTACCGACTCCACGCCCGTCGGATACCGACGGCAACCGATGTCCAAATCCATCTTGTGCTACGTAGCACAAGCGGTTAGCGTGTCTCCCTGTCAGCACGGTCGCAGCGAGTCGAAGGAGATGCGCAGCATGTTCGAGAGCCCACCACCCATCACCCGAGCCGCCCCATGAGCGCGCTCAACGAGCTGCGCGCGCTACGGACGCCGAAGGGGGCGGTGAAGCATCGCGACGCCTCCGAGTTCCGCGACAACCGCGCGGCGCTCCTCTTCCTCGGCCCCTGGATCATCGGCTTCCTCGTCATCACGCTCGGGCCCGTGCTCGTCTCGCTCTACCTGTCGTTCACCGACTACAACCTCCTCCAGAACCCGAACTTCACCGGGCTCGAGAACGCACAGCGGATGGTCGAGGACCCCCGCCTGCACCAGTCCCTCGGCGTGACCATCACCTACGTCCTGGTCTCGGTGCCGTTGCAGCTCATGGTCGCCCTGGCGATCGCGGTCCTCCTGGATCGCGGCCTGCGCGGGCTCTCCTTCTACCGGTCGGTGCTGTACCTGCCGTCACTACTCGGCGGCAGCGTCGCGATCGCCGTCCTGTGGCGCCTCGTCTTCGGTTCGAGCGGCCTCGTCAACGCGCTGCTCGCCGTCTTCGGCATTCAGGGGCCCGGTTGGATCTCGGAACCCGACACCGCGCTGTCGACGCTGATCATCCTGCACGTATGGACGTTCGGCGCGCCGATGGTGATCTTCCTCGCGGGCCTCCGGCAGATCCCGCGGCAGTACTACGAGGCGGCGTCGACGGACGGTGCCGGCCGGTGGACCCAGTTCCGGTCGATCACCCTCCCGCTGCTCAGCCCGATCATCTTCTTCAACCTCGTGCTCGGCATCATCGGCGCGTTCCAGTCGTTCACGCAGGCCTACGTGGTGTCGAACGGATCGGGCGGGCCGTCCGACTCGACGCTGTTCATCACGCTGTACCTGTACCAGAAGGGCTTCGGCAGCTTCCAGATGGGGTACGCGTCGGCGATCGCGTGGCTCCTGCTCATCATCATCGCCGCCGCCACGGCCATCAACTTCTGGGCCTCGAAGTATTGGGTGTTCTACGATGACTGATCTCAAGACCCGCCCCTCGTCCGAGGACGGCCTCTCGCCCGATGCGGCCGCCCGTCGCGAGCGGGGCGACGCACAACGCGCCAAGCTCCTGCGCCGACAGCGGATCTCGAGCATCGGCAAGCACGCGCTGCTGATCCTGCTCGGGCTGCTGATGCTCTACCCCGTGCTGTGGATGGTGGTGTCCTCACTCCGTCCGAACGGGTACATCTTCGACAACCCGGGCCTCGTGCTCGACACCTTCGAGGCGTCGAACTACACGAACGGCTGGAACGCTCTGGCGCAGCCGTTCGGCAGCTACCTGGCGAACTCGGCGATCGTGGTCGTCGGGTCGATCATCGGCAACCTGCTCACCTGCTCACTCGCCGCGTACGGTTTCGCCCGGCTGCGGTTCCGGTTCAAGCGCTTCGCGTTCGCGGCCATGCTGCTCACGATGATGCTGCCGATCCACGTGCTGATCATCCCGCAGTACGTCATCTTCGCCCAGCTCGACTGGATCAACACCTACCTGCCGCTCATCGTGCCGAAGTTCCTCGCGACGGACGCGTTCTTCATCTTCCTCATGGTGCAGTTCATCCGCGGCATCCCCCGCGAGCTCGACGAGGCGGCGCGCATCGACGGCGCCGGGCACCTGCGGATCTTCGTGCAGATCATGCTCCCGCTCATGACGCCTGCACTCGCGACGACGGCGATCTTCACCTTCATCTGGACGTGGAACGACTTCTTCGGCCAGCTGATCTTCGTGACCGACCCCGACAAGTACACCTCGTCGGTCGCCCTCCGCTCGTTCGTCGACACCCAGTCGCAATCGGACTACGGAGCCCTCTTCGCCATGAGCGTCGTCACCCTGCTGCCGGTGTTCCTCGCATTCCTGTTCGGCCAGCGGTTCCTCCTGCGGGGCATCGCGACCACCGGGGGCAAGTAGCCCCGGGGCCTGAGCCACAACCCGTTCCCCCGGTCCCTGAGTCCACAACCCGGTCCCCGAGTCCCCAACAGGTCCCTGAGCTTGTCGAAGGGCCAACCGATCCACCCCATGCAAAGGAGCATCATGCAACGCCAACCACGATCCCGGTCCCGCCTCCTCGGCTTCGCAGCCGCAACCGCCATCTCGGCACTCGCCCTCAGCGGCTGCGCCGTCGGCGGCGGGAACGGCGACGCCGCGCTGAGCGACGAGGACGTCACCATCACCTTCAACTGGTGGGGTGCCACGGCCCGCGACGAGCGCACCCGCGCGGCCATCGACCTCTTCCAGGAGAAGTACCCGAACATCACCGTGAAGGGCCAGTCCACCGAGTGGGGCGGCTACTGGGACAAGCTCGCCACGACGGTCGCCGGCGGAGACGCCCCCGATGTCATGCAGTTCGACCAGCTCTACCTCGCCTCCTACGCCCAGCGCGGCGCCCTCGCCGACCTCGGTGCACTCGACGAGTTCCTCGACACCTCCGACCTCAGCGCCGAGGTGCTCGACCAGGGCAAGGTCAAGGACGAGCTGTACGGCGTGCCGATCGGCGTCGGCACCGTCGGCCTCATGGTCAACCGGTCCATCTTCGAGCAGTACGGGATCCAGCTGCCCGACGCGACGACCTGGACGTGGGACGACCTCAACGAGGTCGCCCTGCAGGTGACCGAGGCCTCGGGCGGCGCCGTCCACGGCATGTCCCCGTTCGGCGGCGACATGCCGACCCTCACGCTCTGGGCGCGTCAGCACGGCAATGACATCTACGACAAGGAGGGCAAGGTCATCCTGAAGCCCGAGGTCGTGGAGAGCTACTGGCAGTACGCGCTCGACCAGATCGAGAGCGGCGCGGCCCCGAGCGCTTCGCAGCTGGCCGAGGGCAACGGTGTGGCGATCGACCTCATGGACATGAGTACGGGCAAGGTCGCGATGACCTTCCAGCCGTCGTCGGTGCTCACCGCCTTCCAGGCCGCTGCACCCGACCACCAGCTCGACCTGCTGCCGTTCCCGGCGAGCGAGGATTCGTCCGAAGGGTTCCAGTACCTGAAGCCGTCGATGTACTGGTCGGTCTCGTCGAAGTCCGAGCACCCCGCTGAGGCGGCGTTGCTGGTGGACTTCCTCACGACGGACACCGAGGTCGCGAAGCTGTTCGGCACCGAGCGCGGCATGCCCGCGAACCCGGACTTCCAGAAGGCGATCGACCCCGACCTGACGCCGACGGACCGCATCGTGGCGGGCGTCGTCGACGCCGCGCGCGAGGAGTCGGGCACCCCGCCGGCGATCACGCCCGTGGGTGGTGGCGACAGCGAGAAGATCCTCGGCCGCTACAACCAGGACGTCCAGTTCGGCAAGACCACCCCCAAGGAAGCCGCCGAGGCCTTCGTCGCCGAGCTGACAAAGGCCGTCGACGACGCCCGGTAGCAACTCCCCCGCCCTTCGACAGGCTCAGCCCCTCGGCCCCTGAGCTCACCCCCGGTCCCTGAGCCCCACCCCCGGTCCCTGAGCCTGTCGAAGGGCCCCGACGACACCTCCACCCATCACGACGCATCGGAACGACACCCATGACGCACCCTCTCCTCTTCCCCGCCCCGCTGCCGAGCGGCCGCGCCGACTCCACACCGCAGCCGCGCCCGGAGTACCCCCGGCCGCAGCTCGTCCGTGACGGCTGGGTCAACCTCAACGGCCTGTGGGAGTTCGAGATCGACGCCGGCGACAGCGGGCTCGAGCGCGGGCTCCTCGGCCGCGAACTGACCGACCGCATCCTCGTCCCGTTCGCGCCGGAGTCGGCCGCATCGGGCGTCGAGCACACGGATTTCATGGAGGCCGTCTGGTACCGCACGCGGTTCACGGTGCCCTCGGCGTGGCAGGGGAAGCACGGCGTGCTGCATTTCGGGGCCGTCGACCACGACACGACCGTGTGGGTCGACGGGGTCGAGGCGATGCGGCATCGGGGTGGCTTCACGCCGATCCGGGTGCCGCTCGGCGCGGTCGAGCCGGGCCAGGAAATCGAGATCGTGGTGCGCGCCCGTGACACCCGCCACGAGCCGAAGGCCGGTGGGAAGCAGGCGACCTGGTACGGCAACACCGACTGCTACTACACCCGCACGACGGGGATCTGGCAGACGGTCTGGGTGGAGGCCGTCGACGAGCTGCACCTGCGTCGGTTCACCGTGGTCCCCGATGCGGACGCCGGGCGGTTCGCCTGCACGCTCGTCCCCAGCCGCAACGCCGCGGGGGCGACTGCGACGGTGACCCTGTCCGCCGATGGTGTCGTCGTCGCGAGCGAGACCGCTCAGCTCGGCTCGACGATGGCACCGTCGGTGCGGCTCGAGGTCCCGGCGGACCAGCAGCGGCTCTGGAGTCCCGCCGACCCGTTCCTCTATACCCTCGACATCGAGATCCGCGATGGTGCAGGCGACGTCACCGACCGCGTCTCGAGCTACGCGGGGCTGCGCAGTGTCGCGATCGACGGCACCGCGGTGCTGATCAACGGCGAGCACGTCTTCCAGCGGCTCGTGCTCGACCAGGGGTACTGGCCGTCCTCGCTCATGACCGCGCCGGACGACGACGCGCTCGTGGCCGACATCACGCTCGGGATGGACGCCGGGTTCAACGGTGCGCGGCTCCACCAGAAGGTGTTCGAGGAGCGGTACCTCTATCACGCGGACCGGCTCGGGTACCTGGTGTGGGGCGAGTTCGGCGATTGGGGTGTGTCCGGCGCGGGCACGGTCGGTCACAACCAGGGCCCGACGGCGTCGTTCATCACGCAGTGGGTCGAAGCGTTGGAGCGCGACGTCAACCATCCGTCGATCATCGGCTGGTGCCCGCTGAATGAGACGCACCAGACGCTGCACGACCGGGTGACCGTCCTCGACGACGTCACGCGGGGCATGTTCCTCGCGACGAAGCTCATCGACCCGAGTCGACCGGTGATCGACGCCTCGGGCTACGCGCACCGGGTGCGGGAGACGGACGTGTGGGACGCGCACTCCTACGAGCAGGACCCGGCGGCGTTCGCCGTCGAGCAGGGCGGGATCGCGGACGGTGAGCCGTTCACGAACCTCGAGGACGGACGCACCATCTCCCTGCCGTACGAGGGGCAGCCGTTCTTCGTGTCGGAGTTCGGCGGCATCTGGTGGAACGCGAAGCTCGCGGCGGCGGACACCGGTGGTGACTCCTGGGGCTATGGCGCGCGGGTGGCGTCGGTCGAGGAGTTCCACGAGCGCTTCGCAGGGCTCGTCCGGGTACTGACCGACGACGAGAACATGTTCGGCTACTGCTACACGCAGCTCACCGACACGTTCCAGGAGCAGAACGGCATCTACGACTTCGATCGCAGGCCGAAGTTCGACCTCGCCCGCGTGCGTGCGGTGCTCGCGGCCGACGCCGCCTACGAGCGCCGAGTCCGCCCCGCCACCTCCTGACCCCTCGGTCCCTGAGCTCCCACCCGGTCCCTGAGCCCCACCCGGTCCCTGAGCCTGTCGAAGGGCCCACACCCCCAACCAGCCGACCCCCGCCGGTCCCTGAGCCTGTCGAAGGGCCCACGGGCTCCTCGTTTCGCCCAGGGACCGGTGCCCGGGTCAGCTCCCGCTGCGTGCCAGCGTCAGCAGGACCGTGAAGGTGTTGAACCACACGTGCGTCCAGATGCCCGGTCCGAGGCGACGGGTCGTCGCGGCGTAGACACCGTTCACCGTGCCGAGCACGAGGATGGTGAGCCCGAGCGTGACCATGGTGACCGGGCTGCCCCAGCCCTCATAGAGGTGGACGATCGCGAAGATCAGCGCGCTCGCTCCCACCGAGACGATGGCCGCCGTGCGGCGCCGGGCGGTCGTGGGCGTCGCCGCACCTCGGCGCACGCCGTTCGTCGTCCGCCCGCGGAGGATCGAGTTCCGGAATCCGCGCAGCAGGAGCCCGCGGAAGAGGAGTTCTTCACAGAACGGCGCGACGATCGCCGTGGCGAACACAGTGTTGACCAGCACCCAGACGAGCTCTGGCGACGGCGGGGCGATGTTCGACTTCGGCGTCTCGCCGGTGAGGGCGATGACGAACTGGCCGATCATGCCACCGATCAGCTGGATGCCGACGGCTGAACCGAGCCCGATGAACACGTCGAACCAGCGGAAGCGGAGTCCGAAGTCCTTCGCCCAAGACCCGCTTCCCCAGGTGCGGCAGACGATCGCGAGGGCGACGAGGATGCCGCCGTCGAAGATGATCCACATGATCATCGTGCCGACCTCGCCGGACAGGACGCCGAAGGTCCGTGCGAGTTCGACGACGACGAGGAGCGCGATGATCACGACGAAGGTCGTCAGCGCGGTCGGGGCACCCCACCTGGTGTCAGGCGAGGGGGCATAGGGTAGGCGCGCCTCGGCGCGGCGAGCTTCGGCCCGTTCCTGGCGCGAGCCCGGGCGCGGGGCGGTCTCCGCCGGTGCAGCGGAGTGGTCGCTCATCGCTTGTTCGCGGCGAAGTACTCGCGTGCTGCCGGCACGTACATCTGGACGATCGCGACGATGGTCACGATGACGAAGATGAAGGAGAGCGGGTTGAGGGCGATCAGCCCGGTGATCGAACCGAGGACGGAGAGGATGCCGACCACGGTGAGGACGATCCGAGCCCAGTTGCGACCGCGGAGCATGAAGAAGGCGAACAGCACGTGCAGTGCGCCGACGATGAACGCGCCGACGGCGGTCGAGATCAGGAGCACGCTCGAGGAGAGCACACCTCCCGAGGCCGACTGTTCGGCTGCGGCCTCGGCGACGGTTCCGGCCGACATGGCGGCCGTGACCCCGGAGATGACGGAGAGGACGGCGGAGACGACCCACAGCCAGAAGGAGATGACGATCGGCGTGGGGGCGGTCTTGCTACCAGTGGTCGTGGCCATGATGCTCGTTTCGGTCGTGGAGGATCCGACGACCGGACCCAGGCTGCTGGAACTGTATTGCCCGTCACCTGTCCCCCGGAAGGGAGGTATGTCCCGGCCTGTCCGTTTTCCGCAAGATAGCCGGTCCCCTTGGTCCCTGAGCCTGTCGAAGGGCCAAGAACCGCCGCCCAGGCACCCTGTCAAGCCTGCACACGCGCGCTCGCGTACCTCTTAACCTGTCCCCATGACGAACGACACGAACGACACCGACCAGAACAGCAGCGAGGGAACGCCGAAGCCGGGCGGCCTGGGCGAGAACCAGACCATCCCCAACAGCGAGGACGGCCTCGCGGTCGGTCACGACCCCGACGCCTCGAACTTCAACCAGGAGGAAGACCCCGACCACCCGAGCGACGACGCGTAGGGTCTCCACCCGACGGGAGCCGGCTTCCACAGCCTGTCCTGGAACAGGACCCTGTTTGACAGAGCCATCCGAGGCCCTCGTGCCGGTACCGGGCTTGCCGTTATCGAGGATATGAAGGCCCGTCCGGGCCCCCTTTCGAGGCACGAATCGCTCCGACACTCGTTGCGTTATCAGTAGGATGATTCGCGTCGGGCGACCTCTTCACGTCGTGAATCGTCTCGCCAACACTTGATCGCAGCGTTCGCGAATCCGCCAGGCCGCACGGGCGCGGGCGACTGTGGGTGCGCGTCGCGGTGTCAGGACATCGAGAAAGAGGGAACGTGCCGAGGAGTAACACCGATTCCGCCTACCTAGGCAAACTGAGAGATGCCACGGAAGCGACCCTGCGGCATGCGATCGGTGGCAGCGTCGACGTGGCGCTACTGGACGCACCGAATCAGACGAATGTGGGCGACTCCCTCATCTGGGCGGGCGAAATGGCATATCTCCGACGGATGGGGCTTCGGCTGCGATACGTTGCTGACATCAAGAGCTATGACCCGGTGGCCCTTCGCCGCGCTATGCCGTCCGGCGTGGTGCTCCTTCACGGTGGCGGGAACTTTGGCGATCTCTGGACCGGTCACCAGAATCATCGTGAACAGATCGTTGAGGATCTGCCTGATTACCGTCTAGTACAGCTGTCCCAATCCATCTACTTCGCCTCAGACGAGCGCGCCGCTCGGGCCGACGCGATCATCGGCGCACATAAGGACTTCAGGCTTCTCCTCCGCGACTCGCTCTCCATGGAGCGAGCCGGACGCCAGCTCCCGAGCCTGAATCCCACATATTGCTATGACATGGCGCTCGGGTTCGAGCCTGCATCGCTGAAGCGGACAGCAGGCGGCAAGGACCTTCTGATCATCGCGCGGCAAGACAAGGAAGCGATGTCAGGCCTGCATGATGTCGCCGAGGACTGGGGCGCGGGTGTCAGCGTTACGAGCACCGACTGGCACAGCGAGGGCTGGTTGGCGGTGCGGTATTCAGTCGCACGCCGGGCCATGCGGCTTCACCAGTTCCTTGTTCGTGTGCGCCGCCGGCTGGGCTGGACGCCGACACTGCCGCAATGGATTGTGCAGCACTTGATCGCGTCGCTCAATGAGATCAACATAACCGGAGCACTTCGTTGGTACGCAGCGGCGGACCTCGTCGTGGTCGATCGCCTGCACGCACACGTTCTCGCGCTCTTGCTCGGGATCGACCATGTCGCGCTGGACAACAACTATCGCAAGATCGGCGCGGTGTTCGACGACTACACGGGACAGTTTTCCACCGCTCATTACGCCACCGACACCCTCGTCGCGCGCGCGCTCGTCGCGACGTTGACGGGCCGCTGATGCTGGCTTTCATCACGACGCTGCGGCACCCGCAGAACTCTGTCGACTATGGGCGGGTCGAGCAACTTCTGCAGGATACATTGCGGTCCGTCACACAACAGACCGTAGAGGATTACGTTGTTATCATCGTGGGCAACCAGCGCCCCAGTTTTGACCTCCCCGCCCGGACGAAGTTCGTACTGGTCGATTTCCCGGCGCCCGCGCCCCCGACTGGTGCCCAGACCGCTCGAGCGCCCTTCGTGTGGGACAAAGGCACCAAGCTGGGCGTGGGGCTGATCGCCGCGATGCCCTTTGACCCATCACACGTGATGATCTTCGACGCTGACGATTTCGTCCACCGCGATCTGGCAGCGATGGTGTCCGAACACCTCAACCACCCCGGCTGGGTGATTCGCGACGGCTGGATGTACTCGCAAGCCCGGAACGCGTACATCCGACAGCCCGACTTCAACCGCACCTGCGGCACATGTTTCATCGTGCCATTCGAAGCTTATGGTGTCCCGGAGCACCTGACTGAAGAGGCATCCCAGCAAGACATTGCCGAAGCCTACGGCGAGCGACTCTCGCAGATCATGGGAGCTCACCGGAACGCCGAATCCTGGTACCGGGAGCATGGTCGCGCACTTGAGCCCCTTTCCTATCCCGGCGCCGTTTACCACGTCGACACGGGCGAGAACCACTCAGGCAAGTCGCTTACTGGCTTCGCCCGCCCGCTCGACACACGCATGGAGCGGGACTTCGCCATCGCACCGTCGCGCGGTCGGGCGTCGACGTTGTGGTCCGCGTTCGGGCCGATCGCAGTGTTCGACGAGGTCAGACGACTGGGGAGCCGCGTCGTCCGCCGGTTCACCCGCGCCCTGAAGCGATGACTCAAGGTGAGAGCGACGGTCTTCGCAAGAAGGCCACGCAGTCCATCGGCTGGATCATCTTGGAACGATGGAGTTCGCGCGTTCTGACGCTGACCGTCATCGCCGTTCTGACCCGACTCCTATCACCTGCTGACTTCGGCCTAGTGTCCATGGCCACGGTGGTCATTGCCATCCTGCAGGTCTTCGTGGAATCGGGATTCGTCACCGTCCTGGTGCAGAAGAAGGAGCTCGGGGAGAAGGACACGTCAACGGCGTTCTGGACGTCGGTCACACTCAGCATCATCCTGTACGTGGCACTGTTCTTTACCGCGCCCCTCCTCGCTGGTCTCTTCGGTGAACCCCAGCTGGTGGATGTGTTGCGAGTACTCGGTCTCAGCCTCCCAGTCTCTTCTCTTGCCCAAGTGCCAGCTGCCTTGCTCGAGCGCTCGTTCGGTTTCAAGTCGCTCGCGATCCGACAGGTCGGCGGAGCGTTGTGCGGTGCCGCGGTCGCAGTCGTCATCGCTTTCAGCGGAGGCGGCGTATGGGCCCTCGTCGCTCAGACCCTGGTCACCAGCGCTGCCTCCGTTGTGATCCTATGGACCGCGACCCCCTGGCGGCCCAGTCTCGAGTTCTCATTTTCGTCCCTCCGTTCTATGTGGTCAATGGGACTGCGAATCATCGGCATCGGCCTGCTCGACGCCGTTCAGCAGAACATCGACAAGCTGATCGTTGGGGCGTTCTTCAGCACTGAGGTGCTCGGGTACTACTACCTTGCGCAGCGCATCGGCACTATCTTGATCGAGCTCGTCACAACCGTCATGTCCCGCGTCACCCTTACGACATTCTCGAAAGTCCAGGACGACCTCCCTCGGCTGAACCGGATCTTCTTACAAATGACCTTCGCGTCGGCGGCGATCGGAGTGCCAATTTTCGGCCTCGTGGCCGTCTTCGCTGTGCAGATCGTTCCCTTCGCGTTCGGTCCGGGTTGGGAGGACACAGCGCCACTCATGTGGATTCTCGCTTGCGGATGGGCGTTCGGAGCCGTGATGTACTTCGACCGGAGCGCCTTCCTATCCATCGGCAGAGCTGACGTGGCCCTATGGGTCGCAATTCTCCAGAACATCGTTGGCGTTGCACTCGTCTTCGCGCTCCTCCCCCTCGGGATCGTCGGCGTAGCGTTGTCCCGCTGGTCGCGGATCGTGACGTGGCCCGTGCGGATTCGGGTCCTCCATCGGCTCATCGGACTGCCGGTGGGGAAATACCTCGCTCAGGTGTTCCGGTGCGTCGCCGCCATGGTGCCCGTCGTCATCGCCGTAACGCTCCTCCAGCAGACTGCGTGGGCGCGGACCGACCATGCTTTCTGGGCTTTTGCAGTGCCGCTGGGTCTGCTTGGGTCGCTGATCTACGCCGTGCTCGTCTGGTGGTTCGCCGGTCCGGAGAACCGAACCGTTCTGCGGCAGATCTTCGGTCCGATCATGAAGCGGATTCTGCACCGACTGCGGCCCGCAACCTGACGACCGGAAGCAAGAATTCGACACCGTATAACCAGCCCGTCAAGTCGATCGTTGATCTTGCGGGATCCTCCCTCCCGAATAGCCGAGGCTGTACAACATGACAATCGAGAACATCAGCGGCGTCGAGGTCGTCCATTGGAATCCTCGAAGCCCACTCATACGAGGGCGCCTTGGAAACCGTCTTCCGTTTGGACCGCGCCGCAATAATTTCGGAGATCTGCTTGGACCGGCGATCGTGTCCCGCTTGATCTCTCAGCGAGGACTGTCAGAAGCCGAGAAGCTCTCAAGTGGGAAGCGGCTCGTAGCTATCGGATCGATCCTCCACTTCGCAGCTGATGGGGACATCGTCTGGGGCAGCGGGATGAACGGCAAGATCACAGCCGATGAATACCACTTTCGGTCCCTCGACGTCCGGGCGGTTCGCGGCCCGCTGACGCGTAAGGCGCTGATCGAACGTGGCATCGACGTACCGGAGGTATTCGGTGACCCCGGCCTGCTGACGCCGGAGGTGTTCGGCGAGGTCGGAGAATGGGCGCAAGCCAAGAAGCATGGGCTATCGATTGTGCCTAATCTGCACGACTTCCCGTCGTGGCGCCGGCATCCCGATGCGGTCGACCCGACCGCACCGCTCCTGACTGTGCTCGAGCGGATCGCTCGCAGTGAGCGCGTCATCGGCTCTTCGCTCCACGGCATCATCGTCGCAGAAAGCCTTGGCATCCCCGCGACCCTGATCAAGCCAAGCACGGAGCCGCTCTTCAAATACGAGGACTACTACCGCGGGACGGGCCGAGACCGCTTCCCCGTCGCGGACAGCCTGAGTGAGGCCCTCGCGACTGCGGGGGATCCGATCACCACCTGGTCTGGCGACAGACTGCTTGGGGCGTTCCCGTCCGACCTCTGGAGGGCGGGGTAGACACGACTTCCGGGCGAGGGCAACCATGTTCCGCAAGCGCCAATCGTGCATGAGAGCACCGGTCCGTCCCTAAGCAGTGTTGGACTCTGGCACCTTTCTCGGACACGCAGAATCGGATGTCTCTGTGGGGCACACCACAATACAGAACGGCCGGTGCACGTGTGCACCGGCCGTTCTGTATTGGTCCTTGGACCAAAGAAGCTTGTTACGCTGCGACGCTTGCGCGCTGGCGGCGGATCATCACGAAGACCGCGATGAGCGCTGCGCCAAGGACGACTGCGCCGGCAGCACCCCACACGAGGAAGGCCGGGGTGTTGAAACCGGTGTCGGCGAGGCCGCCGTTGCCGGAGCCACCACCTGCAGCAGCAGCCTTCACCGTGACGGTGGTGGTGCCGATGATCTGCGAGGAGAGACCGGTACCGGTGACCGTGTAGGTGCCGGTCGCGTTGGTGGGAAGCGTGACGGTCAGGGAGACCGAGCCGGTGGCCGAGGCGGTCTTGACGAGCGTCTTGGTGTCGACGGCTGCGAGCGTGGCGCCGGTCGCGTTCTCACCGGTCAGGGCGAGCGAGACGTCCTCGTTCGGCTGGAACGCGCCGTCCGTGAAGGTCACGACGAAGGTGCCGCCGGGGGTGACGTCGCCGGTGACGACGATGTCGGCGCCGGGAACGTACGAAGCGTTCGCTGCGACCGGAGCGATGAACAGGCCAGCGAGGGCCAGCGCGAAGACCGCGGTGATTTTCTTGAGCATGTGGGTTCCCCTTGGAGACTGGTCGTTGATCAGTGCAGTACTGGCATAGCTGTAGCTACCGTCGCAACCAGCGGTGTTGCGACGAAGAATATTGCGCCGGCGCTGATACCCCCCGAAAACGGCTCAAACCCGACAACACGCATTACTGTACGGCAAATTTGCAGGTAACCGCCAGTTGTTGTGTTTCAGAAAGATGAAGTTTGGGGGTCGAGACGACAAAAGGTTGTTTCGACACGCCGGATGTCGACACCGCCACGTCGATCGTCGTGCTTTCACCGGGCGCCAGCTCGAGCCGGAACTGAGAGAGCGGGAAGTCGCCGTCTAGTGCAGGCTGCACCGGGAGATCCGCGCCATCGCGCTGGATTCCCTCGGTATACGCCCCTGGAGGAGAGTAGACCGCGACCTTGAAGTTGAAGTTGCCGGGCGTGACGCCATAGATGCCGGCACCGGTGATGTAGTCACTCAGCGAGGTTGCGGCGTCGGCGGGAGCCGTGTTCGTAATCTTCAGACGCAAACCCAAGACCTGTCCTCCGGCACCGCACTGTGCTATACCGCTCTGAGTCTCCACATCGAGGTAGTAGCCCATCTTGCTGCCGGTCGTGTCGTTGATGTACACGCCGAAGGCGTCGGCCCGCTGTTCCTCGGTCGGGAGCATGTCGGTCAACGTGGTGCCGGCCAAGAGCACCTGCTCCGCGTCAGCTGCATTCCACACCAGAACGCGTCGCTCGTCGCCTGACTTCGCGAGTGCCGCCACCAGCTTCGTGGCGTCGAAGTTGCCGGTCGAGATGCGGTCGAAGACCGCAGCCGACGCTGATGCAAAGAACGCGTCCTGCTCTCCGCCTGCGGGATAACGCTGATAGACCTGATTGAGCAGCAAATCGGCCGCATTTTCGGTCGTGAGCTGATCACCCGAGGGAAGGTCGATCGGTCCCGTCGCCGCGAGCAGGTATCCCAGGGCGACCGGGTCGATGCTGAGCACGCCATCGACGCGGGTCCCGAAGCGTTGGGACCACATCTCCGCCGCAAGCTCGGCGGACACGTCGAACCGAGGTGTCAGCGTGACGTCCTGGATGAAGCGGCCGGTGATGTTGCCGTAGATCCCTGCGGTCTCCGTCGACAGCGGCAAGACCGGCTCCGGGAACCGCGGGAAGTCGCCTGATGTCGCCTGCTGCAGGAGCGAGATGCGGCCCCCGTCCGTGCCGATCAGGGCCAGAGCACCCGGATTTCCGCCGCTCGCACGCGGCTCGGCCGGGTTCTGGAACATGATCAGGTAGTTGCGCGGACCGTCCGCGCCGAGCATCGTCGGCAGCAGGTCGATCGCGCGTCGCGCCGCATCAACCGTATCGGCGGTCTCGGTGAGGACCGGTCCGAGCTGGTCGACTGCCGACGACACCTGGCTGATGAGGTTGGTCTGGTCGATCCCTCGGACGCGCTTGGCCGCGCCCTCGAGAGCATCGTCGGCCGAGCGGACGTCCTGCTGAGCATCGACCATCGGCTGCAACGGCACCGCACCGTCAACGGGCTTGAATAGGTCTGGGCGAAGCGACCCGGACAGGTTCACGAGCGGGGCGATCGCTCCGACCGCGACCTCATCGGTCGCACCCGCCAAGTTCCGGACGGCTGCGAGGTTCGGCCCGATCCACGGCACGATTTCGGCCGCTCGCCAGATCGGGTCACTCGTCAGCGCAGCAGCCTCGCGGGCGTGGGATGCGAGCTCACGAGCGGTCTTGCCGGCAGCAGCTGCGTCTCCGCCGAGCACTTGCTCGCGGACCTGCTGAGCAAGGGGCACTGCCGCTTCCAGCTCTCCCTTGGCGAGGAACGCGCGTATACCGATCCACGCGACGGCCGCCAACAACAGCACGAGAACGCCGGAGACGATGAGTGCGGTCCTCCGGCGTCGAGCACGCAGTCGCTCGGGATCCGCGTTCTCCCGTCGTCGGGCACGGGAGCGCGCGGTCGTGCTCCGCCGGCCTCCGGACCCCCTGGAGGAGGTTCGCGACGGGCTTGAGGAAGGCGAGCGACGATTGTCGGATTCGGGTGCCGGCATGGGGGTTATTCAATCACGACGCCGGTGCCGCCGGTTACGGCGGACAGACCGAGCGCCAGGATCGACGCATTGAACACGACATGCGCCACGATCGCGGGCCCGAGCCGACCGGTCAGGACCGCGAGGCTTCCCGCGCCCAGCCCGACGAGCAGGGTTCCGACCCCGACGACGATCGCCTGGGCGACGGTGGTGACGGCGAGGAGATGCAGGACGGCGAAGAGCAACGCACTGATCGCGACCGCTATCCATCGCCCGCCACGGAGCATCCCGATAGTCGACGGGAGGACGAGCCCCCGGAAGAAGGTCTCCTCGACTACCGGCGCGATGAGGATCACCGAAAGCAACGCGACGACGACGTGCACCACCTCGTCCGTGTTCGCGAGCGAGACGGCGTTCCCGGCGGTGGCGGGAAGCCCGCCGTAACAGAGGACCTCGAGTGAGCTCACGACGATCCGCAGAAGGAGGCCCGCCGCAGCACCCCAGAGGAGGTCGATGGGGCGGATGCTCCAGCGCACTGCCGTCGGAACCGTCGGGCGCAGGCTGGGAACCAGCAGGACGATGAGGAGCGCGAACCCCAGTGGAAGCCACACGAGCAGGTAGCCACCGAGCGGCGAGAACGGTCCGACGATCCGCACACCACCTGGGAACCCCAGTGCGATCACGACGGTCGCGACGAATCCGATCGTTGCGATGACGAGACGCGTCCGCGCCGTCTGTTGATCGTCGTGCGGCGTGGTCTCGTCTGGGATCGTCACGAGAGCAAACTACGGCAATCGGCCGCGCACATGACACGGTCGCTCGGGAACAGGCGTCGGTTTGTGGCAGCATGGCTCCCAACGCCCTGTTCGGGGCACGCCTTGGCAGCAGGGTGAACCGCTCTCCTCATCGAACGGAAGCCACCGCGTGGAGCTCACCGACTATCTCCGTGTCCTTCGCAAGTACTGGGTGCTCATCGTCGCGCTCGCACTGGTTGGTGTCGCCGCTGCAGCCGCGTACTCCCTTGCGAAAACTCCCGAATACAGCTCCTCAGCAAAGGTGTTCGTGTCGACGCAGTCCAGTGACAGCGTCTCCGAACTGGCTCAGGGCAACAGCTACTCGCAGCAGCGGGTGAAGACCTACGTGAACCTCGTGAGTACGCCGATCGTGCTGCAGCCCGTCATCGCCGCTCTTGAGCTGGACATGACCTCTGGCCAGCTAGGAGGCCAGATCTCAGCCGTCGCGACTCCGGACACCACCATCATTCAGATCACGGCCACGAGCGAGGACCCGGTCCTTGCTGCTGAACTCGCCAATACGACGGCTGAAAGCCTGACTGGCGTCGTCGCGAAGATCGAGAGCACGGACGACGGCGCGTCGAGTCCCGTCAAACTGACCCGCGTACAGGAAGCGAACGTACCGACCAAACCGGGCAGCCCGAACGTTCCGCTCAACCTGGCTCTCGGCGTTCTGATCGGGCTTGCTCTCGGCATTGCTTTCGCGGTGCTTCGCGAGACGCTCGACACTCGCATCCGCAACGAGCGCGACATCGAGGGCCTCACCGAGATTCCCATCATGGGCGGCATAGCGTTCGACCCGAAGGCGAAGCAGCGCCCACTGATCGTCCAAGCCGATCCGAAGAGCCCGCGCGCCGAATCCTTCCGCAGCCTGCGGACCAACCTCCAGTTCCTCGATGTGACCGACCAGCCGCGCAGCTACGTCGTCACCTCATCGATCCAGAGCGAGGGCAAGAGCACGACGGCGGCGAACCTCGCGATTGCCCTGTCGGACGCCGGCCACCGCGTCATCATCATCGACGCCGACCTCCGTCGACCGAAACTCGCCACCTACTTCGATCTTGAAGGGGCCGTCGGCCTCAGCGATGTCCTGATCCGGCGCGCGACCCTCGAGGACACGATGCAGCCCTGGGGTCGCGGTGCGCTCACCGTCCTCCCTGCCGGCGCGATCCCGCCGAACCCGAGCGAGCTCCTCGGCTCGAGCGTCATGCAGAAGCTCATCTCCGGTCTCGAGAAGCAGTTCGACTACGTGCTCATCGACGCGCCGCCGCTCCTGCCCGTCACGGATGGTGCCCTGCTGGCTCGCCACACCGGCGGCGCATTGGTGGTCGTCGCTGCCGGCCGGACCCATAAGAACCAGCTGAAGGGTGCGCTTGAGGCGCTCGTCCATGTGAACGCCTCGGTCGCCGGTCTGGTCATGACGATGGTCCCGACCAAGGGCCCGGACGCCTACGGATACGCACGTTACGGCTACGGTGCCGGTTACGGGTACACCGAGGACGTGAAGGCGTGACCGACGCCACGACGGCGGTCACCCGTCCGTTCTCCGTGCTCTTCGTCTGCACCGGGAACATCTGCCGGTCGGCGCTCGGTGCACAGCTCCTGAAGGCACGGCTCGATGCTGCCGGCGTCACCGCGGGTGGCCACCTCATCCGTGTGGCGAGCGCGGGTACGGGAATGCAAGCTGGGCTGACCATGCCGCCAGAGGTCGTCGAACAGTCCCGTCGCTTCGGCGGAGATCCGAGCCGCCACGTCGCACGGCAGCTGGATCGGGACATCGTCGCGGACGCGGATCTCATCCTCACTGCGACGCGGGAGCACCGGAGTGATGTCGCCCGTCTCCTCCCCCGCGCCTCACGAGTGACGTTCACTGTTCCGCAGTTCGCTCGCCTGGTCGCGGAGACCGAGCCCGCCGCCGATCTCTGGGAGTTCGTCGCCGAGGTGGCCGCGGAACGCGGTCTCGTCCCACCGCCCGCGAACGCCGACGACGACGACATCGAGGACCCCTACCGGCGCAGCGCCGAAACCTACGAACGGGTCGGGACGCAGATCGACGCGCTCATCGAGGTCATCGTCACGCACCTGGCGCGGTCCGGTGACCGCCGATGAGCACCAAGCGCGGTCGTTCCACCTATCGGTCGGCACCGGCTCGCCCACGGTGGCGGGACTCGCTGAGTTCCAGTCAGCGGGTCCTCGTCCTCGTCGGACTCGCGCTCTTCCTCATCGTCGACGTGATCCTCGTCGGGCTCGCTCTCACGGCCAACCGGGCGCCGACGGCCGATGGCACGCCGCGCCCCCTCGTCACCTTCAACTCGACGCCCCAGCCGGCGCCGTCACCTGCGGCCTCTGCCGAGCCGACGGACGCCACGGCGGTCGACGGCAAGCGTTTCATCACCACCATCGATGGCCAGACGCTATGGCGCGCCACAGCCGGCGCGTGCGCGTCCACGTCGGCTGTCGTCGAGCGGAGTGTCGACGCCGGGGTAACCTGGGCTCCACTGGCGACGAACGCGTTCGACCTTCGTCAGGTGCTCGCCCTCACGACCGGCGAGGATGGGGAGCTCGAGATCATCGGAGCCACCGGCGACGCTTGCGCGGTCGGTGGCTTCTCCTCAGAGGACGCCGGCGACACCTGGGCGCCTGATGCCGCGTTGCCGGGCGAGGTCGGCTACCTGACGCCGGACGATAGCGCAGCCGTCGTCTCGGGTCAGGGTGTCGGCCTGCCCTGCCCGGCAGTGGACGTGCTCAGCTCGACGTCTACACGGACCGTGGCCGCCTGCGCCGCCGTCCTCGCCGAGTGGAATCCCGCCGCGGGAACGTGGGGTGCGACGCCGTATGCCGGAGTGCATGGCCTCGCCACCGAAGGAGATCGACTGATGTTCGTCGCCAGAGGCGTGCCCGGCTGCAACGGCCTTGGAGCACTTGCGACGACGGGCATCCCTGCTCCCTTCGCGAACGCATCACTGGTCGGTTGTGCCGAAGGCGCCGACGTCACAGCGCCCGCCGCACTTGCAATCGCCGGGACTGGAGCCTGGTTGTGGGTCGGCGACACCGTTCTCCGTTCGGGCGACGGCGGCGTCACCTGGGGCTAGGGTTATCCCTACATTTGTCACCAATCCGGGGGTCACCCGCAAAAAGGAGGACAGATGTTGCGCATCTTCACCGATAGTCTCAGCAGCAGTCCCGATACATCCGCGTATCGAACCACCAAGCTCTTCCCTCGTCACCCGTAGTAATTACGTGTTCCACCACGGAGACCGCATGCTGTCGCAGCCTTCCGTGCCGCTGCCAACGACGCCTGCGAGCACTCCCCCCGACCCAGCTCGCGCTGTCGTGCGCGATTGGCGCCGGGTCTACGCTCGGCGCCTCGCAGTTACCGACGCGATCGTCCTCATCTGGATCGTCTTCGGCACCCAACTGTTCTGGTTCGATTTCGACCAGGAGACGACCTCGGTCGGATTCGACATGACACGCGTTGTCGTGAACTACACCGTCATCTCGATCACCCTCATCGTCGCCTGGCTCGTGACGCTTCGCATCTTCGGCACCCGGGAGTACCGAGTGGTCGGAAGCGGGAATGCGGAGTACCGACTCATCGCCGACGCGAGTATCCGCCTGTTCGGCATCATCGCGATCATCGCCTTCCTCGTGAAGCTCGATCTCGCGCGCGGATACTTCTTGCTGGCCTTCCCCCTTGGGATCCTCGTCCTGCTGCTGTCACGGTGGATGTGGCGCCAGTGGCTGTCCGTGCAGCGTGCCCACGGTCGCTACGCGTCGCTGGTGCTGCTCGTAGGATCGGCTGATTCGGCCGAACACATCGCCAAGGAACTCACCCGCAACACGGACGCCGGCTATCGAGTGGTCGGCGCCTGCGTTCCGACGGGCAAGGTCGGCGGAACCCTCGGTGACACCGGTATCCCGGTCTCCGGCACCGTTGACACAGTTCTCGACGCCCTCGCAGTGACACGCGCAGATACGGTCATCATCACCAGCTCGGACGAGTTGACGCCGGTGCGTGTCCGCGAGTTGAGCTGGAGTCTCGAACCGGGGCGCCAGCATCTCATCGTCGCGCCGAGCCTCACCGACGTCGGCGGCCCGCGCATTCACACCCGCCCAGTAGCCGGCCTTCCACTCATCCACGTGGAGACCCCTCGCTACGAGGGTCGCAAGCGCTTCTCCAAGCGCGCCTTCGACATCCTCGGTTCCGGCCTCATCCTGCTCGTCGCCTCCCCCATCCTGCTGGTGGTCGCCCTCCTGGTGAAGTTCACCAGCCCCGGTCCGGTCCTGTATCGCCAGGAACGCATCGGCCTGAACGGCGAGCCCTTCAACATGCTGAAGTTCCGCTCGATGCGGGTGAACGCCGACGCCGAGCTCGCCGCGCTGCTCGCAGAGCAGGGCACCAGCGACCGCCCGTTGTTCAAGGTGCAGAACGACCCACGTTTGACCCGAGTCGGCGCCACGCTCCGGAAGTTCTCGCTCGACGAGTTCCCCCAGCTCATCAACGTCTTCCGCGGTGACATGAGCCTGGTCGGCCCGCGTCCACAGCGCGAGGGCGAGGTCGCACTCTACGACTCCGCCGCCAAGCGGCGCCTCATCGTGCAGCCCGGCATGACGGGCCTCTGGCAGGTCAGCGGTCGCTCGGCGCTCAGCTGGGAGGACGCGATCCGACTGGACCTGTACTACGTCGAGAACTGGTCGCTGACCGGTGACGTCATCATCCTCTGGCGGACGATCCGGGCCGTCGTGGCTCCGGGCAAGGAAGCGCACTGATGCCGGGGCTCATCATCCACGAGTGGATCGAGCGGCACGGCGGCTCCGAGAACGTCGTCGATGCGATGGCCGCCGCCTATCCCGACGCCGACATCCACTGCCTGTGGAGCAACGCGCCCGACCGCTTCCCCGGCCACACCGTGAGCGAATCCTGGATCGCCCGAACGCCTCTGCGGAAGAGCAAAGCGGCCGCGCTGCCGTTCATGCCGACCACCTGGGCCAGGACCGACGTCTCCGCCGCCGACTTCGTCCTCATCAGCTCGCACGCCTTCGCGCATCACGCCGGCGGGCGACAGCCGGCCGACGGACCGCAGCGGTTCGTGTACGTCCACACGCCTGCCCGATACCTCTGGGCCCCCGAGCTGGACGTCCGTGGCGGTAACGTCGCTGCCCGCGCACTCGCGCCCGCACTCCGTCGAGTCGACCGCAAGCGCGCGCAGGACGGCGCGACGTTCGCCGCCAACAGCGACTACATCCGCCAGCGGATGGAACGTTCGTGGGGCGTCGAAGCCGAGGTCATCCATCCGCCGGTGCGCGTCGAGTACCTCCAGAGCGTGCCGTCCTGGGCCGAACGCCTGAGCGCCGAGGACGCCTACCTGTTCTCGACGCTGCCATCCGAGTACATCCTCGGCGCCTCACGCTTCGTCGACTACAAACGACTCGACGTCGCCATCCGCGCCGGCGAACTCGCCGGTCTGCCGGTCGTGCTCGCGGGCGCTGGGCCGCAGCACGCCGAGCTGCAAGCACTCGCAGACGCAGCGACGGTGCCGGTCATCATCATGACGAGGCCGAGCGACGAGCTGCTCTTCGCGCTCTACCAGGCAGCATCGCTCCTCGTGTTCGCGGCTGTCGAGGACTTCGGCATCATGCCCGTCGAGGCGATGGCACTCGGTACGCCCGCGCTCGTGTTGTCCGAAGGTGGCGCGTCCGAGAGCGTGCTCGCTATCGACGGCGGTGTCGTCGTCGATGCGCTCGATGATGCGACGCTTCGCGAGGCGGTCGAGCGCGCCCTCCTCGTCGACATGGCTCCGGCACAGGAGCGCGTCAACGCCCTGTTCGGTTCAGCCGCCTTCGCCACCAAGCTCACCGGCTGGGTCGGTCGATCCGCCCGCGCAGACGGAACCGATCGGACCCTCGCCTCATGATCCTTGCCGACACCAGGTGGAGCGGCGTCCACGGCATCGGTCGTTATGCGTCCGAAGTGCTCCCGCGGTTGAGCGTCGAGTGGTCGGCGCTCGAGGTCGGCGGCAAGCCGTCCGATCCGCAGGACTTCCTCCGCGTGCGCCGGACACCCGGCGGCGAGACGATCTACTCCCCCGGGTACAACGGCTTCCTCGCACGCTCATCACAGGTGGTGACCGTCCACGACCTGATCCATCTGCACCCGACGACCAATCGTCGTGCCGTGTACCTCGCGCACTATTCGGCTGTCCTGCGCCCGATCATCCGTAGGAACCGACTGGTGCTGACCGTGTCGGAGACGTCGAAGCGCGCGATCGAGGAGTGGGTCGACGACGATCGCGTCCGAGTGGTCAACGCCGGCAACGGACTGTCGGAGGCGTTCCACCCGGACGATTCATCAGCTGCTCAAGACTCCGCTCCCTATTTCCTCTATGTCGGCAACCTGCGGGCGCACAAGAACGTCGATGTGGTGTTCCGCGCCTTGGCTCGAGTTCCCGAAGCGAAGCTCATCGTCGTCATGAACGACCGTGAGGGCGCCGAGCGTCGTGCAGCGGAACTCGGTGTCGCCGATCGCGTCGAAGTGCGGAGCGGACTCTCCGATCCGGAGCTCGCTGAGCTCTACCACGGCGCGGTCGCCACCGTCTTCCCGTCGTTGGTCGAAGGGTTCGGCCTTCCTGCGGTCGAGAGCATCGCGTGCGGAACCCCGGTGATCTTCTGGGAGGGCTGCGAGTCGATCGCCGAGATTTCGAGCGGCCAGGGGTTCCCGGTCGGTGACGCACACGACGACCTGGCCTGGGCCGACGCGATGCGTACGGCCCTGGCTGACCGACCCCATGCCACAGCGCCGGCGGCGACGTACAGCTGGGACCGGACCGCCGAGATCGTCTCGAACGTGTTGCGAGAGCGTTGATGGATCGTCCTGAAGCGGTCTCCTCGCCCCAACCTTCGATTGCCGCGGTCGTCCTGAACTGGCGCGACGCCGCGAACACGACCGCTTGCATAGCCTCGCTCGCACAGGACGGCGGTCTGAACCAGATCATCATCGTCGACAACGAGGCTGACGGCACGCTTCGGCAAGCGCTCGACACGTCGGACACTCCCGTGCACGTCCTGCTCGAACGGTCGGAGAACGGCGGCTTCTCCGCTGGAGTCAATGTCGGTTTGCGCTACGCCCTCGAGGCCGGCGCGGACTTCGTGCTCGTCATCAACAACGACGCTCGGCTGCACGAGGGAGCGTTGTCCGTGATGCTGGCGGCGTTCGAACGCGATGTGAATGTGGGGATCGTCGGTCCGGCGATCCTCAATGAGGACGGCTCGCTCCAGGCGCTCGGCCCGGCCATCGGTTTCCCCCTGAGGATCGACGAGACAGCGGGGTCGACGAGCCCCGACTTCGTGACCTGGGCGTGCGTCCTAGTCTCCCGACGACTTCTGGAGACCGTCGGCCTGCTGGACGAGACCTTTTTCATGTACTGGGAGGACGTGGAGTTCAGCTACCGCGCCCGTTCCGCGGGTTTCAAGGTTGCGATCGCGCCCGAGGCGACCGTCGCTCATGCGGTCTCGTCGTCGCACAGCATCGCCGGCGACCGGGTCCAGCTCTACTCGGCGTATGGACTCGGCCGTGTCGCTGCGCGTCAGCGGCACTTCCTCATTGCCTCCGTCATCCGCGCGACGCTACGTGTGGGCAAACGCGTCGCCGCAGGCCGATTCCGCTTCGCTGGTGACCTCTGGTCGGCGTATCGAGACGGTCTGCGCCAGACGGAACAGCCTGCTTTCGAACGTGTGACGAAGGACGCTTGGCCTCGATGACCCAGAAACCCATCGCCCGGTATTACCGCGGCGCGCGAACGACGCACCTCGAGCGGCTGCACGACAGCGCCCCGGGCGACTTCTTCTATCAGAAGCCGATGTACGACTTCGATGTGACGCGAGCTCCTGCAGGTGTCCGGGTCGAACAGACGTCCTTCGTGCACATCGCGGCATTGGTCCTCAAGGGCACCTACTCGAGGTTGGAGATCGTCGAACCGTACGCTCCCAGCGCACTGCCGCAGAACCTGGTTCTCGCGGCGGCGGCGCGCGTCGGCCGACTGCTTCATCGGCAGCCGACCCAGCTCGTGACCTACGCGATCGAGAACGCAGACCTGCCGCGGAAGGTCGCCGCGAGCACACATCTGCCAGTCGCCGTCACCCGGGCCCTGCTGCGTCTGACGGTTGGATTCTGCTACCGATCGCTGACTCGCGTCGTCTTCGGCACCGCCGACGCGGAGACGAACTACGAAGCCTTGCTCGGCGCTCGGATGAAGCGTCGTCCACCGGAGACGACCTTGATCTGGGGCCTGCCGACGGCCCACCCGTCCGCGCTCACCGTCGACAGCGACGAGCCGGCCTCGAAAGTGCTGTTCGTGGGTGCACTCGACGAGCGGAAGGGCATCCGGCAGCTCATGGACAGCTGGTCGGACGTGTTGGCGTCCTCGCCGAACGCCGAACTGCAGATCCTCGGCAAGGGGCCGCTCGAGGCGGAGGTGCTCAACTGGGCGGAGACTGCTCCGCGCACGACGGTCATCATCGACCCCACCCGTGACGTCATCTTCGAGGCACAGCGCCATGCTGACGTCGCCGTCCTGCTATCGCAACCCTTCACCAACTGGAAAGAGCAGATCGGTCTCCCGATCGTCGAGGGCCTCAGCGTCGGCACTGAGATCGTCGCGAGCACGGAGACAGGCATCGCGGGATGGCTGATCGAGCAGGGACATCGCGCGCTAACACCGGATGCAACCCGGGCAACGTTCGCAGACGCAATTAGTGATGCTCTCCGCACGCGTCGCGCGCGCTCGAAGGTGCTTACTGTTCTCCCCAAAATGGATGGCCGACTTGCAGCTGACCGTTGGTTGCTCACCGACGGTATCTCGGACCAGTCGAACCTCCCCTCGAAAAGACTGACGACATGACTAAGGCGACTCAAGACCCGACCGCAGGTATGACACCCCCAAAATCAGCGGACTCTATCCGGGTCCTCCTCTCGGTGAAGCCCCCTGGACCACGTGACAATCCATATGCAACGCTCCTGTTCAGAAGCCTCAACGCACTCGACGGCGTGGATGTCAACTTCTTCTCATGGCGCGAGGCCCTGTTCGGACGATACGACGTCTTTCACGTCCAGTGGCCGGAGGCGATCGTTCGGGCTCGAACGAGGACTCGAAGCGCTGTGGCCCAGCTGCTCACCACGGCGCTCCTCATCCGCCTTCGACTCAAGCGACGGAGCAAGCATGATCCGGTGATCGTTCGCACGGTCCACAATCTGCATCCTCATGAGCCGGGTACATGGCTGGAGACGAAACTCCTGCACCAGCTCGACGTCACCACGGACTGGTGGATCACGCTCAACCGACACTCGAATGTTCCCATCGACGCGCGACAGGCCCTGATCCCACATGGGCACTACCGCGACTGGTACACCATTCCCGACAACGTGTCGTCTCTGAGCTCAAAAACCGTCCTATATTTTGGGCTGATCAGGTCGTACAAGGGGGTTGATGTCCTGGTTCGCGCGTTCTCCGAGGTACCGGCATCGAGCGAAATGAGGCTGGCGATACTTGGTGATCCAGGCCAGTCGGATCAGGATCAATCACTCCTACGTGCGATCTCTGCTCATGAACGCATCTCAGCCGACCTACGGCACATCCCTGACGACCAGCTCATCGAAGCCATTAGCAATGCTGAACTCATCGTCCTGCCCTATCGCAAGCTTCACAACTCAGGGGCGATCCTGCTTGCTCTATCGTGCAGCACCCCCGTCCTCGTGCCCGACAACGCGGTCACCCGAGATCTGCGGGACGAATTCGGCTACGAGTGGATCATCACCTATGAGGGTGACCTCGAGGCCCACGACCTTGAGCGCGCGTACGCGATTGCATCGGCATCCGGCCGCTCAGGAACCGCGGATCTCTCCGGCCGTGCTTGGGCGGGAACGGCAACCGATCACCGCGAGGTGTACCGGGCGGCGCTCGGCCTGCAGCAGTGACTAGTCGAGTGTGCCGCGAGCGATAGCTCAGTCCGGATCAGCGAGTGTGAACGAGGATCGGAACGTGGGGGTTTGATGACTCCTGGGGGCTGCGGATCACGCCGGTCACAGCACCCGCAGCGAGCATCGCCGGGATGAACCAGGTTGGGAAGAGCATGTAGCTAGAGTCGACAACCGCGCCGATTCCGAGTGTCAGGACGATCACCCACATCCCGCTTCGTCTAACGACGGAGCGGGCAATGACTGCGAAGAGTAACAACATGCCGAATATCCCGAGCTGCATCATCATGCCGACGACACCCTCTGCGGGCGTTCGCCACTTCGCCATACCGAAGAAGTACTCCAGCGGGGTCAGCTGAGACAGGATGGACCTCCAAACGTCGCTCCGGCCAGCACCTCCCGATTCGACGATGTTGTCAAGCGAATAGCGTTCGATGAATCCTGGCTGGACAGTGATGACCGTCATGACGACACCGACCGCCACCGCCGTGATTCCAAGTTTTCGGCTCAGACTGCCGCCGCGGAGGAAGACGACGAGAGTTACGACGACCGCAGCGAGAATGGCCGTCCGCGATCCTGAGAGGGCAATAGCTGCAAGAGCGCCAAGTAGGACGACGACGTCCTGACGGCTTGACTGACGCTTCGCAATGCGGAGGAGAGCCGCGGAGAAAAAGACCGTCGCAGCCAAGCCAAAAATGTTGCCGTTCTGGTAGGTCGATGGAATCTTCGAGAAGTCGGCGACAGAGCTGGAGTAGATGACGTTGTTCTTCTGGGTGATGTCATCGCCCAGAGCATAGGACAATCCCGGGATCGCCGTCTCTTCAACGCCGCCGACGAATTGCACAAGAGCGTAGGCACAAGCGAGGAGAAACCCACGCTCGAGGCTCTTACGTATGGCCGTACCGTCATGTTTGAAATGTGTGGTGACAACGAGGATGACGACTGGGATGGCCGCCCATGCCAGGAACTGGAATGCTGCTGAGAATCCCGCGGGCAGGCCCACGGCCACGACTCGACATAGGACCCACACGAGATAGGTCATCAGCAGAAGATCCATGACTGTGTCGCGCCGACCCCAGCCGAGAGCAGCAGCAGCTAGAACGACGGCGATGATCAATCCGAACAGGAAGACGGGGAAGGGGAAGCCGTCGACCTTGATCCCAGCTTTCGGAAATGCCGCTGTGAGGAAGACGAGCACACAAGCGGCTTGCAATGGCTTGAAGATCGCCCATACGACCAAGAGACCCGCAGCTACGATGAGCAGAGTCAGGATCGGTGACAAGAATTGAAGGCAGGCGAAGACCAGTGCCGCGGTGACGACAGAGCCGCCGACCGCCCAGGAGACGCCTTGTCGATTCACTACTCCAGTATGTCCCACATGTGGCGCGTGACCGGGTTGAGTGCTGCATTGGGTTCACCCCAAGCAAGCGAGGGAAAGACCACTGCCACCGGGGCCGGGTGCGTCGATCAAGCACGATGCTCGGTCGCAAACATCCCCAACACTTCTGCACCGCTGACCGTCTCGGCCTACGCTGATCAATACAGCAGGGCCCGCCCCCGGCGGCTCTGCCGATCTACGGGAGGCACGATTGGCGCACGATGATGATCCTGCTACCGCACGCGACGGCACTCCGGCACTCGCTCCGCACCCGAAACGCCCCACCTCCCGCCGCGACTTCTTCCGCGCCGCGGGCTTCGGCGTCGCCGGGCTGGCAGCAGGCGGTGCGGTCGCCGGCGGGATCGCAGCCGCCACCGCGTCCAACCCGCAGGAGGACTACGGCTTCACGCCGCTCCCCAAGCGCAGCGAACCGGGGTTCGACCACGTCGTCGTCGTGATGTTCGAGAACCGCTCATTCGACCACATGCTCGGATGGCTCTACCCCGCCGGAGGCGAGCCGGCCGGCCAGACCTTCGACGGCCTCGCCCAGGGCGACTACAGCAACCCCGGCGAGTCCGGCGAGGCCGTCCCCGCCCACGTCTACACAGGTCCCACCGACCAGATCATGGCCCAGCCCGACCCGGACCCCGGCGAGTTCTACCCACACGTCAATACGCAGCTCTTCGGCACCATCGACCCCGAGAGCAACGGCGACCTCCGCAATCCGCTGCAGCCGCCGTGGAACCTCCCCGCCGACACCTCCTCCCCCAAGAACGACGGCTTCGTCAAGGACTACATCGTCAACTCGACGCTCGCCCGCGGCCGCAAGCCGACACCCGAGGAGTACTCCACCGTGATGGGCGGCTTCTCCCCCGAGATGCTGCCGGTGCTGTCAACACTCGCCAAGAACTTCGGCGTCTACGACCACTGGTACGCGGCGGTCCCCTCCCAGACCTTCTGCAACCGCTCCTTCTTCCACGCGAGCACCTCCCACGGGTACGTCACCAACATCGAAGGCGACGGCATCGGCAAGTGGCTGAGCGCCCCGGCCGTCCCCACCGTGTTCAACCGCCTCGAGGAGGCCGGCAAGACCTGGCGCGTCTACTACGACGCCCAACAGGTCGTCTCCCTCACCGGCCTCCTGAGCGCACCGTCGATCGAGCAGTACTGGAAGAGCAACTTCCGCAGCATGGAGCAGTTCCACGAGGACGCGGCGAACGGAAACCTGCCCGACTACGCCTTCGTCGAACCACGCATGGTGTTCGACCACAACGACATGCACCCGCCGGTCGTCCGTCCCGACAACCCGAGCCGCGACGACGTCGACCCGGAGCTCGACTCCGCCTACTCCGACATGCGCGCCGGCGAGCAACTGCTCGGCGAGGTCTACACGGCGATCAAACACGGGGCGTCGACCACCGGCTCGAACGCGATGAACACGGTCATGCTCGTCACCTTCGACGAACACGGCGGCATCTACGACCACGTCGCACCGCCCAAGGCGACCCCGCCGTCAGGTGAACCGGAGGCGGGCGAGATGGGCTTCACCTTCGACCGCCTCGGCCTGCGGGTGCCGACCATCGTCATCTCCGCGTACACGAAGGCCGGCAGCGTCATCAACGAGGAGATGCATCACGGCTCACTCATGAAGACCCTCGCCGAACTGCACGGGCTCGACCCGCTGACCGAACGCGACCGCACCGCCACGAGCATCTTCAACGCCGTGAACCTCACCTCACCGAGGCAGCCGGTGCTGTGGCCGACGGTGACGCCCGCCTACGTGCCGCCGAACCCCGAGGCGAACGCCCGCGCCGACAAGGACAAGGACCGCAAGCGACCGCTCACGCCGCCGGCCCTCGGACTCATCGGGATCCTCCTCGCGAAGTACGAACCAGGAGCGCCGCTGCCGGACAACTACGCCGACGCGTACGAGGTGCTGACGAAGCACGGCGAAGGGCTGTTCGGCACGCGGGACTGAGCGGGCGGTGGTGCCCTTCGACAAGCTCAGGGACCGAACCGGATCGAGACGGATGCGAACGCTCCGGTTCTCTGCGCACCACTCCCGTCCCCGAGCGCCTCCCCGGTCCCCGAGCACCCCTCCCGATCCCTGCGCACCCCACCCGGTCTCTGAGTACCTTTCCCGGTCCCTGAGCTTGTCGAAGGGTGGCAACCTCCGTCGAGGTGCGACCTCAGAACTCGACGTCTGCCACCAACGGGAACTCGGTGATCGGCTCATCGCCCCACGGTGCGAGTTCCAGGTACGTCGGACGGTCACCCTCGATACAGAGGAGCAGGCTCGCGGTCGAGGTACTCGCTTCGAGGACGGTCTGTCGCGCCGTGGAGGGCCGGTCGTCGCTCTCAGGGACAAGGTCGATCGAGGGACAGCTGCCGCAGCCGCACATCCCGTGCACCGAGGTGTCTGCGAGTAGTCCCGCCCATCGTTCTCGATCGGAGGCGGTGACGGCCCGGTCCGCACCGTGATCGGTTCCGCGGGCGATCAGGGCGACCATGAGGTCGCGCTCGCGAGCGGACAGGGGGCGCATGTGGCGAGTGTACGCGGGCCGCGCGAGAAGCCCCTCCCCGCTCGCCGACCCCAACGAGGCACCTACGCGCAACATCTGTTGGCTAAATACCCCAGATCAGGGGGATAATCGGTCCGCGTTCGAATGTCAGTGGCTCATGTTTGGATGGTCCCATGTCCAGCAGCCCACGCGTTCCCCTCGGTCCGGTCTCCACCGACCCCTTGGGCACGCTGGGCGAGACGGTGTCCGAGTTCCTCCGCACGTGGTCGGGCGCCCTCGACCCGATCCGACCGGGCGACGACGCCATCGAGCAGCTCGCCGGCATGAACGACGCGGGCGTGGTCCGCGTCCTCGACCAACTGGGTGCGGTGCAGCACGTGGTCGAGGTCCTGGCAGCACGTGTCATGGGCTCGGTGTCCGAGCGCTCCCGCAGCGGCATCGTCGGCCACGACCCGTTGGCCCGCAGCCACGGGTACGCGACGCCGGCCGTCATGCTCTCGGAGCGGTGGCGCATGCCTCGCGGACGCGCCGCCACAATCGCCTCGGTCGCCCAGGCGATCACCCCCAAGCGCGCCCTCACCGGCGACGTCATCGAATGCGACCGCCCCGAGATCGCCGCGGCCATCGAACCCCGGCCAGCCGCCGACGCCCCGTGCCTGCCGCTGTCCGAAGGCGACAACCCGACGTGCACGATCGACCACGACGAGGCGACCACCCCATCCGGCTTCGTCCGGTCCGCCCTCAGCGTCGAGGGTGCGGGCATCCTGCTGCGCGAACTGCGACTGGTGGGCTCCGGTGTCGACGACGAACGCATCCACCGAGCCGTCAGCGCCGGCATCGAGCACTGCGACGGCGCGCCACTCGCCGAGGTCACCAGTCTCTCGAAGCTCGTCCGCACCAGCCTCGACCAAGACGGCCCCGTGCCGCGCGAGATCGCGCTCCGGAAGCAGCAGCGCTGCACCCTCCGCGAACTCCCCGACGGCATGACCGAGCTCCGCGCCTTCCTCGCGCCCGAGGCGGCGGGATGGGTCCGCGCGACGATGGACGCCGTCGTCGGCAAGCAACTGCGGCAGGTCCGGTTCGTCGATCCCTCCGATGAAACGGCCGCGGCGGCAGCGAACAGCAGCGAGCTGCCCTCCGCGGATCCCCTCGACGACGCCTACGTTCCGGCCGCAGAGATGCCCGACACCCGCACGATGGACGAGCGTCGCGTGGAAGCCCTCGTCGGGGTCTTCCGTCACGCCGCGGGTTGCGAGTCGGCGGTCATGGAACTGGCGCCCGTCTCCCTCATCATCCGCATGGACGAACCCGATCTGGCCGACGACGGCCAGTGGTCCGACGGCAAGGCCTACATCGACGGCGTCTCCGAACCGATCTCCGCCGGCACCGCACGGTGCATGGCGGCCGATGGCCGGGTCATCCCGATGGTGCTCGGCGGGCCGTCCCAGGTACTCGACCTCGGAGTTGGCACACGGTTGTTCACCAAAGGGCAGAAGATGGCCCTCGCCGAGCGTGATGGCGGCTGCGCCTGGACCGGCTGTACCCATCCACCGTCCTATACCGAGGCTCATCACCTCGTCTGGTGGTCGCGAGGCGGACCGACCGACCTGTCCAACGGCATCTTGTTGTGCGGCTTCCATCACCATCGCATCCACAACGACGGATGGGAGGTCATCGTGCGCGACCACGTGCCCTGGTTCATCCCGCCCGCGCATATCGACCCGCATCGCATTCCACGGCGCGGCGGCAAGCCGAGGCTGCGCGCTGCGTGACGTGCTCAGCCCGACCGGACGATTATCTTGACGTCAACCCAATCCACGCGGCCGGACGCTCCGAAGCACTGTTTCCGGTCATTTTCGTTACCCGAACGCGCAAATGGCCGGCGCGCATGGCCTGGGCCAAGCGGTCCCGGCACGTGCGACCGGGCGGAGTGCAGCAATGGAGCTGCCGCTCCGCCTTCCTCCCCCGCTGGGCTCGAAGCAAGAACTCTCCCGTATGCCCTTCGACAAGCTCAGGGACCGGCGGGGCGGTATCGGTCACTGAGCCTGTCGAAGTGCACACGAGAAACCTTGCCCTTCGACAAGCTCAGGGACCGGGGAAGCGCTCAGGGACCGGGGGAAGCGTTCCGGAACGAAGACCGGTCATTGAGTTTGTCGAAATGCACCACGGACGACCTTCCTGATCGGACCAGTCACCCGGAAGACTCTTCGACAAGCTCAGGCGTGTCAGGGCACCCGGCGGCAGCACGAAGCCCCGCCCTCGACCGGAGTCGAGGACGGGGCTTCGCAGGGTGAGACTAGGCCGTGACCTGCGCGCCCTTGCGGCGAGCAGCTGCGAACAGCATGCCGGCAGCACCGAGGAGCAGCAGCGCGGCAGCGCCACCGACGAGGACACCCGAGTCCGAGCCCGTGTCAGCCAGCGTCGGGACCGGAGCGCCAGCGGCGACCGGGTCAGCGATGACGGCGATCGCGTCCTCGGCGAAGACACCCGCGCTGTCAGTTACGCGGAAGGTGTACGTACCGACCTGGATGCCCTCGCCCACGAAGGTGAGGTTCTCAGCGGCAAAGCCACCGTCTGCGTCGGCGATGACCGTGTCGCCACCGTCAGCGGAGCCGAAGACCTCGCCGTTGGGGTCGATGACGGCGATCGTCAGGGTGTCACCCGGGGTGAAGCCCGTGACGGTCACCTTGAAGCCTGCACCACCGGGACGGACGTCGGAGAAGTAGATCGTGTCGGGGTCGACGACCACCAGGGGGTCGAAGACCGGAGCGACGACCGGAGCGGCGAAGTTGTAGTTGTCGCCGTTGAAGGAGATCGTCTGGACGACGTCGTCGCCACCGGCGATGACGAGCACACCGAAGGCGAGCAGGTCGAAGCTGCCGAGCGCCGTGCTCAGGTCAGCGATGGACGTCGGCGTGTTCGCGGCGATCCCCGCAATGTCATCGCTGCTCGCGACCCAGTTGCCGGTGAGACCCGCTGCGCCCGGGTTCTCGGGACGAAGCGTGGTGAAGCTCGTGGTCACACCGGTCTCGGCGTAGACCGGGATCTGGAAGTAGGCCAGGTTGTTCGTCGACACGACTCCAGCCGTCGCCGCGATCGTCGCGAAGGTGGCGGTCGTCCCGTTGACGGCCAGCGGAGCTGCGAGGCCGTTGATGATCTGTGACGGACCGGTCATGTCGAGCCCGGCCTCGGTGACGACTGCGTCAGCGCCGGGCGGGGTGGTCGAGCCGGGAAGGCCGTAGCCTTCGTGCCAGCCGGTGTACACCGTCTCGTTGGCAGCGACCTGGTCATCGGTGACCTGGATCTCAGCTGCGGACGCGGGTCCGGCGAGCAGGAGGGTGGATCCGGCGACAACTGCGAGGCCGGTGGCGAGAGCCGCAGCGCGGCGTGACGTCTTCAAATTCACTGAGGTGAGTACTTTCGTATAGGGGTCCGACAGGCGCGACGTACCTGTTGGTTTTCTGAGACTAAGTGGATTCTCAGGGAAAGTTAATAGGGGGAACCACTCATTCTTCTGTCCTCCGCTCGGGGGACATGAGAGCGAGGGTCGCCCGTGCGCCCTTCGACAAGCTCAGGGACCGGGAGAGGGACTCGCGGAACAGGAGCGGGCGACGAACACCGGTCACTGAGCCTGTCGAAGTGCACACGAGAGACCCTCCCTTCGACAAGCTCAGGGACCGGCGAGGGTGGCTCAGGGACCGGCGGAAGGACCCAGGGAACAGCTTCGGTCACTGAGCCTGTCGAAGTGCGCGCGCGGAAGTCCGCCGATCGAACAGGTCGCCCGTGGGCCCTTCGACAAGCTCAGGGACCAGCGGGGTCGCTCAGGGACCAGCGGGGTCGCTCAGGGACCGGAGGCGGGACTCAGCGACGAGACGAGTCGAAGCGCCGGGACTACGCCAGGGCGGCGACCGTCTGGCGGGCGATCTCGAGTTCCTCGTTCGTGGGGACGACGAGGACGGTCACCGGGGAGTCGTCCGTCGAGATCACCCGGATGCCACGCGCACGCTCAGCGTTGCGGTCCTCGTCGAGGATGATGCCGAGCCCCTCGAGCCCCTGCACCGCACCCGCGCGGATCAACGGTGCGTTCTCACCGACACCGGCAGTGAACACCACCACGTCGAGCCCACCGAGGACCGCGAGGTACGCGCCGAGGTAGTGCCGCAAGCGGTGGACGGTCACGTCGAGCGCGAGCTGCGCCGCTTCGTCGCCCTTCGACGCCGACTCGGTGACGTCGCGCATGTCGCCGGTGCCCGACAGCCCCAGCAGACCACTGCGGCGGTTGAGCAGCGTGTCGAGCTCGTCGAACCCGAGCCCCGCCTTGCGATGCAGGTGGAACAGCACCGCGGGGTCGAGGTCGCCGGAGCGCGTGCCCATGACGAGTCCTTCGAGGGGCGTCATGCCCATCGAGGTGTCGACCGAGCGGCCACCGTCGATCGCGCACGCCGACGCACCGTTGCCGAGGTGGAAGACGATCTGCTTCAGCTCACCGAGCGGACGGTCGAGGAACGCCGCAGCCGCCTCCGACACGAACTTGTGCGACGTGCCATGGAAGCCGTACCGACGCACGCGGTGCTTCGCGGCGAGCTCAGCGTCGATCGCGTACGTGTACGCCGCTGCCGGGATGGTCTGGTGGAACGCCGTGTCGAAGACCGCCACGTGCGGGACGTCGGGGAACGCGACCTGCGCCGCGTTGATGCCCTGCAGGTTCGCCGGGTTGTGCAGCGGCGCCAGCTCGGAGATGTCCTCGATGTTGATCTTCACGAGGTCCGTCACGACCGTCGGCTCGAAGAAGCGTTTCCCACCGTGCACCACCCGGTGGCCGACCGCGATCGGCGCATGCTCGTCGAGTGACGGCCCGTGCTCGGCGAACGCGTCGAGCATGACCCGGAACCCGGCCGTGTGATCGGGGATCTCGCGCTCGATGACCCAACGCTCCTCGATGGGCGGCGTCGTCGCGCCGGCCGCATCCGGGAGGTAGGACCGGTGCTCGGCGGCACCCGTCGCGTCGCCGATGCGTTCGACGAGTCCGCTGGCGAGCGTCCGCTCCGTCTCGACATCGATGAGCTGGTACTTGAACGACGAGGAACCGGAGTTCACCACGAGGACGGTGGGCATGTGTGTCTGGACCTATTCCTGTTCCTGCGCCTGGATGGCGGTGATCGCGACGGTGTTGACGATGTCCTGCACGAGCGCACCGCGCGACAGGTCGTTGATCGGCTTGTTGAGGCCCTGCAGCACCGGACCGATCGCGACGGCGCCAGCGGAACGCTGCACCGCCTTGTACGTGTTGTTGCCGGTGTTGAGGTCGGGGAAGATGAACACCGTCGCGCGGCCGGCGACCTGCGAGTCGGGCATCTTCGTCGCGGCCACCGCGGCATCGGCAGCGGCGTCGTACTGGATCGGGCCCTCGACGAGGAGGTCTGGCCGACGCTCGCGCACCTGCCGGGTCGCTGAGCGGACCTTCTCGACGTCGGCGCCCGCACCGGAGTCACCGGTGGAGTACGACAGCATCGCGATGCGCTGCTCGATCCCGAACTGCTCCGCCGTCTCGGCCGAGGAGATCGCGATGTCGGCGAGCTGGGCGTCGGTCGGGTCGGGGTTCACCGCGCAGTCGCCGTAGACGAGCACGCGGTCGGCGAGCGCCATGAGGAAGACGCTCGACACCACGGAGACGCCGGGCTTCGTCTTGATGATCTCGAACGACGGCCGGATGGTGTGCGCCGTCGTGTGGGCGGCGCCCGAGACCATGCCGTCGGCGAGCCCGAGGTGCACCATCATCGTGCCGAAGTAGGAGACGTCGGTGACGGCGTCGCTCGCCATGTCGATCGTGACGCCCTTGTGGGCCCGCAACCGGGCGTACTCCTCGGCGAACTTGAGGCGCAGGACCGCGTCGAAGGGGCTGACGATGGTCGCCTTGCTGAGGTCGATGCCCAGCTCGATGGCCCGCGACCGCACCTCGATCTCCTCACCGAGGATGGTGAGGTCGGCGACCTCACGGGCGAGCAGGGTGCCGGCCGCGCGGAGGATGCGGTCGTCGTCGCCCTCCGGCAGCACGATGTGCTTGCGGTTCGACCGAGCACGCTCCAGCAGCCCGTATTCGAACATGAGGGGCGTCACGACGTCGGCGCGCGCGACGTTGAGCAGCTCGAGCAGGAGCGGTGCGTCGACGTTCTGCTCGAACAGCGCGAGCGCGGTGTCGTACTTGCGCTGCGAGTCGGCGGCGAGACGGCCACGGGTGTTCATGACGCGGACCGCGGTGTCGTAGGTGCCGAGGTCGGTGCTGACGATCGGCGGGATCTCGCCGAGACCGGAGATGAGTTCCTCCACGACCTCGGGCAACGGGAACCCGCCGTTGAGCACGATGCCCGCGATGGACGGGAACGTGCCGGAGGCGTTGGCCATGAGTGCGGCGAGCAGCACCTCCGTGCGGTCTGCGGGGATCACGATGACGGATCCCTCGGTGATGCGCGGGAGCACGTTCACCATGGACATGCCCGCCACGACGACGCCGAGCGCCTCGCGGGTGAGCAGCTCCTCGCTGCCCTTCACGAGGGTGCCGTCGACGGCTTCGAGGATGCTGTCCATGGTCGGCGCGATGAGGAAGGTGTCTTCGGGGATCGCCCAGACGGGGACCATCGCGGCACCGGCGGCATGACCGGCCGGGGCGACGACGGAACCGTTCGCGGAACCGTTCGGGTGGATGGCGTCGCTGATCGCGGCGGTGATCTCGAGGAGCTTGTCGGGATCGGCGCGGTTCGCGACGACGGCGAGCAACTGGGCGTGCGCGTCGGCGAGCTCGCCCAGGGCGAGTTCGGCGATGTTGCGCATGTCGTCGGGTGTGCGGGCGACGGACTGGCCGAGCTGCTCCCCCGCACCCTGACCGGCGCGACCGCCGAGCACGAGGAGGACGGGCGCACCGAGGTTGGTGGCGATCCGGGCGTTGTAGCCGAGCTCCGTCGGGCTACCGACGTCGGTGTAGTCGGAGCCGAGGATCACGACCGCGTCGCACTGCGCCTCGATGTGCTTGTACCGCTGGACGATGCGCGAGAGCGCCGCCTCGGGATCGGTGTGCACGTCGTCGTAGCTGACGCCGATGCAGTCTTCGTAGGCGAGGTCGACGCCGTCGTGCTCGAGCAGCAGCTGGAGCACGTAGTCGGGTTTCGTGGTGGACCGTGCGATGGGGCGGAACACCCCGATCCGCTCGATCTGATGGCTCAGGGTGTCGAGGACCCCGAGGGCCACCGTCGACTTCCCGGAGTGTCCTTCGGCAGAGATGATGTAAATGCTTCGCGCCACGGTTTCCAGCCTACGGGGGCGGGCTCTGCCGGGGCTGGGTAAGCGCACAATGTCGAGGTCGCAGGGCGATGATCGGTCGACCTGCGCGAAGGTCTCCAGACCATAGGGCAAACCCCAATGCCAGCTCACAGGAAACTGCTAGGTTCAGGAACAACAGCTGTCACATCCGTCCTGCTTCGGCCTCCGTGCCGCGGCAGGACTTTCTCTGGGGGGAACACCTTGCCACGCACCTCGTCCTGGCGGAAAGCGCTTTCGCTGCCCGTCGTCATCTCACTCGCCCTCGGCGGCGCGCTGCTCACCGCCGGGCCCGCGTCCGCTGCGACCGAGCCGGTCCCGTCGGTCTCCGAGACCGCCGCGCCGACCGAATCGCCCGCACCCGCCGAGTCGACCGCGCCGACCGAATCCCCCGCTCCCGAGGAGTCGCCGGCACCCGCGGACGAGGTACCTTCCGAGGACGCGGCCGCCCGCGCGGCAGCTCCAAAATTCGACATGTTGACGCCCACAGCGGGTGAGATCCTGACGAGCCAGACCGTCACGTTCTCTGGCGTGGGAGAGTCCGGCACGGTCGTCGACATCGCCGCAGACCAGGGCGACGGGTTCCTGACGGTGTACGCCGACGACGTCCCGGTCGTCGATGAGGCCTGGACCACGACCATCACGATCCCCATGGTCGATTCCGTCACGATCGTCGCGATGTCCACCCAGCAGGTCGACGGCTCCAACGAGTCGATCGAGCGACAGGTCGTCTTCCCGAGCCAAGCCGAGGTGTGGAACTTCGAGATCCTGTCGCCGACCGCCGGCCAGGTATTCACCGATCGCACCGTCACCTTCTCGGGAACCGGGCGGGACGGGCTGAACGTCTACCTCAACATCTCCGAGGGCGGACGACTCGAGACGACCGTGGTCGACGGGACCTGGAGCATCACCGCGACCTACGGCACTGGGACGCGCGCTCTCGTGAGCCAGCCCATCGTCGCGACGGATGGTCGTCGGGTCGCTTTCGACAGCGTCCCCTTCACCCTTCCGGCGCCCCCGCTGCTGCCGTCACCGGTGATCGAGACGCCGACGCAGGGCCAGGCCCTCACGGGTGATGTCGTGACATTCTCGGGAACCGCGACACCGGGTACCTACCTCGGTATCGCCCTCCTGCCGACCGCGTTCTACAACGCGCTCAAGGAGGAACTCGAAGACGTGGCGAACGGTGCCGACGCGAACGCCCGTGTGGCCCTGCCCGAGGGCCAGGACGCCGCTCCGGCCGACCCACGCGCCCCGATCCTCGTCGACGACAACGGCCACTGGTCGGTCACGGTGGCCGTGGCACCCGGTGACTACACCGCTGTCGCGACGCTGATCGCCGACCCGAGCGAAGCCGTCCCGGTGCCCACCTCGGCACCGTCGGCTCCGGTGCAGTTCACGCTCGCCGCCGCAGCGGCACCCGCAGCGTCCGGTCACGGCCCGACCCTCGCGGTGACCGGTGCCGACACCGCGGCGCCGCTCGGACTCGCTGCGATGCTGCTCCTCGGCGGCCTCGCGCTGGTCGCCGTCCGGAAGCGTCGCGCCCAGCTCAGCTGACCTGACGTGCTCGCAAGCCCCGGAGTCCTGCCACCGCAGGACTTCGGGGCTTCGTCGTCGGCGGGCGACGGGAGAACGGCGCTGGAGCAGGAGATCGGCGCGGGAGCAGGAGAAAGCAGCGCCGGATGTCCTGGTGCCGGGCGGATGTCCTGCTGCGGCGCCAGCGGCCAGGGTGCGGGAGCAGGGCACCGCGGGCACGAAAAGACTCCCCGCGCACCCGCCAGAGCCCGGTTACCCTTGCTGCGTTTCCGCCCTGGGGGAGTTGGCCTGGATGGCGCCACGCGGGGAGCCGTCACCTAGTGTACCCGAGCCGCGACCGGGTTGCGTACGCCCCGGTTGAGGCGTTGACTGGCGGATCTGGGACCACTGGCCCCAGACCACCGATCGACCGCCGTCCCCACGAACGGGCGGCGCACCGACCGGGACCGCATCGAACGAGAGGACTCACATGACCGACGTCGTCATCGCCGGAGGACACGGACAGATCGCCCTGCACCTGCAGCGACTGCTCGCCGAAGCAGGACACTCCCCCGCCGGCATCATCCGCAACCCCGAGCAGGTGGGCGAACTCCAGGGCATCGGCTCCCGCGCCATCGTCCTCGACCTCGAGCACTCCTCGGCAGCCGAACTCGCCGACGAACTCGCCGGAGCCGACGTCGTCGTGTTCGCGGCGGGAGCCGGCCCGAACAGCGGCGCCGACCGCAAGCTCACCCTCGACCGCGACGGCGCCATCCTCCTCGCCGAGGCCGCCGAGCTCGCCAAGGTCCCGCGCTACATCATGGTGTCCGCGATGAGCACCGACGACTTCGACCCGGAGTCGGACGACGTGTTCCAGGTCTACCTGCGGGCGAAGTCCGAGGCCGACGCCGACCTCCGCGGGCGCGACCTCGACTGGACGATCGTCCGTCCGGGCGGTCTGACCGACGACGCCCCGACCGGCACGATCACCGCCGCGACGACCACCGACCGCGGCTCGATCCCGCGCGCCGACGTCGCCGCCGTGCTGTTCGCGCTCATCGAGTCGGGCTCGGCGTCCCGCACGCAGTTCGAGGTCATCGGCGGCGAGACCCCGATCCGCGAGGCGCTCGCGTCGCTGTAGGTCCCTGCACCTCGACAGGCTCGGTGAACGGATCCCCGTTCCCGGGCCTGTCGTCGTCTCCGTCAGACCCGATCCCTGAGCCTGTCGAAGTGCACACGGGACACCCCGCCCTTCGACAAGCTCAGGGACCGGAAAGGGTTTCAGGGACCGGAACGGAGCCGGGCAACGAACACCGGTCACTGAGCCAGTCGAAGTGCACACGCCACACCCCGCCCTTCGACGAGCTCAGGGACCGTGGAGGGCCTCAGGGACCGGAACGGGGACGGGCAACGGACACCGGTCACTGAGCCTGTCGAAGTGCACACGGGACGCCCTGCCCTTCGACAAGCTCAGGGACCGGAGAGGGTTTCAGGGACCGGACAGGGTTTCAGGGACCGGAAAGGGTTTCCGGGACCGGAAGACGTCTCACCGACCGGGTACGTGCTCAGTGCTCGGGCCCACACAACCGATGCGGGTGCGGGCTCCGAAGAGTTCCCTGACCCGCACCGGCACCGTGTGCGCGCAACCTGGGGCACATATGGAGTTCCTGTGGGCGACACGTCCAGGGGTGTTACCTGTTCGTTATCAGTCCTAGGATCGGGCAACGGGTTCCGGCCCGGACGATGTACGCAGCGCGACGGAGGCCGATGATGGACCAACGCTACGACCCCGCGTTCCAACGCGGACACACCGACGAGCGCACGCGCCCGAACGTCGGTGACAGCGGCCGCCGCAGCCACCTCGCCTCGCTCGAGGAGATCGCCCCGCAGCTCATCCAGCCGCCCACCGACGGTCGCCCCGTCCGCCCGCCGACCGACGACCGGTTCGACGACGGCCCGCGCGCCCAGCCGTCCCGCGGCATGCCCTCACAGACCGACCGTCGCGCCCACCCGTTCGAAGCCCGGACCGGCTACACCGCCGTGGTCGCGGATCAGCCTGCGGCGGCAGGTCCCGCCGCGCAGCAGACCCAGCTCGACCAGCAGCGGTACGAGGAGTACCTCGACGCCGTCGACGCCCATCGCGTCCGCGCCGTCGTCTGGGAACGGGTCCTCTGGATCGTCGGTGTCGTCTTCACGCTCGGCGGCGGCGTGGGGCTGTGGCAGTCGTTCACCCTGCTCTACCGCGGGTTCGTCGGCGACAGCGGCCCGACCGACAACTACCTCTGGATGCAGTTCCTCGGAGCACTCGCCCCGACCCTCATCACGATCGGCCTCGCCACCATCGTCGCGCTGTTGTTCAAGCGCATGCTCGACCACGACCGCAGGAGCCGACCATGACCGAGCAGAGCAACACCAGCCGCGCCCCGCGGGACACCGTCGCCGAACTGAAGCCGGCACTGAACGCCGAGGAGTTCCAGGTGCTGGCCGAACGCATCCTCGACAACGTCGAGCGCGTCCTCGACGGCAAGCCGTTCGCCGCGCGGATGGCGCTCATCGTGATGCTCGCCGAGGGTCACCTGCTCATCGAGGACGTCCCCGGCGTCGGCAAGACCGTCCTTGCGAAGGCCCTCGCCGCGTCCGTCGGCAGCACCGTCCGCCGCATCCAGTTCACGCCCGACCTGCTCCCGTCCGACGTCACCGGCGTCTCGATCTTCAACCAGGTCGACCGCGAGTTCGAGTTCAAGCCCGGAGCGGTGTTCGCGAACATCGTCATCGCCGACGAGATCAACCGCTCCTCGCCGAAGACCCAGTCGGCGTTGCTCGAGTCGATGGAGGAGCGGCAGGTCACGGTCGACGGTGAGACGCACGCCCTGCCGTCGCCGTTCACGGTCGTCGCCACGCAGAACCCGCTCGAGATGGAGGGCACCTACGCTCTGCCGGAGGCCCAGCGCGACCGCTTCATGGCGCGTATCTCGATGGGATACCCCGACGCTTCCGCGGAGCTCGCGATGCTCCGCCAGCGTGACACGGTCAACCCGCTCGACACCATCGGACCGGTCGCCTCACGCGGCGACGTCGAGCGCCTCATCGCCTGGGCCCGCGGTGTCTTCGTGTCGCCGATCGTCGAGCAGTACTGCGTCTCGCTCGTGCAGGCGACCCGCGTGCACCCCGAACTCCGGCTCGGCGCGAGCCCGCGCGCCACCCTGCAGCTCGTCCGCGCGGCCAAGGTGCTCGCGGCGCTCGACGGTCGCGAGTTCGTCCTGCCCGACGACATCGATCAGCTGCTGGCACCGGTCCTCGCCCACCGGCTCATCCCCACCCGCCGAGCGGTGAGCGCCCACGACCGCTCGGGCGTCCAGGCGGTCTCCGAAGTGCTCGTCGAGTTGTTGGAGCGGACGCCCGTGCCGCACTCCGGGCGTACCGAGCTGAGGTCCTGATCCGATGGCCCCGCACCGCGACCGCCGGATCGCCGTGATCCGGCACCGGAGGTCCTGAGCCCATGAAGCGTCGCGTGCCGTTGACGAGACGCGCGGTCGGCGTGCTCATCGCGGCCGGCGTGTGCCTGATCTTCGCGCGCGGGATCGGCTCGCCGGAGTTGCTCGCAGCGGCCGGCCTGCTCGTCGCGCTCGTCGCCGCCAGCTTCGGCGCGGTCTACCTCGAGCGGCCGTCGCTCCGGGTCGACCGCACCACCCGGCCAGACCTCGTCGCGGTCGGCGGTCGGATCTCCGTCGAGGTCACGATCGCCGAGACGAGCGCACTCCCCCACGTCCACACGGAGTGGAAGGACCGCGTGCCGGCCGGACTCACCGGCAGCGCCGAGGGGACCCTTCCGAGTACCGGCGTCGCCGGAATCGGTTCGCGCCGTCGGACCGCTGAGTACACCGTGACGGCGCTGCGTCGCGGGGAACACGACCTCGGCCCGCTCGGGCTGACCGTGAGCGACCCGTTCGGACTCGTCGTCCGTCGTCGTGACGTCGGAGGGACGCATGCGGTCGTCGTCCTGCCGGAAGTCGTCGTCCTGCCGGAGATCCCCGCACTCACCGCCAGCCGCGACGGTTCCACGCGCCCGTCATCGCTGCACGTCGGTGCGGGCGAGGACGACATCATCGCCCGCCCCTACCTGCCGGGTGACGCGATCCGCCGACTGCACTGGCGGGCGAGCGCGCACCACGGTGAGCTGATGGTGCGGCAGGAGGAGCAGCGCAACGACCCCGAGGCGACCGTCCTCCTCGACACCGCCGCAGCCCACTGGGCCTGGCCCGACGACGATCCGTCGTACCTGCCGGCGTTCGAGCAGGCCGTGTCGCTCGCTGCCTCGATCACCGCCCACCTCGTCGACGCCGACTACCGCGTCAACCTCGTCGGTGCCGGCACCGAGGAGCTCTCCCGCGAGATCAGTGCGAGATCCGCGTCCGGTGGACTGCGTTCCAGTCCGGTGGGCGACATGGGCGACGCGCTCGCCCGCGGCGGGCAGCATCTCGAGGAGGACGACCTCGACGCCGCCTTGCTCGACCTGGCCCTCCTGCGACCATCGGTGCAGCCCAATCGGTTCCTCGACCTCTCACCCGTCATCGCCGCGCGCCGGTCGCAACCGGTCATCGCGATCCTCGGCGACGTCGAGGAGGGCGATCTCGGTGAACTGACCGCGGTCGCGCATCTCTCGCCGCTCCCCGTCGCACTCCTCCCGGCCGGCGCTCGGCGTCGGAGCATCGAGCTCCTGGAGTCCGCGGGGTGGCGCTGCCACGTCGGCGAGCGCGGCGCATCGTTCCAGGCGCTGTGGTCCGGCACGAGCGGTCCGGCGACCACCACGCTGGCTCCGCAGTCGGCCGGCCGTGGTGGTCGGGGCGGCCAGGGCGGCCGCCGGGGTGCCGGAGGTGCGTATGTCCGTCGCTGAGGAACGCCGTGCGGCGGCGGCCGCCCGTGGCCGAGTGTCGTCTCGCGGAGGCGCGCCATCGGGTGTCCGTCCTGGTGCCGGCTCGCCGAACCCTCGACACCCGTCCCGTGGCGGAACCAGTGGCGGGTCATGGTCGGGAAGCGCCGGCGGACGCCGGGACGACCCACGCGACACCGCGAACGTCGGCGACCTGCGTCTCGGCCTCGCCGCCTTCCTGCTCCTCGCGACGGGTGGCCTCGGGTTCGGACGGGTGCTCGACGCGCTCGACTGGTGGTTCGTCACGAACCTCGTCATCGCGATCGTCCTCGCCACGGCGATCCTCCTCCGGCGCACGAGACTGCCGGCGGTGTTCGTGTGGCTGGGCGCCGGCGTCGCATGGCTGCTGACGATCACGCTGTTCTTCGCCAGTGAGACGGCGATCATCGGCATCGTCCCGACCCCGACGACGCTCGGTGCCTTCGAACGGTTGCGTGACGCCGGGTTCCAGACCTTCCACGACGGCTCGGCCCCACTCGACACCGACGCCGGCGTGGTCTTCGTCATGGCCGCGGGCGGCGGCATCGTCGCGCTGGCGGTCGCCTGGCTCGTGCTCGGCCGGCACGCGCCGGTGCTCGCGGCCGTCCTCGTCTTCGCCGTCTACGCCGGGCCGACCGTCGCCGTGTCGTTCCCCCTCGATCCGTGGGTGTTCGCGTTCGTCGCCCTCTCCTTCCTCTGGCTGCTCCGCGAGGACGTCCGACGCCGCGAGTTACTGCGAGCGCTCGCCTCGGCCCGGGCTGCCGGCGATGGACGCGGCGCCGGACCGTCGGCGATGACCGGTGTCGGCCGCTTCGGAGGTCTCGGTCCGGCCGTCCTCGTCAGTGCCGTCGCGGTGGTGGTCGCCCTCCTCACGCCGGCGGTGCTGCCCGACCTCGCCGTCCGGGACGTGACCGCCGGCGCCCGTGGCAGCGGTCCGTTCGTGAACGGCATCAACCCGCTCATCTCGCTCGGCCAGAGTCTGCGGCGCCCCGCGAACACGACCGCGCTCGAGTACACGACCACCGCCGACGACGCCCCCTACCTCAAGGTCACCGACCTCAGCGACTTCACGGGTACGGTCTGGGGACCGGACAATTCGGGCTACAACGACGGCAACACGCTCGACGCCTTCCCCGCGCCGGCCGGGCTCAGCGAGGCGATCCCGGTGGAGGCCTTCGAGACGACGGTCACGGTGGACTCGCTGTCGAGCCCATGGCTGCCGTTGCCGTATCCGACGCAGAAGGTCGACGGGCTCCGCGGTGACTGGCGGTTCGAGGCCGCCGGGCTGACGGCGATGGCGGAGCGTGGATCCACCCGCGGGCAGACGTACACGGCGACGAGCACGGCGATCCTGCCGACCGCACAGCAGATGCGCGATGTCCCGCCGGTCGCCGACCCGGCGTCAGCCGCCCCGTATCTCGAGCTGCCCGACGACCTGCCGCAGATCATCCGTGACACCGCTGCGGACGTCACGGCGACCGCCTCCACCGACTACGACCGCGCGATCGCCCTGCAGCGCTACTTCCGCAGCACCTTCGAGTACTCGGAGTCGGCGCCGGTCGAGGAGGGCTTCGATGGCAGCGGGGCTGAGGTCATCGCGACGTTCCTGGAGCGCAAGGCCGGCTACTGCATCCACTTCTCGTCCGCGATGGCCGTGATGTCACGCGTCCTCGGCATCCCCGCGCGCATCGCCATCGGGTACCTGCCGGGCACGACGATCGACAACACCCCGGCGAACCGCGACACCTACATCGTCACCTCGGACCAATTGCACGCCTGGCCGGAGCTGTACTTCGAGGGTGTGGGCTGGGTGCCGTTCGAGCCGACGGCCAGCCGTGGGGTCGTGACGCAGTTCAGCGACGCGAGCACGGCGACGCCCGGCAGTGGATCGGTGAGTCCCGACAGCCGTCCGACTCCGACCGCGGCGTCGACGCCCACCCCCACCGCGGACGCGCTCGGCGGACCGACCTCGACCCAGTCCGGCGGGGCGTTCACCGCCGCCCTCGTCCCGCTCGCGATCCTGCTCGGCGTGCTCGTGCTGCTCGCCACCCCGTCGATCGCCCGGGGTCTCCGGCGAGCGGCCGGGCGTCGGCGTGCGCTGACCGAGGGGACCTCGGCGGGCTGGGCTTGGGCGGAGTTCCTCGACACCGCCCGCGACCTCGGCTTCCCCGTGACGTCGGCGGAGTCACCACGCGGGTTCGCGTCGAGGCTGCGCGGGCAGTTCCGGATCGAGTCACCGGCCGTCGACCGGCTCGTGTCGGCGGTCGAGCGGGAGAGCTATGCGCCGAGCGCTGTGGAGCGACGCGACATCGGGGGCGATCCCCGGAGCCGTTCCTCGGCTGGTGGTACGGCGAGCGCCGGTTCGGTCGACGCGGTGTTGGCTGAGGCGAAGGCGGCCCTGCGGTCGGCGAGTCAGCCGCTCGAACGCGTGCTCGCGGCCGTCCTCCCCCGGTCGCTCGTGCTGCGGCGCGACCAACGGGTGGATTGGCGACCGCCTGCTGCGAGCTGACGCGAGTGGCGCTCCGTGCCGGTGTCTCCGACTCCGGGCCTTCCTGCTCGGCCGGCCTCGGAGCGCGGCGGCGGGGCCGGGTGGCGCGCGGCGGTCCGGGAACCAGGTATGCTGCTATCTGGCCGTTTTTCACAAACAGCCATGGAGAATTCGCCTAGTGGCCTATGGCGCACGCTTGGAAAGCGTGTTGGGTTAACGCCCTCGGGGGTTCGAATCCCCCATTCTCCGCCAGCTTGACAGAACGCCCTTCGCCCACCGCGAGGGGCGTTCTGCGTTTCCGGAGCACCCCGGCGGCGGTGCTCTCGGGTTGCCAGCGCGGTGCGCTGACGTGAGCGCGGGTCACACGCGTGAGCGCGGGTCTCCGGAGGGGCGCGCTCAGGGCTACGACCCGCGCCCACGCCGAACTCGTCGGTTTCGTGCCAGCGCACCGCGCTGGCACCGAGTCCGCACATCTCACGTCAGCGCACCGCGCTGAGCGAATCGATCATTCGAGGGTTGACAGTTAGAACTCTAAGCGTTAGCGTTCTAACCATGGACGACGAGACACCCACCCTCAGCAGCACACTCGAACTGGTCCGCTGGATCGGGTGGGCACAGCGCAAAGCCGGCGAGGACTGGATCCGAGCCCGCGAGCTCAGCCACGAACAGGCCTTCGTCCTCGGCCACCTCGTCCGGCATCCAGGATCGAGCCAACGCGACATCGCCGAGGTGAGCCGGACGAGCGCCGCCAGCGTCTCGAGCCTCCTGCAGGGACTCGAACGTCGGGACCTCGTCGAACGCCGCACGGAAGACGGAAACGCACGCACCAAGCGCGTCTACGCCACCCCGCTCGGCACCGACCTCATCGCCGGGTTCGAGACCGCGATGGCCGAGGCCGACGACATCATCCTGACCCCGTTGGACCAGAGCGAACGCGACACCCTGCACGCTCTGCTCACGAAGCTCACGGCGCACCTGCCGCAGCCGACCCGCTGATCACCGCTCGGGGAACCCGAGCACCCTGACCACGCGACGAGACCACTCGCCGCGTCCTCCACCGACCGCCGCACACGATGGCGACCGCGAACGCCACGACGGCGCTGTCCGTCGCGCCCGGACGCGCGCTGAGCCCGTCCGCCCAGCGCGCGCCGGACGACCACCCCCATCACCGAACCCTCGCCGCGCCGGCGCTCATCGTCGCGCCCGGAACCTGCCCGAAACGGAGCCTGCCATGCACCCCGAACACCACACCGATCCCACCGCCGGAACACCCGTCCCCAGCAGCACCGCACCGTCGACGGCCACCGCGCCCTCGACCGCAGCCGACACGGTCGGGAGCAACCGCTGGTACCTGTCGACCGCCCCGATCATCCGGGCGCTGATCCATCTGTGCGTCCCGATGGCGGCGGCGCTGGTCGTCAGCGCCGTCTACAACCTCATCAACGCGGGCGTCGTCGGCTCACTGCACGACACCACCCTGCTCGCCGCGATCACGCTCGGAGCCCCGATCCTCGGACTGATCATGGCCATCGGCGACCTGTTCGGCGTCGGCGGCGGCGCGCTCATCTCCAGGCTCTTGGGCGCCTCCGAACACGACCCGGCACAGGCCGGGGACATCAAACGGGCCGCCTCCTTCTCGGTCTGGGGCGCGTTCCTGACGGGCGCCGTCCTGGGCGGGATCGGCCTCGTGTTCCTCGGTCCACTCGTGTCGCTGCTCGGGGCGGACGCGGTCACCGCCCCGGCGACTTCGGCGTTCATCGGCGTCATGCTCGCGTTCGTCCCCGTCATGGCGACCGCGTTCTGTCTGGAACAGCTCGTGCGGGCCGAGGGTGCCGCCCGTCAGGTGATGATCGCCCTCATCGCGTCGGCGGTGGCGAACCTCGTCCTCGATCTCGTCTTCATCCTCGGGTTCGGCTGGGGCGTCGCCGGTGCAGCGCTCGCGATGGGCCTGGCGAACCTCGGTGTCCTCGTCTACTTCGTGGCGTGGTTGCAGCGCAACAGCGAGCACGTCAGTCTGGCTCCGCGTTGGTTCACGCTGTCGCCGACGATCCTCAAGCCGGTCCTCGGTGTCGGCGTGAGCACGCTCCTGCAGTCGGGGTTCCTCATCGTCACCGCACTCGTGTTGAACACGCTGGCCGCAGCATACGGAGACGCCCCGCTCGCCGCCATGGGCGTCGCGGTCCGGATCGCCCAAGTGCCCGAGTTCCTGGTCATGGGCGTCACCTTCGGCGTGCTCCCCCTCCTCGCATACGCGTTCGGCAAGGGCGACGGCGCGCGACTCCGGTCGGCTCTCCGTGCCTCGGCACTCACGGTCGGTGGGATCTCGGTCCTCTTCGCCGGCGTCGTCTTCGTCCTGCGTGAGCCGATCGTCTCCGCGTTCATCGCCGATCCCGCCGTCCTCGGTCTCGGCGTCACGATCCTCGTCGCCCAGCTCACCGCGATGATCGCCAACGGGTTCACCGGGCTCATCACCTCGCTCTTCCAAGCGACCGGGCGAGCACTCGCCGCAGCGGTCATGGCCGTCACCCAGGGCGTGCTGTTCGTCCCGATCGTCCTCCTCGGCAACCTGTGGTTCGGACTCGGTGGCATCGTCTGGTCGCTCACCGTGACGGAGGTCATCGTCTTCCTCGTCGGTGTCCTGCTCTGGCTCGGCTCGCGACGTGCCATCAGCCGTGGGCTCGCAGCCGGTTCCCCGGAGCGTGCCGACGCTCAACTCGCCGACGCCTGACGGACTGCCAGCGCGGTGCGCTGGCGTGAGCGCGGGTCACACGCGTGGGCGCGGGTCTCCAGAGGGCCGCGCCCACCGCCACGACCCGCGCTCACGCCGATTGCAGCGATCTCACGTCGACGCACCGCGCCGGCACCCACACCACCGCGCTCGGGTCAGCGCACCGCGCTGGCGACACCCCGCCGGGCGCGCGGGACATCCCGGGAGCATCACCCCGCAGGGGCGTCCAGGGGCATCCGCATCACCGCGTTCTCGATGAGCACCCCGCGACGCTCGACCCGCTGCTCGCGGACCACGACGAAGCCGTGACGCTCGAACACCGGCTGCGCCGTCCGACTCGCCTGCACGGTCACCTCCCGGAGCCCCACCGCCCGAGCTTCGTCGAGCACGTGACGGATGAGCGCGGACCCGACGCCGCGTCGTCCCGCGTCCGGATCGACGAACAGCATGTCGAGGTAGCCGATCTTGACGTCCAGGTCGGTGAATCCGACCACCGAGTCGTCGAGCTCGGCCACCCACGTCGTCACCGCGGCACGTCGGTCGGCCCAGTCGTCCAACACGGCGCCTGCCGGTTCGTCCGGCACCCATGCGGCGAGCTGCTCGGCCGTGTAGTGGGCGGCAGCGGTCACCCGCACCGCGCGTTCGAAGATCGACCTGGTCGCCCGCGCATCGGTGTCGCGGTAGCGGCGGATCCTGAGGTCGTCGAGCATGCGCGTCAGCCTAGCCGGAGTGCCGGGACGCCGCGGGCAAGCGACCTCAGCGCTCGAGGGCCGGGATCTCCGAGAGGTCGGTGTACACGGGGATCCCGCGCTCACGAGCGATGGCGACGTCGGTGTCGGCGCCGGACGACTCCCCCGGCAGCCGGAGCACGGCGTCGCAGTGCTGGAGCAGCCGCCTCGCCGTCTCGTACATCACGTCGCCGTCGCCGGACGCGGCGTCGATCCCACGCAGGATCGGCAGCGCGACCCACTCCCCGATCATCGGGACGTGACCGAGCGCGTAGATGGGCGCTGCAGCGGCTTCGAGTCGTTCCAGGTTGCGGGCGATGGCGTCCGGGTCACCGCCGGTCCCGGAGCGGTAGGGGCCGGCGATGAGGATGAGGAGTGGCGTTGTCATGTCCAGCACTGTAGCGTTAACCGTGCACGATCGTGCAACACCATGAAGGAGCACGCATGTTGAGCGCCCAACGCCGATCGCACCTGCTCGATCTCCTCGAACGCGACGGGCGGATCGTCGCGAAGGACGCCGCCGCTGCGCTCGGGCTCTCGGAGGACTCGATCCGACGAGACCTCCGCGAGCTGGCCGATGCCGGTCTCTGCGTCCGCGTCTACGGCGGCGCACTCCCGGTCGCCGCGGCCGATCGCCCGTTCCGGGATCGACTGTCCCTCGGGGCGGAGAGCAAAGAGCGCGTCGCCCGCATCGCCGCCGAGCGGATCCAACCAGGCAGCACCATCATCATCGACGCCGGCACCACCGCGCTCGCGCTCGCGCGACTCCTCCCGGACGACCCGACCCTCACCGTCATCACCCCGAGCCCGGCGGTCGCACTCGCCGTGGCGGAGCACTCGCCGGCACGCGTCATCATGATCGGCGGCGAACTCGGACGTCACTCCATGGTCGCGGGCGGCGCCCTCGCCGCGGAAGCCATCCGTCACCTGAGTGCCGACGCCTGCTTCCTCGGCGTCACAGGTTTCCATCCCGAACACGGCCTCACCACCGGCGACCTCGACGATGCCGCGACGAAGCGCGCCCTCGCCGAGCGCAGCACCGACGTCTACATCCTGGCGAGCGAGGAGAAGGTCGGAGCCGTCTCCCGGTACCCGGTGCTCGACCTCGGCGAGGTCACCGAGGTCATCGTCGACCCGCAGTCGGACGGACCTGATCCGGCGACGCGGGCCGGGGGTTCAGACGCGCGGGATCGTCAGGATCGCGGGTAGGTCTCGGCGAGGAACGCGGCGTAGCCACCCGGGGTCCGACCACGTCGCCGACCCGAGGTCTCGACGGGCGCATCCAGCGTCGGCACGACCCGGAGACCCGCCGCCCGGGCGCGCTCGACGAGATCGACGTCCTCATGCTCGGCCAGCTCACGGAAGCCGCCGAGGTCGTCGAGCCGATCGGCCCGGACACCCAGATTGGCCCCGTGCACGTTACCCGGCAGATGTCCGGGCGGATGGGTCTCCATCCAGCGCTCGATATCGTCCTCGGAGAAGTCCGTGAAGTCGGGACGGACGGTCCCCAGGAGGACGTCGACACCGTCGTCGAAGGCATCGGCATGCACGGAGAACCAGTCCTCCGGAACGCGCGAGTCGGCGTCGGTGTTGGCGATCCACCGCTCGGAGACGTCGGCAGCGCCTGATCCCGCAGCACCCGATCCCACAGCGGCCGCGCCACCGGCCCGACGGGCCGCTCCGACGCTGCGCTCGTCGATGACGACGGTGACCGCCTCCTCAGGACCGAATCCCGCCAACCGCTCACGGACGATTCGCGCCGTGTCATCGCGACAGTCGTCGAGCACCACGACGATCCCCACCTGCAGCTCGGGACGACGACGCAGCGCGGCGGCACGCGCGACGAGCAGCGCGTCGAGGCATGGCCCGATCAGCTCCTCCTCGTCGTGCGCGGGCACGACGGCATCGATCCGTCGCAGCATCAGCCCGTCAGACCGTCCACCGCGGCGATGCTCGCCTCATCGGCAGGCACGAGGACGTCGAGCAGGAAATCGTCCTCGACGTGCTGGATCGACCGACGGCCGGGCCAGCGTTCGAGCAACCGGCGATGGACGAACTCGGCCGAGGTCGTGGCGTGGTCGTCCGGGTGCCGCCAGTGACATGCGACGATGCTCCCGCCGGGCGTGAGTGAGCCGAGGAGGTGGTCGATCACCCGGTCGAGGTCGGTCGCCGACAGGTAGTAGCCGACCTCCGACATCACCACGAGGTCGAAGGCACCACTCGGCCAGTCGTGAGGGAGCGTGCCGCGTTCGAACCGGGCGGCGGGCACCCGTCGACGGGCGATCTCGAGGGGTGCTTCGGCGATGTCGACACCGAGCACGTCGTCGCTGCGGTCCGCGAGCCGCTCCGTCAGGACACCCGTCGCGCAACCGAGTTCGAGTACCGAGCCGTAGCGCTGGCGCGGCAGGGCGGCGAGGAGGACCCGGCGCTTGCGCTCCTCGTACCAGGAACCGAAGTCCCAGCCCCCGGGGTGGTCGCGATAGTGGTCCTCGAAGGACTCCTTCGACCGTGACGCAGCGTCGGCCGTCGCGGTGTCGTTGGCGGTGTCGGTGTCCGCCGCACGAGCATCCGCGTCGGTACCCGGCGCGAGGTCCAGCGCACGTCCGTTCGGGAACAGGACCTCGAACCGCCGCGCATAGTGCTGCAGGTGGTGGTGGTCGACGATCGCCTCGTCGCCCGGTGCGTCCGAGAGCGGCTCCGTCTGCGAGGGGTAGGCGTCCATCGCGGCGATCTTCGCCCCGTGCGCCGCCGCGTCGAGCGGGACGATCCGCGCCTCGGCCCACGGCAGGGTCGCGTCGTCGGTGTCGGCCCAGTGCCAGAGCCAGATGGGGAATTCCACGAGCGCGAGGTCGAGCTCGGTCGCGAGGGCCGTGGCGAGTTCGGCCGCGATCCGGTGGTCACGGTGTCCGTCGCCGCGCCAGGGGGCGACGATGAGCGGTCGCGATCCGGCGGTGGCGACGGCTGCTCGCAGTCGCTCCGCGATGCCCGCGCGTTCGGCATCGAGACCGCCGTCCGGGATGTGCAGGACGTCGTACCCGACCGTCGGGTGGAGACGACCGACAGCATCGATGAATTCGGCCTCCCGGCGCGGGGCGAGTTCCTCGGGCGTGGTGGTCGGTGAGTCGGGGTGCGATCCCTCGCCGAGGGTCACGAGGAGGACCTCGACCGGGATCCCAGCGGCTGCAGCTGCCGCGATCAGCCCGCCGGCTCCGAGCGACTCGTCGTCGGGGTGCGGTGACAGGACGACGACGCCCGTGGCGTGCCTCCAGCCGTCCCAGACGGGCAGGTCGAGCTCATGCAAGCGGGTCGCCCAGGCGGCTGCCGACGTGCCGGGGTCGCGGTGGTCGAAGGCGGGCATCAGTCGGCCTCCACCAGCATGCGGCCGTAGCGCGCGAGGTCGCGGTCGCCGTGGTCCTGCTGGATGTAGAGCTCGAGGTCGGACATCCGCGCGAGGTAGGCGGGCTCGGAAGTGAGCGGGCCGGGGCCGAGTGCTCCGAGCACCCCGGCGCGGATGGCGTCGACCCGACCGCGGACCGTCGACCGCACTCGCTGGGCGAGGCGCGGACCGGCCGTGTCGTCGGCGTGGCCGTGCTCGATGGCCTGGGCTGCGTCGGCGATCGACTGCTCGGCGATCGAGAGGTCGATGGCCGCGGCACCGAGCGTGCGGAGGAGCAGGTCGGCGTCGGGTCGCGTGCGCGCGGCGGCGAGCAGACGGTCGACGAGCGTGACCGCGCCGCCCCACCAGCAGGCGGCGACGCCGATCCCGCCCCAGGAGAAGCCGGGGCGTCGCAGGTACCACCCGTCGTCGCCGACCGGGGAGGCGGGGACCCCGTCGAAGCCGACCGGGCCACTCGGGACGAGCGGCAGTCCTCGAGCGAGCCACGCGCTGTCGTCGGTCGTGACCCCTGGGTCGGTGAGCGCGACGGCGAACAGCCGCCGCTCCCCGGGCGCGGTGTGGGCGGTGACGAGGGCGTCGCTCAGGCGGGAGGCGAGGGAGCACCACGGCTTGGTGCCGGTCAGCTGCCAGGCGTCGTCGACCAGGGTCGCGTCGAGACACAGCCCGGGTGCCTCGGCCGCGAACACCCCCCAGGTGGAGACGGCCGGCGGTTCGAGGTCGGCCTGATGCAGGATGGCGAGCGCGTCGAGGTGCGGTTCGACGACCCGAGCGAGTGTGACGTCGACCGCGGCGATCGCGCCGAGTCCCGCGAAGACCCGCCCGGCGGTGTGCTGCTCGAGCGGACCGACGAGTCGCACGGCTGTGGAGGTGAACGCCAGATGCGACTCGATACTCGCCAACGCACCTGACGCCGCGTCGTGCAGGGCACCGAGGTCGAGGGAGGTGCCGCTGTTGGGCCAGGCGGTGGACTGCAGACGGATCATGCGATCCGCGTCTGGTGTCGGGGTTCCATCGGTGCGCGCATGCGACCTCCTCGCGTCGTGGAGGTCCAAGTCTCGCACCGCCACGCGCCGCCGCCCGCCCCTGGACCGCGACCATCGACCCTGGTAGTGCGTCAGCGCGGTGCGCTGACGCGAGCGCGGGTCATGGACGTGGGCGCGGGTCTTCAGAGGGGCGCGCTCGGTCGCCTGACCCGCGCTCACGCCGGTTCCCTCGGGTTCGCGTCAGCGCACCGCGCTGGCACCGGTTTCCGGCGACTCGGCTCAGCGCACCGCGCCGGCACCCCGCTCGGGCGAGGTGCCGGGCACGGGCTCAGTCGCGGAAGAGGGCGCTGTAGGCGTTGATCGCCGGCTGCCCACCGAGATGCGCGTAGAGGACGTTGCTGGACGCCGGGATGTCACCACTCGTCACGAGGTCGATGAGCCCTGCCATCGACTTCCCCTCGTAGACCGGGTCGATGATGACACCCTCGAGCCGACCGGTCAGGCGGATCGCCTCCATCGTCGACTCGACCGGGATCCCGTAGAGGTCGCCGGCCCACCCCTCCAACACCGTGATCTCGTCGTCGCGGAGCTCGCGTTCGAGGCCGATGAGCTCCGCCGTGTTGCGGGCGATGCGTGCGACCTGGTCGCGGGTCTCCTGGATCTTCGCCGACGCGTCGATGCCGATCACCCGGCGCGGTCGGTCCTGCCCGGCGAACCCGGCGATCATGCCGGCGTGGGTGGACCCGGTGACGCTGCAGACGACGATCGTGTCGAAGAACACCCCGAGTTCACGCTCCTGCTGCTCGACCTCCGCGGCCCAGTTCGCGAACCCCAGACCACCGAGCCGGTGGTCCGACGCGCCGGCCGGGATCGCGTACGGGGTGCCGCCGCGTTCGCGCACGTCGTCGAGGGCGCGTTCCCAGCTCGACTTGAAGCCGATGCCGAAGCCCGCGGGATCGAGACGGACCTCGGCACCCATGATCCGCGACAGCATGATGTTGCCGACCCGGTCGTTCACCGCGTCCGGCCAGTCCACCCAGTTCTCCTGCACGAGCACCGCCTGCATCCCGAGCTTCGCCGCGACCGCCGCGACCTGCCGCGTGTGGTTGGACTGGTAGCCACCGATCGACACGAGTGTGTCGGCACCCTGCGCGATCGCGTCGGGGATGAGGTACTCCAGCTTGCGGGTCTTGTTGCCGCCGTAGGCGAGACCGCTGTTGACGTCCTCGCGCTTGGCCCAGATCGTCGCGCCGCCGAGGTGGGCGGTGAGGCGGTTGAGTTCGTGGACGGGACTCGGTCCGAAGGTGAGCGGGTAACGGGAGAAGTCGCTGAGGGACATGTGGTGGCTCCTGGGTCTCGGTGGTGCGGCTGAGTGGTGGCGATCGGTGCCGGGAAACGGGTCGGGTGGCGCGAGCTGGTCAGTCCTCGTCGAGGTGGGCGAGGACAAGGTCGGCGAGGGTCGTCCAGTTGCCCCGGACGAGCGCGGCCGCCGCATCCACGTCCCCCTCCGCACAGCGCTCGATGACGGCATCGTGCTGCGCGATCGACCCGCGTGCCGCGACCGAGGAGAACCGCAGCCGTTCGATCCGGCGCAGCAACGGGGTGACCGCCTCGAGCGCATCACGGATGAACGGGTTCCCGGCGACGTCCACGGCCACGGCATGGAAGGCGTCGTCCGCTGCGAGCGCGGCGTCGGCGTCATCGCGTTGGAGCGCGGCTGCGAAGTCACGGTTCGCCGCGCGCATGCGGTCGAGGTCGGCCGCGCTCAGGTGCGGTACCGCCTCACGGATGGCGAGTTCGTGCATGGCGGCGGCGACCGCCTGTGCCTGCAACGTCGCCCGGCTGTCGAGCGGGGCGACGACGGTCGACCGTCCGGGTTTCGCAATGACGAGCCCGCTCCGGGCGAGGCGCAGGACGGCCTCACGGATGGGCGTGCGACTCACGCCGAGCCAGCGTTCGAGTTCGGTGTCGACGAGCTTCTCGCCCGGGGTGAAGGTGCCGTCGACGATCGCATTGCGGAGCGACTGATAGACGTCGTCGCGGAGGAGCGCGCGGCGATGCGGGTTGGCTTGAGCGGGGGCGGGCATGCAATATATTGCACATCGCACGACCGAGAAGTCAAGCGCATCGGCGCAACCGGGCGGACCGGCTCGAAGAATGGGGTATTCGTCCTACTTGTCCCCCAGATGGCGGATTGTCCACCCACTGAAAGCAGGCCACGATGGTCGGCGGGGGTGAGTGCGTGGTGCAACGGGGTGATGAACCGGTGACGGTCAGACCGCATCCTCGCGTGCTCTGGAGCGCCGTCCTGAGCGCCGCCATCGTCGTCCTCCCCGTCTGGGGCGTCTCGCTCTGGCTCGTCGGCCCGGCCCCGAGTGTCGAACGCACGTGGGTCATCACGCTCGGTGTCATCGGCATGGTCGTCCTGCTCGGCGTCGCCGTCCTCTCCCGTCGCCAACGCATCGTCGTGCGGCATGACGGGTTCGTCGAGCAGCCCATCGTCGGGCGGCAGCGGTTCGTTCCACGGGAGGCGATCGGCCGCAGTCTGCTCTTCGAGTTCCGGGGTCGAGGTCTGCATGCGAGCTCGCAGTTCTTCGTCTGCGACGCCGAGAACCGCCCGCTCCTCCGCATGCGCAGCAACCGGTGGAGCACGGACAGCATCGCGGCCGTCGTCGCGGCGTACGACGGCCCGGTGGAGCGACCTCGCCAGCCGGTCTCGCTCGACGACCTCCGCGAGGACCACCCCGACCTGCTCACCCCGCTCGAGCGTCTGCGCTGGGCGCGCGCCGAACTGCTCTAGCCGAACTGCTCTCGCTGAGTCGGCCTGCCCCGGCTACCGCGACGGAGCGCGAGGGCGTCGTCGCACCCCGCGGGATCCGGCTCGAGGCGGATACCGCCCGGGTCAGAGCGCCTTCGCGTACCAGTGGGCGCCGGGATCGCCGTCGACCCGCGTGAAGCCCGTCCGCTGGTAGAACTGCTGGGCCCCGGTGTTCGCGACACCGACGCCGAGGTGCACGCCCGGGACGCCGCGCTCCGCGAGGAGCTCGCAGAACGCGTCGATGAGCCGTCTGCCGACACCCATCCCCTGCGTCTCCGGCAGCAGGTCGATGTGCAGGTGGGCCGGGTACTGCGCCAGGAGGTCCGGGGCCAGTCCGCCGCGATCGGTCGCGGATCGGACGATGCCGCGTTCGCCCTCCGAGGCGGCTCCGGAGGCCGCGGCCGCCGCGTACTTGCCCTCGACGGTCGGCCACCAGCGCTCGACGAACCAGCGGTCGAAGGCGGTCGTGTCCGCGGTGCCCAGGATGTACCCGATCGGACCCGAGCCGGCGTCGACGAGCAGCGCCAACTCGGGCTCGTGCTCGACGTAGGGCAAGGCATAGATGTCGGGCAGGAGGTCGTCCGTGCTGAACTGTCCGGTCGCATCCGCGCCCGAGTCGCCCGTTCGGGTGCAGATCGCCGCCACGGCGGCGCGGTCGGTCGGTCGGTACGCGCGGATCTCGGTCACCGCGCCAGCCTAACCGGCGTTCCCCGGTCCCAGAGCCCCATCCTCGCCGGTCCCTGAAGCCCACCCTCCCGGTCCCTGAGCCCCGCCCTCCCCGGTCCCTGAGCCCCACCCTCCCGGTCCCTGAGCCCCACCCTCCCGGTCCCTGAGCCTGTCGAAGGGCGGCGTTCCTTCGTCTGCCCTTCCACCACCCTCCGGTCCCTGAGCTTGTCGAAGGGCGATGTTCGCCCGTGTGCCCTTCGACAAGCTCAGGAACCGACCGAGGTGCGGCCCGGGGGCGACCAAGGGTCCGATCGAGGCGGCGATCGAGGCGCGACCCAAGGACAGAGGCGCGATCACGAGACCGCCCGAGGCGCGACCCAGGCACCGGTTCGAACAGGTTGCCTAGGCTGAGTCCCGTGACATGGCGACCAGGGAGCATCGACGCGGCCGTCGAGCAGTGGCGGCTCGTCCGCGACGGCGAGCTCATCGTGACGCCGTCGAGCCGGCTACTTCCCGTGACGCACCACGGACGACCGGCGATGCTCAAGGTGCCGCTCGTCCACGAGGAGGCGCTCGGCGGTCAGCTGCTCGCGGCGTGGGACGGCGGCGGGTGTGCAGCGGTGTTCGCGGGCGATGACCACGCGATCGTCCTGGAACGCGCGACGAGCGGCCGTGATCTCTCCTCGCTGACCCGAGCAGGTGACGACCTCGGAGCCGTCGCGCTCCTGTGCTCCGTGCTCGACACCCTGCACACGGCCATCCCCGCCCCGGCACCGACCGATGCCGACGGTGTCATCGCCGAACTCCCCACGCTCCGCCGGTGGTTCCACGAGCTGCTCGCCGACGACGCCTCAGCCCTCGGCACCCTCCTCGGCGATCCGGCGAGCGCCGCGTTCCTCCAACGTGGGCGGGAGCTCGCCGGTCGACTGCTCGACACCACGACCGCCGCCGACGTCGTCGTGCTCCACGGCGACCTCCACCACATGAACGTGCTCGAGTTCGCACCCGGCGACTGGCGGGCGATCGACCCCAAGGGCATCGTCGGCCACCGCGCCTTCGACGCCACCGCGATGTTCAGCAACCCCGATCCCGCGACGGCGCGGAACCCGCGGCTGTTCGCCGAGCGCGTCGAGCTGGTGCGTCGATCGCTCGGCCTGTCGCGAACCGTCCTCCTCGAGTGGGTGGTCGCGCGCTCCGCGCTGTCCGCCGTGTGGTCGCTGCAGGACGGGGTGCTCGACGACGCCCGGGCCACCGTCGAGCTCGGTCGCCTCGCCGAAGACGGCCTCCGGTAGGTTCGCGCCCTTCGACAAGCTCAGGGACCGGGAAACCGCTCAAGGGACCGGGAGCCGCTCAGGGACCGGGAAACCGCTCGGAGGAACGGGGAACCGCTCAGGGGAACGGGACACCGCTCAGGGAACGGGAAACCGCTCAGGGGACGGGACACCGCTTGAAGACCGGCGCGGCAGCTCAGCGGCGGCGACGCGTCCCGAAGATGCCCTCGACGACGCCGGTGAGGATCGACCGCGTCGCCTTCGACCCGAGGATCTCTTCGAGCGGACTCTTCGACGACGTCGACGACGACCGCGTCGACGTTCGGCGGGTCGTGCCGGCGGTCTTCCGGAGCAACCGTTCGTACTCGGCGTCGGCCTTCTTCTGCGCCGCGGCCTGCGCCTTGTCGGCGGCGGCCTGCTGCTTCGCGAGTTCCGCCGCGATGCGCTGCCGCTCGAGTTCGGCCTCGGCGGCGAGCGCTGCTTGGTTCGCCTCCTCGAGCTTCGCCGTCAGGATCTCCCTCGCCGACTCACGGTCGACGGGCGTCCCGTACCGCGCGAGCAACGGTGAGGCCGCGATCGCCGCGTCGATCGCCGTGTCGGGACTCGGCGACATGAGTCCCTGTGGTGCCCGCAGTCTCGTCCACGCGACCGGCGACGGCGCCCCCTTCTCGTTCATCACGGTGACGACCGCCTCACCGGTGCCGAGCGAGGTGAGGACCTCGCCGAGCTCGTAGCCGGAGGTCGGGTAGGTCGACACGGTCGCTTTGAGCGCCTTCGCGTCGTCCGGGGTGAAGGCACGGAGGGCGTGCTGCACGCGCGACCCGAGCTGCGCGAGCACCTCGCCCGGGACGTCCTTCGGTGTCTGCGTGACGAAGAAGATGCCGACACCCTTCGACCGGATGAGCCGGACCGTCTGCGTGATCTGCGCGAGGAAGTCCTTCGACGCGTCGCGGAACAGCAGGTGCGCCTCGTCGAAGAAGAACACGAGCTTCGGCTTCTCGGGGTCGCCCACCTCGGGGAGGGTGTTGAAGAGGTCGGCGAGCAACCACATGAGGAACGTCGAGTAGAGGGCCGGCTGGTTCTGGACGCCCGGCACCTCGAGCAGGCTGACGATGCCTTTGCCGCTCGGGTCGAGGCGGATGAAGTCGGCGGTGTCGATCTCGGGTTCGCCGAAGAAGACGTCGGCGCCCTGGTCGGCGAAGGTGATGAGCTCCCGCAGGATCACCCCGACGGTGGCGCCCGACAGCCCGCCGAGCTCCTGCAGCTCGCCCTTGCCGTCGTCGCTCGCGAGGTAGGTGAGGACCGCGCGCAGGTCGCTCAGGTCGAGGAGCGGCAGGCCCGCCTGGTCGGCGTAGTGGAAGACGAGACCGAGGCTGGACTCCTGCGTTGCGTTGAGGCCGAGGACCTTGCTCAGCAGCAACGGACCGAAGGCGGCGATGGTGGCGCGGATCGGGACGCCCTTGCCGACGCCGCCGAGCGCGAAGTACTCCGTCGGGGTGGCGGCCGGCGTCCAGTCCTGGCCGATGCCGCGGGTGCGGTCGAGGAGCTTCTCGTTCGACTCCCCCGGGGTCGCGATGCCCGAGAGGTCACCCTTGATGTCCGCGGCGAACACGGGGACACCGGCGGCCGAGAGCTGCTCGACGAGGCCCTGGAGGGTGCGGGTCTTCCCGGTTCCGGTGGCGCCGGCGACGAGCCCGTGCCGGTTCATGACGCTGAGCGGGATGCGGACCTGCACCCCGGGCACCGGTTCCCCGTTGACCAGGGCCCCCATCTCGAGCGCCGGGCCGTGCACGAGGTAGCCGTCGCGGATCTTCAGCACGTCGTCGAGGCCGAGCGGGCCCGGCCCGATGGTGTCGGCGCTGAGGTCATCAGTGCTGCTGGCGCCGTCGCCGCTGCTGCTGGGGGCGGTGCTGCTGGTGTCGGCAGTGCCAGTGCCGGCGGTGCTGGTGTCGGTACCGACCGCTTCGTCGGTTGGGACGCCGGCTAGGACGTCGGATGGGGCCTCGGCGGCCGGCGCATCACTCGCGGAACCGGGGTCCCCAGACTCGACCGGTGACGCCGCTCCGGTGGCCCCGCCCGACGCGGTGATCCCGGCCCCGGCGAGCGCCGCTGCCGCCTCGGCCGCCTTCACTTTCGCTGCGGCGAGCGCCGCCTGCGCCTGGGCGGCTTCGAGCTCGGCCTGGGCTTGGGCGGCGGCAGCCTGGAGTGCGGCGATCTGCGGGTCGGATGCTGCATCACTGGGCGTCATGTGCCGAGCCTAGCGAGGCGTTCCCCACCGGTCGAGGGGTCGCGCGAGGGCTGGACGACTGCTCCGATCACCACTGTTCGCGGGTGCGCTCCTGGTCGACGACGGCGCGCAGGTCGGACAGTCGTCGCATCCCGGCCAGCGGTTGCGCCATGCGGGTGTTGTGCCGGATGCGCGGTTCCACGCGGTCGAGGAAGGCCCAGTATCCGGCGGTGAAGGGGCAGGCGTCCTCGCCCAGCCGCACCTTGGGATTGAAGACGCACCCACCGCAGTAGTCGGACATCTTGTCGATGTACGCACCGCCCGAGGCGTAGGGCTTCGTCGCGACGATGCCGCCGTCCGCGTGCTGCGACATGCCGATGACGTTCGCGGGCATCACCCAGGGGGTGCCGTCGACGAACATGTCGATGAACCAGTCGTTGAGCGCGACGGGGTCGTATCCGTGCTGCAGGGCCCAGTTGCCGAGCACCATGAGCCGCTGGATGTGATGCGCCCACCCGTGGCGACGCATCCCGTCGATCGTCTCACGGAGACAGTTGGACTGGATGGCGGCGGCGTCGAGTTCGCGGAACTGACGTGGGAGCGGCTCGTGTGCTCCGAGGGCGTTGTGACTCGTCCGGTAGGGGTCGCCGAGGTGCCAGTAGAGATGCCAGACGTAGTCGCGCCAGCCGATGATCTGACGGGTGAAGCCCTCGACACTCGACAGCGGTGCACGACCGGCGTGGAATTCGGCGACCACGGTCTCGACGGCGTCGCGCGGGTCGAGCAGGCCGAGGTTGAGCGGCGCGCTCAGCAGGGAGTGCGCCATCGTCCAGTCGCCGCCGAGCATGGCGTCCTCGAACGGGCCGAAGTCGCCGAGCCTGGTCTCGATGAAGTCCGCGAGCGCCGCCTCCGCCTCGGCCGCCGTGGCCGCGAAGCGCCGGGGCCCGTCGTCGCCGACCAGCTGGACCAGTCCGTCGCGCTGCCACCGGTCGAGGTCCTCCCGGACCTCCGCGTCGATGTCGTCCTCCTCGGGCCAGAGCGGCTCGGGCAGACCGAGCCGGGCGGCTCCCTTCGGCGGCGGGTTGCGGTTGTCGTGGTCGTAGTTCCAGCGGCCGCCCTCCGGCTGGTCGCCGCGCATGAGGATCCCGGTCCGCTCCCGCACCGTGCGGTAGAAGTCCTCCAGGAGGAGCCGCTTGCCGTCCCGCGTCGACGCCCAGGCCGCGAAGTCGGGCTCCGAGGTCACGAAGCCGCGGCTCGGGGGCACCCGGAGGCCGCGCTCACGGACGAAGCGCCGAGCCGTCCACGAGGGTGGGTCGATCACCTCGAGGTCGGCGCCGACCTCGACGACCTCCTCGTAGCGGTCGACCTGGTGGAACTCCGCCCGGTCGCCGAGTTCCGCCGCACGATGTCGGATGGCCGAGAGGAAGAGGTGCGCCTTCGCCCGGTGCATCGGTCGCTTCGTGAAGGTGGACTTCGATTCGATGAGCAGGATCGGTCCGCCGTCGTCGAACGCCGGGCCGAGCTGGCCGGTGAGGATCCATCGCCGGCGAGGGGCCGCGTCATCGGGGTGCTCGGCGGCGCGCCGACCGGTGGTGTCCATCGCCTCAGCGTACGTGGGGCGACGGACACCACCGGGGGCTTGCTCAGCCTGCTCCGATGCTGCTCGGTTCTGTACTGCGGTGCCCCGCTCGGCTCACAACGCTCAGAGTGTCGCGGCGAACGGGTCCCAGTCCTCCGCGACGAGCGGCACCGGCGTGACCCGGCTCGCCACGTCGACGGTCTGGCCGGACACCACGGACTCGTCGATCGAGACGAGCGTGTCGAGCACGTGGTAGCCGAGAGCGCCCGAGGCGAGCGGTGTGCCACCGGAACGGATCGCCCGGGCGAGGTCGAGGACCCCGGTCCCGCGTCCGGCGAGGACACCCTCGGTCGGCACGACCTCCCACTCCGGGTCCTGCTGCATCCGTTCGATGGGCGCCGCGCGGGTGATCCGCACCTCGCCCGTGAACATGTTCGGGTCGGGGATCACGAGCGTCCCCTCGGTGCCGGTGATCTCGACGACGCCCATCTTGGCGAGCGGCGACTCGAAGCTGAAGACGCTCTGGCTCACGCCGCCGTCCACGAAGCGGGCGATCGCGCTGACGTGCGTCGGCACCTCGACGGTGAACTCGGTGCCGACGCGGTCGCCCTGCTGGATCGTCCGGGTCGCACGTCCACGCGAGCCGGCCGCCGACACCGAGGCGACCGAACCGAACACCTGCACGAGCGTCGTCAGGTAGTACGGCCCCATGTCGAACAGCGGCCCGCCACCCTTCGCGAACAGGAACTCCGGGTTCGGGTGGAAGATGTCCGGCCCCGCGTACTGCATGACGGTCTGGGCGGTGAGCGGCTGACCGATGTCACCGCGGGCGATGGCGCGACGCGCGGACTGGACGCCCGGGCCGAGCACGGTGTCCGGCGCGATGCCGACGAGGAGTCCTGCGGCGTCGGCCTGCTCGAGGAGCGCGAGCCCGCTCGCACGGTCGACGCTGATCGGCTTCTCCGTCCACACGTGCTTCCCGGCGGCGAGCACCTGCGACGCGACCTGCGCGTGGACGGCGGGGATCGTGAGGTTCACGACGAGCTCGACGTCCGGGTGCGCGAGGACGTCGTCGGCGGTCCCCCACTCGCCGACGCTCCACTTCTCGGCCTGGGCCTTCGCGCGGTCGACGTCGAGGTCGCCGAGGATCACGACGCGGACGTCGGGGAACGAGGTGAGGTGCTCGAGGTAGGTGTCACTGATCATGCCGGTGCCGATGAACCCGACGCCGACCGGGCCGCTGCCCTGCGGTGCGCGTGCCGTGCCCTGCGCTGCCGCGGCCGCCGTGTCGTTTGCTGCCGCGGGCATCAGCGGACCACCGCTTCGGTCGAGACGAGCTGTTCGGCGACGAGCGCGTCGACGCTCGCCCGGATGCCGTCGAAGATGTCGCCGGCGCCGTAGTGGTCGAACTCGATGATCGCGAACCGGGCCGAGGGGGCCGCCGCGATGGACTCGCGCAGCGGGACCTCGCCCTGCCCGAACGGTCGCTGGTCGAGACTCGTCGGCACGAAGGGCGCGGCTCCCGGTGCGAACGGGTCGGCGGGCAGCAGGCCGTCCTTGACGTGGAGTGCCTGGACGCGGTCGCCGAGGCGGCCGAGCAGCGCGGGGACGTCCTGGCCGGCGGTCGCCGCCCAGAACAGGTCGACCTCGAGGGCGACGTCGTCACGCAGCTGGTCGGCGAAGACCTCGAACGCGCTGCGTCCGCCGAACGATGCGACGAACTCCTGGGAGTGGTTGTGGTACCCGACGCGGAGGCCGTGGTCGGCGGCGCGCTCCGCTGCGGCGTTCAGGCGGGACGCGGTGTCGGCGACGGCCGCTTCGTCGAGCCAGCGGTCGGGGCTGACGAAGGAGTCGATGACGATCTCGAGGCCGAGTGTCTTCGCTGCCGCGAAGACCTCATCCTGTGGGGCGACCGGCATGACCTGGTCGCCGAAGCGGATCTCGTCGGAGAGGAGGGTCGCGTGCCCAGTGCGGGCGGCGAGACCGTGGCGGTCGAAGGCTTCACGGAGCTCGGGCGCACGGGAGACGAAGTCGAAGGCCTCGACCTCGCGCAGGCCCATGCCGGCGAGCCGGGCGAGGGCGTCGTCGAGTCCCTGGTCGAGGTGCTCCTTGATGCTGTAGAGCTGCACGGAGAGCGCTGGTGCGGTCATGGTGTTGCCGTCCGTTCTGACGCCGTCGTTGGCGTCGCTGGTGATGGAATGGAGCTGGTGATCGGAGTGCGGGAGGCGCGACCGGGGTCACCCACGGGTCGCGATCGATCCGGTGATCGTCCCGTCGGCGTTCCGGGTCATGCGGTGTCGGACCGGCAGAATCGTCAGCGCGCCGAGCACGGCGATCACCCCGGCGCCCCAGAACAGGGCCGTGTAGTTGTTGCCGACCGCGCCGAGTCCGAGGAGGAACGCGCCCACCGCGCCGGCGAGCGACTGCGGCAGGGCGTTCGCGATGTTGAGGACACCGAGGTCCTTCGCTGCGTCGTCGGGGTTCGGGAGGACGTCCACGACGAGGGCGGTGTCGACCGCGACGTACACGCCGTACGCCGCTCCCATGATCGCCTCGACGACGTAGAACATGGGCACCGTCGTGGTGTGGGCGAGCAGCACGAGCCCGAGCGCGAAGACCGCCGTCGACCCGATGACGAACACCTTGCGGTTGAGCATCCGGTCCGACAGCCAACCGCCGAGCTTCGCGGTGACGACGAGCGCGATCGTGTAGATCAGCACACCCATGGTCAGGGTGTCGACCGCGCCCTGCTGCGACAGCCCGACCTCCTCCTGCAGGAAGAACAGGCGGAACGCGACGAAGAGGAACGACGCGAGCGTCAGGAGGAACCGCGACAGCCAGACCCAGCCGAAGTCCGGGTGCTTGAGCGGGTTCACCCAGAAGGTGAAGAGCAGGCCCTTCCAGCCGCCGACGTCCGGTCGGGTCGTGATCGCGCGGTCCGGCAGGACGAAGCAGTACAGCCACACGGTGATCAGCGCGAAGACGGCCGGAGCGACGAAGAGGAGCAGCATGTCGGTGACGAACCAACTGGCCACGAAGGCCGCCGCGAGGATGCCGACGTTCTGCATGACCCCGACGTTCGCGGAGACACTCCCGCGCTGTTCCGGCGGGACCTGGTCGGCGATCGTCGCGAGCAGCGGGCCGAGGATGGCGTTGCCGGTCAGCTGCGCGAGGCACCACCCGGCGATGAGGACCGGGACGTTCGGAGCGAGGGCGACGATCGTGAGCGAGGCGACGAAGCCGATGGCGCCGAGGAACATCCACGGCCGACGGCGACCGAACCGCGAGAGGGTGAGGTCGGACAAACGGCCGATCACCGGGTTCGCGACGAGGGCGAACAGGGCGGCGATGGAGAGGACGTTGCCGTTGACGACCGCCGCCTGGTCACCCGGGACGAGCTGCTGCGTCTTGAGGGCCAGGCTCACGGTGACCGGGGCGAGCAGGGCCACGAACAGACCGAACTGGGCGAGCGCCATGGTGGTGACGACCCATTTCGACGCCCGTTCCGTGGGCCCCGACGGACCGGTGACGAGGCTGACGTAGGGGCCGCTCGAGGCACGCTGGCCGGTGGGTTTGGGGCGGCGGGGCGGGTTGGACATCCGAGTTCCTCTCAACGCTGAGCTGCGGACCGGCTCTGGCCCGCGGGTGGTGCTGTCCTGACAGGATCGGGAAACCGATCACTGCACGGCTTTGAGTATATGCGCGAAACCCGAGTGGTCAATAGGTTTTCACGAAACCCGTCGGTGTGGGCTGCTGCCAGCGCGGTGCGCTGACGCGAGCGCGGCCCAGCCGCGTGAGCGCGGGTCTCCAGAGGGTCGCGCTCACGCGCCCGGGGCGCGCCCACGCCGATTCCGCGGCGCTCGCGTCACCGCACCGCGCCGGGCCCCACAGACCCGCGCTCGGGTCAGCGCACCGCGCCGGCGTCGCCGACGAGGAGAGCCCAGGCGCGCTCGAGGTCACCGGCCATGTCGACGGAGGGGTCGAGCGTCCACTGCACCTGCAGACCGTCGGCGAGGGCGACCATGACACGCGCCACGTGATCGGGGTCGAGGCCCGCGGCGACCCGCCCGGAGGCCTGACGATCCCGGACGACGTCGGCGATGCTCCGGCGCACCGCTGTGACGTGATCGACGAAGAACCCGCGCACCGGGTGCTCCGCATCACCGGCGGCGGCCGCCATCGTCAGGTACAGCTCGACGAGCCCCGGGACGTCGCTGTTGTGGCGCATGACCGCGACCAGACCCTCGATCGCGTCCTGCGACCCGGCCGCGGCGAACTCCTCGTAGTCGACGGCGTCGCGCTCCCGCAGGATCGCCGCGAACAGGTGTTCCTTGGATTCGAAGTAGTGCATGAGCCCCGGCAGGCTGACGCCGACCTCACGCGCGACCTCACGGAGCGACGTGCCGCGGTACCCCTCGCGTGCGAACACCGCGAGCGCGACGCGCAGGATCTCCTCCCGGCGCGCAACGCCTTTCGCGTAGGAGCCCCGTGCCGTCATGTGCCGATTGTAGGGCCGCACGACGACAGCGGTGCATGGGATTCCCCCACCCACCGCCGACGCCGATACGTGCACAACTCAGGACGGGTCCGGCGCGCCGTCCCGCGATCGCCGCGAGCGCGGCAGACCCGCCGTGATCGTCCTGAGTTGCGAACGCCGAGACCCCTGACTCGCAGACCGGAGCCCGCAGACCGCAGCCCGCTTCCCGACTCAGGCGCCGAGTGCGACCGCCGTCCACGACACGGGCGGGAGCGTGATCGTGAGGGTGCCGTCGGCGAGCGACGCGCTCTCGTTCGCGACGAGGCCGACGCGCTCGCGATCGTCGATCGTGTTCTTCGCGTAGACGTCCTCGTCGTGGATGCCGTTCGCCTCGATGATCGAGCCCACGCCGAGCGCCGAGACGTCGACGGTCACCGTGATCGCCTCGTCCTGGTGGCGGTTCACGAGGAACACGGCCGCGGTCCCGGCCTCGGCGTCGTACGTCGCGACCGAGTCGACGAGCGGTGCGTCACCGTGGACCTTCGTGGTGTAACTGCCGACCTCGATGCGCGGCGCGATCACGACACCTGACGCGAGCCGGCTGGTCACCGAGAACGGGAAGAACGTCGTCTGTCGCCAGGCTCCGCCACCCGGCTCGGTCATGATCGGGGCGATGACGTTCACGAGCTGCGCGAGGCTTGCGGAGCCGACGCGGTCGCTGTGCTTGAGGAGCGTCATGAGCAGGTTGCCGAACACGACCGCGTCGGCGACCGAGTAGACGTCCTCGATGAGGCGGGGCGCGTAGGCCCACTCCTCGATGGTGCCCTCGATCGCATTCCACTCGTCGAGGTACCAGACGTTCCACTCGTCGAACGAGAGCTGGATCTGCTTGTCGGAGTGACGCTTGTGCTGGACGTGGTCGGCGGCCGCGACGACCGTCCGGATGAAGTACTCCATATTGAGGGACGACGCGAGGAACGACCCGAGGTCGCCGTCGCGCTCCTGGTAGTACGCGTGGCAGGAGATGTAGTCCACCGAGTCGAAGCTGTGCTCGAGGACGGTGCGCTCCCAGTCCCCGAAGGTCGGCATCGAGGAACTCGACGAACCACAGACGACGAGTTCGAGCTTCGGGTCGACCATCTTCATCGCCGACGCGGTCCGGGCGGCCAGCTTGCCGTAGTCGTCGGCCGACATGGCGCCGACCTGCCACGGCCCGTCCATCTCGTTGCCGAGACACCACATGCTGATGCCGTAGGGCTCGGGAGCGCCGTTCGCGATCCGCTGGTCGGACAGCGCCGTTCCGCTCGGGTGGTTCGTGTACTCGAGGAGGTCGAGCGCTTCGAGCACCCCGCGCGTGCCGAGGTTGACGGCCATCATCATCTCGCTGCCGGTGAGCTTGCACCACTTGGCGAACTCATCGACGCCGACCTGGTTGGTCTCGAGCGAGTGCCAGGCCAGGTCGCGGCGCACGGGGCGGTTCTCGCGCGGCCCGACGCCGTCCTCCCAGCGGTAGCCGGAGACGAAGTTGCCGCCGGGGTAGCGGATGGTGCTCGTGCCGAGCTCCGTGACGAGGTCGACGACGTCGCCGCGGAAGCCGTCGGCGTCGGCGGTGGGGTGGCCGGGCTCGTAGATGCCGTCGTAGACGCAGCGTCCCAGGTGCTCCACGAACGAGCCGAAGATCCGGCGGTTGACGGGGGCGACCGTGACGTTCGGGTCGATGGCGATGCGTGCGGTGGTCATTGGGTCCTTTCCGGGGACGTCGTCGTCCAGGCTTCTACAACGTTGAAGGTAAACGTTGCAGAAGCAGTCTCGTGCGCCGATCGGCGGCTGTCAAGACACGTATGGAGATGGGGAGTCGGCGCCGACGGGCGAGGACGCGGTCGACTCACGTCGCACCAGTTCGAAGTCCGCGTAGACCCGACGGGGTGGCACGTCATCGACTCCCCCGGCGATCCGCTCGACGAGCAGCGACACGGCGGTCCGGGCGATCTGCTCCCGCCCCGGCGCGATCGTCGACAGCGACGGCAGGGAGTACCGACCCTCGTCGATGTCGTCGAAGCCGATGACCGCGACCTCGTCGGGCATGGCGACGCCTCGTTCGCTCAGGACGCGCATGGCTCCGAGCGCCAGGGCGTCGTTGAACGCGACGATGCCGTCGAACGCGACACCCTCATCGAGCATCGCGCGCATCGCGACCGCTCCGTCGAAGCGACCCCAGACCGGGACCTCGCGGACGAGCGCCGGATCGAACACCATGCCGGCAGCCTCCAGCGCGGCTCGATACCCGGCGAGACGCAGGCTGGCCGAACTGACGATGTCGGCGCGGTGCGCTCCGAAGGCGACGATCCGCGTCCGACCGAGCCCGATCAGATGCTCCGTCGCGGCACGCGCTCCCTCGGTGTTGCGCATCGTCACGTGGTCGTTCGGGGCGTTGAACATGCGCTCACCGAGGAGCACCATCGGGATGGTGACCTCCTCCACGACGGCGAGGTCCTCGTCGCCGAGGTGGAGCGCGCTGTAGAGGACACCGTCGACCGCACGGAGTCGTGCGCCGCGCAACAGCTCGGCCTCGCGTGCCCGGTCGCCGCCGCTCAGCTCGATCAGCACCGACAGGCCGAGCTGGTCGGCGGCGTGCATGACGGCGTCGGCGAGTTCGGCGAAGTAGGAGTTCCGGAGGTCGGGGATGATCAGGCTGATGACGCCGGACCGGCCGGAGCGGAGCCCACGCGCGGAGAGGTTCGGGCGGTAGCCGAGCTCGGCGATCGCCGCGAGCACCCGCTCCTTGGTGGCCTGCTTGATGTGGGGGTAGTCGTTGACGACGTTCGAGACGGTCTTGGCGGACACCCCGGCGAGCTTCGCGACGTCGTGCAGGGTGGTCGCCATGATCCTCCTCGGCGGCGGCATGCCCGGCCGCCCTGTACGCACTCTACAACGTTGAAGGAGCGGCCCTGGATCCGGGCGTGTGCGCGGTCAGGGAACCGGTGGACTCCCTTGGGACGACGCGGTACCCGCTGACGATCGCGCGCGGTGCCTCCGACTGCCCGGGCGCGGCGATCCGCTCGATCAGGAGCTCGACGGCGCGCTCGGCGATCTCCTCCCGGCCGATGTCGACCGTGGACAGGGTCGGGAGGGCGTAGCGCGTCTCGTCCAGGTCGTCGAAGCCGATGATCGCGACGTCGTCGGGGATGCGGAGCCCGGCGTCCTGGAGGACGCGCATGGCGCCGAGGGCCATCGCGTCGTTGAAGGCGACGACGCCGTCGAACGGCAGGCCCGCGGCGATGACCTCGCGCATCGCGTTCGCCCCGTCACTGCGATGCCAACTGACGACGGTGCTGACGTAGGCGGGATCGGCTGGGATACCGGCGGCCTCGAGCGCCTCCCGATACCCCTGCAGGCGGAGAGCGGCCGGCCCGAGGGTGTCGTGCGGGTCGGTGCCGAGTGCGACGATGCGGCGTCTGCCCTGCGCGAGCAGGTGTTCGGTCGCCGCGCGGGCGCCGTCGACGTTGGCCATCGTGACGTGGTCGCGGTCGCCGTCGAACAGCTGCTCACCGAGGATCACCATGGGCCCGTCCGGGAGCAGCGCGCTGTCGTCGCGATCGAGGCTGAGCGGGCTGTAGAGGATGCCGTCGACGAGCTGCATGCGCGGCCCGCGGAGGATCTCGAGCTCGACGTCGCGACCGCCGGCCACCTGCTCGATGAGCACCGAGAGTCCGCGCGCACGAGCCTGACGCATGACCGCGTCGGCGAGCTCCGCGAAGTAGGCGTTGCGGAGGTCCGGGATGATGAGGCTGATCACGCCGGACCGACCTGAGCGGAGACTCCGGGCCGAGAGGTTGGGGCGGTAGCCGAGTTCGGCGATCGCGCGCTCGACCTTGGAGCGGGTCGCATCGCTCACATGCGGGTAGTCGTTGACGACGTTCGAGACGGTCTTGATCGAGACGCCCGCGCGTGCGGCGACGTCGTGCATCGTGATCGACACGCGTCTCCTCCCCCGGCCGGCTCCCGGCTGCCAGCAGACTACCGCTCCGCCGGCACGGGGTGTCGTGGCCGCCAGCGCGGTGCGCTGGCGCGAGCGCGGGTCTGTGGCGTGAGCGCGGGCCTTCGGAGGGGCGCGCCCACGGGGTGGACCCGCGCTCACGCCGATCCGGGCGGTCTGGGGTCAGCGCACCGCGCTGGCGTCAGGACGGACCACGAACGACGAGCGCCGGACGACGGCCATCAAGCGCCGGGCGTCCACTCGGTCAGCCGTCGGTGAGCGGGACCCGTTTCTTCGGTTCGGTCGACATGCGGTGCAGCAACGGCACGGCGATGATGAGCGCGACACCGGCACCGAGCAGCAGCCCACCGATCGTGTCGCTCACCCAGTGGGCGCCGAGATAGGTCCGCGACAGCATCATCAGCAGCGTGTAGGCGACACCGATCAACCACACCCAGACCCGCGGGAAGATGATCCCGAACGCGACGGCGATGGTCGCCGCGTTCGCGCTGTGCCCGGACGGGAACGAACCGAAGTCCGCGTGGACGAGGATGTCCTCGGGCCGCGATCGACCGACGATGTTCTTGATGATCTGCACCGCTCCTGCACTCAGGGCGGAGACGATCGCGAAGTACAGTGCGGCCCACGGCCGACGCAACAGCAGGAGGACGGCGATCCCGAGCAGCGGCACGACGAAGATCGCGACGACCCCACCGCCGAGCCAGTTCATGACGAGCGCAGCCTGGACGAGCCACGGCGAACGCTCCTCGAGGACCTCCTGCATCCACTCCTCGTCGAACCCGAACGGCGCGTTCGGACCACGCTGGAAGAGCAGCACGCCGAGCAGGAGGACGAGGACCACGGCGATCGCGCCGCTGATCAACGGCCACCGCCGGGAGACCTTCGCGGCGAGCTTCGGATCGGGCCGGATCGACGCCGGGTCCGGATCCATCGCGAGTGCACCGGACTCGTCGAGCGCGGGCGAGACCGCCTCGTGCACCTCGGGAGCCGGTGCAGCTGCTGGGTCGTCGTGGTCGTCGGGTGCCGTCATCGTCCCATCATGCCGTGTCGGGCATGTCTCACGCGTGGGCTTGCGCCAGGAGGATGACGCCCTGATCGCCGCGTCGATGCACCGCCGGACTCGCGCCGGCGGCCAGCACGGCCGACGGCCGACGAGCAGGACCCGCGAGCCTCACGGGCGATACTGGAGCGGTGATCCCTGACCCCCGAACCGCTCTCCTCGCCGACGACGCGCGGTGCCCCTGCCTGTCCGGTGAGACGTACGGCGCCTGCTGCGGGCGCCTGCACCGAGGTTATTCGGCGGCTGCGACCGCGGAGGCGCTCATGCGGTCGCGGTTCTCGGCCTTCGCGGTCGGTGACGCGGCGTACCTGCTGCGCACCTGGCATCCGTCGACCAGGCCGGCGTCGCTCGAGCTGGACGGCTCGCTCCGCTGGTACCGGCTCGACATCGTCGAGACCTCCCGCGGGGGCCTGCTCGACACCGAGGGGATGGTCGAGTTCGTCGCGCACCACAAGGTTCCCGGCGTGCGGGGCTCGGCGGGGAGCCAGCACGAACGGAGTCGGTTCTCGAAGGACACCGGCGCCTGGACGTACGTCGACGGCTTGGACCCCTCCGCCTGACCGGGACCCGCTCGCCCGGCCCGGCCCGAGCCGGTGTCAGCGCGGTGCGCTGGCCCGAACCGCCCCGAACCGGCGTCAGCGCGGTGCGGCCACCCGAGTGAGCCCGAACCGGCGTGACCGCGGGTCGCAGCCCTGAGCGCGCCGCTCCGGAGACCCGCGCTCACGCCACAGGCCCGCGCTCACGTCAGCGCACCGCGCTGGCGCACCGCGCTGGCGCAGCCCACCAGGTCAGCCGGCGAGGGCCGGGACCTTCTTCGGTTGCACGATGAACCAGAGCGCACACACCGACACGACCGAGGTCGCGGCCATCACGGCACCCATGGGGATCGCGGTACCGATCCCGAGCACCCCGACGATCGGCGAGATGAGTCCCGCAAGCCCGAAGTTGAGCGCCCCGAGGAGCGACGCCGCCGTCCCGGCCTCGTGGCCGTGGTTCGCGAGTGCGAGCACCTGCACCGCCGGGAAGCCGAAGCCGCACGACAGGATGAAGAAGAACAGCGGCACCAGCACACCGAACAGCCCGACGTCGGCCATCGTCAGCGCGACGATCGTGACCGCGGAGATGAGCTGCACGATGGTCGTGCACGCGAGGATCCACTGCGGCCCGTACCAGCGCATGAGGCGCGACGAGATCTGCACGCCGGCGACGATGCCGAGCGAGTTCACCGCGAACAGGAGACCGTACTCCTGTGCGTCGAAGTCGTAGACCTCCTGGAAGAGGAACGACGAGCTCGAGAGGTAGGCGAACAGGCCCGAGAAGCTCATGCCACCGATGAGGGCGACACCGACGAACACGCGGTCGCTGAACACCGAGCGGTAGCGGTCGCGGACGGTGCTGTGTCCGGCGTCGCGACGCCGCGCAGGCGGCAGGGTCTCGACGATCCAGAGCGACACCGCGATGACGACGAACAGCCCGTAGGCGGCGAGGAACACGAAGAGGCCGCGCCAGTCGAGGACGAGGAGGAGCTGCGACCCGATGACGGGGGCGGCGATCGGCGCGAGCCCGTTCACGAGTGCGAGTCGCGACAGCATCCGCACGAGCGGCTTCCCGCCGAAGAGGTCGCGGACCATCGCCATCGCGACGACACCACCGGCCGCCGCGCCAGCACCCTGCAGCACGCGGAACACCATGAGCCACCCGATGTCGGGCGCGAACGCGGCGCCGACCGAGGCCAGGATGTGGATACTCGTCGCGAGGATGAGCGGGAGACGCCGGCCGACCTTGTCGCTCCAGGGCCCCATGAAGAGCTGGCCCACCGCGAAGCCGATCGTGGTCCCGGTGAGGGTGAGCTGGATGAGGCTGACCGGGACGTCGAGGTCCTGTTCGAGGATCGGGAACGCCGGCAGGTAGAGGTCGATGGTGAACGGCCCGAGCGCGGTGAGCGCGCCGAGCACGAGGATGTAGACGAGGCGCTGCCTGCCCGAGAGCGAGTCCCCGGGGTGGACGACGGTGATTCCTGCGGTGTGCACTGGTGAACGGATTCCTAGCGAGGTGCGGGGGCGGGAGGGGTGGTCCGAATCGATGTCGAATCGATTCGAGAATCGGCGTCAAGGCTAGCAGTCGGGGACGCGTTTTCGCGACACCCCCGGACGACCGATCGGCGTCGACCTTGCTCCACAGCCCCTGGGGAGCGCGGTCGTCTCAACGACTCCCAGGCGACCGCCCAGCATCCGTTTCACGACGTTCGCTAGGCTGATCCGGCTGCAGACGAACCGGTCGCGGTCCGCCTGCCTGGAGCCCGATCCACCCTGCATGTACCCCCGATGCAGGCCCCGTAGCCGCCGACGGAAGAGAGCCATGCCAGACCACTCCCGAGCCCCGCTGCCGTTCCAGGTCGACCTCCGCGGAGTCGTCGACCTGCTCAGCCGCCACATCTACTCGGGACCGCGCGTCTACCTCCGTGAGCTCCTGCAGAACGGACGCGACGCCGTCGCAGCCCGTCGCGCCGACGACCCGACGGCGCCTCCCGGCAGACTCCTCATCACCCCGCACGTGCCACCGTCCGGCTCGGAGGCGGGCTCGCCGTTCCGATTCCGCGACGACGGTGTCGGGCTCACCCGCGACGAAGCCGCCGAGCTGCTGGCGACGGTCGGCCGCAGCTCCAAGCGCGGCGACCTCGACGAGCTCCAGCGCGGCGACTACCTCGGCCGGTTCGGCATCGGGCTGCTGAGCTGCTTCATGGTCGCCGACACCATCACCGTCCGCAGCCGCTCGGCTCGTGGCGGTCCGGCCATCGAATGGATCGGCGACGCCGACGGCACGTTCACGATCCGCGAACTCGACGACGCCACGACCGCCGCCATGCCGATCGGCTCGGAGGTCGTCCTCGACCCGCGCATCGACGGTCCGCTGCACGACGGCAGTCTGCTCGGACACGGCACGGTGCTCGGCCTCGCCACGACCTTCGGACGGTTCCTCGACCTGGACGTCGAGGTGGTCGATCCCTCCGCACCCGACCACCCGGTGCGCATCAACGTCGACCCGGTGTTCCGGACGGCTGAGGCGACCACTCGCGAGGCGCTCCTGGCGTTCGGGGAGGACCTCCTCGGGGCACGCCCGTTCGACGCCGTCGAGATCGTGGTGCCCGGCACCGGCACCCGGGGCACCGCCTTCGTCCTGCCTTCGCCGCCTCCGCCGGGCGCCCGGCAGGCGAGCCGGGTCTACCTCGGCGGCATGCTGCTGAGCGAACAGATCGACGACCTGCTGCCCGAGTGGGCGTTCTTCGTGCGCTGCATCGTCGACACGACGGGACTCCGCCCGACGGCGTCGCGCGAGCAGCTCGTGCAGGACGACGCGTTGGAGTTCACCCGCGAGGCCATCGGATCAGCCCTGCGACGGTGGATCCTCGACCTCGCCCGCCAACGGCCGCACCGACTCCAGGAGTTCATCGGCGTCCACCAGCTCGGCATCAAGGCGATCGCCGCGCACGACGACGACCTCGCGAGCGCCGTCGTCCGGTGGCTCCCGATCGAGACCTCTGCCGGCACGATGACCATCGACGAACATCTGTCGCAGACCGGCGTCATCCGGTACACCGCATCCCGCGACGAGTTCCGTCAGATCGCCGCGGTCGTCGACCCCGCCTCGCCGATCGTCAACGGCGGGTACGTGTACGACCAGGAGATCCTGGAGCGACTGCCCCAGTTGATCGACGGCGTTCGGGTCGAACGGGTGACGGTCGCCGACGAGCTCGACAACCTCGAGCCGCCGCACCTGGACGACCTCGCCGCGACGACGGCGCTCGAGGACCGCGCCAGCCGCGTGCTCGCCGAGGTCGAGTGCCGGGTCTCGGTGCGCCGGTACCGACCGGACGACCTCGCCGCGCTGTACGTCGCCGACCCGTCCGTGCTCCGACGGCTCGAGCGGCACCGGGCCGCCTCGGTCGCGCCGGGTATCTGGTCGCAGGTCGTCGGGGCCGTCGACTCCTTCCTCGCCGACGCCGGTCCGGGAGGCGCTGAGGCCGACACCGCCGCCCGGCTCTGCCTCAACTGGAACGCGGCGCTCGTCCGCCGCTTGGCGACCCTCGACGACGACCTCGTGTTCGAGCGCAGCATCCAACTGCTCTACGTCCAGGCGCTCCTCGCCGGGCACCGCCCCCTCGAAGCACGCGACCGCCGCATGCTCGACGCAGCCATGACCGACCTGATCGGCCTCAGTGTCGGTCTCGACGACAAGGAACTCCGATGACCGACACCACCGCCACCCCTGTGAACGACATCGACCCCGACGCGAGCGTCCAGGACCTCCTCGAGGAGGCCGACACCCTGCCGTGTGGTCCCGCCGAGCGCGCCCTGCTCGACGAGGCACTCCGGCGAGCTGAGGCCGCCGGCGACGAGGAGGCCGCGTACGCGACCCGCATGCGGTTGACCCAGTCGGCGCACATGACGGGCGACACCGACGCCATGTTCAGCTCCTTCGGCTGGTGCGTCGGCAAGCACGACGCAGACCCGGAGCGCTTCCCGATCACGGTCGACGGCTGCGACCTGCTGTTCCAGTACAAGTGGATGGCCGGCCGGTTGTCGACGAACCCGACCTTCTCGCTCGCGCAGATCGAGGCCATGCACGAGGACATGCGCGCGAGGTACGCGGCAGCGGGCGCCACGATGAGCGGCGTGGTGCAGTCGCAGTTCCACATCGCGACGGTGACCGGTCGCCTCGACGAGGCCGCCGCGTTCCTGGAACACCGCTCGACCATCGAGGACGACCGCTACAGCCACTGCGAAGCGTGCGTGCGCAATGAGGACGCCTGGTTCCACCAGCTCCGCGGGCACGACGACGACGCGATCCGGATCTACGACGAGATGTTCGAGAACCGCATGAGCTGTGGCGAGGAGCCGGAGACGAGCGAGGCACAGGCGCTCCTCCCCTACCTCCGCACCGGCCGGTTCGACGATGCCAAGGCGGCGCACCAGCGCAGCTACCGGGTCGCCCGTTCCAACGCCGACGGATTCAGTATCATCGCCGACCACCTCGTGTTCTGCGCCGTCACGGGCAACGAGGCGCGCGGCCTGGCGATGCTCGAGCGCCACCTGCCGACCCTCGTCAACGACCCCATCAACCTGTCCGGGCACGCCGACGGGCTCATCGCGGTCGGCGTCCTGCTGGATGCCGTCGCCCGAGCCGGTCACGGCGATCTGCCCGTCCGCGGTGCCGACGCCCCGGACCTCGCCCGGTACCTCGGCACCGAGTCGACCGACGCCGCCGACTGGACCGTCACCGCGGTCGCGGCGCGCGCCTGGGCAGCCGCCGAGCACCTGACCCGTGCCTTCGACGAACGCAACGGCAACGGCTTCCGCACTGAGCGACTCGAGGCCGCGCGGGCACTCGCGACGGAGCACTGGGACCTCCCACTGTCGGTCGAGGGGTTCGCAGCCCCGGTCGCCGAGCCGGAACCGGCGACCACGGCCGCCGAGTGGCGTGAACGGACCTCCGCACTCCTGCAGAGCGCCGACCCACGCGGTGCGATCGTCGCCGCCGAGCAGGGCCTCGCGCTCCTCGCGGACGACGCGGATCCCGACGAGAACCTCCGCGCCGGGCTCCTCGGCGCGATCGCGCAGGCAGCGGTCATCGAGGGTGACGACGACCGTGCGGGGGTGGCCTGGGCCGACCGCGACACGGCGCTCCGTGCAGCAGGACGCATCGCGGTCGCCGACGTCGAGGCCCGCTTCGGCGTGGCCCTGCTCGGCACGGCGACCGAGGACCGGCTCACCCTCCTGCTCGCCGAGCTCGACGACGCCCGTCTCGTCCCCGTCGACGCGGACCGGCTCATCCACACGCTCGTCGTCACCGCACGCCATGCGTTCGAGCTGGCGGGAGCGCAGACCGAGCAGGAGTCCGCGGAACGGTTCATGGGGATCGCCGACCGGCTCGCCGGTGAGGCCGTGCTCGCCGCCGCGATCGACGACCCGGGCGAGGCAGGCCCGCCGGCCCGTCTCCTGCACGCGCACCTCTTCGCCGTGACCGGCCGGATCGAGGAGGCGGCAGAGCTTCTCGACCCGCTCCTCGAGCCCGGGCAGCGGGCGTCGGTCCGACTCCCGGCACTGACGCTCCGCACCCGCATGCTCGGCGGGGCCGGGGCCTTCGCCGAGGGGGTCGCGCTCGCCGACGAACTCGTCGCCCTCCAGACCGTCCTCGGCAACCGACTCGGCATCATCCAGGCGTGCTCCCTCTCGGCAGCCCTCCTGAGCGACGCCGACCGTGATCGCGAGGCCGCGGCCCGCATGCAGCTCGCGATCACCCACGCGAAGCGGGCGGAGTACGCCGACCTCGACTCGCTCACGCTCCAACTCGCGCGGTACCTCCAGTTCGCGGGCGATGCCGCCACGGCGCTCGAGCACTACGACGAGGTCTACCAGGCGAAGCGCGAGCACGCCGCGCCGGGCGAGCTCGCGGACCTGCTCGCCAACATGGGCGAGGCCGCGCGCATGATCGGCGAACACGGCATGGCGTACGGCGTGTGGCGCGCTGCGCTCGACGACGCCGCATCGGTCGGGAACGACCAGGTGGTCATCCGCACCGGCTTCGGGTTGAGCACGCTCCTCGTCCAGTTCGAGGACGACGACGCGATCGAGGTCATCGACCAGGCACTCGCCGCCGCTCGTCGTCTGGGCGACCCGCAGCTCCTCGTCCAGGCACTCCAGCGTGCGGCGAGCGCACGGGCGGCCTTCGGCGACGACACCGGGCTGCCGCTCTACTCGGAGGCTCGCGACATCGCCTCGGCGCACGAGGCGGCGTGGCTCGTGGCCGACATCACCGATTCGGAGGCCCGCTCGCTCGGTGCACTCGGACGCGCCGACGACGCGACGGCGACCGCTCGGCTCGCCGCCGCGGGGTTCGTGGCCGCCGGCGACGAGAACGGCGCGGCGGTGGCCGAGGTGTTCGCGGCGAGGTCCCGGGTCGCCGTCGACGACCACGCCGGTTCCGTCGACCTGTTCCGTTCGGCTCGCGGACGCCTCCCTGCCGGCTCGCCCGACTGGACGACGGTCACGGCCGAGCTCGCGGACGCGCACGAGCGCTTGGAGCAGCACACCGATGCGGCACTGCTCCGGGCCGAGATCGAGGAGTGATCGGGACCGTCCTCAGCGCGCCCACGGCACCGCGAGGACGGTCTTCGGACCGCGCCTAGGGCAGTCGCGCGAAGGCACGGACGGGGAAGGTCGCGAAGTCCTCGACGAGTGGCGGCGCCGCGGTGAAGGCGGCGCCGCTCGCGGGGAGCTGCTCGAGGCCGGTGAGGTGCTCGACCACCTGGATCCCGGCTTCGAGGAGCAGCGAGTGGGCCGGACGCGCGCCACCGGATCCCGGCTCGGTGTCGTCGATGTTGATGGAGTCGATGCCGACCAGCACCACGCCCTGCTCGACGAGGTACCGCACCCCGTCCTCGGCGAGGTAGGGAGCGTCCTTCGTGTAGGCCTCGGTCGCGAAGTGGCGGTCCCAACCGGTGTGCAGGAGGACGGCGGTCCCGCGCAGCTCGCGCTCGAGGAAGACGTTCGCGCCGATGCCGCGTTCGGTGGAGTCCTGGAGGTGGAACACCTCGGCCGGGAGGTCGACGAGCTGCTCGAGCGTCAGGCTCGCGAGGTCGCCGCCGCCGGCGTAGCGGTGGTACGGGCTGTCGAGGTAGGTGCCGGTGTTGCCCACCATCTCGATGATGTCCATCGCGAACTCGGTGCCCTCGGCGTACTTCGGGCGCGAGTCCTCACGCGTGAGGAACGGACGGATCACCGGCTCCGGCAGCCCCGGGTAGGTACGGAGGCCGGCACGGATCGGGTGGCTGAGTTCGACGAGCGCGCCCTCCGGACGGGGGCGCACGGCGTCCGCCTGCGCTGCGGTGTCCGGGATCTCGAGCCCGGCTGCCGCTGCCGCCGCCAGGATCCCGCGGGAGCCCTTGTGCTGCTCGCGCACGATCTCGAGCTTGGTGATGCGGATCTCGCCGACCATCGCGAGACCGAGGTGCGTGACGAGCAGCCGACCGACCTCCTGCTGCTGCGCCTTCCCCTTCGCCTGCGCGATGGCGGGCGGCAGGTCGAGACGGAAGTCCTCGACGGCGAGACCGCCGCCGTTCAGGAAGCTGACGGTGGCATCGAGGACGGCGCGTTGTTCGGTCATACCCTCATTCTGACGGGTGCCGCGAACCCTGCCGAGGGATTCCCGGCCATGGGCCACCGATATCCGGCCATGACCGTGGGGTTCCGTCGATTGGACGGCTGAGCGCACTCCACAAGCAGCCCTCATGAGGCTTTTGTACACAGGGCTTGCATATCACATACCTCATGCCTATCCTCGATATGCAAGGACGGCTGACGAACCCGTCCGCGGACGAGGAGAGCCCCCATGAAGCACCAACGAACCCTGTCGATCGCCGCTGCAGCCGCCACGCTGGCCGTGCTCTCCGCGTGCACGGGCGACGCCGGGGGCGAGCGCGTCGGTCGCTGCGCGATCGCAGACGAGTTCGCCGCTGGCACGCCGGTCGACGCGACGCCGTCCGGTGAGATCACCTTCCAGACCACCGCGCTGAAGGCCTCGTTCTCCGAGTACTTCACCGAACTCATCGAGGAGTTCGAGGCCACCTACCCCGGCACGACCGTCACCTGGGAGGACGACCCTGGCGACGGCAGCTTCGCCACCCGGCTCGTCGCGGACGCGCAGGCGTGCTCGCTGGCAGACGTCGTGAACATGCCGCTCGCCACCGCCGGCGGGCTCCGCGAACAGGGCTTCCTCGCCGACCTCGACGCCGCGTCACCGGGCATCGGCGACGACTTCATCCCGAGCCTGTGGGACAGCCTGGTCCTCCCGGGCGACGACCACCACTACGTGCTCCCCTGGTACTGGGGCCTCATCGGCCTCCAGACGTACAACACCGAGCTCATGCAGCGCGCCGGACTCGACCCGGAGCAGCCGCCGACCACCTTCGAGGAACTCTTCGACGCGGCCGATCAGGTCGCCGAACGGTCGAACGGCGAGTTCAGTGCCTTCTCCGCGAGTCTCGGTCTGCGACTCCCGCTCGAGTGGCAGCTGCAGGAGGCCGAGGTCATCGCCGACGACGGTTCGGCGTTCGTCTTCGCCGACGATCCGGCCGTGCAGGAGTGGACCGAGCGCATGACGCGACTCGCGCTGGCCGGCGGCATCCCGAAGGACTCGATCGCGTCCGACGACGAGCCCACCGCCCTGTTCACCCAGGGCGCGACCGTCTGGGGCTCACCGAACGCCTCCTCGCTCCGGTACGTGCAGGAGGGCAACCCGGGCGTCTACGAGCACGTGGGCGTCTCGTCCCTCCTCGACCGCCGCGGCACGGCGATCGCCGAAGTGCAGACCATCGGTGTCCCGAGCACGAGCACCAACCCGGCCACCGCCATCGCCTTCGCGCGATTCCTCCTCGACGCCGAGCAGCAGAACCGCTTCATCAGCGACCCACGCATCCAGAACTTCCCGAGCACCACCGAGTCGCTCGGCATCCCGAAGCTCACGGACATCACCGGTACCGCCCCCATCGACGAGGCGAACCGTCTCGCCGTCGACCTCGCCGACGAAGCGGAGATCGTCACCATCGTGCAGTGGAGCGACGCAGTGGCGAACGCGGTCAACGCCGAGCTCCAGCTGGCGCTCACCGGGAAGAAGGCGCCGCGTGAGGCACTCCAGGCCGCGCAGGACGCGGCCAACCGGGTCATCGGAGCAGACGCTCGATGACGACCGCGATCCACCTCAACGGGGCGGCGCGTTATCGACCGCCCTGGGTGCCGTTGCTGTGGTGCGCACCCGCGCTGCTCATGATCACGATCTGGAGCGTCGGGCCCTTCGTCGGGACCATCGCGCTGTCGTTCACCGACACGTCCCCGCTCGGCATGGGTGGAGCGTTCGTCGGCCTCGACAACTACCGCTCGATCCTGCAGGACCCCGCGTTCTGGTCCGCGACCGGCAACAGCGTCCTGTACGCGATCATCGCCGTCCCGTTGCTGGTCGTCCTCCCGCTACTGCTCGCGCAGCTCGTCCACACCCGGCTCCCCGGGATGGGGTTCTTCCGCTCCGCCTACGCGGCTCCGATCGTGGCGTCCGTCGTCGCGGTCGGACTGGTCTGGCAGAACCTCCTCGGTGAACAGGGGCCCGTGAACACGGTGCTCCAGCGGGTCGGTCTCATCCAGCAGGCGGTGCCGTTCCTCTCCGAGGGGTCACTCATCCTGCTCAGCGCCATCGCCCTCACGGTGTGGCGTGGGCTCGGGTGGTACCTGATCTTCTACCTGGCGGCGCTCTCGAACATCCCCCGTGAGCTGTACGAGGCGGCCGAGCTCGACGGCGCCGGCCCGACGCGACGGTTCCTCACCATCACGGTGCCGGGCACCCGCCTCACGATGCTCCTCGTCGGGCTCCTCGCCGGCATCGGGTCGCTCCGCGTGTTCAGCGAGGTCTACCTGCTCGGCGGCGCCACCGGTGGTCCGGGAGGCGAGGCACGGACACTCCCGTTCTTCATCCGCGACGCAGCGCTCGACCCGATCACCGGCAACGCGGGCTACGGTGCAGCCGCGAGCGTGGCGCTCTTCGCGCTCACCGCCGTGTTCGCCGTGCTGGCTCAGCGCTTCGGCGGGGAGCGGGACGCATGAGCGCGCACATCGAGCAGCCGCCCGCGCGGCCGCTCCTGCGGCGTCGGCGTCGGCGCTGGCGCTGGTCGAGGACGACACCGGTGCGGTACGCGCTCCTGCTCGTCGTGCTCCTCATCTCCGTCGGCCCGTTGCTGTGGCAGTTCCTGTCGTCGCTCAAGGGCTCCGGTGAGGCACTCTTCGGGCGCGATGCCACCCTGTTCCCCCAGTCGCCGACGCTCGACGCCTACGTCACGATCTTCCGGCAGATCCCCATGGACGCCTACCTGACGAACAGCGCGATCGTCTGCGCACTCACCATCGCCTCCCAGGTGGTATTGCCGACCGCCGCCGGGTACATGCTCTCCCGACGCGGCTGGCGCGGGCGGCGGGTCACCTTCACCGTGCTGATCGTGTCGATGGTCGTGCCCTTCGAGTCGATCATGGTGTCGCTCTTCCTCATGACCCAGGAGCTCGGCCTGCTCGACACCCTCGTCGGCGCATGGCTCCCCGGTGCCGTCTCCGCGATGAACGTCCTCATCATGCGGGCCGCGTTCACGGCGGTGCCCGACGAGATCGAGGACGCCGCGTTCCTCGACGGAGCCTCGGAGTGGCAGCGGTTCACCGCCCTGTTCCTGCCGTCGTCCATCGGCGCGATGCTCGTCGTCGTCGTCAACTCGTTCATCACCGCGTGGGACGACTTCCTCTGGCCGCTCCTCGTCCTGCGGAGCGAGTCGTCGTTCACCGTCTCGCTCGGACTCGCACGACTCTCGGCGTCGTCGTTCGGGTTCGACCCCAGGGTCGTGATGGCCGGATCCATCATCGCCGTCGTCCCGGTCCTCGTGGTGTTCATCGTGCTGCAACGATGGTTCCACCGAGGCGTCGCAGCAGGAGGAGTCAAGTGAGTCAGCAGCCGCACCACCACGAGCACCGTCCCGTCCCGACCGAGGGCCAGTTGCGTTGGCAACAGCACGGGTTCGGCGTGTTCTTCCACTTCGGGGTCAACACCTTCGCCGGCAAGGAATGGAGCGACGGCACGCTGCCCGCCTCGAGCTTCGATCCGAGCGACCTCGATGTGCGGCAGTGGGTGCGCGTGGCGGCCTCGATCGGCGCCGGATACGTCATCCTCACCGCGAAGCATCACGACGGGTTCTGTCTCTGGCCGACCTCGACGACCGACTACAGCGTCGCATCCTCACCGTGGCAGGACGGCCACGGCGACGTCGTGGCCGAGCTCGCTGCAGCCTGTCGCGAGGCGGGCCTCGGACTGGGGCTGTACCTCTCGCCGTGGGATCGCCACGCTCCCGAGTACGCCGACGAGGCGCGCTACGCCGAGGTGTACGCCCGGCAGCTCACCGAACTGTGCACGAACTACGGCGAGCTCGTCGAGCTGTGGTTCGACGGCGCCGGGTCCGAGGGGTACACCTACGACTGGCCCGGCATCACCGCCATCATCGAACGACTCCAGCCGCAGGCGATGGTGTTCAACATGGGCGCCCCGACGATCCGCTGGGTGGGTAACGAGAACGGTCTCGCCGAAGACCCGGTGCGGTACGTCGTCGACCACACCGACTTCAGCAACTACACCGTCGTCACCAGCCGGTTCGAGGAGGCCCTGTACCTGCCGCCGGAGTGCGACGTCTCGATCCGCCGCGGCTGGTTCTGGCACCCGGACGACGAGCCGAAGTCGATGGAGCATCTGCTCGCGATCTTCTACCGGTCCGTCGGACTCGGCGCGAACCTGCTCCTCAACCTCCCACCCGACACCCGTGGGCTCCTCCCCGACGCCGATGTGGAACGCGTGACCGCCTGGGCCGCGGAGCGCGACCGACGCTTCGCACAGCCGATCCCGGGAACGCTGACCACCGACGGGTCGACGGCCACCGTCACGTTCGCGGAGCCGGTCACCTTCGATCATCTCCGGCTGCACGAAAACCTCACCGCCGGACAGCTCATCGACCGCCACGAGGTCCGCACACCGGACGGCCGCACGCTCGTCGAAGCCGGTTCCGTCGGCGTCTCGAGGGTGCACGTGTTCGAACCGGTCACGACCGACCGGCTGACGATCGCGCTCGTCCCCGACGTCACCGACGACGCGGGTCGCTCTGCGGAAGCACCGGTGCCGACGCTCCTCGCGGTCACCGCGTTCCACACTGGCTCGAGCACCGTCCCCGAGCTGCCGGTCGGATACGAGGCCCCGACGGACGCCCCCGACTGAGCGGGCCGCGCCTCGACACGGAACTAGGCTGGAGGGCGTGCAGGCGCTTCCCGAACCACTCGACACGAGTGCGCTCACCCGGCCGCTTCCCCGTCACGAGGTTCGAGAGCAGTGGCGAGCCTTCGTCGGGGAGGACCCCGGCGCCCGCGATCGCATCGGGCGAATCCGACGGCTCACCACCACCCTCGGCGCGCTCGGTGGACTGTTCGGCATCTTCTTCTTCGGCCTGGTCGGCCTACTCGCCTACGCTCAAGGCAGCAGGAACGCGGGAGGGATCGCCTTCGGCATGGGCACGCTCGTGGTGGTCATGATCCTCCTCGCCGTGATCCTCGTCCGCATGACGATCAGGGTCTGGTCGCGGAGGACCATGCGACGCACACACCTCCGCCTCGCCACCTTCGCCGAGGCCAACGGGTTCGACTACCGCGTCGGTCCCATCGCCCTCCAGCGCGACATGCCCTGGCGGAGCCGCGGGTCGGTGAACCTCCATCGAGTCCTCCGGAGCCGGGAGCCGCGTGGCATCGAGATCGCCGACTACGAGGTCATGGGCAACCGCAAGAACCTCGCGGCCCCCTTCGGCGGCTACTGCGCGCTCCGGATGCCCGTCGCCCTCCCCCACATCCTGCTCCGCGCCCAGGACGGCCGCCGCCGAGGGATGACTGGCGCCGGCGCCCCGGCCGATACGCAGCAGCTCAGCCTCGAGGGCGGCTTCGACCGACACTTCCACCTCTACTGCCCGGTCGGCTACGAGGCCGATGCCCTCTACCTGTTCACGCCCGACGTGATGGCGCGACTGCTCGACCACGTGCGCGGCTTCGACGTGGAGATCGTCGACGACTGGCTCCTGCTCGTGACCAGCGACGACCTCGTCACGACGAAGGTCGACGATTGGCAGGACATCGCCGCCGCTGTCGACGCCGTGGACGACCGCGTCGAACGCTGGGCCCGGTGGCGGGAGACCCGAGGTGACCGGCGAAGCGCCAAAGCGGACGAGTCGGCCTCGACCGCTGCGGCCGGCCGCGTCAGCACCCGTGGTCGGCGACTCAGGGTCCGGATGAGCGTCGACGACATCCTCATGTGGAGCGCGCTCGGGCTGTTCGTCGTCGGCACGATCATCGGGCTCCGGTAGCGCGCCCGAACGCGCCCGAACCGACCCGGGTCAGTCGCCGTACTCGTCGAGGAAGGTGTCCGACTCGGCATCGAGCGCACATCCCTCGGCGGCGGCCTCGGCCGGGGTGCGGTCGCCGGCGTCGATGATGGTGCTCGCCCGCTCCGCGATGCACCGTTCCATCGCCCGCTCGGCGGCTGCTGGGTCGGCGGCGGTGAACCCGCCGGTCGCTGCGACGATCGCGAGGACCGCTCCGACACCGGCGACGAGGACGGTCCCACCGATCGCGAGCTTCCACCCGAGCCTCGTCGGCTCGGCCGTCCCCTCATCGCCCGGCTCCTGCTGCTCCGTCTGCGTGAACACGTCCGTCATCGGTCGACCCCCGTCGTTCAGCGCGCCACCCCCGGCGCGTCGCCCCAGGCTAGCAAGCGCCGACGTCGCACAGCACGATCGACGACACCACGACGCAAGACGGCCTCCCGCTGGTGGGCAGGAGGCCGTCTCGGTCGGATCGTCCCGGGGCTAGAACCCCTGGGCGAGGCGGTAGTACGCGTTGTTCCAGCGCACCTCGCGCTGGAAGTCGCGCGTGGTGGTCGACTCGTCGATCACGAGGAGCTCGGTCTTGGCGATCTCCGCGAAGTCGGCGAACACCTCGACCCCGACGGCGGTCGACATGACGGTGTGGTGCGCGGCACCGGCGGTCAGCCAGGCAGCGGCCGAGGTCGCGAAGTCCGGAGCCGGCTTCCATACGGCGCGCCCGACGGGCAGCTTCGGCAGGGCCTCGATGGGCTGGACGACCTCGACGACGTTCGCCGTCAGCCGGAAGCGGTCGCGCATGTCGCTCATCGCGACGACCACGGCGGGGCCGGAGTCGGCCGTGAAGACGAGGCGCACCGGGTCCTCCTTGCCGCCGATGCCGAGCGGGTGCACCTCGAGGGTGGCACGAGCCGAGGAGAGCGTCGGGCTGACCTCGAGCATGTGCGCACCGAGGATGAGCTCGTTGCCGGGCTCCATGTGGTACGTGTAGTCCTCCATGAGCGAGGCGCCGCCGGGGAGGCCGGCACCCATGACGGACGCGGCGCGCACGAGGACGGCGGTCTTCCAGTCGCCCTCCGCACCGAAGCCGTAGCCGTCGGCCATGAGGCGCTGGACGGCGAGGCCCGGCAGCTGACGCAGCTCGCCGAGGTCCTCGAAGCTCGTCGTGAACGCGGCGAAGTCACCGGCCTCGAGGAAGGAGCGCAGGCCCAGCTCGATCGCGGCGCCGTAGCGGAGCGACTCGTGCCGCTCGCCACCCTTCCGCAGCTCGGGGACGACGTCGTACAGCTCCTCGTACTCGGCGACGAGGGCGTCGATGTCAGCGTCCGTCGACGCGTGCACGGCCTCGGCCAGCTCGTTGACGCTCCACGTGTTGACCTGCACACCGAAGCGCAGCTCGGCCTCGGTCTTGTCGCCCTCGGTGACGGCGACATAACGCATGTTGTCGCCGAAGCGCGCGAGCTTGAGCTCGTGCGTGGCCGCCCAACCGGCGGCGGCGCGCTGCCAGGTGCCGACCTCACGCTGGACGCGCGGGTCGGAGACGTGGCCGACGACCGTCTTGCGGGCGACGCCCAGACGCGTCTGGATGTACCCGAACTCGCGGTCGCCGTGCGCGGCCTGGTTGAGGTTCATGAAGTCGAAGTCGATCTCCGACCACGGCAGCTCGACGTTCGCCTGCGTGTGGAGGTGAAGCAGCGGCTTCTGCAGCGCGTCGAGGCCGGCGATCCACATCTTGGCCGGGCTGAAGGTGTGCATCCAGGTGACGAGACCGATGACGCTGTCGTCGGCGTTCGCGTCGAGCATGGCGCGACGGATCGACTCGGAGTCCTTGAGGACGGGCTTCCACTCGATCCGCACGGGGACGTCGGCGGCGGCGCCGAGCTCGGCGGCGATGGCCTGGGACTGCTCGGCGACCTGACGGAGGGTCTCCTCGCCGTAGAGGTTCTGGCTGCCGGTGAGGAACCAGACGGTGTAGTGGTCGAGCGTGGTGGTGGGCTTCGGCATTGGTGGGTTCTTTCTTGAGGTCGTTTCGATCCCTGAGCCTGTCGAAGGGCGGGACCGTGGTGGGGTGGCCCTTCGACAAGCTCAGGGACCGGGAGGGTGTCAGGGACCGGGATCGGACCGGAGGTCGTTCTGGCTAGAGCGCGCCCTGCGGCGCCTGGCCGTAGACGTTCTGGTAGCGGTCGAACAGGGCGTCGATCGCCTCGGTCGGCATGGGCTTCGGCTCGCCGAGCTGACGCGAGATGTGCACGGTGCGGGCGACGTCCTCGACCATGACCGCGGCCTTCACGGCGTCGCGGGCGTCCTTCCCGATCGTGAACGGACCGTGGTTCTGCATGAGCACCGCGCGCGACCGGTGACCGGTGAGCGTCTCGACGATGCCGCGTCCGATCGAGTCGTCGCCGATGATCGAGAACGGACCGATCGGGACCTCCCCGCCGAACTCGTCGGCCATCGCCGTGATGACGCACGGGATGGGCTCGGCGCGTGCCGCCCAGGCCACCGCGTAGGTGGAGTGGGTGTGCACGACGCCGCCGACCTCGGGCATATGCCGGTAGACGTATGCGTGTGCCGCGGTGTCGCTCGACGGCGACCGCTCAGCACCGGGCGTGCCCGGGATGACGTTGCCGTCGAGGTCGCAGAGGATCATGTTCTCGGGCGCGAGGTCGTCGTAGTCGACGCCGGAGGGCTTGATGACGAAGAGGTCGGCTCCCGGCACCCGCCCGGAGACGTTGCCGCCGGTCCAGATGACGAGCCCGTACCGGACGAGCTCCCCGTGCAGCTTGGCGACGTCGGACCGGACGCGCGCGATCGCGACCTCGATCTCGGGCGAGTAGGTGTTCACGCGGTTGCTCCTTCGAGGGCGGTGGTCTCGGTGTCGGTCGGCAGGCTGTCGACGCCGCCACCGAGGGCGGCTCGGCGGATGCGCTTCAGGCGCTTCATGACGTCGTTGGCGCCACGACCGAAGTAGTCGTGGAGCGTCGCGTACTCCGCGTAGAGCAGGTCGTACGCGTCGGCCGCTGCCTCGTTCGGCGTGTAGACGGCGCGGTTCACCTTGCCCATCGCGGCGCTGGCGGCCGGGACGTCCGGGTAGGCCCCCGCGGCGACGGCGGCGTGGATGGCCGAGCCGAGTGCGGGGCCCTGGTCGCTCGCCGTGATGGAGATCGGCAGGCGCAGGATGTCGGAGTACGTCTGCATGAGGAAGGGGTTCCGCTGCAGACCGCCGGCGACGATGAACTCGGTGACGGGGACGCCCGAGGCGTTGAACGTCTCGACGATCTTCCGGGTGCCGAACGCGGTCGCCTCGAACAATGCGCGGTAGACCTCCTCGGTGCGGGTCGTGAGCGTCAGGCCGAGGACGGTGCCGGAGAGCTCGTGGTCGACGAGGACCGAGCGGTTGCCCGAGTGCCAGTCGAGGGCGACGAGCCCGTGCGCGCCGACGGGCTGGTCCTGGATGAGCGAGGTGAGGTACTCGTGGATGCTGACACCACGCGCCGCAGCCTCTTCGGTGTACCGGGCGGGGACCTGGTTCGCGACGTACCAGGCGAAGATGTCGCCGACGCCCGACTGCCCGGCCTCGTAGCCGTAGAGGCCGGCGATGATGCCGCCGTCGACGACGCCGCACATGCCGGGGACCTCGCGGAGGACGTCGCCGTTCATGACGTGGCAGGTGGAGGTGCCCATGATCGCGACCATCTGGCCGGGCGAGACGGCCTGCGCCGCGGGTGCTGCGACGTGCGCGTCGACGTTCCCGACCGCGACCGCGATGCCCTCGCGGAGACCGGTCCACCCAGCGGCTTCGGCCGACAGGGTGCCGGCGGCGGCGCCCAGTTCTCCGATCTCGTGTGCGACCTTGTCGTCGGCGAAGCGCTCGAAGGCGGGGTTGAGCGCGGCGAGGAACTCGTGGCTCGGGTAGGCGCCGTCCTGGTAGATGCCCTTGTAGCCGGCGGTGCAGGCGTTGCGGACGTAGGTGCCGGTCAGCTGCCAGATGATCCAGTCGGCCGCCTCGACCCAGTGGTCCATGCGCTCGTACAGTTCGGGGTCCTCCTCGAGGAGCTGGAGGCCCTTGGCGAACTCCCACTCGCTCGAGATGAGGCCGCCGTAGCGCGGCAGCCAGGACTCGCCCCGCTCGGCGGCGAGCTCGTTGATGCGGTCTGCCTGCGGCTGCGCGGAGTGGTGCTTCCACAGCTTCACGTAGGCGTGCGGGCGGTCGGCGTACTCGGGCAGCTCGTTGAGCGGTGTCCCGTCGGCGATGACGGGGACCATCGTGCAGGCGGTGAAGTCGGTGCCGATGCCGATGACGGCGGCGGGGTCGATCCCGGCGGCCTCGACGGCGCGCGGCACAGCGGACTGCATGACGGCGACGTAGTCGGCCGGCACCTGCAGCGCCCAGTCGGGCGGCAGCGCGGCGCCGGTCGAGGCGAGCTCACGGTCCATGACGGCGTGCGGGTAGTCGAGCACCGCCGACCCGAGTTCGGCACCGTCGGACACTCGCACGACGACGGCTCGGCCGGACAGCGTGCCGAAGTCGACGCCGATCGTATAGGTCTCGGCGTGCGTGGCTGTCGCCTGCTCGGGGGCGCTGGCGGCCGGGTTCTGCTCGGTGTTCACCGGTGGGACTCCTTCGTCGATCTGGTGCTCGGTTGATTCGCGATGCTGTGGTGCAAGCGGGTGGGGGCGGCTGCTCGGCCGGGTGGATCAGGGCTGGGCCGCGCTCCAGTGTACAACGTTGTATATTGCCGTGGCCATGGACAGGACGATGCGATCGCGACTCATGCGAAACCGCCCATCGCCTCGATGACGGCGCGTGCGTCGAGCGGCTCGGAATCCGGCGCGTCAGCAGCGCCGACGGTCCCCACGATCCGGCCCGCGCGGACGGCGACGACCCGGTCGCAGACGGCCGCGAGCGCCGCCGGGTCCTCGCTCGAGACGACGACCGCCCGGCCGGACGCCGCGAGCGAACGGATCAGTGCGCACCGCTCAGCCCGCCGACGTCCGTCCTCGGAGCCGGGGGCGCCCGCCCGACCGAACGGTTCGGCGAGCAGCACGGCGCGCGCCCCCGTGTCCGCGATGATCCGGAGCGACTCGGTGAACTGGTCGGCGTCCGGCCCGCGGTGCACGCCGGGGAGTGCGGCGACCAGGCCGCTCGGCACGGTGGTCGCCCGGTAGTCGCGGCGCGGGTCGGCCACACCGAGCCTGACCATCCTCGTGAGGGCGTCCGGGGAGACGCTCGACGGCACCCCGCCGAGGAAGGAGAGGTCGAAGCGGATCGGGTGCTCCGTCGTGTACAGCACCCCCGCGGCGCGCGCCAGGTCCGTCGTCGAGACGTCGACCACCGCACCGTCGAGCGCTACCGAACCACGGGTCCGTGCGCCGTACGACCGACCGAAGACGCTCAGCAGCACCTCCCCCGCACCGGAGTCCGGCGGACCGAACAGCCCGAGCACCTCCCCCGGCGCACAGGCGAAGGACAGGTCGTCGACGACGATCCGTTCAGGGTCCGCCGGGTGGCTCGCGGTCCAGTGTTCGACGGTGAGGCCGGCAGCCGTCACCGATGACGCGACCACCGCGGCACCGTCCGACGTCGATGATCCGCCGGCAACCGGATGGAACGCGTCGACGCCGCCCAGCCCGGCGGCCAAGGCTTCGAGCACCTCGCGTTCACCCTCGTCGGGAGTCAGCCGGATCGAGGGCGACGGGGCACCGCCGACGGCGAGCACAGTCGCCGTCGATGCGACCCGCGCGAGCCCGGTGACGGCCCCGGTCGCGAGCAGGATGCCGGGTGCAGGGGCAGCGGTTCGAGGAGCTCGGGCCACCTCGACCATCGCCTGCCGCCAGCGCTCGACCTCGTCCGTTCGAAGTGCGGGGCCACTGTCGTCGATCACGATGAGTGACGCCTCCGCGGCGACCGCCCTGGCCAGCTCCACGAGCCGACGCTCCACGACGGACAGGGCACCGGCGGAGTCCGCGGGTGACCGGTCGAGCCCGACGATACTCAGGGCGCGGTGGATCCGCGCGGCATCGCTCTGCCCCACGGACGTCCCGTCGGCGGACGGTCCTCGGAGGAGGCGCATGACCGTCTCCCGCAGTCCCGCCGCACGCTCGGACCCGAGCAGCACGTTCTCACCGATGGTCTGCGACCAGCTGATGGCCTGCCCGGCCGTCACGACGGCCACCCCGGAGGCACTCGACGTAGCCCGGGACGACAACCGCGCCGGCCTGCCGGCGACGAGCACCGTCTCAGAACCGGACGCCCTGGCCGCGCCGCGCGGGGCGGGAGACGTCCCGGACAACCGCGCGATCAGGTGCCGGAGCGTGGAGACCGGTCCGAGCACGGCGTGCACCGTACCGACGGACACCTCGAGCAGCGGCCGACCGTCCCGCAGGATCGCGAGCGCCGCTGGCGGGGCCGATGAGGACTCGCGCTCAGCGGTCTCCTCGCCACCACGCACGGAGGCGAGGGCACCGGCCAGGTCGCCGGTGCTCTCGCCTCCGTGGTGGATGTCCATGCGTCGGATCGATCCGGGTTCCGCTGTCGCGGACCTCGGGATCAGCGTCCGCCGCTGCGGCGCTTGTTGTAGACGTCGAACGCGACGGCCAGCAGCAGCACGAGGCCCTTGACGGCCTGCTGCCACTCGATGCCGAGGCCGATGATCGACATGCCGTTGTTCAGCACACCGATGATGAGACCACCGATGATCGCGCCGCCGATGGTACCGACGCCACCCTGCACCGCGGCTCCACCGATGAAGGCGGCGGAGATCGCCTCGAGCTCGAAGCCGTCACCGGCCTTCGGACCGGCGAGGTTCAGGCGGGCCGTGAAGATGAGGCCGGCGAGCGCCGCGAGGAAGCCCATGTTGACGAACAGGAAGAAGTCGACCTTGCGGGTCTTGATACCGGACAGCTCCGCGGCGTGACGGTTGCCACCGATCGCGTAGATGTGGCGGCCGAAGACCGAGCGGTTCATGACGATGCCGTAGACGAGCACGAGGACGGCCAGCACGATGAGCGTGACCGGGATGCCCTTGTACGCGGCGAGGGCGTACACGAAGAAGCCGATGCCCGCGATGATGAGGACGAGCTTGGCGACGAACCACGGGAACGGCTCGGTGTCCTGGCCGTACTTCTGACGGCCGAGGCGCGTGCGGACCTGCTGCACGACGAGGCCGACGACGGCGATGACGCCGATACCGAGCGTCAGCGGGTCGATCGGGAAGTCACCGAACACGTCGTTCAGGAAGCCGTTGCCGAGCGCGCGGTACTCCGCCGGGAAGGAACCGATGTTGGCGTTGCCGAGGACCACGAGTGCGAGGCCGCGGAAGATGAGCATGCCGGCCAGTGTCACGATGAACGCCGGGATCCCGACGTAGGCGATCCAGAAGCCCTGCCAGACACCGACGAGCGCGCCGATGGCGAGCGACAGGATGATCGCGATCCACCACGGCATCTGCATCTGCACGGCGAACACACCGGAGACCGCACCGACGAAGGCCGCGACGGAACCGACCGACAGGTCGATGTGGCCGGCGATGATGACCATCACCATGCCGATCGCGAGGACGAGGATGTACCCGTTCTGCACGATCAGGTTGGAGATGTTCTGCGGCCGCAGCAGGATGCCGTCGGTGATGACGGCGAAGAACACGACGACGAGCAGAAGGGCGATGAAGATGCCGTTCTTGCCGAGGTCGCTGAGGATGTGGGTCAGCCAGCTCGTGAAGCGGTTGGTGGCCGGGTTGACGAGGCCGCCGGCGGCGGTGCCGTCGCCTGCCGGGACGGTGGGTTTGGTGTCCAGATCGGACATTGCGGTTCTCCTTCGATCCGTCCGCGCCCGCGTCAGCGGGGCTTCTCCATGGTCATGAGTTTGAGGAGCGCTTCGGGGTTCGCTTCCTCGATCGGCAGTTCGCCGGTGATGCGGCCCTCGCTGAGGGCGTAGATGCGGTCGCAGATGCCGATGAGCTCGGGGAGCTCGGAGGAGATGACGATGACGCCCTTCCCCTCGGCGGCGAGGCGGTTGATGATCGTGTAGATCTCGTACTTCGCACCGACGTCGATGCCGCGGGTGGGCTCATCGAGGATGAGGACGTCGGGGTCGGAGTAGATCCACTTCGACAGGACGACCTTCTGCTGGTTGCCGCCCGAGAGCTTCCCGGTCTTCGCGAGCACGTTCGGAGCCTTGATGTTCATGCTCTTCCGGTACTCCTCGGCGACCTTGTACTCCTCGTTGTCGTTGACGAGTCCGCCGCGTTCGAGCTTCTTCAGCGAGGCCATCGAGATGTTCCGCTTGATGTCCTCGATGAGGTTGAGGCCGTAGTACTTGCGGTCCTCGGTCGCGTACGCGAGGCCGTTGTCGATCGCCTCCGACACCGTCCGGGTGCGGATCTCGGTGCCGTTCTTGAAGACCTTGCCGCTGATCCGGCTACCGTACGACTGACCGAACAGGCTCATCGCGAACTCGGTGCGTCCGGCGCCCATGAGGCCGGCGATGCCGACGATCTCACCGGCGCGGACGTTGAGGTTGACGGCGTCCACCATCACGCGGGTCGGGTCCTGCGGGTGGTGGGCGGTCCAGTCCTCGACGCGCAGGATCTCCTCGCCGATGTTCGGCGTGTGGTCCGGGTAGCGGTGCTCGAGGTCGCGGCCGACCATGTCCTTGATGATGCGCTCTTCGGTGACGTCGTTCTTCACGATCGTCTCGATGGTCTTGCCGTCGCGGATGACCGTGACGGTGTCGGCGACCTTCTTGATCTCGTTGAGCTTGTGGCTGATGATGATCGACGTGATGCCCTGCTCCTTGAGGTGCAGGATCAGGTCGAGCAGGTGGTCGGAGTCCTCGTCGTTCAGCGCGGCGGTCGGCTCGTCGAGGATGAGGAGCTTCACGCGCTTCGAGAGGGCCTTCGCGATCTCGACGAGCTGCTGCTTGCCGACGCCGATCTCGAGGATCTTGGTCGTCGGGTTCTCCCGCAGGCCGACCCGGGCGAGCAGTGCTGCCGCCTCCTGGTTGGTGCGGTTCCAGTCGATGAGGCCGAGCGGCCCCTTCAGCTCGTTGTTGAGGAAGATGTTCTCCGCGATGGAGAGGTAGGGGCTGAGGGCCAGCTCCTGGTGGATGATGACGATGCCCTTGGACTCCGAGTCGCGGATGTCCTTGAACTCCATCGTCTCGCCCTCGAAGACGATGTCGCCCTCGTAGGTGCCGAACGGGTAGACGCCGGACAACACCTTCATGAGCGTCGACTTGCCGGCGCCGTTCTCACCGCAGATGGCGTGCACGGTACCGCGCTGCACATCGAGCGTGACGTTCGAGAGGGCCTTGACGCCGGGGAAGGTCTTGATGATGTTGCGCATCTCGAGGATGCTCGTGGTCTCGCCTGACACCGTGTCTCCTTACAGGTGATCGTCGTTGAACCGGGCCCTCCGACAGGCTCAGGGATCGGAAGTGATTCCGTTCCCTGAGCCTGTCGAAAGGGGTGTTGCAGGACTGACTAGCCCTTGATCTCGTCTTCGGTCCAGTAACCGGAGTCCACGAGGACCTCCTGGATGTTGTCCTTGACGACGATCTGCGACTCGAGGAGGAAGGACGGGACGACCTTCTTGCCGTTGTCGTAGTCCTCGGTGTTGTTGACCTCGGGCTTCTCACCGTTCAGCACGGCGACGGCCATCTTGACGGCTTCGCTCGCCAGCTGGCGGGTGTCCTTGAAGATGGTCGCGTACTGCTCGCCGGACTCGATGGCCTTGACCGAGTCGAGCTCGGCGTCCTGGCCGGAGATGACGGGCCAGCCGTCGCCCACCGAGTAGCCGGCGTCGGTCAGCGCCGAGATGATGCCTCGCGAGATGCCGTCGTAGGGCGACAGGACCGCGTTGACCTTGCTGCCGTCGGAGTAGGTCGACGTGAGGATGTTCTCCATACGCTTCTGCGCGGTCTCACCGTCCCAACGGAGCGTTGCAGCCTGCTCGAAGGAGGTCTGGCCGCTGGCGACCTTGAGGGTGCCCGCGTCGATGAACGGCTTCAGGGTGTCCTGAGCGCCGTCCCAGAAGAACGTGGCGTTGTTGTCGTCGGGCGAGCCGGCGAACATCTCGATGTTGAACGGACCGGCGGGTGCGCCCTCGGTGGGCTTGCCCTCGAGGTCGACGAGGCCGAGGCCGTTGAGGACCGAGTTGGCCTGCTGCACGCCGACCTTGTAGTTGTCGAACGACGCGTAGTAGTCGACGTTCTCGCTGTCGCGGATCAGGCGGTCGTAGGCGATGACGGGGATGTCGCCGTCCTTGGCCTCCTGCAGCACGCTCGTGAGCGTGGTGCCGTCGATCGAGGCGATGATCAGGACGGAGGCGCCCTTGGTGATCATGTTCTCGATCTGCGAGACCTGGGTGGGGATGTCGTCCTCGGCGTACTGCAGGTCGACCTTGAAGCCCTCCTTCTCCAGCTGCTCCTTGACGGCGTTGCCGTCCTGGATCCAGCGCTCGGAGCTCTTGGTGGGCATCGCGACGCCGACGAGCTTGCCGTCGCCTTCGCCGCCGCCCGATCCGCCGCTTGCGCCGCCGGAGCAGCCGGCGAGCGACACGACCATCGTGCCTGCGGCCAGCGTGGCGAGGAGCATTCTCTTCTTCACTGTGTGGTTCCTTCCCTAGGGAGTTGCTTGGACGTCATTGTCATGCGCAGGTCTGTCGGCTTCGATGTGTCCAGCTCATCGAGGCCGCTCGTCGGCTACGTGGCGTTCGCGGGTGCGGGTGCGGACGCCTCGTCGTGATGCCGGCGAGGGTGCAGGGAGAGGTGGCCGGCGGAGAGCCGGGCCGAGAGGGAGCTGTGGTCGGATCGATCGGTGCCGTGGATCGGGAGGCGGCTCATCGCCGACCTGCTCGCTCCATTGCGCTTCGTTCCCACGTCGACTTCCTCGTCACTCCGAATGTGACCGTTCACATTGTGTGTCACACGATAGCCCCAGACCTCCACCTGATGTCAAGTCGGGATGGGTCTCATTTTCATAACCGGTGACTGTCGGGGCATGGTCGCGCTCTCAGTGGGCCCGCGCGGGCACGTGCCGGGGGCGCGAATACGCCTCGATCGGCGTGCCCGGAACCCGGGGAGGTGCCCGGGCGATCCCTGTGGACGCCTAGAGTTCGGCGTCGATCGCGCGGATGACGTCCCACGCGCCGTCCTCGGAGTTCGACAGCACGACGACGTCGATGGCTTCGGCAGCGGTCGGGCCGAAGTACGTGCGGACGATGCCGCTCGCGCCGGGGTTGACACCGTCGAGGTACATCGATCGCACCTGGCCGTCCTCGTCGACGTCGAACTCGAAGCCGAAGCCGTAGGAGATCTCCTCGTCGACCTCGATCTGCGGGGAGGTGAACTCCTCGGTCAGCTCGGCGGTGAGGATCTTCGCGTCGCGGGCGGCGCGCAGGAAGGTGATGAGGTCGCCCGCGGTGGACTGCGCACCGGCGTCCGGACCGCCGAGCGGTGGGAAGGCGTCGGCGTTCGAGTGCCAGACGCCGTCGTCGTCGACGTCGCCGCCCTCGGCCAGGCCGGGCTCGCCCGTCCGGCGGTCGACGAAGCCCGAGTGGTCCATGCCGAGGAGCGCGAAGACCTGCTGCTCGATGAGCTGGCGGTAGGGCAGCCCCGTCACGCCCTCGAGCGCGAGCCCGAGCAGCACGTAGCCCGCGTTGACGTAGTTCGCCTCTTCGCCGGGGGCCGCGAGCGGCTCCTTGTCGGCGAAGAGCGGCAGAAGGTCGGCGGTCTCGCGGATCGACGAGGCCGGGCGCTCGGCCCAGAGGTCGTCGTAGCTCTCGCCGGCGGTCTCGTCGGCGTCGTCGGCGATGCCCGAGGTGTGGGTGAGCAGGTGGAGCAGCTGGACGTCGCGGCGGATGGTGGTGCCGTCGAGGTCGACGTACTCGTGGATCGACTCGTCGAGGTCGATGTGTCCGGCGTCGACCTGCTGGAGCACGGCGGCGGCGGTGAAGAGCTTCGTGATGGACGCCGTGTCGAAGCGGGTTTCGAGCGTGATGGGCTCGTCGCGCTCCCGCGAGGCGAGGCCTCGGGCGGCCTCGAAGAGCGTCTCGTCACCGCGCTTGACGAGCACGACGCCCGAGAAGTCGGTGGCTTCGATGACGCGGGCGACGCTTTCGGTATCCATCCCCCAACGGTACCGTCGCGGACCCCTCTGTGGCTCCACGCGCCCTGGGGGACCCGATCCGCCGGGGGCCTGAGGCGTGTGCATAATGGGTGCAGCACGAAATGTGACCGTGCACATCGAGGTCCGAGGAATCCGTGAGCGACGACGCCGAACGGGGGCGAGCCCCCAATATCCGTGATGTCGCGCGCCTGGCCGGGGTCTCCCACCAGACGGTCTCGCGAGTGCTCAACAACCACCCGAGCATCCGCGACTCCACCCGCGACCGGGTCCTCGCCGTCATGGACGAGGTCAACTACCGTCCGAACCGGGCGGCCAGGGCATTGGTGACGAGTCGGTCGCGGACCATCGGCGTGCTTGCGAGCCAGCGGTCGCAGTACGGTCCGGCGAGCATGATCCAGGCCATCGAGAACGCGAGCAAGGACGCGGGCTACCTCGTCAGCACGGCGAACCTGCCCGACGTCTCCGACGCGTCGATCGTCGCCGCCGTCGAGCATCTGCTCGCGCAGTCGGTCGACGGCATCGTGGTCATCGCGCCGCAGGTCCGGGTGTTCCGGGCGATCGAGGAGCTGCAGGTGCGGGTGCCGTTCATCGCGGTGCAGTCCGGCGGCGACCTCGACGACCACTCGATCGGCGTCGACCAGGTCGCCGGTGGACGCTTGGCGACGCGGCACCTCATCGAGCTCGGGCATCGGAACATCTACCATCTCGCCGGACCGCAGGACTGGATCGAGGCGGAGGCGCGCATGCACGGGTTCCTCGCCGAGATGAGCGCGCAGGATGTGCCGACGACCGCCCCGATCCTCGGTGACTGGACTGCCGACTTCGGGTATCGCGCCGGGATCGAACTCATGCGGGTGCGCGACTTCACGGCGATCTTCTCGTCGAACGACCAGATGGCGCTCGGCCTCATCCATGCGATCCGCGACGAGGGGTACGACGTGCCCCGGGACGTGTCGATCGTGGGGTTTGACGACATCCCGGAGGCACCGCACTTCTGGCCACCGCTCACGACCGTGCGGCAGGACTTCGACGAGCTGGGGCGTCGCTGTGTCGCGCGGTTGCTCGGCAACCTCGAGGTCGACGCCGTCGGCTACCGCGGAACGATCGAGCCGGAGCTCATCGTACGGAAGTCGACGGGTCGCCCGGCCTTCTGACCCCTGGTGGTCTTGTGTGGTGTGTGGTGGTGGCGCCAGCGCGGTGCGCTGACACGAGCGCGGGTCACACGCGTGAGCGCGCCCCTCCGGAGACCCGCGCCCGAGTCCACGCCCCGCGCCCACGCCGATTCGGGCGAGCTCGCGTCAGCGCACCGCGCCGACGCCGGGTGAGTACGTCTCGCGTCAGCGCACCGCGCTGACCACCAGGCCGACAGCACTCACGGCGACGATCACCAGGCGGCGGGGTCCGCGACGAGTCGATCGAAGGCGAGTTCCGCGGCACCGATGAGCAGGAGGTCCTGGCCGAGTTCCGCGCGCACGATCGAAACGTCCTCGAACGGCGGGACGAGCGCCCGCTCACGGACCGCGTCGTGCAGCTCCTCCGACGCCAGTTCGAGCACGATCCCGAGATGCCCACCGAGGACGACGAGTTCGGGGTCGAGGATGTTCACCGTCCCGGCGAGCGCCCGTCCGAGCGTCCTGGCCTGCCGCACGACCTCCTCCCGCATCGCCCCCGCCGGATCGGCCGCGATGCCCTCGGCGAGCGCCGCTTCGAGGACCGCGTCGTCCCCGGCGGCGAGGCCGGCGACATGGAGCAGCTCACTGCGTCGGACGGCGTCTTCGAGTGCGTTGCCGGCGGCCGTCGCCGAGGTGTGACCGAACTCCCCCGCGTACCCGCGCGCACCACCGACGGGTCGGCCACCGGCGATGATGCCACCACCGATACCGCTCGCGCCACCGTTCAGGTAGACGAGGTCGTCGATGCCGCGTCCAGCCCCGAAGGTCCGCTCCGCCCGAGCGCCGAGACTCGCGTCGTTGGCCGCGAACACCGCACGACCGGTCGCGGCACGCAGCCGTTCGACGAGTGGCTCGTCGACCCACCCGAGGTGCGGTGCGAGCCGGACGACCCCGTCGGCGTCCCGGACGAGACCGGGGATCGCGAGGCCGATCCCACCGCCACCGCGCGCCTCGTCGGGCAGGCGGCCGGCGAGTTCCGCGACCAGCTCCGCGATGATCGCCGTCGCCTCGGCCGCCGTCGGTGTCGTGTCGACCTCGCGACGCACGCGCTCGAGGACCTCGCCGCCGAGTCGCACGGCCGCCACCGTGATCGCGTCGAGTTCCGGGTTCGCCGCGAAGGCGACGGCTCGTGGGCCGGCCGAGACGAGTGGCGACGGCCGGCCGACTCCCTGCCCGCCCACCGGGACCGACTCCGTGACGATGCCGGTCGAGGCGAGTTCCGTGACGAGCGCGGCGACCGTGGACCGGTTGAGCCCGGTCGCCTTCGTGAGCGCCGACCGCGACTGCACCCCGCCCTGGTGCACGAGCTCGACGATCCGCCCGAGGTTGCGACGGCGCACCGAGTCGAGTCCGCTCCCCATGCCGGATCCGCCCGCCGGACCCGCCCCGACCGCTGTCGACTCGCTCACACGCACACCCTCTGCTCGATCCCTCCAGTGTTCCCTATCCAGGCACGCGGCGGTTCACCCGCCTCCGGCCGTGGATGGTTGACTGGACGGATGCCCGCCGCCTGGACACTCCGCCCCGCCACCATCGACGACTCGACCTGGATGGCCGAGCTGCGCGCCGTCGTCATGCGGCCCGACCTCGAGCGCCTCGGTCGCTACGACGAGACCCGCGTGCGCCGTCGCTTCCTCGACGGATATCGCCCGGAGCACACCTCGGTGATCGAGGTCGAGGGCATCACGGCCGGGCTGGTCGCCCTCCGTCCGGAACCCGACGAGCGGTGGCTCGAGCACTTCTACCTCGCACCCGAACACCAGGGCGCGGGCCTCGGCACCGCGGTGCTCGCGCGGCTCCTGGCCGACGACGGCGACCCGCGCCCGTTCCGTCTCAACGTGCTGCAGGGCAGCCCGGCCCGCCGCCTCTACGAGCGCCACGGCTTCACGCTCGAACGCGAGGACGAGGTCGACGTCTGGATGGTCCGCCGGGGCTGAACACCCAATGGTGCGGCAGCAGGAGGTCGGCTCGGCAGCAGGACGTCCGGCTGAGGAGCGTCCTGCCACCGCGCGGATCTCCTGCCGCGACGCCGACACGGGCTACATGGTGAGCTGCGCGACCCCGGAGCAGCTCACGCGGGCTGGCGGACCGTGGTGACGATGTCGACGAGGTGCGGGTCGGCCGGCGCGGAGCCGAAGCCGAAGCGCACGGGCGGGTCGAGTCTGGCGAGGGTGCCGAGGTCCGCACCGGACCAGCTCGCGGTGGCGGCGGTGATGCGGCGAGCGCCGGTCACGCCGTAGTACTCGCGTCGACCGTTGCCGGCGGAGCCCGCCGTCCGGGCGCCGGGTTGGAGCACGCGGGCGAGGGGGTCGATGGTCTGCAGCCAGACAGGGTTCACGGCCACCGGCTTGGGGACGACCCGCAGCGCCCGGCCGAGCGGAGAGCTCCCACCGATCCGGAGGGTCGTGTCGAGCGGACCGCCCACGAAGCGGAGCCCCGTCGGCAGACGCGTCCAGCCGACGGTGCCGATCTCGACGTCGTCGAAGGTGTACGTGGAGGAGATGAAGTCGGCGATCTCCTGCGTCGGCGCGAGCAGCAGGCGTTTGCCGCGGGAGTCCTCGATCATCGCGTCGGCGAAGGAGCCGAACGGGGAGGTGGACCAGAGCCCGAGGACGATGCGGACGCCGCCCGTGGTGCCGTAGCCGGCGATCCTCCCGGAGAAACGAAGGTCGGTTGCGGGCATGGGATCACCCTAGTCGCCCCTCCTGCGGGAGTGTCCGTGAACGGCGGTCCGCGGCCCGGTCGCCGAGCAGGTCGACGGGCGCGGGAGCACCACCCGGTTGACGGCGTCGGCGCGATCCGCTTCCGTGGGAACATGCCGACCTCGCTGCTCCTCCTCGCCGACACCCACCTGCCGAAGCGGGCGAAGGTTCTGCCGGACGCGGTCTGGGCTGCCGTCGACGCAGCGGACGTCGTCGTCCACGCGGGTGACTGGGTCGACGAGGCGACCCTCGACGCCCTCGAGGCCCGGGCCGCCCGCCTGGTCGGTGTCTTCGGCAACAACGACGGCCCCGGACTCCGCGCGCGTCTCCCCGAGGTCGCGCGTTTCGAGGTCGACGGGCTGCGGTTCGCCGTCGTCCATGAGACGGGGGCGGCGACCGGTCGCGAGCGACGGGCCGACGAGGCCTTCCCCGACACCGACGTCCTCGTCTTCGGACACAGCCACATCCCGTGGGACTCGGTCTCGCCAGCTGGTCTGCGCCTGCTCAACCCTGGCTCGCCGACAGACCGCCGTCGTCAACCGGAGTGCACGATGATGACCGCGCGGGTCACCGACGGCACCCTCACCGACGTCCTCCTCATCCCGGTCGCCCGCTAACCCTCCCCCTGCCCGCGAACTGTCACTCGGCGCTAGTCCGAGCGGCTGGAACTGTGCCGGAGTGACAGTTCGCGGGCCACGGGTGCCGGACGGTCGACGGTGCTCGTCAGTTCCACGACGCGGTGCTCACGACCGGCGACGATGATCGCCTCCATGATCTCCAACACGTGGAACGCGAGGTCGCCCGAGGCCCGATGCGGTCGGTCCTGCTCGATCGCCTCGGCCAGGTCCGACAGGCCCACCCCGCGCCCGGCGTCGACGAAGCCTGCGCTGTCGGGGACGGCACGCCAGGTGCGGTCGTCGGCCGTCGCGATCTCCACCGGGTCCGAGAACCGGTTCGGGTCGGGCACGGCGACCGTCCCGCCCGTACCGTAGACCTCGAAGAGCGGCACGCGGCTCGCCCACACCTCGAACGAGACCGTCACGGTCGAGACCACCCCGTTCGCGTGCTCGAGGATCGCGGTGACGTGCGTGTCGACCTCCTCGTGCACCGGGATCGGCGTCCCGGCCAGCGCGCCCGTCGCCACAGAGCGCTCGCGATCCGACCGCGCGACCGCCCCCGACACCCGCACGACGGGACCGAAGAACGACACGAGGCTCGTCAGGTAGTACGGTCCCATGTCGAGGAGCGGCCCGCCACCCGGCTGGTAGTAGAACGCGGGAGCCGGGTGCCACAGTTCGTGGCCCGGAGCGCTCCAGGCGACCGCCGCGGCGATCGGCCGACCGATGGCACCGCTGTCGAGCACGGCGAGCGCCGTCTGGACGCCCGACCCGAGGACGGTGTCCGGTGCGCTGCCGACGCGGAGGCCCTTCGCCGCGGCGAGCTCGAGCACCGGTCGCGCCTCGGCGGTCGACAGGGCGAGCGGCTTCTCCCCGTAGACGTGCTTGCCGGCCTGGAGGGCTCGGAGCGCGACCTCGGCGTGCGCGGCCGGGATGGTGAGGTTCAGGACGACGTCGACCTCGGGGTCGGCGAGCAGCTCGTCGACGCTCGACGACCGCACGCCCTGTTCGGCGGCGACCTCCGCGGCGCGGGCGAGGTCGAGGTCCGCGACGACGACGAGCTCGAGGTTCGGCAGCTTCGGGAACTCGGCGAAGTACTGCTTCGAGATGTTGCCGACGCCGATGACGCCGACCCGGAGGACGGATCCCCCGGCGGTCTCGGACACTCCGTTCAGCGAGCTGCCCACAGCAGGCCCCTTTCGATGATGGTGCGGACGTTCGGGTCTTCGACGATCTCGATGCGGTGGCCGGGAGCGGACACGAAGATCCTGCCCTTCCCCCACTGCCGCGTCCAGATGGCGGGCGCCGTGACGGGACGGTTCCACGCGTCCCAGGGCCGCACCTCCTGCGTCGTCGTCGCGAGGACGTCGTTGTACTCGTCGCTCAGCACCCAGTACTGCTCGGTGACGAGGTCGAAGTCCTCGATCCCCTCCGTGATGGGGTGCGTCCGGCCGTACTCGGTGATGTGGACGGTGTAGGGGATGTAGTTGTCGGACTGCTCCCCCGTCCGCTCGGCCGGGTCCTTGCCGGCGTGGTGCGCGAACTGGCCACCGATCATGTGGAGGTAGTCGGCGTTGTTGCGGTACGAGTCCGCGATCCCGCCGTGCCAACCGGCCATGCCCGTCCCGTTCAGGACGGCGCGTTGCAAGCCGGCGAACTCCTCCGGCTCGATGGTGTTCATCGTGTTGATCTGCACGATGAGGTCGACCGTGTCGAGGTAGTCGGTGTCCGTGTAGACGGTGGTCCCGTCCTCGACGCGGACGGTGAACCCGTTCGCCTCCAGGAAGGGGATGAAGGCCGCGGTCGTCTCGACGGGCATGTGCCCGTCCCAGCCGCCTCGCACCACGAGCGCCTGCTTGTCAGTCATGTGTTCCTCTCAGGGGATGGTTCGGTCATTGGTCGGCTCGCGATCAGCACTACTTGCTGAAGCCGGCGGTCATGCCACTGATCAACTGGCGTCGGCCGAACAGGTACAGGATGAAGATCGGCAGGGTCGACAACACCACGGCGGCGAGCACCGCCGGCACGTTCACGCTGAACGAGCCCTGGAACGTCCACAGCGACAACGGCAGCACCCGGTTGCTCGGCGACTGCGTGAGCACGAGTGGGAACAGGAATCCGTTCCAGACGTTGAGCGCGTTGTACAGCGCGACGGTGACGATCGCCGGCCGGGCGAGCGGGAGTACGAGGGAGACGAGGGTCCGCCAGCTCGACGCCCCGTCCACGGTCATCGACTCGAACAGCTCCTTGGGGATGTCGCGGATGAAGTTCGACAGGATGAGCACGGTGACGGGCACCGCGAAGCCGATCGACGGCAGGATCAGCGCCAGGAGGGTGTCGTAGAGTCCCGCCTTGCTGAGCATGTAGAACAGCGGGATGATCGTCGCCTGCAGCGGGATCGCGAGGCCGAGCAGGAAGAACGAGAACGCTCCCCGCGTGAACCGGGAGTTCGTGCGCACGATCGCGTACGACGCCATGAGGCAGACGAACACGGTGACGGCGACGCTCGCGATGGTGATGATGACGCTGTTGCCGAGGTAGAGGAAGAAGTCGCTCTGCAGGACGAGGGCGTAGCCATCGAGGGTCGGGTCGGTGGGCGGGATGAGCTGGTTGCTCGAGAAGAACCCGGCCTGCGGGCGCACGCTCGTGATGACGATGTAGTAGATCGGCAGCACGATGATGAGCAGCCAGATCCAGGCGCCGATACCGCCGATGATGTTCGGCTTGCGGCGGGCACCGCGGGGGCGCCTGCCTCGCGTCTCGTGCTCGCCCGGGCGTCCACGCTTGGACCCGGCGGTCGAGACGCTGACCGTGTCGAGGCTCCCGGTCGGCAGCGCGCCGGGCTTCGTGAGTGGGTTCGTCGCTGACATCAGAGGCCCTCCTGCTGACTGTCCATCTTGGCGAAGCCGCTCAGCTTGGTGAGCAGCAGGGCGATGGCGAGACCGATGACGGCCAGGATGATCGCCATGACGCTCGCCTGCCCGAACTGGCTCGCGGAGAAGCCCGTCACGTACATGAGGATCGGGAGGATGCGGGTGCCGGCGCTCGGAACGCCGCCGGTGAGCACGAAGATCACGTCGAAGTAGGTGAGCGAACCGATGATCATGAGCGTGGACGACGTCACGAGCGTGTACCGCAGCTGCGGGAGCGTGATGTGGAAGAACTGCTTGACCGTCCCAGCACCGTCGATCTCGGCCGCCTCGTAGAGGGACGCCGGGATCTGCCGCACGCCACCCTGGAACAGGAGCGTGTGGAAGGGCACGAACTGCCACGCGATGATGAAGATCACGACGAAGAGCACGAGCTGCTGGTTGCCGAGCCAGTCCTGCTTGAGGAACGGGATGCCGAGCGACGCCGACAGGCCGAAGTTCGGGTCGAGGATCGCCTTGAACGCGATGGCGGTCGCCGCCGACGACAGCAGGAGCGGCAGGAAGAAGATCGCGCCGAGCACGGCCCGGTTGCGCTGCTTGCCGGCGGTCCAGGTCCCGAGCAGCAGGCTGATCGGGGTCTGGACGATCCAGGAGATCACGATGACCTTGAGGGTCAGGACGAGGGCGTCGATCGCGACCGGGTCGACGAGGACGGAAGCCCAGTTGTCGAGGCCGACCCACGCGGGGTCGGTGATCGCGTCCCAGCGGGTGAAGCTCAGGTACAGGGCGACGATGAGCGGGATGATCGCGAAGACGAGGAAGAAGCCCAGCGCCGGCGCGACCATCCAGCCACTGGGGCCGGTGCGGCGGCGCATCGCTGCCGCACCGGCCCCTCGGGCCCCGTTCAATGGACGGGTGACGGTCATCGGGAGATCACTGTCCGATCGTCTTGTTCATGTTGTCGGAGAACTCCTGCGGGGTGATCTGCAGGTTGAACAGCTGGTCGAGGTTCGTCAGGAGCGCGGTCGCCTGTGCCGGCGGGAGCGCCTGGTCCCACGACATCTGGAAGTTCTTGGCGTTCTTCGTCAGGTCGTAGACGGTCGTGCCGAAGTCGCCGCCGGCGTCCGCGATCTCCGCGTCGATGTCGGTGATGGGCGGCACCTGGCCGGCCTTCACCATGCGGTCGATGTAGCCCTTGTCGAACACACCCTCGGTGAGGTACTTCAGCGCGCTGGCTTTCTGCTCCTTCGTCGCCGAGGCGGAGATGGAGAAGTACCCGGACGGGTTGCCGACGATGTTCGACGGGTCGCCCTTGCCACCGGTGACGGCGGGGAAGGTCGTGTAGCCGAGACCCTTCTCGGCGAACTCGGCCGCCTGCTGCTTGAAGGTCGTCATGACCCAGGCGCCCTGGAGCATCATCGCTGCCTTGCCCGTGTAGAGCAGGGCGACGTCGGCGTTGCTGTCGGCCGTGACCGAGGCGTAGCCGTCGACGAACGCGCCGGCCTTCACGAGCTCCTGGATCTTCTCGTTCGCCTCGATGATGCCGGGATCGCTCCACGCGTCGGCTTCACCGGCCATGATCTTGTTGAAGGCCTCGGGTCCGGCGACGCGGTCGACGAGGTACTCCTCCCACATGAGCGACGGCCACTTGGAGGCACCGGCGAGTGAGAACGGGGCCACGCCTGCGGCCTTGAGCTTGGGGATGGCGTCGACGATCTCGTCGAAGTTCGTCGGGACCTCGACGCCGGCGGCCTTCAGGACGTCCTTGTTGTAATAGAACATGATCGGCGTGGTGGCGTTCATCGGCACCGCGTAGACCTTGTCGTCGATGACGCCCTGGTTCCAGACGGACTCGAGGAACTTGCCCTTGGCGTCCGCGGTCTCCGAGGTGATGTCGGCGACCTTGCCCGCGTCCACGTAGGAGTTCAGGGTTCCGCCGGCCCAGCTGTAGATGATGGTCGGAGCGCTGCCTGCGCCGACTGCGGTGCGGATCTTGGTCTTGTAGGCGTCGTTCTGGAAGTAGGTCGCGGCGATCTGGCCATCGGCGTTGGCGCCGTTCCACTCCTTGAGCGACGGGCCGAGGACGGTGTCCTCGTCGGTGCCGGTGAGGCCCCAGAGGGTGGCGCTGCCACTCGGCGCGCCACCGCCGCTGGAGCAGGCGGTCGCGCCGAGCATGAGGGCTGAGACGCCGAGGGCGACTGCGGCCAGTCGGGTCCGACGGCGGGATGAAGTACGAAGCGTCATTGCGTTCTCTCCTTGGTGGGTGCTGCTGCTGATGGTGCGATGGGGACGGATCAGTCGGTGGGCGTCCAGGCGCTGCCGTTCGCGGCGCTCGACTCGACGGCGCGCAGGACCCGCTGGACCTGCAGACCGTCGGCGAAGGACGGCTCGGGATCGGTGCCGCCGGTGATGGCCTGGACGAGGTCCCGCACCTGGTGCGAGAACGGGTGCTCGTAGCCGATACCGTGGCCGGTCGGCCACCAGGCGGCCATGTACGGGTGCTCCGGCTCGGTGACGACGATGCGCGTGAAGCCCTGCTTGCCGGCGGGAGCGGTGGCGTCGTAGACCTCGAGCTCGTTCATCCGCTCGAGGTCGAAGGCGATGGCTCCGCGCGAGCCGCTCAGCTCGATGCGGAGCGCGTTCTTCCGGCCGGTCGCGTAGCGGGTGGCCTCGAAGGCACCGATCGCGCCGTCCGCGAGTCCGCCCGTGAGCTTCGCGGTGAACCAGGCGGCGTCGTCGACGGTGACCGCGCCGCGTTCCTCCGAGGCGGTCCCGCTCAGGCCGACGGTCTCGCCGAGGAGTGGTCGCTCGGTGACGAAGGTGGCGAGCGTCCCGCTGACGGCGTCGAGTCGGGCACCGGTCAGGTGCTGCACGAGGTCGATGGCGTGCGCGCCGATGTCGCCGAGCGAGCCGGAGCCGGCCTGGTCCTTGTCGAGGCGCCAGGTCATCGGCCCCTCGGCATCACTCAGCCAGTCCTGGAGGTAGAGGGCGCGGATCTGACGGACGTCGCCGAGCGCGCCCTCCGCGATGAGCTGGCGGGCGTACCCGATGGCGGGCACGCGACGGTAGCTGAAGCCGACCATGGAGCGGACGCCGCGAGCCCTCGCCGCCTCGGCCGCGGCGACCATCAGCTCCGCCTCCTCGACGCTGTTGGCGAGCGGCTTCTCGCAGAGGACGTGCTTGCCGGCTTCGAGGGCGGCGATCGCGATCTCGACGTGCGATGAGCCGGGCGTGCAGACGTCGACGATGTCGATGGACGGGTCGGCGATGACGCTCCGCCAGTCGGTCGAGGCCGACTCCCAGCCGAACTTCACGCGGGCCGCTTCGAGTGCCTCGGGATTGCGGCCGACGATCGTGGCCATGACCGGTTCCGCGTCGAGGTCGAAGAAGCGCGGTGCGGTGCGCCAGGCCTGCGAGTGCGCGGCTCCCATGAAGCCGTATCCGATCATCGCGACCCGGAGTTCCGGCCGTCCGCTTCCCGCCATGTGCAACGCTCCCGAGCTGCTCGCGCAGCTGCGGCCCCGGGGTTCCGGATCGCTTCGCTGCGGTGCCCTGAAGCTAGCCCCGCCGCCTGTCTGCCCGCAACTTCCCTCTCCCGCATTGGAAACTTTTCGCGTCCGCCCATCCCCACCCCTGCCCGCGAACTGTCACTCCGACACAGTCCCGTCCGCCGGGACGAGCGGCGAGTGACAGTTCGCGGGCTACGGGGTGGGCGGGGCTGCGGTCGAACCCCGGACGACGAGGGAGGTGGCGAGGTCGAGGCGGATGTTGTCGACCGTCTCGGACCGGAGTTTCAGCACCAGGCGGGTGGCCTCCTCGGCCATCTCGATGAGCGGCTGCCGGATGGTCGTGAGGGCCGGACCGACCCACTTAGCCGGCGGGACGTCGTCGTACCCGACGACCGACAGCTGCTCCGGGATCGATATCCCGAGCGAGCGCGCCGCCTCGTAGACGCCGAACGCCTGCATGTCGTTGCCGGCGAAGATCGCGGTCGGCCGATCCTCGAGTTGCAGCAGTTCGAGCGCCAGGACGCGTCCGGCCTCCGGGATGAACTCCCCGCGGCGCAGGATCGTCTCGTCGAGCGGGATCCCGGCCTCCTCGAGCGCGGACCGGTAGCCCGAGACCCGTGCCCGCGAGCACATGAGGTCCTGCGGGCCCGAGATCAGGCCGATCCTGCGGTGTCCGAGCTCGATGAGGTGGCGCGTCGCGGCCATCCCACCGGACCAGTTCGTGGAGCCGATGGCGGCCACCTCCGGGCCAGGGTCCCCCGCCGGGTCGACCACGACGACCGGGATGTTGCGCGTGTGGAGCTGGCGCCGGTACGCCGGGTCGATGTCCGAGAACACGAGGATGACCCCGACCGGCTTCCGCGAGATGATGCTCTCGACCCAGCCCTCGCCGGTCGAACGCCGGGCGCCCGTCTCGGTGAGGGTGACGCTCATGCCGTGCTGGCGCGCGACCTTCTCGACACCGCGGATGATCTCGAGCGACCAGGAGCTGTCGATGTATTCGAAGACGAGCTCGATGAGCGAGCCCTGCGCGAGCTCGGCACCGCGGCGACTGTAGCCGTGGCGGTCCAGCAGTCGCTCGACGATCTCCCGGGTGTCCGGCGACACCCCCGGTCGCCCGTTGAGCACCTTCGAGGCGGTCGAGACCGACACGGAGGCCTCTCTGGCGATGCGCGACAGGGTGGCCCGCCCGCCGACGCCGCCGGATCCGGCGGCCTGCACCGCGAGGTCGTCGCTCATCCGAGTCCTCCGATCCCTCTCCGTCGGGCCGGACGGCCGTCTCTGCAGCGAGAAGTTCTGCCCATGCTAACGAAATATTTCGCGACACCCGACCGGTGACGCGAGGCCGACGATCTGCTAGTCTCGACTATAAGTTGTTGTTAACAACAAATCATCCGCTCACCAACGACGTTGAAGGACTTGCACGCATGAGCCTCACCCCCACCAAAGCCGACCGGTTCTCCTTCGGCCTCTGGACGATCGGCTACAACGGGACCGACCCGTTCGGTGGCCCCACCCGCCCCGACCTCGACGTGGTCGAGGCCGTCACCCGCCTGAACGACCTCGGCGCCTACGGCCTCACCTTCCACGACGACGACCTCTTCGCCTTCGGCTCGACCGACGCCGAACGCCAGAAGCAGATCGACCGCCTCAAGCAGGCGCTCGCCGACACCGGCGTCATCGTGCCGATGGTGACCACCAACCTGTTCAGCGCGCCCGTCTTCAAGGACGGCGGCTTCACCTCGAACGACCGCGCCGTCCGACGCTTCGCCCTCCGCAAGGTGCTCCGCAACCTCGACCTCGCCGCCGAGCTCGGCGCCAAGACCTTCGTCATGTGGGGCGGCCGCGAGGGCGCCGAGTACGACTCCGCGAAGGACGTGCAGGCGGCGCTCGAGCGCTACCGCGAGGCCGTCAACTTCCTCGGCGACTACGTCACCGACAAGGGCTACGACATCCGCTTCGCGATCGAGCCGAAGCCCAACGAGCCCCGCGGCGACATCCTGCTCCCGACGCTCGGCCACGCGATGGCGTTCATCGAGACCCTCGAGCGCCCGGAGCTCGTCGGCATCAACCCCGAGGTCGGCCACGAGCAGATGGCGGGCCTCAACTTCACCGCCGGTATCGCCCAGGCGCTCTACCAGGGCAAGCTCTACCACATCGACCTCAACGGCCAGCGGGGCATCAAGTACGACCAGGACCTCGTCTTCGGTCACGGCGACCTGCAGAACGCGTTCTCGCTCGTCGACCTCCTCGAGCACGGTGGCGTGAACGGCGGCCCCGCGTACGACGGCCCGCGTCACTTCGACTACAAGCCGAGCCGCACCGAGGACATCACGGGCGTATGGGACTCCGCAGCCGCCAACATGCGCATGTACCTGCTGCTCAAGGAGCGCGCCGAGGCGTTCCGCGCCGACCCCGAGGTGCAGGAGGCGCTGGCCGCCGCCCGCGTGCCCGAGCTGCGCGAGCCGACGCTCAACCCCGGCGAGACCGTCGAGCAGCTGCTCGCCGATCGCTCGTCCTACGAGGACTTCGACGCCGACGCCTACTTCGGCGGCAAGGGCTTCGGGTTCGTCCGCCTGCAGCAGCTGGCCGTCGACCACCTCATGGGCGCGCGCTAACCGACACCCGCGAACCTGGCGTTCCGTCTCCTGATCCGAGAGGATCGGGGGCGGAACGCCGTTCCGCGTTCCACCCCACAGCAGACCCGGCGGTCACCCGACCGCCCACCACCGAGAACAGGGAGAGCGATGACGCTCGTCGCCGGCATCGATTCGTCCACCCAGAGCTGCAAGGTCGTCATCCGCGACGCCGAGACCGGAGCGCTCGTCCGCGAAGGACGCGCGGCGCACCCCGTCGGCACCGAGGTCGACCCGACCGCGTGGTGGCAGGCGTTGCAGGAGGCGGCCGCCGCCGCCGGCGGGTTGGCCGATGTCGCCGCGGTGTCGGTCGCGGCCCAGCAGCACGGCATGGTCGCGCTCGACGTCGACGGACGCGTCATCCGTCCGGCACTCCTCTGGAACGACACCCGGAGCGCGCAGGCCGCGACGGACCTCATCGCCGAGTTCGGCGCTGCGGAACTCGCCCAGCGGACCGGGTGCGTCCCCGTCGCCTCCTTCACGATCACGAAGCTGCGCTGGCTGCGCGACGCCGAACCCGCGAACGCCGCCGAGGTCGCCGCCGTCGCGCTCCCCCACGACTGGCTGAGCTGGCGTCTGCGCGGCTTCGGTCCGGCCGACGAGAGCCCACTGGGCGCGGACCTCGCCGAACTGACGACCGACCGCTCCGACGCCTCCGGTACCGGGTACTGGTCCCCCGCCGACGGCGAGTACGACCGCGAGCTGCTCGTCGCAGCGCTCGGCCACGATGCGATCCTCCCGCGCGTGCTCGCGCCGGAGGAGTCCGCCGGGACCGGTGTCGACGGCGGCCTCATCGGGCCGGACACCGTCATCGGGGCGGGTGCCGGCGACAACGCGGGAGCCGCCCTCGGGCTCGGGGCGACGGCCGGCGATGTCGTCGTGTCGATCGGCACGAGCGGGACGGTGTTCGCCGTGACGCCGGCCGTGGTCCGCGACAGCTCGGGCACCGTCGCCGGGTTCGCCTCGGCCGACGGCGCGTTCCTCCCGCTCATCGCGACGCTCAACGCCGCCCGGATCCTCGACGCGGTGGCCGCGCTGCTCGGCGTCGACCACACGGAACTCGGTCGACTCGCGCTCGAGGCCCCGGCCGGGGCACGGGGTCTCGTGCTCCAGCCGTACTTCGAGGGCGAGCGCACCCCGAACCGGCCGGACGCGACGGCGACCCTCTTCGGCATGACCCTGGAGTCGACGACGCGCGAGGGCCTCGCCCGGGCGGCGATCGAGGGGCTGCTCTGCGGACTCGCCGACGGCCTCGACGCGGTGCTCGCGCAGGGCGTCACGGCGGAACGGGTCCTCCTCATCGGTGGTGCGGCGCAGAACCCGGCGGTGCAGGCGATCGCTCGCGAGGTCTTCGACGTGCCGGTCGTCGTGCCGGCCCCCGGGGAGTACGTCGCCGACGGCGCCGCAGTGCAGGCGGCCTGGGCACTGAGTGGTACTCGCCCGGCGTGGGCTGCGGTGGGGGCCGGCGACGGCGCCGACCAGGCGGACGCGGTCGCTGCGGACGCGTCCGGGATCGCCCGGGAGCAGTACGCCGCCCGAGCCTGAGGCGGCACCGGTCGCCGAGCGAACCTCTCCCGGTCACTGAGCCTGTCGAAGTGCCACACGCAGAAGCCTCCCGACCTACAACGCCACCCCGGGGGCCCTTCGACAAGCTCAGGGAACGGGTATCTCCTCCCCGGTCGCTGAGCCTTCCCCGGTCAGTGAGCCGACCCCTCCCGGTCACTGAGCCTGTCGAAGTGCCACACGCCGAAGCCCCCAGACCCGCAACGTCACCCCGGGGGCCCTTCGACAAGCTCAGGGAACGGGTATCTCCTCCCCGGTCAGTGGGCCGAACCCTCCCGGTCTCTGAGCCGACCTCTCCCGGTCACTGAGCCTGTCGAAGTGCCACACGCCGAAGCCCTCAGACCCGCAACGCCACCCCGGGGGCCCTTCGACAAGCTCAGGGAACGGGTATCTCCTCCCCGGTCACCGAGCGCCACCCTGTCACTGAGCGAACATCCCCCGGTCACTGAGCCTGTCGAAGTGCCACACGCCGAAGCCCTCAGACCCGCAACGCCACCCCGGGGGCCCTTCGACAAGCTCAGGGAACGGGTATCTCCTCCCCGGTCACCGAGTAATCCTTCCCCGGTCGCTAAGCCCCCCCGGTCACTGAGCCTGTCGAAGTGCCTCCGCGGAATCTTCCGCGGGGCGGAGACGTTGGCCCCGGTATGCGATCGATCGTCTACTCCACCAACGGTGACCCGTCCGTCCTGCACCTCGTCGAGCGCGAGCTCCCCGAGCCCGGCCCCGGCGAGGTCCGCGTCAAGCTCGCGTTCTCCGGCGTCAACCCGACCGACTGGAAGACCAGGCGCGGCGGCGGCCCCTCGGGTGGCATGCCCTTCCCCGAGGTCGTCCCGAACCTCGACGGTGCCGGCGTGATCGACGCGGTCGGCCCCGCTGCCGGCGACGCGGCGACCACCTTCGCCGTCGGCGACCGCGTCTGGGTGTTCCTCGCCGCGCACGAGAGCCCGCTGGGCACGGCCCAGGAGTTCACGGTGCAGCCCGTCTCCCGTGTGGTCCCCCTGCCCGACGCCGCGTCATTCGAACTCGGCGCCAGCCTCGGTGTCCCCGCGATGACCGCGCACCGCGCCCTCACCGTCGCGCAGGACGGCCCGACCCGGCTCGCCCCCGGAGCCCTCGACGGCCGGACGGTCCTCGTCCAGGGCGGCGCCGGGGCCGTCGGCAACGCCACGATCCAGCTCGCGCGCTGGGCGGGCGCGACGGTGATCAGCACCATCAGTAGCGACGAGAAGGCCCGCCTCGCGACCGCCGCGGGAGCGCACCACGTCGTCAACTACCGCGAGGGCGACACCGCCGCGGCGATCCGCGAGGTGGCACCCGACGGCGTCGACCTCGTCGTGGAGGTCGCTATCGCGCAGAACCTCCCCCTCGACCAGGCGGTCCTCGCCCCGCGCGGCACGATCGTCAGCTACGCCAACAACGGCGGGGACTCGATCACGCTCGACATCCGTCCGCACATGGGGCTCAACACGCGGCTGCAGTTCATGCTGCTCTACACGGTCGGCGACGCCGCGCTCCACGCCGCGGCCGAGGACATCACCGCCGCGATCGAGGACGGCGCGCTCGACGTCGGCGAAGACCACGGTCTGGCGCTGACGGTGTTCCCCCTCGCCGAGACGGCTGCGGCCCACGCCGCCGTCGAGGACGACACGGTCGGGAAGGTCCTCATCGACGTCACCGCATGACGTACGTCACCGCCAGGTGAGGTGATCAGGGGCGGTACCGGGTGGCCAGTGCCGCCCCTGCCGCACGCAGGTGGACGAGCGGTTCGGCCATCGCCGCCTCGACGCCGCCGGCCAGCTCCGTGAGCGATGCCGCCGCGAGGAAGATCCCCTCGGTGGGCGCCTGGATCGCCCCGGCGACGAGCATGGTCCGGTCCGCCGCGAGCCCGGCGACCCAGGAGGCGACCTTGCCGTCGGCCGTCTGGTCGTCGAAGCGGCCCTCGCCCGTGATCACGATCGACGCCGTCGCGGCCGCTTCCGGGAGGGCGATCGCCTCACCGACGCCGCGCGCGCCCGAGGTGGCGGTGGCGCCCCACAGCAGGAGCCCGTAGCCCGCACCGCCCGCGGCACCGGCGCCGGGTTCGACCGCTGCGCGTTCCGTGCGGTCCGAGCCGAAGGCGACCGCAGCGCGGGTCACGAACTGCGCCAGGTTCGCGTCGAGGACGGCGACGTCGGTGGCAGTCGCACCCTTCTGCGGACCGAAGACCGCAGCGGCACCGCGGTCGCCGAGCAGCGGGTTGGTCACGTCGCTGAGGATGACCGCGCCGTCCGGCGGCAGCGCGCGGAGTCCGGCGGTGTCGATGTCGCGGAGCGTCGCGAGTCCGGCGTTGCCAGTGGCAACCGGTCCCCCGTGGGCGTTCATCAGCCGCGCCCCGAGCGCGGTGAGCAGCCCGGCTCCGCCGTCCGTGCTGGAGCTTCCGCCGATCGCGAGCAGCAGCCGTCGGGCACCGTGGTCCAGCGCGGCCGCGATCGCCTCACCGAAGCCGACGGTGTGCGCCGCGAACGGTTGCAGGGGGTCGAGGAGGGTGAGGCCGCTCGTCTGCGCGAGTTCCACGACCGCCGAACCGTCGGGCAACTCGAGCCACTCGGCGTCCACCGGGTCGCCGACCGGGCCGGTGACCGTGATCGGGTGCCGACGAGCGCCGGGAACGGCTGCCGCGAACGCGTCGAGCGTGCCCTCGCCACCGTCGGCCATCGGGAGCGACTGCAGGAGGTCATCGGGCCGGACAGTCCGCCACCCCTCGGCGATCGCCTCGGCGACCTCCGCGGCGGTCGCCGTGCCCTTGAACGAGTCCGGTGCGATCACGATGTGCCGGGTCATGCCTTCAGCCTCCCACGGTGGACGGGGTCGGGTGGGTCGAGGCCGTGCTCGTGGTCAGCACCTCGACGCCGTCGGGCGTGACCACGACGGTGTCCTCGACCTTCACGCCGGGTGCGGTCGGGTTCCAGGCGAAGGCCTGCCATGGCTGGACGACGTCGGTCGCCTCGGGCGTGGCGCGCGGGTCACGTCCCGCGTAGCCGGCCGCACCGCCCTGATGGTGCTTCGTCCACTCGTCGGCGTCGAAGCCCTGCTCGGCGTAGGCCGCGCTCCCTGTTCCGAGGATGTCGGCGAGCGAGGCGCCCGGCACGGTGGCGTCGAGGTAGGCGCGTTCGACGGCCCGGATGCGCTGCATGTCCGTGGCGAACGGCTCAGCCGGGGTGCCGCCCTCGTCGAACCACCGCGTGAGGTTCACGATGAGCCCGTCGCGGCGGCCGCAGGCGACGAGCATTGCCCGGGAACCGAGTCGCCCCCCGGTCGGCAGCGGGTGTCGGTGGGCGAGTCTGCTCTCCCCGGCGACGAGGAGGACGAGCGGGTCGATCCCGGCTGCGACGAGACGCCCGGCGAGGTCTGCGGCGACGGCGCGTTCCGTCCAGGCAGGGTCGAGCCCGTCGACGAGCGTCTCGAGCGCCGACGTCGTCTCCCGCCCGAGCGAACGGAAGCGCGCGAGTTCGGCCGGGAGGAGCGACGCACGTGCGGCGCGCAGCTCGGCAGTGACGTCGGCCTCCTGGAGCACCCCGTCCCCACTCGGCAACACCGTGTCGATCGGCGTGTGCCACGGCACCGTCCGAACCCGGATGTCGGGCAGCTCCTCGGCCTGCAGCCGGTCCACCTCGTTCGACGTCGCGACGAGCCATGCGTCGTCCGGCGAGACCACGACCGCGACGATCGGGTCAGCCGCGAGGCTCACATGGACGCGCGAGCCGTCGAGGTACCAGCTGACCGCGGCGGCGGACCGCAGCACGATCGTGCCGGCTCCGCGGGCTTCCAGGAGCGACACGAGTCGGGCGTGCTTGCGCCGGCGGTCGCCCTCATCCGGCCCGGGCCGCTCGTCGTTCATCGCCGGGCCCACTCGGTCCCGAGCTCGGCGAAGGTGCTGCCGGTGGCGGCCGCTTCCGCGACGAGCTCCTCGATCCTCGGGATGACCGGGCGGCGCTCGTCGCCCGTCCCGAGCCACTCGACGAGATCAGCGGGGATGCGGCGCGGCGCTGGGGCCGACCGGACCGCGTCGAGGACGGCGGTGAAGGCGGACGCGTCGGCCAGGGAGCTGACGAGTGCGGCGTCCTCACCCGCCCGGACCGCCTCGCGCGCGCGGAGGAGGTCGGGGAGCAGGTCGGTCCGGCCCGTCGTCCAGCGTCGCAGGGTGACGCCGTCGACGACCACCTCGACCTCGTCGCGCGTGTAGTGGAACCGGATCGAGCCGAGCTCCCCGTGGACCGTGACCACCGGATCGGTCGTCTTCTGCGCGCACAGGGTGAGCGCCGCGGTCATGATCGGACCGCGCTGTGGGGTGATGCGGACGACCGAGGTGTCGTCCGCCTCGATGTCGTTCGCCCGGTACTGATCGAGGTCGATGGTGGCGATCGCCGCGCGGTCGGTCGTGCCGCCGAGCCGGAGCATGGTCTGGACCGCGTGCGCGAAGGGGTTGGTGACGACACCGTCCACGACGGGTGTGCCGTCGAGCGTGCGCCTGCCCGACCACGCGGCACGCGTCCAGTACCCGACGGTGCGGACCCAGGTGCCCCTCGCCTCGAGTGCTGTCACGGCCCCGATCTCCCCGCTGTCGACGATGGCCGCGATCTCGCCGATCGCGTGCGATCCGAGGCTCTGGAACCCGACCTGGACGAGCCCACCGGTGCGGGCGGCGGTGGCCTGCAGCCGGTCGAGTTCGTCGTTCGAGGTGACCGGCGGCTTCTCGAGCAGGACGTCGGCGCCGTGCTCGAGTGCGGCGACGGCGAGGTCCAGGTGCGTGTGGATCGGGGTCGAGAGGATGACCACGTCCACCCGCCCGGCGGCGAAGCACTCCTCGAGCGAGTCGCGGAGCGGTGCGTCCCCGGCTGCGCGGTCCTCCTCGGTGAAGGTCCGGTCGACGAGTCCGACGAGGCGGATCGCGCCGGTCGCGGCGAGCGCCCTGGCTGCCGCCACGTGACTGGCGCCATGTCCGTGGATCCCGACGACCACGACGGTCGGGGCGGTCGGGTGGTCGGTGCTGGTCATGCGTCACTCCCTGTGCTGCGCGGTTCAGTACTGCGCGGTTCGGTGCGGCGTTCCTCGGCGGTGAGGAGCGTCCGGTGGATGGCGTCCGCCTGCTCCGCGTCCAGGGTGCCGTCGACGACGACCGCCTCCAGACCGGTGACGAGCGGGGTGTCGGCGGTGATGGTGGTGCGGCTGGTGGCGGCGAGCGAGACCCCGACACCCGGGTACTCGGCCGCGCGGAGGAACCAGGGGAAGGCGTTCGCTGCGGGCTGTCGGAACAGGACCGTGGTGGGGCGTCGAGCCGGCGTCGGGGCGGGCTCGGTGGTGTCGCTCGCATCCGGGTCGGCGCTCCCGTCGGCCTCGAGGACGAAGGCGACCCACGCCGCACGCGAGCCGTGCGCGGTCGACTCCCCTGATCCGTCCGCGCTGAGGACGGACCGGTGGGCGTCTGCGGGCAGCCGCCAGAACCATCCGCCGTATCCGGCGCCTTCGCGGCCGTTCGTTGCCGGCGATCCGATCGTCACCGTCGATCCTGTCGTCTGGAGGACGCTGGAGACCGCGACGCGGAGCGCCGACCTCCCGCTCCCGACGCCGGGTACGGGCACAGCGACTTCCTCGACGACCGTGGTGCGCGACTCCCGCAGCTCCGTCGTCCCGTCGCGCCCGACCCAGTCGAGGGACTGACGCAGCACACCGGCGTCCACCACGGTCTCGGTGACGCGCTGGACACCGTGGTTGTCGAGCATCGTCGACCCCTGCCCGGCGACGTAGGTGCGACCGCCCCAGTAGGAGACACCGTCGACATCGGCGACGGCCATCGAGAGACCGACATGGTGGGGGTGGTCGTCGGGAGCGGACTCCGTGACGACGGTCCCGCCGAGCGACGTGACGGGGTGTGCGAACGGTCGCGGGGCGTCAGTCGGTTCGAGGCCGCTGCCGTCGTGGAGGACGAGGACCTCGCGGTCGCCGAGCCGGGCGGTCAGCTCCGGTGAGATGGGGTGCTGCTCGGTTCCGTGCCAGACCGGTGGACTCGCGGCCGGGCGGGCGGCGGTGCTCTCCCGGGCGACGAACCGCGGTCGGAAGACGAGCGGGTGTCCACCCTCCGCGCCGCCGATGGTGTCGCGCAGTCTGGTCCACGCCTCGGCGCCGAGCTCGCGTCGCGGGACGGACACCGTACTGAGCGCCGGCACCGCGAACGCCGCGAACGGGATGTCGTCGAAGCCGACCACACTGAGCGCCGAGGGGACGGACACACCGGCACCGCGGAGCGCCGAGACGAGCCCGAGGGCGACGAGGTCGTTGAAGGCGACGACGGCGGTCGCGTCGTGCTGCAGCACGCTGTCGACGACCGCCGCGCCGTCCACCAGCGCGGAACCGGCCGGCACGATGTCGACCGAGAGGTCGTCGTGGTCCGAGCGTGCGCGGGCGATGCCGACCCGTCGGAGGCGATCGCCCTGACTCGCGGCGGGCCCGGCGAGGTACAGGATGCGCCGGTGCCCGAGTGCGTGCAGCTCGGCGAGCACCTGCTCCATGCCGCTGGCGTAGTCGATGGACACCGACGGCACGGGCGAGTCGGCGAGCTCACGGTTGACGAGCACGACCGGGTGCAGTTCGGCGAGCAGCGCTCGAAGCTCCGGTTCGGCCAGGCGGGGTGAGCAGAGGACGATCGCGTCGCAGCGACGACGGGCTTCGCGGGCCGCCGCAGCCTCGTCTGCCGGGTCCTCCTCGGTGTCGGTCACGAGGACGCGGTAGCCGTCGGTCGCCGCGGCCCGGGTGACCCCGCGCAGGATCTCCTGGAACATCGGGTTCTCGAGGTCGGGCACGACGACCCCGATGGTGTTCGTGCGGCCGAGCGACAGGCTTCGGGCCAGCATGCTCGGCCGGTAGCCGAGGGCGTCGACCGCGGCGAGGACGCGGTCGGCGATCGTCGCGTCGACGGTCGCCTTGCCGTTGAGCACACGCGACACGGTGGCCTTCGAGACGCCCGCTTGCTCGGCGACGTCGGAGATCGTCGGTGTCGGTCCAGCACTGGGGAACCGGTTGCTCATACGTCCTCGTTCAACTCGTCACGGGTGGTGCCGTCCTCAATCATCCTATAGGCTCACTTCGAGAAACCGGTTTCCCATTTGGTGCGGTCGGCCTGGTCGACCCGGACGTGGTCAGAGAGGACACCGATGCGCATCATCGTCACCGGCGGCGCAGGACGACTCGGGCGGAGCGTCGCGAGCGCCCTCGCCGAAGCAGGCCACGAGGTCGTCTCCGTCGATCGGACCGACCCCGGACTCCCCGGCGTCGAGGGCCGGACCGCCGACCTCCTCGACCACGACGCCACCCATGAGCTCTTCGCCACCCTGCGGCCCGACGCCGTCGTGCACCTGGCGGCGATCGCGGTGCCGTTCAGCGCGCCGGAGCACGTCATCCTGGCGACCAACCAGACGCTCGCCTTCACCGCCCTCACCGCCGGGATCGCCGCCGGGGCGACCAGGCTGCTGGCCGCGAGCAGCCCGACCGTCATCGGCTACGGCGCCCCGCACGGGTGGACGCCCGAGGCGCTCCCCATCACCGAGGAGCACCGGGTCGCCCCGTGGAACGCCTACGCACTGTCGAAGGTCGCGATCGAGTCGACGGTCGCGATGCTGGCCCGAGCCCACGGTGACGCCGTCATCACCGGTGCGTTCCGGCCGTGCTTCGTCGTCTCCCCGGAGGAGTGGGAGGGCGCGCCGACGCAGCAGGGGCACACCATCGTCGACCGGCTCGCCGATCCCGCACTCGCGGCCGTCTCCCTCTACAACTACGTGGATGCGCGTGACGCCGGCCGGTTCGTCGCCGCCTGGATCGATCGTGCCGAAGCCCGACACTCCGGCGAGGTGTACTTCGTCGGCGCCGACGACGCCCTGGCGCTCGCACCCCTGTCCACCCTGCTGCCCGCGCAGGTCCCGAGCACCGCCGGGTTCGCCGACGGACTCGTCGACCGAGCCGCCGCCTTCAGCAGCGCGAAGGCCACCGCCCACCTCGGGTGGCGCCCGGAGCACGACTGGCGATCCGCACTCAGCCCTGCCGAGGCGGCCCGCCTCACCGACCTGCTCGCCGCCGACACCGGCCGGCCGGCCACCACTCCTGTTCCAGCCCCAGCCCCACGATGACGAGGACCTCCACCATGCCAGCACCGCTCGCCTTCGACGGCGTCCTGTACTTCCCGATCACCCCCTTCGACGCCGCGGGCGAGGTCGACCTGGGGCTCCTCGGCACCCACCTCGAGTCGCGACTCGAACACCGCCCGGGAGGGGTGTTCCCCGCCTGCGGCACCGGCGAGCTGCACGCGATGTCGCCGTCGGAGGCCGCCCGCGTCGTCCAGCGGACCGTCGAGGTCGTCGACGGCGCCGTCCCGGTCATCGGTGGCGCCGGAGGAGGCGTGGCGACCGCCAAGGAGCTCGCCGTGGCGGCCGAAGAGGCGGGCGCCGACGCGATCCTGCTCATGCCGCCGTACCTCGTCTCCGGGCCGGCGGCCGGGCTGCAGGCGTACGTCGAGGACGTCCTCTCGGCGACGAGTCTCCCGGCGATCGTCTACCACCGGAACAACGCCCGGTACACGACGGCGACGATGCGCCACCTCGCCCGCAACCCGCAGGTCGTCGGCTTCAAGGACGGCGTCGGCGACGTCGCGGCCGCCCAGGACATCGTGCTGGCGGTGCACGAGGAGGGACGAGACGACTTCGCCTTCTTCAACGGCCTCCTCACCGCCGAGCTCACGCAGGCCGCCTACCGCGGCATCGGCATCCCGCTCTACTCCTCGGCCGTCTTCGCCATGCTGCCGGAGCTCGCGACGCTGTTCTACCGCGCGTACACCGAGCATGACGAGCCGCTCCGCGAACGCCTGCTCCGCGAGTTCTACCGACCGCTGGTCGCCCTCCGCGACGAGACCCCCGGCTTCGCCGTGTCGCTCATCAAGGCCGGGGTCCGGCTCGGAGGCCTGCCGGTCGGTTCCGTGCGGTCGCCCTTCGTCGATCCGACCCCCGAGCAGACCGACCGCCTGGAGGCACTCCTCGCGACCGGCGCAGACCTCGTCGCCGAGCACGCGACGCTGGCCGCAGGGCGCTGACGATGACCCGGATCGCCTCCATCACCACCTCGCTCGGCCGGTTCGCCATGCCACGCCCCTGGGTGCCCGAGGCGCCGTGGCTGCATCTCATCCGCGTGGACGTCGTCGATGACGAGGGGGCGACCGGCTCGGGCTTCACGTGGACGCCGACGATCGGGGCCACGGCCGTCCGGGCGCTGCTCGACGACGACATCACGGCCGCCGCCCTCGGAGCGACGACCGACCCCGAAGCGCTGTGGCCGCGGCTGTGGGCGCATCTGCACGAGGCCGGGGGTGGCGGGATCACCACGATCGCGCTCGCCGGGCTCGACACCGCGCTCTGGGACCTCCGTGGGCGACGGGCCGGTCTCGGTCTCCCCGACCTCCTCGGCCGTCGACGCGACACGGTCCGGGCGTACGGCAGCGGCGTGAACCTCCACCTCGACGCCGCCTCGCTCGCAGCGCAGGTCGAACGGTGGATCGCGGCGGGCTACGACGCCGTCAAGATCAAGGTCGGCAAGCCCGACCTCGCCGAGGACGTCGACCGGGTGACGATGGTGCGCGAACTGCTCGGACCGGACCGCCGGCTCATGATCGACGCGAACCAGCGCTGGGACGTCGACCAAGCGGTCTCGTCCCTGGAACGGCTCGGCGTCGTCGACCCGGCGTGGATCGAGGAGCCGCTGCGCTCCGACGACACCGCGGGGTACGAACGGCTGCGTCAGGCGACCGACATCCCGATCGCTCTGGGCGAGAACGTGCACACGATCCACCGGTTCCGCGACCTCGTCGACCGTGGCGTCGCCGACGTCCTGCAGCCGAACGTGGTGCGCGTCGGCGGCATCACCCCCTTCCTCGCGATCGCCGCGCTCATCGACGACGCCGGGCTGACGCTCGCCCCGCACCTGCTCCCCGACCTCTCCGGTCAGCTCGCCCTCACCCTCCCGCAGGTCACCGAGGTCGAGGACGTCGAGGACGCGGGCTTCGTGGCGATCGGCGCCATCGACCCGCCCGGGCCGGTCACCATCGCCGGGGGCCTGGTGCAGGTCGAGCAGCGACCCGGCCTCGGCTTCGTCATCCGCGACCGTGTCGCCGAGCCCACTCCCGTCGCGGGCTGACCCGTCCGCCCGGCCGCCTGCCAGCCGGCCACACGCCCCGACCATCACCAGCCGTACCCGCATCCTTCGAGGAGTCACCACCATGCACGACACCGACCACAGCACTGGCTCGATCGACCGCACCACCCCCGCCAGGGCGCGCACCGACGACTCGGACCGCGTCGGCGGCCGTATCGACCACACCGACGGCAGCGGCAACGGCGGCGGCAGCAGCAGCAGCAGCAGCAGCAGCAGCGTGGGCCTCGGCGGCGACACCGTCACGCCCGCAGGTCACACTGGCGACGCCGCGTCCGGCGCGGGACGTGCCGCCGTTCCGACCGTCGACGAGGTCGCCGCGGCGGCAGCCGCGGCGTCCTCCGAGCTCGCCTCCGCCGCGCCCTCAACGCGCGCCGCCTGGCTCGAGGCCGTCGCCGATGCCCTCGACGGACGGGTCGACGAGCTCGTCGCCCTGGCCGACGAGGAGTCCCACCTCGGGACCGCGCGCCTCACAGGCGAGGTCGCGCGGACGACGGGCCAGCTGCGGCTGTTCGCCGCCGTCCTCCGCGACGGTGCCTTCCTCGAGGTCGTCATCGACCACGCCGAGGCCTCCGCCACCCCGCCCAAGCCGGAGCTGCGACGGATGCTTCGGCCGACGGGGCCGGTGGCGGTCTTCAGCGCGTCGAACTTCCCGTTCGCGTTCTCGGTGGCCGGCGGCGACACGGCGTCGGCGCTGGCGGCCGGATGTCCGGTGGTCGTGAAGGCGCACTCCGCCCACCCGCGGCTCTCGCGACTGACCGCGGCGATCGTCACCGAGGCGTTGCACACGGCGGGTGCCCCGGACGGAACGTTCGCGCTCGTCGAGGGTCGTGAGCAGGGCACCGCCCTCGTGCAGCACCCGGTGATCACCGCGGTCGGGTTCACCGGCTCACTCACCGGCGGGCGCGCCCTGTTCGACCTCGCATCGCAGCGGCCGGCCCCGATCCCGTTCTACGGCGAGCTCGGCAGCACGAACCCGGTCGTCATCACCGAGGCCGCACTGCAGGGCGAGGCCGCGGGTGACCTCGCTCGCGGGCTGGCGGCGTCGTTCACCCTCGGCGTGGGGCAGTTCTGCACGAACCCCGGTCTCGTGCTCGTGCCGAGCGGCAGCGGGTTCGCTGAGCTCGTCGCGCAGGCCGCGGCGGACACCGTCGCCGGGCGCATGCTGACGCCGGGCATCGCCCAGGCCTATGCCGCGGGTACCGCTCGCGCCGCCGGCCATCCCGGGGTGCGGACGCTCCTCGGCGGCGAGACGGCGGCTGCGGATTCCGGCGTTCCGGCCGTCCTCGCGACCACCGCCGCGACGGTCCTCGACGCGCCCGACGTCCTGCTCGAGGAGATCTTCGGGCCGGCGACGCTCGTCATCGAGGTCGCGGACGACGCCGAGCTGCACGCGGTCCTGGCCGAGGTCGGTGGCGCGCTCACCGCGACCGTGCACGCGGCGCCCGGTGAGGAGATCGCCGGTCTCGTGTCGCGGCTCGAGCCGATCGCCGGCCGGGTGCTCTTCGGTGGCTGGCCGACGGGTGTCGCTGTGGGCTGGGCGCAGCACCATGGAGGACCGTGGCCGGCGACCACCTCGCTCCACACCTCGGTGGGTGCGTCGGCGGTGCGCCGCTTCCAGCGCCCGATCGTCTACCAGGACGCACCCGAGCGCGTGCTCCCCGAGGCCCTGCACGAAGCGAACCCGCTCCGTCTCCCCCGCCGCGTCGACGGCGTCCTGGAGCTCCCCACCTCCGTTTCATAGTGGAAAGGCGCGCCACGGCAGCACTCGCCAGCCTGCGGCTACCACGTTGGCGCACGCTCTCCCCATGAGATCCCGCACGGGAGCACGCAACACCATTACCAGACCGATCAAGCTCTATCCGAGCGAATCAACGTAGACCTGATGTTTATCGAGGGCCGCACGCCACCGCACTGAACGCTCCCTAGTCCATTCTTCATCAATATGAGAAGAGTAAGAGAGCCAGCCTTCGACATGATTTATGAACGAAATAACCGACTCAAACTTTCGAACGCCAGCATAGCCGACCGGACCATATCGGCTAGTGGCATGTATGTACAGATCAATCATTCGTCGATGCTCAGGCAATAGTGCAATCGACTCCTCTTGCACTAATAAACCAAGCACAATCTTTCGCGATCCAGGAGAAACAACGCGCGTCTTCTTTAAATGCAGCGCGAACCCATTAGAGACAACGATCTTACGAACTTCGGTCATTAGCTCGCTAATCAAAGATCGACTAAAAGACCCAATGCCAGAGAAGACCATGTCGTCAGAGTATCGAGTGTATACGAGACGATTTTTAATGGCGAAACTCGACAGGCGGGCATCCATCTCACGCGTGCAAGCATTCGCAAGCGCGCCACTAGTCGGCGCGCCTTGCGGCAGAGCTTCAGACCACAGGCTCGGATACACCAAATCTGAATCCGTCGGCGGCTCAAGTGTGGCCAGATGAGACAGGTCCGGTCCACCGATGGGCCAGGTGCAGAGACGACTCAGTTCATACGCGACGAGGGGCGCGTATCCAAGCCCCAGGAAAACTCCATATACCGATCTAGCCGATACAGACGGAAAGTAATTGTGAATGTCCGTTTTAATCATCCAGGAAGCGCCGATATGTCTCGAAGCACATTCCTTAACAGTCACCTGCGGGAAGTATGCGTAGTTGTTTTCATGGCGATCGATAACATGAAGTATCTCATGTAGGATCCACCTCTGCACAATGCGCAAGGAATCCGCCGGAGCATGCAACGTTCGATGTCCACCGGTGTTCTTGGGGATTCTCACCGTCCGGTACGCTGGCGCAGTCCGACGGACGACTCCTCGCAAGAACCCGTAGCTGACGTTCGTAATCAGCGATAGATGTCGCAGCGAATAGATCACAGGTGCACCAGAACGCCGCATGCGTTCGGTGTACCTTACGATCGAATCCGCAGTAGGCACGTCTCGTCCGGAGTTACGAGCCACAGCCCAGCGGAGGTGAGTGCTCACTTGACCTACCCTGATTCTCCCCCGGAGGGGGATGGTGGGGCCTCGCCCTTCGAGGCTTCGGGGGGCGAGGCCCCACCATCACCGCCGAATCGATAGCTTGGCCGCCGATTGTGAATTGTCACAACCCGACGCCTCTCGACGCCCGAGCCTAAGCAATTAGCCAGGCTTCAACACTAGGTTCCATACAACACTCACCTCAGCTGAGTTGGTAGGTAGTCTATCGCAGAAAACCGCTCGTGCCGGTAGCGGTCAGCGCGGCCGCCTCGAAATCTTGCCTGACCCAACTCGGTACGACCGCGAGGAGTGAGACGCCAATCCATGTCAATACAGCCGAGCGCAATTAAGGTGGTGCACAACCTCCGCATTCCTGGTTCATCCAGACCGAGGAGGCTACGTATTCGATCAATGTCTAGCCCGTATTCGAGCAGGTATAGGGCAGACAGTGCTCGCAGTCCCTTTACTGGTCGCGTGCTACTTTCAAGTATGTCTGCGATATCCTCAGCACCGAGGTTCCTGAGGGTGCGCTCAAGGGAGGGCGTCGGCACATACTCACGCAGCTCACTAACAAGAGGCTCTGGCACTCGCCTGTTCGCGAATATTCCAGGCAAAACTCCGCCGCCACGAATCAAGACCTGCGGTAGATTGTTTGGAACCCGCATGTTCGTCAAGTGCAAACCAAAACTGTCGCCATATCCTAGGGGCTTCCCTGGAAGGCTAGGATCCCAGTGGTGTCTGCAGAACGCCTCAATTGCGGTGCGTTGATCGTTACTCCAATCCGTCGACAAAGATGACTTCGCATCGACGCAGAACTCAAATCGCACTCCTCGCTTCTCACGGATCCGATCAGCGCTTTCCAAACTAGCCGCATATACAAGCACTCTAATCTCGAGGTATCCGTACGATACCCAACTTGCGATAGTGGTATTGCGACGAAAGGTCTCCAGATAGCGCAATGCCTGTGTTCCGCTGCCCGCATAGTCCGCTAAGAGATAGAGGGTACGCGCTTTGGCCAGTCTCAGATGATCAATACCGTGCGAGGGGTCGAGGTACTTTGGACTGGATTGAACCAGATCGCGGACCAATCCTCCAATATCTGCTTCACTGCCTGGCAAGACTGGGAGGTCGGCCCCCGGCTGAAACGTCTCGTAGGCGACGTGGTCACTCACTCGTACGAGAGGAGGCAGGTCTTCCATCGAACGAATAGGGACGAGGACTGCCGGCGATCGGTGACCCTCCGCCGAAACAGCCTTCTCGATTCGATCAGCAATGCTGTGCATCGCCTTTACGTGATCATGAATCTCCAAGCTGTCGAGTAGCAATTGCGCCGTCGGTTGCTCGGCATCGCGGAATGCACTCAGCCACTCTCGCCCGGCCGTCGTCTCTGACGGCCTCAACTGTGCATTGTTCAAAGAGCCCTACAAATCTTGATCGTCAGTCCGACTGCGCCACTGGCAGCCCCTGTCGGCCGGGTCGGTACCGTTCCTCTGAACCGTACAGTGCAGTCGAGCTTGATCCAGCAAGTCCATTGTCACGCAGGCCACTCCTTTATGAGCCAGGCGCGCAGCTCGGCCTGCATCGGCGCGGACCAGCTGTGCGGTTCGTCGTGGAAGGTGCCCGTGTAGGCCGAGCGCTCGCCACCGGACCGGTACCGCTCCGTGAGGATCGTGTGCGCATCACGCATGCCGGCCGGCTCGAAGAGTTCGTCGCGCTCGGCATACTGGACGAGCAGCGGCAGCCAGGGGCGCAGGGATGCGAGCTCCGGCCAGTCACCGACACGTGACAGTCCTGGTGAAAGGAACGACCACGAGTGCTGATCGGCATGCCCGTCGAGCACACCGTCGAACGTCGACATCATCGCGACCACGCCGGCAGCGCGGATCCGGTCGTCCATGGCTGCGAGCAGAACAGCCCGGGCACCACCACCGGAGAGGCCGAAGCACGCGACGGCTCCGGAACGGACTCCGGGCGCGGCCGCCAGCTGGTCGAGCGCGATGAGGTCGTCGCGGAGGACGAGTCCGGCGAGCGAGGTGCCCAGGACGCCCAGCTCCTTCGCGAGCTGCGGCTCGTTGGCCGCCGCGAGGAGCTCGGACCGCTGCCCGGGCGACACCGCTGTGGCCTGCTCCCCGCGCTGCACCGACGCGGCCCGACGACCGGCGAGCTGCAGGTCGACGGTCCGATGGAAGCGTTCGGCGACGGCCTCGTCCAGGATCCGCCGGGATCCCCACCCGAACGCATCGTGCACGAGCACGGCGAACCCGTCGCGCGCGAGATCGGACGCGACGGCGCGGCCTCCGTAGCAGCGGTCGCGGAACGCCTGCAACTCCTCGCGCGCGACGGACGTCGTGGCAGGGACGCTATCAGGTCCGTCCGCGAGTTTCTCCCGCCCGACGCGCGTGAACCCACCGTGGTCGTGCAGCGCAAGCGCGCCCGGGAGCGCGCCCGTCTCGCCGGCCGGCCGCAGGAGCCACGCCGACGTCGGCGCGCCGAACCCGGTCGACCAGCGGAGTTCGACCCCGTCGACGCCGTCGCGGGTCCAGCTGCCGAGCTCCTGGCGCGGCTCGGGCTGCGCCGGTCGCGGCAGGACACCGAGGACCTCGGCGAGGCGCGTGCGCATGGCGCCGAGCGACCGGTCGCCCTGGTTGCTCTGGTGCGGGGATGCGCGGAAGCGAGCTGCGAGCGCCCGCAGACCGGGGTCGCGCGCAGGTGGAGGTGTGACCGGTCGGGACCGCACCTCGACTAACTCGGTGACCGGGACGTGGCCAACGACCGGGACGCCGACCGATACGGGACCGTCCCGCAAGGCAGCATCCGGGGCCGGGACCGACATTGTCCGGGACCGAACATCGACAGGCTCGGCGACCGGAACAGACTCAGCGGCCGGAACAGACTGAGCGACCGGAACAGACTCGGTGATCTGGGCGGGCTCGGTCACCGGCTCACTCGCCGGGGTCGACCCGACGTCCGAGTCAGCGCCGGCGCCGGCATCCGGGCCGGAGCTCACGGCGCGATCGTCGCGACCGGACGCCCGGTCAGCAGCGACTCGTTCCCGGCGATGCCGACCGAGATCGCCCGCACGCCGTCGTCGTAGCCGGCGGGCCGTCCCAGTTCGTCCTCGGTGACGCGGTCGAAGAGGTGCCGCAGCAGGAACGCGTCGCCGCCGCCGTGTCCGCCGACGCCCTCGGGGATCTCGATCTCGCGGGCCTCCTCCCAGTGGCGTTGCAGCACGAGGCGTTCCCCGCGCGAGCGCACCGGTGCGACGGACGCAGCGCCGTCCGCGGTCGCGCCGTCGCCGCTCAGGCTCGGGTCGAGGACGACGCGCCCGTCGGACCCGACGAGCACGGCGGCGCGCTCCACGACCTCGAGCTCGACCCGGCCCTCCGTCCCGTTGACGGCGACGCGATACCCCTCCCACGGCGCGTGGGCGTTCAGGGAGTAGCTGAGCGAGGCGCCGCCGTCGTACTCGACGAGGACGGACAGGTTGTCCTCGATGTCGATCCCGGGCGAGAAGACGTCGCGGTCGCGCAGGTACCCGTCGTGCTGCTCGGCCCGCAGGTAGAGCGACTCGAGCCGCGGGTCGTCACGCAGGTCGAGGGCGAACGGGTCGGTCGAGCGACCACGAGCCGCCGCCTCGGCGTCGTCCGGTACCGATCCACGCCCCGGACGCGCCGCGAGCCCGCGCTCGGCCGCGTTGGCGTCACCGTAGAAGCGGAGCCCGCCGGTGGCGTAGACGGAGGCCGGCCGAGCCCCGATCCACCAGTTGACGAGGTCGAAGTGGTGCGACGCCTTGTGGATGAGGAGCCCGCCGGAGTGCTCCTTCTCACGGTGCCAGCGACGGAAGTAATCGGCGCCGTGCACGGTGTCGAGCACCCACTCGAAGTGCACGCTCGTCACCCGTCCGATCCCGCCGTCCTGCACGATGCGGCGCAGCTCCGAGTTCCGCGGGCTGTAGCGGTAGTTGAAGGTCGTCACGACGTTCCGGCCGCTCTCGGCGACGGCCGCCGCGATGCGCTCGACGCCCTCGCGGTCGATGGTGAGTGGCTTCTCGACGACGACGTCGGCACCGGCGAGGAGCGCGCGCGAGACGATCTCGGCGTGCGTGAAGTCGGGGGTCGTCACGATCACCCGGTCGACGCGTTGCTCGGCGATGAGCCGCTCGACGTCCTCCGGGCCGTATCGAGCCGGCAGCGGGACACCCTGCCCGGCGAGGACCGTCTCGTAGTGGTCGAGCCGGCCGGGGTTGCTGTCGCTCCAGGCGACGAGCTCGGCGACGTCGGCGTGCGGGCCGGTGATGGCGTCGAGGTACATCTGCGAGCGGTGTCCGGTGCCGATGAGGGCGTAGCGTTCGCGGGTCGTGGTCATGCGCGTGGGTCCTTCCGGGTCGGTGCGGCGGGCGTGGTGATGGGCGCGCTGTCGTGGTGGTCGGCACGGCCCGAACGCGACCGTTCGAGCGCGTCTCGACCGGATGCGGCGAGCGCAGCGGCCCGGCCATCCCCGGCTGGACCGTCGGCGACGACGACGGCGTAGCGGAACGCGAGGGTCTCGTCGGCGCCGAACGGCAGCTCCTCGCTGAAGAACGGGGCCGGACAGAGACCGGCGAACTCCTCGGTGCGCGCGAACCATTGCGGCGGGTGCGCCGGGTTCCGCACGTCGTCGACGATGACGATGCTCGACGCCGCGGCCGTTCCGTCGTGGAGGCCGGTGAACCCCATCCACGCGTGGCGGGTGCCGCGGAGTTCCTCGCCGCCGCTCCCGTCAGGGGTGTGGACGGTGCCTCCGGTGAAGGATCGTGGGCCGCGCCAGAAGAGCCCGCCGTAGCCGGCGTTCTCCCGCCCCTTCGTCGTGGGCGACCCGATGGACAGGTCCCGGCCGGAGACGTTGCGCATCCGGGTCTCGAAGGTCAGCGTCCAGTCGCCGGCGGCCGGTCGCACCGCGAGCGCGCGCTCCTCGTCGAGGACGTGCCGACCGTCCTCCGCGGTCCACGCGAGCGTATGCTCGAACCGCACCTCGCCCGGGTCGGCACGGACGTCCGTGACCGCGACGTGCTCGGAGCGGCCGTTGTTCGCGAGTTGTTCGTAGGCGGTCCCGGTGAAGGTCGGGCCGCCCCAGAAGTTGTCGTCGCCGACGTGCGGGAGGGCCCACGCGATACCGGTGTGCCAGACGTGGTCGTGCGGTCTGGCCAGGGTGACGAGTGCGCCACCAGCCGTCCGCACGGGGTGCAGGTACGGCTTCGGCGACTCGCGCTGGACCGTGTCCGGACGGTAGGTGTACCGCAGGATGTCGGTCCCGTCGAGGTGGACGGTGATGGCCGAACTGATCTCGTGCGTCAGCGCGAGACCGGTCGGACGGGGGCGGTGTTCGGTCGTCACGGGATCCCCTCGGATGAAGCGGTGATGGAGCTGCCGGTCGACCGGCTCGGGGAACGGACGTCGTTCACCGAGCCGGTCGAGGGGCTGTGGCGGGTCAGCCGGCTGCGACCGCGGCCTTGAGGTCCTTGATGAACCCTTCGGCGGCCTGGTCGGGCGTGTTCTTCCCGAAGAGGACCTGCTCGGTGTACTGCTTCACGAGCGCCTCGATCGCACTGCCACCGGCGGGCGTGACGGTCGGCGGCTCACCGATGTCGTCGGCGAGCCCGTCGAGGAACTCGACGACCGCCTGGTCGGTCTCCGCCAGCTTCGGCGTGATGTACTCGCGGATCTTCGTGTTGGCCGGGACGCCGCGCTCGGTGAGGAGCGAGTCGGCCGCGGTCTCGCTGTTGGCGAGGAAGTCGATGAACAGCGCCGCCTCGGCAGGGTGCTCGGTCCGGGCGGACGCCGACCAGTACATCGACGGCTTGTAGTACGCGGAACCATCGGCGCCGCCGTCCACCGTCGGCACCCGCAGGAGCTCGAGCGGCGAACCGCTCGCCTCGGTCAGGGCCGTCAGCTGGCTGTTCCACCAGGGGGCGAACGCAGCCGAGTTGGTCGCGGTGAAGGACTCGGCGAGCCCACCGGCCTGCTTCTCGATGATCGCGGAGGGCGACGGCGTCGCTCCCGCGTTCACGAGGTCGAGGAGGTAGGTCCACCAGGAGGACAGGGTCTCCGGCTTGATGGACACCTCGCCCTTGTCGTTGTACAGCTCGTCGCCGTGCTGACGGGCCCAGTTGTTCAGGCCACCGTCCTCGAAGCCGAAGGGCTGGAAGCCGTAGATCGATCCGCCACCGGCTGCCGAGACCTGCTCGCTGAGCTCGGTGAAGTCGTCCCACGTCCAGGTCTCGTCGTCGGGCATCTCGATACCGGCCGAGGCGAGCAGGTCGGGGTTCACGACGAAGGAGTAGCTCGTGATGCCCGAGGGGACGCCGTAGAGCGAGTCGTTGACCGTGCCGGACGTCAGCGTCTCCTTGGGGAAGTCGCCGAGGTCGAGCTGGTCGGTGACCGTGTTCAGGTCGAGGAGCGCACCCCGGTCGCCGTAGGTGGCGATGTACTTCTCGTCCATCTGGATGATGTCGGGGGTGTCGTTCGCCGCCGTCTCGGTGGCGAGCTTGTCCCAGTAGCCGGCCCAGTCCGTGAACTGCGGCTCGATGGTGATGTTCGGATACTTCTTCTCGAAGGCCGCGATGACCTCCTGGGTGGCCGCCGTGCGGGCGTCGTTGCCCCACCAGGTGAAGCGGAGGGTGACGGGCTCGTCGGACAGTTCGGTGGCGGCGTCGCCCCCGGCGCTGCAGCCGGCGAGGAGGAGGGCCGCGACGGCTCCCGTTGCGATGAAGCCGGCGGCTCTGCCGTGCTTGCTGATGCTCATGCTGTTCCCTTTCGAATCGATCGATCCGGATCCGGAGCTGCTGGATCCGGTGGTGCTGGGTCTGGTGCTGGTGGTCTGGTGCGGGTGCTGCGGTGGTGCTGGTCGGTGGGTCGGGCCTCACTTGCCGCCGGTCGTCGCGATGCCCTTCAACAGGAACCGCTGACCGAACAGGAAGACGAGGAAGATCGGCAGGAGCGAGACGACACTCATGGCGAACATCGGCCCCCATGAGGTGGAGGATTGCGCGTCCATGAACGCCCGCAGGGCGAGCGGCACCGTGTACATCTCCGGTTTCGTCAGGTACAGGAGCTGACTGAAGAAGTCGTTCCAGGTCCAGATGAAGGTGAAGATGGCGGTCGTCGCGAGCGCCGGCACCATGAGCGGCAGGATGATGACCCCGAAGATGCGGGCGTGACCGCAACCGTCGATGCGTGCCGCCTCGTCGAGTTCCTTCGGGATGCCGCGGATGAACTGCACCATGAGGAAGACGAAGAACGCGTCGGTCGCGAGGATCTTCGGCAGGATCAGCGGCAGGTACGTGTTCACGAAGCCGAGCTGGGAGAACATGATGTACTGCGGCACGATGATGACGTGGATCGGCAGCATGAGCGTCATGAGCATCGCCGCGAACCACCAGCGCTTGCCGCTGAACTTCAGCCGGGCGAAGGCGTAGGCGGCCATCGAGCAGGACACGAGGTTGCCGACGATGCACCCGAGGACGATGAGCACGGAGTTCAGCAGGAACACGTGGAACGGCTCGGAGAGGGTGTTCCAGCCCTCGCTGTAGTTGCTCACCTCGAAGCTGTCGAGGACGATGCCGGGGTTCCGGAAGATCTCCTCCGTCGGGCGGAGCGAGGAGACGACGAGCCAGATCACCGGGTAGAGCATGATGAAGCCGACGAGGATGAGGCCGATGTGTTTCAGGACCGACTTCCAGGGCGACCAGCCACGAGCGCGGCGGTACTGGCGTTCGGCCTGCTTGGCCTCGCGACTGCGGTTCTTGCTGTCCGTCGTGATGGACCGTGTGGTCAGCGTGTCAGTCATCGTAGTTCACCCAGTATTTCGAGGCCCAGAAGTTGATCGCGGTGAAGACTCCGATGATGAGGAGCAGGAACCAGGCCATGGCCGAGGCGTAGCCCATGTCGAAGTTCGAGAAGCCGCGGTTGTAGAGGTACAGCGTGTAGAACAGCGTCGAGTCGGCCGGGCCGCCCGTTCCGCCCGACACGATGAAGGCCTGCGTGAAGGCCTGGAACGCATGGATGATCTGCAGCACGAGGTTGAAGAAGATGATCGGGGTGAGCAGCGGCAGGGTGATCTTGGTGAAGCGCTGCCACTTCGTCGCGCCGTCCATCTGCGCCGCCTCGTAGTACATGACGGGGATCTGGCGGAGACCGGCGAGGAAGATCACCATCGGTGCGCCGAAGGTCCACACGTTGAGCGTGATGAGGGTCGAGAGGGCGGTCGACGGGTCGGCGATCCAGCTGCGGCCCTCGATCCCGAAGATCGCGATGAACTGGTTCACGAGGCCTTCGCCGCCGAACACCTGCTTCCACAGCACCGCGATGGCGACGGAGGAGCCGAGGAGCGACGGCAGGTAGTACACGGACCGGTAGATCGCGAGGCCGCGGAGACCGCGGTCGAGCAGGGCGGCCAGCGCCAGGGCCGCGGCGAGTTGGAGCGGCACCGACACGAAGACGTACACGAAGGTGACGCCGAGCGAGTTGTGGAGCCGCTCGTCGCCCATCATGCGGATGAAGTTGTCGAGGCCGATGAACTTGGGCGCCTGCAGCAGGTTGTACTTCGTGAAGGACAGCGCGAGCGAGGCGACCATCGGGCCGACGGTGATGACGGCGAGTCCGATGAGCCACGGGAGGAGGAACAGGTAGGCGGCCTTGTTGTCGCGGCGGTTGTCCTTCTTGATGAAGGCCTTCTCGGCCGCCGTCTGCGGGCGTTTGCCGGCGCTGAGCTTGCGGAGCTCGCCGAGCGCGCTCACCGAACACCCCTCGCGAGTGTCGTCCTGGGCGCTCCTGGAGTTGCACGGACCACGTCGGACCTCCTTGTCGATCGTCGTTGATGACTTCCCGGAAAGCGTTTCCCGGCTGAGCTGCATCAAGTTCTATCACGGCCCCGTCGGACGATGCAACGATTCAATCCGCATCCGTGTCCGATCTGTGATCACCTGCGACCGAATCGGTTCGAACGCTTGCCTTGACCGCGCGCGCCGTTCTACAGTGACCCGGTAAACGCTTTCCGGTTGGCCCGCGGCCGCCGGAACCGGAACACGAACCAGAGGAAGAGCCACCGTGTCAGAGCAGACCATCGGGATCATCGTCAACGGCGCCACCGGGCGCATGGGCTACCGGCAGCACCTCGTGCGCTCGCTGCTGGCCATCCAGGAGCAGGGCGGCGTGCAGCTGTCCGACGGCACCCGCCGCCAGATCGAGTTGATCCTCGTCGGCCGCAACCAGGTGACCCTCGACGAGCTCGCCGCGCGGCACGGCATCGAGCACACCTCGACCGACCTCGACGCGGTCCTCGCCGACCCTCGCTGGGACATCTACGCCGACTTCCTCGTCACCAAGGCCCGCGCCACCGCGCTGCGCAAGGCGATTGCCGCCGGCAAGACCATCTACACCGAGAAGCCGACGGCGGAGACCTTCGAGGAGGCGCTGGAGCTCGCACGCCTCGCCGCCGAGGCCGGTGTGAAGAACGGCGTCGTGCACGACAAGCTCTACCTGCCGGGGCTGCGCAAGCTCAAGCGCCTGATCGACTCGGGCTTCTTCGGTCGGATCCTCTCCGTCCGTGGCGAGTTCGGCTACTGGGTGTTCGAGGGTGACTGGCAGCCGGCGCAGCGCCCGAGCTGGAACTACCGCGCCGAGGACGGCGGCGGCATCGTCGTCGACATGTTCCCGCACTGGAGCTACGTGCTCGAGAACCTCTTCGGTCGGGTCGAGTCCGTGTACGCGAAGGCGACGACGCACATCCCGGAGCGCTTCGACGAGCGGGGCGAGGCCTACGCGGCCACCGCCGACGACGCCGCCTACGGGGTCTTCGAGCTCGAGGGCGGCGTGATCGCCCAGCTCAACTCGAGCTGGACGGTCCGCGTCGACCGCGATGAGCTCGTGCAGTTCCAGGTCGACGGCACGCATGGCTCCGCCGTCGCCGGTCTCTTCGGTTGCAAGGTGCAGCCGCGGAACGTCACCCCGAAGCCGGTGTGGAACCCCGACCTCGCCGACGACCACGACTACGCGGGCGACTGGCAGGATGTGCCGACGAACGACGTGTTCGAGAACGGCTTCAAGACGCAGTGGGAGGAGTTCCTCCGCCACGTCGTCGAGGACGGCCCCTACGAGTACGACCTCCTCGCCGGCGCGCGTGGCGTCCTGCTCGCGGAGCTCGGCCTCGAGAGCTCGCGCACCGGCCGCCGCCTCGACCTGCCCGAGGTGACGCTCGGAAGCACGGGCGACACCGCCGGCGCGGACGAGGAGCTGGCGTCGCTCGAGGCCTCGGTCGCACGATGACGTCCGTCCCGCTGCTCTCGACCGACGGCGCGGTCACCGCGCTGGAGCTCCGCGAGCCCGTCGTGGCCGAGCGCCCGACCACTCCCCTGGCGAGCCGCACCGCCTACGCCGCGGCGCACGTCGTCCCGACGGCCTGGGGCGACAACGTGCCGGGCGCGCCGGCCGAGCTCGACTGGGACGCGACGCTCGCCTACCGCCACCACGTGTGGTCGTACGGCCTCGGCGTCGCGGACGCGATGGACACCGCCCAGCGGAACATGGGGCTCGACACCGCCGCCACGCGCGAGCTGATCACCCGGAGCGCAGCCGAGGCCGCCTCCGTCGGCGGCGCGCTCGTCGTCGGCGTCAACACCGACCACCTCACCGACGAGACCGTCTCGCTCGACGCGGTCGCCGACGCCTACCTCGAACAGCTCGCGTTCGCCGAGGACGCGGGCGCCGGGACCGTGCTCATGGCCAGCCGACACCTGGCGAGGGCCGCGCGGTCCGCCGACGACTACCGTCGCGTCTACGACCGGGTCCTGTCGGCGGCGCAGGCACCCGTGGTCCTGCACTGGCTCGGCACGGCGTTCGACCCGTGCCTCGAGGGCTACTTCGGCGCAAGCGACGTCGCCGAGGCCTCGGACACCCTGCTGCGCATCATGACCGACCACGTCGACCACGTCGCCGGGGTCAAGATGAGCCTCCTCGACGCCGACGCGGAGATCGCCGTCCGACGTCGCCTCCCGGCCGGCACGACGATGTTCACCGGGGACGACTTCAACTACGTCGACCTCATCGCCGGAGACGCGGTCGGACACTCCGACGCCCTGCTCGGAGCGTTCACCGCGATCGCTCCGGCCGCGTCCGCCGCGATCCAAGCGCTCGACGCCGGCGACCCAGCCTCCTACGAGCGGATCCTCCGACCGACAGAGGCCCTGTCGCGGCAGATCTTCGCCGCACCGACCTACTACTACAAGACGGGTATCGCCTTCCTCAGTTGGTTGAACGGCCACCAGCCGGCGTTCTCGATGGTCGGCGGCTTGCACGCGGCCCGGAGCCTGCCGCACCTGTCGGAGATCGTGCGCCTGGCCGACGCGGCCGGCGCGCTCGAACATCCGGAGCTCGCCGCCGAGCGCTGGACGGGCCTGCTGCGCACGGCCGGCGTCGTCGGCGCGCTGACCACTGCGGGAGGAGCCCGATGAGCACCACCGCCCGCACCCCGGTCCCCGAGCCTGTCGAGGGGCGCACCACGCCGCATCCGCGACTCTCGGTCAACCAGGCCACGATCAAGTACGCCACACTCCCGGAGGCGGTCGCAGCCGTCACGGCGGCCGGCGTCACGAGCTTCGGCGCCTGGCGCGAGCCCGTGCAGGAGTACGGCATCGCCGCCTCGGCGAGCCTCCTCACGGACAGCGGTCTGCGCGTCTCGAGCCTGTGCCGTGGTGGCTTCTTCACCATGCCCGAGGGTCCGACTCGCCGGACGTCGATCGACGACAACCGGACCGCGATCGACGAGGCCGCCGCCCTGGGCGCCCCGGCCCTCGTCCTCGTGGTCGGCGGCCTCCCGGCCGAGTCCCGTGACCTCCTCGGCGCTCGCGAACTCGTCCGCGACGCGATCGGTGAGCTCACCGACCACGCGCTCGAGTCCGGCGTGCAGCTCGCCATCGAGCCGCTGCATCCGATGTACGCCTCGGACCGCGCGGTCGTCTCGACGCTCGGTCAGGCCCTCGACATCGCGGAGCAGTTCGCTCCGGAGGCCGTCGGGGTGGTCGTCGACACCTTCCACATCTGGTGGGACCCGCAGGTGCTCGAGCAGATCGCCCGCGCGGGTGTGACCGGTCGGATCTCCAGCTACCAGGCGTGCGACTGGGCGACACCGCTCGCCGCGGACGTGCTCCTCTCCCGGCACTATCCGGGCGACGGCGTCGTCGACTTCGGCTCGCTCACCCGTGCCGTCGAGGCGGCGGGGTACACGGGCGACATCGAGGTCGAGCTCTTCAACCAGGACATCTGGGACAGCCCGTTCCAGCAGGTGGTCGATCGCACCGTCGACGCGTTCCAGGCGACGGTCGTCCCGCACCTCGACCACGACGACGACGCGATCCACCACCCCTGATCGCCGCGGCCGCCCTGTGGCAGAGTGTGTCTCAGCAGCCGCCAGTACGAAGGAGCGCCATGTCGGTCGACGAGCACCGGTCGACGCCGGTCCCACCGACGCTGCACGACGTCGCCCGCGAGGCGGGGGTCTCCCTCGCCACCGCGTCCCGTGCGCTCAACGGGAGCACCCGGACGGTCAACGAGACGTTCCGTCGGCGGGTCCTCGACGCCGCGCTCCGCCTGAACTACACGCCGAACCTGTCGGCCCAGGCGGTCGCGAAGGGCCTGTCGTCGACGATCTCGCTCCTCGTCAGCGACATCGCCGACCCGTACTTCTCGTCCATCGCGGCCGGGGCCATCCGCGCGGCCGACGAGCAGCGCATCGCCACGACCATGGCCGTCACGCACCGCGACCACGAGCGCGAACTCGAACTCGTGCGGGTGCTCCGCGGGCAACGGCCACGCGCCATCATCCTGACGGGCAGCCGCTGGGACGGGGTGGCGTCGGAGCACCGGTTGTCGGATGAGCTCGCGGCCTACGAGTCCACAGGCGGACGCGTCGTCCTCGTCTCGCAGCGGACGCTCCCGTTCGCGACGGTGCAGCTCGGCAACGCGACCGGTGCCCGCGAGCTGGCCCGGGAGCTCGTCGGTGCCGGGTACCGCCGCTTCGCCGTCATCGCCGGTGACGACCGCCTGCTCACCTCCCGCGAGCGCGTGAGCGGGTTCGCCGAGGGCTTGGCCGAGCACGGCATCGCGATCCATCCGTCGAGGATCGTCCGGGCCGAGTTCACCCGCGACGGCGGGCGCCAGGGTGCCGCCGAGCTCCTGCAGCTGGGACTCGACGACGTCGACCTGGTCTTCGCCGTCAACGACGTGATGGCGATCGGGGCAATGTCGGCGTTCCGCGCGGCCGGACTCCGCCTTCCCGAGGACCTCGCGGTCGCCGGCTACGACGACATCGCGACCTCCCGCGACGTCACCCCGGCGCTCACCACGGTCGCCGTGCCGCTCGAGGCGGTCGGTGAGCACGCGGTGCGGCTGGCGCTGGACCCGGCGACGGACACCACGACGACGGAGCCCGTCGGCGCGACGGTCCTCCTCCGCGAGAGCACGCCGCCGCGCGCCTGACCCGTCCGGTCCCGGCCTGTCCTGTCCTGTTCGCAATTCAGGAACGCCACGGCGAGCCGCCCGCAACCGGTGTGGAGGTGAGGTCGGCTCGCCGGAGGCGTCCTGAATTGTGAACGCGGTGACGCTTCGCCTACTCGGCGACGTGCTCCTGGAACCACGGGGTGTAGGCGGCGACCTTGGTGCGGTGGCCGGCGCCCGCGACGAGTCGCTTGACGTGCTCGCGGACGTTGACCGTCGCGACCCCGATCACGGTGACGCGGTCGAACGGCACGGCATCGGCGACGAGCACCTCGGCGCGTCGGAGGGCCGCGGGATCTTCGTCGGTCGCGAAGCGCTGCACCATGCGGTCGGCGGTCATCGCGTTCGCGCCGATGCTCGTGAGCACATGGGAGGCGTCACCGTCGGCGACCACGACCCGCGCGCGGGAGGGCCGGCCGGTGTCGGCGTCGAACTCGCCCGGGTGCACGGCTGCGCCGTCGATCGTGGTGACGAGCACGACGTAGTCGTTGACCGACGACGCGAACGCCTCGGCGGACAGACGGACGTCGTGCTCACCCGCGCGGATTCCCGCCCAGAGGTCGGCGTCCGGGGTCAGGAAGAACGGCACGAAGTCGGCCGGCGTGAGGTCGTCGGTGCCGGCGAGGACCATCGTGCGACGCGCTTCGCGGTGGCTCGCGGCGGCGATGTCGACGACCGGCCCGTCGGGAAGCGCCGGTGACGCCACCGGCAGGATGCTGCCGCTCTCGAGGATGCGCTCGAGGTTGCGAATGTGGGTGACGTGGTACAGCCGCTGCTCGCCGACGCGCACGACGGGCAGGGCGGCCGCCGCCTTCGTCACCGTCTTCGTGGTGGCCGCGGTCCGCACGCGGGTCGGCGCCGGCTCGCGGAGCGAGGGAGCGACCGTCGACCGACGGACCTTGGGAGCGGGTGGTTCAGCGACCGGCACCTCGCGGGGCGGCGGCGGGAAGCAGGTCGCGCAGAGGCCGTTGTCGAAACCGTGTTTGCATTCGTCGCTCAAGAGAGTCCTTCTGCAGTCCGGCTCCGAGACACGAGGAGCGGGTCACTGGGGGGACGAGCCGAGACGTACGCATCAAGGGTACGCGGCTTCGGCACCGCTCGTGGACGCGGGCGCCATCACACGAGCCCGCGTTGCGCACGGAACACCCGGACGCACGAGACGGCGAGCGATCCGAAGAACGCCGCCATCAGCACCGGGAGCAGCCAGGGCGCCATCCACGCGGGCACGCCGAGCCAGGTGGTGAGTGCGACGACGGCGATGAGCGCGGCGGTCGCGATCGACATGTCGCCCAGCAGCCGCGTCGTGGCCGCCGTCGTGGCCGCTGTCACCTCGGGACGAGGCGACAGTTGTGTGGACCACGTCGATGCAGCCGCCGGTGGGCGGGGGCCGCCATCCGATCGGGTCGTTCCGGCGAGCGGCAGGCAGGCGGCCACGATCCAGAAGATCGCCACGACCGCGGCGCCGATGATGACCGGGAGCAGGAACCCGCCGAGACTCTTGTCCGCCCAGGCGTCCGGCTGGAGCGCGGCGTCGAAGTGCACCGGCATCGGATCAGGAGCGGACGGATACACCACCAGGCCGACGACCAGCGTCGCCGCGACGATGACGAGTGCGACGAGATGCGGCCAGACGGGCGGCCGCCGTACGGGCCGTGCCGGGCGGGCGATCGTCGGGTCCTGCATGGCGCTCCTCACCTGCACGAGGCCCCCTCGGTGCACCAGCCGCCGACGCCCGGCATATCGTCATCAACGATACCCAGCACGCCTGTCCCGCGCCTCGCGACGCCGCCTGGACACTGCAGCGATGCGTGGGCGACGCTACCCCCCACGCACCGCAGCACTACCCAGGCGACGGCGTCTCGGCTCACCCGGTCGAGCCTGGCTCCGCTGGTCGGCTCACCCGACGCGCGACGACGACCGCCGCGACACCGGCGACCAGCGCGATCGCGAAGCACCCGGCGAACGCGATCCCGCCGGGAGCGATCCAGCCCAGCCCGGCGAACGCCCCGGAGCCGTCGAGCGCCGTGAACGCCAGCCCGGTCGCCGCGAGGGCGAGGGCACCGCCGATCGCGTCGCCGATCGACATCGCCGCACTGTTGAACCCCTGCGAGCGCTCGTCGGAGTAGGCGAGCGTCATGACGCTGAGTCGCGGGAACATGAGGCCCATGCCGCCGCCGCTCACCACCCAGGCGACGATCGGCACCACCGGCGGCAGGCCGACGAGGGCGGCGGACAGGGCGATCGCGACGGCGACCGTGACGAGTGACGACCCGATCTGCACGGCGTTCGCATTCGACAGCCGGTCCCCGAGGCGCCCCTGCAACCAGGACGACAGCGACCACGCGATCGCCCCACCGGTGAGCGCGAGTCCGGCGAGCGCCGGCGTGAGCCCGTGCTCGCGGGTCAGCAGGTACGGCACGTACACCTCGGCGCCGAAGAACGCGGCGGAGGTCAGTCCGCGCACCAGGATGACCGTCGGGAGCCCGCGGCGTGCGGTGAGCGTGCCGAGCGGGATGAGTGGTCGGAGGGCGAGGATCGCGACCACGGCACCGACGACCGGGAGCGCCCAGGCGGTCCATCCCGAGAACTCCGTCGAGAGGTTGACCGCGAGGACCGCCGCCGCGACGAGCACCGCCCAGCCGAGTCGACGCAGCTCCGCGCCCGTCCGCGCGACGGGGGCTGCCTCGCCGCCATCCTTCGCCGACTCCTGCTCGGCGGCCTGCCGCTCGGCGCGCTCGGTTGCGGAGGCCCGCAGCATCCGGAGGGCCGGCAGGAGGAGGAGCGTCGCGACGACCACGAGGCCGACGACCCCGAGGAAGACCCAGTGCCAGCTGAACCGCTCGGCGACCACCCCGGCGAGGAACGGCCCGATCAGGGAGGGGACGACCCAGGCGGCCGCGAACCCGGCGAAGATCCGCGGGTGCAGGGCCGGTGGGTAGATGCGGGCGACGAGGACGTACAGGGCGACGGTCATCGCTCCCGAACCGAGGCTCTGGACGAGGCGTCCGGCGACGACGGCCCACATCGTGGTCGCGGTTCCGGCCAGGAGGAGACCGACGAGGAACAGGACGACGGAGGCGAGCAGCGGCTGGACTGGACCGATCCGGTCGGCGACCGAGCCCGCGGCGACCATGCCGATGACACTGACGGCGAGCGGGCCGGCGAAGGCGAGCGCGTAGAGCTGCTCTCCGCCGAGCTCGCCACTCACGAGCGGCATGATCGTCGTGACGGCGAGGGACTCGAAGGCGCCGAGGAACACGAGCGCGCACGCACCGATGGTGACGAGGACGAACCGGCGGCTGAAGATCCCGCGGTCGCGGGGCGTCGGGTCGGCTCCGGTCGCGGGCTCGGGGGTCGTCGCTGTGGTCACGATTCCGAGCCTAGAACCTCAACGTGACTTGAGGTCAAGCGCTGACGAACCCCGACCCGTTCACAATTCAGGACGTGCCCGGCGCGCCGTCGCCGGTCGACGGGTTCGGCGTAGGGCGCGCCGCAGCCCTCCTGAATTGCGAACGAGCCGGAACGGCCCGCTAGTGCTTGGCGCTCGCCTTCAGGACCTTCGCGAGCGCGCGGTCGAGGTCGGCGATGAGGTCGGCGACGTCCTCGATGCCGACCGACAGCCGGACGACGTTCTCGGGGACAGCCAGCTCCGTGCCCTTCACCGAGGCGTGCGTCATCTGCGCCGGCAGGCCGATGAGCGACTCGACGCCGCCGAGCGACTCGGCGAGCGCGAACAGCTTCGTCTTCTCGACGAGGCGCGTGGCTGCAGCCGGGCCACCGACGAGCGCGAGCGACAACATGCCGCCGAACCCGGACATCTGGCGGGCGGCGAGCTCGTGACCGGGGTGACTCTCGAGGCCCGGGTAGTAGACGCGCTCGACGGCGGCGTGGCCGTCGAGGAACTCGGCGATCGCCTGCGCGTTCGCACTGTGCTGACGCATGCGGACCGCGAGGGTCTTGATGCCACGCGTCGTCAGCCACGCGTCGAGCGGGGCCGAGACCGCGCCGGCGGCGAACTGCACGAAGCCGAGCTGCTCGGCGAGCTCGTCGTCGTTCATGATGATGGCGCCACCGAGGACGTCGGAGTGGCCGCCGAGGTACTTCGTCGTGGAGTGCACGACGAAGTCGGCCCCGAGCGAGAGCGGCTGCTGCAGCGCCGGCGAGGCGAAGGTGTTGTCCACCACGGAGAGCACCTCGTGGCGGTGCGCGAGGGCTGCAAGCGCCGCGATGTCGCTGATCTTCATGAGCGGGTTGCTCGGCGTCTCCACCCACAGCAGCTTCGTGCGGCCCGGGATGATCGCCGCTTCGACGGCCGCGAGGTCGCCGAGGTCCACGACCGTGTGCTCGATCCCCCAGGCGCCGTGTACCCGGTTGATCAGCCGGTAGGTGCCGCCGTAGACGTCGTTGCCGATGACGATGTGGTCGCCGGGGCGGAGCGCCGTGCGGATGAGCGCATCCTCGGCGGCGAGGCCGGAGGCGAAGGAGAAGCCGTGCTTCGCACCCTCGAGGGCGGCGAGCTGCGTCTCGAGCGCCGTGCGGGTCGGGTTGGCGGAGCGGCTGTACTCGTAGCCGCCGCGGAGCCCGCCGACGCCGTCCTGGACGAAGGTCGACGTCTGGTAGATCGGCGGGATGATCGCCCCGGTGGTGGGGTCGAACTCCTGTCCGGCGTGGATGCTGCGGGTGGCGAAGCCGTGGTCGTGCTTGCTCATGGGTGACTCTTTCGATTCAGGATTCGGGGAGGTGTCTGGGTGGGCGACCGGTCGGACGGGGTCACCGGGGTCGGGCGTGGTCGGGACATCGCCCCGACTCCGCCCATACGACCCGCATGCCGCCCATGCTCAACCCGCCAGGTAGGTGAGGAGGTCGTGTCGCGTGATGACGCCGATCGGCTTGCCGCCGTCGGTGACGAGGAACGCCGGGGCGGAACCGAGCGCGGCGCGCGCAGCCGGGATGGACTCGCCGAGACCGATGAGCGGCAGCGGGTCGCCGACGAACGCGCTCGCGGCGTCGTTCATCTTGGCCGCGCCGCTGAAGACGGCGTCCATGAGGCTCGCCTCGTCGATCGCGCCGACGACCTCGCCCATCACCACGGGTGGCTCGGCGCTCAGCACCGGGAGCTGCGAGACGCCGTACTCGGTCATGATGTCGACGACGTCGCGGACGGTGTCGCTCGGGTGCACGTGCACGAGGTCCGGCATCTCCGAGCCCTTGCCACGGAGGATGTCGCCCACGGTGCGGTCGTCGGCGACCTCGCTGAAGCCGTAGGACTGCAGCCAGGAGTCGTTGAAGATCTTGCCGAGGTAGCCGCGCCCGCCGTCGGGCAGGAGGACGACGACCACGGCGGACGCCGGGAGGTCGCGGGCCGCGACGAGAGCGGCCTGGACCGCCATGCCACTGGAGCCGCCCACGAGCAGTCCCTCCTCACGGGCGAGGCGACGCGTCATCGCGAACGACTCGGCGTCGGTGACGGCGATGATCTCGTCGGGGATGGACGGGTCGTACGCGGTCGGCCAGAAGTCCTCGCCGACGCCCTCGACGAGGTACGGGCGACCGGTGCCGCCCGAGTAGACCGAGCCCTCCGGGTCTGCACCGATGATGCGCACGCCGCCCTCGGAGACCTCCTTGAGGTACTTGCCCGTCCCGGAGATGGTGCCTCCGGTGCCGACGCCCGCGACGAAGTGGGTGATCTCGCCCTCGGTGTCGCGCCAGATCTCGGGACCGGTGGACTCGTAGTGGCTGCGCGGCCCGTTCGGGTTCGCGTACTGGTTGGGCTTGAACGCACCCGGGATCTCGGCGGTGAGGCGGTCGGACACGCTGTAGTAGGAGTCGGGGCTGTCAGGGGCGACGGAGGTGGGCGTGACGACGATCTCCGCGCCGTAGGCGGTGAGCACGTTCCGCTTGTCCTCGCCGACCTTGTCGGGCAGCACGAACACGCAGCGGTACCCGCGCTGCTGGGCGACGAGGGCGAGGCCGACACCGGTGTTGCCGGAGGTCGGCTCGACGATCGTGCCGCCCGGCTTGAGGTCGCCTGACGCCTCGGCGGCGTCGATGATGCGCGTCGCGATGCGGTCCTTCGAGGAGCCGCCCGGGTTGAGGTACTCGACCTTGACGAGCACGGTGGCCGCGATGCCCTCGGTGACCCGGTTGAGCTTGACGAGGGGCGTGTTCCCGATGAGATCGAGGACGGAGTCTGCGTAGTTCATGTCTGCAATCTGTTCCTGTGGTGCGTCACCGCACGACTCTCGCGTGCGTCACCGGATGGCTGGGGCGGCTGAGGCGGCATCCCGGCAGGGACGGTTCAGCGGGGACAGCAGGAACACGACAGGCGGAGACGCATGCTGACCACCCTACCCGGCGAGTGCAGGGAACGCAGCCGGATGACGGGGCCGATCGGGCGTCAGTGGATCGCGACGAGTCGCTGCCGCGGACCGAGTGCCGAGACAGCCGAGGACACCAGCCGGACGGCGAGGGTCAGCACCATGAGGACACCGATGACCGTGAGCACGACCGCGGCGAGCAGCAGCACTGCTAGCAGCGCAGGGAGCCGGCGCAACGCGAGCTCGACCGGGCGACGACGCGGTGTCCCGTCCGCCCCGGGTGCGTCCAGGTGGCCTTCGCCCGCCATGGCCGCGGCGACGAGTTCGAGCGTGGCACGCGCGCCGGATCCGAGCCGTGCGGTCGAGGTGCGCAGCGCCTGGGACATCACGTGGCCCTTCTCGTCGGATGGATCGGTGTTCGCGGGTGCGAGGACTCGACCGTAGCAGTCGGGTGCCCTGTTCGGGGGTGCCGGTGCCCATTCTGCCAGGCGGGCGTGAACACCCGGTGGCCTGCCGACGGCCGCATGATGGACGCGCACCGCGCTCCCTAGACTGGGGGCATGACCGTCTCCGGCCTCTCCGCCGTCTCCCAGGACTACCTCAAGACGATCTGGACGACCTCCGAGTGGGCCGACGAGTCGGCCACCGTCAAGCTGCTCGCGGATCGCATGGGTGTCCGTCCCGCGACCGCCTCCGACGCCGTGAAGCGACTCGCCGCCCAGGGACTCGTCGTGCACGAGCCCTACGGCAGCATCGAGCTCACCCCCGCCGGGCAGGCGCACGCGGTCGCGATGGTGCGGCGGCACCGGCTCATCGAGACCTTCCTCGTCGAGATGCTCGGCTACGGCTGGGACGAGGTCCACGACGAGGCGGAGATCCTCGAGCACGCGGCGAGCGACACGATGATCGAGCGCATCGACGCCGCGCTCGGCCACCCGATCCGCGATCCGCACGGCGACCCGATCCCCTCTGCCGACGGCACCCCGCACCGCCCGGACGCGGTCCGGTTGAACGAGGCGCCGTCCGACAGCCCGCTCATGGTGTGCCGCATCTCGGACGCCGACCCGGAGACCCTCCGCCACCTGAGCACCCTCGGCATCGTCCTCGACACCGAACTCAGCGTGGACGACCACCGTGCGTTCGCGGGCGAGTTGGAACTCCGGCTCACCGCGACCGGCACCCGACTCACGCTCGGTCGGCTCGCCGCCGACGCCGTCTGGGTGACGGTCGTCGCCTGACCGCCGCCCTCTCCGTTCGCCCAGGTTCGGGCGGGTGAACCGCCGGGCGGATCACCCGAAGAACGTCAGCACGATGAGCGCGACGTTCAGCGTGACGATGAGCGCGACCACGATCCAGGCGAACACCCGGGTGGCGAGCTGGTCGACGTGGACACCCATGATCCGCCGGTCGCCCGTGTAGCGCACGAGCGGGATGAGCGCGAAGGGAATCCCGAGGCTGAGGAACACCTGGCTCAGCACGAGCGCGGTGGTCGGGTCGATGCCCGCCGCCAGGATGACGAGCGCCGGGATGAGCGTGATGACGCGTCGGGCGAGCAACGGGATGCGCACCTTGAGGAGCCCACCCATGATCGCGGCTCCCGCGTAGGCACCCACCGACGTCGATGCGAGCCCCGAGGCGAGCAGCCCGATGGCGAAGATCACGCCGATGACCGGCCCGAGCGCCGCGGTGATCGCCGCGTGCGCCCCCTCGATCGAGTCCGTCCCCTCGACGCCGCCGAGCGACGCGGCCGCGAGCAGGAGCATCGCGATGTTCACCGCTCCGGCGAGGACGAGTGCCGCGGCGACGTCCCAGCGGGTCGCGACGATGAGCCGACGGATGGCACCGTCGCTCGTCTGGACGCTGTGCCGGTCCCGACTGAGCGAGGAGTGGAGGTAGATCGCGTGCGGCATGACCGTCGCGCCCAGCATGCTCGCGGCGAGCAGGACCGTCGCCGTGCCCTCGAACCGCGGCACCAGGCCACCGGCCGCGGCACCCCAGTCGACGGGACTGACGAACAGACCGGCGAGGAAGCCGACGGCGATGACGGCGAGGAGCGTCAGGATCGCGAACTCGAAGTGCCGCTGGCCGTACCAGTTCTGCACGGCGAGGAGCACGATCGAGAAGACCCCGACGATGACGCCGCCGAGCACGAGCGGGATCCCGAACAGCAGGTACAGCGCCACGGCGCCGCCGATCACCTCGGCGAGGTCGGTCGCGGCGGCGACGAGCTCCGCCTGCACCCAGTAGAGCCGACGCGGGCCGGTGCGCAGTCGCGAGCCGAGCAGCTCGGGCAGGCTCTGCCCGGTGACGAGGCCGAGCTTGGCGGAGAGGTACTGGACGAGCACCGCCATCGCATTCGCGGCGACGAGCACCCAAACCAGCAGGTAGCCGTACTGGGCTCCCGCCGTGAGGTTCGCCGCGACGTTCCCGGGATCGACGTAGGCGATCGCCGCCACGAAGGCGGGCCCGAGGAGGAACAGGAGTCGTGGTCCGCGGGGCGCGCGGGTCGTCGGAGCGGCGAGGTCAGTGGTCACGTCGGCCATGTTAGCAAGACCGAGCTACATTTGTTAGACGATGCTAACTCTTGGATTCACCCGCTGTCTGCTTGGATGAGCCTGAGAATCGACTGCGCATCGTCAGCCGCCGGAACGGCCCCCGGAAGCGCATCTGGTTCGATAGTTACGCATACAACTTTTCGAGAGGCCCCCGTGACCCCTGCAGCAGATCGCCCCAAGAACGCCCCCGTCCCGCCCGCCGTCAAGCAGCAGAGCGTCAAACAGGAGCGCGAAGCCCAGCGTCAGGCCAAGGTCGCGGCGTTCAAGCAGGCGCAGAAGCGGAAGAACCGCAACCGCCGCATCGGGATCTGGGCTGGTGTCGTGGGCGGCGTGGCCGTCATCGCGGTCCTCATCACGAGCGTCGTCCTCACCCTGCCGAAGAACGCCAGCTACCCCGGCGGTGGCACCGGCACCGGCCAGGACATCGCGGGCGTGGAACTGTTCCAGAACACCTCGGAGCACGTCGAGGGCACGGTCGACTACCCGCAGAACCCGCCGGCAGGTGGCCCGCACAACCAGTACTGGCTGAACTGCGGCATCTACACCGAGGAGCAGACCAACGAGAACGCGGTCCACTCCCTCGAGCACGGTGCGATCTGGGTCACCTACGATCCGTCCCTCAGCGACGCGGAGCTCACGAAGCTCAAGGAGCTGCTCCCCACCACGTACGTCGTCCTGTCGCCGAAGTCCGACCTCCCCTCGCCGATCGTGCTGAGCGGCTGGAACTCGCAGTTGCAGGTCAACAACGCGAGTGACGCGCGCATCGCCGACTTCTTCGAGGAGTTCTGGAAGAGCAACAACGTCCCGGAACCCGGCGCGGCCTGCACGGGCGCGATCGACGGTCCCGGCAAGGTCTGATCCGTTGACCCCGGCGAGCACACCTGACGCCCCGACGACCGGTGAACCGGCCGACGACGGCGTGACCGACGAGGAACTCGCCGCCTGGGAAGCGCAGGGCTCCCCCGACGGCTCCAGCCGGACCCGCGTCGTCATCGCCGCGATGGCCGTCGTCGCGATCATGGTCGCCGCGGCGATCGGTTTCTCGGTCGGTCGGCTCAGCACGCTCGCCGACCCGACACCCACCACGACGAGCGCCGAAGCGGGCTTCTCGCGCGACATGCAGGTGCACCACAACCAGGGCGTCGAGCTCGCCATGATCATCCGCGACCGGACGGACGCGGTCGACGTGCGCACCCTCGCGTACGACATCGCGACCACCCAGGCGCAGCAGTCCGGTCAGTTGTACGACTGGCTCGTACAGTGGAACCTGCCGCAGGGTTCGCGGCAGCCGGACATGACGTGGATGACGCTCCCCACGCTCACGGGTGCCAGCGGCCATGCGCACGGCGGCGACACGGCGACCCCGGGGTCCACCCACACCCCTGGCGACCCGATGCCGGGCCTCGCCACACCAGCCCAGATCGACCAGCTGACAGCGGCGTCCGGCCTCCAGGCGGAGCGCGTGTTCCTCACCCTGATGATCGCCCACCACCGTGGCGCGGTCGAGATGGCCGAGGCGCTGCAGCCGCGGACCACGAACGCGACCGCGCTGGCCTTCACGCGCGCGGTGATCGCGAGCCAGCAGGCGGAGATCGAGCTCATGACCGGCATGCTCGACGACCGGGGCGGACCGGTCGACCTCGCCGACTGACGCCTCCCGTCGACCGCCCGGGCGAGCTGCGGGCTCCGACAAGGGGCTAGCCAGAACACCGACTGACGGCGAAGAATGATCCCGACGCCCGAACGGGCCCGATGAACAGGAGCGACGAATGGCACTCGACGACATCACCAAGAAGGCTCAGGAATTCCTGAAGGACAACAAGGTCAAGGACGCACTGAAGAGCGAGCAGGCCGAGGACATCAGCGACAAGCTCCTCGGCAGCGTGGCCGACGCGGCCAAGAAGGTCACCGGCGGCAAGTTCGACGAGCAGATCGACGGCGCCCGCGACGCGGCGGACAAGGCCGTCGGCAACGAGTAGTCCCCGGCTCGAGACGCGTGACGGCCGGGTCCCGACGGGCGCCCGGCCGTTCGCGCCGGCGGCGATCAGCGCTCGATCGTCACTCCGTGCCGGTCAGCGCCCGTCGACGCCGGCGTCGACGGGGTTGCTCCGGAACCGGTCGAGCGCGATGGCCACGAGTTCCGGGGCGGACAGGTGCGTGTCCTGCATGAGGTCCGAGAGGACTTCTGACGCGCGTCCGCTGAGCGTCAGTTGCACGGTCGCGGAGCGGTCTTCATCGACACCGCTCAGCGCGCGACGACGTTCACCGAGGCTGAGGATGGCCGACCGCAGATAGGTGCGGCTCGCGACGGTGTCGATCTCCCATCGGCCGGCGCGACGGTTCGCGACCACATTGCCGCGACGGATGTTCGTCATGAGCGACGCTCGGCTCACATGGAGCCGCGCCGCGAGTTCCGCCGTCCGGACCGGACGCGGGAGGTCGTCGATGAAGTCCTCGACGAGCGCCTCCCGGAGGAGCTCCCAGGCGACGTCCGGAGGGAGCGGCGCATCGGGCATGCTGCCGCCATCCTGCAGCGGACCCACCCACGCGGTCGTGGGGGCGTCGCGTTCGGTCATCGTCATCGCCCCTCCAAGGTTCCGGCGCTCGAACCTCAAGCATGCTCGGTGCCCGTGGAAAGCGCGTCCCCCAATGCGGGTTGCCCGCGTTCGCGGGGTGCCGGCCCGAAACGACGCACCCCGTCCACCAGGGCGGACGGGGTGCGGGCGACGCTCAGACGACTCAGCTGCGGTTCGCGACCGGTCGGGAACCCACCGGGCGGGTCCCCTCGAACAGGATCCGGTAGCTGAATCCGGCGATCAGCGCGCCGATGATCGGGAACACGATGAACACCCAGACCTGCGCGAGCCAGTCACCCCCGCCGAAGATGGCGGTCGCGATGGAGCGCGCCGGGTTGATCGAGCCGTTGTCGATCGGGATCGCGATCAACAGGAACAGCGTGAGGGCGCCGCCGATGGCGATCGGCGCGAAGCCCGCGGCCGCCCGTGTGTGCGTGACACCCAGGATGACGTAGAGGAACAGTGCGGTGATGACGACCTCGATCACGATCGCCGAGACGAGTCCGAATCCGCCGGGCGAGAGCTCACCGAAGCCGTTCGAGACGAAGCCGCTCGCAACGGCCTTGTCGAGGAAGCCCGTCGGGCCGCCGGCCGCGAGGCCGAACACCGCGAGTGCGCCGAGGAACGCTCCGACGAGCTGCGCGAGGATGAACGTCCACGTCGCGCGCCAGGGGAACCGACCGGCGGCGGCCAGCCCGAGCGTCACCGCCGGGTTGAAGTGCCCGCCGGAGATGGGGCCGAACGCGTAGGCGGCGATGGTCACCGAGAGGCCGAGGGCGATCGCCACCCCGAGGAAACCGACGCCCAGGGGGTTGGAGGTCTCCTCGCCGAAGAACGCGGAGAAGGTCGCCGTCCCGACGAGACCGAAGACCAGCAGGAAGGTGCCGGCCAGCTCTGCGAGGAGTTGCGACGCGGTGGTCGGTTCGACGGAGGGTGGGACTTCCGGGGAGGACATCTGGGCTCTTCTCGCTCGAGGTGACGACGTGGACGCGGAGCTCTGGCGAGCACCGCGCCATCAGCAGACTATTGCCCCGCGTCCCACCGGCGACAGCCCGCGGTCCGCATGTCGCCGTCCGTCAGTGCACCTCCAGGTCGTGGAGCGGGACCTGGAGCCGGAAGACGTGCTCGATCGCGAGCTCCGCGCCGACGGCGTCACCCGAGGCGATCGCGGAGCGGAGGTGCGGGTACCCGACGCGCAGATCCGACCAGTCCACCGTCTCAGCCGACCGCGTCGCCGCGACGCGGTAGATCAGGGCGCCGATCACATCCTTCGTCGCCGTGACGAGGACCGGGTTCTCGCAGTGCTTCAGGAACCGGTCCACGAGGCCCCAGACGCAGCGGCCGTGCGCATCCGCGTCCTCCGCCGTCACCGTCGTCATCGTGTGCTCGACGAACGCCAGGAGCTCGGCACGTTGCCCCGCGGTCAACGTCGGGACGGTGACCCGGACGACGCCGCTGACGAGCGCTCCGAGGGTCTGCAGCACGGCTGTCCGGTCCTCGGCCCGTGGCTGCGCGACACGGGCGTGCCGTTGCGGTGCCGTCTCGACCAGTCCGACGCGTTCGAGTTCCCGGAGTGCTGCGTCGATCGCATCCGTCGGCGCGCCGAGCCACACCCGCAGCTCCTCCTCGATGAGCAGCTCACCGGAGGCGAGCGTCCCGTCGTAGATCGCGTTGCGGATCCGTTCAGTCACGGACTCGCCCGTGGGAGACGGCCGCGACCCGGACGGCCCATCGGGGTTCGGCATCGGTTCCTCGCTCGGGTGGGGACGGCTGCTGGCTACCGGCCGATCGTACCGCGGACGATCCCCGCCTCGGCGAGCGCCGCCTGCGCCTGCCGATGCTTGTTGTCGATGGAGGCGCCGATCTCCTGGGCCAGGCGGGGCTTGCTGCGCACGAGCTGGTCGATGGTGGACAGCGGCATCCGCAGGACCAGGGTCGTGCCGTCGGCGATCGCGGCGGCCATGGCGACCTCCCTCGTCAGCGCCGTCTGGCCGATGAAGTCGCCGACGCCGAGTCGTTGGAAGGTGATGAGCCCGTCCGTCGTCGGCACCGCGAGATGGACGCCGCCCTCGACGAGGAACCGCATCGCGCCGGGGATCGTGCCCGCCTGCTGGATGGTCTCCCCCGGCCCGTACCGCTCGAGTGTGCACGTCCGGGCGAGGTCGTCGTAGTCCTCCTCCCGCGCATGGAGGGTCGGTGCCAGTGCGGCGATGGCACTCCGCAAGCGCTCCGGCGTCGCGATCGGGTCGGTGCCGTCGCCGTCGAGCGCGAGACCACGGCGCCGCGAGGCGTACCAGAGCCACGCGCGGAACAGGGCGACCGCGGCGTCGGCCGTGGACGGCCCGGACACCGGCAGCGTGACGGAGAACCGCGCGGCACCGAGGTAGGACGCGGACACCGCGTCCCCCGGCTCGAGCATCGGCAGACCCGATCCGACCTCGCGGAGCAGCCGGAGCACGTCGTCCGGCGGGTCGTCGGTCGAGAAGGTCACCTCGACGCTCGCGGTGTACGCACCGACCGGTTGGCTGAGGTTCGTGAACGACGCCCCGGCGAGCGAGGAGTTCGGGACGATCTGGATGCCGTTGCCGGTGTCGAGGTGCACGGCGCGCCAGTTGACCTCGACCACGCGACCGCGGACGCTCCCCGTGTCGAGCCAGTCACCGAGCCGGAACGGCTGCTCGAACAGCAGCAGCAGTCCGGAGATGACCCCGCCGACCGCGTTCTGCAGGGCGAGGCCGATCACGATCGACGTCACGCCGAGCGCGGTGACGAGCCCGCCGATGTCGGCTCCCCACACCCAGGAGAACAGGATCGCGAGGCTGATGAGGATGAGGGCCAGCCGCGCCAGGTCGACGAAGATCGACGGGATCCGGTCGCGCCACGACCCCTCCTCGGCGTTCGCGAACAGGGCGACGTTGAACGCGGAGAGGATGAGCAGGATCACGAGGAACCCGAGGAGGGTGCCGACGATCCGCACCCAGGTGCTGTCGTCCGCCCGCGCCGTGGCGAACACCAGGAGCGCGAACACCGCGCCGACCGGCACCACGTAGTTCCGCAACAGACGGATCGGTTTCGCCGCCGCGTGCTTCCGGCGGTTGAGCGCACCGAGCACCTCGGTCAGGACGATGAGCAGCACGGGGACGCCGACGGCCAGCGCCACGGCCCAAGGGAACCACGCCTCCTGCCACACCTGCGTCATGACTTCGGCCCCGAGACGACCTGCCAGACGGCCTGCGGACCCCCGCGCGTCTCCACGGTGCCGGCGGCCTCGAACGCCACGGTGTCCTGCATGCGGTCACGGACCCGCTGACTCACGAAGATGCCGGCCGTCCCGGAGACCGACTGCACCTGGTTGGCGAGACTGACCGCATCGCCCCACATGTCGTAGGCGAGGCTCGTCCGGCCGACGAGGCCGCTCGTCACGACACCGGCGTCCACACCGACCCGCAGGGTGAGGTTCGCCTGGTGCTGCGCGTTGAAGCGTTCGACGATCGTGCGCATCTCGAGCGCGAAGTCGAGGGTCCGACGCACGTTGTCGACGCGTGGGACGATCAGTCCGCAGCTCGCGAGATACCCTTCCCGCAGCGTCCGCACCTGCTCGATCCCGAGGCGCTCGGCCGCCTCGTCGAAGCTGCGGACCAGCGCGTTGAGCATCGACAGCTCCCGCTCCGGATCGAGGCCGCGGGTCAGGTCGTCGAACCCGACGAGGTCGGCGAAGATGACGGACACGTCCTGGTGGACCTCGGAGATCGTCTCCTCACCGTCCTTGTAACGCTTGGCGACCGAGGCCGGCATGAGGGTGAGCAGCAGCTTCTCGTTCTCCGCTCGCTGCTCCTCGATGAGCTCCTGCTTGAGTCTCAGGCTGCGGCTCATGTCGTTGAAGGCCGTGCCGAGATCGCCGAACTCGTCGCGTCGGGTGTTCGGCACCTCGACGCTGTAGTCGCCACCGGCCACGCGCCGCACCGCGCCGACGAGCGCCCGGACCGGCCTGGCGAACACCTGCGCCAGGAGCAGGGAGAGCAACGACACCACGACGACGATGGCGAGCACCGAGATGACGAGGTTGCGGGTGAAGTCGGTCACCGGCGCAAAGGCCTCCGACGCGTCGATCCGTGCGACGAGCACCCACTGGAGCCCGTCGATGTCGAGCGGTGTGTACGCCGTCAGGTTCTCCTCACCGAGGTAGCCGCGCCCGATGGTCGTGCCGGTCTCGCCCGCGAGCGCACGCTCGACCGAGACGGTGCGGGTCGGTTGGATCTGGATCGTCCCGGCGACGGCCACGGCACGCGCGGCGGTCTCCGGCGGTGTGCCGGCGGCGACCGCGGCCCGCTCGTACGCCTTCGGGTCCTCGATCAGCAGGCGGGAGGTCGAGCGCATGAGTTGATCGGGCCCGGCGAGGTACGTCTCGCCGGTCTCCCCCAGGCCGTCCTGCTCCCACTGGCCGGAGCCGGTCATGATGTCGTTGATCGCCTCGATCGGGACCTGCAGCGCCATCACCCCGTCGACCCGACCGTTCTCGCCGACCGGTGAGAAGATCCACTGCGTCGGGACGTTGAGCGACGGCTGGTAGCGCTCGAAGTCGGTGATGCCCACGTAGTCGATCGCGTTCGACCGGAGCGCCGCGGTGAAGCCGTCCTCGAGCACCCCGCCCTTGTAGGGGCCGGTGAGGACGTTCGTGCCGAGGTCCGGACCCTTGTAGGCGCTGTAGACGACGTCGCCCTCGTCGTCGATGAGCAGGGCGTCCTCGTAGCCGAAGCGGTCGATGATCTCGCGGAAGTAGTCGTGGTACTGCGCGTGCACGGACGACCAGGCGCTCCCGTCACCGGCGTCGTCGACGGTGATGGCGGTGTCGTAGTCGAGGTCGCCCGGCGTGTACACCGACTGCAGGTAGGTCTCGGCCGGGTTCGTCGGGATGAACGCGGCGGGATCCGCCTCGTCTCCGGTGCGTTCGGCGAGCTCCGGCGCGAACGTGTCCTCGTAGAACGACGTCACCGTCGACGCGCGCGCCGGGTCCACCGGCTGCTCCTCCAACTCGTGGAAGGCGTCGTGGAAGCCGTTCATCGCGTCGACCACCGTGGTGCCGCGGGTGTAGACGACGAGGGAGTCGCGCGTCTGGTCGTAGTAGTTCGTGATCTCACGGGCGCGGGACTCCCGGACCTCGGTCAGCCGCTCGAAGGACGCCTGGCGCAACGAGTCACTGCCGGACAGGTAGCCGACGATCCCGGTGACGATCGACGCCCCCACGCTGACGAGCAGCAGCATGACGAGCAGCTTCGACTGGATGCTGAAGCCGGGGCGACCGAACCGTCCGCGGCCGAACCTGCGGGACCTGGCGGCCGAGGAGGGTGCCGGTGGAATCGGCGGGCCAGACCGGCCTGTCGGCGCGGCGCCGTCTGGCGAGGGTCCGGATGGTGCGTCCACAGCTGCGGTCATCGACGAGTCCCCTACTCGATCCGGCGGTGCACGGTCACCCCCTCCTTCGGGGGTCACGATGGCGCTCACTCTAGCCACCCGTGCCACACGCGCACAATGGGCTGGACCGCTCAGACGGTGACGGCCTGCTGGGCGTAGAGGGTCGCGTACACGCCGCCGGCGGCGAGCAGTTCCTGGTGGGTGCCGCGCTCCACGATGCGCCCGCGGTCGAGGACGAAGATGACGTCGGCATGCACGATGGTCGACAGGCGGTGGGCGATCGACACCGTGGTGCGTCCGCGGGTCGCGTCATCGAGGGCGACCTGGACGACCCGTTCGGAGATCGTGTCGAGGGCGCTCGTCGCCTCGTCGAGGATGAGTACCTCCGGGTCCTTCAGCAGTACGCGCGCGATGGCGATGCGCTGCTTCTCGCCGCCGGACAAGCGGTAGCCGCGTTCCCCGACGAGCGTGTCGTAGCCGTCCTCGAACCGAGCGATCGTCTCGTGGATGTTCGCCGCGCGGCAGGCCGTCTCGAGCTCGTCGAGGGTCGCGTCTGGCTTCGCGTAGCGGAGGTTCTCCGCGATCGTCGCATGGAACAGGTAGGTCTCCTGGCTGACGATCCCGATGCGGGAGACGAGGGACTCCTGCGTGACGTCGCGGACGTCGGCACCCGCCACCATGACCCGGCCACCCGACACCTCCTGGAAGCGCGGGATGAGGTAGGAGATGGTCGTCTTGCCCGCTCCCGAGGGCCCGACGAACGCAGCGAACTGTCCGGGTTCGATCGTGAAGGAGACGCCGTCGAGGGTGGGGGTCGAGTCGTCCTGGGCGTCGGCGTACCGGAAGGTGACGTCGTCGAAGCGGATCTGCGGTGCGACGCTCGGGAGCGGTGCGGCTCCGGGGCGGTCGGCGATCGCGGGCTTGAGGTCGAGGTACTCGAAGATCCGCGCGAAGAGGGCGCCGGAGGTCTGCAGGTCGAGGGCGACGCGCATGACGCCCATGAGCGGGAACAGCAGGCGGGCCTGGATGGTGGTGAAGGCCACGATCGAGCCGGCGGTGACGTCAGCCGCGCCGCCCGTGATGAGCCAGCCGGCCACGAGGTAGACGATCGCGGGGATGGACGACAGGAAGATGTTCACCATCGCGAAGAACCACTGACCGCTCATCGCCTGGCTGACCTGGAGGCGGATCTGGGTGCGGTTCTCCGCGCTGTAGCGCTCGACCTCGGTGTCCTGGCGGTTGAAGCTCTTCGCGAGGAGCACGCCGGAGACGCTCAGGGCCTCCTGGGTGATCGCGGTCATCTCCGACAGCGACTCCTGCGTCTTCGTCGCGATCCGTGCCCGGACCTGACCGACGCGGCGCTGCGCGATCACGAGGATCGGCATGAGGATGAGGGCGACGATCGTCAGCTGCCAGTTGAGGATGAGCATCGCGACGAGCGCGGAGATGACCGTCACGGTGTTGCCGAGCACGCTCGACACGGTGTTGGTGAGGACGTTCGCGACGCCGCCGACGTCGTTCTGGAGGCGCGACTGGATGATGCCCGTCTTCGTGCGGGTGAAGAAGCTCAGCTCCATCGCCTGCAGTTGCGAGAACAGCTTGATGCGCAGGGCACCCATGACGCTGTTGCCGACGGTCGCCGTGAGGTAGGTCTGCCAGACGCCGAGCAGGGCGGCGATGATGAACAGCGCCACCATCACGCCCACGATCTCCGCGAGGGCGACGAGGTTCGGACTGCCACCGTCGGTCGGGAACAGACCGACGTCGAACGCCTGCTTGACCAGCAGCGGAGGGAGCACCGCGAGGGCGGCACCGATGACGACGAGCACCATCGTGAGGATGATCTTCGCGCGGAAGGGCACGAACAGCGCGACGATGCGCTTGCCGAGATTCGGGATCCTCGGTGCCTCGGCGTTGAGCGCCTTCTGCGCCGCCATGTCGCCACCGCTGACGCGGCTGCCCGCGCGGGGCCCGCCGCCCCCGGGTGCACCGCCGCGTGGCCCGCCCCGTCCGCCGTGCATGCTCATCCCGCCACCCTATCCCCGCCCACCGTCCCTCCCGCCCCTCTCCCCGTCCCGCGGTTCACAACTCAGGAGTGGCTCGGCGTTTCGCCTCCGTTTGTGTGCCTGCTGGCCGACACGCCGTCCCCGATCCTGAGTTGTGAACCGACACGAGCGTGCTCCACAACCGGTCGAACCGGTCATCGGTGCACATCGGCGCAGGCGTGCGTCATCGCAGCGGATGCGACACGAGGACGCTGGAGCGATGATCGGACTCGCGACCGCCGTAGAGCACCTGGGACAGGTGGCGACTCGGCGTGAACTGATCGACCACGGTTTCACGGGGCGACAACTGACCTTCGCGGTGGCGACAGGACTCCTCGTCCGACCACGCCGTGGCTGGTACGCGGCACCCGCCGCAGATCCAGCCTTGATCCGGGCCGTACGGGTGGGCGGGCGACTGGGCTGTGTTTCAGCCGCGGAGCGTTACGGCTGGGCCGTTGCTCGGAGGGGTGAGTTGCATGTGAGCCTCACAGAGAACGCCTCACGACTCCGCCATCCCGATGACCGGACGACCTACCCCAGTGGCGAGGAGTTCCGCGACCTGCAAGGTCTCGTTCTGCACTGGCACTCGCCCCTCTCCAGAGATGACCGACCGAAGCTCCTGACCTCGCCGTACGAGACCACCCTGCAGATCGCAGCCTGCCAGCATCCCGACCTCGCCGTCGCCGCATTCGACTCCTTCATCAACGTCGATCCACGCGGCGCAGCTCATCTCGAGGACTGGCTGCGGGAACTCCCCCGCCGGTTCTTCGACGCCCTCCCCCGGCGAGAGAGCGGCTGCCACAGCTTCCTCGAGACCATCGGCCGGATCCGCCTCGAGCGTGCGGGCATCCGCGGAGTCCACCAGGTACTTATCGATGGGGTAGGACGGGTCGACCTCGTCCTGGCGGGACGGATCGTGATCGAGTGGGACGGACGTGAGTTCCACGACACGCCAGATGCTCACGAGCACGACCGCTGGCGGGACGCGATGCTGGTGATCCGCGGGTACCGCGTCCTCCGATTCACCTACCGGATGGTCATGGACGACTGGTACGCCGTCGAAGGAGCCATTCGTTCGGCTCTCGCCGAATCGTGACCTCTACTGGTCGTTCGATGTGCCGTTGCTCTCGGTGCACAACTCAGGATGTCCGCGGAGTGTTGCGTCCACAACCCGGTCAGTCGGGCGGGGCACGCCGAGGCTCTCCTGAATTGTGAACACTGCCGTCGAACTCCCACACCTGTCTCCTTGTTCACAATTCAGGACGGATTCGGCGAGCCTGACTGAGTCTCCCGGCGGCAGGTCCGACACGCCGAGGCTCACCTGAATTGTGAACCAGACCAGATGACCCGCAGACGCACGGACGCCCCGGGAGCGTGAGCTCCCGGGGCGTTCGCGCACCGACGACGCTGTCGATCGGAGGATCGAACCGCGCGTCGGGTCAGCCCTTCGTCGAACCGGCCAGGAGCCCGCGGACGAAGTACCGCTGCAGTGCGAAGAACACGACGAGCGGGACGAGGATCGAGATGAACGCGCCAGCCGTGAGCAGGTGCCACTCGTTGCCACGCGTACCGGTGATCTCCGCCAGCAGCTTCGTGATCGGTGCGACCTCGCCGTCCGCGAAGATGAGCGCGACCAGCAGGTCGTTCCACACCCACAGGAACTGGAAGATCGCGAACGACGCGATGGCGGGCATCGTCAGCGGCAGCACGATCCGGAAGAAGATCTGACCGTGACCCGCGCCGTCCACGCGTGCCGCCTCGATGACCTCACCGGGGATCTCCGCGACGAAGTTGTGCAGCAGGAAGATCGCCAGCGGCAGCGCGAACATGGTGTGGGCGATCCACACCTGGGCGAAGGTGCCGCTCGCGTCCAGTCCCTCGCCGACCTGCAGACCGAAGATGTTCAGGCCACGGGAGAAGGTCGACAGCAGCGGGACGAGCGCCATCTGGATCGGCACCACCTGCAGCGCGAACACGAGGATGAACAGGAAGTTCTTGCCGCGGAAGTCGATCCACGCGAACGCGTACGCCGCGAGGCTCGCCACCACCAGCGGGATCAGGGTCGCCGGGACCGCGATGGCGATCGAGTTGACCCACGAACCCGCCAGGTTCAGCGTCGAGTTGCCGGCCTGCAGCACCTGTACGTAGTTGTCGATGGTGACCTGGAAGTCGGAGAAGATCGTCCACCAACCGGTGGTCTTCACCTGCTGCTCAGGCCGGAACGAGGAGACGAAGAGACCGAAGGTCGGGATCGTCCACAGCACGGCGATGACGACGGCCGCAATGGTCGCGCCACGGCTCGTGAGCCGCTTCTTCGTCCGTCGGCTCGCAGCCTCGATGCCGCGTTCACCCTTCGCGAGCTGGTCCTTCGTGGACTCGTCGATCGGTAGTTCGATCGGCTGCACAGCACTCATCGGATCTCCCTCTGCTTCTTGATCTGCCGTGCGTTGTAGATGACGATCGGCAGCACGAGGATGAACAGGATCACGGCGAACGCCGCACTCCGGCCGTTCTCGAAGTTCTTGAACTGGGTGTACATCTCGTTCGCGATGACCGAGGTGCCGTTGTTGCCGGCGGTCATGGTGCGGACGATGTCGAAGACCTTCAGCGACGCGATGGAGATCGTCGTGACGACGACGACCAGCGAGGAGCGGATGCCGGGGACGATGACGTTGGTGAAACGCTGCCAGCCGTTCGTGCCGTCGAGCTCGGCGGCCTCGATCTGCTCGGTCGGGACACCCTTGATCGCGGCGGACAGGACGACCATCGCGAACCCGGTCTGCACCCAGATGAGCACGACGATGAGGAACAGCGTGTTCCACGGCTCGTTCTGCAGCCACTGCACCGGGGTGCCGCCGAACCACACGACGATCTGGTTGAGCAGACCGATCTGGGTCGCGCCGGCCTCACGGTAGGCGTAGATGAAGCGCCAGATGATGGATGCGCCGACGAAGGAGATCGCCATCGGCATGAAGACGAGGATCTTGAAGTACTTCTCGCCGCGGGACTTGTCGATGAACACCGCGTAGGCGAGGCCGAAGGCCGTCGACAGCGCCGGGACGAGCAGCACCCAGATGATCGTGTTGATCACGGTGCGGATCGCGCTCGGCTGCGTGAACAGCCAGATGAAGTTGTTCAGGCCGACGAAGTTCTTACCGGACGCCGACATGAACGCGGCGATCGTCGTGTTGATCGACGGCAGGATCAGGCCGATCAGCAGCAGCAGGAACGCCGGTGCGAGGAAGCCGACGAGCTGGACGAGGTACCCGACGCCCTTCTTGGACCGGTAGTCGAGGAGGAAGAGCACGCCACCCAGGACGGCTGCGACGGCCGCGGCCCACAGGAACGAGCCGAAGAAGAGGACGACGACGACGGGCACCAGGACGCAGAACGCCAGACGGATGACCGTGTAGAGGGTGCCCTTGCGTGGCGCTATGTCCACGAAGAAGAGGAGGAGGGCCACCACCGCACCGAAGGCGATGACGACGATCGGGATCTGGGCGAGCGGTGGGAGTCCGCCCAACCAGTTGAGGAAACCTGACATAGCTGGCCTTTCGAGTACGGCGTTGGACCCTGAGTGAACCCTAGGGGGTTCCACTGCCGAGGCGGAAGCGCCGGAGAGTGATCACCCTCCGGCGCTTCCGCTCATGAGCAGCAGTTCCGGATATCGATTACTCGCTGGAGGGCCAGCCGGCTTCGATGTCCTTGAGGACCTGGTCGGTCTCGTCGCCGTTGATCCAGTTCACGAGGCCCTTCCAGAAGGTTCCGGCGCCGACGGCACCGGGCATCAGGTCGGAGGCGTCGAAGCGGAACGTGGTCTTCTCGTCCTGCAGGATCTCGATCGCCTGGCTGAGGATCGGGGTCGAGGCGTTCGCCGGGTCGAGGCCGTTGTTGGCCGAGATGACGCCGCCGAGCTTGACCCGCTTGTTCGCCCACTCAGGGCTCGAGAGGTACTCCTGGACCTTCACGGTGCTCTCGTCGTCGCTGAACGCGCCGACGATCTCGCCACCACCGGTGACAGCGGTCTCGCCCTCCTTGATGCCGGGGGTCACGAAGGCCCACACGTCACCGTCGGGGGCGACGGTCGCGCCGGCGTCCTCGAGGAAGCCGGAGAAGAACGATGCCTGGTGGTGCAGTGCGCAGGCGCCGGAGGCGAGCGCCGGAGCGACGTCACCGAACTCGGTCGAGTTGATCGAGGACACGTCGCCGAAGCTCGCGTTCACGTACTCCGGGTTCTTGAGGATCTCGCCGACCGAGTCGAACGCTTCCTTGATCTTCGGGTCGGTGAACTTGACCTTGTTGGCCACCCAGTCGTCGTAGACGTCCGGGCCCTGCTGGCGCAGGACGAGGTCTTCGATCCAGTCGGTGCCGGGCCAGCCCGAGGCGTCGCCGGAGCCGAAGCCGGCGCACCAGGGTGCGGAACCCGTCTTCTCCTGGATGGTCTTGGTCAGCGTGAGCAGCTCGTCCCAGGTCTTCGGGACCTCGACGCCCCACTCCTTGAACTTGGCCGGCTGGTACCAGACGAGGCCCTTGACGCTCGCCATGAGCGGCGCGCCGTAGACGGTGTCGTTGACGGTGCCGTAGGCGGCCCAGTCCGTCGACCAGTACTTCTCGATGTTCGCCTTGACGCTGTCGGGCGCGGGCTTCAGGTAGTCGCGCTTGGCGAGGTCGGCCAGGAGGCCGGGCTGCGGGAAGATCGCGAGGTCGGGCGGGTTACCACCCTGGGCGCGGATACCGATCTGCGACTCGAACTCCTTGGAGGACTCGTACTTGATCGTGATGCCGCTGTCCTTCTCGAAGTCGGCCCAGCTCTCCTCGAGCAGCTTCGCCTCGGTGTCGGCGATCGTCCCGTAGATGGTGACGGTCTTGTCGTCGTCGCCACCGCCGCTGCTGCCCGATCCGCCTGAACAAGCGGTGAGCGCGACGCCCGCGACGGCCAGGACGGCCAGCGGCAGGGCCGTCCGGCGGGTCCGAATGAAACTCATCTGTGTCCTCCTCATTGAGTGCTGCAGGTTCGAACGTCTCCAGGGTCGAGCCGTTCCGATGATGCACTGGTGCGGAATCGGTCCGGATGCGGAACCGTTTCCATGCGTCAAAGTACTTCACCCGGCGACAGGATGCAAGCACGAGAACATAACGAAATAGACAGTGAGAGCGCTCCCACCGAAATCACACGCCTGGGCGGACCATTCGTGTTCCAGATGTTATGGATCGGTTCCAGTCGACAGTTCCAGGTCTGTTCCAGATTCGCTATGGTGGTGCTACCCAACGGAGGGAGTCGGCATGAGTGGTGCCATCAGTGATGTCGCGGCCCTCGCCGGCGTCTCGAAAGCGACGGCCTCGCGAGCGCTCACCGGGCGCGGATACGTGTCGGCCGAGACCCGGGAACGGGTCGTGCAGGCCGCGGCCACGATCGGGTACGTCGCCTCGCCCATCGCCGCGAGCCTGTCCACCGGACGCACGCTGGCCATCGGCGTCCTCACCTCGTTTCTCAACCGCTGGTACTTCGGCGAGGTCCTGGAAGGCGCCGAGGGAGCCCTCCGTGCGCGGGGATACGACCTGACACTCCACCATCTGCCGCCCGACTCCCCGGAACGCGATCGGATCTTCGACGCCTACCTCACGAACAAGCGCTTCGACGGCATGATCTCGATCGGGATCGAGGCCTCGCAGGACGAGATCGCGCGCCTGCTCGCCAACCCCCGTCCACTGGTGTCGATCGGCGGCAACATCCGCGGGGCCCACTCCATCAACATCGACGACCAGGCACTCGGGCGCGAGGCGACGGAACACCTCATGACACTCGGGCACACGCGCATCGCCCACATCACCGGTCACGACGCCGAGCTCCAGACGGACACCGTGCACGGCAGGCGCCTGGCCGGCTACCTGGCGGCGATGGAGGAGGCAGGGCTCACCTCGGCCGTGCACGTCCTGCCCGCCGTCCACTCGCTGCCGGGCGGATACGAAGCCGCGGCGCAGTTGCTCCGGGATGCGAGGATCCGCCCGACGGCGGTGTTCGCCTCGACGGACGAGGTGGCGATCGGCATCATCATCGCCGCACGACGCCTCGGGATCACCGTTCCGGCGGAGCTGTCGGTCATCGGGATCGACGGGCACTCCTACGCGGAGATGTTCGCGCTCACCACCTTCGAGCAGGAGCCACGCGCGCAGGGGCGGCATGCCGTCGAGATCCTCCTCCAAGACCTGGAGGACGAGCAACGCGCGCAGGCCCCGGACTCCGGGGAGCCGGGCAGTACCGTCTCCGAGGTGCGCTGGCCGACCCGTCTGGTGATCCGACAGACCACGACGCGCCCCGAGTCCGCCGAGTAGCCCCTCCCCCGGCTGCGCTCCCAGCGCGGTGCGCTGACGCGAGCGCGCCCCACTGACGTGAGCGCGGGCCCCCGGAGGGGAGCGCTCGCGTCAGTGGGGCGCGGTGACGGGTCGGATCAGCTCGCGTCGGCTGCCGTGATCGCGATGGCCTCGTCGAGCTCGCTCTCCACCGGGCCGTCGACGCGGGCGAGGTGTTTGCGACCGAGGACGACGATGAGGACCGCGACGATGAGCGAGCCTGCGGCCACGTAGTAGGGCGCGGCGGGCGAGAGGAGCTTCGCGATCTCCGCGGCGGCCGGCGGCGCGATGGCCCCACCGAGGAACCGTACGGACGAGTAGGCCGAGGATGCGACGTTGCTCGGCAGGTCCGTCGCCTCCATGACCGACTCGGTCAGCACCGTGTTCATGACGCCGAGCAGGAGCCCGCCGACGACGATGCAGACGATGAGGCCGGTGGTGGACTGCACGAGGAGTCCGGCCGCGACGAGGTCCAGCGCCAGCAACGGCAGGACCAGCTTGATCACGGAGGTGCGGCGCATCCGAGCCGTGAGCAGCGGTGCGACGAACACGCTCGTGATCGCCAGCGCGACACCCCACCCGAAGAAGGTGAACCCGAGACCCATCGCATCGAGGCCGAGCGGGAACGGCGAGTAGGCGAGCAGGGTGAAGAAGCCGATGTTGTAGAACAGGGCTGCTGCCGCGAGGATGCCCAGCGACGGGATCGCCAGCGCTTTGAACGGCGCGGACAGCTTGAGCGGCGCGGGCTTCGGTCCCTCGGTCTTCAGCAGGGTCACGATCGCGATGAACCCGACGGCCATGAGCGTCGCGGTGCCGAAGAACGGCCACTTCCAGCCGATACCGCCGAGGAGACCACCGAGGAGTGGACCGATCGCGATGCCGAGCCCGAGTGCGGCCTCGTACAGGATGATCGCGTTGGCGCGGCCGCCCGCTGCGGCTCCGACGATGGTGGCGAGTGCCGTCGAGATGAAGAGCGCGTTGCCGAGGCCCCAGCCGGCCCGGAAGCCGATGACGGCACCGACGGAGTCGGACAGGCCCGCGAGGAGCGCGAACAGGACGACGAGCGCGAGTCCGATGAGGAGCGTGCGCTTGGCACCGATCCGGCTCGACAGCCAGCTCGTGAACAGCATGGCCACGCCGGTGACGAGCAGGTAGCTCGTGAAGAGCATCTCGGCCTGCGTCGGCGTCGCCTGGAGGTCTTCGGCGATCGCGGGGAGGATCGGGTCGACGAGGCCGATGCCCATGAAGGCGATGACACTCGCGAAGGCGACCGCCCAGACGGCCTTCGGCTGATGCAGGATGCCGCCGAGGCCGGCACTGTGGCTGGCGCCGTGGCCGTGGCTCGACGCTGCGGACGTGGGCACGGAGGACGTGCGTGCGCTGGTGTCGGCGCTCATGCCGTCAGCTCCGAGGCGACCTCGACGGCAACGCGGGCCTGGATGATCTCGACGGTCCTGGCGATCGCGGCGAGGTCGTCGTCCTCGAGGTCGGTGAAGGCCGGCTCCAGAGCGTCGGTGAGCTCGTCGCGCCAGGCGAGGAGAGCGGCCGTCCCCTTGGGGGCGATGGCGATGAGCCACGCGCGGTGGTCGTCGACGTCGGCGATCCGCTTGATCCAGTCGCGCTCGTCGAGGCTCTGTACGAGCTTCGTCATCGTGGGTTGGGACACCCGGCTCTGGCGGGCCAGTTCGCCGACCCGGACGGGGCCGACCGTGGTGAGCACGGAGAGTGTGCGCCAGACGGCGGGCGATTCGGAGGATCCGGTGGCCTGGGCGGCAAGGCGGGTGAGCCGGTGCGATGCCGTGATGAGGTCGCCGAGGATGGTGTGCAGGGGTGAATGCGTACGGTTCTCGGTCATGATCCATCCAGTATACATAGCCAAGCTATGCATTTGCGCATTCAGTCCGGTGATCACCATTCAGGAGGCTCCCGGCGCGTCGGCACCGGGAGCCTCCCGCAGGGCGGGACTCGCCCAGGCGGACCTGCATTGTGAACCGGTCAGCGCATCCAGGTGGTGAAGGACTGGCTGACCCGCGGATCGGGCGGGTGGGCGTCGCTCGCCCGTTCCGACTCGGTGAAAGCGGATGCGAGCTGGGCTCGGATCCAGGTGATGGTTGCACGCCAGCGTGCGTGGGTGTTCATGGTGGTGGGTTCTCCCGATTCGGGCACCGCACCGACAGCCCACGCTCACACGGAGCGGGGCGACGACGCGGATACCTGCGTGAACCGTCGACGAACGTCGTCGACGGGTGCAGAGCATCCGCGTCCGTGTGGAGCGACGCGACGAATCGCAGGCCCTCCGATTAACTGACGGAGGGCACCGCTCCCGAACGAATCGGGGGCGATGCCCTCCGATCACGGATGTCTCTGCCGAGTGCGTGCAGCACTCGTGTCAGGAAGATCCGCGATCGTCAGCGGCGACCGACCGGAGTCGGTCGCCAGCCCAGTGGTTGTCCCCCGCAGGGGACCGACTACTTGAGCGTGACGGTGGCGCCGGCAGCCTCGAGGGCTTCCTTCGCCTTGTCAGCGGCTTCCTTGTTGGCGCCTTCGAGGACGGCAGCCGGAGCGCCGTCGACGAGAGCCTTGGCCTCGCCGAGGCCGAGCGAGGTGAGCTCGCGGACCGTCTTGATGACCTGGATCTTCTTGTCGCCAGCAGCCTCGAGGATGACGTCGAAGTCGGTCTTCTCTTCGACCTCTTCAACAGCAGCGCCAGCAGCAGCCGGGCCGGCGACGGCGACGGGAGCAGCAGCGGTGACCTCGAAGGTCTCCTCGAACAGCTTGACGAACTCGCTGAGCTCGATGAGCGTGAGCTCCTTGAACGCGTTGATCAGTTCTTCGTTTGACAGCTTTGCCATGATTGTTCTCCTTGTTTCATGCCCTGCAACCGCATCACGCGGCGGACAGGTACGGGGTTGATTGTTCGCGGAACCGAATTACTCGGCCGCGGACTCCTGCTTCTCGCGCAGCGCCTCGACCGTGCGAACGGCCTTCGAGAGCGGTGCGTTGAAGAGGTAGGCAGCTCCGAACAGCGAGGCCTTGACGGCGCCGGCAAGCTTTGCCAGCAGCACTTCACGGGACTCGAGGTCGGCGAGCTTGCGCACCTCGTCAGCGGTCAGCGGGTTACCGTCGAAGTAACCGCCCTTGACCACGAGGAGAGGGTTTGCCTTGGCGAAGTCACGAAGAGCCTTCGCGACGGCGACTGGGTCACCGTGCACGAATGCGATCGCGGACGGACCGGCGAGCTCGTCGTCGAACGACGAGATGCCGGCGTTGTTCGCCGCGATCTTGGTCAGCGTGTTCTTCACCACGGCGTAGGTTGCGTCCGCACTGATGCTCTTGCGCAGGTTCTTGAGCTGAGCAACAGTGAGGCCGCGGTACTCGGTCAGCAGAACGGCGGTCGAGCTCTGGAACTTCTCCGTGAGTTCGGCAACCGAGGCTTCCTTGTTCGCCATGGCCACTCCTTTTCGAATCTTGAATGCATGCAGCGGAGGCCGCACACACCAACCGCCGGGCCGGTGAAGGGTTCGGGCATGAAAAAAGCTCCGGCGCAAGCGCACGGAGCTGGGGAAAGGCAAGCCTCGATCAGATCTTCATACACCTGCGCTGGACGTCTCGTCATGAGAACCTTCGACTGTCTCGTTTGCACGCGACAGTGACCGGCGGTCTTTGGTTTCGACAACCATAACACACCCCCGGCCCCGTCCCGACAGGCGTGCACCGGGCATCCACCACCCGTCCGGATGTCCGAGGCGCCCGGCACCATGGAGCCATGATCCAGACGCTCGCCATCTCCGGCTACCGGTCCATCCGAGACACCGTGCTGCCGCTGCACGGCCTCGACGTCGTGACCGGCGCGAACGGCACCGGCAAGTCCAACCTCTACCGGGCACTCCGCCTCCTCGCGAGTGCGGGCGACGGCGATGTCGTCGGATCCCTCGCGCGCGACGGCGGGCTCTCCTCGACGCTCTGGGCCGGCCCCGAGCACGTGAGTCGGGCCATGGTCGACGGCTCCGTCCCGGTCCAGGGCACGCGCCGCTCGGGTCCGATCAGCCTGCGACTCGGATTCGCGACGGACACGCTGGGGTATCTCGTCGACCTCGGGATCCCGCAACCGTCCACGACGCTGTTCGGCCGCGACCCCGAGATCAAGCGGGAGCAGATCTTCGCCGGCGCACTGGCCAAACCGAGCAGCCTGCTCGTCGACCGACATGGTCCGGCGGTCCGGGTCCGCGACGGGTCGTGGCGTCCGATCGGTCGAACGCTCGGCACCTCGGAGAGCATCCTCACCGAGTTCTCGGACGCCGACGCGACGCCCGAGGTCCTCCGCGTGCGCGGCCAGGTGCGCGGCTGGCGGTTCTACGACCAGTTCCGGACCGACCGCGAGGCCCCGGCGCGTGCGCCGCAGGTCGGGACGAGGACGCCTGTGCTCGGGCACGACGGCGCGGACCTCGCCGCCGCGGTGCAGACGATCATCGAGTCCGGCGGCCGGAATCGCCTCGACGCCGCCGTCGACGATGCGTTCCCCGGCAGCGTGCTGCGCGTGCGCGCCGACGACGGGGTGTTCCGGCTGGAGCTCGAACAGCCGGGGATGCTCCGTCCACTCTCGGCCGGCGAGCTGTCCGACGGCACGCTCCGTTACCTCCTGCTCGTCGCGGCGCTCCTCACGCCACGCCCGCCCGAGCTCATGGTGCTGAACGAGCCCGAGACGAGCCTCCACGGGGACCTCCTCCCCCAGCTCGCTCGGCTCATCACCGCGGCGAGCGCCGACACACAGCTCGTGGTCGTCTCCCACGCCCGTCCGCTCATCGAGGCCATGCTCGAGGCCGGCGAGGTGCATGAGCACCGGCTGGTGAAGCGACTCGGCGAGACGACCATCGAGGATCAGGGTCTGCTGTCGACGCCGCCGTGGGCCTGGCCGTCGCGGTGAGCGTCCGGCTCCGGTGACCGCCGTCTAGGCGCGGTCGGCCTGCTTGCCCAGGTAGCGGTCCGAGCCGTAGCTGAGGATGAAGAACCCGATCAGCTGGAACAGGACGAGTCCGAAGATCCGGAACACCGTGCTCTTGTCGAACTGCTTGCCGATGTGCCAACCGACGATCCATCCGAACACGATGTTCACGAGCGGGATGAAGTAGAGGATGGTCGCCGCGCCGGAGAAGCCGGCGAGCTTGACGACGACGTACCAGTTGTAGATCGGGATGATCGCGGTCCAGCCGGAGCGGCCCGACTTCTCGAACATGCCCCAGACGGATGCGACGAACAGGGCGTAGCCGATGATGCCGCCGAAGACGTTGGCGGGGGCGTTCATGAACTCGATGGCGGCACGACCGTTGTCGTCCGCGGCGAGCAGGATGGTGTCGAACACGGTGGTGGCGCTCCTTGTCGTCATCGCGGTCGACCGACCGCCTCATCCGACGAATGTAGCGTGCGGGTCACACCGCGGACCAGCGGGTGTCCCGCAGACGCTCAGACGGCCCGGGCGGTGCGGGCGGCGTGCACGAACGACCGGATGAGCTCCGGCGACTTCACCCCGCGCGAGGACTCGACCCCGCTGGACACGTCGACCCCCCAGGGCCGGAGTTCCGCGATGAGGCCCTGGACGTTCTCCGGTGTGAGCCCACCCGCGAGGATCCAGGTGCGGGTGGGTGGGTTCGCCACCAGGGCGATCGTGTCGAAGGTCTTCCCGGCTCCCGGGTCCGGTGCGTCGAGGAGCAGTAGCTCTTCGGCGTAGGCGGCGCGCTCGGCGGCGTTCTCGGAAGCGTAGTGCACCGCCGAGGTCGCCCGGAGCGTCCGCCATCCCATCGCCTGCAGCTCGTGGAACGCCTCGGGTGGTTCGTCACCGTGGAGCTGGACGGCCTGCACCCCGGCAGCACCGGCGATCCGCGAGACCTCCTCGACCGACTGCCGCCGGAAGACGCCGACCGTGAGCACCGACTCCGGGACGTCGGCGAGCAGCGAGGCGACGCGTTCGGGCTCGACGGTCCGGGGCGACCCCGGCGCGAAGACGAAGCCGATCGCGTCGACTCCGGCGTCCACCGCCGCAGCGACATCGGACGCCTCGGACAGACCGCACACCTTGACCCACATGGGGACCACGCTACCCGGCCGCACGGATCACTCCGCCGACGGGACGGGGACGCCCGGGGTGACGACGGCCGGCAGCTCCACGCGGAACACCGTCCGTCCTGGTGTGCTCTCACACCTGACCGTGCCGTGGTGCGCGGCCACGACGGCGTGCACGATCGCGAGCCCGAGGCCGGTGCTCCCGGTGGCCCGGGAGCGGGAGTCGTCACCGCGGACGAAGCGCTCGAAGAGGTTGGGCTGCAGCGCAGGGTCGATGCCGGGGCCGTCGTCCGACACGGTCAGCACGGCGATCTCGCCCGCAGGACCGCTCTCGACCGCCAGTCCCGTCCGCACGGTCGTCCCGGCGGGCGTGTGGGTCCGCGCGTTCGCCAGCAGGTTGACGATCACCTGTTGCAGCCGGGACGCGTCACCCGTGACGAGGACAGGCTCCTCGGGGAAGTCGAGTTCGAACACGTGGTCCGGCCCGGCGACATGGGCGTCGCCGACGGTGTGGATGACGAGTTCGGTGAGGTCGACGGGGCGTTTCGCGAGTTCGCGTCCCTCGTCCAACCGCGCCAGGAGCAGCAGGTCCTCGACGATCGTGGTCATGCGACCGGCCTCGGAGCGGATCCGGCCGAGGGAGTGGGTGACGTCCTCCGGCAGTGCGTCCGACTTCCGGGCGGCGAGTTCCGAGTATCCGGCGATGGACGCCAGCGGGGTCCGGAGCTCGTGGCTCGCGTCCGAGACGAACCGGCGCACCTTGTTCTCGCTCGCCTGCCGGGCGTTCAGCGCGGACGAGACGTGCCCGAGCATGCGGTTGATCGCCGATCCGACGCGCCCGACCTCGGTGCGCGGGTCGGTGTCCGACTCCGGTACCCGGACGGCGAGCGCCACCTCACCGCGGTCGAGGGGCAGCTCGGCGACGACCGCGGCCGTCGCGACGACCCGGTCGAGCGGGCGGAGCGAGTACCGCACGATCGCGAACGCGGCCAGCCCGGCGAGCAGCAGGACCACGACGCTCATGATCGCGATGAGGGTGACGAGCTGCATGACCGTCGACGCGACCTCGGCGAGCGGGAGCCCGATGATCCTCGTGGCGCCGCTCGCGTCGGTGACGGCGACGACGCGGTAGTCGCCGAGGTGCTCACCGAGGTTGATGGTCGACGGTCGGTCGCCGGCCGACACCGTGAGGATCATGGCGTCCTGGCTCTCGGTGCACGGGACCGTGCTGCCGTCGGCGTTGAGGTATCCGGCGTTGACGATGGTGCCGTCGACGACGATCGCCCCGAGCGCGCCGGGCCCGAGGCCTGGAGCGCCGATGAAGGCGGGTGGCTCGCGCGTCCCCGAACCGCCACCGTAGCCGTCCGGGATCGCGGCGTCGGGGATGGAGTCCGGCGCGGGGAGTTGACCGTTCCGGCCGTAGTCGACGATCCGCTCGGCGGCCTTCGTGAGCTGGTTGTCGACGCCCTCGGTGAGGAGGCCGCTCACCGCCACCGCGCTCGCGACACCGACGATGGCGCTGCCGAGGGCGAGGAGCCCGACGACGACGACCATGAGGCGTCGACGGAGCGTCCACGGAGCGCGCTTGGGGCGGGTGGAGCCGGTGGTCGTCGCTGCCGGGTCGGTGACGGGGGCGCTCGTGGTCACGAACCGACCGTCGGGATCTTCAACATGTACCCGGCACCGCGCACGGTGTGGATCATGGGCTCGCGCCCGGCGTCGATCTTCTTCCGCAGGTAGGAGATGTAGATCTCGACGACGCTCGCACGACCACCAAAGTCGTAGCTCCACACCCGGTCGAGGATCTGGGCCTTGCTCAGCACCCGGCGCGGGTTCCGCATGAGGAACCGCAGCAGCTCGAACTCGGTCGCGGTGAGTTCGATGGGCTCGCCGTCGCGTGTCACCTCGTGGCTGTCCTCGTTGAGCACGAGGTCGCCGACCACGATGTCCGGGCCGGACTCGTCGGCGGCCAGGAGGGTCGAGCGGCGGATGAGCCCGCGCAGCCGGGCGACGACCTCCTCGAGGCTGAACGGCTTCGTCACGTAGTCGTCGCCGCCGGCGGTGAGGCCGGCGATGCGGTCGTCGAGCGAGTCCTTGGCGGTGAGGAACAGCACGGGGACGTCGCTCCCCGAGGTCCGCAGGCGGTTCAGCACCTGCAGGCCGTCCAGGTCGGGCAGCATGATGTCGAGCACGATGGCGTCCGGGCGGAAGTCGCGGGCGATCGTGAGGGCCTCGCGGCCGTCGGCGGCGGTCCGGATCTCCCAGCCCTCGTAACGCAGGGCCATCTGCAGGAGGTCCGTGAGCGTGGCCTCGTCGTCGACGACGAGCACGCGGACGGCGGTGCCGTCGGCCCGTTTGAGTGCGCTTCGCGCGGCACCGGGCGCCTGGGTCGGGATGTTCACGGGTTCAGTATTCGCCGCCGCCCTATGAGCTGTCTATGAACCGACCAGACGGATGCTGTGCCCTTCCCGAGTCGGCGAAGCGCCCGCAGCGGCCTGGGCCGATTCATAGCGTCGCCGAGGCGCAGGCCAAGCGGGCCTCCGTAGCGTCCGGTCCAAGTCATCCGCGACGTGCGGATCGTCGGCGTCGCGCAACGGGGACGCCGGCACGTGCACCAGAACAGAAGGAAACGCAGACATGTTCGGAACCTATCTCCGGCGGGAACTCGTCGGTCGTCGCAAACAGACCATCATCATCGCCATCGGGATGGCGCTCGCCATCGCCCTCGTGATCATCGTCAACTCGGTCGCAGCCGGCGTGAAGACGGCGCAGGCGTCGGTGCTGGAATCCGTCTACGGGGTCGGAACGGACATCACGGTGAGTCAGGCCGCCGAGGCGCCGACGGAGGGCGGCGGCCCCGGCCAGAACTTCGACTTCGGCTCGGGCGACGGGTCGACGAGTGACGGCACGACGACCGTCAACCAGTCGCGGTTGGAGGCGGCGCGCGGCACGTCGACCTTCGACGCGACGGCCCTCGGCACGATCACCGACGTCGCCAACGTCGAGGCCGCCGCAGCCACCCTGTCGCTCACGAACACGACCTTCACGGGCGAGCTGCCCGACTTCTCGCAGGCACAGGGCTCCGACGGGGCGGCAGGTGTCGCCGGCGGTGACACGACCGGCGCGACCCCGCCGCAGGGCGGTCCGGACGGCGCAGGCGGGAGCTCCTTCGGCGTCGACTCCTTCACGGTCCTCGGTCTCGACCCCTCGGGTGACGCCGTCGGTCCGCTCTCGGCCGTCACCCTCAGCGACGGTCGCTCGCTCGCAGCCGACGACGCGGGCACGGACGTCGCCGTCCTCGACGCCGCCTACGCGACCGAGGCTGGGATCGCGACCGGCGACACGATCGACATCGCGGGCACCACGTTCAGCGTGGTCGGCACGGTGACCGCCTCCGGAGCCGACGCCACGACCGCGTCGAACGTCTACATCCCCCTCGACGTCGCGCAGACGCTCGCAGGACTCGACGGCCAGGTCAGCGACGTGTACGTGCAGGCCGCCTCGTCGACCGACATCACACAGGTGCAGACGGACATCGAGTCGGCACTGCCCGACGCGACCGTGAGCACCCAGGAGGACCTCGCGTCCACCGTGTCCGGCTCGCTCGCCTCGGCGTCGACGCTCGTGTCCAACCTCGGCACCTGGCTGTCGCTCATCGTGCTCGCCGCCGCGTTCCTCATCGCGATCCTGTTCACGATCTCCGGCGTCACGCGCCGCACGCGCGAGTTCGGCACGCTCAAGGCGATCGGCTGGAGCGACCGGCGCATCGTCGGCCAGGTCGCGGGTGAGTCCGTCGTGCAGTCACTCATCGGCGGCGCCGTCGGTGTCGCGGTCGGCCTCCTCGGCATCCTCGTCGTGAACCTCGTCGCCCCGACGCTCAGCGCGGCGGCGACGACCTCGGCCGGTGGCGGACTCGGCGGACCCGGCGGCGCCGCGGGCATGCCGGCGGACGCGGCGGCGGGAGCGGCCGGTGCGTTCGGCGGTGCCCCGGGCGCTGCGGCCGCGACCACCACCGACATCGTCCTCCAGGCCCCCGTGACCGCGTGGATCATCGTCATCGCCGTCGGGATCGCCATCCTCGGCGGGCTGCTCGCCGGTGCCATCGGCGGGTGGCGCGCCTCACGACTGCGCCCGGCCGAGGCGCTCCGCTCCGTCGCCTAGGCGACGCACCAGACGCCGCCGGGTGGTCGTCTCCCCCGCGACCACCCGGCGGTCCCACTCCTCACTCCAGCCAGCAGAACGAAGGACCCCATGTACACGATCACCGGCCTCACCAAGCAGTACCGCCAGGCCAAGCGCTCCGTCACGGCGCTCGACGGCGTCGACCTCGAGATCCCCGATGGACAGCTCGTCGCCATCCAGGGCCCGACCGGCGGCGGCAAGTCGACGCTCCTCCAGATGCTCGGCGCGCTGGACCGACCGACCGCCGGCAGCATCTCCCTCGCCGGCGACGACCTCTCGACGCTCAGCGAGACCAAGCTCGGCAGGATCCGCGCCACGGAGATCGGCTTCGTGTTCCAGGGCTTCAACCTCATCCCGACGCTCACGGCACAGGAGAACGTCGAGATGGCCCTGGTGCCGATCGGCACCCCGCGGGCCGAACGCGAGACGAGGGCACGGGCGGCGCTCGCGTCCGTCGGACTCGCCGAGCGGGGTTCGCACCTCCCGGCTGAGCTGTCGGGCGGGCAGCAGCAGCGGGTCGCGATCGCCCGTGCGCTCGTCAAGGAGCCCGAAGTGCTGCTCGCCGACGAACCGACCGGCAACCTCGACGAGGAGACCCGCGACGAGATCATGGACCTCCTCGAGGGCCTGTGGCGCGACCGCGGGCTCACGGTCGTCGTGGTGACGCACGACACCGCGGTCGCCAAGCGCGCCGAGCGTCGTCTGCACATCGCGAACGGGAAGCTCAAGGACGTCACGGCTCGGCGCTGACCGATCCCTCGGCAGGCTCGGGGAGCGGCTCCATCCGCTCCCCGAGCCACCCCGCCCCGGTCCCTGAGTCACCCGCCCGCTCCCCGACGCGCCCCTCCGCGATCCGCGCCGCCCCTCCCCGGTCCCCGAGCCGCCCCGCCCCGGTCCCTACGCCTGTCGAAGGGTCACGGGAATACCCCGCCGTCGTGATTGGTTGACACTGATCAACTACTTCTCATATAGTTGATGCATATCAACTAGCTGACGTCATCACGATCGCGGAGCCCATGTCACACACCACCTCAACACCAGCCACGCCCGCTCGCGCGGACAACGGCATGACGCATCGCCAGGTGCTCGAGGCCCTCTCCGGCCTCCTCCTCGGCATGTTCGTGTCGATCCTCGCCGGAACCGTCGTCTCGACCTCCCTCCCCCGGATCATCTCCGACCTGAACGGCGACCAGACGGCGTTCACCTGGGTCGTCACGGCCACGTTGCTCGCCACCACCGTCTCGACGCCCATCTGGGGCAAGTTCGCCGACCTCTTCAACCGCAAGCTGCTCATCCAGCTGGCGCTCGGGATCTTCGTCCTCGGCTCGGCGCTCGCGGGCTTCTCGCAGGACACCGGCACGCTCATCGGCTTCCGCGTCCTGCAAGGCCTCGGCGCCGGTGGTCTCACGGCGCTCAGCCAGATCATCATGGCCGACATCATCAGCCCGCGTGAGCGTGGGCGGTACATGGGCCTCTTCGGTGCGGTCATGGCGGTCGGCACGGTCGGCGGCCCGCTCTTCGGCGGCCTCCTCACCGACTCGCTCGGCTGGCGCTGGAACTTCTTCGTCGGCGTCCCATTCGCGATCGCCGCGATCTTCCTCCTGCAGCGCACGCTCCACCTCCCGAAGCGGAACGTCGGCAAGGTCAAGATCGACTACCTGGGCGCCGCCCTCATCGCCGGCGGCGTCTCGCTGCTGCTCATCTGGGTCACCCTGGCGGGGACGCAGTTCGAGTGGGCGAGCTTCACGACGCTCGTCATGGTGGGCATCTCCGTCCTCCTGCTCGCCGCCGCGGTCATCGTCGAGATCAAGGTCGACGAGCCGATCATCCCGATGTCGCTGTTCAAGAACCGCACCTTCACCCTCGCGGTCGTCGCGAGCATCTCGGTGGGTGTGGCGATGTTCGGCACCTCGGTGTTCCTCAGCCAGTACATGCAGCTGGCGCGTGGAGCGACGCCGACCGAGTCGGGCCTGCTGACGCTCCCGATGATCGGCGGCCTCCTGATCGCCTCCATCGTGGTCGGGCAGTTCATCTCCCGCTTCGGCCACTGGAAGCCGTACCTCATCGTGGGTTCGATCCTCCTCACCGTCGGCCTGTTCCTCATGAGCACGATCCACTACGACTCGAACTACCTGCTCGTCTCCGTGTACATGTTCGTCCTCGGCGCCGGTGTCGGCATGGTCATGCAGAACCTCGTGCTCGTGGTGCAGAACGACGTCCTGCCGCAGCAGCTGGGCACGGCGAGCGCGGGTGTCGCGTTCTTCCGCAGCCTCGGCGGCACGATCGGCGTCTCGGTCATGGGCTCGGTGCTCGCGACGAAGGTCACCGACATGCTGTCCGACCGACAGGACGACCTGCAGGCGGCCATCGTCGCCCTCGGTGCTCCCGGCGCCAAGATCGCCGAGACGCTCTCGAGCGGCACGATCCCGAAGGTGAGCACGCTGCCCGAGTCGGTGCGGACCATCATCGAGTCCGTCTACGGTGACGCGGTGGCCGACATCTTCCTCGTCGCCGCACCACTCGCGATCCTGACGATCATCGCCGTGATCTTCCTGCCGAACAAGAAGCTCGGGTCGAAGAACGCCGTGCAGCGCATGGCCGAGCAGGGCGCCGGGGAGCCGGCCCTCGTCGGCGCGGCCACCGGTTCCGTCACGACGACCACCGCGTCCACGTCGACCCAGTCGTTCGCGACCGGTGCGCTCGACGTGGCCGAGGCCATGATCGGTGGCGAGGCGGACACCCGACTCGAGCGAGGACGGGACGAGACCGCCGACGCCGACAGCGGCTCGGAGGCCGAGGCACACAGCCCCCGCCACGGCCGCTAGTCCGTACAATGCGAACGATGTCCATCGATCACGACGCCCAGGCCGGGCCGGCCGCTGCCGACGACGCAGCGGCCGGCACCGCGCACGACCTCGCGATCGGTGCCGTGGAGGAGCAGTTCGCGCTGCTCATCAACCGCATCCGCAACGGCATCCGCGACCGCGCCGAGCGGATCTCCCCCGGACTCCAGCCGGCCGGCTACAAGCTGCTCAGCATGGTCTCGCGCTCCGGAGCGATCCGCGCCGGTGCCCTGGCCGAGATGCTCGCGACGGACAAGAGCGCCGTGAGCCGCCTCATCCACCAACTGGAAACGCTCGGCCTCGTGACGAGGACGCCGGACCCCGAGGACGGTCGTGCGAGCCTCGTCGTCGCGACCGCCGAGGGCGAGCGCCGGATGGAGTCGACACGGGCCAACGATCAGGCGATGCTCTACCAGCAGCTCTCGTCCTGGGACGAGGCCGAGGTGCGGCGGCTCGCCGAACTCCTCGCGAAGCTCAACGGCGCCCTCTGAAGTCCCTTTCTCAGGAGTCCTCCGGAGCGCCGGGCTCGCGAGCGAGCGACGCGCCGAGGAACTCCTGAGAACGGGTCAGCGCCAGCTGTGCTTCGGGTCGTACCCGAGGACCTCGCGGGCGTGGTCGATCGAGAGCAGCGTGCCGTTGCCGGCGATGTCGCCGGTGACGGGCACGTCCGGGAAGACCTCCGCGACGAGCTCGACGTTGTCGCGCGACATGACCGTGTCGGCCGCCGCGATGATGAACCGGTCGAACCCCGTGGCCTGATGCTCGAGCGCGAGCCGCACGGCCTGGGCGCCGTCACGGCCGTCGATGTAGCCCCAGAGGTTCCACTTGCGGAGGGTGGCGTCGGCGTCGAACGACGGGAACGCCGCGTAGTCGGCCTCGTCCATCACGTTGGAGAAGCGGAGGGCGATGATCTTGAGCTCGGGGTGCCACCGCGTGAGCTCGATCGCGAGCTGCTCCTCGAGGTGCTTCGACAATGAGTACGTCGACTCGGGTCGGGCGGCGTAGGCCTCGTCGACGGGGATGTACGGCGGCGGGGTGTCGAACGGCAGCCCGAGGACGGTCTCGCTCGACGCCGTGACGATGTTCGTGATGCCGGCTTTGATGGCGGCGTTGAACACGTTGTAGGTGCTGAGGATGTTGTTCTGGAAGGCCGCGGTGTTCGTCGAGAGCCCCGGCGCGGGGATGGCGCTCAGGTGGACGACCGCGTCGAACCCGTCGGGCGCCTGTTCGTCGACACCGGTGAGGGCGTCGAACACCTGGCCCGCGTCACGCAGGTCGATGCGGACGAAGCCGTCTCCGCGCTCTCCCGCCTGGTCGAGGTTGATCACGAGGTGACCGTGCTCCCGAAGATGGCCGACCACTGTTCGCCCGAGCTTGCCCGAGCCTCCCGTCACTGCGATTCTCATGACGCCATCCTGGTCCATCCGACGAGGAATGGGTGGGCGATTGACAACTCACCCAGGAACCGGCGGTCGCGGCGGAATGGCGGACCGCCGGGTCGCGTTGGACGAGATGTGAAGCTCACCCTGTACACCTCCGCGTTCTGCGCCCCCTGCATGCAGGCTCGCGCCGTCCTGGCCGAGGTCCCGGCACTCGTGGCCGGCGCCGTCGTCGAGGAGCGCGACGTCGCCTTCCGTTCGGCGGAGGCGGAGGCCGACGGCATCCGCTCCACCCCGACGGTCATCATCACGGCCGACGACGGCACCGAGGTGTTCCGCGCGACCGGGGCGCCCACGCTCAACCAGGTGCTCGTGGCGGCGGCGAAGGCGTTGTAGCCCTTCGACAGGCTCAGGGACCGAGGAAGCGGCTCAGGGACCGAAGGAGCGGCTCAGGGACCGGGGCTACTGTGTGCTGAACGCCGCGTCGAAGGACTGCTCGGGCAGCTTCCAAAGCAGGTTCCGAATGTACCCGACGGCCTCCTCGGCACCGTGCAGACGGTCCATGCCGGCGTCCTCCCACTCGATGGAGATCGGCCCGGCGTAGCCGATGCTCGACAGGGCACGGAAGGCATCCTCCCACGGCACGTCGCCGTGACCGGTCGACACGAAGTCCCAGCCGCGTCGCGGGTCGCCCCAGGGCAGGTGCGAGCCGACGATGCCGGCGTGACCGGTGGCCGGCCGGATCCGCGTGTCCTTGCAGTCGACGTGGTAGATCCGGTTCGCGAACTCGACGATGAACCCCACCGGGTCGACGCCCTGCCACATCATGTGCGACGGGTCCCAGTTGAAGCCGAAGGCCGGGCGGTGGTCGATCGCCTCGAGGGTGCGGACACTCGTCCAGTAGTCGTAGGCGATCTCGGACGGGTGCACCTCGTGGGCGAAGCGGACCCCCTCGGCGTCGAAGACGTCGAGGATCGGGTTCCAGCGGGTGGCGAAGTCCTCGTACCCGGCGTCGATGACGGAAGCCGGCACCGGCGGGAACATCGCGGAGTACTGCCAGATCTTGGACCCCGTGAAGCCGACGACCGTGTCGACGCCGAGCTTGCGCGCGACCCGCGCGGACCGCTTCATGTCCTCGGCCGCGCGCTGACGCACCCCCTCCGCGTCGCCGTCGCCCCAGGTGTAGTCGCGGACGATCGCCTGGTGACGGAAGTCGATCGGGTCGTCGCACACGGCCTGGCCGGTGAGGTGGTTCGAGATCGCGAAGACCTCGAGGCCGTGCCGGTCGAGGATGTCGAGGCGGGACTGCAGGTAGGCGTCGTCCTCATCCGCGCGCTTCAGGTCGAGGTGGTCGCCCGAGGCCGCGATCTCGAGGCCGTCATAGCCCCAGGAGGCGGCGAGGCGGGCGACCTCTTCGAAGGGGAGATCCGCCCACTGTCCGGTGAACAGGGTCACTGGGAGGCGGCTCGCGTACTGCTTGTCGGTGGTGTCGGTCATGCGATGATCCTCTGCTCGTCGTCGGTGGAGGTGGCGATCGCTTCCCAGCGACCGGTGTCGGCCGCGTCGAGGACGGCCTCGGTGATGCGCGCGGTGCGGAGTCCGTCGGCGAAGACGGGCAGGCCGTCCGGCGACTGTCCGGCCATCGCCGCGTAGCTGTCGGCCACGAAGGCGTTGAAGGCGTCCTGGTAGCCCATCGGGTGCCCTGAGGGGACGATGGACAGGCGTGCGGCGTCCGGGTGCAGCTGGTCGGCGTCGCGCGGCAACACCTGCGTGCCCGACCGACGGCCGAGCCACAGCGTCTCGGGCGCTTCCTGGTCGAAACCGATGCTGAGCTCGGTCCCGGCGACCTCGAGGTGCAGCCGGTTCTTCCGACCGGGCGCGACCTGCGAGACGAGCAGTGTGCCGATGGCACCGCCCTCGAGTCGGATGACGACCGCGGCCGCGTCCTCGGTCGTGACCTCCGGGGTGTTCGCGCGTTCGGCGAAGAAGGTGCGGACCGTCGAACTCAGCTCGGTGATGCGCGCGCCCGTGATGAACTCCAAGAGGTCGACGAGGTGCGAACCGATGTCGGCGAAGGCGCGCGAACGGCCGCCGGCCGCCGAGTCGACCCGCCAGTTGTCGTCGGCCTGCGCGAGCAACCAGTCCTGGAGGTACGACCCGCTGATCGTGAGCAGGGTCCCGAGGTCACCGGCGGCGACACGCGCGCGGGCCTCCCGGACGAGCGGGTGGAAGCGGTACACGAACGGCACCGTGCCGACGACACCGGCCTCGGCCGCGGCGGCGACGAGACGCTCGGCGGTCGCGGCGTCGGTCGCGAGGGGTTTCTCACAGACGACGTGCTTGCCGGCCGCGATGGCCGCGAGGGCCTGCTCGGCGTGGAGCGCGTTCGGCGTGCAGACGTGCACCACGTCGACCGAGGGGTCGGCCAGCAGCTCGTCGAGCGAGCCGTATCCGCGCTCGAACCCGAGACTCGCGGCGACCTCGCGCGAGCGTTCGGGCGTCGAGGCGACGACACCGACCAGCCGGGCACCCGCAGCGCGGGCCGCCCGGCTGTGGACGGTGGCCATGAAGCCACCGCCCACCACCGCGATACCGGGACCGGCCACGGTCATGCTCCGAAGGTGCCGTCCGCCGGGGTCCACGACTCTGGCAGTGCGGGAGCGAGTTCCACGGTGCTGACGACGTCGACCGAGGTACGGCTGAGACCCGACTCGGCCGTCGAGACCATCACGTCGAGCACGTGGTACGCGAGCTCACCGGAGGCGCGCTCGGGGCGACCGGCGCGGATCGCCTGGGCGAGCTCGACCACCCCGGTTCCGCGACCCTGCGTCGGACCGGTCGACGGGATCGACTCGGGCTCCTCGCCACCGCCGTAGACGAGCAGGTCGCCCTCGAAGGTGTTCGGGTCGGGGACGACGAGCGTGCCGGTCGAGCCGGCGACCTCGAACTGCGTGCGGCCGAGCTTGGAGTCGAAGCTGAAGACGCTCTGCGCGAGCTGGCCGCTCTCGAACTCGAAGAGGGCGCTCACGTGCGTCGGCACCGTCACGTCGAAGGACTGACCCGCACGCGGGCCGGATCCGATCGTCCGCTGCGGGAAGGCCTGCGAGGCCAGCGCGGTGACACGGGCGATCGGACCGAACAGCTGCACGAGCGCCGTGATGTAGTACGGGCCGATGTCGAAGAGCGGACCGGCGCCGTCCTGGAACAGGAAGTCGGGGTTCGGGTGCCACGACTCCGGGCCGGGGCTCTGCATGAGGGTCAGCGCGGTGAGGGGCTGGCCGATGCCACCGGCCTCGACGAGTCGGCGGGCGGACTGGATACCGGCGCCGAGGAAGGTGTCCGGAGCCGTGGCGACGCGGAGCCCCTTCTCCGTCGCGGCGGCCAGCAGGGCCTGCCCGCTCTCACGGTCGAGCGCGAACGGCTTCTCGCTCCACACGTGCTTACCGGCGTCGAGGATCTGCATGGCGACCTCGACGTGGACCTTCGGGATCGTCAGGTTGACGACGATCTCGATCTCGGGGTCGGCCAGGAGCTCGGCGACCGAGCCGTGGCCGGGCACCCCGTACTTCTCGGCCTGCGTCTTCGCCCGCTCGAGGTCGAGGTCCGCGACGAACCGGACGTCGAGGTCGGGGAAGGTGACCAGGTTGCTGAGGTACTGGTCGCTGATGACGCCGGCGCCGATGAGGCCGACACCGACCGTTCCGGTGCTGTTGCTCATGCCTGGACTCCGTTCGTGGTGAGGTACGTGAAGCTCTGCTGGAGCCCCTGGAAGATGTCGCCATCGAACGCGTCGAACTCGACGACGCGCAGGGCCTGCGGTGCCGCGGCGAGGATGTCGAGCACCGGGACGACCCCGGCACCCGCGGGCAGCTGCTTCAGCGTGTCGCGGGAGGCGTCGCCGTCCTTGACGTGGATGAAGCGCACGCGATCGCCGATCGCACCGAGGACGTCGACCGCGCGGCGTCCGCCGACCTCGACCCAGTAGGTGTCGACCTCGAAGACGACGGCCGGGTCGGTGAGTGCGGCGAGGTGCTCGAGCGGGCTGGTGCCCGCGACGTCGCCCTCGAGCTCCCACCAGTGGTTGTGGTAGCCCACCTGGACCCCGTGACCGGCGGCGACCACTGCCGCGGCGTTCAGCTCGTCGGCGATCGACGCGACCGTCTCGGCCGTGGCGAAGCGCTCTTCGGCGATGGCGGGATCGATGAGGACCTGCACGCCCTGCTCGGCCGCCGCGCCGAAGGCCGCCGACAGGTCGATGTCGTCGGCGATGACCTTGCCGTGCGCGCTCGGCGTGACGAGGCCGGCATCGTGGATGTCCTGCAGGCTGACACCGGGACCGAAGCCGAACGGCTCGGCCTGGCGGAAACCGATCTCGGTCAGGCGCTGCAGCGCTGCGGCACGATCCGCGGTGAGCGGCTCCCGTACCGAGTAGAGCTGGACAGAGAGTTGGGAAGTCGACACGATGCTCCTCAATGATGATGGTGTCAGGCAGCCGCTGCTGCGAGATCCAGGCTAACCACACTTCTGTCGGTGGTCAAACAAAAGTCTCCCACCGGTCGCCGCTCCCCCGGCGACGAATACCGCAGGAGTCGGAAGCGTGGGGGACAATGGAGAGGTGAACTCAGCTCTGCTCTCCCGGATCGTCGCTGACTCCAGCGACCGCATCTCGTGGTTGCGGGCTCGTTCGCGCGGGATCACCGCGACCGACGTCGCCACGCTCTCGACCCCGGCCTCGATCCAGCGCGCGGCCGACGCGAAGCTCGGCGGGACGGGCTTCTCGGGCAACGCCTTCACCGACCACGGGCGCGCCCGCGAGCCTGAGATCGCCCGGTGGGTCGCCGCGACGCACGGGATCAACCCCTCGTCGGCGCTCTTCCGGGCCGAGGTCGAACACCGTCACCTCGCCACCCCCGACGGCATCGCCGTGACCGAGCGCGGGGCCGTCGTGCTCGCGGAGATCAAGACCACGACGAAGTCCTGGCGCTCGATCCCTCGCAACTACCTACGTCAGGTGTGGTGGCAGCAGTACGTGATCGGCGCGGAGCGGACGCTCGTGGTCTGGGAGGAGCACAAGGACTTCGTCCCCATCGACGACGAACCGCTCTGTCGGTGGGTCGAGCGCGACGACGCCGAGATCGCGAAGCTGGTCGGCCTCGCGAACGCACTCATCGACGAGCTGTACCACCGCACCAATCCAGCCGCTCGGCGCCCGGCCCTTCCGGAGCCCGCGCCCGTCACGCGGCCGCTCCGGGAACCCCTGCTGAGCCTCGACTTCTGACGACAAGTCGACAGAAGTCGGCCGAGGTGGTTGACTGTGGCCATGACCGAGCCGCAACGCCCCTCCCCCGGAGCACCGGGCGCCGGCGACCTCTTCCAACTCTTCCGCGGCGGTGAGGCACGCACGAAGTCGGAGTTGTGCGCCCTGACCGGCCTGGCCCGCTCCACCGTCTCCCTCCGGATCGACGCCCTCGTGGCCGCAGACCTGCTCCGTCCCGCTGGAGAGGCAGCCTCCTCGGGTGGTCGCCCGCCCGCACGGATCGCATTCAACCCGCTCGCGCGCGTCGTCGTCGCCGTCGACCTGGGGGCGACGCACGGGACGGTGGCCGTCACCGACCTGTCCGGAGCGATCCTCGCGACGAGCCGGTCGGAGCTGCAGATCGCCGCAGGACCCGAGCCCGTCCTCGACTGGGTGGTCGAAGCGGCGTCGGCCCTGTTGGCCGCTCCGCAGACCTGGGCCACACCCCAGCCGGTCGCTCCCCCGGTCATCGGGATCGGGATCGGCCTCCCGGGGCCGGTCGAGCACTCCACCGGACGGCCGACCAACCCGCCGATCATGCCGGGCTGGGACCGCTTCGACGTCCCCGCCTACATCCGACGGACCATCGACGTCCCGGTCCTCGTCGACAACGACGTGAACGTCCTCGCGCTCGGCGAGCACGCGATCTCCTGGCCGGACACCGACGACCTCGTCTACGTGAAGGTGTCCACGGGTATCGGTGCCGGCATCATCGCGGGTGGCGAGCTGCAGCGCGGGGCACTCGGTGCGGCCGGCGACATCGGGCACGTGCAGGTCCCCGTCGGCCGAGACTCCCCGCGCGCAGCGGACGACGAGCGCGACCTCGAGGCCATCGCGAGCGGGCCGGCGATCGCCACCGAGCTCCGCGCCAACGGGATCGACGCCGTGAGCAGTCGTGACGTCGCAGCGCTCATCCGCGCGGGCGACCGGACGGCCATCGAGACCACGCGGCAGGCCGGCCGGGAGATCGGTGAAGTGCTCAGTGTCGTGGTGAACCTCCTGAACCCGACGGTGATCGTGCTCGGTGGGACGATGACCCGGGCGGGGGAACATCTCCTCACCGGCGTCCGCGAAGTGGTCTACCGTCGATCGATGCCGCTCGCCACGGGGCACCTCGGCATCGTCACCTCGACGGCCGGCGAGGAGGCCGGGGTGTTGGGCGCGGCGATCATGGTGCTGCGCGACGCCCTGTCCGCACCGGCGATCGACGCGATGACTCAGCCCCGGGCGCTCGACGCGGCATCGACCTGACGCGCGTCCTCCACTGCGGAACCGGGGCGTCCGGTGTCGTCCGTCTTCCCGACGGCGAGCACCTCCGCCAGGCCGTACCCGACGAGCCAGAGCAGGGCGATGGTCATCGCCGCGAACTCCAACCAACTGCCGACCTGCTGCCCGACCTCGGCGAGCGAGAGCAGGCCGCCGAGCCCCGCGATCACGGCGACGGCGGACCCGGCGAACCAGGACAGCCGCCGGACGGCGCGCAGCCGGGATCCGAGGGCCGACCCGATCATCGCCAGGCAGGCGAGGGCGAAGCCCAGCACCGCGAAGGAGATGTGCACCGCGTCCTGGAGCGTGAACAGCGGATTCGACGGGATCGGGCACTCGTAGGTGCACGTCACCCGGGATGCCACGAGGAAGCACAGACTCGACAGTCCCACGAGCAGCCAGGGGACGAGCAGCAGTCCAACCCTCGTGCGGCGCTGACCGGGCTCGCGGGACGGGACGACTCGCTGCAGCGCTACGGCGATGCTGAGACCACCGACCGCGACCATGAGCAGTGCCGCGTTGAAGACCGGCGCCGTCACCTCGCCGGTGGCACCGAGGCCGCTCACATAGCTGTTCTTACCGAGGCTGAGACGCGCCGCCCAGATCATGACCGTGGCGACCACGACGAGCACGCCACCGGTGATCGCGAACGCGAGGGCGACGGACCGGCGACGGCGGACCGCCGAGGGGCGAGGAATCCGCTGGTCTGATGTGGCCCCCGTCATCCGCGGATGAGCCTCGTCCGGCTCAACGCGATGACGGCGCAGCCCATCAGGCCGATGAACCCGGCGATGGCGATCATGTAGACGATGACGGCTCCCCAGCCGCCGGGCTGAGCCGGGTTGAGGAACGGGTACGGGTACCAGCCGACGATCGATCCGCGGATCATCGTGTAGACGGTCCAGACGAGCGGGAACGCGATGATCGCCCACACCTGACGCCATTCGAGGCGGGACTTGCCGGGCGTCACGATCCAGACGAGCACCAGGTAGATCGGTGCGATGAGGTGCAGCACCTCGTTCGACCAGCCGAGGGTGTGCCCCTGGTCGAGGGCGATGCCGCGGAGCAGCAGGTTGTAGACGACGCCCGTGGTCGCCATGTAGGTCACGACGCAGCCGAGGACCAGGTTGTACCAGGCCGGATCGCGTCGCAGCCGGAAGCAGAACCCGGCACCGACCAACAGGACGATCGCACTCAGCGCGTTCGACAGGATCGTGAAGTAGCTGAAGAAGTTGACGAAGAAGTCGTCGGGCGCATCACCGAAGGACAGGGTGTAGACGAACTGGCCGACGATGGCGGCGATGATCACCCCACCCGCGATGATCCTGATGACTCCGAACAGTGCGCGCATTGCGCCACTGTATCGGAAGCACGCGCCCGAGGATCAGGCGACAGCCGGGCCGCCGTGTCCCCCGAAGAGAGGGAATCGTTTCCAGCCAATTGACACCCCCGTAACAGCGCCGACTCATTCGACGGCTTTGATGAGAACAGAGCCGGACCACGCACCGGAGCGAGACTCGTCGCCGAGCCGACCTCCGCCGGGTGGAGCTTTCGGGGGATGAACGACGAAGGAGTACTCGATGCGTCAAGGAGTCGGACACTCCTGGTCTCTGGCGACAACCGCGGACGCGGTGAAGCCAGCACCGGAGACCATGCGAGCCGCGGTGATCGACGCCGTCGGCAGCCCTGAGGTCCTCCGGATGGAGACCGTACCGACACCGCGTCCGGTCATGGCGGAGTTCCTCGTGAAGGTCGTCGCGGCCGGCGTGAACCCGGTCGACGCCAAGACCCGCGCGGGCCGGGGCGTCTCCTCCTCCATCACGGCGATGCCGGCCGTCCTCGGGTACGACTTCAGCGGCATCGTGGTCGAGTCGCCCTTCGCCGCTGCCGGTCTCCTGCCCGGCGACGAGGTCTACGGCATGACGAGCTTCCCGCGGACGGGCGGCAGCTACGCCGAGTACGTCACGGTGTCCTCTCTGAGCCTGACGCGGAAGCCGACGACCCTGTCGCACGTCGAGGCCGCCGGGGTCCCCCTCGCCGCGCTCACCGCATGGGGCATGGTCGTCGACGTCGCGAAGGCGCACGAGGGGCAGCGCATCCTCATCCACGCCGGGAGCGGCGGTGTCGGGCATTTCGCCGTGCAGTTCGCCACCTACTTCGGCGCGCGGGTGATCGCCACCGGCTCCGGTCGGAACGTCGGTTGGCTGCGCGAACTCGGCGCCCATCAGGCGGTCGACCACGAGTTGCACCGGTTCGAGGACGTCGTCGACCAGGTCGACGTCGTGATCGACCTCGTGGGCAACACCGTGGAGGACACGGGGTCGCGTTCCCTACGCGTCCTGCGTCCCGGCGGGCTCATCATCAACGCGCCGACCGGTTCCTGGCCGACGCTCGAGGAGGAGGCCCGCGCCGCGGGCGTCCGAGCGACGCGGTTCACCGTGGCACCCGACGGTGCCACGCTCGACACCATCAGCAGGCTGCTGGAGTCCGGGGACGTCCGGGTGTTCGTCGACCAGGTGTTCGACCTCGACGCCGTCCGGCAGGCCCACGTGCTCCTCGAGGGCGGGCACTCACGCGGCAAGATCGTCCTGAAGGTAGCCGACGGCTGAGTCCATCTGCGCAGCCGGCCGTCCGTCCGCCGACTAACGCGCGAGCGTGAAGTCGTACGGAAGCGTCCGGATGACCTTGCCTCCCACGGTTTCGGTGACGGTACCCCCGGAGTACCGGGCCGGGAGGTAGTCGGATGGCCAGGTGATGCTCCAACGCCCCTGTGGGTCGGCGGTGATGCTTCCGAGATCGGTGCCCCACGCGCCGCGGATCTGGATCACGGCACCGGGGTTCGCCGTGCCGGTGAAGACCGGCCGGGTGCCGGTGATGGTGCCGCCGACGGCGGGCGAGACGACCTCGAGCCTCGGCACGACGATGGTGAAGTCGTAGAGCAGCGAGTGGGTCTCCTTCCCGTCCACGAACTGTTTCACGGTGCCGCCCACATACCGGTTGGGGAGCAGCGTCTTGTTCCACGTGATGGTCCAGCGTCCGTCGTCAGCGACTCGTTCGACGGCGCCCAGCAGGTCGCCCCACACACCACGGATCTCGACGGTGGCGCCCGGCTGCGCGGTCCCCGTGAAGACGGGCGTCGTCTCGACGATGGTCGCGCCCGTCGTCGGCGACGTCACGACGAGCGGGTCCACAGTCGGCCACGCGACCCGGAAGTCGTACGGGACGCTCGTGAACGGCTTTCCCTCGATGTACTGGCGGGCTGATCCTCCGGTGTAGGTGCCAGGAGCCAGCGCCTTGTTCCAGGTCAACGACCAGGTCGTATCGTCCTGCACGACGGCCTCGCCGAGGAGCGAGCCCCAGGCGCCGTAAACCCGGATGGTCGCGCCAGGCTGCCCCGTCCCGGAGAAGACCGGCGCCCCCGGCTCGAGCACCTCGCCGACGGCGGGCGAGAGCAGGACGACCGGGGCGTCCGGCGCGGGCGTCCCCGATTCGATCGTCGCGCTCCACACCTGGTCGATGCCGGTCGCTCGCACCGCGCCGTCGAAGGTCCCGATGGCGGTGTCCGCCTTCGCCGCCAGCGACAGGGTGAACGATCTGTTGGCGCCCGTGAGCGTCCCCTCGAATCCGTTGAGCTGCGCGTTCCAGGTGAATCCGGCGGGGGCGGCGCCAGCGGGTTCGAGGCCGGCGGGGAGGATGATCTCGACCTGGCCGGAGGCCGTCTCGGTGAAGGCGACCGGCACCTCCACGGGATCCCCCTGCTTCACCGTGACGTTCGGGATCGTCACACCCGGGGCGATCGGGGCCGCGACGATGTTCGCGGAGAAGTCGGCGAGCTTCACCCGGTTCTGACTCCAGGTGATGCTGCCGCCGGTCGCCGAGCCGAGCGCGGCGTCGATGTCCGCCGTCAAGGTGAAGGTGACCGCGGTGGTACCGACGGGCAGGTTGCCACCCATGCCGGCACCATCCAGGCCGAATGCCGGGTTCGCGACAGCAGTGATCCTCGTGCCCCGAGGTGGGACCACATCGATCCGTTGGCCCCCCGCGTCGGCGTTGAAGGTCGCCTGGACCTGCACGGACTGGCCCTGTTGGACCGTGGGGGTGGACACGGACGCCGACGGGGACACGTCGGGTACCAGCTGACTCATGACCAGCTTGCTGACGTCGGCATCGTTGTTCGGCCCGAACCCGAGTTGCATGTCCTTCGACCCGACCCCGAGGACGTTCAGTCGCCGGCCGGACGGATCGGTGAGGAATCCGTCGGCGGCCATCGTGTACTGGGTGCTCGCCGAGGAGCAGCTCGCCACACGGACGAGGTCGGTCCTCGTACCGCCCCGGTCCGTGGTGAGGCACTGGCCGTTGATCTCGATCCGGCCGCTGGTGCCGACTGCCGGGAAGGTCGCCGTCGCCGCAGCAGCCAGCGCCGCCTCATACGACAGGCCGTACGGCCCACCGGTGCCGATCGACTGCGGATGCGTGAGCCATTGCATGGAACCGCTCGGCGCCCAGCCGTGGAAGCCCGTGGACCACGAGGGATCGGTCACGAACTTGCCTCGGAGGCGCGGCTGGTTCGCCGTGACCGCCGCCGCCTCGTCACCGGAGACGGGGGCGGGATCCGCCGACGCCGGGCCGGAGACGAGCGCGGTGGCGGTGATCGCCGTCAGCACGAAGAGCGACAGGGCGGAGTGCAGCTTCATAGGGAGGAAGCGTCCTTTCGTGGTCGTCCAGGAGGCCCGACGGCACAACTGCGGCGGGCCCCAGGCAGGAGCTCGGGTCGGAAACCACGACCCTTTGTCACATGCCAGACGCCAACATATCAGGTGACCGCCTTGGCCGCACGTCTGGAGCAGCACCCGTCCGGGTCACCCCCGCGGCACCGCGTCCTCGTCCACCCGCCGCTCCATCACGAAGTCGTCGTGCCGTTCGGGTCCGACGAGGAAGGTCTTCGTCCCGACGATCGCGAACCCGCTCTTGCCGTAGAACCGGATCGCCCTGGCGTTCTGCTGGTTCACCCCGAGCCACACCGATCGCGCCCCGCGCGACCGGGCGTCGTCGAGCGTCGCCTCCATGAGCGTGCGCGCTCCGCCGGCACCGTGGCTCGCGGGGAGCACGTACAGCTTGCTGAGTTCCGCTGTCGGGCGGTGCGTGACCGCGGCGAGCACGTCGGGGTCGATCGGATCACCGAAGACGAGCATCGTGTAGCCGATGGCCGTGCCGTCATCGTCGTCGACGAGGAGCCGGAGCGCGCGTCCGGGATCTGCCAGGTAGCCGGTGAACCGGTCGAGGGTGAAGTGCTCGGCGATGAACGCGTCGATGTGCTCCTGCGCGGTGCCGGGTGGGCAGGCGAGGGCGAAGGTCGCTGCGGCGAGCGTGCCGAGGGTGGCGGCGTCGTCGGCCTGAGCAGTGCGGGTGGAGACCATCCCTGCATCGTACGACGCCACCCCGGAGAACGGCGAAGGCCCGGTCGCATGACGCGACCGGGCCTTCGTACTGGTGAGACTAGATGGAGTTGACGTCCAGCGGGATGCCGGGGCCGAACGTGGTCGACACGGCGCCCTTCTGGATGTAACGGCCCTTCGAGGAGGACGGCTTGAGGCGGAGGATCTCCTCGAGCGCGGTGTTGATGTTCTCCTCGAGCTGCGATGCGTCGAACGAGGCCTTGCCGACGACGAAGTGCACGTTGGAGTGCTTGTCGACGCGGAACTCGATCTTGCCGCCCTTGATGTCGGACACGGCCTTGGCCACGTCCGGCGTCACGGTGCCGGTCTTGGGGTTCGGCATGAGGCCACGGGGACCGAGGACCTTACCGAGACGACCGACCTTACCCATGAGCTCCGGGGTGGAGACCGCGGAGTCGAACGAGGTGTAGCCCTCGGCGACCTTCGCGATGAGCTCGTCGCCGCCGACCTCGTCAGCACCGGCCGCGATCGCGGCCTCCGCTGCCGGGCCCGTCGCGAAGACGATGACGCGGGCGGTCTTGCCCGTGCCGTGCGGGAGGATGACCGTGCCGCGGACCATCTGGTCCGCCTTGCGCGGGTCGACACCGAGCTTGAGGGCGACCTCGACGGTGCTGTTGAACTTGGCGGAACCGGTCTCCTTGGCGAGGGCGACGGCCTCGTTCGGGGTGTAGAACTTGTCAGCCTCGATCTTCTCGGCTGCGGCCCGGTAGGCCTTCGACTTCTGTGCCATGTGTGTTCTCCTATGAGAAATGTGGTCATCTGCGCCTGGCCGGCGCTGCCACGAGTGAAAAAGAAAGGTGCGAGGGTGTGGCCTGGACGGCTCACCCCGTGCGGTTCGGAAGGACTAGCCCTCGACCGTGATGCCCATGGAGCGGGCGGTGCCGGCGATGATCTTCGCGGCTGCGTCGATGTCGTTCGAGTTCAGGTCGGGAGCCTTCTGCTCGGCGATCTGACGGACCTGCTCCTTGGTGAGCTTCGCGACCTTGACGGTGTGCGGGGTACCGGAGCCCTTGGCGACGCCGGCGGCCTTCTTGATGAGCTCCGCTGCGGGCGGGGTCTTCAGGATGAAGGTGAACGAACGGTCCTCGTAGACGGTGATCTCGACGGGGATGACGTTGCCGCGCTGCGACTCGGTGGCCGCGTTGTACGCCTTGCAGAACTCCATGATGTTGACGCCGTGCTGACCAAGGGCGGGGCCGATGGGGGGAGCAGGGTTTGCGGCGCCGGCCTGGATCTGCAGCTTGATGAGACCCGTGACCTTCTTCTTCGGTGCCATGTTTCTTCCTTCTTCTGGGGTTCGAACGCCATCGGATGATGTGCGCTCTCCCGCGCGCCCGTCGGGCGGCGGTGGACTGTGGAGCCGTGCGGCTTAGAGCTTGGTGACCTGGTCGAAGCTGAGCTCGACCGGCGTCTCGCGCTCGAAGAGGGAGACGAGCACCGTGAGCTTGCCGCTCTCGGGCTTGATCTCGCTGATGGAGCCGGGGAGGCCCGCGAACGAGCCTTCCTTGATCGTGATGGTCTCGCCGATCTCGAAGTCGACCTCGGCGGGGATGACACGCTGCTGCGTTGCGCTGCCCTTGGTGCCGGAGCCCTTGACGGGCGCGGTCTCCTTGACCTCGACGAGCGACTTCAACATGTTGAAGGACTCTTCGAAGCGGAGCGGCGTGGGGTTGTGCGCGTTGCCGACGAAGCCGGTGACGCCAGGCGTGTGGCGGACGACCGACCAGCTGTCCTCGTTGAGGTCCATGCGGACGAGCACGTAGCCGGGGATGCGCACACGGGTGACCATCTTGCGCTGGCCGTTCTTGATCTCGACCACGTCTTCCATGGGGACCTCGACCTGGTAGATGTAGTCCGCGACCTCGAGCGTCGACTTGCGCTGCTCGATGTTGGCCTTCACCTTGCGCTCGAAACCGGCGTAGGAGTGGATGACGTACCACTTGCCGGGCAGGAAGCGGAGTTCCTTGCGGAACGCGTCGTAGGGGTCTTCCTCGGACTCCTCGGCGGGCTCGGCGTCGGCGTCGGTGGGGTCTGCCTCTTCTTCGGCGATGGCCTCCGCTGCGGCTTCGACCTCGGCTGCTTCGTCGAGCTCGAGGGCGTCGTCGACGACGGCGTCGGCCTCGGGGTCGACGGCCTCGGCCATCGCGTCGAGCACGGCGTCGAGGTCGACCTCGGTGTCGCCGGTCTCCTCGACGTGGACGGCGTTGTGCTCAGCGGGGTCGACGGAGTGCTCGTCGGCCGAGAGCACGTTGCCCTCCTGGGCCTCGTCGTCCTCCGAGGACTGCTCGGCAGCGGTTGCCCAGTCGACGTCGTTCGAGTTTCGCTCAGACACTGATTTCCATTCCGTTTCTGTTGTGCGGATCGTGGGTGATCCCCGACCGCGGCGCCAGATCCTGGCGCGTGACGACTGCGTCGCCGTCTGTGATTGTGGAACCCGGGTGCCGGACCGGAGCACCGGAACCTGAGCGGAACTAGCTCGCGGTACCGAACACCAGCGTGACGACCCAGGCGAAGACGAAGTCGATGCCGTAGACGAGCGCCATCATGATGCAGACGAAGACGAGCACCACAGCCGTGTAGCTGAGGAGTTCCTTCCGCGTCGGCGTGACGACCTTCTTGAGTTCCGCGAAGACCTGCTTCAGGAACAGGACGATGCCCGAGAAGAAGCCGCGCCGTTCGGCACGGTCCGCCTTCGCCTTGACGACGACGTCCTCGCCGGGCGTGTCGGTACTCTTCGGGGCCACTCGTTACACCTTTCGTGTGCCGGTGCATACGCACCGACTCGCAGGGCGGACAGGACTTGAACCTGCAACCTGCGGTTTTGGAGACCGCTGCTCTACCAATTGAGCCACCGCCCTTCAGTGCTGACGCACCGGAGGGGTCGAAGCTACCCTGACCTCCTGAGCGTTGCCTCACCACACGGGTGAAAACAGGCGCAGAAAATCATGGCAGATTTCAACTACCTCCATCCAGTGTACGGCACGGTCGCCCGGCTGTAAAACCGGCGTCGGCATGCGCGCGGCCGCACGCCTCACGGGCGCCCGACCGCTGCGTGCTCGGCAGCTTCCTCGGCCGACAGCACCCGCGAGTGGATCCCGACGCCGTCGAGATCTCCGGCGAACCAGGCAGAGGAGGGCGCACCAGGCCAGGTGGACGCGATCGTGTCGTGGCCGATGCGCCAATACCCCCGGTAGCTCTGCAGCACCGTGTTCGAATTCGTTCCGACCAGTGCGCCGTCGAGGTAGAGACGCATGCCGTCCGTGGTCGACATGGTCGCCATGACGTGGTGCCACCGTCCGTCCGTGACCGCGTCCGGCGTCACGATCGTCTGCGGCGAACCGCTCCACGTCCCGAAGACGAGACGGCCGTCCCGGTCGATGTAGAGGTGGCGGTCATGCGCGCTGGACGGGACGGTCTGCGCGTTCCCGAAGCCGATCAGCTTGCCCTGCGACTCAGTGGTCCGGAACCAGGTCTCGAGCGTGAAGGTGGTCTGCTGCGGAAGCTGCGGCATGGTGACCACCTGACCGGCCTGGCCGTCGAGTCGGACGAACGGACTGTCGCCGCAGCCACCGCCGACGCGCTCCGCCGTGCCGCCCAGCTGCGCGATGCCACTGCCGGTTCCGCTGTTCACGACCTCTGCCCCGTCGGCCTCGCTGAAGTCCAGTCGGAAATCGGGCGAGCCCAACGGCTGCCCGAGGCACGAGAAGGACCCCGCGCCGAGGCGGTTGTCGGCGGCACCGGCGAAGCTCTGCCAGTTCGCGCCAGCGGTCGGCAGCACCGACACGACGGCCAGGACCCCCGCCAGGGCGGCGCCGCCGATCGGGGCGACCCGACGCACTCGACCGATCGGCGCGGTGGCGTCGCGATCCTCGACGAGGTACCGCCGCGTGGCTGCGATCGCCCCGAGGGTCGCCGCCGCGAGCGCCGCGGAGAGCGCCAGGGGAACCCAGGCACCCTCGTTCGCCCAGACGATGGGAAGGCCGATGTACGGGACTCGGAGGACGCCGACGCCGCGAACGGCTTCGTCCTGGACGAGCTGTCGATCCGGTTGCCGGTTCGCGTCACCCTTGAGGCGGAGCCCCTCCGCCTCCCGCTCGACGACGCGGTGCAGGAGCAGCGCGTCGTCCTCGCCCGGATCGTCGACGAGGACCACCTGTCCTGCCGCGGCGTCGGAGCCGTCGATCGGCATCGAGACGACGACGTCGCCCGCCAGGACGCGCGGCTCCATGGAACCTGACGCCACGGTGGTCGGCATCCACCCGACGAGCTTCGGCACGGCCGCCCACGCCAGGAGGCACAGCGCGAGCAACGCGAGGACGCGCGCACCGAGGGCGACGACCACGATGCCGGACGACACGATGCGCCGGCGTGCGGATGACGGTTCCATGAGAGCTCCCGGAGGGACGAGGTGGACGGGGACGTGCGGGCCAGGGTGCTCCCGTCAGCGGGACGGGAGCACCGGGATCGCCTAGGAGGTGCGACCCTCCCACACGAGGTCGAGACCTGCGGAGCCGCCCTGGACGGTGTTCGGGGCGTCCGCGGACAGGGTGTACGAGACCTTGAAGACCCGCTCCTCGCCGCCGCCGACGGAGGCCCACGAGCCGAGTCCGGACGCGTGGTCGACCGCAGTGGTCGCGAGGCCGGCGAGGGTGCCACTGTAGACGGACGCACCCGTGGTCGCGGGGACGAAGTCCTCGCAGGACCCGTAGCCGCCGCCGGCGCCCTGGACGATCTCGAGCTGGAGGTACTGGTCGAGGTCCTGCGTCTGCGCCGCGTTGTCCGCATAGAGGCGGATGTCGGACGCCAGCGAACCGTCCGAGGTGACGGCGATGCAGTTCTCGCCGGTCGAGCCGGGCTGCAGGTCGTCCGCGGCGAACATCGCGGCGCCCGAGTCGTCATCGCTCAGCGCGATCGCTCCGGCACTCCAGGCGTTGCCGGAGTTGTCGGTCGACGAGGTGAAGGCGGCGTAGGAGGCGGTCGAGACGATGACGCCGCTCGCCAGGACGGCGACGGGTAGCGCGGCCCAGCGGACGAGGCGGCGGGATCGAGGGGACAGGGCGGTGGTCATGGTGATTCTCCAGGGTCGGGGCCGAAATCGGCACGTGTTGTACAACTAATATTCCATATATTGTGCTGAAATACAACATGTGCCGGCGATGTCGGTAGGGTGGACGCACGAATGCACGACGACTCGACCCAGGGGGACCGATGAGCAGCGCAGACGAACACGCAGTGACCGCGAAGGCGGCGGAGACGAACCGAGAGGACGATCGCCGGATCCCGGCCCGGTTCGCGGATGACAGCCCGCTCCCGGGCGCCGGCCCGATCCAAGCGTTCCTCCGCTTCTGGAAGCGGTATCCGATCTTCACCGGGCGGGCCAGCCGGAGCGAGTTCTGGTGGTGGGTGGTCGTCCACGCCGTCATCGTCACCGCACTCCTGGTGATCGGACGCGGTGTCGACGTCGCGACCGGGGTGACGGCCGGTTTCTGGGAGGGTCAGGTCACCGAAGGCCCCGCCTGGGGCGTCCAGAGCATCCTGTCGGGGATCTGGGGTCTCGCGACGATCATCCCGGGGCTGTCGCTGAACGCACGCCGCATGCACGACACGGACCACAGCGGCTGGTGGCAGCTCATCAACCTGGTCCCGATCTTCGGGTGGTTCTTCTTCATCTGGCTCGCGGCGCAGCCGAGTGACCCGGGCGGTGCCCGCTACGACACGGGGCCGAACCGCGAGGGCGCCCAGATCAAGCCGGCCGACGCTCCGCAGTGACCCGCCGGTTCGGGAGGACCGTGTCGGCGATCGCGGCGAGGACGAGCACCACCGTGCAGAGACACCCGAGGACGAGTTCCCCGAGCTGTGGGGCGAGGAACGCGGCGACCGCGCAGCCCGCGAGCATCGCGAGGCCGATGACCGGCGCGAGGGGGACGGCACGGTCGACGACGAACCGGAACAGCGACAGCCCGAGCAGGTAGAGGACCGGTCCGCCGAGGATGACGACGCCCGCGGCGAGTTCGACGGCGTCGGCCGGTCGGTCGAGGATCTCCTTGTCCCCCACCGAGACGAGCACGATCCCGGCGACGATCACGACGTGGGCGTAGCTGTATCCGTCGCGCGCGATGCGTCCGAGACGGCCCGGCCCCCGTCGCCCGGGTCGGCCTCCGTCGCGGTCGGCGCGGTCGCCCTCCTCCTCGGCGGCCTCCACCGCTCGGCGTCCTGCCGCCTCCGTGCGGTGGAAGTACAACCACCACAGCGCGACCGCGGAGACGAAGGCACTCAGCATCCCGACGACGGCGGCGGCCGACGTCTCGAGCTCGACGAACGCGAACCCGGTGACGAGCAGTGACTCGCCGATCGCGATGATGATGAAGAGCGACGCCCGCTCGGAGAGGTGCGCACCGGAGAGCTCCCAGCTCTCGACCTTCGAGGCCCGCACACCCGGCAGCCGGAATCCGAGCGCCCCGCCGCCGTACTCGATGGCGACGGCGCAGATCCAGAACGCCAGTTGCCAGTCGGCCGGCACCAGCGCGCCGGCGATCCAGAAGACCGCGGCGAACGCGGTCCAGACGAGGACGCGCGCGAAACTCAGGGCCACGTCGCGGTCGTGCCGCCAGGTCGCCACGACCATGAACAGCGTCCGGACGAGCTGGAGCGCGACGTAGGCGACGGCGAACGCCAGCGCGCGGTCGGTGAACGACGCCGACACCGACACCGCCGCGACGAACGCCAACAGGCCGAAGCCGATGAGCGCGAGTCGCACCGCGAGCCGTTCCGGGTCGAGCCAATTCGTCACCCAGCTCGTGGACACCCAGGACCACCAGAGCGCCAGGATGAGGACGATCGACTCGAGGGCGGCGGTGATGCTCTGGTCGTCGGCGATGAGCTTGCTCAGCTGGGTGAGCGCGAAGACGAAGACGAGGTCGAAGAACAACTCGACGAAGGTGACGCGCTCGGCGCGTTCACCGGACTCCGGACGACGGAGATCGGAGACGAGGCCGAATCTGGGGGCGGGCATCTTCGTATCCTGGCAGGCATTCCACGGAGATCCGGGGAGCGACCGAGGAGGGGTCCCGGTGCCGACGCCTCCCCCTCGGATTCGTCGACACCGGGTCGTGCTCGTCGCGAGCTGCGGGGACAGAGCCCGACGACCACCCTGCGAGCGTAGCAAGAAGTATTCCAGATGCACAAGGTCCAGAAGCATCATCGGAATATCGACGGTCACCGGCGGGTTGCGTCCGGAGGCCGCGTCGTCCGCGTGCCGCACCCCCACGAAAGGCATCACCCGTATGGATCTCTTCGCCCCCGTCCGACTCGGCGATCTCGAACTCGCCAACCGCGTCGTCATGGCCCCGCTCACCCGCATGCGGTCCGGAGCCGACGGCGTCCCCGGCGACCTCGTCGCCGAGCACTACAGCCAGCGCGCAGGACTCGGGCTCATCATCACGGAGGGCACCTACCCGAGCGCCGAGTCGCGCTCCTACCCGGGCCAGCCCGGCATCGTCACCCCCGAGCAGGTCGAGGGCTGGCGGGGCGTCGCGGAGGCCGTGCACGGCGCAGGCGGGCTCATCGTCATGCAGCTCATGAACGGTGGCCGTGTCTCGCACACCGACATCACTGGCACCGACCGCATCGTCGCGCCGAGCGCGATCGCCATCGCCGGCGAGGTCCGGACACCGGCGGGCGCCCAGCCGTACCCCGTCCCGCACGCGCTGACCACCGAGGAGCTCGACACGGTCCGCGAGGAGTTCGTCCAGGCCGCCCGCAACGCGATCGAGGCAGGACTCGACGGCGTCGAGCTGCACGCCGCGAACGGCTACCTGCTGCACCAGTTCCTCTCCCCCGTCTCCAACGTGCGCGACGACCGCGCCGGAGGCAGCCCGGAGGCTCGCGCGTCGTACGTCGCCGAGGTCGTCAGCGCCGTCGCCGAGGCGGTCGGTGCAGCGCGCGTCGGCATCCGCATCTCCCCGATGAACGGCGCCGGTGACACGGCGGAGACCGACGAGGCCGACGTCCGCGCGACCTACGAGGCACTGCTCGACGCCCTGGCACCGCTCGGCCTCGCCTACCTCAGCATCCTCCACGAGGACCCGGCCGGCGCGCTCGTCCAGGACCTGCGCGGTCACTTCGGCGGCAAGCTCATCGTCAACAGCGGCTTCGGCACCGTCACGACGCGCGACGAGGCGATCGCCCTCGTCGAGCACGCGCACGCCGACGCCGTCGCCGTCGGGCGTCTCGCCATCGCGAACCCCGACCTCGTCGAGCGTTGGGCGGGCGAGCACGAGGAGAACACGCCGAACCCGGCCACCTTCTACGGCCCGGGCGCCGAGGGCTACACCGACTACCCGCGCCTCGCGAGCTGATCACGCTGAGGTGAGGCACCTCATCGCTCGACACCACGTCGGGCGACGAGGTGCCTCACCTCAGTCCGCCCGCGGCGCGTGCGACTCGAGGAACTCGTACACCTCGACGGAGTCGACCCCCGGGAAGGATCCGGTCGGCAGCGCCGCCAGCAGACTCGTCGGCGTCCGCGCCGCCGGCCAGGCTTTCCCCTCCCACCGGTCGGCGAGCGCCGGCGACGCCCGACGACAGCATCGCTCGTCGGGGCAGTTCGAGGTGGACCGATGCGGCGTCTCGCGTCCGCGGAACCACTTCACGTGCGCGAACGGGACGCCGACGCTGACCGAGTACTCGCCCTCCTTGGCCTTCTCGATCCGCGAGGTGCACCAGAAGGTGCCCGTGTCCATGTCCGTGTACTGATACCAGGGGCTGAATCGGTCCTCGACGTCGAAGACGGTCCTGGCCGTCCAGTTGCGGCAGACGAGCGAGCCCTCCACCGCCCCGAGGACGTCGGACGGGAACGTGACCCCGTCGTTCTCGTACGCCTTGATGATCGTCCCCGACTCGTGCACCTTCATGAAATGCACCGGGAGTCCGAGGTGCCTCGTCGCGAGGTTCGTGAAGCGGTGCGCGGCGGTCTCGTACGACACCGCGAACGCGTCGCGCAGGTCCTCCATCGAGATGCGCCGGAGCTGTTTCGCCTCACCGAGGACGCGCACGGCGTCGCGCTCGGGCAGCAGGATGGCCGCCGTCAGGTAGTTGGTCTCGACGCGCTGCCGCAGAAAGTCCGCGTAGTTTCCCGGCTCCTCGTGTCCGCACAGGTGACTGGCGAACGCCTGGAGGATGGGTGATCGCGAGTCACGGGACATCGAGGGTTCGGTCGGCAGGTAGATCCGACCGTTGCGCCGGTCGGTGACCGAGCGCGTCGAGTGCGGCAGGTCGCCGACGTAGTGGAGCGAGAACCCGAGGTGCTGTGCCATCTCCGCGACCGTCTGGTGCGAGACCGGCCCTCCGGTGTAGCCGACGGCGTCGAGCAGTCCCTTCGCGACGGCCTCGAGGTCGGGGAAGTGGTTGTCGGCCGCCCGCATGTCCGCCCGGAGGACCGCGTTGGCCCGGCGCGCCTCCTCGGGCGTCGCCGCTCGCTCCCGATGCAGGCGGGCGACCTCATCGTGCAGTGCCAGCGCGGTGCGGAGCGTCTCGTCCGCGGTCCCTTTCGAGACGCGGATGGGTGCGATCCCGAGGGCGGAGAAGACGGGGCCCCGCTGGGCACGCTCGACGGCGATCTCGAGCGCGGCGCGGTCACTCGGCGGTTCGTCACGGAGCAGGTCGTCGACGGTGGTGCCGAGGGCGGTGGCGATGACGCGGAGCATCGACAGGCTCGGCTCCCGATGCCCGTTCTCGATCGCCGACGCCTGGGACGGTGCTCGGTCGATCGCCTGCGCGAGGTCGTCGAGCGTGAGGCCCGCGCGCGATCGGGCATCGCGGATCCGGCGCCCGAGGACGAGGGCGTCCGCGTGCGGAGCAGGTCCGTCACCAGGGGTGGCGGAGGCGGGTGGAGCAGCGGCGGTGCTGGTCATGGTGATCATGCTCACACGCGCCGGTTGTTCCGGCAAACAGAAGGTCGGCCGTTCTTCTGTCCACGGATGACGTCCGTCGGGGTTGCGGCGAGCGCAGGATCGTTCCCACAGCACGACCCGCCCCACCGACCTCGACACCACAGGAGTCATCGTGAGCAACGAAGCCACCCGACCGACCGACCACCGCACGCCCCTCCGCGCCGGCGACCAGACGCAGACGGCCGAGGAACTGCAGCGCGAGTGGGACACCGACCCGCGCTGGGACGGGGTCCGTCGCGACTACACCGCCGAGGACGTCGTCCGCCTGCGCGGCGGTGTCCGGGAGGAACCGACGCTCGCCCGCCGAGGGGCGGAGCGGCTGTGGAACCTCCTCCACACCGAGGAGTGGGTTCCTGCACTCGGCGCGCTGACCGGCAACCAGGCCGTGCAGCAGGTCCGGGCGGGCCTGCAGGCGATCTACCTCTCCGGATGGCAGGTCGCCGCCGACGCGAACCTCTCCGGTCAGACCTACCCCGATCAGAGCCTCTACCCGGCGAACTCGGTTCCGGCGGTCGTCCGGCGGATCAACAACGCGCTGCTCCGGGCCGAGCAGATCGACTTCGCCGAGCGAGCCGTCGGGGAGACGCCGGGATCCAAGGCGATCGACTGGCTCGCGCCGATCGTCGCCGACGCCGAAGCGGGTTTCGGTGGACCGCTCAACGCCTACGAACTCATGGCCGGCATGATCCAGGCCGGCGCCGCGGGCGTCCACTGGGAGGACCAGCTCGCGGCTGAGAAGAAGTGCGGCCACATGGGCGGCAAGGTGCTGGTGCCGACGAGCCAGCACATCCGGACCCTCAATGCGGCCCGGCTGGCGGCGGACGTCGCCGGCGTCCCGACCATCGTCATCGCCCGCACCGATGCACTGGCCGCCACGCTCCTCACGAGCGACATCGACGACCGCGATCTGCCGTTCCTGAACGGGAACCGGACCCCGGAAGGCTTCTACGAGGTGGAGAACGGCATCGGTCCGGTGCTCGCTCGCGGCCTCGCCTACGCGGAGTACGCCGACCTGCTCTGGGTCGAGTCCGCGGAACCCGACCTCGACCTCGCCCGTCGGTTCGCCGAGGCCGTCCACGAGCGGTTCCCGGGCAAGCTGCTCGCCTACAACTGCTCGCCGTCGTTCAACTGGAAGTCGCACCTCGACGATGCGCAGATCGCGTCCTTCCAGCGCGAGCTCGCCGCCATGGGATACGCGTTCCAGTTCATCACCCTCGCCGGCTTCCACGCGCTGAACCACTCGATGTTCACCCTGGCGAGCGACTACAAGGAACGGGCCATGAGCGCCTACGTCGACCTCCAGGAAGCCGAGTTCGCCGCAGAGGCCAGCGGCTACACCGCCACCAAGCACCAGCGGGAAGTCGGTACCGGCTACTTCGACCTGGTCGCGACCGCCCTCAACCCCGGCAGCGCCACCCTCGCCCTCGCCGGGTCGACCGAGGAACAACAGTTCCACTGAAACAGACCAGCCCCGCCCTTCGACAAGCTCAGGGACCGCTCGAAGGGCCCACCCGACGCACGACCATCCGAAACGGAGTCACCCCATGAACACCATGCTCGCTTCCCCGTCCACACCCACCACCGCGCCGGTGCCCACGCAGCGCACCGGCCCCGCCATCGAGGTCGTCGGTCGTCTCGGGGACCGGTACGAGGAGATCCTCACCCCGGACGCCCTCGCCTTCCTCGCCGAACTGCACCAGCGGTTCGCGGGTGCGCGCCATGACCGCCTCGCCGAGCGCATGCGCCGACGCTTCGAGATCGGGAACGGCCGCGACCCGCGGTTCCGCGATGACACCGCGGCGATCCGGGAGGACCGCTCCTGGCGCGTCGCCGGCGCCGGGCCAGGTCTCGAGGACCGCCGGGTCGAGATCACCGGCCCCACCGATCCGAAGATGACGATCAACGCCCTCAACTCCGGCGCGAACGTCTGGCTCGCCGACCAGGAGGACGCGACGAGCCCGACGTGGGCCAACGTCATCGGTGGTCAGCTCTCGCTGCGCGACGCCGTCCGCGGTGAGCTGACGTTCACGAACGAGGCGGGGAAGGTGTACCGCGTCACCGCGACGGAGACGCCGACGATCGTCATGCGACCGCGCGGCTGGCACCTCGTGGAGAAGCACCTGCGGTTCATCGACCGATCCGGGGCGGCGATGGCGGCCTCCGGCGGCCTCGTCGACTACGGCCTCTACATCTTCCACAACGCCCGACCGCTCATCGACGCCGGCCGCGGGCCGTACTTCTACCTCCCGAAGTTGGAGTCGAGCGAGGAGGCGCAGCTCTGGGACGACGTCTTCACGTTCACCGAGGAACGCCTGGGTCTCGACCATGGGACGATCCGCGCCACCGTGCTCATCGAGACGCTGCCGGCGGCGTTCGAGATGGACGAGATCCTGTACGCGCTCCGCGACCACTGCGCCGGTCTCAACGCCGGTCGGTGGGACTACATCTTCTCGATCATCAAGAACTACCGGGGGCGCGGTGCCCGGTTCGTCCTGCCCGACCGCAGCGAGGTGACGATGACGGTGCCGTTCATGCGCGCCTACACCGAGCTCCTCGTGCAGACGTGCCACCGCCGCGGCGCGCACGCGATCGGCGGGATGTCCGCGTTCATCCCGAACCGGCGTGATCCGGAGGCGACGGCGCGCGCGATCGAGAAGGTCTCAGCCGACAAACGCCGCGAGGCAGGCGACGGCTTCGACGGGACCTGGGTGGCGCACCCGGACCTCATCGAGACCGCCAGGGCCGAGTTCGACGCGGTCCTCGGTGATCGTCCGAACCAGCTCGACCGCCTGCGGGAGGACGTGTCGGTGACACCGTCGCAGCTCCTCGACGTCCGCATCGGTCGCGCGGTCACGGACGCCGGTCTCCGCGACAACGTGTCGATCGCCGTCCGCTACCTCGACTCCTGGCTCCGCGGGATCGGCGCCGCGGCCATCGACGGCTTGATGGAGGATGCGGCGACGGCGGAGATCAGTCGATCGCAGGTGTGGCAGTGGATCCACCAGGACGTCGCGACCGACGACGGCCGTCCGATCACCCGTGAGCGGGTCGAGGACCTCCTCGACGAGCTCCTCGCCTCGCTGCCCCGCACCGCGGACGACCGCTTCGACGATGCCGCCGAGCTGTTCCGCGAGGTCGCGCTCAGGGACGAGTTCCCGACCTTCCTCACCGTTCCGGCGTACACGCGGTACCTCGTCGACCCGGCGTAGGTGCACGGCGTCCACAACTCCTGCTCGCCATGGACCGTCAGCTCCGGCCCGCGCACCATCCACGCGCAGCGGTCGAGGCCATCGGTGCTGGCGCAGGAGTTGTGGACCGACGCACGGCGGTTCCAGCGCCCTTGTCCGGTCCGCACGGGCCCCCGTAGAGTCGGGCGTATGACCCAGAACGTGCAGGAAGCATCGACCGTCGGGAACATGTCGCCGGGTGGGCCGTCGTCGGCACTCCAGCAGGCGCATCGATGGAACGCCTCGAGCCGCTACGGCGCCTCGCTCGTCGCGATCATCCTCGGAGCGTACCTCGTCATGCGCGCACCCCTGAACGTCATGTGGCTGCAGCCGGCCAGCGATACGGAGGTGATCGGGAACTTCGTCCTCGAGTTCGTCGTCGCCGGCGCCGTCCTCCTCGGAGGTGTGTCACTCGCCCCGGTGTCGGTTGGTCGTCGGCTGATCGCGGCCGCGGTCGTCGTGGCCTGTCTCGCGTTCCACGTCGTGGGATCCGCGACGGCGAGCATCTCGACGCCGCCGTTCCTGCTGTTCGCGTCGTTCGCCGTGACCCTCGGTGGACTCGCAGGCGCGGCCGCATGGCTGATCGTCCGCGGACGATCCTGGCCGACGCTGATCCTGCTCCTCGCGTTCGCGGTCCTTCCAACACTGGCCGAACGGCTGAGCTACACCGGTTGGTCGGGTGTCGTCCGTGAGGAACTCCTCCTGATCGTCTCGGGACTCATCGGCATCGGCGTCGCCTGGGCCGGCGCCGCCATCGACCGCACCCGATCCGTGTAACCGCCGAGCGACGGCGTCACGCACTGTCCTCGCGACACCGGGTTCGGTACGCTCGGAGTCGTGCCTGAATCGACTCCCACGCCCCGCCTGTCCACGAAGATCTCAGCGATCGCCGAGTCCGCCACGCTGAAGGTGGACGCGAAGGCGAAGGCGCTGCAGGCGCAAGGCCGATCGGTGATCTCCTACGCGGCGGGCGAGCCGGACTTCCCGACACCCGAGCACATCGTCGAAGCGGCGCTCGTCGCCGCCCGCGACCCGAAGGCGCACCGGTACACCCCCGCGGCCGGCCTGCCCGACCTCCGCGCCGCCATCGCGGAGAAGACGCGCCGCGACTCCGGCCTCGAGGTCGACCCGAGCCGCGTCATCGTCACCAACGGCGGTAAGCAGTCGGTGTACGAGGCGTTCCAGGTCCTCTTGAACCCGGGCGACGAGGTCATCGTCCCGACTCCGTTCTGGACCACCTACCCCGAGGCCATCGCCCTCGCCGACGGTGTCGCGGTCGACGTCTTCGCCGACGCCTCGCAGAACTACCAGGTCACGGTCGAACAGCTCGAGGCGGCGCGCACCCCGCGCACCAAGGTCCTGCTGTTCGTCTCCCCCTCGAACCCGACCGGGTCCGTCTACTCCCCGGAGCAGACGAAGGCGATCGGCGAGTGGGCGCTCGAGCACGGCATCTGGGTCATCACCGACGAGATCTACCAGAACCTCACCTACGACGGCGTCCGCGCGACGTCGATCGTCGAAGCGGTGCCCGAGCTCGCCGAGCAGACGCTCCTCGTCAACGGCGTCGCCAAGACGTATGCGATGACGGGCTGGCGCGTCGGGTGGACCGTGGGCCCGGCGGACGCGATCAAGGCGCTCGGCAACCTCCAGTCGCACCTCTCCGGCAACGTGAACAACATCGCGCAGCGCGCGGCGATCGCGGCCCTCACCGGTCCGCAGGAAGCCGCTGAGGCGATGCGTGAGGCGTTCGACCGCCGCCGCAAGCTCATCGTCGGTGAGCTCAACAAGATCGACGGCTTCGAGACGCCGACCCCGCAGGGCGCCTTCTACGTCTACCCCGACGTCACGGCGCTGCTCGGCCGCACGTTCGGCGGCGTGACGCCCACGACGTCGCTCGAACTCGCCGACCTCATGCTCGACCAGGCCGAGGTCGCGGCCGTGCCCGGCGAGGCGTTCGGGCCGTCCGGCTACCTGCGCTTCAGCTACGCACTCGGCGACGACCAGCTGCTCGAGGGCGTCCAGCGTCTCCAGCGCCTGTTCGCGTCCTGACCTGTGGTCCGCTCGCTCGTCTCCGGGCGAGCGGACCTCGGCAGCGTCAGATCGTGGCGCCGACCGCCACGGGCTCGGGCTGCAGGAGGACGCCGAACTCGGCGTGGACGCGCGCCTGCACGAATCGCGCGAGCTCGGCGACCTCGGTGGCGGTCGCCCCGCCCCGGTTCGTCAAGGCGAGCGTGTGCTTCGTGGAGACCGCGGCGTGCGATCCGGGGAGCGCGAACCCGCGACGGACGCCGGCCCGCTCGATCAGCCAGGCGGCCGAGAGCTTCGCGAGGCGCTCCACGGGAGCCGGTCGGGGCGGGTTGACGACCTCGCCGAGCGGGAAGACGTACTCGGTGTCGTCGTCGGCCGCCGGGTCCACCGGCCACCACGGGGCGTCTCCCGGCAGCGACCGGGCGACGTGCTCGGACACGATCGGGTTCGTGAAGAACGACCCGGCGCTGGCGGTGTCGGGGTCGTCGGGGTCGAGCACCATGCCCTTCGACGCCCGGAGCGCGAGCACCGTCGTGCGCACCTGGGCCAGGCGGACCTGCTCGCCGACCTCCACGCCGAGCGCGAAGGCGAGCTGCTGATAGGCGATCGGTGCGGCCAGGCCGTCGGCGCCGACATCGTCGAGGTCGATGATGATCGCCACGACCACGCCGGAGCGCTCAGGCTCTCCGCCACCGTGGCGCTTCAAGACCGAGGTCCGGTAGCCGAGCCCGAGCTCCGCGGCGGGAACGCGCTCGACGGTCTGCGACTCCTCGTCGAGCAGGTCGACGGCGACGAGCGACGACACGATCTCCTGCCCGTAGGCGCCGATGTTCTGCACGGGCGCAGCCCCGCAGGATCCCGGGATGCCGGAGAGTGCCTCGATGCCCGCCCAGCCGTGCTCGACGGTGAAGGCGACGAGCGCATCCCAGTCCTCACCGGCCTGCACCCGCAGGCGGACACGGCCGGACGGGGCGTCGAGGCGTTCGATGCCGCGGTTCGCCGCCCGGATGACGGTCGCGTCGAGGGGCTCGTCGCCGATCAGCAGGTTCGACCCGCCGCCAAGCAGCAGCCACGGCTGGTCGGTGTTCCAGACGTCGAGCACGGCATCGATCAGCTCAGCCTCGCTCGTGCACTCCACGAAGGCGGCGGCGGGCCCGCCCACCCCGAGGGTGGTGAGCTCGCTCAGACGGATGGCGTCGTTCATGATCCTCCGGGTCAGGCGAAGCTGATGACCAGCTGCGCCTTGCCGAGCACCGTCTGCTCGGCGTAGGTGACGGTGAGGTCGACGCGCGCGGTGTTGGCTTCCTCGTCGACCTTGCCGACCTTGGCGACGATCTGGAGGTCGGCACCGGTCTCGGGGTCGACGACGACCGGTCGGGTGAACCGCACCTGGTATTCGAGCACCCGACCGGGGTCGCCGATCCAGTCGACCACCGGCTGGGCCGCGATCCCCATCGTCAGCATGCCGTGGGCGAGCACGCCCGGCAGCCCGACGGATGCGGCGACGTCGTCGCGGTAGTGGATGGGGTTGAAGTCTCCGGAGGCGCCGGCGTACCGCACGAGGGCGTCGCGCGTCAGGTGGACGGTCCGCTCCGCGACGACGTCTCCGACAGCCGGCATGGACGGGGTCTGCTGCACGTCGCTCATCCTTCGTCTCCTCGCACCACGAGCGTCGAGGTCGCTGTGACCACCGGCTCGCCGGTGGCGTCGGTCATGACCGAGTCGCACGTCACCATCGAGTGGCCGCCCAGGGACTTCACCGCGGTGACGGTCAGCTGCGCGGTGAGCTCGTCGCCGGCGACGATCGGACGGTGGTGCACGAAGCGCTGGTCGCCGTGGACCACCCGGGTGAAGTCGATACCCGCGTCGGGTGCGGCGAGCAGTTGCTGGAGCGTGTGCTCCTGGACGACGACGGCGAAGGTGGGCGGCGCCACGACGTCGGCGTATCCTGCGGCGCGGGCCGCCTCCGGGTCGAGGTTGATCGGGTTCGTCGCGAAGACGGCCCGCGAGAACTCGCGGATCTTCTCGCGTCCGACCAGGTACGGGGCGACGGGCGGGAAGACCCGACCGGCGAGCTCTGGGTTCACTGACACGCCCTCCAGCCTACCCGCTGCCTCGGCTCGACGAACGGGCACGGATGGACCGGCGAGGGTCGGTCAGGAGCGCTTGAGCGCCTGGAACACCATGCGGATGGCGATGACCACGAGGAACGCCGCGAAGAGCAGGTTGCCGACGAACGGCGGGACGACCGACGCGACGATGGCGCCGAGGGCCGTGGTCGTGCAGGCGGCGACACCGATGATCGCTGCGGCCGTCAGGTCGACGTTGCCTCGCCTGACGTTGCCGATGGTGCCGGAGATCGCGGTCGGCACCATCATGAGCAGCGAGGTGCCCTTCGCGATGAGGTCGCTCGCGCCGAACAAGAGAATGAGCATCGGCACGACGACGACCCCGCCGCCGATGCCGAGCAGCCCCGACAGGACGCCGGTCAGGAAGCCGAGCACGATGAGGCCGATGATCGAGCCGACGTGCAGATCGATCTCGGCTGTGCGGGACGGGACGATGAGGAACAGCGAGACCACCACGACGAGCAGGAAGCCGATGAAGCCCCACTGGAGCGCCTTCTTGGGGAGCTTGGAGAGGAGGTAGCTGCCGAGTTGTGCGCCGCCGATCGCGCCGACCGCCAGGAGGATCGCCGCCACCCAGTCGACGGTGCCGTTCACCGCGTAGGACACGACGCCGACGAGCGAGGTCGGGACGATCGCCGCGAGCGACGTTCCGGCGGCGAGCCGCTGGCCGAAGCCGAGCAGGAAGACGACGGCGGGGACGATGAGGATGCCGCCGCCGACCCCGAACAGCCCGGAGAGGAATCCGGCGGTCAGTCCGATGCCGATGAGCCAGGCGATGCCCGACGGGGAGCGGACCGGACGGCCGGTCGGGTCGCTCCCGCTCACTGCGCGCTGGAGCCGGACAGCGCCGTCTCGAGCGAGGGCGTCGTGCGAGCGGTACCGGCGTCCAGGAGCGACCAACCGGAGTCCGTCGCCTCGATGACCGACACGGAGCAGTTCTCCAGCGGCGGGACCGTCGTACCGGAGAGGTGGCTGAGCGTGAGTCGGATGAGCGTGCCGTGGCTCACGACGAGGACGTTCTGCCCGGGGAAGTCGCGTGCGATGGCGTCGATGCCGCGGAGTCCGCGTTCGATGACCGACTCCTCGGTCTCGAGGTTCGGGTACTGGTGGTCTGGCCAGTTCTCGAGGACCATCTGCGCCGTCGCGCCCTCGGCGTCGCCGTAGTGGCGCTCGACGACGTCGGGGTAGGTGGGGCCGAGTTCGAGACCGAGCGCGTCCGCGATGATCTGCGCGGTCTCGCGTGCGCGCCCCAACGGGGAGCTGACGACGACGTCCCAGGTGCCGGTGAGCCGCGGGGCGACCGTCGCCGCCTGCTCCCGCCCGGTGTCGTTCAGGGGGATGTCCGTCGTGCCCTGCAGCCGTCGTTCGAAGTTCCAGGCGGTCTGTCCGTGACGGATGAGGGCGATGGTCATGTCTCCAGCCTAACCGGCGTCGGACCGAGCGCCTCCGGTCTCAGGACGACAGGGGGCGCACGACTCGACGTCGGCGTCCTTGGCCCATCGGATCCGGATGGGGCCGCGGACCGTCTCGCGGTCGACCGCCTCGTCGCCCTGCGTGATCCGCACCCGTCCTTCTTCGACCAAGCGCCAGGCGACCCGGCGGGTGTCGTCCATCAGCGCTCGCCAGTCGTCGCCACCGACCGCTCGAGCGACGTCGGACGGACAGATGGACGAGGTCGCGGCCCGCTTCCCCAGCAGGTCGAGCATCGTCGACTCCAGGAGGTCGTCGTCTACGGCTGCCGCAGGCGTCGGGTCCGGTGCGGCTTCGTCGGTCATGGTCCCAGTATGCGCGCGCCGCTACGCGAGGTCGGCGTGCCGGGACAGATCCGTATGCTGCGCGACGAACGCCCGGGCCAGACGCTTCGTGACGCCGAGTTCCGCGACGAGATGCTCGAGGTCCGGTGCCCAGCGCGCGATGGCCCGGAACTCGTCGAGGTCGATGAGGTTCGACGCGGCGAAGCGGTCGGCCTGCACCTCGTGCTTCGGTCGGTCGTCCTCGTGGCCGAGCACGCAGTGCGCGATGCCGTGGGCGAGGGCGTTCCGCCGATGGACGGACCGGAGCGACTCCTGGATGACGATCGTGTGCGCGGACGGCAGCCAGCGCTCATGGGACACCCGCAGGGGCCGGAAGATCACGGCGAGACCGAGCTCCTCCGCGTGCGCATACGGGTCGTAGGCGCGTCCACGCTCACGGGGCTTCCGGCTCGGGTTGCTCCAGTTCTCCATCGGTGATTGCCGCCCCACGTTCCCCCTCCAACTGCTCCGTCGTCCACGACGCAGCTTCCCTCTGCCGGCGTCTGCGATCCAGCTCGTCATTCGTAGCAGTGGTGTCCGACACGGGAGCCACTCGCTCGTCGTCGCTCGCCTGCAGTTCGGCCTCGATCCGACTCATCCCCCCGACGGCTTGGAGGGCGTCGGCCAGGAGTCGCACCGGATCGGCACCGGTCGCGGCGCAGAGCGTGACGAAGGTCGGGCCGCTGATCTCGCTGCGACCGGCGAGGACACGTTGCAGTGTCGTCGGACTCATCCCGGTCGCCTCAGCCAGGGCGCGCTGATTCATGCGTCGCCGCTTGTAGGCGGCGACGAGTTCGTCCGCCAACGCCTGATTGACCATCGCCTCTGCTGCGTTCACGTTCCGATCGTAGCCAGAAACCCTGTCGTGAACGACAGAAAACCTGCCTCATGCGCTCTATAGTGTCACCTCCGACCTGAATGATGCCAGATGAGACAACTTCTGGAAACCATCCGGGTCGTCCATCACCACCCACGACGCCCGAGGAGGCATCATGACCGAACACCGAACATCACCGGAACCACCGACACCACCGCCCGTCCCGTTTCCAGCACAGCGGATCATCCGCACCGTGATCCAGACGACCGCGGCGGTGATCTTGAGCTCGGTGGCCTGCATCACGACCGCGAGCATCATCGCGCCACAACTCCTGGAGGCGATCCGGGAACTCCTTCCGGATGACGTCTACGCCTGGGCGGCGGCGGCCGTGGCCACGACGGCGGCAATCGCCGCAGCGCTGGCGCGGATCATGGCGATCCCCGGCGTGAACGGGTTCCTGACGAGACTGAGAGCAGGATCCACACCCCGCCATGCTCGACTCGATTCCGGCGCCGAATCTGCCTCTGAAGAAAGAATTTCACGGTGAATCGGCAAAATGAACTGGACAAGATGACGAGATCGTCGTAGAGTCTCTCTCGAACACACGTTCGAATGTCGGAGGACACATCCTCCACGAAACAACAGATTGGAGGCAGAGTGGCGCTCAACAACTACGTGCTGAACGGCCCGTCCACGGTGATCGCGGACGACAACCGCGATCCCTACGTGTCCTGGCAGAACCACCTCGACCGAACCGGCCGAGGCGGGGTCGACCTCGTCGCCGCTGTGGGCACCCCGGTGCTCGCACCCACGCCCGGAACCATGAACTGGGTTCCGAACGACGGATCAGCGGGCAACTCGTGCCGCTTCAACCATGACCAGAACCCCGGATGGGCCGATGTGTTCTCGCACCTCGACCGATACGTCGGGAGCAACGGTCAGCACTTCAACCAGGGCGACATCATCGCCTATTCGGGCAACACGGGAGGCGTGCCTCAGCACCTCCACCGTCACCTGCTCGACCCCTCTGGCAGCCGCCAGAACCCGTGGAGCTACTTCGGCTCCGCGAACCCATCCACAAACACAGGAGAACAACTCGTGAAGATCATCCGTCAGGGACAGTCCGGCTACGTCTGGCAGGGCAAGCAGACCTTCGGCGCCATCGCGCTCGTCGGCCCCGGCTACGTCCGCTACATCGCAGCACCCGTCGTCTACGACGCGCTGGTGCCGACCTACGGGCCGTACGTGAACCTCACGGGCGACCAGTTCTACACCACCATCCGGGAGCTCACGTCGAACCAGGCGTAGCGCACCGGTGACCTCGAGTCACCACTGACCGGCAACGGAGAACGGCCTCCGAGCAGACCGTAACTGCTCGGGGGCCCGCCCTCCGCGCCACGAAAGGAGCCACATGGTCCTCCGCTATCAACACCCGTTCCTGCAGATGGATCTGGCCGACGGCTGGGGATCGATGGCCGGCGGGCGGACCCAACCGCACCGCGGGCTGGACTACCAGCCCGGCGCCGGAGCCGCGATCCCGGCGGTCGCTGCCGGCGTCGTCTCCGCCAACCGGTGGAACGCGGCCCTGGGCAACGTCCTGGTCATCGCCCACCCCGACGGCATGTACTCGGGCTACTCGCACCTGGCGGCCGCCCCACCGCACCAGGTCGGCGCGGCGATCGTCCGTGGTGAACCCGTCGGTGTCGTCGGGAACACCGGATCCGCTTCCAGCGGAGCCCATCTGCACCTCACCATCACCTTCACCGCGGACGGAACGTGGAACAACGCCGACATCGGCGTCACCACCGATCCGTATCCGTTCATCAACGCTCGTCTGAACGGCGACGACCCTGGACACCCACTCAAGGAGTCAGACATGCCCAAGATCATCAGCGTTCCGGCCGGCACCATCGCACTGGTGACCGAGACCTTCGGAACGATGTACACGTCCCCCGACGGCGCGCAGGGATTCTCCATCGCCGCGAACACGCAGGCCTACGGTCAGGTCAGCGGCTTGACCGAAGACCAGGTCACGACGCTCGTCGCGGAGGCGAACGCACGAGGTCAGCATTTCGCCGAACTCGTCGCGGGGCTGCGGTAGCCACACGGGCATGAGGAAGCCCCCGAGCAGACCGTAACTGTTCGGGGGCTTCCTCCATTCTGCACCGTGCACGCCCGGAGCACAGCGTGCAGGCTCGATGCTCAGGCGAACTGCGCGTAGAACGCGTCAGGGTCGTGGGCGAGCGACGCCTTGACCATCGCGCTCCAGTCGTCGACGACGACCTCGGAAGCGCCGGCCGCGACGCCGTCGAGGCTCGCCCGTGCGACGTCCGCGGGGTCGACCATGGGGCCGTCGTAGCCGGCCATGATGTCGGTGTCGGCGGCCCCGAGGTGGAGCCCCTGCACCGTGACACCCTTCGGGGCGAGTTCCAGACGGACCGCGTTCGTCATGTTCCACTCCGCAGCCTTGGCCGCGGCGTATCCGCCGGAGCCGGGGTGGGCGAACCAGCTCAGGGCGGAGAGCACGTTGACGATCGTCCCTCCACCGTTCGCTTCGATCACCGGCGCGAACGCACGCACCATGGCGAGGTTGCCCCAGTAGTGCGTGTCCATCTCCCGCCGAGCGTCCGCGAGGTCGCCGGTCAGCATCGAGCCCTGCGTCGCGATCCCGGCGTTGTTGACGAGCAACGTGACGTCGGTCGCGATCTCGGCCGCCGCAGCGACGGACGCCTGATCGGTGATGTCGAGCTGCAGCACCTCCACGCCCGGGATGTCGACGAGTTCCGGGCGCCGCGCGGTGGCGTACACCTTCGACGCGCCGCGCTCGAGCAGTTGCACGACGAACCGGCGGCCGATGCCCCGGTTCGAGCCGGTGACGAGTGCGACGGATCCTGCGATGTCCATGATTCCCTTCCGCGTGCGGGGCGATCCCGCAGCAGCCTGGTTAGGCTAAGACCTCACATCAATGTCAGGTGCAAGCCAGGAACGGAAGCTCGATGCGCATCGGAGATCTCGCGGCTCGGACCGGGGTGAGCGTCCGCTCGCTCCGGTACTACGAGGAGCAGGGGCTGCTCACCGCCACCCGCACGACGACTGGCCAACGGACCTATGAACGAGCGGCGGTGGAACGCGTCGAGCTCGTGCAGCAGCTCTTCGCCGCCGGGCTGCCGAGCCGCACGATCGTCCAACTGCTCCCCTGTGTCGATGCGGGAGTCGCGACGCCGGAGTCGCTCGCGCTGCTCCGGACCGAACGCGACCGCATCACCGCGCAGATGGCCGACCTCGAAGCAGCACGCGCCCGTTTGGAAACGGTCATCGACATCACGCTCCACCCGACGCCGGAGCACTGCCCCGCGCTGCGCGAGGAGCTTCCGGCCGAGCTGGACGCCGCCTGACGCCATCCGGCACGGCTCCGGCAGAGTCGGCCCATCGCGGCTACCATGACCACGTCGGAGGTCGAGGGCTACCGGTCGCTCGCCTTCGCGGCAGCCGAGTCGGGCACGCCTGAGCCCGACTCCCGATCCGGGGGTCAGTGATGAGTGAATCAGTGAAACAGGGGTCAGCGAAGCAGAGCCCAGCGACCGCGACCGAGTCGGTCGCCGCCCAGGCGGCGCGCACCCGGCTCGAGGAGCGCGTGGCGGGCATCGAGTCGATCCTGATCTCGGTCCCGATGCTGCTGCTCGAGATCGCGCTCATCCTCTCGCTGTTCGTCCCCTACGCGAACCAGACGAAGACGGATGAGGACCCCGAGGCCTTCAACCTGTTCTTCTTCCTCGCGGGATTCGCCGATCGTGACGACGACGGCGACCCGGAGGCCGCCTCGATCCTGTTCGCGAGTGCGTTCCTGGTGCTCATCGTGGTGATCATCGGCACGATCTGCACCGCGCCGATGCTCGCGGGCAAGCGGGTCTCGTCGCGAGCGGGAGCGACTGCGGTCACCTTCATCATCGTGCTCATCCTCGGCAACATCGGCGCCTGGATGGTGATGCTGATGGGGGTCTATGCCGACTCGCCCTGGGCCATCGGACCTGCCCTGCCACTCCTCAATCTCGGCACCCTGCTCGCGGCGATGATCGCCTTCATGCCCGGTTACCGTCGCATCTGGGAGCGATGAGGCAGTCCCAGTCCCCCGCCGATGCGATCAGCTAGTGCGACTGCAGGACCGCCCAGGCGATGAGGCTGTCCAGACGACGGACGTCCGCGCCCTTCGCGAGCTTCACCTTGATGTGCCCGGCCCGGGTCCAGAGCTCGATCTCGGAATTCCAGTCGAGCGTTCCGGCGTTCTCCGACGACCACATGTTGATCGAGCTGTACGGCAAGGAGTAGATCTCGACCTTCTTGCCGGAGATGCCCTGCGCATCGCGCACGATCAGGCGCTTGGTCGTGAACACCGCGGAGTCGCGGAACGTCTTGAACGCTGCAACGGCTTGCTCACCCTGAACGAGCAGCTGTGTCACATCGGCGGGGATCGGGATCTCGTTCTGCAGGGTCCAGGCCATGATCGGTGCGCTTTCCATGGCCTGAGTGTGGCAGAGGATGGCGGTGGTGCGGTCGCATCGGGATGGGGACCTCTCCCCATCCGTCGATCACGTCGCAGGCCCGCGCCGTTGGCATACTTGCTGCATGCCCGGAACCGACGACACCCGATGAGTGTGCTCGAGGACTATCAGTGGGCCGTCGAGGCAGAGCTGCAGAACACCCCGTTCATCGTCACCCGCCTCCCCGACGGGTTCCAGGTCGGATACGACCTCGCGGACGCCCGCTGGTGGAACGTCCTCCAGCTGAACGAGGTGTCCGACAGCATCACCTACACCGTGCGGGTCGATGAGCGACGTCGGCGGTTCAGCATCACCGACACGGTCAAGCGGATGAGCTGGTCGGCTGGTGTCTCCGGCTTCGTGCCGCGCCTCTCCTGGTCGTTCTCCTGGCAGTCCGGCCGTGTCCGGTACGGCAGGGTCATCATGCTCGGGACCTCTCCCGGAGGGTTCGAGATCGCGTTCAGCCCCGAGAACGAACGCGCGCGCATCACGGAGATCGGCGAGGAACTCGGTCTGCGTCCTCGCATGAGCCCCCACGTCAGCATCGGGCTCTGGGCGGCGGCCGGTGGCGTCGCGATCGGCCTGATCGTGCCCGCCATCATCATGCTGAGTCTTTCCCTCACTGGGAACCAGTGATGCAGGAGCTTCGAATCGGGACGGTGGCGCACTGGTGATGGCACGGAAACGCGCGAAGGGCGACACACGGGGCTTCCTGCACAGCAGGGTGTTCCAGACGGTGGCGATCGTCTTGATGCTGTTGGCCGGTCCGGTGGCCGTGGTCGTCGGCTCCTTCATGATGGCTGCCGACAGTGACCTGCTGCAGAACGGCGAGCGGACGAGTGGGACGGTCACCGAGGTGGACGACGGAAGGAAGGCGTCGGACCACCGGTTCAGGACCGACTACCTGGCACCCGACGGTACGGAGCAGCGCGTCTGGGCGGACTGGCCCCTCGACGGCAAACCCGCCGTCGGCGACGTCGTCACGGTGATCTACCGCGCGGACGACCCCGGCACGGCGGTGCTCGAGGGCTATGACGGGCCGGGGACCTCGGTCGTCGGTGTCGGTATCGTGCTGACCGGCGTGAGTCTCCTGATCGGCACCGCCATGCTCGTGGGCGTCCTGCTCCGTGCGGGCCGGGGACCCGACCCCGGCGAGACTTCGAAGGGTTGACGCCACGCTGTTCGCGCATCCCACAGGAGAGCTGCCGATTCAGGCCGCATACAGATCTTCTGCGCCGGCGTAGGCCGAGGCAGCGAAATAGGGGTTCCGAACAGCGGAAGCCATCACGAGGTCGACCGGGCGGCCGAACAAGGACTCAAGGTCCTCTCGAAGACCGAAGTACGCGTCGAACGGATCTGCCGACCCCGGCACGAATTCGACGAGCAGGTCGACGTCGCTCCGGCCGTCGTCGAACCGATCGGATAGGGCGGAGCCGAAGATACGCAATCTGGCGACCCCGCGCGCGCGACAGATCACTCCGAGCGCGTTCGCGTCGACCGAGATCCTTGACGTCATGGAGGAAAGTCTACCGATTCGGCACCAGCCGCGGCAGGCGGAAGGGCCCGAGCTCGTGCTCGTCACGATCTCGGTGGCGCCGTGCACTCGACCGCGCGGCGGCCGAGCAATTGGTGGCGCCGCTCGTCGAGCACATCATCGACGAATTCGGGCTCAGGCGAGAACCCGGCAAGTGCGTCGAAGAGCTGCGGATGCCATTGGATGAGGACAAAGGGACGGCGCTGCACAGGATCATCCGGGCTGATGGCTGGGGTGTCGTCGCATACGCCGGTGACGACCGTGGGGACCTGCCTGCGTTCAGGGTGGCGCTGGCCAGCGGCGGGTATGCACTCGTCGTCGACGGCCCCGATGCTGCGGAGGAGGTCGCTTCGGTGGCCGGAGTCCACTTCTCATGTCCCGGCGAGTTCCAGCAGTGGCTCGGGCAACTCGACGACGCTCTGGGATGACCGGACCGCTCCTCGCGGTCGTGCGCGAAGAAGCGGACGCCACGGCCCAACAGAAAAGCACCGAAGAAATCTCCGGTGCTTCTCTCTTGAACAGCTGATCTGGTAGCAGGAGAGAGATTCGAACTCTCGACCTCACGATTATGAGTCGTGCGCTCTCACCAACTGAGCTACCCTGCCACGTCTCTCCGTATGCCGGCGAGAGCAGTGACGGAGAGAACGAGCCCCGAGCGGGACTTGAACCCGCGACCTCTTCCTTACCAAGGAAGTGCTCTACCACTGAGCTATCGGAGCGCGAACCAGACCGCTCACGCGGAAATGGCACCAGTAGAGACTAGCATCCCGCGAGGGGTGCTTCGTACACCGGATCGGGATCAGTTCGCGGCGAAGGTGTCCGCGGCGTGGACGACCTTCTGCAGGTACGACGCGGCCCCGTTGTACGACCCGATCGCCGCGGTCCAATCGGCCTCGATGCGGAGGTCCCGGCCACCGTGGCACAGGTAGTGCGCTGCGGCGAGCGCCGCGTCGTCGATCTGCTGCGGGTCCGCGACGCCGTCGCCGTTCCCGTCCGCTCCCCACCGCTGCCAGGTGGACGGGATGAACTGCATCGGGCCGACCGCGCGGTCCCATCTGGCGTCGCCGTCGAAGGCGCCGCGGTCCGTGTCGGTGACGGCGTCGAACTCGGTGCCGGTGAGTGCCGGGCCGACGATGGGTGGAACGGCCCGACCGGTGTCGTCGAGCGCACCACCGAAGATCGTGCCGTGGCCGGACTCGACGCTCCCGAGCGCAGCCAGGGTGTTCCAGGCGATCCCGCAGCCCGGCTGGCTCTCCGCGACGGCGAGCGCCGCACCGGCGTAGGCGACCATCGCCCGCTCGGGGATGCCGAGGCGGAGCGCCGTGGCCGTCGCCCAGGCACGGTCCACGCGGTCGGTGATCGCCGCCGGCGCTGTTCCAGCCGACCCCGCGGCGGGGATGCCCGGTCCCTCGACGGCAGCATGTGGCGCGGTTCCGAGGGTAGAGTCCCGTGCTTCCGCCCGACTGATGAGCTCCGGCCCCCAGACGACCGCTGCCACGATGACGGCGAGACCGACGATCGCGACCGCTCCGCCGGCGACGAGCCATCCCACACGGATGCCCGACCGACGGTTCCGGCGCGTCGGTGCGACGGGGCGCCGGGAGCGGTTGCGCGCGCCGGACGGCCGGGACCGCGGCTTCCGCGTCGAACGGGTGGCGCTGGCCGTGCGGCGTCCGGGCGCTGCGGTCTTGCGTTGTGCGGGCCGGCGGGCTCCACTCCCCTTCGCCGACGTACCCACCGGTCCACCGTACCCGCGCGTCGGTCGGCGCCGTGCGCCGTGGGGTCAGTGCTCCGGCGCAGCCTTCGCGGCCTGCTTGGCCTGGCGCTTCTCCCGAAGGTCTTTCGCGACGGCGACGCCCTTCTTGGCGGCGGCGTTCGCCTTCGTGCTGGCCTGCTTCGCACCCTCGAACTCCGAGGCGAGGACGGCGAGCCCGCCGACGGCGATCAATGCTCCCGGTCCGGGGAGCGGGATCAGGGCCACGCCGAGGGCCACGGTGCCACCGCCGACGACTCCGACGCCCGCCCGGTACACCCGGTTCGCGGTCGGATTCCGGCGGATGATGCCACGCGTCGTCCGGGCCGCTGATCCGGCGATGCTTCCCGCCTGCGCGGCGACGCGCTTCGCCGTGCTGCGGGCCGAGCCGTCCGATTCCGTGGTCATGTTCCCACTCTAAGCAGGGTGGGCGGGTCGGTGGCCGGGAATCCGGTCCGAATCGACAGCCGCGCGCCCGCCCTGGCGACACCGCGGTGGCCAGTCCACGAGCGGCGACGGGCCCCGTGAATGGCCTAGGGTAGCGACATGGACTCCGCCCTCCCGACCACGTCGGCGACCGCAGCTCAGCATGCCTCCCCCGCAGGAGGCTCCACCCCCGGTTCGGAGTGGTGGCGCTCCGCCGTCATCTACCAGATCTACCCGCGATCCTTCGCGGACGCGAACGGCGACGGCCTCGGCGACCTGCCCGGGATCACCTCCCGCCTCGGCGCCCTGCAGGAGCTCGGCGTCGACGCCATCTGGCTGTCCCCGTTCATGACGAGCCCGCAGAAGGACGCCGGTTACGACGTCGCCGATTACTGCGACGTCGACCCCATCTTCGGCACGCTCGCCGACTTCGACGCGATGACCGCCGCCGCGCACGCTGCCGGCATCCGCGTCATCGTCGACCTCGTCCCCAACCACTCCTCGAGCGCCCACCGCTGGTTCCAGGAAGCCCTCGCGGCCGGGCCCGGCTCGGCGGAGCGCGCCCGGTACATGTTCCGCGACGGCAAGGGCGAGCACGGCGAGATCGCCCCCAACAACTGGGAGTCCGTCTTCGGCGGTCCGGCCTGGACGCGCGTCACCGAGGCCGACGGCGCGCCTGGCCAGTGGTACCTGCACATCTTCGACTCCTCGCAGCCCGACTTCGACTGGACGAACCCGTGGGTCCGCGAGCAGTTCCGCGACGTCCTCCGGTTCTGGCTCGACCGCGGCGTCGACGGGTTCCGCGTCGACGTGGCGCACGGCATGATCAAGGCCGACGGCCTGCCCGACTACACCCCACCGGCCGAGGGCGGCAGCATGGGTGGCGCCTCGGCGGGCGTCGCGCTCGAACCCGGCATCAGCACGGGGCCCGCCTCGTGGCCGGAGACCGCGCCCTACTGGGGTCAGGACGGCGTGCACGAGATCTACCGCGACTGGCACGAGCTCCTGGAGACGTACGACGGCGACCGCGTGCTGTGCGCCGAGGCCTGGGTCGACCCGCTCGACAAGATGGCCCTGTGGGTGCGCCCCGACGAGATGCAGCAGGCGTTCAACTTCCCGTACCTCGAGACCCCGTGGAACGCGGCGGACCTCAAGGCGGTCATCGGCGAGTCGCTGCGGGCGTTCGCGCAGGTCGGTGCTCCGAGCACGTGGGTGCTGTCCAACCACGACGTCGTGCGGCACGCGTCCCGCCTCGCGCTCACGGAGGAGAACCCCCAGGGCTACGGCGTCGGTCCGAACACCCCCGGCCAGCCGGACCGGGCCCTCGGGTTGCAGCGGGCCAGGGCGGCGACCGCCCTCATGCTGAGCCTGCCCGGTGGGGCGTACCTCTACCAGGGCGAGGAACTCGGACTTCCCGAGGTCATCGACCTGCCGGACGACGCCCGACAGGATCCGACCTGGTTCCGAACGAACCACGAACGGTACGGCCGCGACGGCTGCCGCGTGCCGATCCCGTGGGAGGCCGGGCACCCCGCGTACGGCTTCAACACGACCGGTGCGTCCTGGCTGCCGCAGCCCGACGACTGGAACGACTACTCGCGCGACGCACAGGCCGGCATCCCCGGTTCGACGCTGGAGCTGTACCGCACGCTGCTCCGCCTGCGCCGCGAGCATACGCTGGGACTCGGTTCGATCGCCTGGATCGAAGGGGCACCCGACACCATTCTCGCGCTGACCAACGGCGCGGTCACGGTCGTCGCGAACACCGGTGCCGACGACATCGCCGTGCCCTCGTCGCTCGCGGACTCGGCCGTGCTCGTCGCGAGCGGACCCTTCGACGGCAGGACCATCCACGGCGACACGACGGTCTGGTTCACGACGCCCTCGACCCTGCCCGTCGCCTGAGACACTCCGCGGGCCGGTGTGCCAGCGCGGTGCGCCGACGTGACCGCGGGCGTTTCGGCGCCGGCGCGGTGCGCTGACGTGAGCGCGCCGGAATCGGCCCCGCCGCGGGGCGTGCGAGTGAGCGCGCCCCTCTGGAGGGGCGCGCTCACGCCGTAGACCCGCGCTCGGGCCAGCGCACCGCGCTGGCCCGAGGGCCGTCAGGTCAGTGGTGGAGGATCGCGACCGCGTGGGCGCCGAGCCGGAGTGATCCGTCCGTCGTGACGACCTCACCGAAGCTGTCGAGGAGTTCGCCGACCCGCAGTGCGAGCTCGACCGGCTCCGTCCCGAAGTTGACCGCCAGGGTCGCCGAGCCTCGACGCAGGACGAAGGAGCCGGTCGCCTCGTCGACGATCGCGGTCGTGTCGGCGAACGCCGGATCGGTGAACGCCGGGACCGTCCGCCGCAACTCGATGACCCGTCGGTACCAGGTCAGCAGCGTCGCGTGCCGACCACGGGATCGCTCCGACCAGTCGAGCACCGACCGACGGTAGGTCTCGGGATCCTGGGGATCCGGCACGTCGGCCTCGTTCCAACCCATCCGGGCGAACTCGGCGATCCGGCCCTTCGCCGTCGCCTCACCGAGCTCGGGCTCCGGGTGCGAGGTGAAGAACTGCCAGGGCGTCGAGGCGGCCCACTCCTCCCCCATGAACAGCATCGGGGTGAACGGCCCGAGCAGCGTGACGGCGGCCGCGATGGCGAGCTGCCCGTCGTCGAGGGTCGCGGCCAGCCGGTCGCCCGTGGCGCGGTTCCCGATCTGGTCGTGGTTCTGGTCGGAGACGACGAGCCGCCAGCTCGGCGTCCGTTCGAGGTCGATGCGGCGGCCGTGGTGGCGCTTGCGGAAGCTCGACCAGGTGCCGTTGTGGAAGAACCCCTCCTCCATGACCTTGCCGAGTGCACCGAGCGGCGCGAAGTCGGCGTAGTAGCCGGACACCTCGCCGGTGAGCGCGACATGGAGGGCGTGGTGGAAGTCGTCGCTCCACTGCGCGTCGAGACCGTACCCGCCAGCACCGCCGGGGCCCCGGGGCGTGATGAGCTTCGGGTCGTTCAGATCCGACTCGGCGATCAGCGTGAACGGTCGGCCGAGGTCGGCGCTGAGCGCATCGACCGCGGCGTCGAGTTCCTCGAGGAGGTGGATCGCACGGGTGTCGTGCAGGGCATGGACGGCGTCGAGGCGCAGGCCGTCGACGCCATACTCCTCGAACCACAGCAGTGCGCTGTCGATGATGTACCGACGCACCTCGTCGGAGTCCGGCCCGTCGAGGTTGAGGCTGTCGCCCCAGGTGTTGCCGGCGCCGTCCGCGAGGTACGGGCCGAAGCGGGGCAGGACGTTGCCGGAGGGACCGAGGTGGTTGTACACGACGTCCTGGATGACGGCGAGCCCGCGCTCGTGACACGCGGCGACGAAGCGACGGTAGCCGTCCGGTCCGCCGTAGGCCTCGTGGACCGCCGACCAGAAGACGCCGTCATAGCCCCAGTTCCAGACACCGTTGAACGCGTTGACCGGCAGGATCTCGACGGCGTCGACGCCCAGCTCGACCAGCTCGTCGAGGCGTTCGATCGCCCCGTCGAAAGTGGCCGCCTCGGTGAAGGTGCCGATGTGGAGTTCGTAGAGCACGGCACCGATGAGGGAGCGACCCCGCCAGCCGGTCCCGTCGCACGGCACGGGGTCGGATGCGACGACGCGCGACGGGCCGTGGACGCCCTCCGGCTGCCGACGCGAGCGCGGATCGGCGAACGGACCCTCACCGTCGACGAGGTAGCGGTAGTCGCTGTCGACGACCGCCGCGCGTGGCTCGGCACCGTCGAGCGCGATCCACCACCCCTCGGCGACGTCGCGGTCCATCGGGTGCTGCTCACCGTCCAGGACGAGGTCGACGCGCTGAGCCTCGGGTGCCCAGACGCGGAACCCGTCAGCCGGACTCGTGGTGCTGGTCGTCATCGTGCTCACTCCTCGCTCGCGGCCTCGGCCGCATCGTCGGGCCGTGTCAGGACGGCGACGGGATACTGCTCCAGCAGCGCCGCGAGACGGACCTCGCCACCCTGCAACTCACGGCCGGTCAGCACGTCGACGAGCCGGCCTTCCGGCAGGGTCACCGTGGTCGACTTCCATCCGCCGTGCTCCGCGAGCCGGAGCGAGAGCCGGGTCGCGACCGTGGTCACGCCACCGCGTGAGAACGCGACGACGTGGTCGGCGGCCGGTCCGTCCGCCCCGATGGGGGTGTACTCGGCGAACCGCGACGGGTGCTCCCGTCGCAGGCGGAGGAGCCGGCTGGTCACGAGGAGCTTCGCCGCTCCGTCCGCGTCGACCGGCGGCAGCCAACCCTCGTCGAGACGGGCGAGCACCGCGCGACGCTCGGCGTAGTCGACCGGGCGACGGTTGTCGGGGTCCACGAGCGATCGGTCCCAGAGCTCGCTGCCCTGGTACACGTCCGGCACGCCCGGCATCGTCAGCTGGATCGCCTTGGCGACCAGGCTGTTCGACCATCCGGCCGCCTCGACGTCCGCGACGGCGTCGAGCAGCGCGGCGTTCGCACGACGGCTGTCGTACAGTCCGTCGACCGCCGCATGCAGGGCGGCCTCGAACGTCTCGTCCGGTGCGGTCCAGGTGGTCGAATCGCCGGCCTCACGGGCGGCCTTCTCGACGTAGGCGTGCAGTCGCTCGCGTTCGATCGGCCACGCACCGACGGCCGCCTGCCAGACCAACTGCTCGAGCTGCCGGTCGGGGAAGCCGTTCGACGTGTGGAGGGCGACGGCGTGCTCCGCCCACCGGTCCGCGACCTCGCTCAGGGCGTCGATGCGGGCGCGGACGTCCTCGCTGCGCTTCGTGTCGTGCGTGCTGAGCGTCGTCATCGAGGACGGCCACTCCGCCTGCCGCCGTGCCTGGCGGTGGTGGAACTCGGCGACGCTGATGTCGGTCTCGGCGGGGTCTCCGCCGACCTCGGTCAGCGAGGTGAGCGCCGTGTAGCGGTAGAACGCGGTGTCCTCGACGCCCTTCGCCATCACCATGCCCGAGGTCTGCTGGAAGCGCGCGGCGAGCGGATCGGTCGAGCTGCGCAGGCGCGGAGCCAGCGCGGCGAAGGCGTCGGCGAGGTCCGGCCGGCGCGTCTCCGCCTCGTCGAGTGCGGCGTCCAGGTATTCGTCGCCGAGCGGCAGGTAGGAGCGGTAGACGGGGAACGCGGTGAGGATCTCGGCGAGCGCGTCGACGGCGTCCGGCACCTCGGGGACGAGCCTGGCGAGGCGGCGGACCTCGGACCCAAGGATCCCGTCGGCGATGCCCCGCTTGGTGGTGTGCACGAGGTCGTCCCAGGCGTCGCGCGTCAGCTCGACCCCCGCGAGCTGACCGAGCGTCGGCAGACCGGTCGGGTCGACGAGCACGCGGTCGACGTCGCCCAGGGCGTCGTAGCCGGTGGTCCCGAGCGTGGCCCACTCGGCCGGCAGGTCCTCTTCGCCCTCGAGGATCTTCTCCACCCAGATGGGTGCTCCACCGATGCGCTCGGACAGTCGATCAAGGTAGGCACCGGGGTCGAGGAGTCCGTCCGGGTGGTCCACGCGGATCCCGTCGGCGAGGCCGTCGTCGAACCAGCGACCGATCTCGACGTGCGAGCCGTCGAAGACCGCCGGGTCCTCGACGCGGATCGCGGCGAGCGTGTTGACGGCGAAGAACCGTCGGTAGTTCAGCTCGCTGTCGGCGCGGCGCCAGTTGACGAGTTCGTAGTGCTGCCGGTCGTGGACCTCGCGCGGGCTCGCATCGTCGTCGGCCGTCCCGGGAGCGATGGGCAGTCGGTGGTCGAAGTAGCGCAGTTCGCCGTCCTCGATACTGAGGTCGTCGAGCGCGCTGCGGCCTTCCTCGTCGTCGCCGAGGATCGGCACGCGGATCCGACCGTCGCCGGCCTCCCAGTCGACGTCGAACGCGGCCGCGTGCGCTGCATCCCGACCGTGCTGGAGCAGGTCCCACCACCAGGCGTTCTCAATCGGTGTCGCGACGCCCATGTGGTTCGGGACGGTGTCGATGAGGACGCCGAGGCCAGCCGCATGGGCTGCTTCGGCGAGCGCCGTGAGCCCCTCGGCACCGCCGCGTTCCGGGTCGACCTCGGTGTGGTCGACGACGTCGTAGCCGTGGGTGGATCCGGGTTCAGCTCGGAGGATCGGCGACAGGTAGACCCAGTCGGCACCGAGGGCCTGGAGGTAGTCGACGAGCGCCGCGGCGTCCTGCAGCCAGAAGTCGGCGGTCAGCTGGAGGCGGTAGGTCGAGACGGGCACGGCGGAACGCTGTGGCCCGCCGCCGGACACGTCGGTCATGATGCGACCCCCGATCGCAGGAGGGTGAAGGAGGTCCCCTGCACGATCACCGTCGTCGACCCCTCGGCGAGCATCTGCTCCGGGTCGCTCGACTCGACGAGCGTCCACGGCAGGCCGGGAGCCTTCGGCAGGCTGAACTCGACACCGTTCTCGGCCGCGTTGAGCAGCAGGGCGAACGAAGCCGATCCGGCGTGCCGGAACACGAAGGTGATCGAGCGGGCGTCGGGGTTGTCCCAGTCCTCGTCGGCGAAGGGCTCGTCGTCGGACCGGGTGATGAAGACCCGGTCGTCGGCCTTGGAGCCCGGCCCCTGGCGGAACCAGTCGGGTCGCAGCGCCGGCTCGGCTCGGCGCAGGGCGATCAGACGCTTCGTGAAGCCGAGGAGGTCGTGGTCGGCGTGCTCCCAGTCGAACCACGACACCTCGTTGTCCTGGCAGTAGGCGTTGTTGTTGCCGCCCTGGGTGCGGGCGATCTCGTCGCCGCCGAGGATCATCGGGACACCGGCCGACAGCAGGACCGTCGCGAGGAAGTTGCGACGCTGGCGGTCGCGGCGCGCGTTCACGGCGGGGTCGTCCGTCGGGCCCTCCGCGCCGTTGTTGCTGGAGCGGTTGTCGCTCTCGCCGTCGTTGTTGTCCTCGCCGTTCGCCGCGTTGTGCTTCATCGAGTACGCCGTGAGGTCGGCGAGGGTGAAGCCGTCGTGCGCGGTGACGAAGTTGACGCTGGACAGCGGCGAGCGCCGGGACGCCTCGTAGACGTCCGGGCTGCCGAGGACGCGCTGCGACATGGTGCCGAGCACGCTGTCGGCGCCGTTCCAGAAGTCGCGGACGTCGTCGCGGAACTTCCCGTTCCACTCGGACCAGCTCGCGGGGAAGCCACCGACCTGGTAGCCGGCGGTGTCCCACGGCTCGGCGATCATCTTGATCGGGGCGAGCACCGGGTCCTGCTCGATGAGCGAGAGGAACGCACTGTGGATCTCGGCGGAACCGTCCTGGCGGGTCAGCGTCGTCGCGAGGTCGAAGCGGAAGCCGTCGACGTGCATCTCGGTCACCCAGTAGCGCAGGGAGTCCATGATGAGGCCGAGCGCCGCGGGGTGGCCGACGTTGACGCTGTTGCCCGTGCCCGTGGTGTCGAAGTAGTGCTCGCGGTCCTCGTCGACGAGACGGTAGTAGGCCGCGTTGTCGATGCCCTTGAACGACAGGGTCGGGCCCATGTGGTTGCCCTCGGCCGTGTGGTTGTAGACGACGTCGAGGATGACCTCGAGGCCGGCGGCGTGCATCGCCTTGACCATGGCCTTGAACTCGTCGACCTGCCCACCGGTGTCGCCGGCGGCCGCGTACTCGCCGTGCGGGGCGAAGAAGCCGATGGAGTTGTAGCCCCAGTAGTTGCGGAGCCCCTTCTCCTCGAGGTGGCTGTCCTGCACGAACTGGTGCACCGGGAGGAGTTCGACCGCGGTCACGCCGAGGTCGGTGAGGTAGCGGATGGCTGCCGGGTGGGCGAGGCCGGCGTAGGTGCCGCGGATCTCCTCGGGCACCTCGGCGAGCTGCTTGGTGAAGCCCTTCACGTGGACCTCGTACACGATCGTCTCGGCGAGCGGGATGCGCGGAGCGACGTCCTGGCCGTCGGCGTCCCAGTCGAACGAGGACGGGTCGGTGACCACACCGAGCGCGACGTGGCCTGCGGAGTCGGTGTCGTCCATCGTCTCCGGAGCGTCGAGGCGGTGGCTGAACTGCGCCTGGCCGAGGTCGTAGCGCCCCGTGACCGCCGTCGCGTGCGGGTCGAGCAGCACCTTCGCCGGGTTGTGGCGGAGACCGTTCGCCGGGTCCCAGGGGCCGTCGACGCGGATGCCGTACCGCGTCCCGGGGACGAGGCCCTCCACCAGTCCGTGGAACACGTGTCCGGTGCGCTGTTCGAGGCGCGTCTGCTGCTCCTCCCCGCCCTCGGGGAAGATGCACACGGTGACGGCGTCGGCGGTCTCCGAGTAGATGGCGACGTTCGCACCATCGCCCCGAAGGGTGACGCCGAGCGGATAGGGGGTCGAGAGCGTCATGGCGCCCTTTCACTCGAAGGGATCGATCGTTGTTGAGACGGTACACCGGCCGGATGACTTCCCCGGTTCCGGACGAAACGTGGTAATGGGCCGATCAGAACGCGAAGATGCCGATCGCGACACCGATGGCGAGCCCCGCAGCGGCCGTCGCGGCGGCGAGGAGCAACGCGATCCGCGGGTCGACGCCCTGGTCGACGACGAGACCGAGCCGTGCACGCACCCGACGGACCCGGCGCACGCGCGACTCCGACCAGATCTCGCGCAGGCTGGCCGCGACCTCGTGGGCGGCGGGTCGGTCCTCCGGCTTGCGGGCGGTCATCGACCGCAGCAGCGGGTGCCAGGCGGCGGGGAGCTCGGGCGGGATCACCGGGTCACGGTGCAGGCGTGCGATGGCGGCCTCGACGAGACCGCCGTCGAACTCCCGGCGCCCGGTGACGGCCTCGAGCAGGACGAGTCCGAGCGAGTAGATGTCCGTCTCGGTGCCGACGGTGTCGCCGAGCGCCTGCTCGGGCGAGAGGTAGGACGCCGTGCCGGAGATGGCCTCGGTGTTCGTGAGGCGCGACCCGCCCACGAAGTGCGCGATCCCGAAGTCGGACAGCTTCACGAGGTTCGCGTGGCCGAACGCGGCGATGTCGCTGAAGAGCATGTTGTCGGGCTTGATGTCGCGGTGCACGATCGACCGCGTGTGGATGAAGGACAGCGCGTCGGCGACCTGCGCACCGAGGGCGGCTGCGTCACGCGGGAGCATCGGGCCGGCCTGCAGCTTGTCGGTGAGCGTGGCGCCCGGGATGTACTCCATGACGAGGAACCGGTGCTCGACGCCGCGGTGGACGACGGAACCGGAGTCGTAGAGCTCGACGAGGCCCGGGTGGCGGAGTTCCCCGAGCAGACGGATCTCCCGCTCCTGACGCAGCCGGTCGTTCGCGGTCGCGGCCTCGTCGCGGAAGAGCTTCACGGCGACGGGGCGCGAGAGCAGCTCGTCGCGTGCGCGGTAGACGTTGGCGGACCCGCCGGAGCCGAGCTGCTCACCGATGCTGTAACGCCCGTTCGACAGGCTGACGCCGGTGACGACCGTCTCGGTGTGCTCGGTGAACATCGCAGCTGGATCGGTGATCGATCCGGCGTGTGCCGGCGGTCGGTGCAGGGAGTCGCTCACGGCCGCCCCCTTCACGGTGCAGTCGATGTTGGCCGCGCCACCGTGTTCTCGGCAGGCTGTTCCAGCAACCACGTTACAAGGCGTTCGTCGTTCAGGCGGATTCGTGTCGGAGTGTTGAGAACGGCTAGCGCACCTGGTAGGCGTCTGCAAGACCCCGATGCTCCCTTGCGGGCCCCGAACCGCGACGAGGACCATGGAGAGGGCCGGGGAACCCGGGCCGAGTCGTCTGCTGCGAGGAGCACCCATGTCCACTGTCGCTGAAACCGTCGTCGCCACCCTCCAGGCCAGCGGTGTACAACGCGTCTACGGCCTCCCCGGCGACTCCCTGAACGGCTTCACCGATGCTCTCCGCTCCTCCGGCGGCATCGACTGGGTGCACGTGCGCCACGAGGAGGCGGCCGCCTTCGCCGCGGCGGCGGAAGCGGAGCTGACCGGCGAGCTGGCGGTCGTCGCGGCGAGCTGCGGCCCCGGCAACCTGCACCTCATCAACGGCCTCTTCGACGCGAACCGCTCACGGGTACCGGTGCTCGCGATCGCCGCCCACATCCCGAGCTCCGAGATCGGGACCACCTACTTCCAGGAGACCCACCCGCAGGAGCTGTTCCGTGAGTGCAGCGTCTACGTGGAACTCGTCTCCCAGCCGGAGCAACTGCCGCGGGTGCTCGAGATCGCGATGCGCACCGCGGTCGAGCGCCGCGGCGTGGCCGTCGTGGTCGTCCCGGGCGACGTCATGCTCCAGCACGCGGTCTCGGAGCACGTCGCCGCCATCCGGGCGACGCGACCCCGGATCCTGCCGTCGGAGCACGAACTCGACGAGGCCGCTCGCCTGCTCAACGGCGGCAAGCGGGTCACCATCCTTGCCGGAGCCGGAGTCGCCGGAGCGCACGAGCAGCTCATCGCGACCGCGGACGCGCTCGGCGCCCCCATCGTCCACGCCCTGCGCGGCAAGGAGCACGTCGAGTACGACAACCCGTTCGACGTCGGCATGACCGGCCTCCTCGGATTCGCCAGCGGCTACCACGCCATGCTCTCGTGCGACGTCCTCCTCATGCTGGGCACCGACTTCCCCTATCCGCAGTTCTTCCCCGAGCACGCGACCGTCATCCAGGTCGACATCCGCGGTGAGCAGATCGGCCGGCGTCACCCGGTCGACCTGCCGCTCGTCGGGACCGTCCGGGACACGCTCGAGGCGCTGCTGCCGAAGCTCGAGCGCAAGACGCACCGCAAGCACCTGGAGGAGTCGCTCAAGCACTACCGCAGCTCGCGGAAGGGCCTCGACGACCTCGCGACAGCGGACCACGACGGCCAGGCGATCCACCCGCAGTACCTCGCGAAGGTCGTCGACCAGCTGGCGACGGACGACGCCGTGTTCATCCCCGACGTCGGCTCCCCCGTCGTCTGGGCGTCGCGCTACCTCACCATGAACGGGCGGCGCCGACTCATCGGCTCGTTCAGCCACGGCAGCATGGCGAACGCCGTCTCCCACGGTCTCGGAGCCCAGGCGTCCCACCCCGGCCGCCAGGTCATCGCGCTCGCGGGCGACGGCGGACTCACCATGCTGCTCGGCGAACTCATCTCGCTCACCCAGAACAAGCTGCCCGTGAAGATCATCGTCATCAACAACTCCTCGCTCAACTTCGTGGAGCTGGAGATGAAGGCCGCCGGGTTCGTCAACTTCGGCACCGACCTTGTGAACCCCGACTTCTCGCGTGTGGCGGAGGGCATGGGGATCCACGGCGAACGCGTCGAGCGGGCGAGCGAGTTGGAGGGCGCCATCCGTCGGGCCTTCGATCACGACGGTCCAGCGCTCGTCGACGTCGTGACGGCGAGACAAGAGCTGTCGATCCCGCCGACGATCACCGCCGAGCAGATGAAGGGGTTCACCCTGTACGCGCTCCGGACGGTCATGTCGGGCCGCGGCGACGAACTGCTCGACCTCGCGAACACGAACCTGCTGCGCCGCATCCTGCCCGGTCACTGAGCGACGGCCGGATTCCCCCGCGGTATCCAGAGACCGCCGGGTAGACTCGTCTACCGTGTCCAGACTTCTCGTTACCGGCGGCGCCGGATTCATCGGCTCGAACTTCGTCCACTACGTCCTGAACAACACCGATCACTCGGTGACCGTCCTCGACAAGATGACCTACGCGGGCAACCGCGCCTCACTCGACGGCCTCCCGGCCGATCGTTTCGAGCTCGTCGTCGGCGACATCCAGGACGCGACGCTCGTCGACGAGCTCTTCGCCCGTCACGACGCCGTCGTGCACTACGCGGCGGAGTCGCACAACGACAACTCCCTCCACGACCCGCGCCCGTTCCTCGACACGAACATCATCGGCACGTACACGCTGCTCGAGGCGGCTCGCAAGCACGGCACGCGGTTCCACCACATCTCGACCGACGAGGTCTACGGCGACCTCGAGCTCGACGACCCGGAGCGCTTCACCGAGCAGACGCCGTACAACCCGTCGAGCCCGTACTCCTCCACGAAGGCCGGCAGCGACCTCCTCGTCCGCGCGTGGGTGCGGTCCTTCGGCGTCAAGGCGACGATCTCGAACTGCTCCAACAACTACGGTCCGTACCAGCACGTGGAGAAGTTCATCCCGCGCCAGATCACGAACGTACTCGGCGGCGAGCGCCCGAAGCTGTATGGCACGGGCGAGAACGTGCGCGACTGGATCCACGCGAACGACCACTCGTCCGCCGTCCTCACGATCCTCGACAAGGGGGTCATCGGCGAGACGTACCTCATCGGTGCCGATGGCGAGAAGAACAACAAGGACGTCGTCGAGCTCATCCTCACCCAGCTCGGTCAGCCGGCGGACGCCTACGACCACGTGAACGACCGTCCCGGCCATGACCTCCGCTACGCGATCGACTCGTCGAAGCTGCGCACGGAGCTCGGCTGGACCCCGGCGTTCAGCGACTTCGAGGCCGGCCTCGCCGACACGATCGCCTGGTACCGCGACAACGAGTCGTGGTGGAAGCCGCAGAAGGCCGCCACCGAGGCGAAGTACCAGGAGCAGGGTCAGTAACCCTCAGACACCGTCACGAAGGCCCGCCCGGCATCAGCCGGGCGGGCCTTCGTCGTTCCGTGCCCGGCGCCTTGAGCCTCAAGACCCGGCCCCTGAGCTCCCACCACCGACCCCTCTCAGCCCCATCACCGGCCCCGAGCCCCCGCCCCAGTCCCTGAGCCTGTCGAAGGGCGGCGCACCCCGTGGGCACTTCGACAAGCTCAGTGACCGAAGGAAGTACCCCGCACCACGAGGACCCCATCCCCAACCCCGGACGCCCACCACCGGTCCCTGAGCCCCAACTCCGGTCCCTGAGCCTGTCGAAGGGCGGCGTACCTCGTAGACACTTCGACAAGCTCAGTGACCGAAGGAAGTACGCCGCACCACACGAGAACCCCATCCGCAGTCTCGGACACCCACCCCGGTCCCTGAGCCTGTCGAAGGGCACCCGTCCCCGGGGTGAAACACGACTGCCCCGCCCGGAGTCGGGCGAGGCAGTCGAAGCGTTCGGGTTGCGCGGCGTCAGTCGACGTTCGCGTAGAGCCATTCGAGCGGGTCGACCCAGGTGACGCCGTCGAGTCGGATCTCGAAGTGGAGGTGCGGGCCCGTGGACATGCCCGTGCTGCCGGTGAGGCCGAGGATGGTGCCGACCTTGATCGCCTGCCCCTCGACGACGCGGACCGAGCCGTGCTGCATGTGCGCGTAGACGCTCGAGACGAGGCGGCCGTTGATGGTGTGGTCGACGATGACGTTGACGCCGAGCGAGCCTTCACCGTCTTCGACGTGGCGGACGACGCCGTCGGCGATGACCTGGATGGGCGCGCCGTTGCCGGGGTTGAAGTCCTGGCCGTGGTGGTCGCTGGAGCACCCGGCGCAGTCGCGGGCACCGAAGCGGTCGCCGATGGTGACCCCGACCGCGAATGGCCACTGGATGGTCCCGTTCGGGTTGTTGGTGAAGGTGTTCGCCGGGCGGATACCCATCGCGGCGGCGGCTTCCTCGACGGTGCTCGTCGTGTAGTCGTCGCGGGTGAAGGTCAGCTCTGCCGAACCCTCGCTGTCGAGCGACTGCGAGGCCTGGTTGCTCAGCCCGTTGCCGTCGCCGAGCTCGGCCTGCGAGGCCTCGGCCACCGAGGTCGCGACGTCTTCAGCGGTGAGCAGCGCGTTGGCGGGCACCGAGGTGGCCACGGCCATGAGGGCGACGAAGCCCATCGCGGCACCCGCGAAGATCTTGGTGGTGATGCGACGCTTGCGCGCGATCGTCGTCGGGCGGGGCGACGCCGGTGCGGCAGCCGGGCGGGACGATGCGCGGGGCTTCGAGGCCGGCTTCGGTGCAGCGGCTCGGCGCGCACGGGGGGCGTCGACCGTGGACGCGTCGACCGCCACGGTGATGGACTCGGTGGCCGGAGTGGTGTCGGAAGCCACGGCCGGTTCGGTGATGAGCGGCTCTGCCTCGACCGGCGCGATGTCGGCGACGTCGGTGGTGTGCACGGCGTCGATCGCCTCGGCGATCATCTGGTCGACCGGGTCGATGGCCGCGGCCGTCTCCTCCTGGTCGGTGCTGGCCTCGTGCGTCGGGTCCTGCAGCACGGACTCCTGGTGCTCCAGTGCGGCCGCCGCCTGACGCTCACGTTCGCGGAGTTCACGGCGGCTGAGCGGCGGCGTCTGCGGGGATGCAGCGTCGTGCTCGACAGACGTGTTCTGCGGGTCCTGAGGGTCGGGAAGCACAGGGGTGTCCTCAGGGCTGGCATGGCGTGACAAGGGGGCGGGGGCCTTTCAATGGGGCTGGCAGGAAGGTCTCGACGTCCATCCGCGCGGGGGAACGCGAAGGTAACGAATGCATAAATGCTAGCAACGGGAGGCTGAAAAAGCCATGGCAGTGCTCGGTTTTATCCGATAAAGTCCTGGTCAGAGGCCATATGAGAGTTCTCTTATGAACGAGTCGCCGCCGGAGCGTTACCGCGAGCCGCGGCAGCGCGCACGGAGTTTCACCCGATCGGCGTCGCGAAGCCCTGCTCGACAAGGAGCCGTTCGAGGACCGCGAGCAGCGGCGCATCGGCGGCCATGATGAGCTGTGTGGTGGCCGGAGCACCGTCGAAGCCGGCGACCGTCGCGCCCGCCTCGGCGGCGATGAGCGCGCCTGCGACCTGGTCCCACGGCTTCAGGCCGCTCTCGTAGTAGGCGTCGAGACGGCCGGACGCGACGCTGCAGAGGTCGAGTGCAGCGGAGCCGATCCGACGGACGTCGCGGAAGGTCCCGAGGAGGGCGCCGAGCACGGCAGCCTGTTCCATGCGCCGCGAGGCGGTGTAGGAGAAACCGGTGCCGAGGAGAGCCACGTTCGGGGCCACGCCTCGGTTGACCTCGAGGGCGCGGCCGTTCAGTCGTGCTCCCCCGCCGCGGGAGGCGGTGTAGTGCTCGCCCAGGACCGGGTTCACCACGGCTCCGGCGAGGGCGGTCCAGGTGGCCGGGTCCGGTTCGCCTTCGACGACGCCGATGCTGACGGCGTACGCCGGGATGTCGTAGAGGTAGTTGACGGTGCCGTCGATGGGGTCGACGACCCAGGTCAGGCCGGAGGTCCCCGTCGCGCCGCCCTCCGCACCGGTCTCCTCGCCGAGGAATCCGTCGTCCGGTCGTGCTGCCATGAGGCGTTCGCGGATGAACTGCTCGGACTCGCGGTCGGCTCGGGTCACGACGTCCTCGACCGACGACTTGCTCGCGGCGATCTCGACGCCCTCACGGCGTCGGCGCAGGATCAGCTCGCCGGCCTCTGCGGCGATGTCGGTGGCGATCTGGAGGAGTTCTTCGTGTCCGCTCACCCCACCACCCTATGGCGACCCCTGCCGCCCTTCGACATGTCGACGGGCTCAGTGCGGTGCAGCTCAGGAACCGAAGCGAACCCGGGCACACCTCCTCCGCAAACCGACCCGGCGCGACCCGAGCACCCTTCGACAAGCTCAGGGACCGAAGCGTTCCAGGCACACCTCTCCCCGCTCACCGAGGCAGCGCAACCCGAGTGCCCTTCGACAAGCTCAGGGACCGGTGTCTCCCGGGCACGCCTCCCCCGGTCACTGAGCCTGTCGAAGTGCCCACAAGGAACCCTCACCGTTCCGGGCACACCTCTCCCGGTCACTGAGGCAGCGCACCCCGAGTGCCCTTCGACAAGCTCAGGGACCGGTGCCTCCCGGGCACACCCCTCCCGGTCACTGAGCCTGTCGAAGTGCGCACGAGGAACCCTCATCTTTCCGGGCACACCTCTTCCGGTCACTGAGCCTGTCGAAGTGCGCACGAGGATGCCTCATCGTTCCGGGCACACCTGTCCCGGTCACTGAGCCTGTCGAAGTGCCCACGAGAAACCCTTCGACAGGCTCTGGGACCGGCGGAGGTCAGAACGGCGCGGGGTCCGGTTCCGTCCGATACTGCTTCCCGTCGGGTGTCGTCCACTCGAGGACCCCGCCGGGTCCGTGGTCGAGGTTCCACCCGGGCAGGTGCTTCATCCGGTGGTGATGTCGACACAAGCAGGCGAGGTTCCCGACATCCGTTGTCCCGCCGTCGTCCCACGCGACCGAATGGTCGAGATCGCAGGCCCTGGCGCGCCTCCCGCACCCAGGTGCCCGACAGGTGCCGTCCCGCAAGCGGACCGCGCGTTGCAGGTCGGCCGGGACCCGGTACTGATTCCGCCCGACCGAGAGCACCGCGCCGGTCTCGGGTTGGACGAGGACGCGGGAGAAGCTTGGGGCGTTCACCGCGATACGTGCCGCGGTCTCCGGGTCGATGAGGCCGTAGCCGTCGAGGGTGGCCGGAGCGTCGCTGACACCGGCCATGCTCAGCGCCGGGACGGTGATCTGAACGGTCGGTTTGATGTGCTCCTGGACCTCGATCGGGTGCGGGAGCACCGGGCTCGACATCACGTCGTCGGGAGTGACACCGGTCAGGGCGAGCGCCGCGAGGGCATCGGCCTGCAGCTGAGCGCACGTCCGGGTGTCGCCGACCTGACGCGACTCGGCGGAGGCCGCCTCGATGCGCTCGATGATGCCCTGCGCGATGGGCGCCGTGGTGAAGAGATGCACCCAAGCCATGCCATCGGCCGCGGGCTCGAACTCGACCCGACGGTCGGCCTCGGAGCGGGCCGCTCGGGTAGTGATGGACTCGGGGTGGAGGCGCTCGCGGAGCACTCGGGCGCGCCTGCGGAGGTTCGCGTTGGTGGACTCTTCCGCGACCGCCAGGACTTCAGCGAGGAACGCCGACCGCCCAGCGGTCGGCACGTCACTGAGTTGATCGATGATCGTCTGCGCGTGCCGCGCTGAGATGCGGCCCGCCTCGAGCGAGGCGAGAACTGCTGGGGCTTCGTTGACGAGGCGCTCGGCGTCGTTCGTCGCCCGCTGCATGGTCCGCTCAGGCGTGCGCGTCGCCATCGCAAGCGCTGCGCAGGTCGACCGGCGCGAGAGCGCCAGGCGCCCGGCCGGCGGGAAGATCGCCGGGACCGTGACGTCTGCGAAGGCATCGGCGTAGGCCGCAGAGCGAGCGAGCAGCCGAGCCTCCTCGGCGTCCAGAGCAGCACGCCGACGCTGGATATCCGCGAAGGCATCCGAGAACTCCGCGAGCTGCGCGGCGCACTCGTCGCCAGCTCGAACTGCGGAGGCGGTGGTCTCGGTCATGGAACAAGTCCACCATGGACCACTGACGTTCCAGATGCTGAGTCGAGCCGGTTGTGGAAGTTGCTCGTGTGCCCTTCGACAAGCTCAGGGACCGGTGAAGGTCGGCCGGATTGGCGTTGTTTTCCGTGTGCCCTTCGACAAGTTCAGGGACCGGAAGAGGCATGCCGGATTCGCGGGGTTCTCCGTGTACCCTTCGACAAGCTCAGGGACCGGAGAGGGTTGCTCAGGGACCGGAGAGGGTTGCTCAGGGACCGGAGAGGGTTACTCAGGGACCGGAGAGGGTTACTCAGGGACCGGAGAGGGTTACTCAGGGACCGGAGAGGGTTACTCAGGGACCGGCGGAGGCGAGGCGGATTGGCGGGGTTCTTCGCGGGTCCTTCGACGCTTCGACCGGCTCAGTGCGGCGCAGCGCAGGGAGCGGATGGGTGCACGACCGTCCGAGCAGCACGACGAAAAATCGCCCCATCCGGAGGATGAGGCGATTTGTCCGTGGCGAGTGAGGGATTCGAACCCCCGAAGGCTGAGCCGTCTGATTTACAGTCAGATCCCTTTGGCCGCTAGGGTAACTCGCCAAGCGCGCCCGACCGACTTTCGAACAGCCAACCGAAAGCGCTTGACCAATATAGCCGTCAGACCGCCGGACGCGAAATCAGCATCGGCATCCGTCACCGGGCCGCTCAGCGCTTGTCGGACGGCGCGGCTTCGGCGTACTCGTTCGCCGCGGCGGCGACCCGCCGAAGGTACTCGGGTGACGAGTTGTACGCCCGGATCCCGGTCAGCCAACCATCCTCCGTCCGCATGTCGTAGTCACTCGCCCGGCAGAGGTAGTTCGCGGCCGCCATGGCCGCGTCGTCGAGGTTCTGCGGGTCGAGCACGCCGTCACCACTCGCGTCGGTCCCCCAGTTCTCCCACGACTGCGGAATGAACTGGAACGGCCCGACGGCACGGTCGTGGACGGGATCACCGTCGATGACCCCCTGGTCGGTGTCGGTGATCTCCTCGGTCTCGCCACCCTTCAGCGGCACACCGAAGATCGGCGGCGTCACGACGCCGTCCTCGCCGAGCTTCGAGCCGTCGTGGCGACCGTGGTCGCTCTCGGCGAACCCGACGGCCGCGATCGTCGTCCAGCCGATGCCGCACTCCGGCGTCAGCTCGGCCTTGCGGATGGCGGCACCGGCATAGGAACGCAGGGCGCGCTCGGGGATGCCACTCGCCTCGGCGACTTCGGTGATCCACTGGGGATCGGCGAGGTCGACGTTCGCGACGCCGCCGTCGGGGGCGTCGCTCTTCGGCGGGAGCTCGACGGGAACCGCATACGGGACGGGGTCCGGCTCGGGAGCGCAACCGCTCAACACGAGCACACCGATCACCAGGGTCGCTCCGGCGAGCGCCCCTCGTCGTCCGACGATGGTCCGCTGGTCCTGCTTCACCGGGCTGCGCATCGCACCCACCCAACCACACCTGCCTGAGCGACACCGGCGCTACCATGGTCCACATGGCAGATTCATCGTTTGACGTCGTGAGCAAGGTCGACAAGATGGAGGCGGACAACGCCCTCAACCAGGCGCACAAGGAGGTCGAGCAGCGGTACGACTTCAAGAACGTCGGTGCCTCGATCGCCTGGAGCGGCGAGAAGATCCTCATGAAGGCGAACACCGAGGAGCGCGTGAAGGCGATCCTCGACGTCTTCGAGTCGAAGCTCATCAAGCGCGGCATCTCGCTCAAGAGCCTCGAGGTCGGCGACCCGTTCGCGAGCGGCAAGGAGTACCGGATCGAGGCGACCCTCAAGGAGGGCATCAGCCAGGAGATCGCGAAGAAGGCCAACAAGCTCATCCGCGACGAGGGCCCGAAGTCGGTCAAGTCGCAGATCCAGGGCGACGAGCTCCGTGTCTCGTCGAAGAGCCGTGACGATCTCCAGGCCACCATGGCGCTGCTCAAGGGCGCCGACCTCGACATCGACCTTCAGTTCGTCAACTACCGCTAGCTGGTCGGACGCGGTCGATCACCTCGATCGCGTCATGATCGACCTCCGCACCACTCTCTTCACCGGAGCACCCGATCCAGCGTGCTCCCGTTCGGCACAGTGCCGGACGAACCGTACCCGCACGAGCGGGCTCGATGGTTGGAGTGGAGCAGTGGATCACCACAGACCCGCGGACGGGTCGCATCTCGAACTCTTCCGGACCTCGCGCGCCGGCCAGGAGGTCGGTGTCCCGTGCTGGTGCACGATCGGCGCGAATCACAGCTACGCCGACTGGCTCGCCGCCGGGCGACCGGATCCGCGACGTCCGATGGGCTCGCGACGTCACCTCCCGCCCGCTGAACGCTAGCGGTCGGCGGTCGGCGGCTTCGTGAGGTAGCCACGTCCCCACGCGACGATCTGCTCGAACGCGCGCTGTCGGACGGGCTCCTCGGACAGGAAGACGTCGTGCAGCGCGCCGTCGAGGCGCACGATCGTGACGGTCTCGCCGAGGTCGAGTGCGCGTTCCGCGACCGCGTCGACGTCGAGCGCCGTGTCACTCCGCATCATCGCCTCGTTCCACCGCGGCAGCAGGACGCTCCGCGCCGACAACAGCGTGAGTGCCGGCACACGCAGCTGCAGGCCCGCGTCGACGAGCCGATGCCCTCGCAGGATCGCGTTCAACCACCCCGGATGCAATGGGAAGCCGTGGAGCGGACGCCAGGCGAAGTCGTAGTCCCATGCCCCGTCCATCGTGCTCGACACGGAGCGGGTGTAGAACCCGAGGTCGACGACGGGGAGCTGCGCACGCGGGTCGATCCGCGATCCGGCTTGGACGAGCGGGGCGATCGCGAGCCGCCCGAGCTGCCTCGCCTGGAATTCGAGCCACGGACTGTTCAGCACGAGACCGGCGACGCGATCCTGGTTCCGGGCCGTCCAGAGACTCAGGGTGAGCCCGCCGGTCGAGTGACCGAGGAGGACGAGTCGGCGGCGGGTCCGACGCCCGGCAGCGTGGTCCTCGGGGCCGTGCCCCATCACCGCGAGCGCGGCCTCGATGTCCTCGTCGTAGGTGCGGAGGTCGTCGACGTATCCCGGCGTCTGGTGCGGACGGAGACTCCGGCCGTACTTGCGCAGGTCGAGCGCGTAGAACCGCGCACCGAGCCTGGCCCAGAATCGAGCCAGATGACGTTGGAAGAAGTAGTCGGACCAGCCGTGGACGTACAGGACGTCGATGCCGTCCGCGACGTCGGGCAGCAGGAACTCACCGAGCTGCTCGAGGGGCGGCATGCGGTAGCGGACAAGGGTCGCGACGACGTCGCCCTCGTCATCCGGTTCGAGGGCCAGCGTGCGCTGCTGGAAACCCTCGCCGAGGATGTCGGCGGTCCACCCGCGAGATCCGGCCATACGGCCACGTTACCGTGACGGGTGATCGAGGGCCGGATGGTCGGGCTCATGCGCCGACCATCCGGCCTCCGACTACTGCTGGTACGGGTTGTGCTGCTGCGGTGCCTGCGGCTGCTGTCCGTAGGGCTGCTGCGGCTGACCGTGCTGCTGCGGCCCCTGCTGCTCGTGCTGACCCTGCAGGAACTGCTGACCGTGCTGCTGACCACTGTGCTGCTCGTGCGGGGCGTCGGCGAGTCCCTCGGGAGCGACGAACCGCGTCACGAGCACGGCGCCGATCGTGAGGAAGCCCGCGAGGGTGACCCCGTAGAGGATCGGCGAGAGGAAGCCCTGATTGACGAAGAACGCCGGCGTGCCGTACTGCTCGACGACGCCGCGCACGATGGTGACGATGAGCACGATGAGCAGCATGACGCCCGTGCCGACGGCCGCGGCGATGCCCACCGACTGGATCAGGTCGCGGGCGGTGCGGACCCGCGTGAGCGGACGGACCATGATGAGGATGAGAGCCGCTCCCGCACCCCAGAGGGCGATGTTCACGAGATTCGCGCCAAAGCTCAACAGGACGTCGCCGACGGGGTAGTACTCCGAGATGCTGAAGAAGGACCCGATGAGGCTCACCAGTGCGACGGCCGCGGCGATACCCGCTGCGATCCCGACCGACACGAGCGCGAGACGCGTCTCGCGTGCACGGGGGTTCGGCGCCTTCTGCTGAGGCTGCGCGTACTGCTGCGGCTGACCGTACTGCCCCTGCTGCGGCTGTCCGTACTGGCCCTGGGGGGCTCCGTACTGACCGGTCTGCTGCGGCTGGCCGTACTGCCCCGTGTCCTGACCGTACTGGCCGGTGTGCTGCGGCTGGCCCGGCTGCTGCGGCTGGCCGTACTGGCCCTGCTGCGGCTGACCCCACTGGCCCGCCTGCTCACCGGTCTGCGGCTGGCCCCACTGGCCACCCTGCTGCGGAGCCGGGGTCTGCTGACCCGTCTGGTCCCACTGCTGCTGCACGGGGTCCGGGTGCATCTCGCCGTAGCGCGGCTGCTGCTGTTGCTGCTGCTGGCCGTCGGCGACGAATGCCGGCGGCTCGGACGGCGGTACGGACGTCGGCTGCTCCGACGGGACGTTCTGGGGCGCGTTGGGGTCGGTCATCCGTCCAGCATAGTGACCGGCGCCCCTCGGAACCGGGTTCCGACGAGCGGCTTGACGCGGGGCGATCGGCGGGATCGCGGGCGCGGCTCAGGCGGACGGTGTCCCGGTGCCCGACGACTGCGCCCGCGAGATCGCCACCATCTCCTCACGCGGCACGACCTTGATGCGGGCACGACCCTGTGGTTCACCGAGCGCGATCTCGTGCTGGTCGAGGAGGTGCCAGCCCTCGAGGTCCGTGTAGGCGACGCCACGCGACTCGAGCAGCGCGACGACGGCCTCCTCCTCGGGTTCGGCCGGCGCCCACCAGTCCGCCTGGTCGTTGATGACGTGGCTGATGGTCTCCATCGCGTCCGACTTCGTGTGGCCGATCAGGCCGACCGGACCACGCTTGATCCACCCGGTCGCGTAGACGCCCGGGACGCGCTCGTTGCTCTCGGGGTGGAGGACCTTGCCCTCGTGGTTGGGGATGACGCCGTGCCGCGAGTCGAAGGGCACGCCGGGCAGCGGGCTTCCGAAGTACCCCACCGCGCGATAGAGCGCCTGGATCGGGACCTCGCGGATCTTACCCGTGCCCTCGACCCCGCCCTGTCCGTCTGGTCTCGTCCGCTCGTACCGGAAGGCGGCGACCTTGCCGGAACCGTCGTCGACGACTTCGAGCGGCTTCGCGTAGAAGTGCAGGTGCAGGCGGCGCGAGGCCTGACCGGTCTCGCGCTTGCGCCACTGTTGCAGGACGCGGTCGATGACCATGACCTGCTTGTTGCTCGCCACCGCCGCCTTCGACGCCTCGTCGTAGTCGAAGTCCTCGTCGGCCAGGATCATGTCGACGTCGTTGAGTTCCCCGAGTTCGCGGAGCTCCAGCGGCGTGAACTTCACCTGCGCGGGTCCACGACGCCCGAAGACGTGCACGTCGGTCACGGGCGACTGCTGCAGCCCCTCGTGGACGTTGGCAGGGATCTCGGTCGGGAGCAGGTCCTCCGGGTGCTTCGCGAGCATCCGAGCGACGTCGAGCGCCACGTTGCCGTTGCCGATCACGGCGATCGACTCCGCCTCGAGCGGCCAGGTGCGTGGGACGTCGGGGTGTCCGTCGAACCAGCTCACGAACTCGGCGGCACCGTACGACCCGTCGAGGTCGATGCCCGGGATGTCGAGCGGGGCGTCGTCGACGGCACCCGTGGAGAAGATCACGGCGTTGTAGTGGTGCTTGAGGTCGTCGAGCGTGATGTCGACGCCGAAGCGGACGTTGCCGAAAATCCGGATGTCGCCTCGGTCGAGGACGTCGCGGAGCGCGTTGATGATCCCCTTGATACGCGGGTGGTCGGGCGCGACGCCGTAACGGACCAGACCGTACGGGGCCGGAAGCTGCTCGAAGAGGTCGATGGAGACGTCGAACTTCCGTTCCGCCTTCAGGAGGATGTCCGCCGCGTAGATGCCTGCGGGTCCTGCGCCGACGATGGCCAGCCTGAGCTTGGTCACGGTGGTTCCTTTCGTGTCCCCGTGCGGGGTTCCGGGTGCGGCCGGTGAAGCGCTCCGGCCGTCATGCATGCGCGTCTGGGATGCCGTGCCGCCCCGGTGGAGCGGCGCCGTCATCAACTCCTTCGGTCGACGATCGCCTTCGCGAAGTGCACGAGCGCCTTCTTGACCGAGCCGTCGGGCAGCGGTGCGAGTGCCGCGATCGCTTCGTCGGCCCACTGCCGGGCCTCGGCGAAGGTCCGTGCGGTCACGGCGTGGTCGCGCAGGGTGGCGACGAGCGCAGCGAACCGGGCGGGGTCGTGGTCCGTCTCCGTGACCTCGGCGTCGAGCCGGGCGACGAGCGCTGCCGCCTCGGGGTCAGCGACGGCCTCGCGGCGCAGGTAGAGCATGGGGAGGGTGACGACGCCGGCCCGCAGGTCGGTGCCGGGGACCTTGCCGGTCTCCTCGGGCTGCGGCGACAGGTCGATGACGTCGTCGATGAGCTGGAAGGCGATGCCGACCTTCTCGCCGAACTCGACGACCGCGCTCTCGTACGCCTCGGGGGCGTTGGAGAAGATGACGCCGCTCCGGGCCGCAGCGGCGATGAGCGACCCGGTCTTGTCGGCGAGGACCTGGATGTAGTGCTCGACCTCGTCCTGGCCCTCGCGAGGACCGGTGGTCTCGTGCAGCTGCCCCAGCACGAGGCGCTCGAACGTGGCGGCCTGGATCCGGATCGCCCGCTCGCCGAGGTCGGCCATGATCTGGCTGGCACGGGCGAACAGGAGGTCGCCGGTGAGGATGGCGGTGTTGTTGCCGAACACCTGGTGGGCGCTGGGCACGCCGCGACGCTTGTCGGCGTCGTCCATGACGTCGTCGTGGTACAGCGAGCCGAGGTGGGTGATCTCGATCGCCTCGGCCGCCCGCAGGACGTTGTCGGTGATGCCGTCGCCGAGCTGGGCGATGAGCATGGTGAGCAGCGGGCGGACCCGCTTGCCGCCGGCCTCGAGCAGATAGCGCGCGGTGACGTCGACGAGGTCGTCGGTGAACCCGAGCTGCTCTTCCAGACCGATCTCGAGGCGGGCCACGCCGTCGTCGATGGTCTTGGCGAGCTTGCGGTCTGCACCGGTCGCGAACATGCGTTCGGCAAGCCCGGCCTGGCTGGCCAGGTTGCTGACACGGCGGGTCGCGCTGGGATTCACAGCTCTAGCCTAGCCGGGGCAGCCCGTCACCTGTGCCGGAGGACCGGAATCCACGGGCGCGATCAGGTGATTGGCAGCTGTGGTCGGACCACACGACCCGATTCAGCGGAGTCGCACGCCCTCAGCGTCGTAGAACGCCAGATGCGGGAACTCGTGCGCGAGGTCGAGCAGCATCGAGTATCCGTCGGTGTTGAGCGGCGGCCAGGTCCAGGCGTCGACGCCCTGGGCGGTCGGCAGCGCGGCGCGGAAGAGGCCGGCTTCGACGCCGGTCCCGAGGTGTTTCGGCGGCACGACGACGAGGGCGATCCTGGCCGACGGCCCGGACGCCACGAACTGGAGCCGTGCACCGGTCGCGTCGTCTCGCACGATGAACTCGCGGGTACCCGGGGTGTCCGGCGGGATCTCGGTGGTGTCGTAGCGCTCGTACGGCTTCGCGAACGCCGACTTCGCCCGCCTGGCGTTCAGGAGGATGACGACGAGCACGAGACCGACGATCGCGACGCCCCAGATCCACGGGCCGCCTGGCAGGGTGTCCAACATCCCACCAGTATGCCCGGCCCGCCTGGACGACCCCGGGAGATGCGCCCTTCGACAAGCTCAGGGACCGGAGGGAGGCTCAGGGACCGGAGGGAGGCTCAGGGACCGGAGTGAGGCTCAGGGACCGGAGGTCAGGCGAGACCGCCGTCGACGGAGCGGCCGTACTCGATCGGCTCGTCGGGCACGAGGACCTCGGTGTCGCGGTTGAGGCTCTCCCCGCGGAAGAAGGGCCGCGAGGACTTCCGGCTGTACCAGAGCAGCATGAGCACGAAACCGAAGGCCAGCGAACCGACGCCGATGACGAACGTGCCGCCGACGCCGAAGAGGACCGTGTAGCCGTAGTCGACGTCGAACATGTCGATGCAGCTCTGCACGAAGGCGAAGGTGAGCATGAGCGCCCCGAGGAGCGGGAAGAGGCCCTTGAAGAAGAAGTCCTGCGCGGAGCGGAAGAGCACCTTCCGGAAGTACCAGACGCACGCGTACCCGGTGATGCCGTAGTAGAAGGCGATCGCGAGTCCGAGGGAGAGGATCGAGTCCGCCAGGATGTTCTCGCTCACGAGCGTCATGCCGACGTAGTAGACGATCGCGACGATGCCCATGACGAGCGTCGAGAAGGACGGCGTCTTGAAGGTCGGGTGGACGGTCGCGAACCGTTTCGGCAGCGCCTTGTAGGCAGCCATCGCGAGCGTGCCGCGCGCCGTCGGGAGGATCGTCGTCTGCGTCGACGACACCGCCGAGATGAGCACGGCGACGACCAGGATCCACGCCCACGGTCCGAGCACGAGGTCCTTCAGCGCCAGGAAGATGTCGTTCGCGTTGTCCTCGTTGGCGAGGCCGGTGCCCGTGGTCCCGAGTCCGGCGTAGACCATGGCGGCGACCGTGACGGTGACGTAGGTGACCAGCAGGATTACCGTGGAGATGACCGCCGCGCGGCCCGGGATCTTCTGCGGGTCCTTCGTCTCCTCGTTCAGGGCGAGGCAGGTGTCCCAACCCCAGTAGATGAAGAGTGCGAGCAGCACCGCCTCGATGAAGCCGTGGTAATCGGTGAACGCGAACGGGTTGAACCAGTCGAGCGAGATCGGCGTCGCGTCGGGCGCGGTGCCGTTCGACGCTCCGATGAAGGCGAACACGGCGAACAGCACGAGTGCGAGGTACTGGACCGCGAGGAGGATGTTCTGGATCCGCTCCCCCAGCTCGATGCCGCGGTACGACACCCACGTCATGAGGGCGATGAACACGACACCGGTCGCGGTGACGAGCGGGACGTTCGAGGCGAGGGAGCCGTCACCGATGAGCAACCACAGGTACTGCCCCGCGATCTGTGCGAGGTTCGCGAGCACCACGATGCCGGCGAGCGCGACGCCCCACCCGCCGATCCAGCCGGTGACCGGGCCGAAGGCCTTCGTCGCCCAGGTGAAGGTCGTGCCGCAGTCCGGTACGTCGCGGTTCAGCTCGCGGTAGGCGAACGCGATGAACAGCATCGGGATGAAGGCGACGATGAAGGCGATCGGCGCCTGGGCACCGACGGCGAGCACGACGAACCCGAGCGTCGCGACGAGCGAGTACACCGGCGCGGTCGACGCCAAGCCGATGATCACGGAGCCGAAGAGGCCGAGGGTGCCGGTGGCGAGACCCTTGCCGCCGGTGGGTGATGCCGGCTGGGACCCGCGGGCCGTGTCCTGTGCTGTCATGACGGAACGGTAGGGCCGGGCGCACCCGTGTGTCAATGCTCCCGTTCGGGACCGGGCTACGGAATCAGTCGCGCCGACTCGCGGGAAGTGACGGGATCAACAGGTTCCACCCCTCGAGAATGCCGAGACGAACCCCGACGGTGACGAGACTCAGGCCGGCTTGAGTCCGCGGTGCAGGGCGACGATCCCGCCGGTGAGGTTGCGATAGGCGACGTGCTCGTAGCCCGCTTCACGCAGCCAGGCGGCCAGCTCCGGCTGGCTCGGCCAGGCGCGGATCGAGTCGTTGAGGTAGGTGTACGCCTCGGCGTTCGACGATGCGACGCCGGCGACGAGCGGCATCACGCGCTCGAGGTAGAGGTTGTAGGCGGCGCGCATCGGGGCGAGGGTCGGCGTGGAGAATTCGCAGATGACGATCCGGCCGCCGGGCTTCGTGACCCGGAGCATCTCGGCGAGGGCGTCCTTCGGGCGGACGACGTTGCGGAGGCCGAAGGAGATCGTCGTCGCGTCGAACTCCTCGTCGGCGAAGGGGAGGTCGGTCGCGTCGGCCTCGACGAACTGGATGTCGGAGCGGTCGGCGTACTTGTCGCGACCCACGGCGATCATGCCGGGCGAGAAGTCGGCAGCCACGACCTGTGCACCGTTGCGTGCCAGCGCCGCGGAGGACGTTCCCGTGCCGGCCGCGAGGTCGAGGATGCGCTCACCGGCGGCCGGACCGACCGCACGAGTGGTCGCGATGCGCCACAGGGCGTCGTTCCCGACGGAGAGGACCGCGTTCATGCGGTCGTACTTCGTCGAGACGTCGTCGAACATGGCCGAGACCTGCTCGGGCTGCTTGGAGAGGTCGGCGCGGTTCACCCGTCCATCCTACGTCCGCGCCGCTGGGAGCCGGCCGTCCGAGCACGGCTCCCAGGCTCGCGCTCAGTAGTCGATGCGTCCGTGCCGGTTGTGGAACTCCCCGGTGGGACCGTCCGGACCGAGCAGGGCGAGCGCGACGGTCGCGTCCGTCCCCTCGGTCACCGTCTGATGGCCACCGTGTCCGTTGAAGTCGGTCGCGGTGTAGCCCGGGTCGCTCACGTTCACCCGGAACCCGGGCAGGTTCTTCGCGTACTGCACGGTGAGTGTGATGACGGCCGCCTTCGACGCGGCGTACGGGATCGTCGGTACCGCGAACTCGTCGGCCTCCTCGGAGGTGAGGAAGCGGGGCCATCCCACTCCCGAGGCGACGTTCACGATGACGGGTCGGGACGATCGGCGCAGGAGGGGCAACGCGGCCTGGGTGACGCGGACGACACCGACGACGTTCGTGTCGAGGACGTCCTGCATCGACTCCGGGGTGAGGTCGTCCACGCCGAAGGACGTGCCGAGCACGCCGGCGTTGTTGACGAGCACGTCGAGCTCCGGGAGCGCTGCGAGCGCCGCGTCGACGCTCGCCTGGTCGGTGACGTCGAGCTGGACGGGGTGGGCGCCGAGCGCGGCGACGGCATCGCCGCGGCCCAGGTCGCGCATGCCGGCGTAGACGGTGTGGCCGGCGTCGATCAGTCGGCGTGCGGTTTCGAGTCCGAGGCTCTTGTTGGCCCCGGTGATGAGTGTGGTGGTCATGGGTCCATGCTCCGCCCGGCATGGTCGGTCCGCCGGGCCCCGGTCGACAGGGGGACCGGCAGTACCAGGATGCGGACCGACACCGGGGGCACAATGGCCGGATGGACGAATTCGCCGGTGTGCTCCGGGCCTGGCGCGAACGGGTCTCCCCTGCCGAGGTCGGTCTCCCCGCCGGCCCAGGAAGACGGACGGCCGGCCTGCGCCGCGAGGAGCTCTCGGCCCTCGCCGGCATCAGCGTGGACTACATCGTCAGGCTCGAGCAGGGCCGCGCCCGGAATCCCTCGCCGCAACTGCTGCGGGCCCTCGCAGTCGCACTGCGACTGACGGATCAGGAGCGCGACCACCTCTACCGGGTCGCCGGAGCCGCGCCACCACCGCCCGGGGTCGTCCCGCGGCACATCGGTCCGGGAGTGCAGCGCATCGTCGACCGGCTCGGCGACGTGCCGCTGGCGGTCTTCTCCGCCGCTCACGACATCCTGCTCTGGAACCCGCTGTGGGCCGCGGTGAACGGCGATCCCTCCACCCTCGTCGGTGACGATCGCAACCTGGTGTGGCGGCACTTCACCGCGGGGCACGACGGCACGGACTTCGACGAGCAGCACGAGGAGGAGTTCGCGAGCGACCTCGCCGCAGACCTCCGGGCGGCGGTCGGGCGCTACCCGCGGGACGACGAGCTCGCACGACTCGTCGCCCGGCTGCGATCGGTGTCACCCGAGTTCGAACGGCGCTGGGCGGAGGCCAGGGTCGCGGAGCACCGGGCGAGCCGGAAGACGGTCACGCGGACGCCGGTCGGACCGATCACCGTCGACTGCGACGTCCTGTCCACGCCGGGCGGCGACCTGCGCATCGTCGTGTACACGGCGGCACCGGGCACCGAGGACGCGGCGAAACTCGCACTGCTCGGGGTCACCGGGTTGCAGACGATCGGCACGTCCGGCCGGTGAACGGCCCGCCGACGAGGCGGTGACCGACCCTCCACCCGTCGGGCTGCGGCGGGGAGGGACCCCTCCTGCGCGGGCGTAGGGTTGAACGGTGACCATTCCCCTGACCTCGTCACTGGTCGCCCAGACCGTCGCCATCGACGACCCGCGCCAGCTCCTCCCGTTCGCCGACCAGACCTCGCCGCTCCTCTGGGTGCGGAAGGGACACGGGCTGGTCGGACTTGGTGAGGCGCTCCGCCTGGAGTTCTCGGGCCCCGACCGGTTCACGCGTGCCGCGGCGGCCTGGCGGGACGTCTGCGCCGCAGCAGTGGTGACGGACGAGGTACGACGGCCCGGGACCGGCCTGGTCGCGTTCGGCACGTTCGCCTTCGACGACGAGTCCTCCGCGACGAGCGTCCTCATCGTGCCGCGCACGATCATCGGCCGGTACCCCGACGCGAGCTTCATCACGCGGGTCTCCCTCGGCGACGGCGCGGAGGACGTCGATCCCGTGACCACGGCCTACGGGCCCGAGTACCGTATCCAGCTGACCCCCGGTGTGCAGAGCCGCGACGGCTACCTCGACTCGGCCGAGCGCGCCATCGCCCGCATCCAGGCCGGCGGCCTGAGCAAGGTCGTGCTCGCACGCGACCTGGCCGGGCACCTCCCCGCGGAAGCGGACCGCCGCCGAGTGCTCCACGACCTCGCCCTCGGCTACCCCGACTGCTGGACCTACGCGGTCGACGGCTTCATCGGCTCGAGCCCGGAGACGCTCGTCCGAGTGGATCGGGGTGCCGTCTCGGCGCGCGTCCTCGCCGGCACGATCTCGCGCGGTCCCGACGCCGAGAGCGACCACGACCAGGCCGTCGCACTCATGACGAGCGCGAAGGACCAGGGTGAGCACCAGTTCGCCGTGCAGTCGGTGCTGACCGCGCTGCAGGCACACAGCCCCCAGTTGCGCCGCAGCGAGGTCCCCTTCACCCTCAAGTTGCCGAACCTCTGGCACCTCGCGACCGACATCGACGGACGACTCTCGGACGGCTCGTCCTCGCTCGACCTCATGGACGGTCTGCACCCGACCGCCGCCGTCGCCGGAACCCCGACGCACGACGCCGTCGCCCTCATCCGCGAGCTGGAACCGTTCGACCGCGGTCGCTACGCCGGTCCGGTCGGGTGGGTGGACGCCTCGGGTGACGGCGAGTGGGCGGTGGCCCTCCGGTGTGCGCAGATCGCGCCGGACGGTGACATCACGGCCTACGCCGGCTGCGGCATCGTCGCCGACTCGGACGCCGCGACGGAGCTCATCGAGACGAAGATGAAGTTCCGTCCGATCGTGGAAGCCTTCGGCTGAGCCGAGGCCCACCGCTTCAGCTCGCCGCGAGTCGTGCCTGCTCGACGGCGATGTCGTAGTCGGCCGCCGGCCACTGCGGATCGATGTCCTCGAGGGCGTCGAGCAGCAGCCGTTGGACCGCGATGCGCGCGTACCACTTGCGGTCCGCCGGCACGACGAACCAGGGGGCGACCTCGGTGCTCGTCCGCTCGAACGCCGCCTGATAGGCGTCCTGATAGGCCGGCCACAACTCGCGTTCGTCCACATCGCCCGGGTTGTACTTCCAGTGCTTGTCCGGACGCGCGAGCCGGTCGGCGAGCCGTTCCTTCTGCTCGTCGGCGCTGATCTGCAGCATCACCTTGACGATGCGGGTCCCGCTCGCGACGGTGCCCGCCTCGAAGTCGTTGATCGCCCCGTACCGACGCTCGATCTCGTCCGGCTCGGCGAGCTGACGCACCCGACCGATGAGGACGTCCTCGTAGTGCGAACGGTCGAAGACGCCGATCTGACCGGGCTTCGGCAGGTGCGGCTCAACCCGCCAGAGGAAGTCGTGGGACCGCTCCTCCTCCGTGGGCTTCTTGAAGGCGTGGTGGTGCACGCCCTGCGGGTCGACCGAGCCGACGACGTGCTTGACGATGCCACCCTTGCCCGCCGTGTCCATCGCCTGCAGGACGAGGAGCACCGCTTCGGGGGCTCCCTGCGTGCTCGCCGCGAAGAGTCGCTCCTGCAGCTCGGACAGCGCGGGCACCCCTGCGTCGAGCTCGACCCGGCCCTGCTGCTTGTCACCGTCGAAGCCCGGCGTCGATGAGGGATCGACGTCGGCGAGGCTGAACCCCTCCCCCACGCGCAGCGTGTCTCGGGGTGGTGCCGTCCAGGTCGATGCGTGCTTCGATGCCGTCATCCGCCCATTCTGGCTGCAGGTCGCTTCGGAAGTCGACCCCCGGGAGGACCCACGGATCAGGCTCGCGGCAGCGGGACCTCGATGAGGACGGGACCGGTCACCGGCGCGGTGAACGCCTGGTCGAGTTCCGTGCGCGTGCGGGCCGAGCGGTACTCCCACCCGTAGGCGGTCGCGAGCGACTCCAGCCGGACGTGCTGTGGCGTGTACTGGACGCGGTCGAAGAGCGCTCCAGGGGCGCTCTGGGCGACCTCGAGCGCGTCGAAGATGGTGCCGCCCCCGTCGTTGCCGACGATCACCTGGAGACGCGGCGCGACGCCGTCGTCCAGGAGCATCGCGCCGACGTCGTGGAGGAAGGCGAGGTCGCCGAGGAGCACCCGCGTCACACCTGGGCCTCCGTCGGCCTGGCTCGCCAGCGCGATCCCCGTGGCGGTGGCGATGGTGCCGTCGATGCCCGCGAGTCCGCGGTTGGCGTGCACGCTGATATTGCGGCCGGGGACGAGACCGTCGGCCACGCGGATGAGTCTCGACGCGCCGACGACGAGGCGGTCGTGCGGCCAGGTGGCACGCCAGACCGCGTCGACGAGGACCTCGCGGGTGACCGGGAGGCGGACGGCGTCGAGCTCGGCCCGGACGGAGGCCAGCCGCTCGGCGGGAGTCGTCGAGTGCAGCCCGTCGAGATCGGGGGCTGCAGGCGAGGGGTCCACCACCCGTTCTCGGGATCCGACGACCCAGGCTCCGAGCCAAGCGCGATCCGCGGGCCCCGCCTCGACGGAGACGGAGGACACGATCCGGTCGGCCCGTCGTCCGGGGTTGTAGACCTCGGCTCCGGCCGGGGCGACGACGATCGTCTCGACCTGCGGCTGCTGGAGCAGGAGCGGGACCTCGCGACTGAGGGTCGGGTGGCCGAAGACGACGACGCGCTCGACGGCCTCGCGGTAGTCGTCCTCGCGGAGCAGCTCCCGGTAGGCGGCGATGACGTTCCGCCCGAACCGGGATCCGCTCGACACCTCCGCGATCAGCGGCCATCCGCCGTCCGCCGCAAGCTGCTCGGCGGCCGGGCCGGCATGGTGCCCGGCGACGACGAGGGTCCTGGGTCCGCGCTCGAGGACGAGATGCGGCCGCCCCGGGTAGAGCGGTGCTTCCGCGGTTGCGTCCGTCTCGACCGGGACGTCGGGGGTCACCCCGGCGACGACCGGGTCGAAGCCACCCGAGAGCGGCTCCCGGAAGGCGAGGTTCAGGTGCACCGGGCCCGGATCGAGGACGTCCGTCGCGGCGCGGTACGCCCGCTGGGCGAGATCGCGGGCGGCGTCCTGCTCACCGTCGGCACCGGTCGGGGCCTCGACGACCACGGCGAGGCGCGCGGCGAACCCGTAGAGGTCGTCCTGCTTCGTCGTCTGGTTCGCCCGGATGCCGTGCGCCTCGGCCGGCCGGTCGGCGGTGAGGACGATGAGCGGCACGCGCGAGTGATGCGCTTCGAGGACCGCCGGATGCAGGTTCGCGGTCGCCGTCCCCGAGGTCGTGATCACGACGGCCGGACGGTCGGTCTCGACGCCGAGGCCCAAGGCGAGGAAGCCGGCGACCCGCTCGTCGATGCGCACATGCAGGGTGATCCGTCCGGAGGCCGCCAGCTCGGCAGCGGCGAGCGCGAGCGCCTGCGACCGGGAACCTGGGCAGACGACGACGTCGGAGACACCCACGGCGACGAGCGCGTCGAGGAGTGCCCACGCGGACGCGCTGGCCGGGCTCGACGAGGGAGCCGAGCCGACGGGCTCGGGAGCGGCGGACGGGTTCACGAGGCGCTCGGCGCGCCAGGCGGTCTGCGGCCGGAACCGTCGTCGGGCGTGTCGGATCCCGGGGTGGGGTCGTCGTGCGTCGTCGCATCCGGGCTGTCGCCCGACTCGTCGTCGAAGCGGTTGAGCTCGTCCTCGAGGTCGCGGATGCGCTTCGTCTGCGCACGGTCGGCGTCGAGCTTCTTGAGGAAGTCGGGGTCGTCGTCCGGCGCTGAGCCGCGGGGCACGGCCTTCGGAGCGCGGACCCGGCCGATGATCCACCAGAGGACTCCGCCGATGACCGGCAGGAGGAGGATGGCGATGATCCACGAGGTCTTGCTGATCCCTCGGACGCGGTCGCGCGGCATCGTGGCGCAGTCAACCACCGAATACACGATGAAGACGACTGCCGCGACGGCGAGGCCGATCCAGAGACGAACCATGTCTCCATCGTAAACGCCAGGTGACGTGATTACCTGGGGTTGCCTTCAGGCGGGACGCCTAGACTTGTCTGGTGAAACGCGTTCCCGCCGCCGTCCGGTACACCATCCTCCGCCTGTTGGCGTTCGTGGTGCCGCTCCTGCTCCTCGTCTTCCTCACGGGTCTGCAGCCCTGGGTCGCCGCGATCATCGCCGCGATCATCGGACTCTGCGTGTCCTACATCTTCCTGCGCACCCCGCGGGAGACCGTCGCACAGGAGCTCTACGCCCGTCGGCACGGCGACAAGCCGACGCCGCACGACGATGAGGACTCCGAGGACGCGGCGCTCGATGCGAGCGCGGCGGCACCGGAAGCGTCGTCAGCCGGCGATGCCGGGCGTGTAGAAGAACGCCAGACCGAGGATCACCCCGAACGCTAGCTGCACGAGCCCCGTCAGCTTGAGCACCAGGATCTGCTCCCTGGCCGTCGTGGAGAACAGCACGATCACGCACGCCGGGATGGCGGCGAGCAGCGCGAACATGGTGAACCAGGCGATCGGGTAGAACAGCGCGAGGAACGCGGCGATGCCGAACGGCACGAGCAGCAGGACGCAGTAGAGCACCTTCGACGCGATCCGGCCGATGAACGTCGACAGGGTGCGCTTCCCGACCGCCTTGTCCTGTTCGAGGTCGCGGAGGTTGTTGACGACGAGCGCCGCGCAGGCGATGAGGCCCGCGCCGATCGCACCGAACCATGCTTCCTGGTTCACGGTCCCGACCTGGACGAAGGTCGTGCCGAGCGTGGCGACGAGGCCGAAGAACACGAAAACGAAGACCTCGCCGAGCGCGAAGTACCCGTAGGGACGTTTCCCGCCCGTGTAGAACCAGGCGGCGACGATCGCGACCGCCCCGACGAGGAGCAGCCACCAGAACTGGGTGAGGATCGTGAGGACGATGCCGGCCACCGCCGCGATACCGAAGAACACGAGCGCGACGGTCAGGACCGTCTTGGGCTTCGCCGCGCCGGAACCGGTCAGTCGGCTCGGGCCGACCCGTAGGTCGTCCGTTCCGCGGATCCCGTCGGAGTAGTCGTTGGCGTAGTTGACGCCGATCTGCAGCGCGAGCGCGACGACGAGGCAGAGCAGCGCACGGACCGGGTGGTAGACCCCGGGGCCCGCGATGATCGTCGCGGCACCGGTGCCGATGAGTACGGGGGCGACGGCCATCGGCAGCGTACGGATTCGGGCCGCACCGACCCAGTCGCCGAAGGTCGCCGGCTTCGCGAGCGGGACCTTGCGACCGCCACCGCGCGCGGGGTTGCCGGATCGTCCACCGTTCGCGCCACGACCCGCCGTGCTGCGCGGTGCGGACGTCTTCTGCTGTTTCGGCGCTGCCGGCCGTGCTCCATGTGCCACGACGGCGAGTCTACCCGCGGAGCCTCGGGGCGGACGGCGTCACAGTGCGCCGGCGGCCTGGAGCGTCTGGAGGACCGCCGGAGCGATGTGCTCGGCGAACGCCGGGGTGAGGTGCACGCTGTCGTACTTCGTCGGCGTCGTCCCGGCGAACGCCGGGCAGACGCCATCCGCACAGCTGAACGGGAGCGACGACACGAAGCGCTCTCCGGCCGCTCCCGCCGCCGACTCGGTCGCCGCGGCGAAGTCGTTCCAGGCGGCGTCGACGCCGACGGCGCAGTCCTGCGGACTGGACACCCGCGAGTAGCAGGAACCGAGATCGGCGCCGAGCGGCGGTGGTGCGAGGAACACGACGCGGCCCGGGACCTGGTACCCCGCCGTCTCGGCGAGCGCCGACGCGACCATCGACGTCGTGTCGAGCGAACGGCCGTCCGTGGTGCGACCCGCGGCGAACGCGTTCGAGACGATCACGAGGTCGGGCTGGTCCGCTGCGATGCGTTCGGCGATGTCGTGCTTGCGCGTCGGGCAGTCGTCCATGACCCCGGCGCCGCTGTTCTGGATGAGGTCCTGCGTGAAGCGGCACCCGTAGAGGCCGATGGTGGTGATCCGCACCGCCCCACCGCTCTGATCCGCGATCGCGCGGAACGCCGGCGCGTAGGCGAGCGCGGTCGAGTCGCCGACGAGGTAGACGTGCTTCGGCGCGGACGCATCGCCCCAGGTGCACGAACCGTCGTGGGGCGTCGAACCCAGGTCGAAACAGGCCCGGGCGGGGTTGGTGCTCGAGGTCGCGCGGATCGCGTCGTCGAGGCTCGGCGAGAGGTTGTCGGGCCACGCCGAGGCCTGGCTCGCGAGTTGCAGCTCGGCGGCGATGCCCTGGAGCGGGTCTCCGGCCGGTGCCGCGACGGCCGCCGGCCCCCCGGTGGTCACCGGCATGCGGAGCGCTGGGCCGATGGCGATCACCGCGAGCCCGGCGACGATCACGAGTCCGACCGCCGAGTAGAGGAACTGGGAGGCGAACCGCTCGCGCCAGGCGGCCCAGGCGGCGTCCCTGGCGTCGCGGTCGCCGTGGAAGGAACCCATGAGTGGCGTGCGGTGCAACGGCTGCTCGATGAGCAGGAAGGAGAGCACCGAGACCCCGAGGATGAGCCCGAGCATCCCCGGGACCGTGCTGAGGGCGGTGTCGGGGACGAGCATCGGTACGAACACGAGGATCGGGAGGTGCCAGAGGTAGAGCGAATAGGAGATCGCTCCGACGCCACGGCCCAGCGGGTTCGCGAGCGGGAAGATCCAGCGCGAGTACGCCGGGCCGGCTCCGGTCCCGGCGGCGATGAGCAGCATCGCGGCGGCGACGGGGGCGACCGCCCAGGGGCCGGGGAACCCGATCGACCCGGTGATGAGCAGCGCGGACGCGACGATGCCGACGAGCCCCGCCCACCCGGCGACCACCCGGAGCGCCATCGGCAGTCGGCCGAGGAGCGGCGCGGACACGGCCAGGAGTGCGCCGGCCCCCAGCTCCCACACGCGCGCGCCGGTCGCGAAGTAGGCGGCCTGCGGGGCCGCCCCCGACTGCCACACGGCGACGGCGAACGAGGCCGCGATGAGGACGACGAGGACGCCACCGACGACGAGGCGCGAGCGCAGCACGGGTCTGGCTCCGCGGGCCGCGACGGCGAGCAGGACGACGAGCAGCACCGGCCACACGAGGTAGAACTGCTCCTCGATCGAGAGGGACCAGAAGTGCTGCAGCGGTGACGCGGCGTCCGTCGCGTGGAAGTAGTCGGTGCCCGACGCCTCGAAACGCCAGTTCGAGACGAGCAGTGCGGCCGACACCGCGTCCCACCAGGTCGCGAGCGCCCGCGGGGCGTTGAACAGCCACGACGCCAGCGCGACGGTCGCGGCCAGGACGACGAGCGACGCGGGCAGGATCCGCTTGATCCGCCGCCCGAAGAAGGCCGGCAGGGAGATGCGTCCGGAACGCTCGTGCTCGCGCAGGAGCAACCCGGTGATGAGGAAGCCGGAGATCACGAAGAACACGTCCACGCCCACGAAGCCGCCGGCCGGCCAGCCGGTCGCATGGGCGAGGATCACCGCGGTCACGGCGAGCGCCCGCATCCCCTGGATGTCGGCGCGGAACGCCGTGGTCGGCCTCGTGGGCGCAGCGCCCGTGTCGGTCCCCGTTGTCACCTGTCGTCGTCCCCCGGCTGCGGTCGCTCGTCGACACGCATGGGAGAGCATGCCCTATGCGACAACCGCCTGCAAACCGGCCCTCGCGGGCACGCGGAGGACGGGCTCAACCCAATCGTGAGCGGAGTGCGACGAGGTCGGGTTTGCCGCTCGCGAGCAGCGGCAGCTCGGCCAGACGGACCAGTCGGGCGGGGCGCGCCGGGCGGCCGAGCGCCTCCGCGACGGCGTCTCGGGCGGTCTGCAGCAGCGCGTCGTCCGGGCGCTGGTCCAAGGGGGTCCCGACCCCCGTCACGATCACGGACGCCTGGCCGAACCGCTCGTCGGGGACGGCGACGACGACGGCCTCGGCCAGCCCCGGCACCGACCGGACGACCGCTTGCACCCGGTCGAGGGAGATGTTCACCCCGCCGCTGATGATCACGTTGTCGGCCCGACCGGTCACCCGGACGACGCCGTCGACGAGCTCGGCGGTGTCGCCGGTGCGGTACCACCGGCGGCCGCCGTCGTCCGGGAAGGCGGTCGCCGTGCGGTCCGGTTCGCCGAGGTAGCCCTCGGCAAGGACCGGTCCGGCGATGAGGAGCTCCCCGTTCACCAGCCGGGGTTCGACACCGGCGAACGGCACGCCGTCGTACAGACAGCCGCCGGAGGTCTCGCTCGAGCCGTAACTCCGCACGACGCGGATGCCGAGCGCCGCGGACCGTTCGAGCAGCGGAGCGGGGGTGGCCTGTCCCCCGACGAGCAGCCCGGCGAGTCCGGCGAGCGCGTCACGCACGGAGGTGCTCGTCTCGGCGGCGTCGACGAGCATGCGCAGTTGTGCCGGTACGAGGGCGGCGAATCCGGCATCGGCGTCGAGCCGCTCGACGAGTCCGCAGAACGCCCGGGCGTCGAACGACCCGGTCGGTGCCTCGAGCGGCCTGGTCCCGGCGACGATCGACCGGAGTAGCACGTTGACGCCGGCGATGTAGTGCGTCGGGAGTGCCAGGATCCACTGGGACGAACGGCGATGGGCCTCAGGGCCACCCAGAGCCACCGCGGAACCCGCCGCGCTGGCCAGGAGGGCCTCAGCCGAGAGGGCGACCCGCTTCGGCACGCCCGTCGAACCGGACGTCTCGATCACGAGGGCCACCCGGTCGTCGACCACGGCCGGTGCCGCGGACGATCCGGGTTGCATCGGGAGGACCGCGGGTCCGGAGCCGTCGAGCGCCGTCTCCAGGGCTGCGAGCATCGCCGAGGCGGACGCGTCGACGGGGAGCAGCTGACGGGTCATGGATTCAGCGTACGCCGGGTGCGTCGGCGCTCCGCCGACTCCTCGCGGTCAGGCAGCTCAGAACTGCCAGGGGAACGGAGCCCAGTCCGGCTTGCGCTTCTCCAGGAAGGCGTCGCGCCCCTCCACCGCCTCGTCGGTGCCGTAAGCGAGGCGGGTGGCCTCGCCCGCGAAGACCTGCTGGCCGACGAGACCGTCGTCGACGGCGTTGAAGGCGAACTTCAGCATGCGGATGGCGGTCGGTGACTTGCCGAGGATGGTGCGGGCCCAGGCGACGCCCGTCTGCTCGAGCTCGGCGTGCGGGACGACCGCGTTGATCGCGCCCGCCTGCAGCGCGCGCTCCGCGTCGTACTCCTGGGCAAGGAAGAACACCTCGCGGGCGAACTTCTGACCCACCTGCTTGGCGAAGTACGCGCTCCCGTACCCCGCGTCGAAGGAACCGACGTCGGCGTCGGTCTGCTTGAACCGCGCGTGTTCTCGACTCGCGATCGACAGGTCGCACACGACGCCGAGGGAGTGCCCACCGCCCGCGGACCATCCGGGAACGAGGTTGATGACGACCTTCGGCATGAAGCGGATGAGGCGCTGGACCTCGAGGATGTGCAGGCGACCGTTGCGCGCGGCGTCGATGCCGCTCGCCGTCTCGTCGTCCGCGGCGTCGTCGCTCGCGTACCGGTAGCCGTCGCGACCACGGATGCGCTGGTCGCCGCCCGAGCAGAACGCCCAGCCGCCGTCCTTCGCGCTCGGACCGTTGCCGGTGAGCAGCACCACTCCGACCGTCGGGCTCTGGCGAGCGTGGTCGAGCGCGCGGTACAGCTCGTCGACGGTGTGCGGGCGGAAGGCGTTGCGCACCTCGGGGCGGTCGAACGCGATGCGCACGAAGCCGCCCTCGCGCGCGACGTGGTACGTCAGATCGGTGAGGTCCTCGAACCCCGGTACGACGTCCCAGATCTCCGGGTCGAACAGTTCGGACACTCGATCGCTCATGCGTCCAGCCTAGGCACTACTTCGGCTTGTCGAGGTCCGCATAGGGCTTGAGCGCCTCCAGGTAGTCGGCGCGGTCCGCCTCCTTCAGGAGCGCATACGAGTCGAGGTGCAGCTCGATGCCCTCCGCCGCCATGTCGTAGTAGTCGACGTCGAACTCGCGGTCCTTCGCGACCGTGCCGGCCGAGTCGAGCGTGAGGTCGACGATGCTCGTCCGGAAGTCGCCGGCCCCCGTGATGGCGTTGTAGGTGTGCAGGTCCCACAGTGCCTGAGTGTCGAGGGTCTCACCGCCGTACCGCTCGGTGAGCTCGCCCGGCTCACGCCAGGAGGACGGTGCGTTCTGCATGTCGAGGTTCGCGATGCCGTACCGGAGCAGCACCTGCCGGATCAGCTCGACGACCCGCGACTTCTCCTCGAAGGTGCGCACGGTCGTCGTCGTCTGCCACACCGGTGCCGTGTACTCGAAGAGCACGGAGTCCCCGCCGTACCCGTTCTGATCGACCTCCGTCTCGGCGGGCTGTCGCTCCACCCAGTCGAAGCCGAACTCGGCGGTCAGGGCCGTCCGGATCTCCGCGAGCATCTCGTCGGACGTCCCGACGAAGTCCTCGTAGCTCGGCCCGTCGAGGGTCTCCTTCGCGTCGACGTAGGCGGATCCCGGGTAGGTGTCCCAGATCGGGTCGTGCTCCTCGTCGCCGCTGCCACCGGCGGAGGCACCATTCCCGGCCCGATCCGTGGAGAGACCGCCGACCGCCATCGCCGTGACGGGGTTGACGACGAGGATGAGCACCAGCGCCAGCACACCCCAGCGGCGCCGCACCTTCCGGCGGATGACGATGACACTCCCGATGAGCAGCACGATCTGCACGACGACGACGAGGACGAACGCCACGAGGATGGCCCAGGCACCCTCGCCGGGCCGGTAGCTCACGGCCAGCAGGACGGTGAAGAGGGTGACGGCCACCACCGCGCCGAGCAGGGCGAGCGGCGAGAAGGAGGCGACGACACCCCGACTCCGCGCGCCGAGCTCGTCCCGCCCGGTCGGGGACGCACCGCCGGCAGGCGGGTGGGCCGCCGGACTCCGCTCGCCGCCGTCGGCCGAGATCGCCGCGGACTCGGGTTGCGAGGCGGCCGCGCGTGCCGCCGCCTTCCGTTGACGGCGCGACGACGGCTTCCGTGATGCGGGCTGCCGTGGCGTCCGTCGTCCTCGGGACCCCGGACGACGGAACCTTGCGGTCTCCGCCTCCAGTTCCTCGGGCGTGCGCTCCGGGGCGGCAGGCGCTGGCGCGCTCGAGGACACGGCTGCCGGCGGCGCTCCGGGGATCGGCGGGGCGTTCGGATCGCGCGGCTCGTCGGAGGATCCGCCGGGCGCTTCCTCGACCACCGGGAGCACCTCGGCCTCGGGGCTCGGCTCGAAGATCGGCTCGGGCACCGAGAAGGCGGCGGGTTCGTCCGCGGGCACGCTTCGCCGATCGCCTGGCGTCGGCTTGCGTCGGGAGAACAGCGGCACGGGATCGATTGTGTCACGGGCGTCTCGCGACGGCTTCCGACGTCCGGGTGCAGGATGGGGTCATGCAAGCGAACCTCGACGACGTCCTCGCCACCGCCCGCGTGGTCTCCATCCCCCTCCGCGTCCGGTTCCGGGGCATCGACACCCGCGAGGCCGTCCTCTTCCGCGGGCCCGCCGGGTGGACGGAGTTCTCCCCCTTCGTCGAGTACGACGACCAGGAGTCGGCCGCGTGGCTGCGGGCCGCCATCGACTTCGGCTGGTCGGACCTCCCACCCCTCCACCGGGATCGCATCCTCGTGAACGCGACGGTCCCGGCCGTGGACGCGGCGGACGTGCCGTCGATCCTCTCCCGCTTCCCGGGCTGCCGGACCGCGAAGGTGAAGGTGGCCGAGCGCGGGCAGGTGCTCGCCGACGACGTCGCGCGCGTCGCCGCCGTCCGGCGGGCCATCGGACCCGAGGGTCGACTCCGCGTGGACGCCAACACCAACTGGAACGTCGACGAGGCCGAACACGCCATCCGCGCTCTCGAACCCTTCGACCTCGAGTACGTCGAGCAACCCTGCGCGACCGTCGCGGAACTCGCCGAGATCCGTGAACGGGTCTCCTCCCTGGACGTCGCCATCGCGGCGGACGAGAGCGTCCGCAAAGCCGAGGACCCCCTCGCCGTGGCTCGCGCCGGCGCCGCCGACCTGCTCGTCGTGAAGGCGCAGCCGCTCGGCGGCGTGCACGCCGCGCTCCGCATCGCGGGCGAGGCCGGCCTGCCGATCGTCGTCTCGAGCGCGCTGGACACCTCCGTCGGCATCTCCATGGGTGCCCACCTCGCGGCGGCCCTGCCGGAACTCGACTATGACTGCGGGCTCGCCACCACCGCGCTCCTCGGCGGCGACGTGACGACCGCACCGCTCGATCCCGTGGACGGCGGCATCGCCGTTCGGCGCGTCGAGGTGGACGTCGATCTCCTCGAGCACTTCACGGCGTCACCGGAGCGGACCGCCTGGTGGCTCGACCGGCTCCGCCGCACGCACGCGTTGCTCGGCTGAGGGCCGGCGCAGGGGCTTACAGGCCGCTGTAGGCGTGCAGACCCTTGAAGAAGACGTTCACCACGACGAAGTTGAACATCACGGCGCTGAAGCCGATGATGGCGAGCGTGGCCGCGCGTGATCCGCGCCAGCCGCGCGTCGCCCTGGCATGGATGTACCCGGCGAAGATCACCCAGATGATGAAGGTCCACACCTCTTTGGTGTCCCAGCCCCAGTACCGACCCCAGGCGCGCTCAGCCCAGATGGCACCGGCCATGAGCGTGAACGTCCAGAAGATGAAGCCGATGATGTTGACGCGGTAGGCGAGGTTCTCGAGGCGCTCCGCGTTCGGGAGGGTGAGCAGGAAGCGGAGACGCCCGGAGCTCTGGGTGGGCTGCACGAGCCCGAGCCGTCGCTCGCGACGCCCCTGCAGGAGCTGCACGACGCTCAACGCGAAGCCGATGGCGAAGAACGCCGTGCCGAGGCTCGCGACGAACACGTGGATGACGAGCCACGCCGACTGCAGCGCCGGCGGCAGCGGGACGACCTCGACGTAGAAGTTCGCGGTCGCGAGGCCGAGGAGCACGGTCACGAGGCCGATCACGAAGCTGCCGAGGAACCGGAGGTCCACGCGCGCGATGACCACGAGGAACACCGCGACGATGAGCAGCGTGCCCGTCATCGCGAACTCGTACATGTTCGCCCACGGGACACGACCGGCGGCGATACCGCGCGTCACGTCCGCGACGAGGTGGAGGAGGAAGGCGATGACGGTGAGCGAGACTCCGACCCGGAGGCTCGGCGACTTGCGCGACGCCTGCTGCTCGGGCTCGTCCGAGGGGCGGCGGGTCTTGCGCGGGACACCGTCGCTCGTGACGATCGGTGCGGCGGTCCGCGCCGCGGCGGAGGCGAGTGCACCGACGCGTTCCTCGGCGGCTGCCGACCGTTCCAGCTCGGCCCGCTCGGCCGCGTCGATCGCCGCGGTGACCTCGGCGCTGCGGCGCGCGAGGTCGAACGTGAAGGCGATGAACGCCAGCGCGTAGACGGCGACGGCCGACCAGAGGCAGAGGTTCGAGATTTCGACGAGGGTCACGGGGTGATTCTACCTTCGGGTTCGGACGGGACAGGCGTTGGACTGTGCGCTTCGGCGATCGCCGCGACGGCCGCTTCGAGGCCGGGGTCCTCGCCGCGGGCGAGCCCGGCGTATTCGAGGGAGACGGTGCCGTCGCTCCCGGTCACGGCCTTCACCCAGACGCGACGTCTGGCGACGAAGAGTGAGGTGATGAGACCGGACAGGGCGAGGATGGCGAACGCGAGCACCCACAGCTGGGTCGGGTCGTGGTGGACGTCGAACGAGGCGAACCGCTTGACGGAGCCGGCGTAGTTCTCGGTCGACGGGTTGGCGGCGACGTTGTCGAAGGACACCGTGCCGAGTCCGTTCGGCAGGTCGGTGATCTGGCCGGGCGTGAGTTCGATCGACTCGACGCCGGTGTCGCCGCCCGTGAGCTGCTTCATGTCGTCGACGTCGAGCGCGTAGACCGACTTCGGAGCACCGGCGTTGATCCCGAGGTCGCCGGAGTAGACGTTGAGCGTCAGCACCGGGTAGGCGAGGTCGGGGTAGGACGAGAAGAACGGCGGCTTGGACGCGGCCTGCGTCGGGTAAAAGAACCCGATCATGCCGAGCTGCTCCGCCAGGCCGTCCGGGACCTTGACGATGCCGAGCGACGTGAGCTGGGCGTCCTGCGGCAGGAACGGGATGGAGTCGCTGAACACGACCTTGCCCTCGGGATCGCGGACGGTGATCGTCGGCGCGTAACCGTTGCCGAGCAGGTAGACGTCGGTGCCCTCGAACCGGAGCGGATCGTTGACCTTGATCGTCGCGTCCTGCGGCTTCCCGTCGGGCGAGGTCGTCGTGACCTTCGCGCGGTAGTCGATCGCCTGCCCGTACGCGTCGAGGTTCTCGGTCTCGTAGGTGACGCCGAACTCGTCGAGCGTCAACTTGTAGGGGGCCAGCTCCGACTCGTTGAAGAAGCGGCCGGGGTTGAACGAGTCGTAGTCGAGCAGGGTGTTGACGAAGGTCTGACCCTCGACGAGCACGCGCTGACCGGAGAAGCCGAAACCGCCGCCGAAACCGACCGTCACGAGGATGCCGACGAGTGCCGAGTGGAAGACGAGGTTGCCGGTCTCGCGTAGGAAGCCGCGCTCGGCGGACACCGATGCGGACCCCTCGGCGTCGTAGCGTTCGACTCGGTAGCCCTGGCGCTTCAACTGCTTCGTCGCGTCGTCGATGAGCTCGGTGGCGGTCGCGCCGCTGTCGTCGCTGCGACGCTCGAACGCGGAGAGCCGCGACAGGCGCGCGGGCGTCCGCGGCGGGCGGGAGCGCAGGGCGAGCCAGTGGTGCTTCGTCCGCGGGATCACGCAGCCGATGAGCGAGATGAACAGCAGCAGGTAGATCGCGGAGAACCAGGCCGAGCTGTAGACGTCGAACGCCTGCACTTTGTCGAGGATGGGCGCGAGGTCCGGGTTGTCGGTGAAGTACTGGGTGACTCCGTTCGGGTCGCTCGACCGTTGCGGGACGAGCGAACCGGGCACCGCGGCGATGGCGAGGAGCAGCAGCAGGAAGAGCGCCGTGCGCATGCTCGTGAGCTGACGCCAGAAGAAGCGGAGCCAACCCACGAACCCGAGCTTCGGCTGGTTGATGCCGTCGGCCGGAGCCGGTGCGGCGGAATCGATGTGATCAGAGGGGCGTGACAAGGCCGCTCATCACCCCCTGCAACGAGTACATCCAAGCGGACCAGAGACCAGACACCATCAACACACCGATCACGATGAGAAGCACGCCGCCGATGATGTTGATCGTGCGGATGTGCCGTTTGAGGAACGCCAACGACCCCGTGACCCAACCGAGTCCGAGCGCGACGAGCAGGAAGGGGATGCCGAGACCGAGGCAGTAGAACAGCCCGAGGAGGGCCCCGCGCCAGGCGGAGCCGCCCGAGAGGGAGAGCGCGCTGATCGCGGTGAGGGTCGGGCCGAGGCAGGGCGTCCAGCCGATGGCGAAGACGAAGCCGAGCAGTGGCGCGCCGGCGAGGCCGGTGGCGGGCGCCCAGCTGGTACGCACCGTGCGCTGCAGCCGCGAGAACTGTCCGATGAAGATGAGCCCCATGAGGATGACGACGGCGCCGAGGACGCGGGTGATGACGCCCTCCCACTCGACGAACCAGGCGCCGATCGTTCCGACGAACGCCGCGATCGCCACGAACACGACGGTGAAGCCGAGGATGAAGAGGCTGACGCCGAGCAGCACGCGCCGGCGACCCGCACCGGAGCGCCCCTCCTCGACCGTCGTCATGCCGCCGACGTATCCGAGGTAGCCGGGGACGAGTGGCAGGACGCACGGCGAGAGGAAGGACAGCAGACCGGCCGCGATGGCGATCGGGATCGCCACGAGGAGCTGGCCGCCGTAGACGAGCTCGCCGGGGCTCACTCTGGGGCGCTCTCGGCGATCGTGTCGCGGATGAGGGTGTCGAGGATGGTGCGGTCCTGCAGCTGCCCGAGGATGCGTGCGGCGACCCGACCTTCGGCGTCGAGGACGATGGTGGTCGGCACCGCGTTCGGCGGGACACTGCCCGTGAAGGCGAGCTTCGCCTCCCCGCTGTCGACGTCGAGGATGGAGGGGTAGGTGATGCCGAAGGTTCCGTTGAACGCCTTCGCGGTGTCGGCGGTGTCGCGGACGTTGACGCCGATGAAGGTGGCGCCCTTGTCGGTGTAGGCCTCGTTGAGCGCCTGCAGGTCCTTCGCCTCCGCGCGGCAGGGGGCGCAGGCGGCGTACCAGAAGTTCACGACGAGGACCTGGCCCGCGTGGTCGGCGGAGGAGATCTGCTCGCCGTCCTCGCCGACGCCCGAGAAGCTGATCGACTCACCGCGGCCGTCGAGCGCGACCTCGGTCACGCTGCCGTCGCCCGCGACGTACCCCTTGCTGCTGCCCTCGCGGTACTGCTCGGCGAGCGGGTCGCTCCCGCACGCCGTGAGCAGGAGTGCCCCGACGGCCAGCACGGCGGCGACGGCGGACGTCCTCGATCGGCGGGCCATCAGACGGCCCCGACATCGGTCGCGCCGGACGACAGACGGGCGGCCGGATCGACGTAGCCGACCTCGACGAAGCCCTGCTCGGTCCGCTCGAAGGTGGTGATGCTCGACAGGGCGCACCGTCGCTTCCGCGGGTCGTGACGATACGGCGCCCCGACGACGGAGCTGTGCAGCATCCAGATCGGCAGCTGGTGACTGACGATGACGACGTCGCCCGACGGCGTCGCCCGCCAGGCGTCCTCGACGGCCGCGGTCATGCGGTTGACGATCGACGCGTACGGCTCGCCCCAGCTCGGACGGGACGGGTTGCGGAGCTTGGACCAGTTGAGCGGGTTCTTCAGGGCGCGGCTCATGCGCTTGCCCTCGAACTCGTTGAACGGTTCGATCACGCGCGGCTCGGAGACGACGTCGAGCCCGAACGCGGCGGCGACCGGCGCTGCGGACTCCTGGGTGCGCTGCAGCGGGGACGCGTAGAGCGCGCCCACCGTGCGATCACGGCTCACGAGGTCGTCTGCGGCCGCCTGCGCCATGCGCTCGCCGAGCTCCGACAGTCGGAATGCGGGGAGTCGACCGTAGAGCACACGAGAAGGATTGTGCACCTCGCCGTGACGCACGAGATGGATCTGGTCGGCTACCACCCTCCAAGTGTACGTTTCCCCAAGCTGCGGATTCACCGTGACCTCCGTCCAGGTCCGAGCCACGAGCGACGGCTAAGCTGTCGGGGTGAGTGAACGCGTCGTTGTGAAGAACCTGGCCGCCCTGTCCGACGGTCCCGTCACCGTCTCCGGATGGGTCGAGACCGTCCGCGACCAGAAGAAGGTGCAGTTCGTCGTCCTCCGCGACGAGAGCGGCGCCGTCCAGCTGGTGAACCCGGCTGTCCGCGAGGTCGACCCGGAGGTCGAGGGCTCCGCCGAGCGCCTCGCCACCACCGAGGCCATCTCCGCCCTCGCGCACGGCTCATTCATCACCGTCACCGGCGAGCTCAAGCACGACGAGCGCGTCAAGCTCGGCGGCATCGAGGTCAAGGTCGCGACGCTCGAGGTCGTCACCGCGGCCAACCCCGAGACGCCGATCGCTGCGGACTCCTCGCTCGACAAGCGGCTCGACTGGCGCTTCCTCGACCTGCGGCAGCCGAAGCAGGCCCTGATCTTCCGCATCCAGACCACGTTCGAGCACGCCCTGCGTCAGTACTGGATCGACAACGACTTCATCGAGATCCACACCCCGAAGCTCATGGCGAGCGCGAGCGAGTCGCGCGCCGAGCTCTTCGAGGTCGACTACTTCGAGGGCAAGGCGTACCTCGCGCAGTCCCCGCAGTTCTTCAAGCAGATGGCGCAGTCCGCCGGCTTCGGCAAGGTGTTCGAGGTCGGACCCGCATTCCGCGCCGACCCGTCGTTCACCAGCCGGCACGCGACCGAGTTCACGAGCGTCGACGCCGAGATCAGCTGGATCGAGTCCCACGAGGACGTCATGCAGCTGCACGAGGAGCTCCTCGTCGCCGGCTTCACGGCGGTCAAGGACAAGCACGGGGAGCAGATCTCCGAGCTCTTCGGCATCGAGCTCGAGGTCCCCTCCCGTCCGTTCCCGCGCATCCCGCTGGCCGAGGCCAAGCGCATCGTCGCCGAGCGCGGCTACGAGATCCCGCGCGCCGACGACGACATGGACCCCGAGGGCGAGCGTCAGATCGCGGCCTACGTCAAGGAGACCTTCGGTCACGACTTCGTCTTCCTGACCGACTACGCGTCGAGCATCCGGCCGTTCTACCACATGCGCAACGCCGAGGACGGCTCGCTCACCAACAGCTACGACCTCATCTACAACGGCGTCGAGATCTCCACGGGCGCACAGCGCGAACACCGCGTCGACGTCCTCGTCGAGCAGGCCAAGGAGAAGGGCCTGGAGCCCGAGGAACTCGAGTTCTACCTCGACTTCTTCCGCTACGGCGTCCCGGCGCACGGCGGCTTCGGCATGGGCCTCGCCCGCGTGCTCATGCTCATGCTGCACGAGACCTCCATCCGCGAGGTCACCTACCTGTTCCGCGGCCCGACCCGCCTCGCCCCGTAACCCCGCAAGAAGGACGCCATGCAGATCGTCATCCTGTACGGGACTGAATCCGGCAACGCCGAACGCCTCGCCGGCGACATCGGCAAGGCCATCGGCTCGCAGCACCAGTGGCGCGTCGCCGACCTCGGCGACGTCGACCCCGCGGAGCTGTCGACCGACGAGATCCACATCTTCATCACGTCGACGTACGGCGACGGCCTCCTCGGTGAGACCGGCCAGATCTTCTACGAGGCGCTCGAGGAGTCCGACGTCGAGCTCGACGGGCTCCGGTACGCCATCTTCGGGCTGGGCGACAGCAGCTACGAGGACACGTACAACCAGGGCAGCTCGCTGCTCGACGCCATCCTCACCGAGCACGGCGCGACCCGGTTCGGTGAGTTCGGTCTGCACGACGACGGCGGGTTCGAGCGCAAGAAGGACGTCGCGCTCGCCTGGCTGCCCGGCGTGCTCGCTGCCGCAGAACAGCTCTGACCACCGCTCTGGTGCGTGCCAGGACGCGACGGTAGCGTGACTCGCACCGACCGTGCGGCGTCCTCGCACGTGAGCGAGGGGTGAGCCAGATGAACGCGACCGCCGGATCCGTGGTCCTGCGCCTTCGTGCGGCGGGGTGCGTCTTCGCCGAGGACGAGGCGGCGCTGCTCCTCGCCGAGTCGGATGATCCGGATCGACTCGAACGGATGGTCGCGGCACGGGTCGCCGGCCGGCCGCTCGAACACGTCCTCGGCTGGGTCGCGTTCCGAGGACGCCGGGTCGTCGTCGAGGACGGGGTCTTCGTGCCGCGGCGACGGACCGAGCTCCTGGTCGACGCCGCCCTCCCGCGCCTCCGGAACGGTTCGGTGGTCGTCGAGCTCTGCTGCGGTGCCGCGGCTGTCGGTAGTGCCCTCCTCACCGAGGCACCCGGCCCCATCGACGTCTGGGCGTCGGACATCGACCTCGCCGCGGTGGAGTGCGCACGGCGCAATCTCGAGCCACTCGGTGGGCATGCCCTGCCCGGAGACCTGTTCGACGGGCTGCCCCGGTCGCTCGCGGGTCGCGTCGACCTCCTGCTCGCGAACGCCCCCTACGTCCCGACGGCGTCGATGGCGACGATGCCCCCGGAGGCTCGGGAGCACGAGGCCGTGATCGCGCTCGACGGCGGTGCCGACGGGCTCGACGTGCAGCGTCGGATCATCGCGCAGGCCCCGGACTGGCTCGCGCCGACCGGTTCCCTCCTGATCGAGACGAGCGAACGTCAGGCCCCCGAGACCGCCGCGCTCATGCGGGCGGCGGGCCTCACGGCGTCGATCGTCCGCGACGACGAGCTCGACGGCACCGTCGCCGTGGGCGTCACGCCCTGAGTCCTGGGGGCGCCGGGCTCAGTCGAGCTGGAAATCGACCGCGGAGCGCTCGACGACGAGCTGACGGACGATCTGCACCACGCGGACGTGCTCCGGGTGGACCTGGTACCGCTCCAGGGCTTCGAGGCTCGGGTAGTCGCCGACCAGCACGACGTCCCAGTTGCTCTCGGGGTAGGCGATGTTGCGTCCGACCTGGAGGTGCTCGATATCGTCCGGCATGAACCCGGCGAGTGCCTCGAGTTCGGACTGCATGGTGGCGAACGCCGCGTCGCGCTCTGCGTCGTCCGTTGCCGCCAGCTTCCAACTGACGATGTGGCGGATGGTCACTGGGCCCCCAAGGGTCGATGTGGATGGATGGACGTGCGGATCAGTCGGCGAGCAACGCGGACCGCAGGCGGTCGGGGTCGATGCGCCAGTAGTTGTGGACCCTGCCGTCGATGAGGACGACGGGGATCTCCTCCCAGTGGCGGTCGTGGAGCGCGGGATCGTCGAGGATCGAGAGCTCCTCGCGTTCGATCGTCGGGCCGTCGGACGGGAGGCCTGCGACCACCTCGTCGATCACGGCGCGGGCGTCGTCGCAGAGGTGACAGCCGGGCTTGCCGATGAGCGTGACGTGCAGAGTGGACACCTCCTCAACTGTACGGGGTGCCCGAGGTCGGAGCACATCCAAGGAACCGACACGTGTGGCGTTTCACCGAGACATCTGGCACGATGCCTGAATGATGATGCCGTTGAACCCAGGGCTGAGAACCATGCGTGTCAATTTCACCGGGCTCAGACACTCTGGCATGCGCCGGTCGAGGTCCGTTGTCATTGTGTGATGCCTACACATTCGGAAGCCGCGACGATCCTCGGCGAGCGGCTGCGTGCCGCCCGCAACGAGCGACAGCTGACCCTCGAGGACCTGGGCGTGCTGGCCGGGATGCACTGGACGAACATCGGCAAGATCGAGCGAGGGCAGGTGCACCCGAGCGTGGAGACGCTCGTCCGGCTGAGTACCGCGCTCGACCTCGACCCGGCCCCGTTCATCACGGGCCTCAACGCCGACATGTACCCGGGGCGGGCGCACAAGCTGACGGCACGCGATCTGCTGGCCGCTCGCCGCGACCAGGAACGCTGACCCGCCCGCCGGAGACCACTCCCCTCCACCCGCCGGCGCCCATCAGAAGGTGACCCGCCAGAGGTACTGGTGACCACCGGGACGGAACCAGGACACCTGCACACTGGTCGCGCGGGCCAGCTCGGTGCCCAACACCTCGAACTCCAGGGCGCTCCCCGGCGTCAGGCGACACGGTTCCAGTGGAGCGAGGAGTCCGGGCCCGGTCAGGCGCAGCACGACCCAGTGGACGGCTTCGTCACCGACGTTCCGGAGTCGATAGCGAGGTGCGTCGTCTCGTTCGACGACGAACGGCACCCGGTACGCGAGCTCGCGTCGGTTGCGGTGGACGGTTGGCGGGAGATCGCGGGTCATGCGACGAACCTACGAAGGACCGCCGACGATCTCGGGGCGACGGACCGCGTGCCGCGACGCGCTGTGGATCAGTCCCGTCCGGCCTCGCCTGTGGAGGAACCTCGACGCCGCTTGACCCGCGGAGACCACTCTGACCGACCAACGAGACGGATCACCTCGACAACGCCAGAAAGCGCCGTACCCCAATGGGCAGGCGCTTCCGGTGGACGAAGAGTCGTCAGGCGCTCCGAACGGAGCAGCCGGCTACTTCTTGTTGCGGCGCTGGTGACGGGTCTTGCGAAGCAGCTTGCGGTGCTTCTTCTTCGCCATACGCTTGCGGCGCTTCTTGATAACAGAACCCACGGATTTACCTCACAGAATTGGGGGGCTTGGCCGCAGGGATCGCGACCGAAGAGAACAAGTCTTGTTGCCAGTCTAGCCGATTGCAGCGCGCGTCGTTCACACGCCGTACGCCTGCAGGCTGCTAGGAGCGGGAAACGCCTCAGCCGACGTCGGCGACCGGGCGCTGCCGGACGGCGTCGACGGCGGTCTCCGGCACTCGGAACGACTTCCCGAACCGGATGGCCGGGAGCTCCCCCGAATGCACCAGGCGATACACGGTCATCTTGGACACCCGCATCATCTCGGCGACTTCGGCCACGGTGAGGAAGCGGACGTCGGCAGTGTCCTGCGCCATCGAACCCCTCCTGCGCCTCTGAAAACCCGCTTGAACGGCGCTCCGAGGACCGGAACGCCGCATGGCAACTCTAGAGGGCTGACGCCCGCCCTGTACATCCCCTGTGTGAACGGTATGGGGGCCGGGCTACGGGCGGAGCTTCTTCGTGACCGACTGCACCGCGTGGGTCACGTCCGCAGCGACCTTGCCGACCGATCCGGCGACCGCCTTGGCCTGGTCCGGGAGTGACAGCGCCGCGAAATCGACACCCTCGTCCTGGTAGTCGACGCTGAGGAACGGGATGAGCCAGTCCTCCACGTCCTCGAGCGGCGCCGAGTCCAGGCTGTAGTAGCGGTGCTGGCCCTCCTCGCGCACCTCCACGAGCTCTGCTTCGCGCAGGACCTTGAGGTGCTTGGACACCGTCGGCTGACTGAGGCCGAGCTGCGCGACGATCTCGGAGACGCTCGTCCCGGTGCCACCGTGCCGTTCGAGCAGCAGCGCGAGGATGTCCCGCCTGGTGGTGTCAGCGATCACGTCGAAAATGTCGGCCATGCTCCAACGATAGTGATGGAGCGCACGGAGTACCATTGCCTCCGGCGCAGTCCTGAGGTGTTGAGGGGTCAGATGAGCGGCAATGCCATGGGGCGTCGTCCCTCGATCACCGTCCGACACGGACTCGCGAGGGTCAGGGAGGCCGTCAGCGACTTCGCCGCGAAGTCGACCTCGCGGTTCGCCATCCTCGTGTTCAGCTTCCTGATCTTCGTCTTCACGATGCTGTTCTCGCTCCCCATCGCGAGCGCCGACCGCCAGGTGACCCCGATCGCCGACGCCCTCTTCACCGCCGTCTCCGTCATCTGCGTCACCGGGCTCTCGACCGTCGACATGGCCACGCACTGGTCGCTCTTCGGTCACGTACTCGTGTTCATCGGCGTCCAGATCGGCGCGCTCGGCGTCCTGACCCTGGCCTCGATCCTCGGGTTCGTGATCGCCCGACGACTCGGGCTCCGCCAGAAGCTCATGGCGGCGAGCGACACGAACCCCCTGCGGTCGCACCACGGCCCCGTCGCCGAGGGTCAGGCGGTCCGCCTCGGGGAGATCGGCAACCTGCTCGTCACCGTCGCCGTCAGCGCCCTCGTGATCGAGGCGGCCCTGGCGGTCCTGCTCTTCCCTCGCATGCTGCTCGACGGCATCAACCCCTGGGACGCCGCCTGGAACAGCGTCTACTACGCGGCCATGGCCTTCACCAACACCGGCTTCACGCCGAACGCCGAGGGGCTCGCGGCCTTCGAGAACGACTACTGGTTCCTCAGCATCCTCATGCTCGGGGTCTTCCTCGGCAGCATCGGCTTCCCGGTCATCTACGCACTGAGCCGCAACTTCCGTCGGCCGAGCCGTTGGTCGCTGCACGTCAAGCTCACGCTCGTCACGACGATCATCCTGTTCTTCGCCGGGGCGCTCGCCTTCATCCTGCTCGAGTTCAACAACCCCGAGACCTGGAACAAGTGGAACCTCTGGGACACGATCTTCCAGGGGTTCTTCCTGTCGGCCATGACGCGGTCGGGCGGCTTCTCCACCGTGGACATCGGCGACCTCAACGGCTCGACCCTGCTCGTCGCCGACATGCTCATGTTCATCGGCGGTGGTTCCGCCTCGACCGCCGGCGGGATCAAGGTCACGACGCTCGCCGTCCTGTTCCTGGCGGCGTTCGCCGAGGCCCGCGGACGCGAGGGCGTGGAGGTCTTCCGCCGCCGGATCCCGCAGGACGTGCTCCGCGTCGCGGTGAGCGTCGTCCTCTGGGGTGCGACGATCGTCGCCCTGTCGACGATCGTCATCCTGCAGATGACGAAGGCTCCGCTCGACCACGTGCTGTTCGACGTCATCTCCGCCTTCGCGACCGTGGGGCTGAGCACCGGCCTCGTCGCGGACCTGCCCGACGCCGGGGTGTACGTCCTCGCCGTCACCATGTTCCTGGGCCGCGTTGGTACAGTGACACTCGCTGCAGCCGTGGCCGCGAGTCAGAGCGGCCAGCTGTTCAAACGACCCGAAGAGAGGCCCATCGTTGGTTGACCGCATCAAGCACGACGCCCCGGTCCTCGTCATCGGACTCGGTCGGTTCGGTGCGGCCTGCGCCGGCGAACTCGACCGACTCGACCGCGAGGTGCTGGCGATCGACGACAACTCCGACCTCGTGCAGAAGTGGTCCGACCGGGTCACCCACACCGTGCAGGCCGACGCGAAGAACATCGAGGCGCTCCGGCAGATCGGTGCGCAGGACTTCTCGGTCGCGGTCGTCGCGGTCGGATCCTCCATCGAGGCGAGCGTGCTCATCACCGCCAACCTCGTCGACCTCAAGATCCCGCAGATCTGGGCCAAGGCCGTCTCGCAGTCTCACGGCAAGATCCTCGCCCGGGTGGGGGCGAGCCACGTCATCTACCCCGAGCGCGAGGCCGGCGAACGCGTCGCGCACCTCGTGTCGGGCCGCATGCTCGACTTCATCCAGTTCGACGACGACTTCGCGCTCGTCAAGATGTACCCGCCGAAGCCCATCCGCGGGCTGAACCTGACGGAGTCGGGCGTCCGGACGAAGTACCGGATCACGGTCGTCGGGGTGAAGTCACCGGGGAAGCCCTTCACGTACGCGACCGCCGACACCGTCGTGTCGAACCACGACCTCATCATCGTCTCCGGCACGTCGGCCGACATCGAACGCTTCGCCTCACTCGAGGGCTGAAGCCTCCTCAGGTGAGGCTACGCGCGTAGCAGCGCGACTGCGGCTCGTCGACGTACGGCCCGAACGCCTCGATCGGTTGGTACCCCTCGCGCTCGTAGAAGCGCATCGCGTCCGGCTGCTCCGTGCCGGTCTCGAGGAGGAGCTCACCGAGACCCAGCGACCGCGCTTCGTCCTCCAGTGCCCGCAGGAGCGCGGTGGCGACGCCGGTCCCCCGGGCCTGCTGCACGACGAACATGCGTTTGATCTCCGCCTGGTCCTCGCCGAGCATCCGCAGGCCGCCGCAGCCCAGCGGGGTGTCGTCGACGTCGCTGGCCAGCAGGAAGAGCGTGATGTCGGCTGCGGTCGGCGGTGTGCCGGGTTCGTGATCGTCGCTCCCGTAGCGCGCGTCGAGTTCGCGGCGTTGGGCGGCCCGCAGCACGGTTCCCGCCTCATCGTCCCAGGCCACCCGGCTGATCCTGATCGTCATGCGTGTCCTCCAGTCATTCCGTAACAAGCATTACGGTAACATCGGTTCCGAGGTGATCACGACATGGTAAGAACCAAGGACCCAACGGCCCAGGCGCGGATCTCGCACGCGGTCTGGGAGGTCCTGGGCGAGCACGGTCCGCACGGGTTGACCCTCCGCGCGGTCGCGGAGCGGGCCGGGTGCACGACGGGCCTCGTCCTCCATCGCTTCCCCGACAAGCGCGCGCTGCTGCTGCACGCTCGCGATCTGCTCCACGAGCGGACGGCTGCGCGGACCGAGGCGCTCGAAGCCACAGCCGAGACCCCGCGTGACGCTCTGCGCGCCGTCCTCCGGCAGGCCCTGTCCCTCACGGACGAGACGCGCCAGGAGGCCCGGGTCTGGCTCGGCTACCTCGCGGCGGCGCTCGATGACGAGGTCCTGGCCGAACGGCACCGTTCGGGTCATGGCGTGTTCGTCGCCCGCACCCGCCGCCTCGTGGCCGAGATCCGCCCCGAGCTCACCGAGGCCGAGGTCGCCGCGACGGCCACCGTCGTCGTCGGATTCATCGAGGGCGTCAGCACCCTGAGCACGGCCGACGACGACCACTACGACGCCGCGGCCCAGCTCGCCGCGCTGGACCGGCTGCTGCTCGTCCTCGGGCTCGACGGGACAAGCCACGCATGATGGTCGTGGAGCGGTGGGCGGATGCTCCGGCTCATCACCGGGAGCGGTTCGCCGAGCTCCTCGAGGAGTACCACCGCCGGACCGAGCACGAGAAGCTCCTCGGCCGAGGACCGCGTCCGGAGGATCCCGCTCCGATGATCACCCTTCCCGACCGCTACCGGGTCGAGATCGCGGACCCGAGCACCGCCTTCGCCTCCGAGGAGATCCTCCTGGCCGTCGAGGACGACCGGGTGCTCGGCTGCGTCGTCCTGACGGACGGCCCGTCGCCGGAGCTCAAGCGACTCTGGGTCGCCCCCGACGCTCGTCGCAGGGGCGTGGCCGGAACCCTGCTCGAGGCCGCCACGACCGTCTCGCGGCTGCGGGGCGACGACGCCGTGCGTCTCTCCGTGTGGCACTGGCGCTCCGCCGCGATCGCGCTCTACCGGCGGTCCGGCTTCGTGGCGGTCGCTTCCTGGGACGACAGACCCGGCCTCGACTGCTTCGTGCGGTCCTTCGACTGATCCGGTCGCCGGCGGGTCAGGACGCCGACAGCTCCTCGGCGCGGGCGATGGCGGCTGCCGCAGCACGGTCGAAGGTCTCGCTGAAGCCCGCCTCGGCGAGCACGGCGAGCGCCCGCTCCGTCGTCCCCTTGGGGCTCGTGACGTTGATGCGCAGCTGCTCGGCGCTCTCGCCCGTCGTCGCGAGGAGTTCCGTCGCGCCACGGAAGGTTCCGTTGACCATGACGGACGCCTGCTCGGGGGTGAACCCGAGGCCGATCGCCGTACGGGTCAGTTCCTCGATGAGGTAGTAGACGTACGCCGGACCGGAACCGGAGATGGCGCTGAGGGCGTCGATCTTCGACTCGGGGATGACGACCACCTGACCGACGGTCTCGAAGAGCGCGGTGACGACGGCGAGGTCGTCCTCGCTCGACCGGGTACCCGGCGCGAGCCCGGTGACGCCGAGCCCGACGTAGGACGGGGTGTTCGGCATGGAGCGGAGGACCGATACCGACTCCGGCAGGGCGGCCTCGAAGGCCGCACCGCGGATGCCGGCGGCGAGGCTCACGACGATCGTGCCCGGCTGCAGCGCGTCGGCGATCTCGGCGAGGAGGTCGGCGACCAGGTAGGGCTTCACGCCGATGAGGACGATCTTCGCCGCGGCTGCCGCCCGACGGTTGCCGTCGGCGTCCTGCTCGAGGGCGATCGAGGTGACGCCGGGCAGCTCGGCGAGAGCCTCCGCCTTGGCGATGGTCCGGTTCGTCACCGTGATGCCACCGTCGACCTCGACACCCGGCTGGACGAGACCGCGGAGGACGGCCCCTCCCATCGAACCGGCTCCGAGGATGGCGATGCTGGGCAGGCTGATCGTTTCACTCACCCTGCGAGTCTAGGCACCTGCATGCTCGGCGGCAGGTACGCGGCCGGGTCAATCGGCGAGGCAGGCGCCCGACGGGACCGCGGACTGCAGTGATCCGGCGAGCGCGACGACGGGCAGGACCTCGTCCATCGCGAGCGCGTAGCCGACCGGCGCGGAGTTCGCGTCGCGGGCGAAGATCACGCCGGCCACCTCACCGGACTCGGTGAGGAGCGGGCCACCGGAGTTGCCCGGCTGCACCGTCCCGGACAGCGTCACGACCTGACGGCTCGTCGGGTTGTTCCCGCTGATGTCGGCGACGAGGCTCGGCCCCACCACGATGACCTGCGCGCCACCGGCCGTGTACGGGCCGCCGAACGGATACCCGGCGACGACGGCGTTCGATCCGGGAGCCGGGTTCGGTGCGAGCGGCAGCGATCGGGCGCCGAGGTCGTCGACGCGAATGACGGCGAGGTCGTCGACCGGGTCGAAGTAGACGATCCGTCCTTCCCTGGGCATGGCCCCCGGGACCTCGACGACCGGGTTCGTCACGCCGGCGAGGACGTGCGCGTTCGTCATGACCAGGTCGTCCGCGAAGACGAAGCCGCTTCCGGTGAGGCTCCGCGAGCAGGACTCGGCCGTGCCGCTGATGCGCACCACGGACGCGGAGGCCGTCTGTAGCGCCGGCGTCGAGGTGTCGAGCTGCGGGGCGGCGGGGACCTCCGCGGTTCCACCGAAGGCCTCGATGACGCGTTGGGCCCCACCGTCGACCACCGTGGAGCGAAGCTGCGCGAGCGTGCTCTTCACCTGCACGGGCGTGACGCGGTCGATCGTGCCGATCACCGCGGACGACCCGACCGCCTGGGCGAGCAGCGGGATGCCGAGGGATCCGACACCGAGTGCCGCGGTCACGAGGACGAGCGCGGTGACGACGAGGTTGAGGGCGGCGCCGAGCAGCCGTTCCAGACCGCGCAACGGGGTCTTGCGCACGACGGAGCCGATGGCCCCGCCGATGAACGCGCCGATCGTGTAGCCGACGGCGAGGACGACCACCGCCGCCGCGACCGCCGCCCAGCCACGCCACGCCGCGTCCGGCACCCACGAGGCGACGAGCGGGATCGCGAAGAAGGCGCCGACCCCACCGGCCGCCAGCCCGACGAGCCCGCCGAGGCTCCCGAGGAGCCCCGCACGCCACCCGCGGATCAGGAAGCCGATCAGGACGACGACGAGGATGATGTCGAGGATCACGCCGGGTTGCATCCTGCGATCCTGCCATCACCCGCCGACAACGGGCTCCGGAAGTGCTGGGAGCAGCCGCATCCGGTCACCGATCCTGTCGAAGCGCGGGGCATCCGGGGCCGTGTGCGCCCTCAGGGGGCTCCGACGCCGCCCGTGCCCCGGAAGAAGTCGGTGAGGAGCGTCGAGCAGCGCTCGGCCTCCACGCCCGCGTAGACCTCGACACGGTGCTGCAGTCGCCGGTCGCGCAGGACGTCGTAGACGGAACCGACCGCACCGGCCTTCTCGTCCCAGGCCCCGAAGACGACCCGCGGGATCCGGGCGGCGAGGATCGCGCCGGCGCACATCACGCAGGGTTCGAGCGTGACGACGAGCGTCAGCTCCGTGAGGTGCCAGTCGGCCAGCGCGGCCGCGGCGGTGCGGATGGCGACCACCTCGGCGTGGGCGGTCGGATCGGTGTGCAGCTCGCGCTCGTTGCGCCCGACGGAGACGACCGTGCCGTCCGGGGCGACGAGCACCGCGCCCACCGGGACGTCGTCGCTGGCCAGGGCCGCCTCGGCCTCGGCGATGGCGAGGTCCATCCACGCGGCGAACTCGGCCGGTGCGTGCATCCGTCATCTCCCCGAAATCCTGGTCGCCGCGCGAGCGACTAGATTGATCGTATGCGAGTGCACGTAGCCGACCACCCCCTCATCACCCACAAGCTCACGGTGCTCCGCGACAAGACGACACCGTCACCGGTGTTCCGTGCCCTCACCGAGGAGCTCGTCACGCTGCTCGCCTACGAGGCGACGCGCGGTGTCACGGTCGAGGAGATCACCATCCAGACGCCGGTGACCGAGACGGTCGGCGTCAAGATCAGCGAGCCGCGTCCGCTCGTGGTCCCGATCCTGCGGGCCGGCCTCGGCATGCTCGAGGGCATGGTGAAGCTGCTCCCCACCGCCGAGGTCGGCTTCCTCGGCATGGTGCGCAACGAGGAGACCCTCGAACCCACCACGTACGCGGAGCGTCTCCCCGACGACCTGTCCGACCGCCAGTGCTTCGTGCTCGACCCGATGCTCGCGACCGGTGGCTCGCTCGCGGCGGCCATCGACTTCCTCTTCAAGCGTGGCGCGATGCACGTCACCGCCATCTGCCTGCTCGCCGCCCCCGAGGGTCTCGAACGCCTCGAGGCCGAGACGGCCGGCAAGGACGTCACCATCGTCCTGGGCGCCCTCGACGAGAAGCTCGACGAGAACGGGTACATCGTCCCCGGGCTCGGCGACGCCGGCGACCGCCTCTACGGCGTCGTCTGACCCCGGCTCCCGCCGACATGAGGCGGATCGTCGTCCATCCCCGCGATGGACGACGATCCGCCTCATCTCAGTTGTGCCGCCAGCTGACAATCCCCGAGTAACAGAACGTCATCTTCCGCTCGCACTTGACAGGATCCGGGGGATTCCTGTTGTATTGCGGACTATGACGACCAACGCGCCCACCCCGACCTCCTTCGAGGCCCCTGGGAACGCCGGCATGATGATGCCCGGCCGCGCTGTCATGTGCTGTCGAATGTGTCGCTGATCCGACTCCTCCAGCACCGGTAGCGATCCACACGGATCCGCTCCACTGCCCCCAGCACCTCCGAGTCCGCCGCTCCCCCACCAGGTGAGCCGACTCCCGGACGTACCCCGTCCGTACCCGGCCGACGCGCCACTTCCCGGATCGCGGGACCGCAACTGCCCACCGGCAGGCGGGATCACCCCGAGCGCACCGCGCACGATCCGTCGTAGCATCATCACTCCCGAGGACCTCGCACTCATGTCTCTTGCAGCCGTTCAGACCACCCGCCCCACCCGCCAGCTCACCGCCGTCGAGGACGCGCCTCGGGCCGCGACCCCGCACGTCCGCGCCGTTCCAGCCGGCCCTGAAGCCCGAGGCTTCGTCCTCTACGTCGGTCTCGACGAGGCGAAGGCGGCGGCCGCCGGCACGAGCCTCGGTGAGATCGTCGAGGCCATCAAGGCCCTGACGGCCCAGTTCGCTCCAGAGGCCGAGACGCACGCGGCCGTCGCCCTCGCCCCCCGCGGTGCCGGCGGACGCGACCTCGACGTCGTCCGGCTCGCCCTCCAGGACCCCTCGGCACTCGCGGCCCACCGCGACGAGGTCGACGAGGAGGAGCAGGACCGCGCGCACGCCGGTGTCGTCGTCGACATCTCCCGGAAGCGCCTCGTCCTCGACAACGAAGCTGCGCCGCTCACGTACAAGGAGTTCGAGCTCCTCCAGTACCTCGTCCTCCGCGAAGGACGCACGATCGAGCGCGCGGAGCTCATCTCATCGCTGTGGCGTGCCGGCGACGACGAAGAGGTCCCGAACGAGCGGACCATCGACGTCCACGTGCGTCGGCTGCGCGCCAAGCTCGGCCGCTACGAGGACATCGTCCGCACCGTGCGCGGTGTCGGCTACCGCTTCGACCGCCACGCGGACGTCTCCATCCGCTACGCCAGCACCCCGTCGCCCGACCTGTTCTAAGCCGGTTCGGCGGCCCCACCGACGAGACGACGGGCCCGGTGAGCGAGTGTTCCACTCGCCGGGCCCGTCGGACGTCCTGCGTCAGATGACGCGCGGCTTCTTCGGCTTCTCGCCCGGTGCCGGGACCGGGCGCATCGCGAGCTTCCACACGCCGAAGACGGCGATCGCGCCGGCGACGACGAAGAGCACGAGCGCGAACCAGGGAGCGCTGGCCGCCTCACCGAGCACGACGATGCCGATGCCGACGGCGACGAGCGGGTCGACGACGGTGAGGCCCGCGACCACCAGGTCGGGCTGTCCGCTCTGGTGGGCCTTCTGGACGAAGAACCCTCCGAGTCCCGCCGCGACGAGCAGCGCGATGATGCCGACGACGGTGAGGCCCTCGAAGTTCTGCGTGATGACCCGGTTGATGACGACCTTCGCGAGGGTCACGACGAAACCGTACAGGACGCCGGCCGCGACCACGTAGAACACCGTGTGCAGCTTCCGGCGCCACAGCGCGTACGCGCCGGCGAGCGCCAGCGTCACGACCGCGAGCATGATGAGGATGATGATGAGCTGCGGCTGGCGGATCGGCTCCTCCACCGCGTAGAGCGCGGCGACGATCACGAAGAGGCCGATGCCGGCGACGCAGAGCACCATCGCGCGGGTCTGCTCCTTGGTGATCTTTAGCCGGGTGACCCTGGCGTTCAACAGCGCCGTGATCACGAGGGCGATCGCACCGAGCGGCTGCACGACGATGAGCGGTGCGAAGGCCAGCGCGACGAGCTGGAAGACGATGGCCAGGCCGAGCAGCAGGGTGCCGATGAGCCAGGACGGGCGACCGAGCAGCTGCGGGAGCTGCTTCAACCCGAACGCCGACGAGGCCGCCTCGACCTTCCCGACGCCCCGGGACTGGAGCTGGGTCCCCACCGCCAGGAAGAAGGCGCCGACGAGGGCGATCGGGATGCCGATCGCCTGGTACGGCGTGACGCTGATCGTGGGGATGTCGAGGTCGACCGCGGCCCGAGCGGACTGCGCGACGACGCCCGCGGTACCCGACAGCAGCAGGGCGCCGGCCGCGAGGACCGGGAACGACGTCGCCGCCATCACTTCGCCGCCGCGCTCGTGCCGACGGCCGCCGTCTCGGCGTCACCGAGTTTGTTCTCCGGCACCACCTTGGAGTCCTGGCTCGGGAAGACGACCTTCTGCACGATGATGATGATCGACGCGGCGACCGGGATCGCGACGAGGGCGCCGAGGATGCCGCCGAGGGCACCGCCACCGAAGGCCGCGATGACGACGAGGGCGCCGGGGACGGCGACCGCCTTGTTCATGATGCGCGGGCTCAGGACGTACGCCTCGATCTGCATGTAGATCAGGTAGTAGATGATCGCGATGAGCGCGGTGACCGGGGAGACGAAGAGGCAGAGCGCGCTGTTCACGATCGAGGCGCTCAGCGTGCCGACGAGCGGGATCATCGAGCCGATGAACGCCAGCAGGGCGAGCAGCGGCGGGAAGGGCGCTCCGATGATGCTGAGGAAGATGAAGCTCAGCACACCGTTGACGAGCGCGAGCCCGACCTGCCCGACGACGTAGCGTCCGACGGCCTGGGTGATCTCCTCGAGCACCTGCGCGAAGCCCTCACGGCGGTAGGCGGGGAGGAAGCGGTACGTGACGGCCTTCATCGAGCGCAGCGATGCGAGGAAGTACAGGGTCAGGATGAGGACGATGATCGAGCCGGTGATGCCCGATGCGACGCCCGCACCGACCGCGACGATGCCGCCTCCGATGTTCAGCAGGTTGTTGGGGTCCTTGAGGAAGGAGAACGCGTCGTTGAGCGCCGAGTCGATGTCGAGCGTGTTCCCGATCGTGTTCTGCACCCACGCGACGAAGTCGCTGTTCAGGAACTGCTGCGAGATCCGGGGGTAGTCGCTCACGAAGTTCGAGATCTGCGTCACGAGCAGGGGCACGATGGCGAAGATGATGCCGACGAACGCGCCGATCACGGCGAGGAAGACGACGGCGATGGCGAGGCCACGCGGCAGCTTCTGCTCGAGCCAGGAGACGAGCGGGTCCAGGCCGAGCGCGATGAACAGTGCGACGCCGACGTAGATGAGCGTGGTGCTCAGCTGCGTGACGATGCTGCCGATCACGAGCGCGACGAGCACGCCGATACCGCCGACGAGGCCGATGCGGAACGCGTTGATACGCACGCTCGGAGCCGAAGGCTGGAGGGCCGCGACCACGGCGGCCGACGGCGGTGAGGAGGCTGCGGCCTTCGCGGCGCGCTCCTGCTTGGCCTCCTGGTGCTTGGCGCGCCTGGCCTCGCGCTCCTCCGGGGTGGAGGAGAACCCGGGCAACCGGAGTTTGGGGGTCTTCATCGTGCGGTCTCCTCGGTGGTGTTGCGATCGTGGTGCTGGGGGCGTTCACATGGATCGCCGCTCTGTGCCTACAGTAGTGAGACGGAGCCCGGCTCGCAGATGTCACGGTCGGGTGTGACGAAACCGCCGGAAGTTGTCTCGGCCGGCACAGAGAGGTGGCAGGCGGTGGGTGTCGATCCAGTGCGCAGGTCGGGCGGCCTCCTCGAGCAGGCGACCGACCGGACCCTCGTCGAACGGTGCGTCGACGGCGACACCCGCGCGTTCCAGGTGCTCATCACGCGCTACGGCCGGATGATGAAGGCGTATGCCGTGCGACTCACGCGCTCCTCGGCGGACGGCGACGACGTCGTCCAGGAGGCGCTCATCTCCGCCTGGAAGCGGATCGACACGCTCGAGGACGGCGCGATGGTGAAGAGCTGGTTGATGCGCATCGTCAGCCGCCGGGCGATCGACCTGATGCGGCAGCGCAAGGACACCGAGTCGACGGACGACGCCATCATCGAGGCCCCGGAGCGCGACGGACCCGAACGGCGAGCCGAAGCGTCGTCGCAGCTGGGAGCACTGTCAGCAGCACTCGACAGACTGCCGCACGGACAGCACCAGGCTTGGGTGCTCCGCGAGATCGGCGGATACTCGTACGAGGAGATCGCCGAACAGCTGGGGCAGAGCGTCGCCAGCGTCCGAGGGAGTCTCGCACGGGCTCGAGCGACACTGGTCAAGGACATGGAGGGGTGGCGATGAACACCGAAATTCCGGGCTCCGGACCGGGCGAACCGGGCGGTTGCGCGCACGGCATCGACGCCCTCACGGACTACCTCGAACGCGACATGCTGCCGGCCGACCCGTCGATCGACGAGTCGCCCGAATGCCAGCGGATCCTCCGGTCCCTGCGACGGGTCCGCTCGCTCGCCGCGCCATTGCGGGAGGCGGACGAAGCGGCGGTCACCGCACTCGACCAGGACTGGATCCGCGGGATCATGGAGAACATCGGCCGTGAGGCGAAGGCCGGACGCGACATCCCGTTCGCCGCGTCCGACGACGACGCGGCGCTCGTCATCACGGAGGGCACGGTCCGCGGGTTGGTCCGCGGTGCCGGCGACCGCACGCCCGGCGTGCTCGTGGGTCGCTGCGTGCTCGAGGGCGACGTCACCGTGGTCGGCGAACCGATCATGCTCCACGTCACCGTGAGCATCGGTTGGGGCAAGTCGGTCGCCGACACGGTTGCGTTGTTCCGCGAGGAGGTCGCCGCCAGCCTCCGGCAACACACGGACCTCGTCGTGGCAGGACTCGACATCGTCGTCGACGACCTGCACTTCGAGGCCGACGAGATCGGAGAGGTGGGGGACGATGCATGACCTGACGGAGACGGACGACGACCTCGGAGCGCTCGCGAGCTCGCTGGACGACGTGATCCTGGCGATACCGGGCGTCGACGGGTTGACCGCCGTCGAGCCCACACTGCTCCGGGCTGCGAAGGAGGGCGTCGGCGCACTGCTCGGCTCGCCCGACCAGCAGGCACGGGTGAGCGTCAAGCGCGTCCGAGACGTCCTGACCGTCCACGCCAACATCTCCGTGGCAGCGGAGGCGGCCTCCCCTGCCGTCGCGCAGGCGGTCCACCGCGCCATCGCGGAGCGGCTCCCCTCGTCCGCCGGCGAGGGTGCTCCGTCCATCACCGTCCGCGTGATCGACGTCGTCCCGAGCGGCTCCCAGGACTGACACGAGCGCGCACGGTCCCGATTCGGGATCGTGCGCGCTCGATGTGCGGTGGCTGCTCGACTCAGCCGTTCGACTCCTCGGCGTCACTGCGGGCGCGACGCGCACGCACGACGAGGAGTGCCGCCCCGCCGATCACGAGCAGGAGCATCGCGGCGATCATCGCCTGGTCGAGCCAGAGCACGCCGGTCGTGGCCAGCGGACCCTGCGCTCCGGTCGTACGCTCCGGTGTCGCCTGCGGCGCCTCGGACGGCGTCGGCGTCGGCTCCGAGGGAACGGACGGGTCCGTCGGCTCCTGGGGATCGGTCACCGGCGGGGTCACCGGCAGCTCCACCTCGACGATGCCGCCGTTCCAGGTGAGGTCGACCGCGTCCGCGCCGGTCGGCGACGGGTCGACCACGACGATGTCCTCCATGGTGGACGACTGTGGATCGAGCGCCGAGTTGACGAGGCCGTCGTCGCCGACGCGGAAGCCGGTGATCTCCGCGCCCTCAGGAAGGTCGACACTGATGGTGTACGCACCCGACACGAGCCCGCTGAAGCGGTATCGGCCGTCGGCGTCCGTCTCGGTCTCCGCGGAGACGGTGGCGCCGTGCTTGTCGACGCCGTCCAGCCGGAGCGGCACACCGGCCACGCCGTCGCCGGGCTGTCCGTCGGTACCGTCGTCGTCGAGTCCGTCACCGTCACGGTCCCACCAGAGGCGCTCGCCGATCGACGAGGAGACGACGGTCGTCGCCACGAGCGGCGACCGGGCTCCGAGGGTCTGCGACGCCGAGCGCACCGTGGCGTCGTTCCGGTACTCCGCACCGGACACTGCACCGTCCGTCGTGAGCTCGACGGCGATCTCGTGGCGTTCGAGGGCGTCGAGCTCGGCGACCTCCACGCGGAACGCGGTGACGTCGGCGAGCGATTCGGGACACGCTTCCGCGCCGAAGTCGTCGGCGGTGCACCACTCGAAGCCGCCCGGGAGCCCCCGGGAGGTGTCCGTCCCGTCGATGGCGGACGCGGCCTGCACCGCGGCCGGATCGGCGGAGGTGTAGAGCACCCGATCGCCGTCGGCGGCCTCGATCTCGTCGGCCAGGACGCCGGCCGCGGTCGACCCGCGGGTGTCGCCGACGAACGGGAGGACGTCCACCAGTGCGACGTCCTCCTGAGCGCCGGTGGCGTTCATGTTCGCGTAGGCGAGGCGGTAGTCGATCCGGTCGCCGGACTCGACGACGTGCTGTTCGACGCTCTTCTGCACGCGGAGCCCACCGGGCGCACGAAGCGACACGGTCTGGCGCCCGTAGTGCGCATCCTGCATCGTGGCGTCGTCAGGGACCTCCTCAAGCGAACCCGGGTCGTCCGGGCTCGCGACGACCACCTGGTTGACCAGGTCGCCGACGAGCGTCGCATCCGAGGTCGCCCAGTACCGGATGACGGGCTCCGCACCGCGCTCGACCTGTCCGAGCTTCCAGGTGAGGAGGGTGGTGCCGTCTTCGGCGAGCTCGACCGAGTCGGGCACGTGCGACACCTCCGTCGGGTCGTAGACGAGCCCGGCGGGCAGTCGGTCGACGACGACGACGTCACGAGCGGCGTTCCCCTGGCCGGGCACGCTCGTGATCTGCGGTGTCACCTCGAACCGCACGCGGTCACCCGCGAGCAGTTGGGCCGGCGAACCAGGGTCCACGGCCGGCTCGATCGCCCGCTTGCCGATGCCGATCACGGCGTTGGCCGCGATGAGGCGGTCGCCACGGGGGTAGCCCTCGTTCGTCGGTTCGGCAGGGTCGTACTTGCTGTGGTACCAGCCGTCCTTCGCGTACCATGCGCTCGTGTCGCGATCAACGGGATACTGCTCCGGGCTGTAGAGCGAGTAGCTCTCGGCGAGGAGCGTGCCGGCCGCAACGCCCTCGTTCAGCTCGAGGGTGAGCGAGGCCATGACGGACGCGCCGATGGCGATGACCCCGTTCGCACTCCGGTAGCGGATCTTGGTGATGTCTTCAGCATCGATCGACGAGGGGTCGGTCGTCCAGACGTCGTCGCCGTCGTTGCAGGTCGTGTCGTTCATCTGCTTCCACCGGGTCGCGTCGTCCGCCCCCACGTCGACGGTCGGCCGGGTGCCGTACTCGATGACGATGTCCGTGGTGCCGTGCGAGCGCGCGGGCACCCCGTCGCTACCGACGGCCGCATGCTGTGTCTTCGTGTCGAAGGCCTGGCAGAACACCTGGCCGGTGAACTCCGTGCCGCCGCGGTTGTTGAACATCGTCAGCGCACGGTACTGCTGGCCGGGGACGACGACGCCGTCACCCGAGCCCGGGAGGAACTGGCCAGGGACCGGGATGAGCTTCGCGGTCTCGTCGATATAACGGGTGCCGTGGCTGCCGTCGGGCCGACGGACGAGGTTCGCAGTGGCGCTGTTGTCGTCGAGCGGCTCAGCGGCGTTCACGATCGGCCCGCCGGCAGCGTCGATGCCCGTCGCGACGAGGTCGCGGAGCGTGATGCGGGTGTTGAGCGAGCCGTTGGCGGGCACGTCGTCGCGCGGGACGAAGACACCGAAGCGACCGAGCGCGAGGTAGCCACGGAGCGGGATGGCGGCTCCGTTGGCGGTCTTCGTCGGGATGTGGTCGGCGCTGAGGTCGGCGCCCGACACGGTCACGACGATGCGTCGTGCGTCGTCCGGGTCGATCCGGCAGGTCCAACGACCGGAGTCCGTGACGGCGTTCTCGCCACCGCCGCGGACCTTCGGGAACACCCGGCTCTCCGCGGCTCCTGCGGTGCAGGCGGTCTCGTTCGACAGACGGGCGTTCGGGCTCACGTCGTCGAGGTCGATCACGAACGTGACGTCCTCGGTCACGTTCGCCTGACCGCGGGCGCCGAGCCCACCTGCAGCGTTGTAGCCGGCCAGGTCGAGATACGCGTCGTAGTGGACGCGGAACCCGGAGAGGCCGTCCTGCTGGGCGGTCGTCGAGATCAGTTGCGGGCGCACCCCGAGGTTCACCCGCGGGCCGCTGCTCGCGGTCGTCGCGGGGACCTCGGTCGCGTCCTCGGCGAGGGCGCCTGAGGCCACGTCGTTCGCGGCCGCGCTGAGTGCTCCCGCCGGGGAGGTGAGCACGGAACCGTTCGGCATGCTCTCTACCGTCGCGACGAGGTCGTAGGTGGTGACGGAGTTCGGCAGGACGCCGCGGATGACGCACTCGAGGGCGCTTCGGTCGTCGCTGACGGTCGACCCGGCGCCGCAGTAAGCGGGGAGCCCGCTGACGACCGGCCAGCGCAGGCCGTCGGGGAGGGTCTGTCGAACGGTCACGAGGTCGCCGGCTGCGGCTCCGTCGAGCTGGATCTCGACGCGGTAGGTGACCGTGTCGTGCGTGCGGACGACGTCGTTCGTCGCGCTGCTGTCGTGGCCGGGGGCGTCGTCCGCGTCGAACGGGGCGGTGCCGGTGGCGACGCCCGCGAGCACGATCTGCAGCGCGAGGTCGGCGTTCGGGATCACGGCGTCGGGGGTGGCGGCGGGTTCGGTCGGCGGGGTCGGCGGGATCGTCGGCGGGGTGTCGTCGGGGTCGCTGCCCGAGGATGGCTCGTCGGTGTCGACCGGGCCGTTGTCGGTGGGCTCTTCGACGGCCGCGGGGTCCGTCGGTGCCGTTGCAGGGATGCCGGACGCTGTCGCGGGCGAAGCGACCGTGCCGGTCAGCAGCGCGGCGAGCGCGACGATGGCGCCCGCGTGGGCGGTGACGATCCGGCGTCGGGGCCGGTGCGGTGTGGACATGGGGGTCTCGTCTCGATAACGTGTGATCGGGTGGTATTTCAGAGCGTAACATAATAAACACACGTGGGGAAGTGGGGCATCGACACCCGTGCACTCGCGCTCCGCCGGAGTAGCGCACTCGGACAACTCCCAGCAAAAATAACGTTCTGATAACTACCGCTCGTTACCGATCCGTTATATGGTTTTGGAACGTGAGTTGTTTTGCTGTGGCAGCTGACGGAATGTGATTGCAGGACACTCTTGGTGCAAGGGAAAGAGAGCCGGTCGTAGCCTCTGCGACCGGCTCTCGTCATGTCCGGAGACGATGCGGAGCGCAACCACCCCACCTCGACGCACCGCTCGACGGCCGTCCAGGATAGATTCAGGTGGTGGATCGTCGGACGGCAGCGGGAGCAGGTATGGACGAGAGGCGACTCGCGATCGCCGCGTGGGAGTCACTGTTCCGCGCGCAGGTCGACGTGATGCGCCACATCTCGCACGACTTCCCGAGCCACGGCATCTCGCTCAACGAGTACGACGTCCTGCACACGATGTCGCGGGAGCCCGATCGTCGCATCCGTCTGCGCGACCTCAACTCGAGCGTGCTGCTCTCGCAGCCGAGCATCAGTCGCCTCGTCGATCGGCTCGTCGCGCGCGGGCTGGTCGGCAAATGCCCCGACCCGGACGACGGCCGCGGCACCCTCGTCCGCATGACCGACGCGGGCTACGACGTCTACCGCGCCGTCGCCATCGCCCACGGTGCGACGATCGCCGAACGCGTGACCACGTCGCTCAGCCCACAGGAGATGGCGACCCTCGCGGCGCTCAGCGACAAGCTCCGCGGAGCGTGAGCCGCGCCGACTGATCCGGCGCGCACGGCCCCCACTGTCGTGTCCGATTTCCGCTCGTCCGACCCCGTGGCGCATGTCAGACTCGGATCATGGACGACACCCGGAGCATGGACTTCGCCGAACGCTACCGCGCGATCCAAGCCCGCGACCAGCGCTTCGACGGGCAGTTCATCACGGCCGTGAGCTCCACGGGGATCTACTGCCGCCCGTCCTGCCCGGCTCGGACCCCGAAGCCGGAGAACGTCACCTTCTACGCGACGAGCGCTGCGGCGCACGAGGCCGGTTTCCGCGCATGCAAGCGGTGCCTGCCTGAAGCGGTCCCGGGGACGCCCGCCTGGAACCTCGGCAACGACGTCGCCGCGCGCAGCATGCGCCTCATCGCAGATGGCGTCGTCGAACGCGAGGGCGTCCCGGGACTCGCCTCGCGCCTCGGGTACTCGAGCCGGCATCTGACGCGGATCCTCAGCTCCGAACTGGGCGCGGGTCCACTCGCGCTCGCGCGGGCCCACCGCGCCCAGGGTGCTCGACAGCTGCTGACCGGCACCGATCTCCCCTTCGGTGACATCGCCTTCGCCGCCGGGTTCTCGAGCATCCGGCAGTTCAACGACACGATGCGGGAGGTGTTCGAGCTCACCCCCGGCGAGCTGCGCGCGAAACACCGGACGGTCGGCGAACACGCCCCCGGCTCGATCACCCTGTCCCTGCCGTTCCGCCGCCCGTTCGACGCAGCGGGCGTCTTCGCCTGGCTCGCGCCACGGGCGGTGGACGGCGTCGAGCTCGCGGGCCCCGACCACTACGCCCGGCTCCTCGCCCTCCCCGGCGGCACGGCGTGGTTCGAGGTCCGGCAGGTCGGCGACGACCTCCGACTCACCGCCGAGGTGACGGACCTCGCCGACCTGCCGGTGCTCGTCTCGCGGGTCCGTCGGCTCTTCGACCTCGACGCCGACCCGACTTCCGCCGACGCCGTCCTCGCAACGCACCCGCGTCTCGCTGCCTCGGTCGCCGCCACACCCGGCATCCGACTCCCCGGGGCGGTCGACCCGGAGGAGATGCTGGTCCGGGCGATGGTCGGCCAGCAGATCACCGTGGCCGCGGCGCGCACCCAGCTCCGCCGTCTCGCGGACGAGGTGAGCACGACGGTCCCCGAACGACACGGGCTGCACCGGCTCTTCCCGACGGCGACGCAGATCGCGAACGGCGGGGAGGCCGCCCTCGTCGGGCCCCGGGCGCGGATCGACAGCCTGCTCGGCGTCGCGCGGGCACTCGTGTCCGGTGAACTCACGATCGGCTTCGGCGACGACCGTGACGAGCTCCGGACCCGCCTGCTCGCCATGAAGGGGATCGGCCCGTGGACGGCCGACTACGTCAGCATGCGGGTGCTCGGCAACCCCGACGCCTTCCTGCCCGGCGACGTCGCCGTCCGCACCGGTGCCGGCCGGCTCGGCTTGCCGTCCGACGCCCGCAGCCTCACCGCGGAAGCGGAAGCTTTCGCCCCGTGGCGCTCCTACCTCTGCCTCCACCTGTGGAAGGCGACCTCCACTCCGGCGCCGTCCGCCGCACCGTCAGCCCTCGAGAAAGGTCCAGCAGCATGACCACCATCATCTCCAGCACGAGCGCCCGCCGCGGTGACGGCCGGGCGTCCGGCGCGCAGCTCACCGCGACCAGCCAGACCGTCGACACCCCGGACGGCCCCTTCACGATCCTCGCGCGGGAGGACGGGGCGGTGCTCTCCTCAGGGTGGTCCGACGACATCGGCGTCATGCTCGAACGGATCCGGCCCGCCGACCGCCCCGGCGAGACCGTGGCGGGGACGATCGCGGCGATGGACGCCGTCCGCGCGTACTACGACGGCGACCTGGCGGCGATCGACCTCGTACCCGTCGCCCAGTTCGGCGGCCCGTTCCGTACGCACGCCTGGACGGTGCTGCGGACGATCGCTGCCGGACACCCGGTGACGTACACGGAGTTCGCCGCGGCGAGCGGTCGGCCGTCGGCGGTCCGCGCTGCGGCGAGCGCCTGCGCGACGAACGCCCCCGCCCTGTTCGTCCCGTGTCACCGCGTCCTCCGGACCGACGGGACGCTCGGCGGGTTCGCTTGGGGACTCGACGTCAAGCGGTCGTTGCTCGACCGCGAGGCCGCGCTGAGCTGAGCGACCCTTCGACAGGCTCAGGGACCGGAGGAGGAAACAGCGGACCACGAGGGCACCCGTCCAGACGGGGAGAACCCGCCCACGGTCCCTGAGCCTGTCGAAGGGCGGCGCCTCCCCGTGGGCACTTCGACAAGCTCAGTGCCCGGAAGAGGGGCTCAGGGACCGGAGGAGGAAACACCGGACCACGAGGGCACCCGTCCAGACGGGGAGAACCCTCCCACGGTCCCTGAGCCTGTCGAAGGGCTGCGTCACACCGGGGCACTTCGACAAGCTCAGTGCCCGGAGAAGGAGACACCGGACCACGAGGGCACCCGTCCAGACCGGGAGAACCCGCCCACGGTCCCTGAGCCTGTCGAAGGGCGGCGCCTCCCCGTGGGCACTTCGACAAGCTCAGTGCCCGGAAGAGGGGCTCAGGGACCGGAGGAGGAAACAGCGGAGCACGAGGGCACCCGTCCAGACCGGGAGAACCCGCCCACGGTCCCTGAGCCTGTCGAAGGGCGGCGTCACACCGGGGCACTTCGACAAGCTCAGTGACCGGAGGATGGCACAGTGACCGGAGGATGGCACAGAGACCGGAACAGTTCGATGACCGGAACGGGTGGGTGCGGTCAACCCTCCGGTCCGGTTCGATCGTCCGCGTAGGCTGACGGGATGGCTGCTGCCCCGACGATCGTATGGTTCCGTGACGACCTCCGCCTGGCGGACAACCCCGCGCTGCACGCAGCGGTCGAGCTCGGCGCCCCGGTCCTCTGCCTGTTCGTCCTCGACGACAGTGAAGAACTGCGACCGCTCGGCGGCGCGTCCCGCTGGTGGTTGCACCACAGCCTCGAGGCGCTCGACGACGACATCCGCGGTCTCGGCGGCACGCTGCTCCTGCGGTCCGGGAGTGCGGCGACCATCGTGCCCGAGCTCGCCCACTCGACGGGTGCCGGCGCCGTCCTGTGGAACCGTCGCTACGGCGCGGCCGAGCGCGAGATCGACGCCGGGATCAAGTCGGAGCTGAAGGACGCCGGGCTCGACACGCGCAGCTTCGCCGCGAACCTCCTCGCTGAGCCGTGGGAGATCGTCACCGGACAGGGACAGCCGTATTCGGTGTTCACCCCGTTCTGGAAGGCGTCGCTCCAGCGGCACGCGGCGAACCCGCCGAGACACCCCCTCCCCGCGCCGACCGAACTGACCGCCCTGGCCGAACCGCCCTCGGGCGACGAGCTCGGCTCCTGGAACCTGCTCCCGACGAAGCCGGACTGGGCGGCCGGACTCCGGGAGCAGTGGACGCCCGGCGAGGCCGGCGCCGACGCGCGGCTCGCCGAGTTCCTCGACAACGGCGTCACGGGCTACGCGGAGGACCGAGACTTCCCGGCCCAGCCGTCGACCTCCGGACTCTCCCCGCACCTCCGCTTCGGCGAGATCAGCTCGCCGCAGATCTGGCACGCCGCCCGCGACGGCCGCCGGCACCTCGGCGACGACGGCACCACCTTCCTCAAGGAGCTCGGCTGGCGCGAGTTCGCCTACCACTGCCTCTTCGCCTTCCCCGACCTCGCGACGCGCAACTGGCGTCAGGCCTTCGACCGGTTCCCGTGGCCGGACGTCGACCAGGACGCCTTCGACGCCTGGACCGCCGGGAGGACCGGGATCCCGCTCGTCGACGCCGGCATGCGGGAGCTCTGGGCGACGGGCACCATGCATAACCGGATCCGGATGGTGACGGCGTCGTTCCTCACCAAGAACCTGCTCATCCATTGGAAGCTCGGCGAGGACTGGTTCTGGGACACGCTCGTCGACGCCGACCCGGCGTCCAACCCGTTCAACTGGCAGTGGGTTGCCGGCAGCGGCTTCGACGCCTCGCCCTACTTCCGGATCTTCAACCCTGAACGGCAGCGCGAACGCTTCGACGCCGACGACGCGTACATCAAGCGGTGGGTGCCCGAGTTCGGGACGCCCGACTACCCCGAGCCGATCGTCGACCTCGGCGAGACGAGACAGGCTGCGCTCGCGGCGTACGAGCAGGTCAAGGGGGCGTAGCTCCGGGCCGTCGTTCTTCGACCCTTCGACAGGCTCAGGGACCGGGATTCGGCTCAGTGACCGGGTGGATTGGCCCCTGAGACAGTCGACCCTTCGACAAGCTCAGGGACCGGGGTGGGCGCTCAGGGACCGGGGTGGGCGCTCAAGGACCGGGATGGGCGCTCAAGGACCGGGATGGGCGCTCAAGGACCGGGATGGGCGCTCAAGGACCGGGATGGGCGCTCAAGGACCG
>NZ_JADKSK010000002.1:0-428005 GCF_015351205.1 Plantibacter sp. VKM Ac-2885 | reverse complement strand
GGATGGGCGCTCAGGGACCGGGATGGGCGCTCAAGGACCGGGATGGGCGCTCAAGGACCGGGGTGGGACTCAGCGGGTTCGGAAGAGACCGGCGCGCTGGGCCGCGGCGATCGCCGCCGAGCGGTTCGACACGTCGAGCTTCGTGTAGATGTGCGCGAGGTGCGACTTCACCGTCGTCTCCCCTACATGGAGCCGTCCGGCGATCTCGAGGTTGGTGAGCCCCTCGGCCGCCCGCGCGAGCACCTCGATCTCCCGCGCGCTCAGCGCCTGTTGCGGTGCGCTCACCCGAGCGACCAGACGGGTCGCCACGGCCGGCCCGAGCACCGAGTTCCCGCCGGCCGCCGAGCGGATGCCGTCGATGAGGTCCTCCGGGGCGGCGTCCTTCAGCAGATACCCCGCGGCTCCGGCTTCGATCGCGCCGAGGATGTCGGCGTCGGAGTCGTAGTTCGTCAGCACGAGAACCGACGGACCGCCCGACAGCGACGCGATCTCCCTCGTCGCATCGATCCCCGTCGGACCGTCGCCGAAGCTCAGGTCCATGAGGACGAGGTCGGCGCCGGGTGCGGCGGCCACGGCCTCGGCTGCGGTCGACGCGGTCCCGACCACCTCGATGTCGGCGATCGGCGCGAGCACCGCGACGAGTCCGGCCCGGACGATCGGGTGGTCGTCCGCCACCACGACCCGGACGACCTGCGGCTCCCCGGCATCCGTCGCATCGTCACGCATGGACGTCCCCCTCCACTCCTGGTGCCGCGAACCGCACGGTGATGGTCGTGCCGGCGCCCGGTGCGCTGCGCACCTCGACCTCGCCACCCAGTTCGGTGATGCGACGGCGCATGGACATCATGCCGAACGAACCGCCCGCGGTGCGCTCGGCGACCCTCGCAGGATCGAACCCCACCCCGTCGTCGTCAATGTCGAGGATGACCTCCTCATCGAGGTAGGTGAGGGTGACGTCCGCCCGGCTCGCTCCGGCATGCCGGACGACGTTCGCGAGACTGCTCTGCGCAGCCCGGAGGAGCGCGGTGGTCACCGGCGTGCCGAGGACGAACGCATCGCCGGTGACCGTCGTGGAGACCGGCGTGCCGCTCTGGGCGGTCGTCGTCTCGGCGAGCCGTCCGAGCGCGTCCGCGATCGTCGCGCCAACCAACGCCGGCGGGCTCAGCTCGTCGATGAGGCTGCGCGTCTCGGCGAGGGCCGTCGCTGCGGCATCCCGCGCCAGACCGATGTGCGAGCGCAGCTGCTCCGTGCCCGGCTGCTCGACGGCGGAGCGTTCGGCCGCGTGCAGGAGCAGTTGGATGCTCGACAGGGCCTGGGCGACCGTGTCGTGGAGGTCCGCGGCGAGGCGCTCGCGCTCCGCCAGCTTGCCCGCCTGCCGACCCCGCTCGGCGAGCTCCTCGCGTGCCGCGACGAGCTCGGCGATGAGTCGCTCCCGCTCGGCCGCCTCCCGGGCCAGCGCCTCGTAGCCGAGTCCGATCGCGACGGCCACGGCCGCACCGACGAGCGGGCCGACGACTCCTCCGACGCTGAAGCCGGCGTGCAGACCGATCGCCACGACCGCGGCGACGGTGGCGATGACGACGGCGGGCACCGCGACGGCCCTGGGGAGGAGGTGCAGATAGAGGAAGAACAACGGGAAGACCAGGTAGGCGGCATCCGGGCTGAGCAGGACGAGGACCACCCACTCGACGCTGAGCAGCACCAGCCAGGCGAGGACGGACACCCGTCCTCGACGCACGCCGACAGGAGCAGCGTCGCGATCGATGGTGCCGCTGACGGCCACCGCACGGCGGACCCGACCGCCGAGGATCGCGCCAGCGGCGTAGGTGAGCAGCATGACGACGGCGAGGACGATCGCCGCGAGGGCCGCCTGGCCACCGACCGAGACGGATCGCGCGATCACGAGCACGATGAGTGCGGTGACGAGGCCGTGGAGGCCGAGCTGCAGGCCGGTGAACACGGGGCTGAGTGCCGAGTGCTTCATCCGCCCAGCGTACGGCGGGGATCGTCCTCGCGAATCATCAGAAAGGTGGAACGTCGCCTCCACCTGACCGCGCCAGAGGACCGTCCCGTCCGACGATGCCCGGAGTCGCCGACGCGGCGAGGCTGGAATCCTGCCGCACCACGGAGACGCCGTCGGGCGGCTGACAAGGAGTCCCCATGTTCGTCGCCTGGCGCGACATGCGCTTCGCCACCGGTCGCTTCGTGCTGATCGGGGCGGTCGTCGCCCTCATCACCCTGCTCGTCGGATTCCTCAGCGGCCTCACCGCGGGACTGGCGAACCAGAACATCTCGGCGATCACCGGGCTGGGTGCGTCGAGCGTCGTCCTCGCGGCCCCGGCCGACGGCGAGCAGGCGACGTTCGCGGACTCCGCGATCAACGCGGACGCGGCCACCACGTGGGCTGCGGTCCCCGGGGTGGACCGGGTCCAGGAGCTCGGCATCAGCCAGACGCGGATGACGACGGACGATGCGCGCACCTCCGTGGCGCTGTTCGGGATCAGTGGTGACACCGTCGCGGGTCGCGACGCCGAGGTGCCCGCCGACGGGACCGCCCGCCTGAGTCGGACCGCCGCGGAGGCCCTCCACGTCTCCCGAGGCGACACCGTCTCCATCGGTGGCAGCGAACTCCGGGTCGGTTCGGTCGTCGACGACCAGTGGTACAGCCACACGCCGGTCGTCTGGACGAGCCTGTCCGAGTGGCGGTCGCTGCAGGCTGCGCAAGGGTCGCCCGGCGACGGAGCGACCGCGCTCGCCATCACCGGGAACCCGAGCGCCGATGCGGTGACGGGAGCGGAGCAGGCCACCGGCACGGTGTCGAAGGACGTCCTGTCGTCACTGCTCGCGATCGGCTCGTTCCGCTCCGAGATCGGGTCGCTCCTCCTCATGGTCGCCATGCTGTTCGGGATCTCCGCGCTCGTCATCGGAGCCTTCTTCACGGTGTGGACCATGCAGCGCGCGGGCGACGTGGCGATCCTCAAAGCGCTGGGCGCGACGACCCGTCGGCTCTCGCTCGATGCGCTCGGACAGGCGCTCGTCCTCCTCGTCCTCGGCGTCGGACTCGGCATCGGCATCACCGCCGCACTCGGTTCCGCGGCGGGCACCGCGCTGCCCTTCGTGCTCAGCCCGCTGACGACGCTCGTGCCCGGGGTGATCATGATCGCCCTCGGCCTGATCGGCGCGGCGTTCGCCCTGCGGTCGATCCTCTCGGCCGACCCGTTGACCGCGCTCGGCGGCAACCGGTGAACGCGCACGCCCTCCACGCATCCTTCCTCGCACCCACCTTCGTCACCATCGGAGTCACCGCATGATCTCGCTCACCGACGTCACCCTCACCTTTCCCGACGGCGACCACCGCGTCACCGCCGTCGACCACGCGACCCTCACCGTCCCGGCCGGGACCGTCACCGCACTCACCGGGCCGTCGGGCTCCGGGAAGTCGAGTGTGCTCGCCGTCGCGGCCGGCCTGATCCGGCCCGACAGCGGCCTCGTGGAGGTGGCCGGGGTCGACGTCACCTCCCTCGACCGCCGTGCGGCCACCGACTTCCGCCGCACGAGGCTCGGCATCGTGTTCCAGCAGGCCAACCTGCTGCCGTCGCTCACGGCCCTCGAGCAGCTGTGCGTCCTCGGGACGCTCGGCGGCCGCACGTCGCGGGCCGACCGGACGCACACCCGCGAGCGGGCCGCGACGCTGCTCGCCGCCGTCGGGCTCGCCGACCAGGCCGGCAAGCGGCCGCATCAGCTCTCGGGTGGTCAGCGGCAGCGCGTCAACATCGCGCGCGCCCTCATGAACGAGCCCGACGCTCTCGTCGTGGATGAGCCGACCAGTGCACTCGACCACGAGCGTGGATCCGCGATCATCGAACTCATCCTCGAACTCACCGCGACCTCGGGCGCCGCGACGCTGCTGGTCACCCATGATCGGAGCCACCTCGACCGCATGGACCAGGTGCTCGTCATGGAGGACGGTCGGCTCAGCGCCGCCGCCGACGCGCTGGCCCTGCGGTCCTGAGGTCCACCGTCGCCCGGCGGTAGGGTGAGGTCACGTCGAGAGAGGACCGCCATGCGCCGTGCGACCCGTGGGCTGACCGTGATCGCGATCGTCGGCGCCGTGCTCGGCACGAGTGCCTGCACCGGTGGCGCGGACTCGCCCTCCGGTCAGAGCTCCGCGAGCGAGGCCGGCGTGATCGCACCCGTCATCGTGCAGCTCGTCGATCAGGACGGCCGGACCGTCACCGTCGGCCTCGACAACGTGGTGGACCTCGTCGCCGTCGATCCGACCGTGTGGTCCGCGGAGATCGAGGATCCGTCGATCGCGGAGTACGTGCCGGGCGGATCCCGAGGCGGCGCGTCCTTCAACCCCGGTCTGCAGCCGCTCGAGGTCGGGAGCACGACGGTGACGCTGACGAACAGCTCCGACGATTCGACCGTCGTCTTCACGCTCGAGGTCGTCGACCGGTCCTGAGCCGGTGACGCTCCGACGCCCGAACCGGTCCCTGAGCCTGTCGAAGGGCGCACTCACCCCGGTCCCTGAGCCTGTCGACATTTCGACAAGCTCAGTGACCAACGTTCAGATGTTGAGGTAGCGGCAGAGGTACGCGGTAGTGACCTCGACCTCGACCTGGAAGCTGCTGCTCCCCGGGACACTGAACTGCGCGTCGGGCCCGAAGTCCTGCCACGCACTCGTGTTCGGCAGCAGCACGCGGAGCTTGCCGGAGATCACGGACATCTCCTCGGCCTTGCCCGTGGTGAAGGTGTACTGCCCCGGCTCCATCACGCCGACGCTGGCCGACTCAGCACCGGGCTCATTCGTGGTGAACCCGATCGACTTCACCTTGCCGTCGAAGTACTCGTTGCTGGTCAGCATCAGGGGCCTCTCGTCGTGGTCCGGGATCGCGGCGGCGGATCCGGCCTTCATCGTATCGGCTCGGCGAAGAACGCCTCCTCGTGCGCGGCCGAGGCCAGGAACGCCCGTCGCATCGTCTCCCGGCCGGCCTCGTCCGCACGAGCTGCCGCCCCGGCGACGATCTCGATCGCCCGGGCGTTCGCCGTCGCGAACGAGGGGTCGGCGTACGTGTCGAGCCACGCCGCGAACGGGTGCTCCGCGTGTGATGCGCCGACCAGTCGCTCACCGAGATCCTGGTAGATCCAGTAGCAGGGCAACACGGCGGCGACCACCCGCCCGTAGTCGCCGTCGACCGTCGCCGCGTGCAGGTGGTCGAGGTACGCCGTGGTCGTCGCCGACGGTTCCGCATCCATACCGCCGACGGCATACGTGCTGAGCCAGGTGCGGTGCAGCTCCATCTCGGCCTCGATGGAGCCCGCCGCGCCGGTCGCCCAGAACACCTGCTCCTCGGCCGTCGGCGCCAAGGCACTCGCTCGTGCGAGGATCCGCGAGTAGGCCCGCAGGTAGATCGCGTCCTGCTGCAGGTACCAGGCGAACCGGGCCGGATCGAGGGTGCCGTCCGCGAGCGTCGTCACGAACGGCAGGTGGTCGACCCGGTCCCGCAGCTCGGCGATGTCCTCCCACCAGCCCGTGAGGATACCGGCGCCGTCCTGGCGACCCGATGTCATCCCGGCCGACGCCCACAGCTCGGCGAAGTGGCTGATCGGCCCGTTGCCCGAGCCGACCGCGAGCGCGTCCGCGTGCCGGAGGCTCGACGTGAGCCAGGCCTTCGCCTCGCCGAGCGCCTCGGTCCAGGACCCCGAACGGACGACGAGGGTGGCCATCGCGCTCGACAGGGAGCACCCGGTTCCGTGGGTGTTCCGTGTGTCGACTCGAAGACCGTCGAACTCGACGAGTGATCGGCCGCCACCCAGACCACCGGTGGCGTCGACGAGCGCATCCGGGCAATCGGTCGTCCCCGTCAGGTGCCCGCCCTTCACGAGCACGATCACGCCCGCCTGCGCCGAGACCCGTTCCGCCTGGGCGAGTGCGTCGGCCCAGCTCGTCGCCACCGGCTCGTCCGCGAGGACGGCGAGTTCGGGGAGGTTCGGGGTGACGAGGTCGACGTGCGGGAGGAGCGCGCGCATGGCCGCCTCAGCGTCGCGGTGGAGGAGGCGGTCGCCGCTCGTCGCGACCATCACCGGGTCGAGGACGACGGGTCCGGTCACGGTCTCCTGCAGCCAGGTCGACACGGTGTCGATGATCGCGACGTCGCCCAGCATCCCGATCTTGACCGCGTCGATCACCACGTCGTCCGCGACCGCGTCCAACTGCTCCCGGAGGAACCCGACGGGCGGGGTGTGCACGGATCGGACGCCCCGGGTGTTCTGCGCGACGAGCGCGGTGACGACCGCCATGCCGTACCCGCCGTTCGCGGCGATGCTCTTGAGGTCGGCCTGGATCCCGGCACCACCGGTCGGGTCGGTCCCGGCGATGCTCAGCACCCGGGGTGTCTCGCGGACCACGACCGGTCGTCGACCGTGCACCCGGTTCGAGGTCGACGAAACCGGCGTCATCGTCTGTTCCACGGCGCTCATGCCGAGACCTCGATCCAGGCGCTGCGGAACGCCCGGGCGGCGGCCGCCGGATCGTCGGCGGCGCAGATGGCCGAGACCACGGCGAGCCCGGCGGCACCGGCGGCATGCAGCTCGACCGTGTCCTCCAGCGAGACACCGCCGATCGCAACGCACGGGAGCGGGGTCGCGGCGGCGATCGCGGCGAACCCCTCCATGCCCAGCGGCTCCGGGTGGTCCGGCTTGGTCGTCGTCGGGCGGATGACGCCGACGCCGAGGTAGTCGACGGTCCCGGGAGGCAGCGCTGCGACCGCGTCGAGGTGCGCCGAGGTGTTCGCCGTCAGTCCCACGACGGCGGCCTGACCCACGATGCGACGCACGGCGTCGACCGGGAGATCGCTCTGACCCACGTGGACGCCGTGGACGACGGCACCGGCGGAACGGGCGGCGAGGAACACGTCCACCCGATCGTCGACGAGGAGCAGCGCCCGCCCGGCGACGACCTCCGCCGCACGCACGGTCAGGTCGAACAATTCTCGCGCCGACGCGGTCTTCTCCCGCAGCTGGACCGCGGTCACCCCGCCGTCGACGGCCCGGCGCACGACGTCGAGGACACCGCGATCGCCGCTGGCCGAGGCGTCCGTGACGAGGTAGGTGGCGATGCCACGGCGCACGAGCTCGGCGTGCGAGCGTGCCGCGAGGACCAGGTCCGCGGTGGTCGAGGCGCTCACGCGATCACCGCCAGGCTGCGGACGGTGTCCGCGTCGAGGAGTTGGAGGTGGTCGAGGAAGGCGGGAGCGAAGGAGCCGGGGCCACGGCTCTCCGCGGCCGCCAGCTGCGCGGCGACCGTGTACGCGGTGGTGGCCGCGACCGTCGTCAGCAGCCGGTCGTCGTCAAGTGACGCGAAGGCGGCGAGCACGGCACCGAGGGCACAGCCACCGCCCGTCACGAGGGTGAGCAAGGCGTGCCCGTTCGAGCAGCGGACGATGCGCTCACCGTCGGTGATGACGTCCGTCGGGCCGGAGATCGCGACGACGGCACCCGAGGCACGGGCGATCGCGGTGGCCGCCTTGATCGCGCTGTCCACCGAGTCGGTGCTGTCGACCCCGCGACCGCCGGCGCCCAGTCCAGCGAGGGCGATGATCTCGCTGGCGTTGCCGCGGACGACCGTCGGCCGCAGCGCGAGGAGTTCGGCGGCGAGCGCCGTCCGTACCGGCAGGAAGCCGACGGCGACGGGGTCGAGCACCCACGGGGTGCCGGCGTCGTTCGCGGCGGTGGCGGCCTCGACCATGGCCTCGCGCTGCTCCGTCTGCGGCGTCCCGAGATTGAGGAGGGCCCCGGAGGCGATGCGGGCGAACGGCCCGGCCTCGGTGGGGATGTCGGTCATCGCCGGAGCGGCGCCGATGGCGAGCAGGACGTTCGCGGTGAAGTTGGTCACCACGGCGTTCGTGATCGATTGGACGAGCGGCGTGCACTCGCGCAGGCGGTCGAGGAGGTCCCCGGACGCGCTCGCGAACTCGCCGACGGACGAGTCGTCGGTGGACGGGTGGGCAGACTGCTGCGGTGTGCGAATGCTCATTCGCGACATCCCTTCGCTCGGACTAACGAGATCAGGTTCGACGGGTGTGTTCTCAGCCGATCGTCGTGGGATCGGCACCCCGTGTCACTCGCGACCACCCTAGCGGGTCGGCCCGGCTTCCGGTCCAGCGGGCGGGCGAGGATGATGGAGGGATGGACTTCTTCGAGCTGGTCACCATCGTCTTCGAGGTCGCCGGTGTCGGGGCGATGGTCGTGGGCTTCGTGATCGCCGTCACCCTCTCGGCCCGCCTGTGGTGGAGCACGCGCGACGGCGCACGGGCCTTCCGGATGCTGCGGGAGACGATCGGCTCGGTCATCCTGCTCGGGCTGGAGATCCTCGTGGCCGCCGACCTCGTGAAGACGGTCACGTCGACGCCATCGCTGACCGACGCACTCGTCCTCGCGATCATCGTCGTCATCCGCACCCTGCTGAGCTTCTCCCTGCAGATCGAGATCGAGGGCACCCTCCCCTGGAAGCGCTTGGCGACAACCGGCCCGCAGCTGTTCGACCGTGCCGTCAAGCGCGGCGGCGAACGCACCCGACGTCGCGCCGAGGAGCAGGACGCGTCGACGTCGCCGGCGGCCGGGCCCGTCGGCACGCAAACGCAGACCGCACCGACCACGTCGACCGTCCGCGAGGACGAGTCCGAATTCCCAGAGCTCCGGAGTCGAGACTGATGGCGGCCAGCTCATCCTGAAATATCAGACCTGGACTTGCGCAATGGCTTGGCCTACAGTCGCCCTATGTGGCTCGCCTTCCTCGTCAAGATCCGATGGGTCGCGGTCACGCTGGCCGCAGTTCTGACTGTGGGCGGCGCCGTGTTGCTCATCCGAGGTGTTGAGCCGGTGAAGGCGTGGTCCATGATCGGCGCCGGGGTCATTTCACTCGTCCTGCAGCACCTCTATGCGCGGGCAGCTCGGGAGACGGACGCACGCGACACGATCGGTTAGCGGTGAGAGAGCGAGAGCGTCTGCCACTCCGCAGGGCGGGCTAGCGTGCCGCGGAGGTCGCCCAGGTGTCGCGGATGAGGTCGGGCAGCAGACGCATGTCGTCGAAGACGTGGGTGCCGTCGCCGACGAGCCGCTCGGCGGGCGTCATGCCACCGGCGTAGGCGTAGACCGTCATGCCGGCCGCGCGGGCAGCCAGCACGCCGACGACGCTGTCCTCGATGACCGCGCACCGCTCGGGGGCCGTGTCGAAGTCGGCGGCGGCGTGCAGGAAGAGGTCGGGTGCGGGCTTGCCGACGGCGACGTCGGTCGCGCTGAAGATGCGCCCGTCGAAGCGGTCGTGGATGCCCACCTGCCCGAGGTTGCGGACGACGTCGTGCAGCATCCCGTTCGAGGCGACGCACAGCGGCACCCCGGTCGCAGCGATACCGTCGAGGGCGTCGACGACCCCGTCGACCGCCTCGAGCTCGCGCTCGCAGATGCCGCGGAACATGTCGCTCCAGCGCTGGATCCAGTCGGCCTCGAGCGGCTTCCCGAGGCGCTGCTCGACGAGCGTCGCGTACGTCTCGAGCGAGGCGCCGACGAAGAGCTCCCGCACCTCGGCCTCGGTGTAGTCGCCGCCGACCTCGTTGAGTAGCTGCAGGTTCACCCGGACGGAGATGCGTTCCGTGTCGACGAGCGTGCCGTCGCAGTCGAAGATGACGAGGTCCGGATAGTCGACTGGCATGCTCCGAGCCTAAACGACACCGCCTGCGCTGTGGCCGTGTGCCCTCCGGCGGCGACCTCCGACGGCGGTCGGCGCGGCGGTCAGCGGGCCGCGCGGACGCCCTGTCGCTGCCAGGTGACGACCATGCGTCGCGCATACTGGGTCGCCGCGACGAAGTGGCCGAGGAGTCCGAGGAGGATCGCGACGAAGCCGACCCCGCCGAAGACCCGGTAGAGCGCCGACGCAGGATCCCCGCCGCCGAGCGCGAGGCCGATGAGCAGCGCGAAGAAGCCGACGAAGAGGAACACCGTCCGGATCTTGCCGGCGATGCTCACCGGCACCTCCGGCGTCCCGCGGAAGGCGACGACGGCGACGAACGCGAGCAGGAGGTCGGGGACGATCATGACCACGAACACCTGCCACGGGATGATCTGCGCGATGGCGAACGACGCGGCGACCACGACCACGGTCAGGCGATCGGCCACGCCGTCGAGCCAGGTGCCGAGCGCGGAGACCGTGCCCATGCGGCGCGCGATCTGCCCGTCGGCGACGTCGCTCAGGAACACCACCGCACCGACGACGAGCGCAGCCCAGTAGGAGCCGGTGATCACCAGGGCGGCGAACACCGGGAGCAGGACGATGCGTCCTGCCGTGATCGCGTTCGGCAGGTTCTTCCAGTCGTCGTCGGAGAACAGCTGCGTCCGGAGGCGTGCGAGCGGCGTCTTCTCGTGCAGGGTCACCGGGATCATCGCCTCGTCGCCGGGGATCGCGGCACCTCGGCGGAATCGGGCGATCGCGACCACCGTGACCAACACGACGAGCGCGAACAGCAGCACCCAGCCGGTGGCGCCGAGGTACTGGCGGACCGTGTCGAGCGTGGCGCGGACGAGGGAGCCGACCCCGACGTAGACGGCGGACCAGAGGAGGGAACCCAGCAGCGATGCCGCGAGGAACGACCGGTAGGGCACGCGGGCGACCCCGGCGGCGGTCGGTGTCAGGCACCGGAGCACGGGGACGAGCCTCGTGAGGAAGACGGCCTGGGCCCCGCGTCGCTCGAGCGCCTCGACCGCGCGGTCCCAGCCGTCGACGCCGAGACGCCGGACGATGGCCGAGTCACGGAGGCGACCACCGGAACGACGACCGACGAGGTAGCCGAGCTGGTCCCCGAGTGACCCGCCGAGGGCGACCGCGAGGAACAGCACGAGGGCACCGGGGGCGGAGTCGAGCATGGCCGCGAGGAGGAGCACCACCGGTTCACCGGGGACGACGAGGCCGAGCCAGAGGCCGGACTCGGCGGTCGTGAACAGGAGTCCGATGAGCCAGATCACCGGATCGGGCAGCGCCGTCGCGGCGTCGTTCACCCACCCGATGATGTCCACGGATCCCCGTTCAGCAGTGCGACCCGCACTCCAGGGCGGGGCGCGGCTCGCCCAAGTCTACGGACGAGCCGCACCCTCCCCTCCCCGAGGGGTCGTTCAAACGGTCATTCGCCGGACAGCTCGTCCCGATTCGCGCGTCGACGACGCAGGACGGCCGCGATGACGACACCTGCGGCACCGAGCACGAAGAGCGCTCCGGCCGCGACGATCCACGGCATCGCGTCCGCACCGGTCGAGGGCAGACGACCCGCGTTGCTCGGAACCGCGGGGTCGCTCGGGTTCGTCGACGGCACGGGGACGACGGCGTCGGGAACGAGGACGAAGGCCGGTACCGAGACGACGGAACCGTCTGCGGCGACGACCACGGTCGCCGTCGTGGCGCCCTCGGCGGTGTAGCCCTCCGGCATCGTCACGGACACCTCGTAGGAACCTGGCGCGAGGCCGCCGAGGTCGTAGGCGCCGTCGGCGTCCGTCGTGACGTCGACCGGGCCTGCCGGGGTCTCGACGGTCACGGTCACGTCCGCGATCGGAGCACCGGCGTCCGTCTCGACCGTTCCGGCGAGGCCGCCGAGGACGGCGTCGGCGACGAGCACGAAGGTGGGCACCGTCTGGACCGCGCCGTCCGTACCGACGACGACGGTGGCGGTCGTGGCGCCACCCGCGGGCACCGAGTACCCGGCCGGGACGGTCAGCGTGACCTCGTAGCTGCCCGGCGCCAGGTCGGCGAGCCCGTAGGAGCCCTCGGCCGTCGTGATCAGGGCGACCGGGCCGCCCGGCGTCGTCACCGTGACCGTCGCTGCGGGCACCGGGGCGTCGCTGTCCGTCCGGACGTCGCCGATGACGGTGCCGAGCCGAGCGAGCTCGAAGTCGATCGCGTCGAGATCGGTGCCGGCGAGCTCCTCCTCCCGGGTGGCCGCTCCGGAGACGACGTACCCCTCCGGGGCGACGATCGAGACCTCGTAGGCACCCGCGGGCAGGAGCGGGAAGCGGTAGGAACCGTCGGCGGCCGTGACGGCGCTCTCGACACCGTTCGGACCGTCGACGCTCACGGTGACGCCGGCCACACCGACACCGCCGGACGTGACCACGCCGCCGAGGCTCGGGTTCGCGACGAGCACGAAGTCCTGCTCGGTGATGGGTGTCTCGCTGCCGACCGGGACCGTGAAGGCGTTCGGCGGGCTCTGCACCGCGTAACCATCGGGCGGCGTGATGACCACCGTGTGGTCGCCGACCGGCACGGTGTCGAAGAGGTAGTTCCCGTCGGTGTCGGTGGTGACGCTGCCCGCGCCGTCGATCGTGACCGTGGCTCCGACGATCGGCACACCGTCCGTGTCGAGCGCGGTGCCGGACACGGCGACGGGCACGATGTCACGGACGGCGAAGTCCGCGACGGCATCGCCGGTCGTGAGGTCGGCGCCGACTCGTGAGGTGGTCTCCGCGATCTTCCCGGCCGGCGGGACGAGCTGCACGGTGTAGCCGTCGGTCGCGAAGTAGCCGGCGAAGGTGTAGGCGCCGCCGCCGGCGGTCGTGGTCGACGCCACCACCCGACCGTCGCGGTCGATGAGGCGGACGCCGACACCGTCCAGCGGGCCAGTGGTCTGGTCGGTCACGGTGCCGGTCACGTCACGTGCGATCGACGCGAACCACGCCTGGTAGACGGGCGCACCCGACCGCTGCCGGAACGAGAAGGTGAGGCTGGAGATCGGGGCGGACGGCTCGAACCACCCCGCTGCACCGGCGGTGTCCTGTGCTGCGTCATTGCCGCGGAGCACCTGCGTCGCCGGATCCCAGGTGGGGACGTCCGTTGCGGAACCGGTGCACGACGGCTTGCCGACCAGTCCGGGAGCGCAGTAGTTGAAGCCTCCGTTGAACCCGAGCTCGTCGGGGGTGAGTGCCACACCGTCGGGGCCGATCGCCGTCACGGTGACCTGGTCGGCGTCGATGTCACCGAGGACGAACGTCCAGCCGGACGGCGGTGTCGGCGTCGCGAAGGAGTAGGTGGTGGTCGAGGGCGACGCCGCGTTGTTCGCCTTCGGGCGGAGGTTCAGGTAGGGCTGATCGCGGCTGCTGCCGTACTTCGCACCGACCGGTGTCGACGCCGCCAGCCAGGTGGAGGCGCCCGAGATGACGCCGACGCCACCGCCACCGACCGAGTCGCTCGTCAACGCCGCGGTGAGGGCGGGTTGCCCAGCAAGGGTCATCGTGCCCTGGTACGACCCCGATGCACCGGAGAACGTGGGCCACGTCGCCCAGCTCGAGGTGGTCGCGGCGGAGGCTGCCGGGACGGCTGCGGTGAGGGCGAGCGCGGAGGCTCCGAGCAGGGCGAGCACAGCGGCCCCGATGCGGCGGGTCATGGGCGTCAGGATAAACGCACAGCTGTCGCCTGCGGAAGCCCGGTGTCCCGTTTCCGAGGGTCAGCCCGAACCGTGCTGGCGACGGCGGCGGTACCGGAGACCCATGGAGCGGACGCGCAGGATCATCCAGCGGGAGGACGGGAGATCGGGCGCACGGGCGACGCGCCCCGGCGGCGATCCGAGGAGGCTGGAACCATCAACCGATCAGCTCCGCACCGTGCGGAGTCAGCTCCGCACACCGCGGAGGAAGGAAACCCACCTCATGTCCGCCTCAGCCACCACCGAGTCCACCACGATCTCGCCCGCCGAGGACGTGACCCTGGCCGACGCCCCGACCGAATCGTTCGGCCCTGCGCCCCTCACCCAGGCGACGCCCGTGCAGGAGGTCGCGCCGACACAGCCGACGACCCCCCTGCCCCTCGCACCCGTGCCTGCTGCGACGGCCGCCGACCGCGAGAGCTCCACCCAGACACTGTCGATCATCGCGTTCGCCCTGTCGATCGCCGCGATCGTCGCGCCGTCGTTCGTGCTCCTGCCGATCGCCTCGCTCGTGCTCGGCATCATCGCGCTCGCCCGCAAGCCGAAGTCGAAGGGCTTCGCCCTCACCGCCGTCATCATCTCCGGCACCATGCTGGCGCTCGCCCTGATCGTCGCCGCCGGCGCAGCCCTGCTGCTCGGGGTGTCGGTGATCAGCAGCGGCTACGCCGGCTGACCCGGTCTCCCACCCGACGCCCGTCCGCTCCTCGAGCGGGCGGGCGTCGTGGCGTGTCCCCCGGACATCCCGATCAGTCATTGATTGTTACACAATCCTGCGGCAGGCTGTCCCCGTGACGCGTTCGCCGACAGAGACCCCGACGACCGGGAGCAGCACTGCCGCGGGGCGCCTCCCGGTCGCCGCAGCGATCCTCGCAGCCGTGTGCTTCGGGACGACGGGGACGGCTCACGCGCTCCTACCGATCGAGGTGGGCTCGGTCGCGTTCGGGGCCGCACGCATCGTTTTCGGTGGAGCGCTCCTCGTCCTCGTGTGGGCGGCGTTCGCCCGCCGCCCAAGGTCCACGCAGCCACCTCGAACCCGCGTGGCGGAACTCGCAAGGCCCGCTCTCATCGCTGCAGTCGTCGTGGGCACGATCGGCGTCACCGCGTACCAGCCGTTCTTCTTCCTCGGCGTGGAGCGCAACGGTGTCGCGATCGGGACCCTCACGGCACTCGGCTCCGCACCCGCGATCACCGGCCTCCTCGAATGGGCGATCCACCGTCGGCGCCCGAGCGGCCGCTGGTTCCTGGCCACGATCGTCGCCGCAGCCGGTGTCGCCGTCCTGTCCGGGGTGACGGGCGGCGGGATCGGGACCGTCTCGGTGGGCGGGTTGCTCGCGTCCGTCGGAGCCGGAGCCTCCTACGCCCTGTACACGCTCTGCAGCAAGGCGCTCATCGAGCACGGATGGACACCGCTCGGCACCATGGCGGCGCTCTTCGGCGCAGCGGCGCTCGTCTCGGTGCCGATCCTCCTCGCCACTGAGACCGCCTGGATCCTCACCGTGCCCGGCGCACTCGCGGTCGCGTGGCTCGCGCTCGTGAACACGGTGGCGGGGTACCTGCTGTTCGGCTACGCGCTCGGCGGACTGCCCGCGTCTCGCGTCGCGACCCTCACGCTCTTCGAACCACTGACGGCGACGCTCCTCGGCATCCTGCTCCTCGGAGAGTCCTTCGGGCCGTCCACCGTCGTCGGTGCCGCGCTGCTCGTGACCGGACTCGCGATCCTCGTCGTACCGAAGCGCATCGACCGTCGCGAGGTCGCCCGATGACCGCGGTCGACGCCGTCGCAGACGCGCTGCGGGAGGACATCCTCGACGGACGGCTCGGCGCGGACGAGCCGTTGCGGGAGACCGCCCTCACCGCCCGGTTCGGCGTCAACCGGCACACCGTCCGAGCGGCGCTCCAGGCGCTCGCGGCGGAGCGCCTGGTCACGTTCGAGGCCTACCGCGGCGCCCGGGTGCGGTCGTTCAGCGATGCGGACGTGCTCGCCCTCATGGAGTACCGGACGGCGATCGAGGCCGAGGCGGTCCGGCTGCTGCGAGCGCGTGCGGAACCGTCGTCGCGCCCACCGGACTCGATCATCGCGGCCAACGACAGTCTCCGACGCATCTGCATCGACCGACCCGGCGATCACCGTGCCATCGAGGTCGCGCACGCCGAGCTGCACCACACGATCGTCGCCGCGGCCGGGAGCCCTCGACTCAGCGAGGCGCACGCTGGACTGCTCGCCGAGCTCGGCCTGTTCATGGTGCAGCTCCGGAGCGTCCTCCCGCCCGAGGAACTCATCGACCAGCACGACCGACTCGTCCACGCGCTCAGCGGCGACCACGGTGAGGCGGAGCTCCGAGCGCACCTCGCGCACTCGGCGGAGCAGCTCATCGCCCTCCGCCGGCCGGCCCCCGGAGGCATCCGGTCCGGTCCCTGCGCCACCCCTTCCGGTCCCTGAGCCACCCCTTCCGGTCCCTGAGCCACCACTTCCGGTCCCTGAGCCATCCCTTCCGGTCCCTGAGCTTGTCGAAGGGCACCTCGACAAGCTCGGTGACCGGATGGCGCTCGGCGACCGGGCGCGGCTCGGCGACCGGGTGCGGCTCGGCGACCGGGTGCGGCTCGACGACAGGACGGGCGATCAGCCTCGCGTCGAGGTGACCGCCTCCGGGCGCGAGCCGGTGGCGTCGGCCGCCGGCCGGACGGCGGGGTGCTCCTCGGACGGGCCCGACCACGGCAGCGTCACGGTGAACGTGGTGCCGGCGGACGACGAGGCGACCTCGATCGACCCTTCGTGGCCCTCGGCGATCGACAGCGCGATCGCCAGCCCGAGGCCCGTGCTGCCGGCGGCACGCGAGCGCGACGAGTCGGCCCGGGCGAATCGGTCGAAGAGTTCGGGGAGGAAGGCCTCGTCGATGCCGGGTCCGTCGTCGGCGATCGTCAGCGAGGCGCGCTGCGGCTCGTCGAGGCTCTTCGGTGCGCTGATGCGGGTGACCACGGAGGTGCCGGCCGGGGTGTGCACGGCGGCGTTCGACAGCAGGTTCACGACGAGCTGGTGGAGACGCTCGCGGTCGCCGCGCACGATGATCGCGCGCTCCGGCACGTCGACCGACCAGTGGTGCGCCGGTGCCGAGACGGCCGCGTCGCTCACGGCGGCGGCGACGAGGTCGCTCAGGTCGACGTCGTCGAGGTGCAGGTCCTGGCCCTCGTCGAGACGCGCCAACAGGAGCAACTCACTGACGAGCGAACTCATCCGGGTAGCCTCCGACTCGATGCGGGCGAGCGCGTGCTCCGTCATGGGCGGGAGGTTCTCGCTGTCCTGGCGGGTGAGCTCGGCGTAGCCCTGGATCGCGGCGAGCGGCGTTCGGAGTTCGTGGCTCGCGTCGGTGACGAACCGGCGCATGCGCTTGTCGGTGGCGGCTCGGACGGCGAGTGCACGGTCGACGTGGTCGATGAGGCCGTTGAGTGCCTCGCCCACCTTGCCGATCTCCGTCCGAGGATCGGTGTCGGCCTGATCGACCCGCACGTCGATCCCGGTGTCGCCGCGCTCGAGCTGCAGCGTGGACACCTCCTCGGCGGCGGCGGCGACGCGGGACAAGGGTCGGAGCCCGAGGCGGACCACGATGATCGCCCCGACGATGGTGACCGCCAGCGCGAGCACGGCGAGGATCGCGATGACGATCGCCTCCTGCTGCACGGCCGCTCGCGGGGTGGCGAGCGAGACGCCGGCCACGAGGGTCTCGCCGTCGCCGTGGTCGAGGAACTCGAGTCGGTACCCGCCGAGCGACCCCAACTCGATGTTCTGTCGCTCGGAGCTGTCGGCCGCGACGGCCTCCTCGATGAGCGCCTTCGTCCGCACGTCGAGCGCCGTCGCGTTGGACTGGGTGAAGCGCGCGGAGTCGACGACCCCTCCGTTCGCAACGAGCGCGATGAGCGTGCCGGGCCCGTGGCCGACGTAGTCCACGAACGGCTTGACGTAGCCGGGCTCACCGCGCGTGGCGTCGGGGTCCACCACGGCTCCCCCGCCGGCCTGCTGATCGTGGAACTTCACCACGGAGTGCTCGAAGGCCTCCATCGACCCGGTGAGCTGGGTGTCGACGACGGCGGTGACCGACCCTTCGACCGTGACGATCGTCAGGATGCCCGACACCGCGAGGACCGCCGCGATGACCGCCGCGATGCCCGTCACCAGCCGTCGCTGGAGCGTCCATGGGTGCCGCCGGTCCGCCCGAGGCGTCGGCACGCCCGCAGTCGGAACCGATACGGTGCTCATTCGACCGGCCGCAGCACGTATCCGACACCGCGGACGGTGTGGATCATCGGCGCCCGGTCGGCGTCGATCTTCTTGCGGAGGTAGGAGACGTAGAGGTCGACGATGCTGGCCTTGCCGGCGAAGTCGTAGTTCCACACGCGGTCGAGGATCTGGGCGCGACTCAGCACGCGCTTCGGGTTGCGCATGAAGTAGCGCAGCAGCTCGAACTCCGTCGTCGTGAGCGCCACCGGCTCGCCGTCGCGGCTGACCTCGTAGCTGCGCTCGTCGAGGAAGAGCCCGCCGATCGTGATGCGGGAGTCGTCGTCGGACACGACGTGCGCGGTGCGGCGGAGGAGACCACGGAGGCGGGCCACGAGCTCCTCGAGCGAGAACGGCTTGGTCATGTAATCGTCGCCGCCGGCGGTGAGTCCCATGATGCGGTCGTCCACCGAATCGCGTGCGGTGAGGAACAGCGTCGGGGTGCCCGATTCCGGCTCCCCCTGCGAGAAGCTGCGGAGCTGGCGCAGGACGCTCAGCCCGTCCATGTCGGGCAGCATGATGTCGAGGACCACGACGTCCGGACGTTCCGTGCGGTAGCGCTGGACGGCCTCGCGACCGTTGGTGGCGACGTCCACGACCCACCCCTCGTAGCCGAGGGCCAGGCTCACGAGGTCGGTCAGGACCGCTTCGTCGTCGACGAGGAGGACGCGGATGGGTGAACCGTCGGCCCGGTACATCCGCGGTAGCTTGGCGAGGACCGCCCGGCGGCGCCCCGAGTCGACGATCTGCGTTGGCAGGTCGGAGGGCATGGGTCGATTATCCGTCGTCGAGCTGCGAGGCGCGGGAGCGACGGGCGATTCATAGAGGCCTCATATCTTTTCAGGCCGAGCCCATGGGCGCGGTGCCTACCGTGGAGGGCATGACCCGAGCAGAACCCCTGGGCACGTCGTTCGCCCCCCGCCGTCGTCGGACGGCCGGAGCGACGGCCGAGCCCGCGGACCGGATCCGGAGCGGCCTCGCCGCCGCGGTCCGTGCTCTGCGTCCCCTGTTCCCGGCAGGTGTCTCACGTCCCCGGTTCCTCCGCGGGCCGCGGATCGAGGTTCCGGTCGACGCGCACCCGATCAGCACCGACCGTCTCGTCCTGCGTCGCCACCGGTTGGAGGACGCCGAGGCCTGGTACCGCATCCAGTCCACGCCCGAGGTCGTCGAGCACCTGCCGTGGCCCGTGCGCGACCGGAAGGCGTCCCGCGAGCACCTGCGTCACCGCGTCCGGCACAGCCGCCTCTGGCAGTCGGGCGACTTCCTCGCCCTGGCCGTCGAGCACGACGGACGGCTCGTCGGAGACGTCTCCCTGCACCTCCGCGACGTCCAGCCCGCCGAGCGCTCGGTCGAGATCGGATGGGTCCTCGACCCCGCCGTCGGCGGACGTGGTCTCGCGAGCGAGGCTTCGGCGGCGATGATCGACCTGGCCTTCCGCGAGGTCGGGGCGAAGACGGTGACGGCCGTCATCGAGCCGGAGAACACCAGGTCCATCGCCCTCGCCGAACGGCTCGGCTTCCTCCGGGCGACCGCGCCGCGCCGATCCTCGAGCATCACCTTCGCGATCACGCCCTCGCTCCTCGCCGCACGTCGTGCCGAACGCGTCGAAGCCACGCCCACGGAGTCCTCCGCCGCGCGTCCCTGATCGCCGGCGTCCCGATCGCCGAACCTGCCGGGGCTGAGTCTCCCCCACTCCAGCCTCGGCAGGTTCAGCCGTCGGGACGCCGGCCACGTGCGTCCCTCGACTCACACGTTCACAACTCAGGTGCTCCCCGGCGCGTCGCCTCCGGCTGCCGCCCGACGGCGCCGACTCGCCCGTGGCGTCCTGAGTTGTGCGCAGCCCAGGGTTCCGGTCGGTTCCAATATCCTATAGGATTATTGCGATGTGCCGGCTCGCGCCGGATCGACGGACTCGATGACGAGGAGATGCAGATGACCAGGCTCTGGAACCGACCGGCCGACTTCGCGGATGAGATGGTTGACGGCTTCGTCCGAGCCAACGGACGCTGGGTACGCAAGGTCTCCGGCGGGGTGTCGCGCTCCACGAAGTCCGCGGAACCGGAGGTCGCCCTCGTGATCGGTGGCGGATCCGGGCACTACCCCGCTTTCGCCGGCCTCGTCGGACCGGGACTCGCCCACGGTGCGGCCATGGGCAACCTCTTCGCCTCACCGTCGGCACACCAGGTGGAGAGCGTCGTCCGCGCGAGCGAACAAGGACAGGGTGTCCTCCTCAGCTACGGCAACTACGCCGGCGACGTGTTGCACTTCACCGCCGCCCAGGACGCCGTGCGCGCCGACGGCATCGACTGTCGCACCGTCACCGTGACCGACGACATCTTCAGCGCCCCGCCCACCGAACTCGAGAAGCGGCGCGGGATCGCGGGCGACCTCACCGTCTTCAAGGTCGCGGGCGGTGCGGCCTCGGGTGGGTACTCCATCGACGACGTCGAGCGCGTGGCGATCCTGGCCAACGCCCGGACCCGTTCGATGGGCGTCGCGTTCTCCGGGTGCACGCTGCCCGGTGCCGACGAACCGTTGTTCTCCGTGCCGGAGGGGCGGATGGCCGTCGGCCTCGGCATCCACGGCGAGCCCGGTATCGACGAGACCGACATCCCCTCCGCGGACGGATTGGCGGAGTTGTTCGTGCACCACCTCCTGAACGAGGCCGAGATCCCGGAGGGCATCACGCCGAACGGCGCACGCGTCGTCCCGATCCTCAACGGCCTCGGCTCCGTGAAGTCGGAGGAACTGTTCGTCGTCTACGACCGCATCGCCTCCCTGCTGGAGGACGCCGGGATCACCCTCGTCGACCCGCAGGTCGGTGAGTTCTGCACGAGCTTCGACATGGCCGGCGTCTCACTCACCCTGCTCTGGGTGGACGAGGAGCTGGAGCGACTGTGGAGTGCTGCTGCGGACACGCCCGCGTTCCGCACGGGCGCCGTCGACTCCGGCGCACTCGAGACCGTCGCCGCCGACGACACCGAGGACGTCGCCTTCGTCGTGCCGGACGCTTCGCCCGAGTCGCAGGAGTCGGCAGCCGTCGTGGCCGACGCGATCTCCGCGATCCAGGAGCTCCTCGCGGAGCACGCGGACGAGCTGGGACGCCTCGACGCCATCGTCGGCGACGGCGACCACGGCATCGGCATGGACCGCGGGGCGACCGCTGCCGCCGCCGAGGCCGAGCGCCTGCGTGAGGCCGGTGCCGGCGTCGCGACGCTGCTCGACCGCTCGGGCGACGCCTGGTCCGACCGCGCCGGTGGCACCTCGGGCGCTCTGTGGGGCGTCATGCTCCGCACCCTCGGCGAGCGCCTCGGCGACGCCGAGCGCCCGACCGCCACCGCCGTGAGCGAGGGTGTGACCGCAGCGAAGGACGCCGTCATGCGCTACGGCAAGGCCTCCGTCGGCGACAAGACGCTCGTCGACGCCCTCGTCCCGTTCGCCGACACGCTCGCAGAACGCGTCACCGCCGGCGACGACCTCTCCACCGCCTGGACGACGGCGGCGGCAGCGGCAACCACCGCGGCACACGACACGGCCGGTCTCATGCCCGGCATGGGCCGAGCCCGCTCGCACGGCTCGAAGGCCGTCGGCGTCGAGGACCCCGGAGCCGTCTCCCTCGCCCTCATCGTCGAGCGTGTCGGCACCCTGCTCGCCGAGCGCTGAACGCCCGATCCACCGACAGACACCCCGGTCCCTGAAGCGACACCCCGGTCCCTGAAGCGACACCCCGGTCCCTGAAGCGACACCCCGGTCCCTGAGCTTGTCGAAGGGCCAACCACGAAAGGCACACCATGACCCGCACCTGGCGAATCGTCATCGGCTCCGATGACGCCGGCTACGACTACAAGGAGATCCTCAAGCGTGACCTCGAGGCGAGCGACCTGGTCGCCTCCGTGGTCGACGTCGGGGTCGACGCCGACGGCCACACCAACTACCCGACGGTCGCGGTGACTGCGGCCGAGATCGTCGCCCGCGGCGAGGCCGACCGAGCGCTGCTCATCTGCGGCACGGGCCTCGGCGTCGCGATCGCGGCGAACAAGGTCCAGGGCATCCGAGCCGTCACCGCGCACGACGGCTTCTCCGTCGAACGCGGAGTGCTCTCGAACGACGCCCAGGTGCTGTGCATGGGCCAGCGCGTCGTCGGCATCGAACTCGCCCGCCGCAACGTGCGTGAGTGGCTCACCTACGAGTTCGACGCCTCGAGCGCGTCGAACGACAAGGTGCAGGAGATCAGCGCATACGAAGCGTCCTGATGTCAGGACGTCCCAGACTCGTCGGCGTGAGCCTGAAGATGTACTTCGGGCACGCGCAGACGCTCGACTGGTGCTCGGTCGTCGCGGGGGTGTCGGCCGAGCACCACGCACTCCGATCCGGCGCTGCGGAGCTGTTCGTCATCCCCGGATACCTCTCGGTGACCGGCGCGGTCGAGCGACTCCGCGGCGTCGCAGCCGTGGGGGCTCAAGACCTCGCGACCGAGGACACCGGGGCGTTCACCGGCGAGGTGAGCGGCGCAGAGCTCCGCGAGGTCGGCTGCGAGGTCGTCGAGGTCGGGCACGCGGAGCGGCGCCGACTGTTCGGCGAGACCCCCGACGTCGTCCGCGCGAAGACGACCGCCGCGCTCCGCAACGGGCTCGCGCCGGTGCTGTGCATCGGCGAGGCCGAGCACGGAGACGCCGAGGTGGCGGCCGCGGAGTGCGTCGCGCAGCTTGACGACGCCCTGGCAGGGGCGGTCGCCGCCGGGATCGCGGGCCGCGTCATCGTCGCCTACGAACCACACTGGGCCATCGGCGCCACCGAGGCCGCGAGTCCAGCGCACATCCGCACGGTGTGCCTCCGGCTGCGCGGCCACCTCGACGCGCTCGCCACGAGGGGTCTGGTCGACACCTCCTCGGCCGTCATCTACGGCGGGAGCGCCGGACCCGGCCTGCTCACGACGATCGGCGACGCGGTCGACGGGGTCTTCCTCGGCCGCTTCGCCCACGATCCGGCAGCCCTCTCACTGGTGCTGGACGAGGTGGCCGGCCTCGACCGCACGGGCTCCGACCTGCCGCGATGACGCCTGGAGGCCCCGTAAACTGGTCCTCGACGATCATCGCGGCCGCTCGACCGGAGGTTCCCCTCCGTGACGACGCCTCGAGCACACCCTTCGGAGGCTGCCGTGGTTGATGCCGTCTTCCCGCTCGGCGCCTCTTCCTCGCTCGAGCGCCGCGGTCTGCGCGACCGCGTCTACGAGTTGGTGCTCGACATGCTCTTGAGCTCCGGCATCGAACCAGGTGCCCGCCTGTCGATCGACGCCATCGCCCGCGACCTCGACGTCTCGCCGACGCCGGTCCGCGAGGCACTCGTCCAGCTGGAGCGCACCGGGCTCGTCACCCGGGTCACCCACAAGGGCTACCGGGTCGCACCGCCGCTCGCCGACGACCAGCTCGAGTCACTGTTCGACGCCCGCATCGTGCTCGAGAGCGGCGCCACTGCGCTGGCCGCCGCCCACGCCGACGAGCTCGTCCCGGCCCTCGAGGTGGCGCTGGCGCAGCACGTCGAGATGACCGCCAGGGTGCGCGCCGCGGCGTCGTCCGGCGATATCCCCGTCGCACTCCTCCGCGAGTACTTCGCGGTGGACTGGAACTTCCACCACCTCATCTTCGAGGGCACCCGCAACCCGTTCCTCCTCGACATGTCCGAGGGCATCTCCACCCGCGTGCACCGCATGCGCCAGACGGTCGAGACGGGCGTCACCGACGCCGACCAGGCGGTCGTCGAGCACCGCGCCATCCTCGACGCGTTCTCCGACGGCCCCGAGGCCGCCGCGGCGGCCATGCGCTCGCACATCGAGCTCGTGCGCACCCGCGCCCGCAGCGACGCCGAGCACTGAGCCGCCCTACCTCCGGTTCCTGAGCCTGTCGAAGGGCGCAGAACGGGGCCGACCGCCTGAGCGATCGACCCCGTCCGGGTGTTGCGTCGTGACTAGTGCGCCGTGCGGTTCGCCGTCGTCTCGAGCAGCTCGTCCGCCTTCGCCCCACGGAAGAACCGGGTGCAGTAGAGCATCGCGGCCGCAAGGAAGGCGAACACCCCGAGCGAGACCACGCCCCACACGCCGCTGTCGGTCGGCACGCTCTCGTTGATCCCGGTGCGCATGATCGGGGCGACGAAGCCGCCGAGGTTACCGAGCGAGTTGATGAGGCCGATGCCCGCCGCTGCAGCCGTGCCGGTGAGGAACGCCGTCGGGTAGGCCCACGTGATCGGCCCGACCGAGAGGAAGCTCGCCACCGCGATGGTGATGAACAGGATGCCGAGGATCGGCTGGTTGTTCGCGCCTGCCCAAGCGGAGGCCAGGATGAAGACGCCGGTGGAGATGTAGAACATCGTTCCCCAGGTGCGACGACGGACGACCGTGTTCGCGTTCCGGCCCACGTAGTAGCAGGCGAACAGACCCACGAGCCACGGGATGGCCGCCACGAGACCGACCTGCCAGCCGACGTCCTGGCCGATGAGGTTCGCCACCTGCTGCGGGAGGTAGAACGTCGTGCCGTACACCGCGATCTGCAGGCAGAAGTAGATGATGGTGAAGTACCACACCTTCCAACTCGTCATCGCCTTCGCGATACCGGTCGGGCCGTCCGACTGCCGCACGGTGTCCTCGCGTTCCATCGCGGCCGTCAACGAGTCCTTCTCCTGTTGATCCAGCCACTTCGCCTGTTGTGGCGAGTTGGTGAGGAAGTAGAGCGCTGCGAAGCCGGCAAGGACCGCGAGCATGCCCTCGGCGAAGAACATCACCTGCCAGCCGTGCCACGGGGTCAGGGCGTCGCCGAAGCTGATGAGGCCACCACTCAGCGGGGCGCCGAGCATCTGCGAGAACGGCTGCGCCAGGTAGAAGATCGAGAACATCTGGACGCGGACCTTGTTCGGGAACCACTCCGACAGGAACATGATGACGCCGGGGAAGAGCCCGGCCTCGGTCACGCCGAGCAGGAACCGCAGGACGATGAACATCGTGTCGTTCGTCGTGAAGGCGAACAGGGCGGCGACGATGCCCCAGGTCACCGCGATGCGGGCGAGCCAGAACCGGGCGCCGAACTTCTTCAGCAGCAGGTTGCTCGGGATCTCGAAGATCGCGTAGCCGATGAAGAAGATGCCGGCCCCGAGGGCGAAGGCACCGTTCGAGATGCCGCGGTCGACGCTGAGCGCCTCCTCGGCGAAGCCGACGTTCGTGCGGTCCAGGAACGCGACGAAGTACAGGATGACGAGCATCGGCATGAGGTGCTTCGACGCCTTGCGGATCGCCGACTTCAGCGCCGGATCGTTGGTCGATCCGATCGCCGGCGGATTGGGTGTGGACAAGACACTCTCCTTTGAGATGACTGGTGCGGGTGGGTGCTGCTGGCGCTACTGCTGCTGCTGCTGCTGCTGCTGGTCAGGAGACCATCGAGGGGACGATCATCCAGAGGCCGATGCCGACGAAGACGACGCCGAGACCGAGGAAGATCAACCGGGATTTGGTCCACTGACCGGTGAGGTGCTGCATGGTGCTGCTCCGTTCGCTCGTGGTGCGTGTGGTGGATCAGTGCATGTAGAGGCCGCCGTCGACGTTCAGCGTCTGACCGGTGACGAAGCCGGCGTCCTCACTGACGAGGTAGGCGATGGCGGCGGCGATGTCGCGTGGGGTGCCGATGCGCGGCAGGACGCCGTCGACGGCCATGGCCGTCTTGCGCTCCTCGGTGAGGGTGCCGCCCATGATGTCGGTGTCGATGGGTCCGGGCGAGATGGCGTTGACCGTGATGCCGTCGTGGCCGAGCTCGCGGGCGACGCTGCGGGTGAAGCCGATCACGCCGGCCTTCGCCGCCGAGTAGGCCGTCTTGCTGAAGGTGCCGCCGCCACGCTGGGCGGAGACGGACGACAGGCTGACGACGCGACCGACGCCGTTCGACACCATCGACTCGACCGCACGGCGGGTCGTGTAGTGGACGCCGTTGAGGTTGATGTCGATGACGCGCTTCCACTCGTCGGCACTCACCTCGAGGTAGGGCACGGGTGAGGCGACACCCGCGAGGTTCACGAGGGCGACGAGCTGTGGGAGGGCGGCTTCGAGCGCGTCGAACGCGGCACGCACCTGCGCCTCGTCGGCGACGTTCGCGCCGGCGCCGGCCGCCTGCACCCCGTGCTGCTCCGCGATCTCGGCGGCGACCGCCTGCGCCGCAGCCTCGTCGAGGTCGATGATCCCGATGTTCCAGCCGAGTTCGGCGAGGTGGTGGGCGGAGGCACGACCGATGCCGCGCGGGGAGGCTGCGCCGGTGAGGACGACGGTCTTGGATTCGGGGAAGCTGGTGGCGGTCATGGCCGGCCTTTCTGCGTGGGAGTGGTGAAGTCGGTGTCCGATCGAGCCGGACGGTGCGCTCGGTCGGCGCCGCGCTCAGTTGATGGGTGCGGGGCCGAGCTCGTCCATGAGCTGCTTGATCGCGACGTAGGCCTTGTTGCGGTAGGCGATCAGCTCGGGCGTGCGGTCGGCCGGGACGTCGAGGTAGCCGGCACCCGACTTGGTGCCGAACTTGCCGGCGTCGACGAGCTCCTTGAGGGAGTCCGGCGTGGCGAACCGCTCGGGCCACCGGGTCTGGAGCGAGGCGTAGCAGAACGAGTACACGTCGAGTCCGGCCATGTCGGCGATCGCGAACGGACCGAAGACGGGGAGCCGGAAGCCGAAGGTGGTGCGGACGATCGTGTCGATGTCCTCGGGCGTCGCGACGCCCTCCTCGACGAGCTGCGTCGCCTCGTGGAACAGCGCGTACTGCAGGCGGTTGAGCACGAAGCCCGTGGCGTCCTTGACGCGGGCGGTCTCCTTGCCGGTCGCCGCGACGATCTCCTCGACGGTGGCGATCGCCGCATCGGCGGTGGTCTCGTGCGGGATGAGTTCGACACCGGGGATGAACGGGGCCGGGTTCGAGAAGTGGACGCCGAGGAACCGCTCCGGGTTCGTGACGGCCTCGGCGAGCGAACCGATGAGGATGGTCGAGGTGTTCGAGCCGATGATGGCGTCGGGCGAGGCTGCGGCGCTGATGCGACGGAGGGTCTCGTGCTTGATCTCGATCTTCTCGGGGACGGCCTCCTCGATGAAGTCGGCTCCGGTGACGGCCTCCTCGATGGACGCGGCGGGCGAGACGTTGGCGCGGATCCGCTCCACGGCGTCGGCGGGGAAGAGTCCGTCGGCGACGAACTGCTCGGCCTCGGCGATGAGGCGGTCGTAGTTCTTGCGCGCGATCTCCTCGGAGATGTCGGCGATGCGGACGGTGGCGCCGGACAGCGCGAGCACCTGGGCGATGCCGCCGCCCATGTACCCCGATCCGACGACGGCGATGGTGTGTGTGGTCATGATGAAGCTCTCCTGTGGTCGTCTGGATCAGGCCTGCGGCAGCAGGGTCCTGATGTACTTCTGGTTGGTGGAGCACATGCCGAGGCTGTCGCCGCCGTAGTGCTCGGCCAGGATGATGCCGTTGAAGCCGAGCTCGACGGCGTCGCGGAAGACCTGGCGGTAGTTGATGAGCCCGGCCTCCATGGTGGAGGGCACGGACGTCGCCCAGCTGCCGTCGGCCGCCTCGTCGCGGGTGTAGTTCTTCACGTGCATGTAGTTGGCGTAGGGCAGGGTCTTGGCGAACAGCTCGCGCCAGTCCTCCACCGGGCGGTGCAGGCGGATGAGGTTCGCGACGTCGGGGTTCAGGCCGACGTTGTCGAGCCCGACCTCCTCCACGAACCGGACCGCGCTGTCAGCCGTGCCGAGGTAGGTGTCCTCGTAGAGCTCGAGTGCGAGCGGCAGGCCCACGTCGGCCGCGTGCTTGCCGAGCTCGCGGATGCGGCTGACGGCGGCGTTCCAGACCTCGGGGTCGTCGGGGTCCTTCGGGCCCTGCGCGGTCCAGAACCACAGCGCCTTGCGCTGTGCGTCGTTGAAGGGCTGGTGCAGGCCGGTGGAGAAGACCTGCATCCCCCACTCGGCGGCGGCGTCGATCGTGCGGTGCGCGTACTCGAGGTTGCGCTCCTCGTGGCCCGGCATGATCACGCTCTGGCGCTGCAGGTGGACGGACGGGACGCCGACGCCGTGCGACTTCGCGATGGCGAGGAACTCGTCGCGACGGGACGGTTCGAGGTCGGCGGGTCGGACGTGGCTGTCGGGCAGTTCTGCGAGCGTGAACCCGACGCCGGCGACCTGCGCGAAGAGGTCGTCCCAGGCTTCGGGCTCCGCGTCGTGCAGGGACACGCCGTTGCGATCGACGGGTGGGATGCCGTGCAGGCAGGTGGCGATGGGCCAGGTGTCGGCGGTCCATCGGGGGGTCGACGCGGTCGCGGTCGTATCCGTCATGATGCTCCATTGCGCTCAAGGACTGCTCGGGGCTGGTGCTCCCGGTCAAAAAGATCCTATAGGAAATAGTAAAGCGTTTCCACGAATGCGCAAGGGCACTTCGACAGGCTCAGTGACCGGCGGAGGGGAAGCTCAGTGACCGGCGGAGGGGAAGCTCAGTGACCGGCAGCACCGAGCACTGCCGGTCACCGAGCCTGTCGAGGTGCGACGACGGGGCTCAGCCGCCGAGGATGTCCCAGTCCTCGTCGTCCGCGTCGGCGATGCCGCCCGCGATGAAGGCCTCGCCGGCCTCGGTGGCGCGATCGCGCACGCCGACCAGCAGTTCCTCGAGCGACCCGGCCGAGAGGAATCGCATCTGGTCGATCTCGCTCACCGGAGCGATGCCCGCGAGCTGCCACGACGACTCCAGCGGGTCGTCGGCGAGCTCCACGACCGAGGCCCACTGCTGCTCGCTGAACTCGCTGGCCACGGCGAGCGAGCGCCGCACCGCCGCCTCGGTCTCGTCCCGCAGCTGCTCCCAGCGCTCGTCCCACTCCAGGTCGTCGAGCGTGCGGATCTCGGCGCGCGGGTACGGGTCGTCGGGCAGCCAGTCGGTCACCTCGAAGCGCTGCCCACCCTCGGCGATCACCGCGACGAAGCCCTCGCCGCCGTCGACCTCGACGATCTCGGCCACGGTCCCGGTGCGGAACCGGTGTTCACCGCCGCCCGTCTCGCGCCCGCGCTCGATGAGCACCACCCCGAACGCCGGGTCCTCCGCCTCGAGCAGGTGGGCGAGCATGGTGAGGTAGCGCTCCTCGAAGAGCCGCAGGGCGAGGGGCATGTGCGGGAACAGCACGGAGCCGAGCGGGAACATCGGCAGTTCGAGGACCGGGAGGCCGGATGCCCACGGCTCGGCGCTGGAGGAGTCGGTCATGTCAGTCCCCCTCCGCCTCGCAGGCCCGACCGGGTGTCGCCCGGCCGATGGTCCACCCGGATCGTGCTGCGATCATAGCCGCCGGACACCGGAGGCCACTCAGGCGGCGAGGACGGCACGCAGCGCCTGATCGAACCGGATCGCACGATCGACCTCGACCGCCGTCTCGTAGTCGGTCCCGCGCAGGGCGACGTGCAGCGGCCAGTCCACGTCGATGAACCCGACGCGGCTGTCGCCGACGAAGACGCCGAAGCGGTCGGCCGTGAGCTGCTCCACCCAGGCGCGGCGGAGTTCGGACGTCTCGCTGCCGGTGGAGCCCATGGAACGACCTCTCTCGGCAGGTGCAGCGACCGGGTCCGGACAACCCCTCGAAGTGTCTCGATTGTCTAGCTATCTCCGCCGTGCTTCATCATGACAGCACCGACGGCCGATGGACAACTTCCTATCCGTCAAGCGAATGCGACTGACGACTGGAGGCATCGTTGCGAGATCGTGGCGCGATGGTCCGCAGATCTTCAGGAACCGTCCGTAGGATGCTGATCGTGGGGTGGAAGTGGCCGTGGGGACGCAAGCGCATCGTCGATGCGCCGGTCGATGCCGGGTCCGACCCCTATCTCCAGTACCTCGAGTGGGTCCGCCTCGGGAAGCCGTCACTGGCGTCACCCGACGATCCACCGCTGCAGTTCGACCCGCGGTTCGCGCCACGACTGGCGTCCGACGCCGTCAACTCCTCGCGCGCCGACGGCGTCTGAGCCTGTCGGCCTGAGCCTGCCGGTCCACGCACAGCACAGCGCCCGACACCGAGGTGCCGGGCGCTGTGGACGTGCTTACGCGGTGGCCTGCTCCGCAACCTCGGCGCGGCGCGGGAGCTTCCAGCCCGGGCGCACGAAGTGGCAGGTGTAGCCCCACGGGATGCGCTCCAGGTAGTCCTGGTGCTCCGGCTCGGCCTCCCAGAACTCGGACACCGGCTCGACCTCGGTGACGACCTTGCCGGGCCAGAGCCCTGAGGCGTCGACGTCGGCGATCGTGTCGCGTGCGACGCGCTCCTGCTCGGGCGAGGTGAAGAAGATCGCCGAGCGGTAGCTCAGGCCGACGTCGTTGCCCTGACGGTTCTTCGTCGACGGGTCGTGGATCTGGAAGAAGAACTCCAGGAGCTCGCGGAAGGACAGCTTGCTCGGGTCGAAGACGACCTCGAGGGCCTCCGCGTGGGTGCCGTGGTTGCGGTAGGTGGCGTTGGCGACGTCGCCACCGCTGTAGCCCACGCGCGTCGACTTCACGCCCGGCATCTTCCGGACGAGGTCTTCCATGCCCCAGAAGCATCCGCCGGCCAGCACCGCGCGCTCGGTCGTCGTGCTCTGCTCGTCTGCTGCACTCATCGTGACTCCTCCTTCGTGCCGAGCACCGTGCGGGGTCCCCGCGTGCTCCGGTCTTCGGCTCCATGGTATGCAACAGCGTCCGCTTCCGGACTGTTCCGGCCGGGGCTTGCACTCAGCGGTCACACAGGTGTGCGGACGCGACGGCAGCCCTCAGACGGTCCGCTTGCGGCGGAGTTGCTTGATCGACTCATGGATCTCGGGGGCCAGCACCACGGCGCCCGACTGCTCCGACTGCTCGAGGGTGACCGCCTGCGCTTCGTCCGCCGCGGCGAACCAGGAGGCGACCGTCACGCCGTGGCCGGGCTGTCGGACGATCTCGATCGGGTCGCCCGCCTGCACCGTCCCGCTCTTGACCACCTTGAGGTAGGCACCGGGCCGTGCGGCGTCGGCGAAGCGCTTCACCCACCGGGGCTCGCCCAAGCGCCGCTGGAAGGTGCCGCACGGCGTGCGCGGACAGGTCACCTCGACGACGAGGGTGTCGCCGATCCGCCAGCGTTCACCGATCTCGGCACCGTTCACGTCGAGCCCCTGCGTGCGGAGGTTCTCGCCGAACAGCCCCGGCGTGATCTCCCGACCGAGCTCACCCTCCCAGAACCGCGCGTCCTCCTCGGCGTAGGCGTAGAGCGCCTTCGTCAGACCGCCGTGGTGTTTGCGATCGGCCTGCACGTCGCCGTACAGCCCCATCGGCCGCACGTGCAGCGGCTCGTCGACGGGCCGCTTGTCGATCGCGGTGACACCGATCGAGCCGTCGTCCATCTGGAGGGCTTCGACGCGACAGAGGGCGAGGAGTTCAGACATGTGACCAGTCTGCCGTGTCGCCTGCGACCGTCCGGACGACGGGGCCGGTGTGGCCCGGGTGGAGTGGCTCATCGGAGCGGCTCAGGCGGACACTGGCTCAGGCGGACTCGCGGACGACGAGTGAGACACCCACCGAGCGTCGGACGGACGGTCCCGAGAGCGGGAGCGTGCCGGACATCATGCCGTCGAGCAGTTCGAGACTGTGCCGTGCGATGTCGCCCTTGTCGACGGCCACGCTCGTGAGCTCGGGGGTGACGAAGCGACCGAGGTCGAGTCCGTCGATGCCGATGACGGCGACGTCCTCCGGCACGCTGACCCCGGCACGGGCGAGGCCCTTGAGCACGCCGACCGCCATGACGTCGTTGAAGACGAGCACGGCGTCGACGTCGGGCATCGCGGCGCGGCACCGCAGGGCGGCCGAGACCCCGCCCTGGTGGGTGTCCTCCGCCCAGGTCTCCGATGCCTCCGACCACGGCAAGCCGTGCTCCTCGAGGAACGCCCGGTACGCGAGACGCCGTCCGGACGGTTCCGCCGAGGCGTCGATCATCGCGATGGACCGGCGCCCGGTCGCGATGAAATGGGCGAGCGCCTGTCGGATGCCGTCCTCGAAGTCGATGTCGACGCCCGCCACCTGCAGCGCGGGTTCCGAGCCGGACGGGTCCGCTCCGGCCTCGGACTCCTCTGGCCGGTGGTCGCCGAGGGAGACGAACGGGATCGTGGCGAAGGCGCCCTGGAGCGCTCCGTGGTCGGCACCGTTGCGCCCGACGACCGCGTCGACCTGCCGTGCGAGTTCGGCGAGCTGCGCACGTTCCGCGTCGGGGAGGTCCGGTCCACGATCCGCGGCGGCGGGCCGCTCGCCCGATGCGTTCGCCGCTCCCCCGACCTCGGCGACCAACACGGTCCATCCCCGCTCGGCCGCCTGCTGCACGAGGGCGGCCGCGAGCTCCGGGTAGTAGGGGTTCCGCAGGTCGTCGACGACCAGTCCGAGCGTCGTGGTCCGGCCGCTCACCAGGTGCTGCGCGGCGCGGTTCGGCCGGTAGTTGAGCGAGGCCGCGACCTCGACGACCCGTTGTCTGGTGGCGTCGCTGACGTCGCGCATCCCGTTGAGCGCGCGGGTCACCGTCTGGCGCGAGACACCGGCGACCCGGGCGACGTCGATGATCGTCGCTCGCGCCGGAGCGTGATCGTCGCGGGGCCTGGTCATGGTCACATCGTACTGATACGCTCACACCGTGAACGTTCACGGTGACGTTCGCCACAGACCATCGCACCGCCGATCAACGTTGAGGAGCACCACCATATGGAACACGTCGCCTGGGGGATCATCGGACCCGGAACGATCGCCGAACGGTTCGCGACCGAGCTGCACGCCAGTCGCACCGGTCGACTCGCCGCCGTCGCCAGTCGTGACGCGTCGCGTGCCGAAGAGTTCGGTGGGCGCTTCGGCGACGGCACGGCTCCCGTCCGCGGGTACGGCTCGGTCGCCGAGTTGCTGGCCGACCCCGACGTCGACGCGGTGTACATCGCGACCCCGCACACGGAGCACGTCCGACTCGTGATCGAAGCGGCCGAGGCCGGCAAGCACATCGTCAGCGAGAAGCCGCTCTCGGTGAACCGCGCCGGTGCGATGCTCGCGATCGAAGCCGCCCGCCGTGCCGGCGTGTACCTCGCCGAGGCGTTCATGTACCGCTTCCACCCGCAGACCGCGAAGCTCGTCGAGCTCGTGTCGTCGGGTGCCATCGGCGACGTCCAGCACATCGAGGCGTCGTTCGCATTCGCCGCAGATCTGCCCGCCGACCACCGACTCATGAACCCGGAGCTGGCGGGCGGCGGCATCCTCGACGTCGGCGGCTACCCCGTCTCCATCGCGCGGCTCATCGCCGGTGCCGCCGTGGGTGCACCGTTCGCCGATCCGACGGAGGTCACCGGGAACGGCACCATCGGTTCCACCGGCGTCGACGAGTGGGCCAGCGCGTCGCTCGTCTTCCCGTCGGGCATCACGGCGCACGTCACGAGCGGCGTGCGCGTCCAGGACGACAACCGCGTCGTCGTCACGGGCTCGACCGGCCAGATCATCGTGTCCGACCCGTGGCTGCCGTCGGTCGAGGACGGCTCGACGATCGAGGTCCGCACCATCTCCGGCACGGAGTCAATCCACATCCCAGGCGCACCGCAGTACGCGTTCCAGGCCGACGCGGTCGCTGCGTTCGCCGACGCCGGTCAGGCACCGCAGATGCGCTGGGCGGACTCGCTCGGCAACGCGGCGACCCTCGACCGCTGGCGCGAGGCGGTCGGCCTCGAGTACCCGTTCGAGTCGATCGACACCGACATCCCGACCGGTTCCGGCCGGCCGCTCGCCGTGCGCGCCGAGCTCCCGATGCCGACCGGTCGCATCGCGGGCATCGACCACGACATCTCGCGGCTCGTGATGGGTGTCGACAACCAGCAGACCCTGTCGCACGCGTCGGCGATGTTCGACGACTTCTTCGAGCGCGGCGGCAACGCCTTCGACACGGCCTGGCTGTACGGCGACGGCCTGCAGGAGCAGTTGCTCGGACGCTGGCTCGCCAACCGTGGCCTCCGCGACGACGTCGTGGTGATCGGCAAGGGTGCGCACACGCCGTTCTGCGACCCGGAGTCGATCTCGCGTCAGCTGTTCGAGAGCCTGGACCGGCTCGGCACCGACCACCTCGACCTGTACCTGATGCACCGCGACAACGTCGAGGTGCCGGTGGGCGAGTTCGTCGACGTGCTGAACGAGCACGCCGAGGCCGGTCGCATCCGTGCGTTCGGTGGGTCCAACTGGTCCATCGAGCGGTTCGAGGAGGCGAACGCCTATGCGGCGGCCAACGGGAAGCGGGGCTTCGCGGCGCTGAGCAACCACTTCGGTCTCGCCCGCGCACTCGACGTGCCGTGGGCCGGCTGCGTGGAGGTGACGGATCCGACGAGCCGGGCGTGGCTCGAGGAGACGAAGACGCCGCTACTGCCGTGGTCGTCGCAGGCGCGCGGGTTCTTCACCGGGCGCGCCGAGCCCGAGGACCTGTCGGACCCGGATCTCGTGCGCTGCTACTACAGCGACGACAACTTCGAGCGGTTGGCCCGCGCCCGGCAGCTCGGCTCGGAGATGGGTGTCGCGCCGACCGCGATCGCCCTGGCCTATGTGCTGGCGCAGGACTTCCCGACCTTCGCCCTCATCGGTCCGCGGTCCATCGAGGAGACGCGTTCGTCGACCGATGCCCTGTCCCTGAAGCTCACCCCAGAGCAGGTCGCCTGGCTCGACCTCCGGGTCTGATCCGTTCCTTCGGGTGATGCCAGCGCGGTGCGCTGACGTCACCGCGGGGCACACACGTGAGCGCGGGTCTCCAGAGACCCGCGCTCACCCGTGTGAGGCGCGCCCACGCCGAGTCGCTCCTCCTCGCGTCAGCGCACCGCGCTGACGCGAGCGCGGGGTGGCCCGGCCCTGTGGGACCCGATGCCAGCGCGGTGCGCTGACGTCACCGCGGGGCACACACGTGAGCGCGGGTCTCCAGAGACCCGCGCTCACGCGTGTGGGGCGCGCTCGCGTCAGCGCACCGCGCTGGCCCGGCCACACCACCACAGCGGGAATCGGATGGGCGTCAGGTGAGGCGTTTGCGGGACCGGTCGCGCGCCAGGAGGACTCCGAGGAGCAGGATCAGGATGAGGACGACACCGCGGGCGAGACCTTGCCAGTAGAAGGACAGCCCGATGAGGTTCATCCCGTTCGTCAGCAGCGCGAAGATGAGCACACCGACAAGCGTCCCGAAGAGGTTCGGCCGCCCGGTCCGGCTCAGCGTCGTCCCGATGAACACCGCACCGATGGAGTCCAGCACGTAGAGCTGACCGCTATTGGCGACGAAACCCTGGCTCCGCGAGGCCAGGATCAGCCCGGCGATGGCCGCGATCCCGGCGGCGAAGATGAACGCCGTCGCCATCGACGTCCCCGCCAGCCGACCGGAGATCCGGGTCGCCGTCGGCTGCTCCCCCGCCGCGGTCAGCACCCGACCCCAGCGACTCCGTTCGAGCGCAGCCCAGACGATGATCAGCACGAGCACGGCGACGACGATCGGCGCGGCGACACCGAGCACGGTCCCGGCACCCAGCCACGCGAACTCGTCCGGCACGCTGCTCCGCGACAGGTAGATGGGCGACCCACCGTCGGTCGCGACTTGCTGCACGCCACCGCCGATGAACCAGACGCTGAGCGTCGCGAGGAACGGTCGAATGCGCAGCACCACGATGAGGAACGCGTTCACGGCCCCGACGAGCAGGCCGACGACCAGACCGCCGACGATCGCCACCCAGGCCACGTAGTCGTCGGCCAGGAGCGCCGACGCGGTGAGTGCCGCGAGGTCGATGGCGACACCGATGGAGAGGTCGATGCCACCGGCGCGGACGACGACCGTCATCGCGACGGCCGCGAGCAGGAGGAGCGCGTTCTGGTTGAGCACGCCGAGGAGGTTGTCGGCGGTCAGGAACGACGGCGACAGCACCGCGAACACGATGAGCAGCACGGCCAGCACCGCGGGGGCGAGCGCCTGCGGGACCGCGGCACCGAGGCCTCGGACCGTCAGCCTCGAGAGCGGGCCGCCGGAACGTTTGTCGTCGCAGCCTCTCGGTCCAGCCGACCCGGCGTTCGGGACGGAGACGCCGGTGGTGGCGGAGGACTGCGTGCGCGTGTCGACACTCATCGCTTGACGCTCCGTTCGCGGATCGCGGCGACCGCGAGGACCAGCAGGATCAGCACACCCTTGGTGATGCCGATCCACTGGCTCGGGACGCCGAGCTGACTGAAGCCGTTGGTGAGGATCGCGACGAACACGGCGCTGAACAGCGTCCCCGTGATCGTGACGACGAGCCGACGGGAGAACGCGATGGACAGGAACGTCGCGAGGAGGATGTCGATGAGCGACTGCTCGCCGATCCCCGGCAGTGCAGCGGACAACCGACTGGTCATGAGAACGCCCGCGATCCCTGCGAGTACCGCCGCGAGCACGTAGCTGACGACGATGTGGCGGTTGACATCGATCCCGGCCACCCGGGCGGCCGTCGGATTCTGCCCGACCGCGGCGTTCTTGACGCCCCAGCTGGTGCGCCCGGTGGCGAAGGCGACGACCGCGAAGACGAGGAGCAGCACGACGACCGCGGCAGGCACACCGACGACGTGTCCGCTCCGCAACCAAACCAGCCCGGCGTCGGAGACCGGCACCTTCACGTTGTTCGTGATGACGATGGTGAGACTCGTGACGATGCTCATCATCGCGAGCGTGACGAGGAGCGGGCGGATCCCAGCGACGACGACGAGACCGTTCACGAGCCCGATGACCGCCGTGGCACCGAGCCCGATGAGCAGCGCGAGCGGCAGACCGAGCTCGGCCTGCAGGAGCACTGCGACGAGGGCACCGGAGAAGCCGAGGACCGCGCCGATGGAGAGGTCGATGCCGCCGCGGACGACGTCCTCACCGCCCGTGACGACGACGATGGACAGTCCGAAGGCCGCGATCGCGTAGACCGCCGACTGGGTGAGGATCGTCGCGAGGTTGGCCGGGTCGAGGAAGCCGGGCGAGGCGACCGCGAAGACGACGACCTCGATGACGACGATCGCGTAGCCGATGAGTCCCAGCCGGGAGACCGGGCGACGCTTCGTCGTAGACTCCGCCGCGGCCGAGGGCGCAGCGGGTGGAGCGGAGAGGGCGGTCATGCGGAGGCTCCTCTGGTGGGCAGTGTGCCGCCTCCAGGGCCTGCCGACGGGGCAGACCTCGGGGGATCAGCCTGCGTAGACGACGTGGGCCCTTCGACAAGCTCAGGGACCGGGGCGGTTGATTTGTCAGAATCCGCATCGGTTGACGAGGTGGGCACGTCGACAAGCGGTTCATGCCCTTCGACAAGCGGTTCATGCCCTTCGACAAGCTCAGGGACCGGCGAGACCGAGGGGGCCGACGGCGTGGAGGCGACCTCGGCGGCGCCCGTCGACCAGGCGAGGATCGTGTCGGCGGTCGCCTGCGATCGGGGCAGCTCGGTCCGGATCGTCCCGCGGTACAGCACGAGGACGCGGTCGGCGAGCCCGATCAGTTCCTCGAGGTCGACGCTCACGAGCAGGACGCCGGCGCCCTGCGCGACGAGCGCGTCGATCTCCGCGTAGATCTGCTGACGCGACCCGATGTCGACGCCGGAGGTCGGCTGGTCGAGTACGAACACCGTCGATCCGGCCGCGAGCCACCGACCGAGCACGACCTTCTGCTGATTGCCGCCGGAGAGGCTTCCGGCCACCGCGGTGTCGTTCGCGGGCCGGACGTCGAGCCTCGTGACGAGGTCCGCGGCGATCTCGCGCTCGCGTCGCCCACGCAGGATCCCGCCGAGCCCGGTGACGCGGTCGAGCGCGGCGAGCGTGAGGTTCTCGCGGACGGACTGTCGGTTCAGGATGCCGTCGCGGTGGCGGTTCGCCGGTACGTACGCCCCACCGGCCCGGACGAAGGCCCGCGGCGAGCGGATCGTCGCCCGGCCGAGCCGCACGGTTCCGCCGTGCGCACGCAAGCCGGTGAGCGCGTCGGCCAGTTCCTCGAGGCCCGAGCCGACGAGACCCGTGACGCCCACGATCTCGCCCGGACGGACGGCGATCGAGACGCCGTGCAGCCGTTCCGGGACCGTCAGGCCGTCGATCGCGAGGACCGGTTCTGCACCGGCGTCGGCGACGATCCGTTCCCGGTCGCCGAACTCCTCGACGCTCCGCCCCACCATGAGCTGGACGATGGCGTCGAGGGTCGCGTCGGGATCGGCGAGGTCGAGCGCACCGACGCGTTCACCGTTGCGGAGGACCACGACGCGGGACGCGATGTCGCGCACCTCCTGCAGGTAGTGGGAGATGTAGATGACGGCGACGCCCTGGCTCTGCAGGGTCCGGACGGTGCGGAACAGCCGCTCCACGTCGCCGGCGGCGAGTGGCGCGGTGGGTTCGTCGAGCACGAGGACCCGTGGGCGCGTGATCGTCGCGATCGCGAGCTGCAGGAGTTGCTGCTCGGCGACGCTCAGCTCGTCGACGAGGGTCTTGCCCGGCACGTCGAGCCCGACGAGGTCGAGCAGCTCCCGCTCGGCGCGGCGGTCGAGCTGCCGGCCGGTGAGGAACGCGGAGCGCGAGCCGAGGAAGAGCTGCTCCGCGACCGTGAGCCGACCGGCCAGGTGGCGGTCCTGGTGGATGACGCGGACACCGAGGCGTTCGGCGTCGCCCGGGTTGCGGATGACGACCGGTTCGCCGTCGATCTCGATGGCACCCTCGCTCGCCGTGTAGAGGCCGGTGAGGATCTTGATGAGCGTCGACTTGCCCGCGCCGTTCTCGCCGACGAGCGCGACGACCTCGCCGGGGTACACCTCGAGGTCGACGTCGTCCAGCACCCGGACGCCGCCGAAGTCCTTCGCGATGCCACGCATGCTCACGGCGGGAGCCGAGGCTTCGGCCGTGGCGGCACCGGGCCGACCGCCCAGCGAGCGCTGGGCGGTCAGACCGTCGATCGAGGTGTCGTGCGTCATTCCAGGCCGAGTCGCTTGCGCTCGTCGGCGACGTTCGCCTTGTCGATGAACACGGCGTCGAGGTAGGTGCTCAGCGGCACCTCGTCCTGCTTGCCACCGAGGTACAGGGCGACGTTGTTCGCGCTCGTCGTACCGAACAGGGTCGGCTGCTGCGCGACCGTGAACTGGTACACCGAGTCGGGGTCCTGGATGAGGTCGAGCGCTCCGGGCTCGGCGTCGACGCCGTAGACCTTGATCTCGTCGCGGCCCGCCGCGTCGATGGCCTGCGAGGCACCGATCGCGGGGAGGTCCCAGCACGACCACACGGCCGAGATCTCGCCCTTGGGGTAGCGGGTGAGCGCGTCGTTCGTCTTCTGCTTGGCGTCCTCGATGGTGCCCTCGTAGATGTCCTGCAGCTCGGGCTCGATGATCTCGATGTTCGGGTAGTTCTTCAGCACGAGCTTGAACTCGTCGTAGCGGATCTGGCAGGGGGTGACGTCGTAGAAGCCGTTGAAGACGAGCACCTTGCCCTTCCCGCCGATGTCCTCGGCGAGGGTCCGGGCGAGGGTGGAGCCGATCTGCCAGTTGTCGGAACCGATGTTGTTCACCGAGTTCTCGCTGGCGTGGTCGATCGTGAACACCGGGATGTCGGCATCCTTCGCCTGCTGCAGCGCCGGGGCGAGCGTGGTCGCGTCACCGAGGATGACGACGATCGCGTCGACCTTCTGCGAGACGAGGTTCTCGACGTTGGCCAGGTGCTTGTCGTCCTGTGCGTCGGCCTGGGTGGCGACGACCTTGGCGCCCAGCTCCTCCAGGCGGTCCTGCACACCCTGGTAGGTGAGGCGGCCGAAGTCGCGGACGACGTCCTTGGCGGCGACGCCGACGGTCTTGCCCTTGAGCGAGGGGACGTCGACGTCGGAGGCGGCGGAGCTGGCAGCGGCGCCGCTCGTCGACTCGCTGGACGAGGACTGCTTGAGAGAACAGCCGGTGGCGAGGCCGGCCACGACGGCCAGGGTGACAAGAGACAGCGCGAGGCGCGATCGACGACGCATGGGGACTCCAGATGACGGTGGGGTGCGGGACGGTGCAGGGGGTGGTGGAGCGTGCCGGCGTCCGCTGTCGGAGCGATCGGGGCGCACCGGGACGTCGGGTTGCAGCAACAGTAGGGAGTGATCGGACGGGCCGCGAGAGGGCGCTCAACCTGACGTAACACAAGGTGCCCGGTGTCGGCGTTGCGTGGAGCCTGGTCGGGGTGCGGCCCGTGGAAACGTCGGATGTATCATGGCGCGAGGCGGTGTTCCACGTGACCGTCTCGCTCGAGCAGGGGGTCGCATGGCAGTCACGGACGAGGCGATCGCGCGGATCCAGGCGATGATCGTCGCCGGCGACCTCACACCCGGCCAGCGCCTCCCTCCGGAGAAGGAGCTCAGCGAGACCCTGGGGCTCTCCCGCAGTTCCCTCCGCGAGGCGGTGAAGGCGCTGGAGCTGATCCGCGTGCTCGACGTCCGTCGCGGCGACGGCACCTACGTCACGACGCTGGAGCCGAGCCTGTTGCACGAGGCGATGTCGTTCGTCATCGACATGCACGCCGACGCCTCCCTCATCGAGATGTTCGAGGTGCGCCGCATCCTCGAACCCTCCGCGTCGGTGATGGCGATCCAGCACCTCGACGACGAGCGGATCGCCGAGCTGCGCAGCATGGTCGATGAGGTCGACGAGTCCACGACGGTCGAGGACCTCGTCGCGCACGACCTGCAGTTCCACGCCCGCGTGATCGAACTGAGCGGCAACGCCTACCTCGCGAGTCTGCTCGCCGCGCTCGGCAGCAAGACGGTCCGGGCCCGCATCTGGCGTGGCCTCACCGAGGAGAAGGCCGTCGCTCGCACCCTCCAGGAGCACCACGCGATCGTCGACGCCCTCGAGAAGCGCGACACCGAACTCACCCGTGCGCTGGTCACGGTCCACGTCTCCGGTGTCGAAAGCTGGCTCCGCCGCTCGATGTGACCCCTCCCCCTGCCCGCGAACTGTCACTTGCCGCTAGTCCGGGCCGCTCGGACGAGCCGTTGGTGACAGTTCGCGGGCAGGTAGCGTGAGGGGATGGACGGCACGATCGACACCCGAGCGCTCATCGACCCCATCGACCGTGACGCCATGGCGAAGGCGCCCTCGTACCATCGCGCGCCGTCCGCCCGGCTGTTCATCGGCCTGCTCGCGGCGATCGTCGTGGTCACCGTCGCCGGGTTCGTCCTGTTGGGAACGCTGCCCTCGCCCTCACAAGGCGGCTCCGGCCCGACGCCGCTGCTCGGGATCGGGCTCCTCGCGGCCGCCGCCGTCGCGGTGTTCGCAGTCCTCTCCTGGCGTACGAGACGCATCAAGCGCTTCCGCCTCTCCCAATTCGCCGCGGCCAACGGGATGACCTTCACCGCAGACCTCAGCTACCCTCCGTTCCCCGGCATGATCTTCGGGATCGGATCGTCGCGGCAGTCGACCGACGTGCTGCGGGGTGGTCGTCCCCGCGCCGTGGAGTTCGGCAACTACCGGTACACGGTCCGTCACGGGAAGAGTTCGACGACCCACCACTGGGGATACGTCGCGGTGAAGCTCGACGTCCCCCTGCCGAACATCGTGCTCGATGCGATCGGCAACAACGGGTTCGGCTCGAACCTCCCGGCAGCGTTCCAACGGGCCCAGCGACTCTCCCTGGAGGGCGACTTCGACCGGCACTTCACGCTCTACTGCCCCGAAGGCTACGAACGCGACGCGCTCTACCTGTTCACGCCGGACATCATGGCGAGGTTCATCGACCACGCCGCCGAGCTCGACGTCGAGATCATCGACGACTGGCTGTTCCTCTACACGAAACGGGAGGTGTCGACCCTCGATCCCGACACCTGGGCCTGGCTGTTCAGCATCGTCGACGCGCTGATGACGAAGTTGGACCAGTGGGCTCGGTGGCGGGACGACCGCTTGCAGCCACAGACGTCCGGAGCTCCGGAGCACCCGCTCGCACCCGGCGCTCAGACCGCCTCTCCCGCGATCGGACTGCTCACCCCGCCGCCGGGCGTCGCTTCATCCGGCCGCAGGTTGCGACGATCCGGGAGGTGGATCCCCGTCGCGTTCGTCGTCGGAACGCTGATCGTCTGGATCGTCTCACGCATGAACTGACCCGCCCCTGCCCGCGAACTGTCACTTGCTGCCAGTCCGGGCCGCCCCGACTAGCGGTTGGTGACAGTTCGCGGGCAGGGGCGGGATGTTGGGAACGTCTGGTGATCGGGAGACGAGGACGGAACAGGCCGGTTGATGGGATGGCTGGGTGACCGACACCGGTCACCTGTCAGAAAGGTCCATCCATGCGCCGACCCACAGCCATCGGCTTCGCCGTCCCCGTCCTCGCCCTCATGCTGGGGCTCACCGCCTGCTCCGGATCCGCGGAAGCACCGTCGGGCGGTGGATCGCCGTCGACCGCCGACTCCTACGCCGAGGCGTTCGACAACTACACGATCTCCCTCGCGGGCTGCCTGCGCGACCAGGGGTTCGACGTCGAGGACCCGGAACCCGGTACCGCGATCACCATCGACGGCAGCGAGGCGATGAACACGGCCTACGATGCCTGCGCCGACGAACTCGGCCCGCCGCCAGCGAACCCCGACCAGCCCAGCAAGGCCGAGATCTCCGACGAGCTCCGGCTCCGCGCCCAGTGCTTGCGTGACCAGGGGTTCGACGTCCCGGACCCGGATGCGAACGGGGTGTGGGACCTGCCGGAGGACCTGTTCGATGAGGCCAGGGCCTGCGCCGTGCAGTGACCTCCGCACCAGCCGGAACGGCCGACCGATCCTGTGATCGGTCGGCCGTTCCGTCGTTCCGTGTCCTGTCGTTCCGCGGTCAGGCTCCGGCCGGGTCGGCGTCGTGAGCCGGCAGCAGCACCGTCACCTCGAGTCCACCCGCCGGCAACGGCGCGAGCCGCAGTGCCCCACCGTGCAGCTCCACGATGCGCGCACCCAGGGTCAGCCCGAGACCGTTCCCCCGGTCGCGCCCGGCAGCCCGCGCCATCCGGGCGTCCCGCCGGTCGAACGGCTCCACGAACCGCGCCACCTCAGCCTCGTCGAGCAGCGGTCCCGAGTTGCTGACCACGACGACGGCGCGTCCCGGCGATTGCGGGTCGGGTCCGACCCACACCGAGACCCAACCGTCCGCACCGCTGTTGTATCGCACGGCGTTCGACAGCAGGTTCGTCAACAACTGCTGGAGGAGCACGCGGTTGCCTCGCACGGATGCGCTCCGGAGGGTCGACGAGATCGTGACCCCGGCGTCGGCGGCCTCCGACGAGATGAGCTGCGACGCGTCGCGAGCCACCGACGCGAGGTCGACGGGCGAGGTCACGAGCGGTCGGCGATCGAGCTGGTTCAGTTGCAGGAGCGCCTCGACGATCGCGATCCCCCGCTCGTTCGTCTCGTGCAGCCGCCGCAACGCGCGGCCGACGTCGCGGCCCTCCGGGTCGGCCTGGGCGACCTCGATGAGCATCTTCATCGTCGCAAGCGGCGTCCGCAGTTCGTGCGAGGCGTTGGCCGCGAACCGCTTCTGTGTCAGGAACGACTGCTCGAGGCGTGCGAGCATGTCGTCGAAGCGATCGGCGAGCTCGCGGAACTCGTCGCGGCGACCCGTCATCGCGATGCGGTGGTCGAGCGAGCCCTCCGCTGCCGCACGCACAGCCGCGTTGAGATCGCGCAACGGCCGCAGAACCCGTCCAGCGACGATCCAGCCGACGCCGGTACCGATCACGGCCATCGCGATGAGCGCGAGCATCGAGTAGTTGATGAGCGAGTCGCGGATCTCGCCGCGGGAGATGGCGTAGATCTGTCGACTGTCCTCGGCGGGCGCGAGCGGATAGCTGGGGAACCGCCAGATGATGACGTTGATGACGATGAGCGCGATGAGTCCCGTCACGACGGTGAAGGCCGCGTAGGTCGCGGTGAGTTTGACGCGAGCGGTCATCCACGTCGGCCGGGCGTTGTCACCGACGGCCGGAGCGGCGGTCATGCGCCCACCTCGTCGTCCTCGTCGTCCTCGTCGTCGGCGTCCGCGCCGCTCGTCTCAGCGGGAGTCTCACCTGGCGGGAGGACCCGGTAGCCGACGGCCGGCACGGTGTGGATGATCCACGGCTCGCCGAGCACTTTCCGGAGCGTCGACATCGTCACCCGCACGGCGTTCGTGAACGGGTCGGCGTGCTCATCCCAGGCGCGCTCGAGCAGCTCCTCGGCACTCACGACGCCACCCTTGGCCGCGAGCAGGATCTCCAGCACCGCGAATTGCTTCTTCGCCAGACGCACGTACCGGCCGTTGCGGTACACCTCGCGGCGGAACGGGTCGAGCCGCACACCGGCGTACTCGAGGACGGGCGGGAGCGACGCCTTGGGTCGACGCGCCAACGACCGGAGCCGGAGGACGAGCTCGCGTAGCTCGAACGGCTTCGTCAGGTAGTCGTCGGCGCCGATCTCGAAGCCGCTCTCCTTGTCGTCGAGGTCGGCGGCAGCGGTGAGCATGAGCACCCGGCAGGGCAGCTCCTGGGCGATGATCCAGCGGCAGACGTCGTCGCCGTGCGTGCCAGGGAGGTCGCGGTCGAGCACCACGACGTCGTAGGCGTTGACGGCGAGCCGCTCGAGCGCGGTGTCGCCGTCGAACACGAGATCGGCGGCGAGCCCCTCGTGCTGCAGACCCTCGAGGATGCTCTCGGCGAGGTACTGCTCGTCCTCAGCGATCAGGACACGCATGGGACCTCCGGTGTTCGGGACGGATGACGCGTCGATGGCGTCACACCGGCGCCCGCGATGGGCGTCGTGTCGATCGTAGGCGGCACCGTGTTTCGGAACCGTCTGGTGATCGGCCGACGCCCGCGCAACCGTCGTCGAGCTGGACTGGGGGCCTGGTCGTCGCGTGCCGAACACCGACGACCGACCGAGGAGGAACCATGCAGCACGACATCCAGCACCAGCAGCAGCAGCCGCACCGGCACCCGGGCCGACGGAGCACCGTCGCCCGCAGAGGCTCCAACCGAGCCGTCGTCATCCTCGCCGCCACGGCCGTCGCCCTCACCGCCGCGATCGCCCTGGTCGCGTGCACGGGCGTCGCGCCGACCATCACCCGCGGGATCACCGCGCTGGCCGAGCGCCCGTCGGGAGACGCGGGTGCCGGAACCACGACCACGACGGACGGCGCGTTCGGAACCGACGACGGCGTGCTGGACGAGAACCGGTACTCGGCCTACGACACCGATCTCCCGGCCATCGCGAACCTCGATGCGGACCTCCTGGAGGCCGTCCAGCAGGCGACCGACGCAGCGGCGCAGGACGACATCGCACTGTACGTGAGCTCCGGCTGGCGGAGCACGGCGTACCAGCAGCACCTGCTCGACGAGGCGATCCTCCAGTACGGCAGTGAGGCGGCCGCCCGGCAGTACGTCGCGACGCCCGACGGCTCCTCGCACACGCGCGGGGCGGCAGTCGACATCGGTGCGACGGACGCCGACTACTGGCTCATCGAGCACGGCGCCGACTACGGCCTCTGCCAGACCTACGCGAACGAGATCTGGCACTTCGAGTTGGCAACCGTCCCCGGCGGCGAATGCCCGGAACTCCTGCTCGACGCCGGATGAGGCCCCGAGCCAACATGACGCCTCCGCCCATACTCCCCCGCCTTCCGCCGCCACAACCCCCGTCTGCCAGGCGGCGATCACCCCGATACTGGGTTGAGTCGGTCGCGGGACCTGCACTGCTCGAGCCTGCCGCTCGGGACCGCGAAGGCCGAGAGAAGTGGAGTCCGTCATGGGTATCGGAACTGGAATCGCACTGGTGGTCATCGGCGCCATCCTGGCCTTCGCCATCAACGTCGACGTGCCCGCTGTCGACCTCACGATGATCGGGTACATCCTCATGGCGGCCGGCGCCGTCGTGTTCCTCATCTCGCTGATCCTCATGCTGCGTCACCGCCAGGTCTCGTCGACCACCCGCTCGGCCGTCGACCCGAACAGTGGCGAACGCGTCACCCGACGGAGCACGACCGACAACGACGGTCCGGTCCTCTGAACGACTGGATGGCCCGCCTGACCCGGCGCGGCGACGGAGCAGCCGAAGAGGACGACGAGACGAAGCCCGGCCAGGAGGGCGAGGAGCAGCCCAAGCGCACCCGCACGGCAGAGGACGGGGTCTCGACCGTGCAGCACAGCATCGTCGTCGACCTGCCCATCGCCGCCGTCTACAAGCAGTGGGTCGACTTCGAGTCGTACCCGGAGTTCCTCCCGGCGGTGCGCGAGGTGACGACGACCGGCGAGGTCTACAGTCGCTGGACCGTCGCGATCAGCAAACTCTCGCGGCAGTTCCTCGTCGAGATCCTGGAGCAGCTCCCCGAGGAGCGCTTGGTCTGGCGCACCATCGAGGGCGACGTCTGGTTCAGTGGCGACGCCACCTTCGACGCGATCGACAAGCAGCAGACCCGCGTGGACGTCACGGTGCACTGGAAGCCGGTGTCCGCGGTGGAGCGGACCGCTGCGGCGCTCGGGCTCGCCGGACGGGTCGTCCGTGGGACGCTCGAGGCGTTCAAGACCTACATCGAGTCGACCGGCGGCCCCTCGGGTCACTCCCGCATCAAGGTCGTCTCCCCGAAGGGCTAGCCGTCGGCCCCACCTGATCAGCTCATGAACGGTCGCAGGTCCGGGTACCCCGTGGTCTGCCAGGCGCCGTCGACCACGAGGTTGTCGCCCGAGATGTACGACGCGTCGTCGCTCGCGAGGAACAGGGCGGCTGCGGCGATCTCCTCCGGCGCAGCGGCACGACGGAGCGGGATGCGCTCGTCGTACGCGGCCTGCACACCGGGGATGTCCGTCAACGACTTCGTCAACGGCGTCGCGACGAGACCTGGCGACACGGCGTTCACGCGAATGCCGTGCTCACCGAGCTCGAGGGCCGCCTGCTTGGTCAACATGACCGCGCCGGCCTTCGACGCCGTGTAACCGACACCGAAGTGCATGGGGACGAGCGAGTTGAGCGAAGCGATGTTGACGATCGACCCGGCCTTGCCCTCCGCGAGGAACTGACGGGCGGCGAGCCGTGTGCCGTTGAAGGCGCTGTAGAGGTTCAGCCGGACCGTGAAGTCCCAGTCCTCGAAGGAGATGTCGGTGATCGTCCCGGCACGTGATCCACCGGCGACGTTGAAGAGCGTGTCGAGCGTGCCGAAGCGTTCGACGGTCTCGGCGACCAACGCGGAGAAGTCCGCCTCGTCGGTCACGTCGGTGCGCCGACCCCACACGCGATCGCCGAAAGTCTCGGCGGCGCTCGCGATCAGCTCGGCGTTGATGTCCGCGACGACGACCGAGGCGCCCTCGGCGACCAGCCGTTCGGTGATCTTCGCCCCGATGCCGGACACGCCCCCGGTGACGATCGCGACCTTGCCGGCGAACCGACCCTGGATGGATTCATTCGACATGATGCGGCTCCATTCTGCTCGCCGGCTCTGGCGAGCACCTCCAGCATACGCATCTATCAGTCACATGTCAGATAGTTCCAACCGACCCGCAGCATGACGACGCCGGCCCCGGGACGGTGTCTCCCAGGGCCGGCGTCAGGCAGCGGCGAACCCTACCGCGGTGACTGCTCGCGATCGGCGTCCGCCAGCTCACCATCGTCGGTCGAGGCCCGGTCGAAGGAGGGCGCCCCGGCGGTCGAAGCCGGCACCTTGCCGCGCGCTGCAGCCTCGAGTGACTCCGCTTCGTCCCCACCGACGGCCTCACCACGGGCGACGAGCCCGGCGACGTCGGACAGCGGGATCTGCTTGAGGAACAACGACAGCAGGAAGGCCGCGCCGATGAACGGCAGCAGGTACCAGAACACCGGGGCGAGAGCGTCGGCGTAGGCGGTCACGACACCGTCGCGGATGCCCGGCGGAAGCTGGCTGAGCGTCTGCGGGTCGATCGTCGCCGCCGCGTTGGAGGCGTCCCCAGCGCTGGCTCCCGAACTCGCAAAGACGTCCTTGAGGTTGGCGGTGAGCCGCGTGGTGAAGATCGTGCCGAACACGGCGACACCGAGCGACGCACCGACCTCGCGGAAGTAGTTGTTCGTGCTGGTCGCGGTTCCGACCATCGACGCGTCCACCGAGTTCTGGGCGACGAGCACGACGACCTGCATGATCAGGCCGAGACCGGCGCCGAAGAAGAACAGGAAGACGCAGATCAGCCAGATCGGGGTGTCCGCCGTGAGCGTCGTGAACGCGACCATGGAGGCGGCGGTGACGAGCGTGCCGATGACCGGGAACATCCGGTAGCGACCGGTCCTCGTGATCAGGTTGCCCGAGACGATCGAGGTACCGATGAGGCCGACCATCATCGGGATCATGAGGAGACCCGATGCGGCTGCCGAGGTGCCGGACGACATCTGGAGGAAGGTCGGCACGAAGCCGATGGCTGAGAACATGCCGAGGCCGAGCGTGAGGCCGATCGCGGTCGCGTTGATGAACGTCGGGTTCTTGAAGAGCGACAGCGGGATGATCGGGTCCTTGGCGCGTGCCTCGGTGATGACGAAGAGCAGCGCGGCGAGCAGCATGCCGATGCCGAACATCCAGGTCTCGATGGCACCCCACCCGTGCGCGGCGTCGCCACCGAAGTCGGTGAAGAAGATGAGGCAGGTGGTGAACGCCGAGAGGAAGATGACGCCGAGGAGGTCGATCGGCGCGGTCGCCTTCTTGTTCGGCAGCTTCAGCGTGAAGAACGCGATCGCGAAGGCCGCGATGCCGACCGGGATGTTGATGTAGAACGCCCACTGCCAGGTGAGGTGGTCGACGAAGAAGCCACCGAGGAGCGGGCCAGCGACGGCGGAGAGACCGAACACGGCGCCGAGCGGCCCGAGGTACTTGCCGCGCTCGGAGGCGGGCACGATGTCGGCGATGATCGCCTGCGACAGGATCATGAGGCCACCGCCACCGAGGCCCTGGACGGCACGCCAGACGATGAGCTGCGTGAAGTCACCCGCGAACGCACAGCCGACGGAGGCGATCGTGAACAGGGCGATCGCGACGAGGAAGAGGCGACGACGGCCGAGGACGTCACCGAACTTGCCATAGACGGGCATGACGATCGTGGTCGCCAGGAGGTAGGCGGTGGTGAGCCAGACCTGGTGATCGACGCCACCCAGCTGCCCGACGATCGTCGGCATGGCGGTGGAGACGATCGTCTGGTCGAGGCTGGAGAGCAGCATGCCCGCGATGAGGGCGGCGAAGATGATCCAGATGCGGCGCTTGGTGAGCAGCATCGGGCCCTCGGTGGGTGCGGCGGTGGCGGCGGTCACGGGAGGTCCTTTCGGGGAGTGGGGTTCGTGTGGGGGTTCTGGGGCGCGGCGGCGGTGGGTCCGGCGTCGGCGGATTCGGGGTCGGCGGGCTCGAGGATGGTGCGATACGTCGCGAGGCATTCGCGGATGGAGCCGACGATGTCGAACTCGCCGCCCTGGCCGAGGTCGGCGACGCCGCTGCCGAAGACGCGCGCCATCGTCGTCTTGATCGCCATCCCGAAGAGGTCGGCGCAGGCGCGGGCACGCGGGTCGTCTGCCGGGACGCCTTCCCGCACGGCGATGAGCTCGACGAGCAGTTGCTCGCGCTCACGGTTGAGGCCCATGAACCGGACCAGCAGCTTCGGTTCGCGCTCGAGGGCGGCGTGGAAGTCGACGTGCTCGGCCAGGCCGAATCCGGATCGCTCCGCGTGGCCGGCCGCGATGAGCATGAAGTCGTCGAGCACGGCGCGCCACCCCCGCGAGCCGAGCGCGAGGAACTCGGTGGCGAACCGCTCGGTCTCCTCGGTCTCGTCGACGCCGAGGACGGCGTCCTCCTTGCTCGGGAAGTAGTTGAAGAAGGTGCGGCGCGAGACGCCGACCTCCTCGCAGAGTTCTTCGATCGTGAAGCCGTTGAGTCCCTGGGCGGCCGTGAGTCGACGCGACACGGTCGTCAGGCGCGCGGCAGTGGCGGCCATCCGGTCGGACAGTCGATTCGTCGAAGTTGCACTCTGCATCACGAAGTGCAGTATTGCACTCTTCGAGCCGTGGTGCAACTTGGGGCACGAGCCGCCCGGTCGAGTCTCACTAGAGTGAACGCATGGACCCCCGTCAGGCACGAACGCGCAGTGCCCTCCGCGACGCGATCCACACCCTCGCGGCGGCGAAGCGCATTGATCAGGTGACCGTGGCGGAGGTGTCCCGGGTGGCTGGGATCACGCGCGACACCTTCTATCGCCACGCCGCGACACCGGTCCACCTGCTCGCCGACGTGCTCGGTGAGGAACTGGACGAGACGCTCCGTGCGCACGCCGATCTTCCGGCGCGCAGCGACTCGACGCTGAGCGTCTTCGACGAGTCCGAGCGTGACCTCCTGCGCCACGTGGCCGAGCACGCGACGATCTACCGGAACTCGATGCACCCCCGGCTCATCGGACCCCTGCGCGACGCGCTCACCGAGCGGATCGAGCAGGCGCTCGCGCACCACCTCGACCGACACCCGCACATCGCCCCACCTCGCGAGGACGGCATCACGCCGGAGCGACACGTGCGCATGCTCGTGGCCTACGCCGGCGCCGGCACGGTCGCGGCGATCGAGGAGTGGTTGCGATCCGGCGACCTCGACGACATCGACGCCGCGGCCCGCACCGTCATCGCGGCTTCCCCTGCCTGGTGGCTCGGCCGCTCCTGACCCTGGGCCCGGGCCTGGGCCTGGGCCTGGGCCTGGGCCTGGGCCTGGGTCTTACGCCAGCGCGGTGCGCTGACGCGAGCGCGGGTCCCTGACGTGAGCGCGCCCCTCCGGAGACCCGCGCTCACGTCCCCTGGGGTGCGCTCACGCCAGCGCATCGCGCTGGCACAACGGCCTCATGCGCGACATATGTCGGTGTAGGCATATCTGCACTGTGGATAACCCGAGCGGCCTCTTCGACCGCCCGTAGCGTCGAGGGATGTCAACGATCTCCTCACCTCGAACCTTCTCCACACTCGCACTGGCGGTGGGACTCCTCGCGCTCACCGCGTGCACGGAAGTCGAACCGGCTCCCCCTCCGAGCAGCACTCCGCCGGTCTTCGAGAACGAGGAACAGGCACTGGCTGCGGTGACGGAGACCTATCAGGAGTTCATGCGGATCTCGAACACGATCCTCGTCGAAGGGGGTGTCGACGTTGATCGAATCGACGTCATCGTCGGAGACCAGTTGGCCGAGTTCGAGCACGGCAGCCTCATCGAACTCGCTACTGCGGGAAAGACACTTGTGGGTGCACCGACACTCGTCTCGACCCGCATCTCAGAGTGGTACTCCACTCCAGACTCCCTCGGTGTCATTGCGAAGGCGAAGTCTTGCATCGATCTCAGCTCTGTCGATGTTCTTGACGCTGCGGGCAACTCGACGGTACGCCCTGACCGCCCGCGGACCCGCACTTGGGCTTACGACGTAGGTGTGGGTGGCACGGGGCAGTCCGACTTCGTCCTTCTCGAACACGACGTAGACGCCGAAGGAGAGTCATGCGAAATTTGAGATGCGCGTTGGCTACCGCGACGGCCCTGCTCGTCGCGATAACGCTCGCACCCGCAAGCGCCGCGTTCGCCACCTCATGCGGTTCAGAGGGTCAGCTGGAAGGAGCTTGTGTCGGCAGTGGCTCGGTCGACATCGGGGGCAGCATCGAGCAACCCGGTTCGGGTGGAGGCGGCGGTTCCGGCGGCGGAACAGGCGGAGGCGACTACGAAGGAGGCGGCTCCGCCGAGCTTCCGCCCGGTGTGACCGATGGGCCCAACGGTGAGCGGACGGTCTGCAGCCTCATGCGGCCGGACGAGTGCTACACCTTCACCCCCGGCGACCTCGGCACCGAACTCGGAGCAGCACCCGCAGCCCCGGTCACGATCCGCGACGTCGCCAGCTTCGCCCCCGCCGCACCCACCGTCACCACCGAACCCGCCGCCTGGGGTGTCCGCGGGCTCCACACCAACGTCATCGCAGGTGCCTCCGGACACACTCGCACCGGCACGCTCCTCGGCCAGGTCGCAGAGGTGAACTTCATCCCCGTCGCCTTCACCTTCGACTACGGCGACGGCGACGGCGACACGACCACCACCCGGACCGGTGGATCCTCGTGGGCCGCCCTCGGGCTCGCCGAGTTCTCCAAGACCCCGACCAGCCACCGCTACACGACGGTTGGGACGAAGACGATCACCGCGGAGGTCGAGTACGCCGCCGAGTACCGCATCGGTGACAGCGGCTGGCTCCCCGTCGTCGGAACCCTGTCGATCCCGACCGACGAACCCCACGCGGTGCAGATCGTCCGCAACTCCACCGTCGGCGTCGACGAACCCTGCCGCCCCGGCAAACCAGCCATCGGCTGCTGACCGCGTGATCGGAACCGTGCTCGAGCTCGGTCCCGATCAGATGAGCCCCTCGCGACCGCCCGACACCCAGTTCGGGTCGGCGGCCCGCGGACCGCTCACCTGGTCGGCGTGGGTGTCGATCTCGGCTCGGATCTCGTCCGTCAGCTCCACCTGGAACGCCTCGAGGTTCGCGTGCAGGTGCGCGACGCTCCGGGTGCCGGGGATCGAGACGACCCGTGCACCGAGCTGCTGTCCTCGGTCGTGCACCCAGGCGAGCGCGAGCGCCTCGGCGGTCGTCCCGATGCGGTGGGCGAGGGTGCGGAATCGGGCCGCCAGTTCGAGGTTCGCTGCGAGGTGCTCGGGCTGGAAGCGCGGGAAGTTCGCTCGCGTCCCACCGAGCGGCACCGTCTCGGCCGTGAAGTCCTCGGTGAACAGCCCGCGCGACAGCGGCGAGAACGCGACGACCGTGACGCCGAGCTCCGCCGCCGTCGGGACCACGTAGGTCTCGATGTCGCGGCTGACGATGCTCCACTCGGACTGGATCGCGGCGATCGGGTGCACGGCGTGCGCGCGGCGGAGTTCGTCGCCCGTCGCTTCGGACAGACCGATGCGGAGGACTTTGCCGGCGGCGACCAGTTCCGCGAGCGCCCCCACGGTCTCCTCGATCGGGATGTCGGGGTCGACGCGGTGCTGGTAGTAGAGGTCGAGGTGGTCGGTGCCGAGGCGGGTGAGCGTCCCGTCGATCTGCTCGTGGAGGTGTGCACGGTCGCCGCGGATCCCTCGTTTGCCGATGCCGCCGCCGGTGACGATGCCCACCTTTGACGCGAGGAAGACGTCGTCGCGGCGCCCGGCCAGGTACCGGCCGAGGAGTTCCTCGCTCCGGCCGTCGCCGTAGACGTTGGCGGTGTCGATGAGGTTCACGCCGCTCGCCAGGGTGGCGTCGAGGATGGCGGTGACATCGGCGTCGGCGATCGCCCCGTAGGTACCGGCGATGGACATCGCGCCGTACCCGATGGCGCCGACCTCCGTGGTGGTGTCGCCCGCGCCGATCGTGGTCGAGGGCAGCGCGGTCGTGGACGGCTCCGTGGCCAGGGGTGCTTCGCTCATGGATTCACCGTACGGCGTCAGGACAGGTTCGACGTCCGGTTCGTCACGCGGTGCAACGTCAGACGCGCGAGCCGGCGCGGGCGGCGAGTGCCTGCAGGAGCGCGGCGGGTTCCTCGGGGTCGTCGATCGTGATCGCGAACTGCTTGCCAGAGGTGCTCGTGACGACGAGTCCGGGGCCGGAGCGCAGCACGACGGCCGAGCGGCCGGGCATGATCCGGTAGCCCCAGCCGCCCCAGTCCATCGGGCGGATGTCGGTGGCCTCGACGACGTCTACCTGGTCGAGGGGGATGCGCTTCATCGGGATGCCGAAGAGCGAGACGACGCGGAGGCCGCGCCAGTCCACGCTCACGCGGAGGCGGATGAAGGAGGCGCAGAGGAGGGTCGCGACGGCGAGGATCGACAGACCGAACATCGCGACACCCGACTCGCCGCCCAGCAGGATCGGCGTGTAGGCGACGGCGCCGATCGCGACGAGGGCGAGGCTGAGCCAGAGGAACAGTAGGGCTGTGACACTCCGGCTCCAGGCACCGACCTCGGTCTCGCCGAGGTCCATCGGCGCCGGTCGTGCAGCTGCACCGGCGAGCAGCGGCTGAGCCGGCAGGATCACGGCGGGGATCACGCCCCAGAGCGAGCACGCGGCGAGCGGGACGACCCACCAGCCGAGGACCGCGCCGTCGACCGATCCCGCCTGCACGGTGAGCCACGTGGGGATGATCCACACGGACGCGGCCGACCCGGCGGCGATGCCGATGAAGAGGACGATCATGCGTTTGGTGCGCATGTCCGGCTTCGGCAGGGCGAGCAGGATGATGGCTGCGATCGCGGCGACGGACGCGATGATCAGCGTCACGAGGAAGACCCCCGCGGCGGGTAGGGAGTCGTCCGGTGCCCCGGTGCCCGACCAGTGCGAGGCGACGTCGACGGGGATCGCATCGCCCCAGACGAGCCGGGTGAGTGCGATCGCGATCGCCGGGACGGCCATGGCGACGCCGGCGAGCAGGATCCGTCCGCGCGCAGGTGCTGCCGGTGGCGGTGTGGTGGTGGTGTCGTGCATGTGCTCCCCCTGAGCTGCTGAGGTGGTCCGATCGTCGGTGGTGACGGCCGACGTGGTCGTGCGGTTGGCGTCGGGGATGGTCAGGTGCGTTCGATCATCCGGCTGAGGTCCGTCGGGGTGATCCCGAACTTGCGTGCCTCGGTGACGAGCTGGGCGACGAGTTCATTGACCCGGACGAGGCCCGGTGCTGCGTCCTCGTTCACCCACGCGCCGCGGCCCTGTCGCATCCCGATGAGTCCGTCGTCGCGGAGCTCTCCGTAGGCGCGGAGGACCGTGTGCATGTTGATCTGCAGTGCGCGGGCGAGGTCGCGGGCAGGCGGGAGGCGCTCCCCCGGTGCCAGCGCGCCCGTCGCGATGCCGGAGCGCACCTGCACCGCGATCTGCTCGGCGAGTGAGGCCGCGGAGGTGGGATCGACGCGGAACAACATGTTTACAATGGTACTAGAACAATGCCGTCCGTGCCCGCGACATCTGTGGGGTTGAGGTCCGGCGCGGTGCGCTGACGCGAGTGTGCGCCACTCGGCGCGGGCGCACCCCACAACCGCGAGCGCGCCCCTCCGGAGACCAGCGCTCACGTCGGAGACCCGCGCTCACGTCAGCGCACCGCGCTGGCCCAAGCCGCAGCAGAGGAAGGAGGAGCGGTCAGAGGGCGACGACGTGCACGGCGATGTCCGCGGCCGCCAGGCGCTCGAGCTCATCAGGGTCGGCGGAGGAATCGGTCACGAGGTCGTGAATCTGCCCCAACTCGGCCATGCGTGCGAGCGTGACCCGCCCGACCTTCGATCCGTCGGCGACCACGATGACCCGCTGCGCGTGCCGCACCATCGCCAGGTTCGTCCGCGCCTCACGCTCGTCGTGCGTCGTCGCACCGCCCTGCGCACTGATGCCGTCGGTCCCGAGGATCGCGGTACCCACGTTGATCGCACTGAAGGTGTTCTCGGCGAGCGCCCCCACCGCCTCGAACGACGAGGAGCGCACCAGGCCTCCCGTCATGATCACCTGCAGGTTCGGCCGGGAGGCGATCTCGGTCGCCGTGGTGAGTGAGTTCGTCACGATCGTCAGTTCCGCCCGGTTGCTCAACTCCTTGGCGACCGCCGCCGTGGTGGTGCCACCACTTAGGGCGATCGCGTATGGTCCCGCGGGGATCATCTCCGCCGCGCGCAAGGCGATCCGACGCTTGGCCTCACGGAACTGCGTGTCGCGGAACCGCACGGGCACCTCGTCGCGCGACTCCACCGCCCGGGCGCCACCGTGCGTCCGGAGGACGAGGCCCAGGTCGTCGAGATCGGCGAGGTCGCGACGGATCGTCGGGGCCGACACGTCGAGCCGGGTCGTGAGGTCGTCGATCGAGACGACGGCGTCCTCCGCCGCGAGGAGCGCGAGGATGGCGCGCATCCGCTGACTGCGTTTCCCGGACGGAGCGTGTCGCGAGAGCTCGGCTGCGGTCGGTCCTCCCACGGCGAACCCTTCCCTCGTCGCCGACAGCTCTGCTCAGCGAAAGTGATCATTTCAATCGATTTCCGATCAAGTTCTTGCTCGGTTCGATCACTGTAGTCGATGATCACTCCATGACACGAGTGACTTTCATCGGGGCGGGCAGCGTCGTCTTCACCCGCCAACTCATCGCCGACCTCCTCCGCTACCGCGACCTCGCCGGCCTCGAGATCGTCCTGCACGACATCGACCCCGAACGCCTCGCGGTGGCCGAGGGCACCGCCCGCCACGTCGACGAGCGTCTCGACGGCCGGGCGACGATCACGGCGGAGTCCGACCGTCGTCGCGCCCTCGCCGGCGCGGACTTCGTGATCAACATGGTCCAGGTCGGCGGCATCCGCGCGACCGTCTCCGACCTCGAGATCCCGGCGGCCCGCGGTCTCCTGCAGACCATCGGCGACACCACCGGCGTCGGCGGCGTCTTCCGCGCCCTCCGCACCTTCCCGCTGCTCTCGGCCCTGACCGCCGACATGCGGGAGATCTGCCCCGACGCCCACCTCCTGAACTACACCAACCCGATGGCGATGAACATCTGGTGGGCGTCGGTCGTCGCCCCCGACATCAGCGCGATCGGCCTCTGCCACAGCGTGTTCTGGACGGTGAACGACCTCTGCGAGCTCGTCGGCGTGCCGATCGAGGGCACCAGCTACCGAGCCGCCGGCGTCAACCACCAGTCGTGGTTGCTCGAGTGGACCCACGAGGGCCGCGACCTCTACCCGGCCCTGCGCGACCGCATCCGCGAGGACCCGGAGCTCAGCCGCCGCGTGCGCGTCGAGATGTTCCGCCGCATCGGCTACTACCCGACCGAGACGAGCGAGCACTCCTCCGAGTACCTGTCGTGGTTCCTCCGCTCCCCCGAGCAGGTGGAGCGCTTCCGCCTCCAGCCGCTCGAGTACCTCGGCATCAGCGAGGAGAACGTCGCGGAGTTCGAGGCGACGAAGGCCGCCCTCGCCGCCGGGACCCCGTTGACGCTCGAGGATGGGGCGAGCGAGTACGCCCCGCAGCTCATCCACTCGCTCGTGACCGACACCCCGCGACTCATCCACGGGAACGTCGTCAACCGCGGCCTCATCGACAACCTGCCGCAGGGCGCTGTCGTCGAGGTCCCCGTCCAGGTCGACGGGAACGGCATCGCCCCGCAGCCCATGGGCGCCCTGCCTGTGCAGTGCGCCGCGCTCAACCGCCCGTACGTCTCCGTCGCGGAACTCACGATCGAGGCGGCCCGCACCGGCAACCCGACACTCATCCGGCAGGCGGTCCTCATGGACCCGAACGCCTCGTCCACCCTCACGCCCGAGCAGATCTGGGAGCTGTGCAACGACCTCGTCGCCGCGCACGGCGAGCTGCTGCCGGAGCCTCTGCGGGAGATCATCCCCGCCGACCGCATCTGACCGACCCGAAGCACCGCCGAACCGAATCCTTCCCGAACGATCGACACAGGAGACGACCACCGATGTTCCCACCCCGTTCCACGATCCACGCTTCCACCTCACCGCACGCCCGCCGGGCACGTCGCCTCATCACCGCGACCGCCGTCCTCGCCGCCGGAGCGCTCGCGCTCTCCGGGTGCGCCGGCGGATCCTCCGGCGCCACCACGCTCGACAAGGACGCGAAGGTGAAGCTCACCTTCTGGACCGGGCAGGCCGACGCCGCACAGCAGATCCTCACCGGTCTCGTCGACGACTTCGAGAAGCTGCACCCCAACGTGACCATCGACGTGTCCTCGGGCGCGCCGTCCACGGAGGACCTCCTGCAGAAGCTCTCCGCGAGCTTCGCGGGCGGCAACTACCCCGACGTCTCGTACGCCTTCGGCTCCTGGGCGAGCCGACTCGAAGCGTCCGGCCGCACCCTCGACATCACCGACCAGGTGGCCGAGCCCGACGTGAAGTGGGACGAGTTCTCCGAGGCGGCCCGTAAGACGGTGCAGCCGACCGGCGAGAAGACGATCGGCTTCCCCGCCGTGGTCGACAACATCTCCCTCCTCTACAACACGACTGTGTTCGATGCGGCCGGCGTCGACTACCCCACGGCCGACTGGACCTGGGACGACTTCCGCGAGGCGTCGAAGCAGCTCACCGACCCGGCGACGAACACCTACGGCTACGCGTACTCGGTCTCCGGCAGCGAGGAGACGACCTGGCAGTTCTGGCCGCACCTCTGGCAGAACGGCGGGTCGATCATCTCCGACGACGCCAAGACGGCCGAGTTCGCCTCGGATGCGGGCGTCGACGCACTGACCTTCCTCCGCGACATGGCGGTCGACGACAAGAGCGTCTACCTCGACCAGACCGACACGAAGTTCGGCGACCTCTTCGCCAGCGACCGCATCGGCATGATCACCTCCGGTCCGTGGCAGCTGTCGACGCTGCAGACGAAGGGCACGAAGTACGGCGTCACCGTCCTCCCAGGCACCGACGGCGACCACCAGACCGTCTCCGGCCCCGACGTCTGGGCGCTGTTCGACCACAAGGACAAGAACCGCGAGTACTGGGCGTACGAGTTCACGAAGTGGCTCACCGACTCGGAGCAGGACCTCAAGTGGAACGTCGCCTACGGCAACCTCCCGCTGCGCTCGAGCGAGATCGACACCCCCGAGTTCCAGGCGCAGGTGGCTCAGCTGCCCGGCCTCGACGTGATGGCCGAGAACGGCGTCAACGCCAAGCAGGCCCGCCCGACGGTGCCCGGCTACGTCGGGCTGTCGGAGGCCATCGGCAAGGCGATCTCCTCGGTGCTGCAGGGCCAGGGCGATCCGAAGCAAGCACTCGAGGACGCCGCGAAGACCGCCGACGACGCTCTGGCGGAGGACTGATGTCCACGGTCGCCGGACGCGACACGACCCCCAGGACGGAGCCGGAGCGACCCGAACGCCTCCCGGCTCCGCCCCGGCGAGCCAAGAACCGACTCCGCGACAGCCTCACCGGGTGGGGATTCGTCGCCCCGGCCATGGTCATCGTGCTGGGCCTGTCGATCTTCCCCGCGATCTGGGCGTTCTTCCTGTCGCTCCAGAAGTGGGACGGCTTCAGCGAGCCGGAGCAGGTCGGGCTGGACAACTACGCCAGCATGATCGGCAACGACGAGCTGCAGGCGGCCGTCATCCACACGGTCGTCTACACGCTGCTGTTCGTCCCCGCCTCGCTCGGGCTCGGACTCTTCCTCGCCGTCGCGCTCAACCGCCGGATCCGCTTCATCGGCGTCTACCGCACGGCGATCTTCGTCCCCTTCGTCGCCTCCGCGGCCGCGACCGGCATCCTCACGACGTACCTCTTCAACCCGCAGTTCGGGCTCCTCAACACCGTGTTCCGGTTCCTCGGACTCCCGGCGCAGGGCTGGCTCGAAGACCAGGGGCAGGCGATGGTCGTCATCACGATCATGTCGCTCTGGGGGCAGGCAGCCTTCACGACCGTCATCTACCTCGCGGCGCTGCAGGACATCCCCTCCGAACTGCTCGAGGCCGCGCGGATCGACGGTGCGAACGCGTGGCAGTCCTTCTGGCGCATCACCTTCCCGCAGCTCGGGCCGGTCACCGTGTTCGTCGCCATCTGGCAGTTCATCCAGGCGATCCAGCTGTTCGACCTCGTGTACACCACCACCAGGGGCGGCCCGCTCGGCGCCACCCAGACGATCGTGTTCTACCTCTGGGACGCGGCGTTCAAGCAGTTGCAGTTCGGGTACGGCTCCGCGGTCGCCTACGGGCTGTTCGTGGTGACACTCATCGCCACGATCGGTGTCGTCCTGTACTCCCGCCGTTCCAACGTGGAGGCATTCTGATGACCGTCCTGACCACCCCGCCACGCGGTGACGCCGCCACCGGCAAGTCGTCCGAGACCGCTCCGCCCGCCGAACGACGCACGCGTCGACGCTTCAGCCCCTGGCACTTCGTGCTCGCGCCGATCGCGATCATCTTCGCCATCCCGTTCGTGCAGATGTTCATCACCTCGGTGACGCCGGAGTCGGAGATCAACACCTACCCGCCTCGCATCCTCCCGTCGCACATCACCTTCGACGGGTTCGCGAAGCTCTTCTCCGAGTCGAACATCCTGCTCTGGCTCGGCAACACCGTCATCGTGTCGACGGTCGCCGTCCTGTCCCACCTCGTGCTCTGCTCGCTCGCCGGCTACGGGTTCGCGCGCCTGAAGTTCCGCGGGAAGACGATGGGCTTCCTCATGATCGTCGCGACGATCATGATCCCGACGCAGCTGCTCATGATCCCTACCTACATCCTGTTCTCCCGGATCGGGCTCATCGACAGCCTCGGGGCGGCGATCGTGCCGTGGCTGGCGTCCGCGTTCGGCATCTTCCTCATGCGGCAGTTCTTCCTGTCGCTGCCGGCGGAGCTCGAAGAGGCCGCGCTCATCGACGGCTGCACCCGACTCCAGGTGTTCTTCCGGGTGATCCTGCCGCTCGCGAAGCCCGCGCTGGCGACGCTCGCGATCTTCACCCTGCTGGGCTCGTGGAACGACCTCGTCTGGCCGCTCATCGCGATCAACAACGACCAGGCCTTCACGCTGCAGCTCGGCATCACGAACTTCCAGGGCGCGCGCCGCACCGACTGGGCGCTCCTCATGGCCGGCAACGTCGTCGCCACGCTCCCGCTGATCGTGTTCTTCCTCTTCGCCCAGAAGCAGTTCGTGGCGACCATGACCTTCTCAGGCCTCAAGGGGTAGGCACCGATCCCGGCGTGGCAGGATCACGTCCATCGCCGCGCGCGCGTCGAACGCTCAACCAACATCGATACCTCGCAACTCCCCCTCGTCACCTCGACCCACCCCAGGAGCAACCCGTGTCCATCACCACCATCGTCGGTTCGGAAGCCACCGTCCGCGAGATCACCCAGCAGCCCGACGTCTGGCTCGAGGCGTCGACGGGGATCGCCGCCCGGCGCGAGGAGATCGACGCGTTCCTCGCACCGCTCCTGGCCCGGCCCGAGCTGCGCATCGTCCTGACCGGGGCGGGGACCTCGGCCTTCATCGGCGAGATCGCGGCACCGGCCCTGACCCGGACGCTCCGCCGCCGGATCGACGCGGTCGCGACCACCGACATCGTCTCCAACCCGCAGGAGTCGTTCGCCGAGGACGTCCCGCTGCTCCTCGTGTCGTTCGCGCGCTCCGGCAACAGCCCGGAGAGCGTGGCCGCGACGGAACTCGCCGACCGGTCGCTCGCCGAGGTGCACCACCTGGTGATCACGTGCGACGAGACCGGCGAGCTGTACCGACGCCACCACGACCGCGCCTCGTCGCTCACCGTCCTCATGCCCCTGCGGTCGAACGACGAGGGCTTCGCGATGACGTCGAGCTTCAGCTCGATGCTGCTCTCGGTCCTCCTCATCCTCGGCGGCGCGGACGACGCCGCGGTGCAGGCGCTCGCGGCCGGAGCGACGACGATCCTCGACCAGCGCGAGGTGGACATCCGCGCGCTCGCCAACGAAGGGTGCGAACGCGTCGTCTACATCGGCAGCGGCCCGCTCACCGGGCTGGCCCGCGAGTCGGCGCTCAAGCTCCTCGAGCTGACCGCCGGACGGATCGTCACCTACTACGACTCGGCGCTCGGGTTCCGTCACGGACCGAAGGCGGTCGTCGACGACAGCACGCTCGTCGTCGTCTACCTGTCGTCCGATCCGTACACGCGGCGGTACGACCTCGACATCGTCACCGAACTGCGCGCGACGCTGTCGCCGGAGCGCGTGATCGCGATCTCCTCCGAGCCGGTCGACGGCGCCACGGCGTACGACTGGGTGCTGCCCGAGCTCGCCGGCCTGGACGACGCGCAGCTCGCGATCGGCTACGTGCTCGTCGCGCAGCTGCTCGGCCTGTCGTACTCGCTCCAGCTCGGCGCGACCCCGGACAACCCGTTCCCGAGCGGCACGGTGAACCGCGTCGTGCAGGGCGTGCGGATCCACCCGGTGACCTCCGGCGCAGCGGGCACCGCACCCGAGGAGCGGTAGGCGTGTCACTGTTCCTCGGTGTGGACGGCGGCGGCTCCAAGACCGCGTTCGTGCTCCTCGACGACGGCGGACACGTCGTCGCCGAAGCACAGACGGCCAGCTGCTACTACTTCGACGACGGCATCGAGCTCGTCGGTCGGATCCTCACCGAGGGTGTGGCGGCGGTCACGTCGCGGGCGGGGGCCGAGGCGTCCGACATCGATCAGGCGTTCCTCGGTCTGCCGGGATACGGCGAGGTCAGTTCCGACCTCGACCGCCTGAACGCGATCCCCGGCGAGGTGCTCGGCCACGAACGGTACTCGTGCGACAACGACATGGTGTGCGGCTGGGCCGGATCGCTCGGCGCCGTCGACGGCATCAACGTCATCAGCGGGACCGGGTCGATGACCTACGGCGAGCGCCGTGGCCGCGGGCACCGGGTCGGCGGCTGGAGCGAGCTGTTCGGCGACGAGGGCTCGGCGTACTGGATCGCCGCCCGGGGCTTGAACGCCTTCACGCGGATGAGCGACGGCCGCCTGGCGCGCGGGCCGCTCTACGACCTCATGAAGGCGCGGGTCGGGATCACGAGCGATCTCGACGTGATCGACGTCGTGGTCAACGAGTGGAAGGGGCAGCGTGCGCTGATCGCCGACCTCTCCAAGACGGTCGTCGACGCCGCCGGCCACGGTGACGAGGCGTCGGCGACCATCCTGCGGGAGGCGAGTGGGGAGCTGGTCGAGATCGTAGAGGCGACCCGCGTCGCGCTCGGCTTCCTGGACGACGAGGTCGTCCCGGTGTCCTACTCCGGTGGCATGTTCACGGCGGACGCGATCCGAGTCGGCTTCGAGCAGGCGCTGCACACGCTGCCGCCGGCGTACGAACTCCGCGTCCCGATGTTCGGTCCCGCGGTGGGCGCCGCCCTGTACGCGGCGAAGCAGCACGGCTCGCCACTGGCCGAGACGGCCCTGGACCGCCTGGGTTCCCGCTGACGCTCGACCCCGCCCGCATCCGCGGACGCCATCACCATCACCTCGACGACCGTCGAGGTGCACACTCCTGCCCGAATCAGCAGTCAAGGAAGACCATCGTGAAGAAGACCCAGAGTTGGATGTTGTACGCCGGACTGTTGGTGCTGTTCTGGGGTGTCTGGGGAGCGTTCTCCTCGCTCCCCATCACGCTGTACGGCTACCCGGACGAGATGGTCTACGTCATCTGGGCGGTCGTGATGATCATCCCCGCCGTGTTCGCGCTGCGCGGCCAGACCTTCGACCGTCGACCACGAGCTGCCGTCTACGGACTGCTGATCGGACTCACCGGCGCCGGCGGGCAGCTGCTGCTGTTCAACGCCCTGTCGACCGGCCCGGCCTACCTGATCTTCCCGATCATCTCGATCTCCCCCGCGATCACCGTCATCATGGCCGTCATCCTGCTGCGGGAGCGGCTGAACGCGATCGCGGTCGTCGGGCTCGTCGCGGCACTCGCGGCGATCGTGCTCTTCAGTGTGTCGAGCGGGTCCGCCGAGGGTGCGTCAGGGCCGTGGCTGATCATCGCGATCCTCGTGAGCATCGCCTGGGGCGTCCAGGCGTTCTTCATGCGCAAGGCCGCGACCATCGGGGTGAACGATGCGACGACCTTCTCGTGGATGGCGATCAGCGGCCTCATCCTCACGCCGTTCGCGATCATCGCGATGGGCGGGCTCCCGCTCGACGCACCGTGGCAGGCACCGGTGCTGACGGCGGGCACGCAGTTGTTGAACGCGGTCGGGGCGCTGTTCCTCGTGATGGCGCTCAGCCGCGGGAAGGCGTCCGTCGTGGCGCCGACGACCAACGCGCTCGCGCCGGTGCTCACCATCCTCGTCTCGCTCGTCGTCTACCAGACCCTGCCGAGCATCTTCGGCACCATCGCGATCGTGCTGGCGCTCATCGGCTCGACACTCATGGTCTACAGCGACGAGCGACGCGGCGAGGCCGTCCCTCCGGCCCTCCGCGACGGTGCGCGGGCGACCGCACGCTGACACCTCCCCCACCCGGTTCGTGCCAGCGCGGTGCGCTGACGCGAATGCACCCGACCCGGCGTGGGCGCGGCCCACCCGCGCGAGCGTGCCCCTCCGGAGACCCGCGCCCACGCGCCAGACCCGCGCTCGGCCCCAGCGCACCGCGCTGACCACGATCCCGACCTCGCCAGCGCGGTGCGCTGGAGTGAGCGCGCCCCACTCGGCGCGAGCGTGCACCTCCCGGCCCGAGCGCACCCCACACCCGCGAGCGCGCCCCTCCGGAGACCCGCGCCCACGCGCCAGACCCGCGCTCACGTCACAGCACCGCGCTGGCACCACCACCACACACCGCTTGAGCCCGACCGGTGACGCGAACGGCCCCGGGAGCTGCGTGCTCCCGGGGCCGTCGGACGTTCAGTCGGTCAGGCCGCCCGACGACGCGCACGCATCGCGACGAGGACACCACCGAGGAGGACTAGCAGGACCCCCGCGCCGATCGTGCCGAACGGCAGCTCGGTACCCGTCGTCGCGAGCGAGCCGCCCGACGCCGCGCCGTCGACGCTTGTCCCGTCGGCCGCGACGATCCGCACCTCGGTCCAACCGATGAGCGAGCCGTCCGCCGCGTAGACCGCGACGCGGTGGTCGCCCAGCGTCGCGTCTGCCGGGATCGTCGCCAGCAGGTCACCGGCGGCGTTCGTCGTGCCGGCGGCGACCCGCGCCGGCGTCGAGTACAGCCACACCTCGACGGCCGTGGTCGCGAAGCGGTCCTCGAGGCCGACCGTCACGGTGTCGCCCCGCCGCACCGTGTCGGCCAGCGTGATCGCACCACGGTTGGCCTCGGTGAGGCTCGTCCCGGGCAGTGGCGTGACCCCGCCGGTCGGGGGCGTCACGGGCGGCGTGGTCGTTCCGGGCAGCGACCCGAGACGCAGGGCCTCGGAAGCGTAGCCGTCGGCGAACCAGTACACGGGACGCTTGCCGTCGACCGACAGCGAGGCCGGCGCGGTCGCGAAGCCCTCGTTGTTGAGGTTGGGCAGCCCCGCCGGGCGCTCGACCTGAGCGATCCCCGGCTGCTCGGTCCCGTTCAACGTGATCTGCGCACCGGTACCCGCGCAGCCGTCGTCGCACACTGCCCACAGCACGCCGAGCGTCGTGTCGTAGTCGAGCGCCATGACCGCCGGGAGGCCCGGGTCGATCGTCGAGATCAGCGTGGCCGAGCCGTCGGCGTTCAGGGCGAACGCGTACACGTCGCCGGTGTCCTCGACGCCGACGAAGAACAGTCCGTCACCATGGCCCGCGTAGTTCGCCGGGTCGTACGTCGCCTTCGTGTTGTCGTCGAAGAGCTTGCCGGCGAGGTCGCCGTCGGCCACCCACTCGACGGCCTCGACACCGAGGTTCGCACCGACCGTCGGCAGCAGGGCCGTGAGGTCCCACTCCTCGGAGGCGACGACGTCGGGGCCTGGCGCGTTCGGGTCGACCTTGAGCACGGCGTTGAGCGTCGTGCCCTTCACGCTGTTGTCGCGCTCGACACCGACATAGACGGAGCCTGCGCCGTCAACCGTGATGCCCTCGGTGTCGGGGCCGGCAGCGGACGGGTTCGACGCGTCCTTCTGGAAGCGGGCGCGCTTGCCGTTCTCCCAACCGTCGACGAACGAGACCGAACCGTCTGCGGCGATCGCGAGCTTCCAGAACGAGCCGGTGCCGTTGTCGACCGCCCAGAGGAACGCGCCGTCGGCGGCGACCTGGGTGTCGAGTCCGGAGCTGTCCTCGAGGAACATCGGCGTGGTGTCGAGCACCGTCACGTCGGGCGAACCGGGCCACGGACCGACCGGGATCTCACCGGCGCAGACGTTGGCCGCACCCTTGGTGGCCTCGGCCGTCGCTGCGAAGGCGCCGGTCGCGTCGGGGCAGCGTCCCCAGGTGTTCGCCGGGTGCCCCTCGCCCCAGGTGGTCGAGTCGAGCAGTGCGTCGCCCTCGAAGAGGCGGACCGTGTCGCCGCCGCCGAGCCCGAAGCCGAGGGCTGCGCGCTCGATGACGAGGTAGCCGCCGGCCGCGATGCTCGTGCCGGTGGGGATGGCGTAGGCGTGGGTGTCGTCGTCGTCCTTCACGACGATGCCGGAGACGTCGAGCGCAGCGGTCGTCGGGTTGACGAGCTCGATCCAGTCGTCGGGCGATCCGCCGTCGGACTCGACCTCGTTGATGCGCACGGGGTTGCCGCACGCGTTCCGCAGGCCTTTGGTGGAGACGGCGGTGTCGACGAACTCGCCGGTGCCGTCGGGGCAGCGCGCGAACACGCCGTCCGCGTGGGCCGCGTAGGTGTACTCGGCGACCGTCGCGCCGGCGGCGTTCCGCACGGTGGTGGTGTCGCCGTTGCCGAGCCCGAACGCGAAGTTCACATTCTGGTCGAAGACGAAGTAGGCGCCGGGCTCGAGGATCGTGCCCGCGGGCAGCGGGGTCGTCTCGGCGGCGTGGCTCACCGGGTCGTTGTCCATGAGCGTCCAGCCGGAGATGTCCAGCGCGGTCGCCTCGAGGTTGACGATCTCGACCCAGTCGGTCGCGTCGTTGCTCGACTCGACCTCGTTGATCGCGACGTTCGGGAGGACGCAGTCGTTCGCGGCACCCTTGGTGATGCGTGCGAGCGTGAAGTCGCCTTCACCGTCGGGGCAGCGGGCGAGCGTCGCGGCGATGAAGTCACCGTCGATGGCCGCGTGGCCGCTCCACGTTCCCGAGCGGTCGATGAGCGTGCCGGTCGCGTCGAACAGGCGGATCTCGTCGGCGCTGCCGATGCCGATCGGGTCGCGGAACGCGCCCTGCGTCTCGGTGCCGCCGACCAGGCCGATCGTCGCTTCGTCGACCACGAGGAACTCGCCGGGAGCGATCGACGTGCCGGGCAGGAACTGCCAGCGGTGGTCGTCGGAGTTGTCGCGGATCTCGTAGCGCGAGATGTCGAGGGCCGTCGTGCCGGGGTTGAAGAACTCGACCCAGTCGGATGGCTGGGAGTCGATCTCGTTGATGCGGATCTCACCGTCGGTCTCGAGGACCTCGGGTGCGGTGAAGACGTTCGCGGCGCCCTTCGTCGACTCGGTGGTCTCGGCCCAGCCGGCGCGGTCGGCGGTGACGCCGTAGGTGACCGGCGCGTGTGCGGTCCACGAGTACTCGTCGGCGATCGCCGCGGTCGGGTCGAACAGGCGGACCGAGTCCTCCTTGCCGAGGCCAAACCCGAGCTGGTCCTCGTCGACGACGAGGAACGCACCGGGCTCGACGACGGTGCCGGCCGGGAACGCGTAGTTGCTGTCGTCCTTGTTGTCCTTCACGACCCAGCCGTCGAGCGTGACCGCGGTCGACGCGGTGTTGGTGAACTCGATCCAGTCGCCGGGGACGCCCCCGGAGGACTCGACCTCGTTGATCTGGAGCCCCGGCGCTGGGGCGGCGATGGCGGCGGCTGGCGTCGCGATGAGGGCGGTTGCACCGATGGCGCACGCGGCGGTCATCGTCAACACGCGGTTGAGGCGGGGCATGGGTCTCCAGGGCACGAAGGGACGGGGATCACGTCCCATCCCATCGGCGTGGGGTGGCCGGGTGGAGGAGCGGCGGTGACCGGGAGGTGAACGGCGGGTGGCTTCCCAGGCGGGACGTGCCACGATCCAGCAGATCGGCCGCAGCGACCAGGACTACGCTCACCCCATGACCGACGATGCGATCACCGACACCGCTCCGCGCGCAGACCTCACCGGCTGGGTGCGGACCCCGTTCACCGGCGGCGGCGTCACGCACGACCGCTTCGAGAAGGGGTCCGGGCCGGGCGTCGTCCTCATCCCCGAGCTGCCCGGGCTCACGCCCGAGGTCCTCGGGTTGGCGGAGCACCTCGTCGCGGAGGGCTTCACCGTCGCGATCCCGTCACCGTTCGGGACGCCCGGACACGAGGGGACCCTCGGCTACACGCTCGCGAGCGTCAGCAAGGTCTGCGTCTCCGCCGAGTTCAAGGCGTTCGCGACCGGCGCCCACCGACCGGTCGCCGACCACGTCCGGGCACTGGCCGGCGACCTCGCGGCCCGCACGCCGGGTCCTGGCGTCGGCGTCATCGGCATGTGCTTCACCGGCGGATTCGCGCTCGCAGCTGCCGTCGACGAGCACGTCCTCGCTTCCGTCATGAGCCAGCCGTCCACGCCGTTCCCCGTCAGCCGCGCCCGCCGCATCGATCCCGGGATGTCCGCCGCCGAGTTCGACGCCGTCGCAGCCCGTGCGGCTCGGGGCTCGGTCTGCGCACTCGGCCTCCGCTTCAGCGAGGATCGAGCTGTCCCGCGGGAGCGCTTCGCCACCATCGCGGCCAAACTCGGCGACGCGTTCGAGGTCATCGAACTCGACTCCTCCCCCGGCAATGCCGCCGGCTTCTCGAAGACCGCCCACTCGGTCCTCACCGGCGAGGTCCGCGAGCGCGACGGCCACCCGGCGTTCGAAGCCCGCAAGCGCGTGGTCGCCTTCCTCCGCGAACGACTCGCGACACCGACCACGCAGGCCTGACCTTCCCAGCCGGCCGACACGCTGCGATCATCGACTCCATGACCTCGACACGACACGACCGCGCGACACCGAACCTGCCGTCCCGCAGCTTCGACGCGACGGAGACGTTCTACTCGGCGTTCGGCTTCGAGCGCACGTTCCGAGACGAGGGCTGGCTGATCCTCGTCCGCGGTGGTCTGCAGCTCGAGTTCTTCCCGGCACCCGACCTCGACCCCGCGTCGAGTAACTTCATGTGCTGCCTGCGTGTGGCCGACGTCGACGAACTCTACGACGCCATCCGACGTTCAGGAGTCCCCGAGGCGACCGTCGGCACGCCTCGCCTGCACCCGGTCCGGATGCAGGACTGGGGACTCCGAGCCGGATTCCTCATCGACCCCGACGGCACGCAGCTCACCCTCATCGAGCAACGCGACTGATCCGCGACAGCGCGATGTCCGCGGGTCGCTGCTCGGGACCGCCCTAGAAGAAGGTGATCCCGTGCGGCGCGCGCGGCGTCTGGAGCATCGATCGCAGCAGGAGCGGCGCAGCGGGGTCGGCCGCCTGCAGCACACCGGCTGCGGCGAGCGACACCGGGGAGACCGCGCCGAGCAGGAGCGAGCCGAGGTCGGCGACGTCGAGCGCGAGGTCGGCGCCGGCCGCGTCGGTCTCATCGCTCAGCTTCGTGGCGGTTCCACGGCCACCGGTCACCTCGAGGCGGAAGGTGCCCGCCGCGTAGCCGAGGGCGTCGGTCACGGCGATCGTCAACGTGCCGTCGACCGCGAACGGCCGTGACGCGAGCACGGCCGGGAGGTCGAGGACGCGCAGCCACACGTGGTCCTCTTCGTGCTCGATGTCGTAGGCACGGTTGTCACCGATGGCCGAGACGATCGGGTCGTCGAGCCTGGCGCGGTTGTACTTCACGACGTCGTTGAGGTCGATGGAGAGCAGGAACTCCCAGAGCGACAGGTAAGCCGCGTCGGTCGCGTAGACGAGGTCGATGATCTCGATACCGGTCTGTCCGCCGGGCTGCTCGACCATGCGCCACGTGACGTAGCCGTCGACCTCTTCGCCGTCAGCGGGACGGTGCACGGCGGCGCGGGTGTCCTTCGCCGGTTCACCATCGCGACCCAGCGTGCCGAGGACCAGCGGCCACGACCCGGTGTTGCGGACCATGGACCCGATCGAGCGCTCGTCGAAGCGATCGAACACCTGTCGTGCGACGCCGTCGACCAGGTACTCGGGCGTGACGACGGACACGATGCCGCTCGTCGGCGCGAGGAACGGCAGGGCCTTCGCGCGCTTCACGACGACGTTGCGCTCGCGGATCGCGGAGCCGAACCCGAAGCGACGGTAGATCGTGCCCTCGCTGGCGGTGAGGGCCGCGACCGCATAGCCGTCGGCGACGCCGCGCTCGAGAGCCTGCGTCATCATGCGGCGCAGGATGCCGCGGCGACGCTCGGTCGGGCGGACCGTGACGTCGGAGATCGCCTGCGTGTTGATGCTGGCGCCGTCGCCCCAGCTGAGCGCCTTCGGGAACCAGGAGAAGGTCCCCGCCGGCCAGGTCTCGTCGACCGAACCGGGCTGCGGCTTGCGGACATAGGCGCCGAGCAGCACAGCTTCGTCGGCGATGAGTTCGTTCACCTTGCGCTTGCGCGCCTCCGGCTTCGGGGTGGACTCGTGGAAGCCGAATCCGATGGCGTCGAGGGCCGCAAGGCTCTCGGGCGTCGGTTCGCCGTCTGCCCCGTTCGCGAACGGGAACTCGCGGAGCTCGTACCGGGTGTCGAAATCTTTGCTGTTGGCCACGACTCCAGCCTAACGACCCGGCCTGACACGCCCCCGGGAAGCGCGATGGGACCGCGACCTCACGGCAGGGTGATCGACACCTCGACCGTGTACTCGTCGGCGGTCTGGCCGAGCACCCGCTGCCGCAGCTCGGTGGTCGGCATCGTGATCCCCCGCTCCGCGATCGCGTCGAACAGGGCGACCACCGCGGGGTGGGTCGATCCCTCGGGGAGCTCGACGCCGGGTTCGGATCGCCAGACCGCAGCGAGCTCGGTCCGCTCGGGCAGCACATTGACCGTGGTCTCGTCACCACCCCACGTCGGTTCGAGCTGCGACGAGGTCGGCCAGCAGCAGACGATCTCGACCGCCCCCTGCTCGCCCGGACGGAGCGCGGTCCAGAACGTGCCCGTCGGACCGACGCCGGCCTCCTGCAGGGCGACGTAGAGCTGCGAGAACTGCTCGTTCGCGTCGTCGTTCGTCACGGCGTCCTCGTCGCCGCGCGGCACGGTGAGCACGCGGCCGACGTAGGGCTGGGGTGGGAGCGCGCGTTCGACGATCTCGACCGGTGCCGCGAGTGACGCGACGACCGAGCGGGCCTGCGCGAACGCGTGGTCCTCCTGCTCCCGCTGCTCCAGGACCAGGCGATGGTGCACGTCGAGAGCGGTCGACGGGTCGGCGCCGGCGACGGAGACGCCCACTGCGGCGAGGGGAACACCGGCATCGCGGAGGGCCTTCACGATCACGCCCGAACGCACCTGCTCTTCGCCGTAGCGGCGGTAGCCGGAGTCGGGATCGACGTCGGCCGGAACCAGGACGCCCTTCTCGTCGTAGTGGCGGAGCGCCTTCACGCTCAACCCGGTCATGCCTGCGAATTCTCCGATATGCAACATGATCCAAGCATCACGCCTCCCCCTACGGGAGAGTCAAACCGCTGACATCGGCGCCCAAACTGCACCCCGAAGGTTCCTTAGTGAAGGATAAGTGTTTAAACTTCACTAACGGCTCTCGTAAGTGCAACTTCGGCCGGGAAACAGGAGGGGACGATGACGACCGCTGTCACGTATGAACAGCGGCCCTGGCGGTCGCGTATCGCTCCCGACGCGTTGCCGAAGCGCGAGCGGCTGCTCCTCGCACAGCCATACGACGCCGCGGTCCCGCCGCCGATCGCGGACCTCGACATCCGCTTGTCGGATGATCTCGTGGAGCTGCTGGGCGAAGCGCAGGAACGGATCATCCGTTTCGACAGCGAGGTCGGTCACGCCACCGCGCCCTTCTCGTCGATCCTGCTGCGGATCGAATCGGCGTCGAGCTCGCAGATCGAAAACCTGACGAGCAGCGCGAAGGCGATCGCCGAGGCCGAGTTGGACGAGCGTGATACCGGGAACGCACCGCTCATCGTCGCCAATGTCCGAGCTCTCGAGGCAGCACTCGCGGCATCGGACGAGCTCTCCAACACGACGATCATCGCCATGCAGGAGCAGCTCCTCGGCACATCGGCACCGGAGATCACCGGCCGATATCGCGACGAGCAGGTCTGGATCGGGGGCGGCAATTTTGGTCCGCATGAAGCAGACTTCGTTCCGCCGCACCATGACCGTGTCGCAGCGGCGATGGACGACTTCATCGCCTACTCCCTCCGACCGGCACCGCTCCCGCTCGCTGCGATCGCCGTCGCTCACGCGCAATTCGAGACCATCCACCCGTTCCCTGACGGCAACGGGCGCACCGGTCGAGCGCTGGTGCAGGCCGCCCTCCGGCGAGTCGGACTGACCAGCGGGGTCACGGTGCCCATCTCAGCCGGCATCCTGCAGCAGCGTGACGACTACTTCGCTGCGCTCACCAGCTATCGGCAGGGCGACGTCGAGCCGATCGTCCGAGTGTTCGCCGACGGTGTGTTCCTCGCGATCGCCAACGGACGGACGTTGGTGGAGGAGATCGAGACCATCCGGGCCGCATGGAAGCAGGCCTTGCGCGACATCCGCGCCGATTCGGCCGCGCATCGCATCACGGCACTGGCACTGGAACATCCGGTGATGAACAGTCGACTCGTGCGCGAGCATCTCGACGCCTCAGATCGCACGGTCTTCAACGCGCTCGACACCCTCGTCGACCGTGGCATCCTCACAGTCGGCTCGTCGCGACAGCGGAACCGTCTCTGGACTGCGCCTCCCGTTCTGGCAGCGCTCGACGGGTTCGCTGCGCGCAGCATGCGGCGCGGTTGATCGGCCTCACTGAGGAGCGACCCCCGACTACCCGGGCGCACGACTTCGGTAGCCTTCACGGGTGAACCTCGACCCGACCGCCATCATCATCGCCTACAGCGCTGCCGGGCTGCTCGGCTTCATCCTGTTCGTGCTGCTGTGGATCTTCATCATCCGGACCGCGGTCCTGTCCGCGCTTCGGAAGCACCATGCAGAGACACAGGCCGAGCGCCGAGCCGCCGCAGGACGCGGCCTGCCGCAATAGAGGCCATGCAACCGATGCCACTACCCGACGACACGGAGCACCTCAGGTTCCGGCGCATGACGCTGGCAGACCTCGACGACATGGCGAAGCTCCTCGGCGACCCTGCGGTCATGCAGTTCTACCCGGCGCCGAAGACCCGCGAGCAGGCCGCGGCGTGGATCGCCTGGAACGAGGACAACTACACGTCCTACGGCCTCGGTCTGTGGATCATCGAGACCCACGACGGCGACTTCGTCGGTGACTGCGGCCTGACGTGGCAGCGGGTCAACGGCGAGCTGAAGCTCGAGGTCGGGTACCACGTGAGCCCCGCTTGGCAGGGGCGGGGGTTTGCGACCGAGGCCGCCGCCGCCAGTCGGGACTTCGCCCTGGAGCACACGGACTCGCTCGAGCTCGTCGCGATCGTCCACCCCGACAACCGGGCTTCGTCGCGCGTGGCGGAGAAGATCGGCATGCGACGGGTGGACGACGACCTCGGCGCGGACGGGTCGGTGCGGCACGTGCTGAGCATGCCGCTGTTCGCGGCTGCGAGACGAGGCAGCTCGGCCCGCCGCACTCGTGCGGCGAGTTAGGCCTCGCCCTCAGTTCGGCGCGACACCGTCCGCATCAATCGCCCGCGGTAAACCTCGGCCCTGCTTTTGAGCTTCCCTCCTCGGTTGCTACGCCATGCCCCTCGAACAGGAGCTTGTTGACCCTGGACCGCACAGCGCTCTCCTGCCGGCCGAAGGTTGCGGCAAGTTTTTTCGTGGATGCTCCGTCGGCGTGGGCGCTCATGAGTTCAGCGTCCTCCTCTGGCGTCCACCGCTGGTACGCATTCGGGTGCTGAGTTCGGACCACCTCCACCGAATACGCCTTCCCCTGTGCGACATCCGGTTCTGCATCCTGACCACCTACGACCTCAAGTCCAGAAACGTCGACTAGCCGGTACTGGGCAACGAGTGTTCCGTGATCCCACAGAGACAAGAACGATTCGTCGAACGTCACCTTGTTCGCCTCGCAGATGGCGAACCCGCCTGCGCGCAGCTTTACTCGCATCACTACCCCCAAAAAATTCCCTTCGTGTAATACATCACACAGTGACACGAGGGAGCGATCGCGGCAAGAACCCCTATTGAACCCGCGCCGCTACAAACGCCGCGACGCAGTCCTCGATGTCCTGCTCACTGTGGGCGGCACTGATCTGCACCCGGATGCGGGCCTCGCCGCGGGGCACCACCGGGAAGCTGAACGGAATCACGTAGATGCCCTGCTCCAACATCCGCGCCGCGACCTGGACCGCCTGCTGCTCGTCGTCGAACATCACCGGGATGATCGGATGCGAACCTTCCAGCAGACGGAAGCCCTCCTCGGTCATGCGGGCACGGAACAGGTCCGCCTTGCGGAACAGTCCCTCGCGCAGCTCGTCACCCTCCGCCGCAAGCTCGACTGCCCGACGCGCCCCGGCGACGAGCGACGGCGCCAGGCTGTTCGAGAACAGGTACGGCCGCCCCGACTGCCGCAGCACGTCCACGATCTCCTGCTTCGCACTCACATACCCGCCCGACGCACCACCGAGCGCTTTGCCGAGGGTGCCGGTGAGGATGTCGACGCGGTCCTGCACGCCGAACAACTCCGGCGTTCCGCGACCACCCGGGCCGACGAACCCGACGGCGTGGGAATCGTCGACGAGCACGAGCGCGCCGTAGCGGTCGGCGAGGTCGCAGATCTCATCCAAGGGCGCGTAGAAGCCGTCCATCGAGAACACGCCGTCGGTGACGATGACGGTCCGACGAGCGTCGGCCGCATTCATGAGCTGCTGCTCGAGGTCGGCCATGTTGCGGTTGCGATAGCGCAGGCGGCGGGCCTTGCTCAGACGGATCCCGTCGATGAGCGACGCGTGGTTGAGCGCGTCGGAGATGATCGCGTCGTGCTCCCCGAACAGCGCACCGAAGACCGCTCCGTTCGCGTCGAAGCAGGAGGAGAACAGGATGGTGTCCTCCGTGCCGAGGAACGCGCTCAGCTCCTGCTCGAGGTCGCGGTGGATCTGCTGGGTGCCGCAGATGAAGCGGACACTCGCGAGCCCGTAGCCCCACTCGTCGAGCGCCAGCTTGGCGGCGTCGACGATCGATGGCTCGTTGGCGAGGCCGAGGTAGTTGTTGGCGCAGAAGTTCCGCACCTCGCGGCCGTCGATCGTCACGTGACTGCCCTGGCGGGACGTGATCGCGAACTCGCGCTTCGTGAGGTCGTCGGCCTCGATGCGGTCGAGCTGGTCGCGCAACTGGGTCTTGATGGTGCCGTACATGTCGTCTCCTCGGGGTCGAGTGGGCGGTTGAGCTGAGTGTGGCGGTCGCTCAGGCGGCGGTCGCGGTGTGGGCGGCGACCGGTGCCTGTTCGTCGATGACGCCGGTGATGACGACGTCGCGGGTGTCGGTCCAGTCGATGAGCACCTTGCCCGCCGCTCCCCCGCGTGCAGTGTCGAACGCGGCCTGCCAGGAGGCGAGTGGGAAGCGGGCGGTGACGAGCGACTCGAGGGCGTTGCGGAGCTCGGGGCTGTGGTCGACCATGGCGCTCGCGTGGTGCCAGGTGTCGAACATCTCGCGGCCGTAGATGCCCTTGATGGTGATCATGCGGGTGATGACCTTGGTCCAGTCGATCGCGATGTTGGTCGAGGGGAGACCGAGCAGCGCGACCTTGCCGCCGGTGTTGAGGTTCTCGATGAGCTCGCTGGCGGCGGCGGCCTGTCCCGACATCTCGAGGCCGATGTCGAAGCCCTCCAGCATGCCGAGCTCGGCCTGGGCGTCGGCGACCCGCTCCTTCGAGACGTCGACCACGCGGTCCGCGCCGACGGCGAGCGCCTTCTCGAGGCGGTCGCCGACGACGTCGGTCGCGACGATGTTGCGCGCCCCGGCGACTCGGCAGACGGCGATGGCCATGAGCCCGATGGGTCCGCAGCCGGTGATGAGGACGTCTTCGCCGAGGATCGGGAAGCTGAGGGCGGTGTGGACGGCGTTGCCGAGGGGGTCGAAGAGGGCGCCGAGGTCGGGGGTGACCTGGTCGCCGTGAACCCAGACGTTGGTGGCCGGCAGGACGACGTACTCGGCGAAGGCGCCATCGAGGTTGACGCCCAGGCCGCGGGTGTGACGGCAGAGGTGGCGGCGGCCGGAGCGGCAGTTGCGGCACGTGCCGCAGACGAGGTGGCCCTCGCCGGAGACCGCTGCACCCACGGGGATCCCCTCGACGCGGCTGCCGACCTCGACGACCTCACCCGAGAACTCGTGGCCGGGGACGAGCGGGGCGTCGACCGCGCCGGCCGCCCACGGGTCCCACGACTCGATGTGGAGGTCGGTGCCACAGATGCCCGTGCGGTGGACGCGGATGAGGACGTCGTCCGATCCCATGGCCGGCATCGCGCGCTCGACGAGTTCGAAACCGGCGGTGTCGGGTCGTTTCCAGAGGGCGAGCAACGGCGTTCCTTCCTGCGGGAGCGGCGGCGGCGGGTGGTGCCGGCTGTCGCGGACGGGCGTCGTTGCGCTGTCCTGGTGACCAACGTAGTCAGATCGATCCGTCATGAATATTGAGGGTTTCCACGTGACCAGTTAGCTTGAGCTGATGAATCTCTCTCAGATGCGGATCATGCGCGAACTGGCCGAGCGCGGGACGATCGCGGCGGTCGCGCGGCACCTGCATGTCACGGCGCCGGCGATCTCGCAGCAGCTGGCCGCCCTGCATCGCGAGCTGGGCGTCGCGTTGACGTATCGGGTTGGGCGCGAGATCCGCCTGACCGAGGCGGGCATGGCGCTGGCCGAGATGGCGGGGACGGTCCACACACTGATCGACCGTGCGGCCGAGACGGTGCGCGAGTACGGCGGCGACACCGGCGCGCGGGTGCGGGTGGCGGCGTTCCAGAGTGCCGGGCAGGCGTTGCTGCCGGGGTTGCTGGAGGACGCTGAGAGTGGACCGTCGCTGGTGTTCGGCGAGCACGATGTCGCGCAGCCGGAGTTCGCCGAGCTCGTCGACCAGTACGACCTCGTCATCGCGCACCGGATGGACCATGACGAGCCGTGGCCGTCGGAACAGTTGTCGGTGACGACGCTGTTGAGCGAGCCGTTCGACGTGGCGATGTCGGTGGACCATTCGCTCGCGGGCCGGTCATCGGTGTCGGCGGCCGAGCTCGCGGACGAGTCGTGGATCGCCGCCCACGCGGGCTTCGCGCCGGATGTCGCGCTCGGGGTGGTCGAGGCGACGGCTGGGGTGCGGTTCCATCGGGCGCATCGGGTGAACGACTACCACCTGGCCGCGTCGCTCATCGTGGGCGGGGAGCTGCTGGCGTTGTTCCCCCGGTACACGGCGCCGCGGGCCGATCCGCGACTGGTGTTGGTGCCGCTCGAGGACGTGCGGATCGCCCGGAACATCGACGTGCTCGCGCGACCGCATGCGCTCGCGCGGGTCGCGGTGGCGGGGACGCTGGAGCGACTGCAGGACGGAGCTGATGCGCTGCAGCGGGAGCGTCCGTCGGCGCCGGCCGGTCCCGGGCTGCATCACGTCGAGGTGTGGCTCGCGGACGTCGAGGCGGAGCGGGCGGGCTGGGCCTGGCTGCTGTCGCGTATCGGGTTCTCCAAGGAGAGCGAATGGCCGGGCGGCGAGTCCTGGGAGGCCGGCGACACCTACGTCACGCTGACGGCGTCGCCGAACCTCAGTGCGTCAACGCATGATCGGCGACGGCCGGGTGTGAACCATCTCGCGTTCCGCGGAGGCAGGCGGGATGCTGTCGACGCGATCATGGCGGCGGGCCCCGAACACGGCTGGCGACCGCTGTACCAGGATCGCTATCCGCACGCCGGTGGCCAGCAGCACTACGCGGGCTGGCTCGAGAACGAGGCGGGGTTCAAGGTCGAGGTGGTCGCGGATCTCGTGGTCAACGCTCTGCACAGCCTCAACGCCGCCGCCCCACCGTCAGCGCCTGAATGCTAGGCTTCACTCACCACATCCCCCACGCCTCTCGTTGAAGCGCACTTGGGGGATTTTTTTGTTCACTCGGGAGGACCATCGTTGCCTCGACCACCTCGACCCCGCGGCACCCTTCGCTATGAGAAGGAGGCGCTCAGCCTTGACGCGCTCGTGAGTCGACTCGAAGAGCGCGGTCTGACGATCGCTGACCGAGACCGAACTCGTCGGTACCTCAGACACATCGGCTATTTCCGCCTATCTCCATACACGATTCCATTCCGGAGTCCAGGGACAGACCATCTGTTCCGCGACGTAACCTCGTTCGACGACGTGCTCGACCTCTATGTGTTCGACCGGGCTCTTCGCTTGCTCGTGATGGATGCGTTGGAGCGTGTCGAAGTCGCCGTGCGGGCTGCGGTCACCGACCAAATGTCGACGGCATACGGAGATGCCCATTGGTACATGAATGCCGAGCACTTCCGCGACGTCCGAATGCACGCCGGGCTGCTGCAGATCGTTCGAAAGTCATGCGACGAACGGCTACGAGGTGCGCCCGATGCGGGCGAAGACGCGTTGGTCCACCGGTCCGCTCTGGAGCACTATCTGACCACGTACGACGAACCGGAACTTCGGCCATCCTGGCTGATGCTTGAAGCACTGACAATCGGCCAGCTGGACAGTCTTGTCGGCAACTTGAAGCGTCGCTCGGACAGAAGCGCCATCGCTGCGAGCATTGGACTCAATGAACGAGTGTTGACATCGTGGCTGCGAAGCTACGTCCGCGTACGGAACATCTGTGCGCACCATGGACGCCTCTGGAACGTCGGTCTGGGCGTGTACCCGGCAATTCCAACATCACAGACAGTGTCCTGGCTGGAGGCTCCCGGCGCTCTTCCTCGTCGGTCCGAGAAGCGTCTCTATCCCGTGCTCATCTCGCTGCAGTCCGTTCTGAACACCATCTCGCCTCACAGCGGATGGTCGCGTCGTTTGCACAACCTCCTCGTCACCAGGCCGCTGATGAACCTCACAGGGATGGGGGTACCCGCGAGTTGGGCCGATGATGGATTCTGGGCCAGACATCTCGAGTGACAACGCAAGGTGAGAGGTGAGAGCGCCCCAGGCCGGCTCGACAACACGACGGGTGGCGTCGAACTCAGAGTCGATCGCTCGAACGTGCTCATGCCCCAGGCTTTGTCGGGCGCGGTCGACCGCCGCGGATCCTGGTCTCAACGGGTCGCGGGCTGACGACGTCTGAGCAGCGCCACCCGCGTCTCGACGCTGATCATCGCGATGATGACCAGGCCGATGCAGCCGAGCCCGGCGATGGTATTGCCGCTGAGCAGGAAGATTCCGCCGAGCCCGAGGCAGACGAGCAGGAGATCGTTGAAGCTCCCGGCCCGGGCGGTGACCGATAGGTCACGCTCAAGACCAGCCGACTCGTCGACCCGACCCTTCGCGAGGAGACGATCCCGGAGCATGTTGGATCCCAGGCCCGACGACATGACGATCACCGCGTAGGCAGCGCTCACCATCGGCAGCGGGATCTCCGGCCAGAGAGCCGTCTGGACGAGCCATACGAGCATGATGGCGCCTGCCACGGCCGCCGTGAAGATGTACCAGGGCTTCCTCACCAGACTCCTCCCTCGCTGCGGATCGACCGATTCCGAGCATCTCACCGACGCTAGACGCGGCGTGAAGTGAGGTCAATGCACTGATGACATAAGCCACACGCGTTGTCCGCGAGACCAGCTACCCCGCCGCTGATCGCGCGCCCCATGAGGGTGCGGCTAAGGATCAGCTCGCGAGGACGCCAACGCCAGCGGGTCCGCTCAGAGTCGGTGGTCGGTCGCCCTCGTCACCGCTTGCCGAGATAGATCTCACTGGCACAGAGCGCAGCGACCTCTGGAAAGGTGAGGCCCGATTCGGAGGAAGCGAGCTCTGGCACGCACAACATGACCTCCATCGGCTGGATACCGAGCTTGTCGGTGACAGCGAGGACCGAACTCCAGGCTTTGAAGGAGTTGTCGGTCGTGACCGGCGTACCGGTTGCGACCAGCGCTGCGGCGGTCGCCTGCTGCACTCGTTCGTAGGAGTACGAGCCGCCAACCACCTCGCGTGCTTGTTCGATCGGATCATCTGCAGCCTGCAGCGAAGGAGCGTCAGCTGGCGACGACTGCACCGACGATTGCCTGTCCGACTGGACGGCTGCTGGAGGACGCGATCCGCCGACGACAACGATCGCACCGATCGCACCGATGATCGAGCATGCGATCAGCAACTGTCCCGCCGGCGTTCGCGTGAACTTCATCGGCGCGGGTGGGTCTCCCCCGGGATCGATTTCGGGTTGCGCTTCAGACATGCGGAGGTCACTCTCCATCGGGTCGAGTCGGGTGGTCGATGCTGGCCGGGAATGCCGGGCTCGTCGATCCACCTTCCGCTACCCTCCCACAACTCGGGCGCGTGACCCATTCTGGGACTGATGACCCCCGCCCCTCCCCCGCCAGACTGTGCTTGGCCCGGTTCGCGGGTCCGTCACCTGCCGTCGATGATCCGATGCTGCTGCGGGTCGCGTTGACCCGATGCAAGGACCGTTCCCATGAGCTCGACCAGCCCGCCCTCTGCCACGCCCGCTGGCTGGTACCCCGACTACTCGGACCCGACACAGCAGCGCTACTGGGACGGTGCCGCATGGACCACCCACACTGCGCCCGCTGCAGTCATGCCTCCGCAGCAGGCGGCGACCGCTCCGCTCGTCAGCCAGCCGCTCCAGTTGCAGAAGTCCGCGCCGCCCGCGTTCGCCACCGCGCCGGTTCCGTCGCCGTATGCCACGCAGCCCGGCACCACGTCCGGCATGAGCGGCAAAGCGAAGGGTTGGATCATCGCCGGCGCTGTCGTCGGTTCGCTCCTACTCGTCGGTGGCGTCTCGAATGCGATCAACGGCGGACGGACCGAGCCGGTCGCCGTCGCGCAGACCGCAACCCAGACGCCTTCGGCAACGCCGACACCGGTTCCGACCGCGACGGTCGAGCCCATTGCCGAACCCGCTGCGCCCGCCGTGGTCGATGTCGCCGCGTTCCAGGCGGGCGCGAGCAAGCACACCGCGGACATCGACAAGGACCTCGACGACATGGTCACCACGCTGGCCGAAGGTGGCACCTGGCGGTTGATCTCGAACACGGCTGAGATCAGCTTCAACCTCGGTCAGCTGGAATCGCTGGACGTGCCGACATCGATCGCCGCCGAGTGGGCACCCGCCCTCGTCGGACTGCAGACCAACCTCGACTCTCTGACGACCGCGGTCTCGGGCGGCGACCCGGCCACCATCCAGGGCGCGATGGACGGCGTCCGCGCGTCGGCCGCCGTGCTGCGCGACATTGGTACTCGGGCGGTTTGAACTGCTCTGGGTCTGACGTCGCGGACCTGACCTCTTCACCCAACCGACTGGAGTCACTGTGTCGAGCATCCCCACCCTGCTGTTTCTCCACGGAGTGGGACCAGGCGACCCTGAAGGCAACTGGAACATTCCGCTCACCGACGCACTGGTCGGCCTTGGGTACCCGGACTTGTCGTCCGTCCACGTCGTCGCTCCTCAGTACGCCCATGCACTAAAAGGTTGGGATGAGAAGGAATCGCTGCCTGGCGAGAGAGTCAAGCAGCCCTCGCGCGATGCGTCGAAGCAGAACCGCCGAGACTTCGAGCGCCGGATCGGCGCTCTCGAGTTCCGCCTCGGGCGGCACCACCGTGGTCACATCTCACCCGAAGTCGAGGGCATCGTCGACGTCGCCGTCGGGGTCGGTCTCGTGCTGCCCATCCTCGCTCAAGCGAGGAAATACGTGTCCGACCCGCAGATTCGTGCGCACATCCTCAATCGAATACTCGCCCAGCTTCCGGAGTCCGGGCCCATTGTCATCGTGGGCCACAGCCTCGGCTCCGTGATCGCCGCCGACCTCCTGCGTCGGCTGCCTCAGGGTCTGGAGGTCGCCGGGATGGTGACGATCGGAAGCCCGTTGGCGCACGGCGGATTCGATGTCGACAAACTACGAGCATCGATGTCCGAACCGCCGACAAACCTTTCATGGTGGGTCAACTTCTGGAACTTCAGCGACCCGGTCGCAGCCCATCGAGGTGTGTCGTCAGTCTTCCCATGGCTCATCGACATTGGGATTAACACGAAGCACTTCGGAATCCCCGCTCATGCAGCATCGGCATACCTCGCCAACACGACCGTGGCCGAGAGTATCGGCTACGCATTATTCGGGTCCAAGTCGACCGAAGTCGAAGTGTTCGACAACTCGCCCGACATCCCGTTGGACTTCCCGGAGCAGCTCGCGTTGGTAGCCCTGCGCTACGCGCATCTCATGACGCCGATGTTGATGGGCGATGAGGACAAGCAGGATCGCTACAGAGGGGCGTTGAGACATGTGCAAGCGGCCACAGTCGACCTGATCGCGCGCAGGAACGCCGACGAACATCGCCCATTGCCGGCAGCGATCGCGAGGCTCGCATTCGACCTCTCGGATCCCGAAGCAGTCGTCCCTGAGCCGCGCCCGAGTTTCCACCTCCCAAAGGATGAAGCCGTCGTCCTACTGACCGTGCTCGCCGCGGAGAACGTCATTCGACCGTTCGAAATCAACATCTCTCGGGACCTCTGGAAAGCGACGATGCGGGACCTTGCGTCCGAGATGGGCCTCGGAAGCCGGTTCGGCACGGACGTCTTCGATGCGAGTCAACGGGCACAGAGTGCTTTGAGCGGGCCACGCGGAGTGAACTGGATCAAGTGGGGTGCGATCGGCGTCGGAGCAGCGGCGATCGTAGTAGCCACCGGTGGCTTGGCCCTGGCCGCCGCACCAGGCCTGGCGGGGGCAGCGGTCATCACGAGCGCGCTTGCAAGCTTCGGCCCGGGCGGAATGATCGGTGGTCTGTTGACCGCAGGTACTCTCGTAACCGCAGGCGGCGGAGGAATCGCATTCGGACTGGCGAGCCCCGGGACATCCGCCGAGACCTTTGAAGCGGTGATCGAACGTCGACTGGCTGCCGAGATTCTCCGCGAGCTGCAGCATCTCGACTCAGACCCGACCGTCTGGCGCGTGCTCGTCGAGACGGAGATCGAGGTCCGTAGAGAGCATGAACGCCTCGATGAGTTCTCCGACGAGCAGTCTCCCAGCTTGAAGGAACTCAAGCGCAAAATCCAGGCTGTTGAGCGCGCTCTGAAGTATCTAGGAGACCACGGCCTCGAGCCGGCGAATGAGCCCGACGATCGGGACCCTCTCCTGGAACGAATCACTGCGTTCGTGCGCGAAGGACGCCAGTAGCCGGACCGGATACTGAGACCACCCAGGAGCAACTGATCGGTTGCTCCGAGCACCAATGCGAAGGAAAATGAGCCGCGTGAGCGAAGACAAGTGGCGTCAAACTGGTTGGTATCACCGCGCAAAAGGGAGCAGAGATCTCTTCTCCTTCGTGGGGTCGTTAGGTGGCTACAGCTCCAACTCACGCATAGCCTGGAGAGGAATGGCTAGCAGCGATTTTGACCTGGTCTCCTCGCTACAGCGGGTCCCCGGAAACGACACGGAACCCAGGCTGCGCCAAGCGGAGCTCACCATCCTGGAAGCCGCCCGCGAGTGGGGCTTGGGTTTCGGACCCGGCGGGTGGATGACCGACCTGCACCTCCTCGCAGATCTGCAGCACTACGGAACCAGCACTCGACTGATCGATGTCACGAGCAACCCGATGACTGCGCTCTGGTTCGCCTGCCAGGATCCTCGTGACGCTGGTGACGTGGCCGGAGACGGCGTACTTCTTGCAATAAACACCGCAACCTGGAGCCGATACGGGCGAGCGAGGCAACCCTTGACGTACTCGGCGCAGGATGACCCCCAGGGATGGGAGTTGTCGTCAGCTCTCCAGAATGAGCAGCCATTTGTCGTCGAATCCCTGGTGCCGAACGATCGTCTCCGCGCTCAGGAGGGATTCTTCCTCGCTGGCAAAATTCCAGACACACTCCAACCAGGAGATCCGTTCACGAGCCTCCAGATTCCTTTCCAGCGGACCGATCCCGACCTGTTGCGTCAGCGGCTACGAGCCCGGAGTTCGTCTCGCGTCGGCCCGACGGACCAATTTCCATTTGTCGCTGTTCTCATTCCACAAGAGCTCAAGGAACGCGTGCGTGTTCGGCTAGAAAACTCCTACAACCGCCGTGCAGCCGTTCTGTTTCCGGATTTTGCAGGCTTTCGTGACTTCACTCGGGCTGCTGTAGCTCGGGAGGAGATCCTCGACAAAAGGCCTTGAGCCCCTGTGCAACGCTGACCTGAGCGCGGACCTAAGAAGAAGTCGCAGCCTCATTCTCTCGGTCGAATTGCAGTCGAATCCCGTCTGCATTCAGGTAGCTCGCCATTTCGTTCCACGCGTCCTCGTCGGCGATAGACCAATCGATTCCGTACGTGTCGTGGAACATGACGATGTTCCTGGCCATCTCTATCAGGTTCCAGCTCATGATTCGGGCAGCATCCTCGCCACCGCGTCTGCGACGCCCCGCCTCCAGCCGTGAGGGGGACGTATCTAGGGTGGTCCAGGTGAACCCATATGCATGGAAGACATTCCTTGCGCGCTGCAATGCCCAGATGAGCTTGAAGTACGAAGAGATAGCGTCAGCCCGCGTGGGCTGATCCCCGCCCTCCCTCGGAGAATAAAAGAGAGTCCCCAACACATCCCGCGCGACGGCTGTCTCGCCTGTCGTTATGGAAAGGTGCAGGTCTGTGAGCGCTATTCGTCGCTCACGCTGCCGAAGTTGGAACCACACACAAACGACCACGACGCTGGTGGCAAGCGAAAAGAGCACAGCGGCCCAGCCTGCGAGATCACCGGGCTCAAGCCCGAAGACCAGGATTGTCTTGACCAACCGTTCCCCTCCTGTGACGTGCCACGCCCAGCCAGCTTTCATTAGCCAGAGACGATCTGAGTCGATCCGCTCCGCGCCAGACGCCCGGACGCCAGCCCGAACTCGAGGGCCTCGTCGAGGCGGGCTCCGATCGCGGCGGTGACTCGCTTGCCACCGAAGATGGCGAGGGTCTCGCGGCGGAGTTCGTCGGGCGAGAGGCCGGCGGATTCCTCGGCTGCGATCGCCATCGCGTTCGCGATCTCCACCAGGGAGATGTGCTCGATCACTCGGGCCGCTTCGGCCGAGGACTGACGCGCACCGCGCCAGGTGAGCGGGTCGATCGACGTCGGCCAGGCGAACGGCTCGTCGGAGCGACCCAGCAACTCGGTCGGGACCTTGTCGAGGATCGACTTCGCCCGCGAACCCACCACCCGGTCGAGACCGAACGCACCCGCGACCAGCTTCGCCAGACGCGTCACGTGGATCGGTCCCTCGGCCTCCACCGCAGCACGGATCGCGCCCTGCACCGCGACGACCGACTGCCGCCCGGGCAAGCGGTCGAGCACTTCGATCCGACCCAACGTGGGAGCGTCCCAGGGCTCGTACTCCGAGAGCTCCGGGTGCCGCGCTGACGTGTCCGGCACCGGCGCCGCCTCGACGGGCTGCGCCGAACCGACCTTGCGGTCGCGGAACTCCGACAGGGTCTCCAGCGACGCCAGCCGTTCCGACCACTCGCGCACGCGGGCGCTGCGAACCGGGGCGGGCGCATCCGAATCCTCGTCGGCAACCGACGCATCAGCGGCATCCGACTCCGCAACAACCGACACCTCCGCCACCGCACTCCCCACAGCAGCCCGCTCAGCAGCCCGCTCAGCCGCAGCCTCAACCGCCGCGACCAACCGGTCCAGCACCTCCTCACGGTGGTGCAACCACTCCGGCAGCCACACGCGCTCGACGCCCGGCCACCGCATCAGGCCACTCAGCACCTCCACCGGGAGTCCGTCTCGGTCCGCGACCGTCCGACGCTCACGCCACGACGCCCCGTCGAGCAGCACTGCCACCAGCGGCCGGTCGGGCTCCGCCTCCGTCGCGATGCTGATGTCGACTCGGAAGTCCGACAAACCGACGTCCGTCCGCACGGCATGCCCTGCGTATCGGAGCTCGTCGGCGATCTCGTCGCGGTGGCGGTCGATGATCGACTGACGACGCCCATCCTCGCCGGCGGCTTCGCTGCCCCGCTGCGCCAGCTCCAGATACGCCTTCAGGTGCTTGATGCCGATCGACGACGTCTGCTCCGCCCGTAGCTCCGACGGGTCGAAGCTCGCGAACAGCACCACCTGTCGCCGCGCCCGCGTCACCGCGACGTTCAACCGCCGCTCACCACCGGCCCGCGTGAGCGGCCCGAAGTTCAACGGGATCACGCCCTTCTCGTTCGCACTGAACGCGATCGAGAACAGGATCGTGTCGCGCTCGTCACCCTGCACGTTCTCCAGGTTCTTGACGAAGAGACCGTCCTGCTCATCGAGCGCCAGCGCGATCCGCGGGTCGGCGCTGTCTCGGAGCAGATCCTCGATCAACGTCCGCTGCTGCGCGTTGAAGGTGATGACCCCGAGCGACGGCGTCTCGTCCGGCGATGCCTCGAAGCGCCGCGAGATCTCCTCGACGATCGCCTGGGCCTCCACCGGGTTGGTCCGCAGCGACTTACCGCGGCCGCCCCGCTCGAACTGCCCGTCGAGTCGCACGAACGCCAAACCGTGACCCGCCACGCCACCGTCGCCCGCGCCCGCGAACGGCGCCGGGAACGACGACAACTGGCTGTCGTAGTAGTGATGGTTCGAGAACGCGATGAGCGACTCGTCCTGGCTGCGGTAGTGCCACGACAACCACTTGCTCGGCACCCGCGCCTGCACGCACTCGGAGAGGATCGACTCCTCGTCCTGCAGCACCTCGCTCGTGTAATCGGCGTCGTCGTCGATCGTCGCGCCCGCCTCGGCGAAGGTCGTCGGCGGCATCTGCTTGCTGTCGCCCACGACGACGACCGAGCGCGAACGCCCCATCGCCCCGATCGCGTCGGCGACCCGGATCTGCGACGCCTCGTCGAACACGACGATGTCGAACAGCTCGGCTGCCGCCGGGAAGAACCGCGCGACCGACTCCGGGCTCGCGAGTGTGCACGGCATGATCTGCGTGATGAGTTCGCCGAAGTTCTCGAGCAGCGCACGGACGCTCATCCCGCCGCGCTGACGGTCGATCTGGCGACGCAGCCCGCCGACCTGACCGCTCTCCGACTGCGAACTGAACGTCCGCAGCCCGAGCACCAACGCCGGGATCGCCCGCGGCAGCTCCTCGCGCACGGCCTTCACACTCGTGGTGAAGCGGGTGACGCTGCGGTTGTGGGCGGTGGCGTCGAAGGCGTCGAGCGTGGTGGTGCGCTCGCGCTCGTCGATCGACGCCTGCGCGAGACCCTTCTCGAAGGCGAGCGTCGCGTCCTCGGTCTCGATCCGACCGGCGAGGATCGCGGCACGGACGTCGTCGAGTCCGTGGGTGCGGAGCGGTTCGATGACCCGGACGAGGTCGAGCCAGCGTTCGAGGACGACCGGCTCGGCGGCGTCGAGACGGCGGGCGTCGCGCGTCGACCACCAGGCCTGCAGGAAGCCCTCGCCACCCGACCACGCCGAGAGACGCTCGGTGCTGACGGACGCGGTGCGCAGCAAGTCGCTCCAGGTGCTCGCGAGCGTCGTCAGCGCCTGGGCCGCCTGTTGCGACGGCTGGGTCGTGGCGTAGTGGTCGCGGACGGCGGTGATGAACGTGTCGTCGGGCGTGCCCGGCAGGCGGAAGCCCTCCGACAGCCAGCGGTACCAGCCGAGGAGTTCGCGCACGGGCTGGGTCGGCTCGACGAGCGGGTTCCAGCGGTCGCCGACGAGCGGGAGCGCGGTGGATCGGAGCGTGCTGCGCAGCTGGACGAGACGGTCCTGCGCCGCCTTCGCCTCCGTGAGCTGCGGCACGAGCTGCTTCACCTTGAACGAGGTCGCGTCGACGGCCAGCACGTCACTCAGCTGGGCGAGCGCGGCCCTCAGCCGCTTCTTGCGACCGAAGAAGCTCGACGCCGCAGCCTGCTCGGCGGCGTGGAGCGGGCCGGCGATGTCGCGGTCGAGGATCGCGGGTGTGAAGGTCAAGCGCCACTCGGCCTGGGCGTCGCGGAGCTGCTCGGCGGCGGCAAGGGCGTCGTCGAGCCGGGTGAAGTCCTCGGGTCGCGTTCCCGCCATGAGCGCACCGATCGGCAGACGCGGCGCGGCGACGGCGGTCGACCAGAGGCCGAGGAGGTCAGGTCGCGACGCGAGACGCAGGGCGTCCATCGGGAGGCCGGCGTCGAGCGTCACGGCCAGAGCTGCGTCCAGCGCGCGTGCGGCCTGCTGCACGGTCGCGGCGTCCAGCCCGGGAGCGGACGGGCCGTCGAGGAACGCCCACGGGTGCGTCGTGCTCGGGCGTGCGAGGTCGGAGCGCTCGGGCAAGTCGCGGAACACCTGCCGCAGTTCCTCGAACGCCTCGGGCGTGCCGGCGGCGACGAGCTGCTCGGGGATCGCCATCGGGACGAGGTCGTGGTCCATCGCGAGCAGTCGACTCCGCGCGGAGTAGAGGGAGAAGCCGGCGGCATTGACCTCGTGGAGGCGGTCGGCGTAGCGGGTGAGGGTGCGAAGGCCGGACTCGGACAGCTCGCGGTTGGTGCTCAGCGCGTCGATGTCGGCCTTGGTGCGGAGGTCGAGGCCGGTCTTGATCTGCGCACGGACGACGTTGGGTCTGGCGCCCTTGTCGTGGAGGTCGAGCGAGAACGCGCCGAGTCCGACGTCTTCGAGTCGCTGCTTCACGACGTTGAGCGCCGCACGCTTCTCGGCGACGAACAGGACCTTCTTGCCCTCGGCGAGCGAGCGGGCGAGCAGGTTGGTGATGGTCTGCGACTTGCCGGTGCCGGGAGGGCCTTCGAGCACGAAGGTGCGGCCGGCGACCGCTTCGGCGACGGCGTCGAGCTGGGAGGAGTCGGCGGCGACCGGGCAGTCGAGGCCGAGGCGGTCGAGGTCGGTGTCGGTCTGCGCGGGCGTCGGGTCGGCATAGGCCTCGAGCGGCGAGTTGATGAGGTGGTCGACGAGGCTGTTGGAGGCGAGCGTCTCCCAGTTCTCGTCGAGGTCCTTCCACAGCCGGTACTTCGCGAACTGGAGGATCGACAGCGACGCCGTCTCCTCCACGCGGAACGGGAGGCCGGCGTCGAGGATCGCCTGGCGCACGGCGGTGAACGCGGCCGGGAGGTCGATGCCAGAGCCGTCCTCGACGGGGTTGGCGAGTCCGGGGATCTCCAGACCGAAGCTGAGTCGCAGCTTCTCGAGCAGGCAGTAGTTGGGCGTGGAAGAGCCCGACTCATCGAGGGTCAGGCGGTAGGACGAACCGCGGCTCGTCGTCGTGAGCGTGACCGGCACGAGCACGAGGGGTGAGCGGAGGTCGCGGTCGCCGAAGCGCCAGCTCAGCATGCCGAACGCGAGGTAGAGGTTGTTGGCGCCGGTCTCCTCGACGATCGTCTTGGCCTTGTAGGCGAGGGCACGGAGCTTCGTCGGGTAGGCGGCCTCGGTGACGTCGATGAAGGCACTCTTCTTGTCTTCGAGGAAGGTGATGCGGTCGCTCTCGGCGAGGTCGCGGCCGAAGCGGATGCCGCGCTGCTGGTCGATCGTCGCGACGGTGTCGGAGGCGACGAGGGTGAGCGGGGTCCCGTGGTTGATGCTGTCCTCGAGGCGGCCGAGCGCGGGGCCGGGGACGGCGAGCTCGAAGCCGGATCGGTCGGTGTAGTTGATGAGTTTGTTGCGGAGGCTGAGGTCGAGGAGGGCGTTCTTCCAGGTGGAGACGCGTTTGGGGACGTCGGGGCCGTGACCGGCGGCGGTCGATTCGGCGGTGGCCGGGGCGTCCTGCGTGAGGGCGCGGGCTTCAGGCGCTTGGTAGAGGGTGACGACGGGTTCGCCCTCGGCGTTGATGCGGCGGCTCGGCAGCGGGTAGATCTTGCGGAGGCGGGCCTGGACGACGTCGGTGACGCCGATGAAGTCGTCGAGTGAGCCGGCGAGGTGGTCGGTGTGGGGCCGGCGGGAGGCCTCGGCGAAGGTGGCGGAGGTGCCGGTGAGCATGGTGGTCTCGACGACGCCGATGCGGCCGAGTTCGAGGGAGTTGACGGCTTCGGAGACGTCGGTGCTGGCGACGACGTCGAGGGTGGTCTGGACGCGCCAGTAGCCGAGGAAGATGTGGTCCTTGAGCAGCCAGAGGAGGGGGTGGATGCCGATCGCTTCGAGGACGGACGCGAGCAGGATGGTGGTGTCGAGGCAGGTGCCGAGGTGGCTGGTGAGGACTTCCTCGGGGGTGCGGACCTTCTGGCCGCTCTGGCCCCAGCTGGCGGGTGGTTCGGCGTAGCGGATGTCGCGGGCGCGGGTGGCGTCCCAGACGGCGGCGACGATGGCGTCGATGCGGGCGGGGTCGTCGAGTTGGTAGGTGCCGAGGGAGCTGTTGCCGGTCTGCTTCTCGAGGAGGTCGGAGACCTCGAGCATGAGCTCGCTGACGACGAGGGCGTTGGGCTGCACGTGCGCGGCGAGGAGCTCGAGGCCGAGCTGCACGGGTGCGGCGATCCACTGGTTGGACGCGAGCACGGTGACGGGGCTCTCGACGGCGCCGAGCTGGGTGCCGGCGGCGTCGCGGACGGTGACGCGGATGACGCCGGGACGCTGTTCGTCGACGAGGAGCATGCGGCGTGGGTCGAGGAGGACCTCGGGGCTGCGGAGGAGGGTGGTGCGGTCTTCGCCGAGGTCGGCGAGGAGCACCTTGGTGTCGGCGAGGGCGCCGTCGGCGGTGACGACGTCGATCTCGACGGACGCCGCCCGGCGTTCCCCGCCGTGGTTCTCGAGGACGATCTCGTCGATCACCGCGATGCTGCAGTGCGCCATCGCGTAACTGAGCGTCGGAGTCGCGCTGACGCGGATGGAGACGGATGCGGGGGCTGCGTCTGCTGCAGACGAGGAGCCTGCGGCGCTCTGCTCGTCGTCCGCTCCGCGATCGCTGGCCTCTCCTGTCAACGCAACACTCTCGGTCCCTGAGCCTGTCGAAGGGCCCATCTCCCCACCGTCAGCCATCCCGCCCAACGCATCCGTCTCGTTCCCTGCGCCCGCCCCTTCGTTCCCGGAGCCCACCTCTCCGGTCCCTGAGCTTGTCGAAGGGCTCAACACCCGCCCCTTCAACTCCCCCACAACCGCCGCCTGCTCCGCCGCCCCAACACTCTCCAGCAATAACTGCATCGAATCCAATGCCCGATACGCCGACTGCTCCGTAAACGCTGCGTTATGCGCCCAGGCGTTCCGGACCTCCCGAAGCTCACTCGCATACCCGCGAGCGCTCCGCGACAGCACGCGGTCGAACGGGTACCCCAGCTCCCCGATCCGCTCGGTCATCGCCCGAAGCATGAGCGACACGTCGGTCGCCGAGTACCGCCCATGCCCGCCCCCGGCTGCGCGGTCCTTCTCCTCGAGGATCCGAGTCCACTCGACCCCTGGAACTGCCTCGGCAAAGGCGCCCTCGACGACGGGGAGAAGCCCCAATCCAAGCTGCTCCAGCCCCTGACCGACGATGGAGTTGAGTTCAGAAGCGTCCACGGTTGCGGCCTTTCATCGAGTGGGTAGGTGGGCCAACGGCCTAGCGACCTCAAACCACGTTTCGATCCTGCTCGGACCAAGCCGTCACGCAAGCCAAAGGCGGTTAGCCCAAGGGTGTGTGGTCGACCTCAGCAAACCCTACAGACCTGTGACGAAGCACGTCACAGAGCCACAGAGCCACAGAGCCACAGAGCCACAGAGCCACAGAGCCACAGAGCCACAGAGCCACAGAGCCACAGAGGGATGCTGTCAACAACCCCTCACAGAGATACTGCCTCGGTTGACGCAGCTTTCCAGTCCAGGATCGCGCTTGCGCTTTCGTCGACGATCGCCGCGCACATTGCATCCAGCTGCAGCTGGCTCAGCGTCCTCGCGTCGATGAAAGCCAACCTTCGTCGAATCCGCGCAGTCGATTCGCGGATGAGCTCGCGACGAGTAACTTGACGCTCGCTCTGCACCACGGCCCTCCCCAAGCTGCGCACCAGGTTGGGGTCACCCCCGATGGAACGTCTCTCCAGTAGCTGGTTCAGGTCGCTTTCGGAGAGAGCACGTAGTAGATCGTCGTCATTACCGAAAATGGTCCCCTGCCACCATAGGCGACTCCACATGTGTCTCGTGAGGTCTGTCGCAATCCAGCGCTCGCGGTTGACACTATCGCTAAAACGCCACCGCGTGATATCGGGCATAAGCACGAGGGACACGAAGGACCAAACATCGCGAGCTCCCGCCTCGGCCCAAGTCAAGTCAAATGCAATAACGATCACAGCAGCAGCAGCACGATCAAATGCAATGCGACCTGCATCTGGAGGAACATCCGGGAAGCCAAACGCAACAGCGACCTCAAACAGCATCGTTCGCGCTTCCGCGAGCTTGTGCTCATCAGCACGCGCACCGCCAACAGGCGCATAGACCTGAGCCGGGTGGGAAAGTGACGGCTTCAGGTTAGCCACCCCGTCGTCGAACAGACTAGCGGCAAGACCAGCTGGCAGCCTTGGCAAAAGAGCCTTCATTCAAATGTCCTGCCGTAGCCGTGAGCCCGCACGATGCTCTCCGCGAGCGACCGAAAGCGACCTGGATCATCCGCCCTAACGGCTGAGGTCAAGCCTTCCTGATGGGCCATAGTTAGATATCGACTCAGCACGCTTCCGACGGAATCGTCGGAATAGGAGCCGAGATCGGCGCCCTCGTGACCCAATGCCAACTCGATCATTATCATCGCCACCCCCGCCTCCAGGTTACTGAGCAATTGTTGACCTAACGGAGAGGTCTTCTTCTGATTGATCGCCGCGATCAACGCTTCGTCTCGAGAGTTGACCAGAAGAAGAAAAGTGCCCAGGAAAGGAGCGGACAAATCTTCCGAGGTTTGGAGATACCAGCTCGCATTCGCACCGTACGGCGTACCTGCGAAGTCGGCCACTCCGATGGGAAACATCGAGCCCTCACCATGCAAACGGACCGACTGCAGCCTCTCCCAGAGGACAGAGCCGGCTCGGTGAACCTCTCCCGGGCCCATGGGTTGGCGGTCTTCTGCCAGAGTGATGGTCGTGCGTAGTACAACAGTTCCGCCAATACGTTCTCCGGGTAGAAGTGCGTCGACAGTCTGCGCTCGCCTGAGATCTTCCAGATAGACCCAGTCGCTCATGCCTGACGTTGAGCTGGACCAGGACACAGTGAGTCTTAGGCGCGTGTCAGCGGGTAGCCGAGCCATAGTAAGGAACTCATCCACTTCTACCGCGATAGCGCAGGAAAGTTCCAGATCGGTCTGGGGATCCCACCCCTCGAGAAAATCAGGGAGAACCTTGCCCGCGAGCGCCCAAGGAGTAGCCACCACAAGCTCCTCGGCAGGAACGAAATACGGCCTCAGATCACGCATGCAGCCCAGATTCCCGTACGTCGATTCGCGTGACCGCGTCAGGAAGTAGCTCGGTCACGACAATGAGACACTTGGGTGAGGACGCATCCACATCTAAGGTGTCGCCCGAGGACAGGGCCACGCCACTGCAGGTCTCCCATCGAAGGACTCTTGGGGCTCGAAGACCTGCCGGCGCTCTACCCTCCCGACTGCCATCGACCACGACTGAGGGAACGCAGGTCAGTCTGCGCTGACGATCGACGACCTCGAGGCTTACCTCACTTACGACGACCGCCGACTGATCGCGTACTTCGATCTTGGGCGGTCCGACACGGATGGAACCACCTCGCCTCGCCGCATTTCCCTTGTTGGGCGTCCGGGCGGAGACCCAACCCGCGCCCCCCGCTTCCAGCGCTGGCGCCAAACTCGCGAGGCGGCTCGAAAGCCCGCCGAGGCCCCCGATCCCATCGACCTCGACACCCGAGGGTTCGTATAGAGATCGCAGCTTGCCCCGGATCCAGTGACGTGCGCCCCGAACGATGGCGAGCGCTGGCGGAGCTAAACCTTGTTCGACCCAATTGTCGTGTGTGGGCGGCTCTGCGCTGGCAAATTCTTCGTCGGCCTCCGGAGACGCTCGAAAGACGGCACCATACTGCAACAACACGTCGGAGGGCACCGGACCTTCCAGATAGTCGACCACCAGCTCAGTGTCCCGCATCCGTGCTACGTGATGACTCGCGCCTTGGAAGGCCCTAGCAGCCGGGTCGGTCGATCCTTCAGCCCCGAGAGGAACCACGACACTCTCGACTGCAAACCTGCCGACCTCCCCGAACTTTGGCCGCAGGTAGGTTTGGCCACGACCTAATCGCAACGATTGGAGCGCCCGCGTAAAAGGGAGTAGCTGAACATCAGAACTGGGACTGGGAATCGTCACCGGCTTGTCTTCCAGCTCAACCCGGAAGCGTATCTCCTCCGGATCGCCGACCATCTTCGGCCATAGATTCCATGAAATTGCCGATGCGATGAAGCTAGCGGCCTCCTCCGGGCTCCGCTCGACCGAGTCATCATCTATTTCATCTACGGTCACACCGAAATCGGCACCCAAAATGTACACATCAGTGCCAGTCTCATCACCATCAAAACCGCGAAGGCCAAGGATCCTGCCTATATGGTGCGCTTCATCGTCAATCAGAGGGTCAGGTATTCCGTCCTCTGCAATACTCCCCCACCAATGGCGACCGGTGAAACGTACACCGCCGCTATCGAATCGCTGCCCCAGCGAGGCAGCCATGACACGACGCTGGACCTTGCCTTCGACTAGAGCCTGGGTATCGACGAGAATGGTGTTGACACGGCTGACTCTGTAGAGGATCCCCTTACCAAATCCGTATGTTCCGCCCCCAAGGAGGGTGTCTCGAGGCTCGCCCACATTCCGAAGGAATTGAACAAAGTCATTCTCCTCGCCTGGCAGCGGTTGCACGCTTGCCCTTACTGGTCCTCCCAAACCGGCAGTTCCGCGGTCGGATAGGCAGATGAGATAGGAGTCCGGTTGAAAGACACTACCGAGCTCATCTACCGACAGCTGTGAAACGCCGGAACCCATGGCGTCAGCCCAGGCCGCGTGACGATCAGCGAGGCGCCATATCCTAACTCCGAACTCGATCGACGTCCCAATCCGTGCGTCCCAGCTGTTCTGTGCGGCCTCGCGCACCAGCACCGTAAGCTCGTCGAGCCCTGGTCGACCGAGCTGTCGCAGAATACCGTCCGCGGTAGCAGACCCCTCCTCTGCGAACGGTTGGGACCACCATCTACCAGTCATGCCAATACATCCCCCAGGATCGACTCCAAGGTCAACGACTCGGACATCGACTCCAATCGTTCCACGTCCACTTTGTAGTCGGCGTGGACCACTCCAACTGGCACTCCACCTGACGTCGCTGGACGTAAACGTGGGGTTAGGTCCGAGACTCGAACAACGAAGGTGCCTCGGGCAAGGAATTTCAGGTCAGGAGCCGAAGAGGACCAGCCTGCTTGCCGAAGTGCCTCGTCGATCGCGACGCGGTCGCACGCAAGGTCTCTCACCGCGTCCACGAGTTCGGACATCGTGGGTCCGAAATCTACCTCCTCAAATACCGATACCACGAGGAACAGTGGTCGATCAGGATAGGGTTCAAGCTGCTCTAGCCCGTGGATCGTGACTGTTTTCGAGTCCAACGTGGTGGACTTGACCTCAAAACACCCGCCTTCGAGCACGAAGTCATGCGGAGCACCAAAGGGCCCTCTCCAAGCTCGAACTAGTTCCGGGCGCCGCTCTAGCAACAAGCGGAGCATTGCCAACTCCCCCGCCAAGCCCAGAAGTTGTTCACGGGACATCGTGCGGCGAGCCAGGATCTGGAACAACGTTCGCCAGCGTTCCAAGGCCGCATGGATGCGGCGCGCGGATGGCAAATCAGGCCCGTTCAATACGTCCAGCACGAGCATGTCGAACTCGTCCATGAGCCGATGGTCCGATACCGAGATGTCCAAATAGCTGTGCACACCCCCGGCGAATGCAAGTGACCTCACAGCCTCGACCAGGTGTGTCCCCGGGCCGACTTGCACGGTATCGTCCTGCACTTGCACGAGGAGGTGCCGGCCGCCCCTCCTGTCGACAGCAAGCCGGATGTCTGGACCGCCTACTGGCAAAGGGAAAGCAACCAGCTCAGATACGGTGGGAATCTCCAGCATCTCCCAGGCCGCCTTGATCGTCGTCAGTTGCAGACTAGGCATCGAACGGTTCCTCGGTGTCCGTCTCGTATGCCTCTGCCTCGTCGAGCAGTGCGACATCGTCGAGGGAGACGGCTAGATGGGTGGCACTCAAGCGGGTTCCCGCGGAGGCCTCGCCAGGGAACACGATTCCGATCCCGACCACCCAGTCCTGAGCATCCAGAGGTACGCGATCCCTGCTTTGGTCCATCGGTGGACTCATCGGCTCGATGGGGTAGACGACGAGCAGACCTCGGCTCTTGTGCAGAGCATCACTATTCCGAAGGGCCATGAGCTCCGGCTCAGTTAACGTGCCGGCCTCGGTAGCTCGCACATCGAGATCAAGAACGCGATCCCGCCTGCTCATCAGTGTCTTGATATCAGCCCTTCCCGGCCGACCGTCATCAAGCTTTGAGCGCGTCACGCCCCTCACATTTATGCCCCCCAGAGGTACCTGACCAGCGTCACTCTCCATAATAGCAATCGTCCAATAATCAAGCCCACCGCCAGATGAAGTCTGAGTCTCAATGTATTTACGAATCAAGGCTGGGTCGAGATCAGGTGAGTCTTCGTGAACACTGTAACTCTCGAAAAAGTCAAGAATTATTCTGGCCGGAACGTCCCTAACGAGTCGACGCGACGCCTCAACATCCTCTTGCCCATACTTGAGCGCGGACCTGATTAGCTTGTCCGCTGCAACTCTATTCGCACCCAGCCACTCAGGATCCTCGGACTTGAAGAATCGGGTCTGTAAACGACGACCAGCAAACGAGATGAATTGAGGTTGAGCGGCTCCCATCTTAGCGGTGATTTGCAGTGCCGGATGGGTGCGTATCTTTACGGCAAGGTCCATGGGAGTTAGACCAACTCGCTGGTACCCCTCGATGTCGGCGCGCATCTCTGCTTCCACAGAAGCGAGATGGCGGAAGTTAAGTCGAAGCTCTTCCGTCATCCAAATACGGGGTAGATCTTCGTATCCTGGACGATAGCCAAACCACCGCCCCATCTGGAGCAACGTGTCGTAGGCTCTGGCCGTTCGTACGAAGAAGCTCACCACTAGCCCTTCCAGCGTCAGGCCTCGAGAAAGAGTGTTTCCACCAACGGCAATCGCGATTTGCGGCTCGTCGCCGTAATTGAGCCGATCCTTGCTCCGATAATTGTCCACAATCACGTGAACCGATTCAATGACTGGTGGTAAGCCGTTCAGAATTTGCTCAAATAGCGCGACATCCAGTGGCGCGTCAGGCCGCGGCACGGCGACAGCTTCTCGATCCCATACCCGTCTGATTTGCTGGAGAATGTCGGCATCCTGACCCTTCACGCCGGTGAGAATCTGATCACGATACTCGAGGAGAGGCTGTCGGTACGCCTCCTGAACGGTGATCCTTTCAGAGACATGCATCAACATCGTGCTGTGGCCAACATCGCCCCGGTGCCTGCGGATGGCAGTCGCGAGCCAAAACCAGATGATCGCGTCCTTCAGCTCGCTGGTGAGCGAGGGCGCGAATCCAGAAACTTCGGCGACGCTAGAGGGGCGCAATAGGTTGAGCGTCTCCGGAGGGACAACTCGAATCATATCTCTCCCAGCTGCATCTGGTTCATCGTCCTCGCCCTCCACGATATCCCGACCAAAAATCTTCTCTGGACCGAAGTACCCCTCCGGTCGAGGCAAGTTGAGGATGAAGTCCTTGGGGTACAAATCTTCTGACGCAGGATCAATGAATACGTTCGCGAACGGAGTGGCTGTGTACCCGATGTAGGTGCACTTTTTTGCCAATTTGAGAAGACGTCTAATCAGGGGGTTGATTGATTTCGTCGCGACTGAAGCTTGGTCCGCCTCGTCGTCAATAATCAGAACCGGGAGTGCGCGGAGAGCTTGTTGGGATGGCTGCAGCTCCAGCCACTTCACAAGCCTTGTAAGAACTGCCGCATTTTTCTTTACAACAGCAACCGCCGTCTGGTCCGGTGTGAGAGTTGCCAAAGGGTTTCCAGGCGGAGCGTGAAAGTCTCGTGTCTCGTCGGTCAGTAGCTTCCACTTCTCGGGCAGGGTCTCGCTGAGTTGACGTGACAGTCTTTGTTGCGTCTGCTTGCGCAGACCATTGTGAACACCGGAGAGCACAATTATCAGTCGATAGTTTTCATCGGCCATTTTCGCGATGACCGAAATGAAGTTCGTGGTCTTGCCGCTCTGGACATACCCAACCACCAAACCCCTCGAATTGAATGTGGCAGAATCTGTCCGCGGCGTGTGGGCGACAACTATGTTGCTCGCTCGGTTGAGGTCCGCCATTCTTTTTGCTGGCCAATTCTCCTCGTTCACGAAAAAGTCGCCGACCGGTGGCCAATAGATCGAACCGTCCGATGGCCCGCTATACCAGGCGGGCTTGCCTGCGGCTATGATCGCGGGTCCGCCGGACTCAATCTTCGCGACGTCGGCTTGATATCTGAGCGCCATCTCTTCAACCACGGCCACCTCGCCGCCCGACAGGCGGACCAGCGACCTCGCCCTGTTCGTCGCTTGTTCAACCCCGAAACTCTTCGCCCAACTGGCGAACATAGGATAAAATTCTGACATTGCCCCACCCCGTTGTCCTGACTCTGCGATCACTTTAGTCCGAGACGGTGACCCAATGCTCGATGGTCTCGTTCCGTTAACGAGCTATCCCTGGGCACTTCGACTGCCCTACGACCCATCGATGCCGGATCACACCCGCGCAAGGCATGCCCGGCTCCTGTCGCCGCGATCCTGGGGCGAACACGCGTGCTACGCGATCCGACGATGTCGCCCCCGCCGGCTACACTGACCAGAGTGAGCACTGACCCGATCCGCGTCCTCGACCTCTTCGCCGGGGCTGGCGGACTTACTGCGGGCTTCCATGCCGCCTCCGAGCGCTTCAAGACCGTACGGGCCGTTGAGATGGACCTGGCTGCAGCAGCATCCTACGAGGCGACATTCGGGGAGGGGATCGTTTATCCCGGCAGTATCCAAGACTGGCTGGCGACGGAGACGGTTCCCGAGGTTGACGTCATCGTGGGAGGTCCTCCCTGTCAAGGATTCTCCACGCTCGGCAAGCAGGACGAAGAGGACGATCGGAACTCGTTGTGGCAGTACTACGCCGAGACGATTGTTCGAGCAAAGCCCAAGTACTTCGTCGTCGAGAACGTAGCTGCGTTCGCAAAGTCGAAGCAGTTCCGAGACTTTCAGGAGGCGACGTCCCCAGGGGGCATCTTGGAGGACTACGCGTTCGAGTATGAGATTTTCAATGCCGCCGATTTCGGCGCATTCCAGGCGCGCAAACGCACGGTGATCATCGGGTACCGTCGCGACCTCGGTTTTCCCGGGTTCCCTGCCGCGACGCATGTCGGACGTCATCGGACGGTCGGCGAGGCATTCTCGGAGATCCTGATCGAAACAGACGGGATCGACCTTCCCCATACAGACGAGACTTCATTCGCTGGCAAAATCTTCGCCGGGCCGTTCACCTCGAAAGAGCTCCATCTAGGACGTCGCTACGGGGAGCTGTCCCGTGCCAGGTTTGCGGCCATCCCCGCTGGTGGCAACCGATTCGACCTCCCGGACGAGTTGCTGGCCGACTGCTGGAAGAAGCACAAGTCCGGCTCAGGCGACGTAATGGGGCGACTGCGAGTCGACCGTCCTTCGGTGACAATTCGCACGGAGTTCTTCAAGCCGGAGAAGGGTCGCTACCTGCACCCGTCTGCCGACCGCGCGATCACACACTACGAGGCCGCCGTGCTCCAGGGGTTCCCTGACGACCACAAGTTCGTAGGATCGAAGACCGCCATCGCTCGGCAGATCGGAAACGCCGTACCCATTCCTCTCGGTCAAGCCGTCGCAGCTGTGCTTGCGGATCAACTCTGATCCGTCCGAGTCACTTCACCGGCTTTAGTAGCTCGTCGAGCACTGCCGAGCTCTACAGTCCGCCTGTTCCGGACCGTGGCCACGATTTCATCTGCCACCAGATGGGCCGATTCGTGCTCCCAGAAACGGAGCACCGTCCAATCACGTGACTTCAGTACCGCTGTGGTTTCACCATCCCGCTCTCGGTTGCGCGCCACCTTCTCGGCCCAGAATCGACCATTCGCAACGGGCGCGGTGTAATGGACCGGACATCCGTGCCAGTAGCAGCCGTCTATGAAGACAGCGACGCGAGCACGGGTGAACAACAAGTCGGCTGTTCGCCGGAGATCCGGTTCAGGCCGCGCGCTGACTCGGTATCGCAGGCCTTGGGCGTGGACCAACCGTCGCACCGCGATCTCGGGCTTCGTGTCACGCCCCCGATTGCTCCGCATGCTCCGGCGTGTGCCCGCGGTGGTCGCCCAACTCTTCGCCTCCATACTCAGAAGGTAGCTGCAAGGGCATACATCGTCATTTGTCTACTCACATGCCGGGCACTGGCCACACTGTCGCCGCGATGTTCACGGTGGGGCACCAGATAGCCGGCTATGTCGCTGGCGACGTTGACGAGATGACGCGCGCCAGATGGGCCTTTAGCGGAGGATCACTCACGTACACGTACGTCCCGCGAATACCGCGCGTCAACAGCACCGTGTAGATGTTCGTGACGTACCGCAGGAGATCGTCGTCTGAGTAGGTCAGGCCGAGAGCCGGGTTGTTCTCCTTGCCTTTCTTGTCGAAGTAGGACTCTCGATGGAAGACGATGCGGTTCGTCTCAGCGTCGTACCGCAGGTCTGGTCCGATGATCACTCCTGCGTAGTTCAGGTCGTATCCCTGAACTGTGTGGATCGAGCCGACCTCCTCGAGCGCCTTCGGCGACGCGATCCAGTCGGTCTGCGTGCCGTTCCAGCGCATGGAGACATCGTCGATCACAATGTCGTACGCGTCCTTGTCGTTCTTCGTCTTCCACTCCCAGGCGTAGCCCGCGACCATTCGCGCGAGTCCGAACTCGGCGTCCCGCTGGCGGATCTCCTCTCGCATCTCAGCGAGGTCGTCGAACAACCTGAGGTCGTACTCGCCGAAGTCCGGCGCCAGCTCGATCTCCACCTGGTTTCCGAGGATGTTCCGGACGTAATCCACGTAACCCGACCCCGCGCGCACACGCATCTGCGAGGCAAGGCCGGCGTAACGATCAGCAGACTGCGCTCTGGCGACCAGCTCGTGCAGGTGCTCAGCGGGGACATCCGCGGGACGGACACTCTGTCCGGCGTCGAGCAGGAAGATCTGGTGCGCGCTCTTCGCGATGATCCAGTCGAGCTGAGTCCTCGACTTGTCATCCGCGCCGAACAATGTGGTCGTGATTTCGCGGAACTGTTTGTTCTGTGCCGCGGATGGTTGGTTCGCACGCCGATTGAGCCGGTGCGCCTCATCGACGACGAGGAGATCGAATTCCTCGTCGGATGCCCCGACATCGAACGCGGTCATCACCATGTCCGGGTGCAGGCCTGGCGTCTTGCGGAACACCTGCTTGATCGAAGCGCGCAATGACTGCTGCGGGACAACGATCCCGACCTTGAAACCCTGCAGCAGCTCGCGGTGACGCTCGGTGAAGAACGACGAGAAAAGCGTGTCATCGTCAGGTTCGTCGAGGGCAGCTGAGCCTCGGATGTCAGCGATCAGTTTCAGCAGGTAGATCGCGACGACCGTCTTGCCTGTGCCGGGATCGCCTTGAACCACGGTCGTACTTCGTTGCGACCGGGTGAGGTCTTCGAAGAGCCCCTCGAGCACGCCTTCGACAGCGATGGTCTGATCAGGTGTGAGCGCTTTGAACGGCGACAGCTTGAAGAGGTCGCTGTTCTCGATCTCGGGAAGGGATCGAGTGAAGACACCATCCGCCCTGAGTCGATCGAAGACGTGCTCGAAGGACTCGCGGTAGCGGTCGCGATCGAAATAGTTGGCATCGACGATGCCGTCGTTGCGATTGAGCACCTGGTAGGCGCCGTCCCCGGCGAGCATGCGGATGAGGAAGGATTCGAGATCGAGACAAACCGACTTGTTGAATGTCTCATCCACGATCACCCGAAGGCCGGTGAGATGTTCCTTCGCTGTGGACTCGAAGTGCTGACGCATACGCGCAGCGACGTTGAGCGACTCACCGACATAGACATCACGCTCGGCGGCGACTCCGACCCGCCTCCGTCGCGAGGCCGAAGGAACCTTGGACGACCCGACCGGCCCATCCAACAGATACACGACAGGCCAATCGCTGAACCGCCGATCGCCCGCCGCCCAGAGCTTTACCTCGGTCGTTGTGAAGTCGAGACTCGTGATCTCAAAGTTCGTCATACTTCGCAGACCGCCCCCGCGCCTTCTCCACCGGGTATTTCTCCCGCGTACGTTCGAGCTTGTCGCGGACGATGGTCTCCGCATCGAGACCGAGCCGATCCGTCAACAACAAGCAGTAGGTGAGGACATCGGCCAACTCGTCGCGCACGCGACCGGTGTCGGCATCCGGTCCCCACTGGAAGCACTCGAGGAGCTCGGCTGCCTCGATGGAGATACTCTTCGCAAGGTTCTCCGGCGTATGGAACTGTGCCCAATCACGCTCGGCCACAAAATCGGCGAGCTCGTCGCGCAGTGAGGGGTCCGCCATTCGGTCAATCTACCAGCGGCGAACCCGCCTATGGTGACGCCGGGCACTCAGCCGTGCTCAAGAGCTCCGCGTGGCCCATACCGATGCACGGAGCAAGCTGGCTCGCAAGGTTGCCTCTGCATGGACCAGAAGGGAACGCGGCCCCGCACAAAGGCTCAGGTTCCGGAGGAACTGCATTACCAGCAGGCGCAAACGGACGTCCTTGGCCAAAACAACGATCACCTCTAGCCCTCCCGCGCTTCGTATGCAATTGTCAGGCGTACCGTCTCGATGGATGTAAGGGGAGCACTGTGGGAGCTGGCAGGTTAACGGCGGCGTATGCATATGAAGTATCACCAAAGCAGAGCTCTGATTTCGTAGGTGGCTCAGTTGCGACGGGAGCCGAACTGCAAAGCGCCCTCGACAGCACTTTCGATCGTTCTCGACTGGCGACCGCACCATCCGTGACGTTTGCGGTGGATGACACCAAACCAGCGAGGAGTCATGCCGTACGCGACATGGCAATGAGGACCGCGTTCACGACCGGAGATCAGTCTCGCGCGGCCTCACTTCTAGCGGCACGCCTGGGGGACTCCATGGATAACCGATCGAAACCCTCGTTACTGATGATTACTCTTCACGACTCCAGCCTCACGGGGAGTAAACGTCTCATCATTTGGACGTTCCCGCAACAGGAAGTATTCAACCTCCGGCTGAGAGCCGGCCAAGCGCGACTCGAACTTCTGGAGGCGTTCAACAGAGAATCCAGCCTGCGCAAGGCCGCACTCCTCGAGGGGCCCAACCAACCAACTGGAATGCTCACAGCCCGAGTGCTGGATCTTCAGTCAACAGCTACGGACCGCGCTGTCGCCGATCTGTGGATCGTCAAATTCCTGGACGCGCGTCTTCAAATAAGTGACACTGAAGGCACCCACCTGCTCGCCAGGGTCCTGCGCCAAGCGCACATGCAGACTCGAGATGACGTCGACGCCCAAGAACAGATCAGCGCCGCGATCTCGAGAATCAGAGTCTCTAATCAACCACGCTGGTCTATCGGCGCAGTCGCGAACACGCTTCTTTCCGGAGCAGCCGCCGCTGCAGTCCTGACTCATGTTCGACCCGAGGAGATCAACGCTGTTTTCGGCCTGGACCATTCAAGGTTTGATCACCTCGTGCAGTATAAGCGCTTTCAGCTAGCGAACGGCGTGGTTGTCTCCGCTCCGTTCGTTTCAACAGACGGCGAGGGCGGCGTAACGATTAGGAATCTTGACGGTGAGCGTCACCTCATGGTCGAAGGCATTATCGAGGAGGAGCAGGTGCGAACACGTGCATGACATCACAAGAGAATATGCTAACAGGAGACCCCTGCTCGAGGCACTCGCGGCCAAACTCGAAGAGAATACGCAACAGGCGCTGGATGGGGTCCGGCACATCGATAGAATCACCTTCCGCGCAAAGGATCCCACGTCCTTTACTGCGAAGGCACTGAAGACGCGAGATCAAGGTTCCTCAATTCGCAAGTACGATGATCCACTCACTCAGCTAGAGGATCAGGTAGCAGGTCGAGTTATCACCTTCTTCAGAGACGACATCGCCACGGTGCGTGACCAGCTCACGTCCTGGTTTGGTTCAGTGGAGCACGAGACGAAGGTCCCGAGTGGACCAGCGGAGTTCGGATACGAGTCTGACCACTTTGTCTTCGTGATCCCCGAGCACTACAAGCCTTCGGGTTGGGAAAAGCTGGATCGAATGCCCACAACCTTTGAGCTTCAGATTCGCACGCTGTTCATGCACGCCTGGGCCGAACCGCAGCACGACTTAGGATACAAGGGCGACTTGGATGCGGAGACCAGGCGCGAACTTGCATGGCTAGCGGCCTCCGCGTGGGGTGCAGATCGAATTCTGAATGACATTGCACGAAGAACTCGTTGACTTAGCCCAGACCGAAAACGTCTCATGCCTCACCGGACTCATGTCTGCTGACCCAGAATCGGGCAACAACATACAACGACCTCAATCACCCGACCAGTCACGCATTGACTCGCCCAACCTGCAACACACAGATCTCGAAAACGAAGGCACGGGGGCGAGGAGTTACATGACAATTTCCTGAACGCGGCTGTAGAGAAATTCTGCCAGCGGGTGTCTCCAGGTAGGATTATTGTCCAGATCTGCCAGTGACTCCACATCATCGTCATCGAGCGCGATCACGATACCCTGTCCACGTTGATATGCGTCACGACATCGCTTCGTCAGCAGCTCTCGCTTCCGAATCCGCCTGCATAGCAAAAACCCAAAGCGAGAGGTCTGATCAGACATTCGGCCAAGCAGCTGATCAATCTCAGCGTTTGCGACATCGTTCTTGTAGTTCTTGCATTCACCGAATACCACCGGTGCATAGTGCACATTATGTATCCAGTGAAAGAAACCAACGGTGAGTTCATTTCGCCACACAATATCCAGGCGCTTGCGCCCTTCATTCATGGGCTGTTCTAACCGTCCATTGCCAAGGCTGTGCACAAAGATCTCATCAAGGATTAGGGTCACGGCTCGTTGATATGCAGTCGCCTTCTCTTTTCCGGAGGGAATCGCTCGAAGCTTGGCGACTGAATCCGCGAGGTCAATGCCCACCTTAAGACGCACAGGCGCGAAGTCAGCTCCAGGAGTACCCATGAGCGCCGGAGACAGGGCGCGAACTATTTTCGGATCAGCTCGTAAATCGAGTAGCTCATTCGTGCTCGCATCGAGTATTCGAGAAATGAGTCCAATGTCACGCAGGTTATTTTGCGCCGTACGATACGAAATGTTGCCATATCGATTGTCGAGTTTATATCCCGCGTTCAGCACGTTGAGTTCGGTTACATATCCTGCCTGTAGCTCATCGCTATAGCTTCTAAAGTACTCTGTATTTATGAAGCTGGCAACACGGGATCGCGCGAGAGGCACCAGTTCTTGCCCAAACAAGATTGGCGACACGTATTCAGGCGTGAATGCGCGATCCCCTAAGAGCTGCGGGACTATCGTCCAACGGTCAAGAACGGCCGCGCCCATGTCTTGCATTACTCGCCCGAATAGACGGTTGGGAAAGTCGGGCGATGCAGCATGATCCAGCCAAGCAACATTGAGGTCTCGCGTTGCCGAGCGCCCTCGCGTACGGAACGCAGGTAGAGGGTATGCGCTTGAAAGAGCCGCTGCATACGCGGAATGCTGATTGCCACCATCGTCGTAGCTGTCGAGCTTCGACTGAGCGTAATCTTGAACAGTTGCCTCGCCGCCGATGAGTGAAATCACGCCCGCGGCACAGAGGGGCGACAACTTGTTGATGATCCTGGCACAGATTGGGGACTCAAAGTAAGAAGATGCCGGAATAAACACCTCGCCCCCGACAAGCACCGCTAGCCGAACCGCCAGTTCAGCTTCCTGTTCAATGAACAAACGATCGGCTCGCGCGGCTGCGTGCTGCAAATAATGAAGGTCGAAAAAGTGCAGGAAAAGACGTGGAATTGGTGTCACCATTGACAAAAGGTTCGCCTCTAAGCGGATGCGAGAAGCGAAGGGTTATTCCAGTATTCGGTCCTAAATCTTGAAATCTCGCCCCGAAGTTCTCGAACCCCCCACGCGCGGAGCTCATCTTCGTACTGCGATGGAATTGATTGCAGGAGATACACCGCTCGACCTGCGGCAAATGCAACAGCAATCTCCGCGAAGCTATTTGGCCCGATGTAGTCCCGCGCCCCATCCTTGTCGATATTGACGACCAGGATCGCAGCTGTCTGATCTTCCTGGATACATGAAAAATGGCGCAGCGAAGCATCGCGCTTATGTGCCTCTAGTTGTGCGGCGCTCGCGCGAATAGACACGCAGTCCTCATCAGGCAATATCGCGGTTATACCATCTTCAGCCAGCTGATTTCGCACCTGAAGCATGGCCTCGAACGCTCGCATTGAGCCGCAAAGTACGATCCGGCGCTCGCTAATCATTGACGTAGTCACCGACCTGAAGCCTCCGTTCAAGTAACGAGTGGTCGCTGTCATCTGAGTAGTTAGACAGGATCATGCCTCCAAGTATGCCGGAGGCGAGCGCCTTCGGCGAGACGATATGCGACGTGTCCACACGAATCGGGAGGTCAGCTGGGTGCTCGCTGAAGAAGAGTGGTCGATTCACCTGGAGAACTCTTCCAATCTCGTAGCAGGTTGTCCTTCCCACGTACCCTCCAGGCGCAACTACGTACACCGCATCGGCGCGAAGTATGCGATGCATCGCAGTCGACTGAATGAGGTGGTCATCCCACTCGACGGGATCGGAGATGAAACGCACAAACTCGTCTCCTGATGAAATCTCAGTAGCAAGCGGCGTAGTGACAGTGATGCCACCCTCTCGAAAAGTCGCATGGGCCTGAAGTACGTCTGCGTAATATTTTCGAAAGCTGCCGATGATCGCTACAGTCCCGATACTCGCCTCCCCGCTGTGCACTCACAGAGTGTCGCACGCCGCTGCACGACTTGGCTACCGGTTCACGATCGGCGGGCTGCATGACAATCGCTTCCCCGATCTAGAATATGTGACGCATCGCCGACTGGCGTGCCTGACGAGTCGCAGCGGCGCGCGACCCACGATAGGCCTCCAATGCCTCAGCGGAGCCACCTAGTGCGCGCCCTGGGACCAGTTTCGCTCGAGATTGAGGGCCGATAGCCTCGGGCTTGAATCATCCAGTCCTCAAGCTCGCTGACCCGCATCGGTTGCGCTCACTGCCTATTTGTGGCGTCCGCTCCGCTCGCTCCACATCCAACAACGCATCCACCGACCCCACCTCGGCGACAAGCGCATCCCACCCACGCTCCCCCGCGACCGCGGCCTCGCCGTCCGTGAGCAACCGCAGTGTCCGCACGTGCCCGACCACCTGGCCGGCCTCGTTCCGGATTTCGTCGAACGACGCTCCCCAGCGCGACGGCGTCACCAGAAGCGCGGAGATCTCCGTCCCATTGAGGAACGGTGTCCCGTTGCGCCACGGCGCGAGCACCGGTGGCACCCGACGGTTAGTCGCGATCTCGTTGATCACGATGCGCAGCGCGACCATCGCGGCACCCTGCTGACCGTCGACGACCTCCACGGCGAGCTCGATCCGCTCGCCGGAGTCGGTCGCGAGCCGTGACACCCCGGACGTCAGGATCGTCACCGGCCCGTCCTCAGGCCGCTTCTCGATCACCATCACCGACCCACCGATGCGGTCCTTGAACACCACCGGGTCCAAGCCGAGGGCATCGAAGATGTGGAGCGGGAAGGCGTTTTCACCCGGGGCGAGAGGGACATCGTTGCTCATGCGGCGAGCCTAACCAAGCGGGTGCTCGGCGAGCCAGAGGGCAGGCACCGAAACCGACGGGTCGAACACGAGCCGACGCGCCCTACGGCATCACCGGCAGTGCCCCCGAGGCGTGCTTGCTCAACGTCTTCACCGACTCCTCGAAGACCGCGCGGTTCTCAGCCGGCAGGACGGACAGCATCAGGCGCTCGATGTTCCGCGCATGCAGACCAGCAGCCTCGACGACCGCCCGCTCCCCCTCCGCCGTCAGCTCGATGAGCTGCACCCGGCCATCCTCGGCGGATGCCCGGCGACTCACCAGCCCCTGCTCGACGGCGCGATGCACGAGCCGCGTCGCCCCACCGGACGTGACGACCTTCGCCTGCGCGATGTCCCGCACCGACAGCCCGCCGACTCCGGCCCGACCGACGATCAGCAACAGCTCGAACAGCGAATGGCTGAGGCCGGTCTGCTCCTCGAGCTCCTTGCTCAGCAGGTACTCGAGCCCGTTCGCCGCGCCCAACAGACGACCGAACACCAGGATGCGCGCATCACTCGCCGCCTCCTTCGCCGAAGCGAACTCGTTCTCAGTCGTCACGTCTCCACAGTAGACGCCGGGGACAGGCCGCCGACCGGTCGGGAGATCTTCGTGCAAGGATCGGGAATAGCTGACGAGTCAGCTTTTGTTGCACCTTCATGTACGCCGCACCGCGGCATCGACTCGGGCGCACCGAGCCTCGTCCAACCGAAGGATCCACCACCATGACGCTCAACTTCGACGTCTTCGACCTCGACTTCCCCGCAGGTTCGAAGAACAAGTCCGCCGTCCTCGTGACCGGCGAAACCGAGGCGCTCCTCGTCGACGCCGGCTTCACCCGCGCGGACGGCCACCGCCTCGTCGCAGCCATCCTCGACTCCGGCAAAACGCTCACCACGGTGTTCGTCAGCCACGCCGACCCCGACTTCTCCTTCGGCCTCGAGGTCGTCGCGGACGCCTTCCCCGACGCAGCGCTCGTCGCCACCCCCATCGTCATCGAGCACATCGACGCGTCATTCGACGGCAAACTGACCGCCTGGGCCTCCCTCGGCGCGAACCTGCCCACCCGACTCGTCCCCCTCACCCCGCTCAGCGGCGACGCACTCGTCGTCGACGGCCAGCGCCTCGAGCTCAAGGGCGCCTCAGCCGCCCTCCCGGACCGCCAGTACCTCTGGAATGCGGAGCACCGCGCCATCCTCGGTGGTGTCCTTCTCTTCCAGCAGGAGCACGTGTGGACCGCAGACACCGCGACGCCGGAACTCCGCGCAGCGTGGATCGAGCTCCTCGACGAGATGCAGGCCCTCAACCCGCAGCTCGTGATCGCCGGGCACCGCCTCCCCGACACCGCGAACGACGCGACCGCCATCGACTACACGCGCTCGTACCTGCAGGCGTTCGAGACGATCGTCGCAGCGTCCGCCGATGGTGCTGCCGCGACGCAGGCGCTCGTCGAGCAGTACCCGTCCTCGGGCATGCTCATCGCCGCCCAGATCGGACCGAAGGTCGCGAAGGGTGAGATGACATGGGGCTGAACGAGACCACCACGACCGAACCGTCCTCGGCACCTCGGGACGTCGTGCGGAGGCAGTACCTCGCCTCCGCCGCCGGCGACCTCGACGCACTGCGCGCTACCCTCGCTCCCGATGTCGAGTGGACCGAGATGGCCGGCTTCCCGCTCGCCGGCACGTACCGGACGCCGGAGGGCGTCACCAGCAACGTGATGGAACGACTCGGCGCGGACTGGGCCGACTGGGCCGCGCACGACGACACCTACGTGGTCGACGGCGAGAACGTCGTGGTGCTCGCGCGGTACACCGCGACGCACCGCGGCACGGGCAAGCACCTGAACGCCCGGGTGGCCCACCACTTCGTCGTCCGCGGCGGGCTCATCGTGCGCTTCGAACAGTTCGTCGACACGGCACTCGTCCGCGACGCGAGCCGGTAGCAACCAGCGCTGGCAAACGAAGGGGCGGGGCGGACATGCCCCGCCCCTTCGCTGTCGGCCTGGACCGCGAACCGAAGACGGCAGTGATCCAGAGCGTCGACCTCGGTACGGTGGATGCAACGCAGCAGAGAGGCACCACGCGCATGTCGTATTCGAATCAGCCGCCCGCCCAGAACCAGCCCTACCCGCTCCCGGTGCCCGGCCCGGCTCCGGTGAAGACCGGCAAGCGTGGCAACGGGCTCGGCATCGCCGCCCTCATCGTCGGCGGGTTCGCACTCATCGGAGCGTTCATCCCGATCCTGAACTACGTCGCCGGGTTCGTCGGACTCGTCGGCCTTGTGCTCGGCATCATCGCGCTGTGCCTCAAGAACCGGAAGAAGGGCTTCGCCGTCGCCGGCACGATCGTCTCTGCCATCGCGATCGTCCTGAGCATCATCCTCGCGATCACCTACACGGCGGGGTTTGCCGGACTCATCGGCGACGCCGTCAAGACCGCCGAAGCGAAGTCCTCCGAGGCGGCCAACAAGGAGATCTCGATCGTCTACGAGGTCAACGGCACCGCCACCGACGCCTCCATCGTCTACTCCACCTACACGGCCGGCACCAACGGCACCGAGCAGTCCACCGGTCAGGCGCTCCCGTTCATCAAGGAGCTCGCCGTCAAGGCCGGCAGCGACACCGACTTCACCGCGTTCTCCCTCGTCGCGACCAACGGCGCCGAGGACACCGGGTCCGTCACCTGCAAGATCACCGTCGATGGTGACGTCGTCGCCGAGCAGACCTCGACCGGCGCGTACGCGTCGGTGGCGTGCTCTGCGTCGGGTGTCGATGGGGTGACGGAGAACAAGTAGGAAGAGGTGTCCGCGATGACGAAATGCGCGGCATGCACTCGGAGTGCGTACGACTCATAATCGTGAGGTCTGCGGCGCGCTTTGGTGGGATCGCGGGCTCCCCACACGCCTCGGCTCGAGACACCTTCTTGAGCTCATCATCGATCGGTCTCGACGTACCCCGAGCCAGAACCTCGCATCACCCCTCACCTGGCTGGCATCAGTTCAGTAGCGAGTGATGAACTTTCGCTCGCGTTTGTCCCAGTCTGAGTCGGTCCAAAAGAAGAGGGCCCCAGCGACGGAGGCGGTGTGCGATCGCGTCACGGGATATGCTCTCAGCACGTGGTCTGCGGACAGATGGCATCGAACACCGGGATAGCGCTTCCGTCGGTGGAACGCATCGGCGACGGCTTCGCATCTTGATGATTCTGTCATTCAGCCATACTCGCGCCACCGGCCGACACTTCCATCACGGCTCCGACTCAACCGCAACTGCGTGCCCGTCTCGTACAGTCGAGAACCCAAGCTTCTCGCGGCCTCAGGCAGTCGACCGCACTCCCAACAGCGACATAGACGATCCAACGCGAGACCAGGGGATAACCCCCTCTCCGAAGTTGGTCGCGTGCCCCACATTGGGACTGATGTCCCCCACAGTGCGGACATCAGACTGAACACCCAGGGGGCCTCACGGCGTGAACCTGACTTCGCCGCCTGCCCGCTGAACCCTCCGCCGGTGCATGCCCTCTCCGAAAGCACCTCGATGACGCTCGTCCCGCAGCAGCCCGGACACATCCCGGCCGGTTGGTACCCAAACCCGCAGCGACCCGGTCAGCAGCAGTACTGGGACGGCACCGCCTGGACCTCGGCCGTCGCACCGCTCGCTCCGACCGGGCCGATGCCGATGCTTCCCGCACCACAGCAGTACGGAGCACCCGCGGCTCCAGCCGCGTATGCGCCCATGCCCTACAACCACCAGCCCTACCCGGCACCGGTCCCGTACGCCCGTCCGCTCAAGGAGAGCGGAACCGGCTACCTGCTGGCGATCCTCCTCGGCGGCTTCGGTGCACACCAGTTCTATCTGGGCAACGTCGGCGCCGGTATCGGCTTCATCGCACTCTGGTGGGGCGGCTGGGCGCTGAGCGTCTTCGGCATCGGCTTCGTCGCGATCCTCGCCGCCTTCGTGTGGTGGATCATCGACCTCTGCACCATGCAGTCGCAGGTCGACACCGCCAACCGACGCCTCATCGCGTACCCCTACTGACCCGCCGGGCATCCAGGTCGCGCACGCAGCACTGACCAGGCGTTCTCCCCTCGCTTCCCCGCACCACCGGCCGACGCCAGCACGCCGGCCGACCACACCGCAGAAAGGCACCACCGCCATGTCCTACCCCGAGCAGCCTCCGTCGCCGCAGGAGCCCTACGGTCAGCAGCCATACGGCCAGCCGCCCCAGGGCCCGCAGCCCTATGGCCAGGCACCCTACGGCCAGCCCGGTTTCGGCCAGCCGACGCCGCCGCCCGCGAAGACCGGCAACGGCCTCGGACTCGCCGCCCTCATCATCGGTGTCGTCGCACTCATCGGCGCGTTCATCCCGTTCGTGAACTTCGTCTCCGGCTTCCTCGCCTTCGTCGGCCTGGTGCTCGGCATCATCGCCCTCTTCCTGAAGAACAAGTCGAAGGGCCTCGCCATCGCGGGCACGGTCCTGTCGCTCATCGCGATGATCCTCAGCATCATCCTCGCGATCACCTACACCGCCGGGTTCGCCGGCGCCGTGAGCGAAGGCATCAAGACCGCGCAGGCCGAGTCGTCCGCTGAAGCCGACCGCGACGTCACCGTCGTCTACGAGGTGACCGGCACGTCGGCCGGTTCGTCGATCACGTACTCCACCTACACGGACAGCAACAGCGGCACCGAGCAGGTCAAGGATCAGGCACTCCCCTTCACCAAGGAGTTCACGATCAAGGCCGGCGGCACCTTCGACTACAGCTCGTTCTACCTGATGGCAATGAACGGAGCCGACGACGCCGGTGACATCAGCTGCAAGATCACCGTCGACGGCGAGGTCGTCGCCGAGCACACCTCCACCGGCGCGTACGCGTCGGCGTCCTGCACCGCCTCGAGCCTGGACCTCAACGAGTAGCAGACCACTCCACGTCGAGTCCCCATTGGTCGCGCCCGCGTAGGCGTGGAGTCGACTAAGAGCTTGGTTACTAACGCCCGGAGCGTTAGAATCCAAGCATGCAATCCCGAGAGTCGCTCCGCACACTCGCGGAGGTGACCGAGTCCCAGTGGGGCATGGTCACCTCCGCGCAGGCCGGCGCGCGCGGCATCAGCCACATGAACCTCACCAGGCTGACCGAGTCAGGAAGCCTGGTCCGACTGGCGCAGGGCGTGTACCGGGATGCTGGCGCGCCGAGCGTCGAACACGAGGCGCTCCGCGCAGCCTGGCTCGCGATCGAACCCAAGAAGCTCGCGTACGAGCGACTCGAGGACCTGCCGAACACCGCGGTCGTCTCCGGCGAGTCGGCCAGCCGACTCCATGCCATCGGCGATCTGCGCGCCTCCAGAAGCGAGTTCACGACGCCCACGCGCAAGCAGACGCAGCGCACCGACGTGCGGTACCGCACTCGGTCCCTTCCGAAGCAGGATGTGGTGGTCCGCGACGGTCTTCCTGTCACGACGCGAGAACGGACGATCGCAGACCTGGTCGAGGATCGACAGGATCTCAGCCTCGTCGCTGGCGTCCTCCGCGATGCCGCGCAGCAGTCCCGTCTCGGTCTCGACCGCCTCAGCGTGCTCCTCGGCCCGCTCGCCGAACGGAACGGCCACCGCAAGGGTGATGGGGATGCGCTCCTCGAAGAGCTGCTGCAGATCGCAGGCATCGACGCCGCATCGGTTGCGAAACGCCTGGCGACCATCCCCGACCTCGGGGCACTCATCACGGCTAACTACCTCAGCCAGCTGCCCGAGTTCGATTTCAAGCGGATGTTCCCGGATATCGATGGCATCAACGCAATGCTGAGCAAAGCTGTTGCACCGCAACTGGAACACCTGCACGCGCTGACCGCGTCTATCGCAGAACCCGCAACGGCCAGCATTCGCGCGAGCATGGCGGAAGCCCTGAAGGGATACGACTGGGCTTTCATCGCTGCAGCGACATCGAGGCCCCGCCGGAGCATCGAAGAGTGAGCGCAGAGGAACGCTACGCGACTCCCGCCGCCGTGGAGTCCGCCATCGCCGCCGCCGCGCGCACCGCGTCTCGCTCGAATCCATCGCTGACGACGAGCGAGCGTATTCGCCTCGAGTACTTCAACCGATTCCTCAGCCGGGTCTTCTCCGAAGGCCACGTGTCCGGCTGGATCCTCAAGGGCGGCACCGGGATGCTCGCGCGGGTGGCATCAGCACGGGCGACCATCGACGTCGACCTCACTCGGAGGGGTCATTCCCTCGATGCTGCTCTCAGCGAGCTTCGCCGTCTCGCCGAGACCGACCTCGGAGACTTCTTCCGCTTCGACTACACCGGGTATGTGCCGTCGATCGGTGGGGACCAGCAGGCCTACGTCGACGGATACCGGGTGAGCTTCGACGTCTCGATCGGGGCAAGTCGCAAGGGCCAGCTCCACGTGGACCTTGTATCGAACGTCATCACCACGGACGACCCGGAATTCGCCTCGCCAGCCAATGCGCTCGATCTGCCGAAGCTGGCCAACCACCCCTATCGGCTGTATTCGGTCGTCGATCAGATCGCGGACAAGGTGTGCGCCACACTCTCGCTCTACAACGGCCGCCCGTCGAGCCGTGAGAAGGATCTGGTCGACCTCGTCGTGCTCGCCGTGACCCAGGACATCGATGGCGCGAAGCTCACAACCGCTCTCCAGGTTGAGGCACGCATGCGATCGCTCGACCTGCCCCACACGTTCCACGTGCCGCCACACTGGGGCGCCAATTATGCAAAGCTCGCGAAAAGTGTGCCCGCCTGCGAACAGTTCCGAACCATCGGTGACGCACAGTCGCTGGCTCGATCGCTCATCGAGCCTGCACTCGATGGCAGCGCCGCAGGACGAGTCTGGAACCGTGCCACGCTGAAATGGAGCTAGGGTCGATCACCCCTTCGAGACGCTGATCTCCACCGGCGTCGGTTTCTGGAACAGGTCGAGCACCGGGCAGTGCGCATCGACCGCGGCGCGCAGCTCCTGGTACCGGTCCTCGGTCTCGGGGCCGCTGATGCTGATGTTCAGCCGGATCGCCGAGAACCCCGCGCGAACCTCGTCGGTGATGCCGAACAGGTTGCGCACGTCGAGGTCACCCTCCGCATCGACGCTGATGTCGTCGACCTGGATGCCCAGCGCGCTCGCATACAACCGGTAGACGACGATCTGGCAGGAGATGAGCGCCCCGAGCGCGAACTCCACCGGGCTGGCGGCCACATCGTCACCGGCCAGCGCGGCCGGCTCGTCGACGAGGAAGCGGTGCTTGCCCGCGGTGATCGCACTCGCGACCGAGCCCTCGCCGGAGCCGGAGACGCGGTAGGTGAGCGCCGCACTCGATGGAGCAGAGGCGATCCGCTCAGACCAGGAGGCGCCAGCTGCGGCGAGCCGGTCCGCGCGCTCGGTTGCGGAGACAGAGGGGACGGGGGCCAAGTCGTTCGTGAGGAGAGTCATGCGGACAGTGTCGGCGGTGCGGGCGGCTCCTGGCCAGCGTCCGATGACACAACTCGTCACGAAGGCGACGGCACCGGCCTCAGGAGGCGGGAACGTCGCAACTGACGGTCGACTCGCGGTCAATACCGCCACTCCCACACGACACTCACATCGAGAGGCGGCGCACGAGCTCCTCGACGGTCGAGAACTTGATCGACTCGACGCCCTCTTCTTCGTCGTCATCAGCCTCGACCTCGACGGCCTCGAACGCGAGGTCGGCGTCGAGCTGCACGAGCACCGAGCTGTCGGGGAACTGCTTCGGCGCGTCGAACGAGAGCAGCACGGCGTCGATGAAGACGATCACCGAGCGCAGCACGAGGTCGTCACGCAGGTCGGCGGTCTCGATGACCTCGTCCGATTCGACGGCCTCCTCGATCTCCGACGCCACCCGGTCGAGCAGCACCTTCCACTCCGCCGCGGGCGTCGAGAGGACCCGCTGCGCCAAGTCGGCGAGCGCCGCCGGCTCCGGCTCGCCCTCCTGCTCCTCGGGCTCGGGGTCGACGTTGAGCATGACCTCAGCGTCGATCGCGTCGAAGCGGGCGAGCCCGTAGACGAAGGTGTCCTCGATCTCCGGAGAGGCGACGAGGCCCCGACGCGTGAGTTCTTCGGCCAGGGCAGTCAGCGATGCAGTCATGCGCGCCAGGCTATCGCGACCGGGTGAACGGAGGCGGAACGCCGGTCGGCCGCTATTCCTTGGTGGCGTAGATCCGGAACCGGCGCTGCGTCACGATGATGGGGGCTGCAACGTTCAACTCCGAGAGTCGCTGATCATGCGCCTGCACGGTGAAGTCGGGAGCATCCCACGGGACGAGGCCGATGTACGTGACGAGGGCGACAGCATCCTTGAACCGCATCGATCCCTCCCACGAGTCGACCTGGTCGATCCGCATCCCCGCTTCCCGCAGAGCCTCCGCGTGGGCTTCCACGGTGACATCGGGGTGGGTGTACTCACTCCCGAACCATTCATGGATCTGGGGTGCGTCGAAGCCGTCCACCTGTTGGGTCAGGAACCTGCCGCCGGGCGCCAAGACGCGGGCGACCTCGACCGCGTCGTAGGACTCGTGCCGAGACATCACGAGATCCTGGCTCTGATCGGGGAGGCCGAGGTCGTCGCCGGCATCCGAGTCGTACTGCAGCACCGCGACGTGGCGGGGTGCGAGCTGCGCTCTCGCTACGGGGACGTTGGGTGGCCATCCTTCAGTAGCGACGACCAGGGGCAGACGTGCGGACTCGCGGGAGAGCGATTCCAGGAGCGCGGACAACCGCTCCCCACCGCCCGTTCCCAGATCCAGGGCTCCGATGCGTGAGTCACGCAGCGCGCGCAGGCAGTCCGCTTCGAAGTCCCACCATGGACTGTCGGAGATCAGCGCGTCGTCCAACCGTGAGAAGTCCCATCCGACCATCTGCGCTTCGGAATGTGCCGCGTTGAGGCGTTCGAGGAGGTCGTGATCAGCTCCGTGGAGCCCGCCGCTGAGCTGCTGGGAGTGCTGTTGTCGGTCGCCGATCGTCACGTTTTGAGTCTGACACTGGGTCGGTTGGGTGTCGACCCGACCTCGGTGATGGCGCAGGAAGTGCCGCGACGTCCTACCCCGCTCAGTTGCCCGAATGTGTTGCGAATCGGGCGAGATCGGAACAGTTTCGGGCGACTCGGCACAGGCGGCGACGCCCAAGCATCTTGAGTCGCCTGGATCTGTCGCAGATTGCGCGGATTGAGAACACTTCCGGGCGACTCAGCCCGGGCCCAGCAGCACACCTGTCAGCGGTACCCGCCATGATCGGCGTATGCCCTTCGCAGACGAGCTCCTCGGCACCGCCGTCGCCCGCACCCTCACCCGTTCGCTCCAGGAGGCCGCGCCGGGCAGCCCGTTCGAAGCCACGGCTCAGGCAGCCGAGCGACTCGACGGTCTCGCGCTCCGCGAGCGGGCCGACCTCCTGCGCGACGCCCTGCTCGAGGACGTCCCGGGCGACTACGCGACGCTCGCCGGCGTCATCCGCACCGCCCAGGCGACGAACCCCGCGTTCACCGGCTGGCTCATCTGGCCGGTGACGAGCGCCGTCGCAGCCCGCGCGGTCGACGAGGGCACCGCCGACGCCTTCGACGACGCCATGCGACTCCTCGCCGAACTCACCGAGCGCCTCAGCGCCGAGTTCGCCATCCGCACCCTGCTCCGCCACGATCTCGACCGCGCGCTCGCCATCGTCCTCGGCTGGACCACCTCCGACAACGAGCACATCCGCCGGCTCGCCAGCGAAGGCACCCGCCCCTACCTGCCGTGGGCGGTGCGCGTGCGGGAGATCGTCGCGAACCCGGGCGTCACCGTCCCGATCCTCGACGCCCTCTACCGCGACCCGAGCGAATATGTGCGCCGCTCCGTCGCCAACCACCTCAACGACCTCAGTCGCGACGACCCCGACCTCGTCGTCGCAACTGCCGACCGTTGGCTCGCCGACCCCGACGCCAACACCCCGGCGCTCGTCCGGCACGCACTGCGCACCCTCGTGAAGCGCGGCAACCCAGGTGCCCTCGCGGCCCTCGGCTTCGGCGCGGCGACGACGGAGGTCGAGGGCTTCGCGGTCGACAGCGCCCACATCGCGTTCGGTGGAACGGTCCGATTCGTCGCGACCGTCCGCAACACCGGTGCCGAGACGGCCCGCCTCGCGATCGACTACGTCGTCCACCACCAGAAGGCGAACGGCTCGCAGACGACGAAGACGTTCAAGCTGACGACGACCGAGCTGGCGCCCGGCGAGCACATCCTTCTCACCCGCGAGCACTCGTTCCGCGCGATCACTACCCGTCGCTACCACCCGGGTGCGCACGGGATCGCGCTGCAGGTGAACGGGGTCGCGACCGAGCCGCTGGCGTTCGAGCTGCTGCCGCCGGTGGAGTGAGGCGAACGGCCCCACGGCCGAGCTCCGGTCCCTGAGCCGGTCCAAGGGCGCACTTCGACAAGCTCAGTGACCGAGGAGGGTGCTCAGAGACCGAGGAGGGCGCTCGGTGACGGCCTGGGCGGGCCGCCCCGCACCCGATCGCGTCCGGTAGCCGCGCCAATCGGAATACATGTGTATTCTTTCGGTATGCCTCCTCTCCCTGACTCAGCCTCGGCACCGGCCCCCTCCCCCGAGCAAGGACCGCCTGGCGACCACCCCACCGCGAGCTGGCACGTACGAGCACCGTGGCTCGTCGCCATCGCCTTCGCGCTCGTCCCCGTGGTGTTCACGGCCGGCGCGTCAGCAGCAGCGCAACTCTCCGGGGCGAGCGAGGCCGGCGCAGCCTTCACGCTCGCCGCCGGCGCAGCCGTCTCCGCGTTCCTCGGCCTGGTGGTCATGCGCCTGTCGCCGCCTCGAGTCCGCGACTACGGCTTCCGGCGTCCGCGGCGAGCGCGCGCCGCACTGTGGTTCATCCCGGCCGCAGCCACCGTCCTGATCATCCTCGGCACCCAGGGCGTCCGGGTCGACACACCGACCATCGCGGCGTATGGAATCCTCGTCGTCGCCGTCGCGCTGAACGAGGAGACCTGGTTCCGCGGCATCGTGTTCGCGATCCTCCGCGCACGCAGCACCCGCACGGCCGTCGTCGGCAGTTCCGCCCTCTTCGGCGTCCTGCACCTGGCGAACCTCGCTGGCGGCGCGGACGTCGGCTCATCCATCCTGCAGGTGGCGTTCGCAGCGCTGTTCGGCCTCGTCGCCGCCCAGCTCCTCGTGCTGACCGGCAGCCTCTGGCCTGCGATCGCCTGGCACGCCGCCTGGAACTTCGTCAGCTTCATCGGCGGCGACGCGACCGACAGCCGGTCACTCGTCGGACTCGGCGCCGCCTGCGTCGTCATGCTCGGCTACGCGGTGCTCCTCGGGCGACGAACGTCCTCGCGGTCGGACGGATCAGCGACCGGCTCCCCAGCCCTACCCTGAGAACGTGGACCTGACCGACCGCCAAACCCAACTCGCCGACGCGGCGCTGCGGATCGTCGCACGGTCCGGCCTGGGCGCCCTCTCGTTCCGCGCCGTCGCGAGTGAGGACGACTGCTCGCTCGGTTCCGTGCAGAAGGCGTTCCCGAGCAAGCAGCGGATGGTAGCGGCAGCGTTCACGCGACTCCGCGACACCTCCGCGCCCCTGCCACCCGGCGAACCGGGCCGCCCGAATCTGCGGCAGTGGCTCGTCGACCTGTTCATCGGCGTCCTCCCGCTCGACGAAGCACGCCGAGCCGCACACCGCCAGGGCGAGGTGTTCGCGCAGGTCGCGCTCGTCGATCCGGACATCGCCGCCGCCATCGCCGAGAGCGACGCCCGACTCCGCGGGCTCATCGCCTCGCTCGTGGCACGCGGGCGTGCTGAGGGCGAGATCCCCGCGTGGGTCGATCCCGACACCGCCGCCTGGGCCGTCTGGGCGCTCGCGGGCGGCGTCGCCTCCCAGCTCACCTACGACCCCGAGCTGGAGGACGAGGTCCGTACCCGACTCGACACGGCGATCGGCGCCCTCCTCGGCGTCGCGTCCATCGACTGAGTCGCCCCGCCGGCACCCCGCCGTCGTCGCGGATGAACGTCCGCTGGGAATCACCCAGGGTGAGGAATGACCCAGCGCGCCCGGACCGTTCCCCTGACCATGACAACCATCGGAATCATCGGTTCAGGAAACATCGGCTCTCAGCTCGCACGCCTCACGGTGGCGCAGGGTCACGACGTCATCGTGTCCAACTCGCGCGGACCGGAGACGCTCACCGACCTCGTCTCGGAGCTCGGCGAGCACGCCACCGCCGGCACCGCCCTCGACGCGGCCGAGCGTGGCGACATCGTCATCGTCACCATCCCGTTGCACGCGATCGACACCGTCCCCGTCGCACCGCTCGCGGGCAAGGTCGTCATCGACACGAACAACTACTACCCCGAGCGCGACGGCCACATCGCCGAGCTCGACGAGGAGACCACCACCACGGCCGAGATGCTGCAAGCGCACCTCCCGGAATCGAAGGTCGTGAAGGCGTTCAACCACATCTACGCCGCCGACCTCACCACCAAGGGCAAGCCGTCCGGCACCCCGAACCGCCGCGCCCTCGTCATCGCCGGTGACGACGCCGACGCGAAGGCCACGGTCGCCGCGCTCATCGACTCCTTCGGGTTCGAGCCCCTCGACATCGGCGCGCTCTCCGAAGGATGGCGCATCCAGCGCGACACCCCCGGCTACGGTCCGGACGTCGACGCCGACAAGCTGCGCGAACTCGTCGCCGAGGCCAAGCGCTACCGCGACATGTAAGTCACGCCGCATCGCGAATCGCCTCGAGTGGTCGTCCAGGAGGTCCTGGAGCGACCATTCGGGGCGATTCGTCGTTCAGTGACCCGGTGGGTCGGCCCGCCACTCGAGGAGCAGCGGCGCTTCCTCGAACCCGGCGCGGCGGTAGACCGGCGCACCCGCGTCGTTCGAGCTGACGGAGACCCGGCCGATGTCGCGAGCGCGTGCGGCGTCGAGGAGCCCGTCGACGAGGCGACCGGCGATGCCGCGACCACGGAACTCCGGGCGGACGAAGACACTCTGCACGTCGCCCGTCAGCCGGCGGAGTGCCCCGATGTTGGGTGCGCGGGAGAACACGACGAGCCAAGCCATCCCGACGAGCCGATCGTCGACCTCGGCGACCAGGCACACCCGGGAGTCGGGGTCGACGGCGATCCACGAGACGAGGTCGTGTGCGAACAGCGCCCGTTCCCAGTCGGCGAGCGGGGCGGCCGGCGGCGACATCATCAGCTTCAGCTCGGCGAGCCCGGCGGCATCGGCCGACGTTGCAACGCGGATCACGACCTCGGGTTCCATGGGTCGAGTGTCGCATGGGCTGGCGGGTCCTGCGTAGGCTGCCCGCATGTACCCGCGAAGCTCGCCCACCCCTGCGGTTCGACGCGCGCTGCGGGTCCCCATCGCTGTCGCGGCGATCGCGGCGCTCAGCTCGTGTGCGCAGACCAACGCCCCGGTCGACGTCGGTGGACCGGCCACCCGCGCCATCTGGAAGCACAAGGATCCGCTGATGAGAGCCCTGGCCGACGCGCATGCGATCGATCATGACGTGTTCCTCGCCGAGCTCCGCAGCACCGACGGCAGCTTCCCCAGCGTCTACTGGAATGGCGACGATGACCCGGCGTCGCTCGGGCTGGAGGACGGAGGAGCGGTCATCTACAACCTGGTCGACGCCGGAGACGAGGCCAGTTTCCAGGGGATCATCGTCACCGGCACCGAAGTCGACCCGGCCGTGTACACCTGCTTCCAGGCGACAGTGCGGTTCGAGCGAGGAGTGGTCGTCGGCTGGAGTTCCGACCACGAGGCGGGGCAACCCGACGAACACTGCGCGGCGGAGATCGTCAATGTCCTCAGCGAGGATGCGCAGGTGGCGCCGTTCTCGGCCTTTGACGGCTGATTGTCGGCCGCACGATGGGGCGGCCGTTCGACAGGCTCAGGGACCCAGCGCCGCGAAGCGGTCCAGGGCCGCACGGAGCACGGCGCTCTCCTCGGTGCCGCCGTGGCCCTCGGTCTCGACGATCGTCAGCTCACTCGCCGGCCACAGCTGATGGAGACGCCAGGCGGTCGCGGCCGGTCCGCTGATGTCCCTGCGGCCGTGGACCAGCGCGCCGGGGAGTTGCGCGATGCGGTCCATCCGCGACAGCACCGCCCGGTCGCCGGTAAGGAAACCGTCGTGACTCCAGTAGTGGGTGACGAGCATCGCGAACGCCTCGCGCACGGTCGCGTCGGCGAACAGCTGGCCGACGCGTTCGGGGTGGTCGAGTGACACGTGCGCACTCTCCCAGCGGTCCCAGGCGGTCGCGGCGTGTGTGCGGTCCGCCGCGTCGCCCTCTCGGAGGCGGCGCGCGTAGGCCTCGACGACCCGCTCGCCGTCCCGCCGACCACTGTCACCCTCGAACCGCGCCCATTCCTCGGGGAAGACGCGGCCGACGCCCTCGGTGATCCAGTCGACCTCGTCGCGGCTCGTGGTCGTCACCGCGACGAGCGCCAGCGCGATCACCCGATCGGGATGTTCTTGCGCGTAGGCGAGCGCGAGGGTCGTTCCCCACGAGACCCCGGCCACGACCCAGCGCTCCACACCCGAGGCGACTCGCACCGCCTCGATGTCGGCGATCAGACGCTGGGTCGTGTGCTCGTCGAGCTGCTCGCGCGCGTCCACGATGTTCGGGATGCTGCGGCCGCTCCCGCGCTGGTCGATGCCGATGAGGCGGTACCGCGACAGATCGAAGTGCGAGCGATACCAGCCGGAGCCGAGCGACCCGCCGGGGCCGCCGTGCAGCCAGAGCGCTGGGACGCCGTCGGGGGTGCCGGACTCTTCGACGAAGATCGACGCACCGCCGTCCACGTCGACGAAACCGGTGGTGTGCGGGTCGGCTTGCTCCTCGGTCATCCGTGCCACGCTACACAGCTCGGGTCCTGCGTGCAGGCCCTTCGACAGGCTCAGGGACCGCGAGGGGGCCGCCGCCCTTCGACACGCTCAGGGACCGGGGACAGTTGCGCGCCCTCCGACGGGCTCAGAGACCTGGGATCCACGAAGCGGAAAAAGGGCCGTCCGTAGACTGGGCGCCCATGGGGGAAACGAACACAGTCACGTCAGGGTCCAAGCAGGTGTGGATCGTCGCCGGCGCGCTCCTGGTCGGGTCGGTCCTCCTCGGCCCACTCGTCCAGATCGGGTCGTTCCTCGGGCCGACCGGTGGCATCCTCGCGACGTTCTTGTCCGTCTTCTCGATCGCCTTGTTCGCGATCGGCTCGGACCGTTCCAGCAGCGTGACCGCGAGGCGCCCGCTCGGCACCGGCGCCCTCATCGCGCTCGGCGTCTGGATGACGATCAGCTCGTTCGTCCGCGGTCTGGCGACGATCCCGGCAGCCGTCGAGACGTTCCTGAGCTTCGGCTACATCGACCTGCTCATCCAGTTCTTGCTCGCGGCCATCGCGACTACGCAGATCGCGCGCGCCGGAACCGTGCCCCGCCCCTGGCACCTCGCGCCGCTCTGGGTCGTGGCGGTGACAGCAGCATCGTGGGTCGTCCAGCAGATCATCGTCGTGGCGGCGGGTTCGAACGTGTCCCTCTTCGTCCCGATCATCGTCATCCTCGACGGGTGGGTCCGTGTCGTCGGCCCCGTCTTCCTCGGGATCCTCGCTATCGCCCTCGCCGGCCGCGAGTCGGCCGTCGCGGCTGCCGTCCCGGAGCAGGAGACGTAGGCTGTCGGGAATCGACATCGGGGGACGTCATATGCATCGACGCATCGCAGCAGGACTCATCGCGCTCACACTCGCCGCCGGGCTGAGCGCCTGCACCGGCGGAGTGACGAGCTACGCGGACCTCGAGCGCGACCAGGCCGACAAGGATCGTCTCCCGGCAAGCACCACCGGAGCCGGCAGTGACGACCCGTTCACCATCGACGCCGACTCGACCCGACTCGTCGCCGTCCAAGGCGACACGGAGATCTTCCTCGCATCGGCGACCGAGCAGGGGCAATCTCGGATCTGCATCATCGTCTTCGCGGAGACCCAGCCGTTCCGAGCCTGCGGTAGCGGCGACCGCGTCGGCATGAGCGACAGCGTCAACGAGTACACGGTGCTCTCCGACGCCGTCGTCGACACTGCGCTCGACCCCGCTGAGGACTGGACGAAGATCAGCGAAAACGTCTTCACCCGCCCGGTCCAACCGACGACGAGCGACACGCAGTAGCGATCGAACATAGACCCTTCGACAAGCTCAGGGACCGGCGTGGTGCGTCGAGCAGACGCGGCCGCGCGATTGCGCGCGCCTTTCGACAAGCTCAGGGACCGGCGCGGCACGTCGGGCGGATACGGCCGCGGGACTGCGTGGGCCCTTCGACAGGCTCAGGGAGCGGGAGCGACCGAGGAGCTAGGAGACGAGTCGCTCGCGCAGGCGTTCGCCGGACGGGGCAGTGTCGCGCCGGGCCGGGCTGATCGTCGCCCAGACCTCGTCGAGGGAGAGGCCGAGCACCTCGGCGATGGCGGCGATCGTCGAGAACGCCGGCGTCGCGACCCGGCCGGACTCGATCTTCCGCAGCGTCTCCGGCGAGAGGCCGGCATCGAGCGCGATGTCGAGCATCGAACGCTCACCTCTGGCCTCGCGCAGGAGCGCACCGAGGCGCTGACCGCGTTCGACGTCGGTGGGGGTGAGCGGGAGGCGGACCATGCGCCCAGTGTAGTACGGGATAGTTTGACCGGTATAGTTATTGGTCGAGCGCCGTTCGCGGCACGAACACCACCGCACCACGCACGCAGCACGCCGATGGAAGGGCCCCGCATGATCGAGATCTTCACCCCCACCGAGGTCGCGAAGGCGCGTCGCACCGGCGAGCTGGTCGCGAACATCCTTCACACGCTCAAGCACCGCGTGACGGTCGGCACGAACCTCCTCGAGATCGACCGCTGGGCCAAGGCGATGATCCTCGAGGCCGGCGCCGTCTCCTGCTACGTCGACTACGCCCCCTCCTTCGGCCGCGGACCCTTCGGCCACTACATCTGCACCGCCGTCAACGACGCCGTCCTCCACGGCCTCCCCCGCGACTACACGCTGGCCGACGGCGACCTCCTCACCCTCGACCTCGCCGTCCTCCTCGACGGCATCGCCGCAGACTCGGCCATCAGCTTCGTCGTCGGCACGGCGACCCCCGAAGACCTCGCACTCATCGAGACCACCCAGGAGGCCCTCGCCGCCGGAATCGCAGCTGCCAAGCCGGGTGCGAAGATCGGCGACATCTCCTTCGCGATCGGCACCGTGCTGCGTGGCGCCGGCTACCCGGTCAACATGGAGTTCGGCGGCCACGGCATCGGCACGACGATGCACCAGGACCCGCACGTCTCGAACGACGGTCGCGCCGGCCGCGGCTACAAGCTGCGCCCGGGCCTGCTCCTCGCGATCGAGCCGTGGGTCATGGCCGACACCGACAAGCTCGTCACCGACGCCGACGGCTGGACCCTCCGCAGCGTGACCGGCAGCCGCACGGCCCACAGTGAGCACACCATCGCGATCACCGAGGACGGCGCCGAGATCATGACGCTGCCGACCGTCACGTTCTGAGCATCTGAAGATCTGTCGAGCGCACTCGACCGGCCCGGCACACCGTGTTTAGGCTGGTGACATGACCGACGATCGCCGCACGGTCCTCCGGGGCCGGTACCTGAGCCTCGGCCTCGGTGAACTGTTCGCTGCCGTCGTGTTCATCTGGGTCGCGTTCGTCTCGGCGCTGCCGTTGCTCGAACAGCCGACCGATGCGCTCGCGTTCTGGTCGGCCCTCGTACCGCTGCTGCTGATCCTCGTGCAGGCCGGCGTCTACTGGCTGCTCGCCCGGCGGTGGGTCAAGCAGGGCACCATGCCTCCTGGACTAGCCGCCACCTACCGCGGGTTCCGCGTGCTCGACGCGGTCCTGCTGCTCGCCGGACTCGTCGGCATCATCGTCTGGTTCCCCGCCCACCCCTTCGCGGCCATCGGCATCCCATTCGTCTGGCTCTTGGGCGCCACCGAATACGTGAACTACTTCGTCGTCCGGCTCGCCTACCCACCGCCCGTGTGGTTCAAGCGGATCGGCGAGTGGCGTACGCCTCGACTCATGCAGGACGTCCGGGCGGCTCAGCGGAGCTGACGCTCAGCGAGCGGCGCTGAGCCCGTCGATCCACTGCGCGAAGGTCTGCACACCGCGCTGCGCATCTGGCCCGGCGAGGGTGGTGCCGTCGCGCATCGCCTTGCCGAAGCCGCCGGGCAGCGGGATCTGCACGACCGGGCCACGGATGCCCGTGGCGGCGGTGTAGGCCTTGACCATCGCGGTCATCCGAAGTTCCTCGGAGCCCGCGAGATCAGCCGGGCGCCCCTGCGGCTCGCCCTCGGCCAGCTCTACCAGGCGCTCGGCGACTTCGCGCGCGGCGACCGGTTGCGAGGCCATCGTGGGCACCATCGTGACCGGCCCGAAGCGGAACCGCTCGACCATCTGCTGCGCGAACTCGTGGAACTGCGTCGCGCGCAGGATCGTCCACGGGATGCGCCCGGTGCTGACGAGTTCCTCCTGCAGCGCCTTGCCCGCGTAGTAGCCGAAGGGTGCCTTGTCGCTTCCGACGATCGACAGCGCGACGTGGTGGGGCACGCCTGCGGCGCCCTCGGCCTCGAGCAGGTTGCGGGTGACCGCCCCGAAGAACTGGCGCGACTGCTGGGTAGACTGCGTGGCTGTCGACGTCACGTCGATGACGACGTCCGCGGCCTCCAACTGCTGGGCGAGCCCGGCTCCAGTGGCGAGGTCGACGCCGGTGGCACGCGACAGCACGACCACCCGGTGTCCGCGCTCCTGGGCCACCGCGACGACGTGTCGCCCGACCATCCCGCTGCCTCCTGCGACGACGATCTTCATGCGACACTCCCCTCTGCTCGACGGATGTCACTCTATCGGCGGGAGGAAGCAGCCGTTCTCGACCGTGATCCGCAGCACGTCGGCATCGGGTCGGAGCTCGCGTTCGAAGATGATGGCGTCGTCGCGGAGCTGCGCCGACAGCTCCAGCTCGCCGGGTGAGGGCACGATCAGCTCCGACCGGAACTCGTCCGAGTCGGCCGCGAGTTCGAGCGGCGGCGCGTACCCGTTGATGAGGTCGACGAGCACGGCGCGACTCGTTCCGACCGGCAGCTCGACCTCGACGGCCATGCGCGCCAGCTTCGTGGCCCGACCGGACGGCGCCAGACTGCTGCAGGGCGCCTCCGAGGCCTGGGGCGAGAACGCGAACGGCTGCCCACCCGTCGCCGTGTTGACCATCTGCCCGAGGAGGTCTGCAGCCACGGCGAACACCTCGTCTCGGGTGGGAAGCTCGTCGTCACGCTGAGGAGCGCTCGGGTCGATCGCCGGCGCCTCGGGCACCGTCGAAGCACGATCACCCCGCGGCTCCCCGACCTGACCCGTGCAGGCGACGATCACCAGCGCGAACACACTCAGCTGGGCGACCACCGCGACGACGATCGCCATGATCGAGCGCCGCCCGAGCGACCTGGAACGGCGCCCTGGCGGCGCCTCCGCGCGCGCATCGGTGGTCATTTCGTCCGGGATCGTGTCCACGCCTACTCCTGTCTGGCCGTGTGTCGCGACGATGGCCGTCGCGATGCTGCAGCGACGGTATCGATCGGGAGCCGGTCGACGGCTCGACAGTTGGCGGGCATGACGCGGCGAGCGCGGATCGGGTGCCTGTGGAGCGGTGTCAAGCTTGTGCACCGTCGACGATGCCGCCTCGACGACTTGCAGGCACATCTACCACGGTGTATAACAAATCTGCACTTCGAAATACAGATCCGGATCCGACCGATCAGCCGTTCCCGAAGCGCGCCTCCCATCCGAACCCGACCAGGAACCACCCGACCCCGATGACGACCCTGCAGCACCCAGCCACCACCGGCTCCATCCCCACCCCACGCCCGCAGCTCGCGGCACTTCCCCGCACCCTGCGTCGCAGCATCCCGGCCGAGCAACGCCAGCTGTGCCGCACCCTTGCCGCCACCATCGGTGGTTTCACCCTCCTGGCAGGCCTCGTCGGTGCGCTCATCACCGGCTGGATGATGCTGCTCGCCCTCCCGGCCGCGGCGATCCTCCTCGGCGCAACCGCTCCCTGATCGATCGGCCGAGCTACATCACCTTGGCGGGTAGCACCTAGAAGTGCGTCCGAAGGAAGGGCGCCTGCTCCGTCACGAATGCGAGGTCGAGCGCTCGGACCGCCTCCGATGAACCGGTGATGAGCCCTGCTTCGGCGAGCGCCGACACGCGCGGGCCGCCGAGGAGGACGGCCGACAGCTCGTTGATGGTGAGGCGCACAGCGGCGTCGTCGTCGGCCGACTCCGGCACGTCGCCGAGGCGTTCTGCGACCGCGGCACCGTGCTCGTCGATGCGGAGCGCGAACCGACCGCCGGCGAGTCCGAGGGCATCCTCGACGTCGAGCAGGTGCTCGCGAGGTTCGGATGCCCCGGGGACGGTGAACCGGCGCGCACCGAGCACGGCCGGCACGTCGACGATGCGCAGCCAGAGCGAGTCGGCTCGCGCGGTGGTCTTGACGGCGCGGCGGTCGACAAGTCGCCACTGGATGGCTTCGACCGTCGGAGCCTGGTGGAAGGTGACCTTCGTGGTGAGGCTGATCCCGGTGAGGTGCCGCCAGAGCGCGTAGCGGGCCTCCGGGGTGGTGGCGACGAGGTCGTCGACGACGATCGTGCCCCACTCCTCGCCGACGCGGTAGAGCGCGTAACCCTGTGGTTCGCCGTCGGCGTCGTCGTAGCGGAGGGCGAGCGTGTCTCCCTCACCGTGGCTGAAGTGCCGGATGGTCACCTCACGGAGGGCCTGCTTCCACCACGCGACCCCGCGGTCGATGTCACCGGTGCTGCGGGAGCGCTCGAACAGCCCGGGTGCGACGGTGGCGAGCGAGCGCGGGTCGAGCGTGTGGACGCGGCCGGCGGGCGGCGCACCCCGCCAAGCGACGCGCTTGGGGTCGACCTCGTGCGTGAACTCCCAGGTCGCCGGGGCGAAGCCGTAGCGGCCGTAGATGGTCGCCTCACTCGCGGTGAGCGCGACGACTGCGGCACCGGTGGCCTTCGCGTGGTGGAGTCGGTTCTCCATCAGCGATCGGGCGATACCGCGACGTTCGTGCGAGGTCGAGACGGTGACCTCGGTGATGGCCAGGGCTCGGACGGAGCCACCGGGGATCGACAGGGCGGTCGGGAAGGAGCCGAGCGTGCCGACGGGGACGAGTGGTTCGGCCGCGGTGTCGTCGTAGACCCCGAGGATGGAGCTGCCGACGAGGAGCTGACGCCGCTCGGCACGCACCGCCACGTCGGTGTCGGGCTTCGAGAGGAAGCCGCGGGACGCTGCACCCCACCAGAGGTCGAGGGCGGCGTGGTCCGTGTGGTCGAGCTCGACGGTGCGCAGGTTCATGCGACAAGCCTATTGCGGCCGCGGTGACGGACCTCGGTCGGAAAACGAACCCCGGTCACTGAGCCCTCCACCGGTCGCTGAGCCTGTCGAAGTGCACACCGAGAACACCACCCGGCGAGCAGAGGCCAGCCCGAGAACCCTTCGACAAGCTCAGGGACCGAAAGAAGGCACCCGATCGGAGAACCCACCCCGGTCACTGAGCCTGTCGAAGTGCACACCGAGAACACCGCCCCGAGAGAGGAGGTCACCCCGGAGCCCTTCGACAAGCTCAGGGACCGAAAGAAGACACCCGATCGGAGAACGAACCCCGGTCACTGAGCCTGTCGAAGTGCACACCGCGAACACCACCCGGCGAGCAGAGGCCAGCCCGAGAACCCTTCGACAAGCTCAGGGACCGAAAGAAGGCACCCGATCGGAGAACCCACCCCGGTCACTGAGCCTGTCGAAGTGCACACCGAGAACACCTCCCCGAGAGAGGAGGTCACCCCGGAGCCCTTCGACAAGCTCAGGGACCGGATGAGGCTGAGCTCAGGGACCGGAGTGGCAGGAACGCAGGAGATCGGCGCGAGAGCAGGACGGGCGGGCGCGAAGCGTCCTGCTGTCGGGCGGATGTCCTGCTGCCGCGCCGGGAGTCGCGCGGGTCAGGCGACGTAGACCTTGCGGAGGGTCTCGCGGACGGTCCAGGTGGTGCGGGCGCCGGCGGCGAGTCGGCCGATGGAGCCGGCACGGAGCTCCAGCGACGGGGTGCCGTCGGCGAAGTCGACCGTCGCCTCGCCGGAGAGGACCACGAACACCTCGTCGATCTCGGTGTCCTGCACGACGCCGACACCCAGCTCCCAGACGCCCACCTCGGTGTCACCGACGGCCGTGAGGGACACGATCCCGCTCCGCGGCGACCCCGAGACGACGTCCTCGGGCGCGAGCGGGTTGTCGGCGAGCGCCACGTCGGCACCCTGGAGCACCGCATTCGGAGCGAGCAGGTGGTCGGTCATGAGGTACCTCTCTGAGCAAGAAGGAGACGAGCGGGGTCGGCGCAGCCCGACGACCTACCCGACGCCCCAGCCGTAGGCGAGCTTGTGTGCTTCGAGCACGAAGAAGGTCTCGGTCGACCGCACCCCGGGCGTCGGCTGCAGGGTGTCGAGGAGGAAGGTCTTGTAGTGGTCCATGTCACGGCACACGGCCTCGACCATCACGTCGAAGCCGCCGCTCGTGAGCACCACGTAACTCGTCTCCGCGTGCTTCGACAGCTCCTGGCACACCCCACGCGCCATCCCCGGCTCACAGCGGATGCCGATGAGCGCCAGGTGGTCGAAGCCGATCGACAGCGGGTTCGCGATGCCGACGATCTGCAGGATCCCGGTGTCCTCGAGTCGCTGGATCCGGTAGCGGACGGACGATGCCGGCAGCCCGGTCTCGGTGGCGATCTCAGAGAACGCCTTCCGTCCGTCCTGCTGCAGGATCGCGATCAGCCGACGATCGATGTCGTCAAGGTCGTTCATGTGGCTCCTCCGGCAGCGGGCGGATGGTCATCTGGCAAGCGTAGCGAGGGAAGCCGTGCGGCCCGGGTGCGGTGTCCGCCCCACCCGAGCCACGAGCCCCGGCCGACCGACCGACCCGAACGCGGGCGGTCGACCGGGGCGACGCCGATCGAGCGGACCGAGGGAGGTCGCTGATCGGCGGATCGGTCCGACTAGCGGACGTGGATCGCGCCGGTGCGGAGGTCGGTCATGTCGTGCAGCGTGTACATGCCGCCGATCCGACCCCAGCCGGTGCCCTTGCCGCCCGCGCCACCGAACGGCATGTTGATGTCCCACCAGCCGTTGGAGTCGTTCACGATGACCTGGCCGGTCTCGAGCTCCTCCATGAAGCGGTAGGCCTTCGACAGGCTCTCGGTGAACACCGCGGACTGCAGGCCGAGCGCGTCGGCGTTGGCGATGCGGAGGATGTCGTCGTCGTCCTTGGCCGTGAGGATGGGGAGGACCGGACCGAACGACTCCTCCCGCGACAGCAGGCTGTCCTCGGAGACGCCGTCGACGATCGTGAAGTCGTAGTAGAGGTCCGTCGGGTGGCCGGTGGCACGACCACCGCCGAGCAGGATGTCGAAGCCGAGCGAGCGGGCCTCGTCGAGGTGGCGGTCCATCTTCGCGGCGACGCCCTCGTTGTTGAGCGGGCCGAGGTTGATCCCCTCGTCGAAGGGGTTGCCGAGTCGCACGGTGGCCTTCGCGTAGGCGAGGGCGGCTTCAACGAAGGCGTCGTGGACGTTGTGGTGGACGATGAGCCGCTCGGTCGCGCAGCAGACCTGCCCGCCGCTGTAGAACGCGGAGTCGACGGCGGCCTTCGCAGCGCGTTCGATGTTCGCGTCCTCGAGGACGACGATCGGGCCGTTGCCGGAGCACTCCATGAGCGAGCGCTTGAGGCCTGCGGTGCGGACGATCTTCGCCCCGGTGGCGGACGAGCCGATGAAGCCGATCGCGTCGATGCCGTCGTGGGAGACGAGCTCGGAACCGAACGCGCCGTCGCCGGGGAGGACGCTGACGAGCCCGGCCGGGACGCCCGCCTCGACGAGGCAGTCCATCGCCGCGAGGACCGCGAGGGGCGTGTTGCTCGGCGGCTTGACGATGCAGGCGTTGCCGGTCGCGAGGCCCGGGGCGACGAACTCGCTGAACATGAGGAGCGGGAAGTTCCAGGGCGTGATGATGCCCCAGACGCCGACCGGCGCGCGCCAGGTGAACATGCGCTTGTCGATGTCGCTCGACGGCAGCGTCTCACCGTAGAGACGGAGGGCGTCCTCGGCGTGGAGATGGAAGAGCTGCGCGGCCTCGGCGATGTCGGCGATCGACTCGGCGAGCGGCTTGCCCTGCTCCAGCGTCTGCAGGCGGGCGAGCTCCTCGACGCGGGCGTTGATCGCGTCGCCGACGCGGTGACAGATCTCGGCACGCTTGAACACGCCGAGCTTGCGCCACTCCCGCTGCGCCTCGTGCGCACGTCGCACCGCCTCGTCGAGTTCGGCGGTGCCGGCCACGGGGATCGACGCGATGACGTCACCGGTGACGGGGCTGATCACCTCTGAGCGCTCCGAGCTGGATCCGTCGGTGAACTCGCCGGCGATGAAGAGCTGGGTGCGAGTGGGTGTCGGCAACGTGGTCATTCCGGACCTCCTGGTGTCGTGGCTGGGCCGACGACGCCGAACAGCGTCGTGCGGATGTCGTCGGGAGAATGTGGGATCAGCCTAGGACCTTGCGATTCCTCGAACAAGCAGTATTGTTTCGTCAAAGTTACGCTTACAACAACAAGACCGACACGATCTTGTCGTCACAACAATTCTTCGGCACATTGAGTGCACCAGCAGCGAGACAGCGACGTCCCGTCCCCCACGAATCGAGAAGAGCCCATGTCGACCGAACACGTCACCAGCACCGACGAGACCACGCACCTGCCGAAACGGATGCGCTGGTTCGACGGCTTCGCCATGGCGATGACCATGCCAGCCGCGCTCATCGCCACCCTCGGCGCGTCCATCACCGGTCTCGGCGGCTGGGGGGCCGCCGTCCTGTGGGCGATCTCCATGATCCTCGCCATGGGCGTCAACTGGATCTACACCGAGCTCGCCACCATGTTCCCGAACTCCTCCGGCGGCATCGCGCACTACGCGGCCGAAGCGTGGAAGTCGCGTGCGCCCTGGGTCGCGCCGATCACGGGCGTCGGCTACTGGCTCCCCTGGGGCACCAACCTCGCCACCTACGGCGCGGTGACCGGCGCGCTCATCCAGGCGCAGTGGTTCCCGAACGAGGACTGGGTGATCCAGCTCGGCCCGATCTCCATCACCTTCCCGATCCTCATCGGACTCGGCGTCATCGGCGTGATGTACCTCATCAACGTCATCGGCGTCCGCGTCACGATGGCGTTCGTCTACATCACGGCCGGCATCCTGCTCATCCCCCTGTTCGTGTTCATCGTCTTCCCGCTCTTCAGCGCCGACTGGGCACCGCTCGACCTCACCTGGAAGCTCGAGGGCATCGAGGGCCTGCACACCGCGATCGTCTGGCTGTACATCATGGCGTGGACCACCTTCGGCATCGAGGTCTGCGCGACCTTCGCCCCGGAATACCGCGACTCGGTGAAGGACACGACCAAGGCGATCAAGGCCTCCGTCCTCTTCTGCCTCGGCGTCTTCTTCGTCATCCCGCTGACCCTCGGCGGCTACGCGGGCGAAGCAGCGATCGCCGACAACCCGGCGACCTTCTTCGTCGCCAGCTTCGCCTCGCTCGTCGGTGGCGCCGCGGACGTCATGGTGCTCTGCCTCATCGCCTCGCTGCTACTCATCATGACCACCTCGGTGGCCGACGCCTCACGCGTGCTGTTCAACATGGGCAAGGAGCGCGTCACCGTCCCGTCGCTCGGCGTGCTCAACCGTCGCGGTGTGCCGTTCCGCTCGCTCAACGTGATGCTCGTCATGAACGTCGTGATCCTCGTCGTGCTGCAGAACCCGCTCGCGATCATCGTGACCGGCAACCTCGGCTACATCCTCACGCACTTCTTCGCCGTCTCCGGCTTCTTCCTGCTGCGCAAGGACCGCCCCGACGCCGTCCGCCCGATCCGCCTGCCGCGCTTCTTCGTGCCGCTGTCGGTCGTGCTGTCGGTCATCCTCGCGATCATCCTCATCGTCGGTGCCACCGGCTTCTCCACCACGGGCTACGGCGGGTTCCTCGAGCTCGGCATCGCGCTCGGCCTGCTCGCGCTCGGTGTCGTCATCTGGCTGTTCGTCCAACGGAGCACCAAGCGCGACGTGGGGCTCGGGACCGACGGGGCATCCGCCGGAACCCCACGTGCCGAGGCCGAACGCACCGACGCCGCCCGCACCGACTGACCGCGCACCACGCGACCGCACCGAACCACGCACCACAGGGGACCCACCATGAGAACCACCTACGAACTGGCCGAAGAGCTCGCCGACACCGCACGCCTGCGGGACCAGCTGGACTCGGCCGAACCGGAGCCGTACTGGCTCGACGACCCGGCACGGCCCGCTCCACTCCCCCGCCTCGAGGCGGACGTCGAGACAGACCTCGCGATCGTCGGTGGTGGGTACTCGGGCCTGTGGACCGCCCTGCTCGCGAAGGAGCGCGACCCGGACCGCCGGGTCGTGCTCCTCGAGGGCCGGCGCATCGCGTGGGCGGCGTCCGGCCGCAACGGCGGGTTCTGCGAGCCGAGCCTCACCCACGGATCGTCGAACGGCAAGAGCCGCCTGCCGCACGAGTTCGACCGCCTGGAGGAGCTGGGGCGCGAGAACCTGCGCGAGATCGGCGAGACCATCGCCCGGTACGGCATGGACTGCGACTGGGAGGAGACGGGGCTGCTGCAGGCGGCGACGGCTCCACACCACGTCGACTGGTTGCGGGAGAGCGCCGAGGAGCACGGCGCGCGGTTCCTCGACCGCGAGGCGATGCAGGCGGAGGTCCACTCGCCGATCTTCCAGGCCGGCCTGTTCGAGCCGACCGGTGCGGCGCTCGTCAACCCGGCGAAGCTGGCGTGGGAGCTGCGACGCGTCTGCCTCGACCTGGGTGTGGAGATCCACGAGTACACGCACGTCCGTTCGATCCGGTCGGACGCGACGTCGGTCACCCTGACGACGACGCACGGCTCGGTCGTCGCGAAGCATGTCGCCCTCGGCACCAACGTCTTCAAGGCCCTCATCCCGAGTGCCCGGAAATACACGGTGCCGGTCTACGACTACGCGCTCATGACGAACCCGCTCTCCGCCGAGCAGCTCGAGAGCCTGGGTTGGAAGGGCCGGCAGGGCATCTCCGACCTCGACAACCGGTTCCACTACTCGCGGCTCACGACCGACGCGAACGGGTCGACCCGCATCCTCTACGGCGGCTACGACGCGGTCTACAACTACGGCGGGCGGGTCGAGCCCCGGTTCGACCAGCGTGAGGAGTCCTTCCTCAAGCTCGCCGCCCACTTCGCCCACACCTACCCGCAGCTCGCCGACCTCGGCTTCTCCCACAAGTGGGGCGGCGCGATCGACACCTGCGGGCGGTTCTTCTCCTTCTTCGAGACCGCGCACGGCGGCAAGGTCGCGCACGCGGCCGGGTTCACCGGCCTCGGCGTCGGCGCGACGCGATACGGCGCGAACGTCATGCTCGACCTCCTCGCCGGCACGCCGACCGAGCGCACGACGATGGACTTCGTCCAGAAGAAGCCGACGCCGTTCCCGCCCGACCCGCTCGCATTCATCGGCGCGCGCATCTCGCTGTCGGAGATGGCCCGGGCCGACCGCAACGAGGGCAAACGCGGGCTCTGGCTCCGCGTGATGGACGCCGTCGGGCTTGGCTTCGACTCCTGAGCCGGGTTTCGACGCAGGAGCCGCCGTCCAACCCATGACAGGCGGAGCCTGGTTCGATACGGTGCAGGTGGTGGTCCCGCTCACGTCGAACCCGCACAGCTCGCGTCGGCCCGCAACGGACACCGCACCGCACCAGCAGCACCTCAGACAAAGGAGCACACCAGTGAGCGACTACGCCGTCGTCAACCCCGCGACCGGAGAGACTCTCCGCGACTACCCGACGATCACGGACGAGGAGCTGCAGCAGGCGATCACCGCCGCGTCCGCCGCCCACGAGGAGTGGTCGCGTCGCGCTCCCGTCGCCGACCGCGCTGCGCTCATCGCCCGCGTCGCCGCCCTCCACACGGAGCGCCGTGAGGAGCTGGCCGAGATCGCCGTCCGCGAGATGGGCAAGACGTACGAGCAGGCGCTCGGCGAGGTCGACTTCGCCGCCGCGATCTACCAGTACTACGCCGACAACGGCGAGGCCTTCTCCGCCGACGAGCCGATCGAGCTGTCCGACGGCACCGGCTCGGCGTTCATCCGTCGCGCGTCGCTCGGCGTGCTGCTCGGCATCATGCCGTGGAACTTCCCGTACTACCAGGTGGCCCGGTTCGTCGGCCCGAACGTCGTCAACGGCAACACGATCCTCCTCAAGCACGCACCGCAGTGCCCCGAGTCGGCGCTGGCGATCGCGCAGATCTTCGACGACGCCGAAGCCGAGCTGGGCGCCCACGATTCCGTGTACGTGAACATCTTCGCCACGAACGACCAGATCGCGACGGTCATCGCCGACCCGCGCGTGCAGGGCGTCTCGGTCACCGGTTCGGAGCGCGCCGGTTCCGCCGTCGCCGAGCTGGCCGGCAAGCACCTCAAGAAGGTCGTGCTCGAGCTCGGCGGGTCCGACCCGTTCATCCTGCTGTCGACCGACGACCTCGACGCCGCCGTCCAGGACGCCGTCAACGCCCGCATCGACAACAACGGACAGTCCTGCAACGCCGCCAAGCGGTTCATCATCATCGACGAGCTGTTCGACGACTTCGCCGCGAAGTTCACCGAGGTCTTCACCGCGAACGCGCCGGCCGACCCGATGGCGGAGAGCACGCAGCTCGGCCCGCTGTCGTCGGCCGCCGCGACCGAGCGACTCGGCGAGCAGCTGGGACGAGCGAAGGCACAGGGTGCGACGATCCTGGCATCGGGCGAGCCGAATGGGAACTTCTTCCCGCCGGCCGTGCTCACCGACGTGACCCCCGAGATGGACGCGTTCCACGAGGAGTTCTTCGGACCCGTCGCGTCGCTCTACCGGGTCTCGTCCGAGGAGGAGGCCGTGCGCCTCGCGAACGACACCCCGTTCGGCCTCGGCTCCTACGTCTACACGACCGACCAGGAGCAGGCACTGCGGGTCGCGGACGGGATCGATGCCGGCATGGTGTGGATCAACCTCGTCCTCGGCGACGCGGCAGAGCTGCCCTTCGGCGGCGTGAAGCGCTCCGGCACCGGCCGCGAGATGGGCAAGCCCGCGATGGACGAGTTCGTCAACAAGAAGCTCATCCGCATCGCGTAGGCGCTTCGGCCGCCGTCGCCGAACTCACACCACCGGTCACTGAGCTCGCACCATCGGTCACTGACGCCCCCATCCGGCCACTGAGCTTGTCGAAGTGCGGTCCCGCCCCATGTCGACCGCCCTTCGACAAGCTCAGGGACCGGGATGGGGTGCGCGCGAGGACCGGGACACGGTGCACCCGCTCACCGCGCTCCTCACCCGCGGAACGCTTTCCGGTCACTGAGCTTGTCGAAGTGCGGTCCCGTCGTGCGGTCGCTGCCCTTCGACAAGCTCAGGGACCGGGATGGTGCGGCTCAGGGACCGGGATGGTGCGGCTCGGGGACCTGGACGGCAGGGTGCGACTTGGGGGACCGGAACCCCGCTGGGGTTCGTCTGCAAGCGGCGGTCACCCCGAGCCGAGCACCTTCTCCGCTCCCTGAGCCTGTCGAAGGGCCCACGGAGGCACCTCGACAGGCTCGGTGACCGGGGTTGGGCTCGGTGACCGGGGTTGTGCTCGGTGACCGGGGTTGGGCTCGGTGACCGGGGTTGGGCTCGGTGACCGGGGTTGGGCTCGGTGACCGGGATGGGCTCGGTGACCTGGGCCCGAAGGACCTTCAGCCGTCGGTGAGCTGGAGGGCGCTCCACAGCTCGGCACGGTCGCCGAAGCGCGAGAGGTCGAGGTCGAGCAGCGACTCCAGCGTGCCGATGCGCGCGCGGAGGGTCTGCCGGTGGATCCCGAGTCGGCCAGCCGCCTGATCGGTGACGCAGTTCGCCTCCAACCATGCCCGGGCCGTCTCCACGTGGACCGCCCGAGCCTCGGCTCCGAGCCCGCCCAACGGCTCCAGCAGCCGGTTCGCCAGCACCGACCCGCCCGACGCACTCAGCAACCCGAGCAACCCCTGCTCGGCGAGCGCCTCGTACCGCACGAGCCGCGGCGTCTCCCCGGCCGACGCGCGCGCCCGCTCCGCCTCGGCCAGCCCGTTCCGCAAACCCTCCCAGCTCGTCATCGCCGACACCCCGCCGGACAGCCCGTGGCGGCCGACGACGGCGTCCCAGAGTCCGGTGTCCGCGTCGCTCGACACGATGACGATCCGCTCGTCCTGCTCGGCGAAGAAAAGCTTGCCGCCGTGCGCCGCGGCCTGCACGTCGAGTTCCGAGAGGAAGCCCAGCTCACCCTCGGGGATGTCGACCACGGCGACGCGGATCGGGTCGGGCGGCAGCGGCCCCCAGAGCCGCTGGGCGGTGCGCTCGGCGACGGCGCGGTCACCGGAGAGCAGCAGCTCGAGGAGCCCGGAGCGCAACTGCCGGCGTGCGAGGTCCAGGGCACTGTGCTGCTCGAGGGCGATGCTCGCGAGGCCGATGACGCTGGAGACGAGGTCGTGCTCGGCGTGGTCGAGCGGCACGCTGGACCCGACGGCGAGGATGCCCCGCAGCTCGCCCCGGCGACCGAGCGTCAGCAGCGTCGCGCCCTCCGCTCCGTCCGCGAGGTGCAGGCCGGCCCGCGACCCGCGGCGCAGCACCTCGGCGACAGCGGTCTCCACACCTTCCGGCACCGGCTCACGCGTCCTCGTCGTGACCCGGTTGCCGAGCGCGTCGTAGAGCGCGACCCAGCACCCGAGCTGCTGCCCCAGCTCCGCGAGGATCGCCGTCAGGCCGTCGGGTCGGAGCGCCGCCCTCGCGACCGCACGCTGGGCGGCGAGCGACCACTCGAGCGACGCCACGCGCGCGGCTGCGACCGCGTCGGCGACGAACCGGATGATGCCGATGAACGGGGTCCGCTCCCCCACCTCGAGCAGGGTGAACCCGTGACGCCCGCAGGCGTCGACGAGCCGTTGCGGGATGTCGGCGTGGATGATCCCGGTGGCGAACCCGAGCGCGAGCACGCCCCGGGCGGAGAGGCGGCGGACGTACTCGTCGGCGCGGCGGTCGGCGAGCTCGTCGCTCATCTCGCCGGTGAACTGCATGCCGTCGGTGAGGAGTAGCTGACCGGGCTCCAGCCAGGGCGTCGGGTCGCCGAGGTCGGAGCTGTGCACCCAGGCGATGTCGCGGTCGAGGACGTCGGCGTCACCCGCGACGACGAGGCCGAGCTTGAAGACCGGCTCGGCCATGAGCGTGCGCAGGGACACGTTCGAGGACGCACGGCCGACCTCGCCAGCGATCACTGAAGTGGTGGGCATGTGCCGAAGCTATCACCGATCCCGCCATGTACATCGGCAGCATCGATTGCCAGGCTGCAGGGGTGATCAATGACTTCCTCTCCGGCCTCGACAACGCCGGCGTCCGCGACGCCGACACCCAGCGCGTCCTGCACTCCTGGTCCGCCCAGAGCACGCTCAAGCCACTCCCCATCGCGGGTGGGCTCGGCAGTACCGTGTGGGACCACGACGGACGCCACTACCTCGACTTCTCCAGCCAGCTCGTCAACGTGAACCTCGGGTACCAGCACCCGAAGGTGGTCGCGGCGATCCAGGAGCAGGCGGCGCAGCTCACGACGATCGCGCCCGCTGCGGCGAACGCGACCCGCGCCGAGGCGGCGCGGCTCATCCTCGAGCGTGCGCCCGAGGGCTTCGAGAAGGTCTTCTTCACCAACGGCGGCGCCGACGCGAACGAGAACGCGATCCGCATGGCGCGCATCGCCACCGGCCGAGACAAGGTCATCTCGACCTACCGCTCGTACCACGGCAACACGGGCGCGGCCATCGTCGCGACGGGCGACTGGCGCCGCATCCCCAACGAGTACGCGCGCGGTCACGTGCACGTGTTCGGCCCCTACCTCTACCGCACCGAGTTCTGGGCGACGACGCCGGAGGAGGAGTCGGAGCGCGCCCTCCGTCACCTCGAGCGCACTGTCCAGGCGGAAGGCCCCGGCTCGATCGCCGCGATCCTCCTCGAGACCGTTCCCGGCACCGCCGGCATCCTGACCCCGCCGCCCGGCTACCTCGCGGGGGTCCGCGCGATCGCCGACCGCTACGGCATCATGCTCATCCTCGACGAGGTCATGGCCGGCTTCGCCCGCACCGGTGAGTGGTTCGCGTTCGACGCGTTCGACGTGCGCCCAGACCTCATCACCTTCGCGAAGGGCGTCAACTCCGGCTACGTGCCGCTCGGTGGCGTCATCGTCTCGGAGCACATCGCCCGCGTCTTCGACGAGCAGGTGTTCCCCGGTGGGCTCACGTACTCCGGCCACCCGCTCGCCGCCGCGAGTGTCGTCGCGACGCTCACCGCAATGGCCGAGGAAGGCGTCGTCGAACACGCCAAGGCGATCGGTGCCGACCACATCGGCCCCGCGCTCCGCTCCCTCGCCGAGCGCCACGAGCTCATCGGCGAGGTCCGCGGCAGCGGCGTGTTCTGGGCGGTCGAGCTCGTCGAGGACCGCGACACCCGCGCACCGCTCGGTGCGGCGGCGATGGGTCGGTTCAAGTCGTCCCTGCTCGAGGCCGGCCTCCTGCCGTTCATCAGCGAGAACCGCATCCACGTCGTCCCGCCCGCCGTCGTGACCGCCGACGAGGTCGCCTCGGGCATCGCGATCATCGATGCCGCCCTCGGGGAGCTGCGCGCATGAGCGGCGACCCGGACCCGTTCTGGGACTCGGTGTCGGGACTCCCGGCACCCGTCCCGACACGACCAGCACCCAGCACCCCTGCACCCCACGACGCCCAGGAGCCCTCCGCATGACCACCACCGCCACGAGCACCACCCCCACCACCGACGCCGGTTCGCTGCCGGTCGTCCCGCACTGGATCGACGGAGCCGAGGCCCCGTCCACCTCGGGTCGCACCGCCCCGGTCTACGACCCGGCGCTCGGTGTCGCGACCAAGCACGTCGCGCTCGCGAACCAGTCGGAGATCGACCGCGCCGTCGCATCCGCCGCCGCCGCCTTCCCGGCCTGGCGCGACCTGCCGCTCGCGAAGCGCCAGCAGATCGTGTTCAAGTTCCGTGAGCTGCTCGAGGCGAAGAAGGGCGAGCTGGCGGAGATCATCACCGCGGAGCACGGCAAGGTCCTCTCCGACGCGCTGGGCGAAATCACGCGCGGGCAGGAGGTCGTGGAGTTCGCGACCGGCCTCGCGCACCACCTCAAGGGTGAGTTCTCCGAGCAGGTCTCCACCGGTGTCGACGTGTACTCCACGAAGCAGCCGCTCGGGGTCGTTGGCATCATCTCGCCGTTCAACTTCCCCGCGATGGTGCCGATGTGGTTCTTCCCGATCGCGATCGCCGCCGGGAACACGGTCGTGCTGAAGCCCAGCGAGAAGGACCCGTCCGCGGCGATCTGGCTCGCGAAGCTCTGGAAGGAAGCCGGCCTCCCCGACGGCGTGTTCACGGTGCTGAACGGCGACAAGGAGGCCGTCGACGGGCTCCTCACCCACCCCGACGTCCGCGCGATCTCCTTCGTCGGTTCCACGCCGATCGCGAAGTACGTGTACGAGACCGGCACCGCACACGGCAAGCGCGTCCAGGCGCTCGGCGGGGCGAAGAACCACATGCTCGTGCTGCCCGACGCCGACCTCGACCTCGTCGCCGACTCCGCAATCAACGCCGGCTTCGGCTCCGCGGGCGAGCGGTGCATGGCGATCAGCGTCGTCGTCGCCGTCGAGCCCGTCGCAGACGAACTCATCGGCAAGATCGCCGAACGTGCAGCGACCCTGCGGATCGGTGACGGACGTCGGAACTGCGACATGGGCCCGCTCGTGACGAAGGTGCACCGCGACAAGGTCGCCTCCTACCTCGACATCGCCGAACAGGACGGCGCCACGATCGTCGTCGACGGCCGCAACACCCCCATCGACGGCGACCCGAACGGGTTCTGGCTCGGCCCGACCCTCATCGACAACGTCCCGACCACGTCGAAGGTGTACACGGAGGAGATCTTCGGACCCGTCCTCGCCGTCGTCCGGGTGGCCTCGTATGAGGAGGGTGTCGCGCTGATCAACGGCGGTGCGTTCGGCAACGGGACCGCGATCTTCACCAACGACGGCGGCGCCGCACGACGGTTCCAGAACGAGATCCAGGTCGGCATGATCGGCATCAACGTGCCCATCCCCGTCCCGGTCGCGACGTTCTCCTTCGGCGGGTGGAAGGACTCCCTGTTCGGCGACACCAAGGCCCACGGCGCCGAGGGCGTCCGGTTCTTCACCCAGCAGAAGGCCATCACCTCCCGCTGGCTCGACCCCTCCCACGGCGGCATCAACCTCGGCTTCCCCCAGAACTGAGGTTCGCGCGGCGGGGGCTGGCCCTTCGACAAGCTCAGGGACCGGCGGGTGGTGTTGGTCCCTGAGCCTGTCGAAGGGCGGTCCCTGGTCCCACCCTTGCCACGGGTCGGACTCAGCCGCGACAATGGCCCCGCCGACCACGACCGACGAGGGGCGCCACCGATGGCCATCGAACCGACCGAGCTCGATCACCGTTTCACCGCGCCGATCGGCGTCGATGTGAAGGGCGACGTCTGGTCCTGCGTCGAGATGCCCGGCTCGGCCGAGTTCTTCGGCACCGGCAAATCCGTCCGCGTCGACGCGACCGTCGACGGTGTCGAGCTCCCGAACGTCGGCCTCATGCCGACCGGCTCCGGTGGTCACATGCTGTCCATCAGCGCGAAGCTCCGGAAGCGTCTCGGCAAGGACATCGGCGACACCGTCGACGTCCACCTCACCCACCGCCTCAGCTGAGAACAGGAGATCCGCGCGGCAGCAGGAGATCCTGAGGGAGAACCTCCTGCTGCCGCGCGGATCTCCTGTGCTCAGCCGCCCGTGACCCGGCGGATGAGGTCCTGGATGAACGGCACGACGTCCGACGCCTGGTCGACGCCCGCGAAGGCGACCGCCAGCAGCGGCCACAGCGATACGAGGAGCGCCGAGATCACCGCGGCGACGGCGAGCACCCAGGAGAGTGCGCCGTTGCGACTGCGGACGCATCCGAGCAGGAACAGCAGCGCGACCACGTACCCGATGAGCAGCGCGACCACGATGCCGCCGACGGGGACCCTGAGCGCACCGACCGTCGCGCCGTCGGCGGCGCCGATGAGCCCGAGGATCGGGATCAGCACGCCGACGACGATGAGGACGAGCAGGACGACCCCCGTGATCGCGGCGGCCCACACGGCACGCGGACGCGGGCGGGCGCCGTACGACGTGGTCCGGCTGAAGAGCGGCATGTCACTGCTCCTTCGTCGGCGCAGCAGCTTGGACGGCCGTTGCCTCGGCGGAGGCGTCCGCCCCGTCCGCCACCTCGGTGACGTCAGCGACCTTCGGGGCAGGCTGGTCCTGCGTGTCCTCGTCGACGGGCTCGAGCGCCTCCGGGACACCGTCGACGGGCGCCGCGGCGCCGCCGTCCTGCTCGGGGGCCGAAACCAGGTCGGCATCCGCGCTCGTTGCGGCAGGCTCTTCCGCTGGAGCGTCGTGGATCGCGTCAGCCGCCCCGAGGGGCTCAGCGTCGGCGAGGTTCGGGTCGGCGCCGTGCGTCACCTCCTCGGCGACGGTCGCGAGCGAGTCGGCCGCAGTGGCCAGCTGACGGGCGGCCTCAGCGAGTTCCTCGGACACGTCGTCGGAGGGTTCCGACACCACCGCGTCGATCGGTTCACCGGCGACGTCGCCGTCAGCCACGAGCTCGCCGTCGGCACCGGCGGCCGCGCCCGGCTGCTCGTTCTCCAGCGACCGGCCGTCGTCGCCCTCGGACCGGTCGGTCCGCTGCTCCACCGCGTCGCCAGCGGCATCGGCCAGGTCGGCCGCTCCCGCTCGCGCCGAGTCCACCGCGTCCGATGCAGCAGCCTTCGCCGTGCCGAGGGCATCCCCGGCGGCCTCTGCTGCATCGCCGATCGCGGCACCCGCCGCAGACGTCGCATTGCCGATGGCGGCCTTCGCGTCGTCGATCGCCTCGCCCGGATCGGGCTCGATCGGGTCGAACGGCCCGTGGATGTCGGTGACTCTGATGTCGATGTCGACCGGTCCGGGGTGGCGGGCCTCCAGCGCGGCCGCGACGTCGGCCCGGACGGTGTCCGCGACCTCGTCGATGCTGGCCGGGTACTCCGCCACCAGTGAGACCTCGACGTTCAGCACGTCGTCGTCGGCCAGGACGTTGACGCCGGGGACGGCGGTGCGACCGAGCAGGCGGGTACGGGCGCTGTCGATGGCGCGGGCCGTCGGGGAACCGAGGGCGTGCACGCCGGGGACCGTCTCGGCCGTCGTGGCGATGACCTGGGCGAGCTCGTCGGCCTCCTGCTCACGTCGCCGGCCGGAGTCGAGCTCGACCACCGGTGCGTCCGCGGGTTCCGGCGAAGCCACCGGCTCCGAAACCGTCACCGTCGGCGTCTCGGCGGAGACCGAGTCGGCCACGGCCGGTTCAGCGGCCTCCGGACCAGCGACAGCCCCGTTCGCCGGCGCGACCACAGGAGCTGGCGCGGTCCCACCCGCGTGCTCGCCGTCGTGCGACTCGATGCGGCGGACCTCGTCATCGGGATGCGCGGGCACGAGCACCGTCGGGTGCTCCGCCCGGACCTCGGCCGGGGTGGGGATGTGGTGCTGGTCCGGGTGCTTCGTGTCGTCGCTCATGCGATCCTCCTCGCACCGCGTCGGCGGTGCATCGGTCCTGCTGCTGTCGATTCGGGTGCCGCGGTGGCACCGCGGAGTGTCGGGTCAGACGACCCGGTTGGTGCTGGCTAGCCGCGTGCGCAGTCCGCTGACGATCTGGATGACCACCGGGGTGGACGTCCCGAGGACGCCGTCCCACTCGTGGATGGCCGCCTCGATGTCGCGCCGCAGCTGGACGGGCGAGGCGCCGCGACGAGCGTGTGCGGTGAGGCGCAGCGTGGACTGCTTGCGGATCCGGAAGCCGGTGACGTCGACGGCGACCACGTCGGGGTTGCGCCCGATCGCCTCCTCGAGGACCTGCTCGGCGACCTTCACGTCGAGCACGACGCGACCACCGGTCGGGGTGTCCTTCGTCCGCTGCTCGTCGACCTGCAGCAGCGTTCCGGTGTGCCCACGGCCCTGCCGGAAGACGAACCAGAGGATGACCAGGATGAGCAGCAGGGCGACGACCGCCACGACCCACAGGATCCATGGCTGGGCGTCGATGGTGTCGTTCGTCGGTCCGACGGCCCGCTCGGCGTTCTCGCTGATCGTGCGCTGCACGTCCGGCAGGAGCGCACCCACGGACAGGGCCGCGCCGGCCGCGAGGACGACGAGTCCCACGACGAGGATGAAGAACCGGTTGAGGAATCGATTCGTGGAGTTCATCAGGCCACCGTTCCCTTGCTGCTCACGCGGACCTTGGCGCGGAGCGCCGGTCGGTAGTCGTAGGACGCGACCTCCGCGTCCACGGCCTGCTGGATCTCGCGCTGGTCGACGCGTCGGCCGCTCGTCGGCGTGACGTCGACACGGGCGCTCCGGGCGCCGACGCTGACACTCACCTGCGAGGGGTCGATGTCACCGGCGTACGAGGCGACGCGGGCGAGCGACTGCGCGATCACGCGGTCGTCCACGACGGCCGCGGTGCGGTCGGCGATCGACCCGCGACGCCCTTGGCGGGCGGGAGCCAGCGACAGCACGATCAGCACGAGGCCGATGACCGCCGCGACCGCGCCGATGGCGACGAGCAGCGGGGCCGGAGCGGTCGCCGCGGTCAGCACCGCGGTGACGATGTCCTTCGGTGCGACGAGGAGCGCCGGCTGCCCGATCGCGGCCAGGACCGATTCGGTGCCGAGCCAGGCGAGCACGAGCGCGAGGATGATCGCGATCGTGATCGCGAGCGTCGACCGCGGCGAGTGGGTCTCGCGACGCACCGCGCGGCGGTACAGGGCTGGGGTGCTCACAACACCCTCCTTCGTTCTTCGAGCTTCGCGCCCGTGATGTGGAGGTCGACGCGTCCGATCGTCGACCCGGTCAGGTCCAGGCACCGCTCACGGATGCTGGTCTGTGCGCGTGCCAGGCGTTCGAGGACGGTTCCCGAGGTCCGGGATCCGGCGCCGAGCGGCGACACGTGGATGGGCGTGCTCGCGGTGACCGTGAGGGCCCCCTGGGCGTCGGAGAGCTCGACCGAGACCTCCGACGCCCGCACACCGAGTTCCTCCGCGGTGACGGCAGACACGACGCGACGCACGGCGCGGGAGCTGATCGTGTTGCGACCATGCACGGCCTGTTCGGCCGTCACCGCCGCGGTCACGACGACCGCCGCCCGCGGAGCGCGTCGGCGACACCGCGCAGGTCGAGCTTGCCCTCGAGGACGCGTCCGATGCCGAATCCGATCAGCATGAACAGCGCGACGAGGATCATGCTCCAGAACCCGAATGCGACGGCCGCCAGTGCCAGGACGGCTCCGACGAGGATGCCGCGATCGGTCGTGGTCACTGGACGCGGCTCTCGTCAGCGTCGTTGTCGTCGTCCGACGGGATGTGGACGTCGGAGACGGTGACGTTGACCTCGGTGACGTCCATACCGACGACGTTCGAGATCGCGTCGGTGACGCTGCGACGGACGTCGTCCGCGACGCGCTGGAGGTCGACGGGGTACTCGGCGACGATCACGATGTCAGCGGCGACCTGCTTCTCGCCGACCTCGACCGAGACGCCCTGACCGCGGTCCTGGGCGTTGATGGCGTTGCGGATGGCGCCGATGGCGCGAGCTGCTCCGCCGCCGAGGTCGTGCACGCCGGGGACCTCGCGGGCTGCGATGCCGGCGACCTTCTGGACGACGCCATCGGCGATGACGTTCTTGCCCGTGGAGGTGGTGGCTGCGTGGTTCGCGGTGTCGGTGGTGTTCGACATGGTGTTGCTCCTTCGGTGGCTGGTACTGCGGTTTCGCGTTCCGGATGCCCGGTCGCGGTGCCCGTGTTCCGGGCGACATCTATGAGACTGCGCGTCACGCCCGAACCTCACGGTCGATCGTGGATTTGTCCCGAAGCACTCATTTTCTGGATATCCGAAGTCGGTCGATCAGCCGCGGAGAGTCTGGCTCGGGCCCTCGCCGAAGCGGGTCCGGTAGGCGGACGCGAAGCGGCCGAGGTGGACGAACCCCCACCGCTTCGCGACCTCGCCGACCGTCGTCTCCTGCGGCGAGCTGTCGGCGAGGTCGCGCCGGGTGCGGTCGAGTCGGATGTCCCGCAGGTAGGCGGTGGGCGACATGCCGAGCTCGCGACGACAGTGGAGCTGCAGCGTCCTCGTGTGCAGCCCGGCCGCCTTCGCCGCGTCGGCAGGCGTGATCGGTTCGGCGGCGTGGTGGTGCAGGTACTCGACCGCGAGGCGCGTGCGCGCCATCGAGGGCTCGCGGAGCGGCTCCGGCAGGTCGACCACCGCCCACGGCGCGAGCTGGAGCAGCGCGAGGGCGAGCGGTCGCTGGGCGTTCATGCGGAGCAGCGGAGGCGCCGACTCGTCGGTGAGCACCGGGGTGGAGGCGTTCAGCGCCACGCGCCAGCGCTCGATCGCCTCGGCTGTCGGCGTCGCCTCGAGGTCGAAGGACACCTGCTGACTCGGGCCGGCGTGGATCTCGGTCGCGATGTCCTCGAGGTACGGTGCGGAGAACAGCACGGAGTTTTGCCGGTGCGGAGTGAGGTGCACCGTGTACGGCCGGTGGAACGGGAGGACGAATGGCGTCCGCGGGATCTCCATCCGTTGGCCGTCGCGACGCACGATCCAGCCACCGCCGGTCTGGACCCACGAGACCACGTAGTCGGTGAGGCCGGGGGTCTCGCCGGTGACGTGCCCGGTCATCGTCGCGGTGCGGAGCGAGACCCGGTCGTCGCCGATCGACACCCACTGGAACGAGAACGGATCGGTACCGCGGGTGACGGTGAATCGGCTGCCGTCGTAGGCGCGCTCGTAGTTCTGCCGGGCGACCGCCGGGTCGTCGCCGCTGACCGTGACCTTGCGGATCGGAACCGTCGACACCGAGCTGCTCGTGCTGCCGAGCAGCGGGCCGGTGTTGGAGTCGCTCTCCGGATCTGATTCGGATGCGAGGAAGGAGTGTTGCATGGTCGTCCTTGTGCGAGTGGGGGTCTCTTCGTCGCGGGACGGGCCCCAGGGCCCCGTCGGTTTCCCGCGTCATTGGAGAGACGGACCGAGAGGAGGGAATCTCACGGTTCACTCAGCAGTTCGTCAGACAACGCTGTACCGGATGCCCTGCAGGACGCGTTTCGGTGAAAACTCAGTAGTCGAGACCTCCCGGTGACAACGTGAATCCGCCCTCCGGCGCCTGGTCCCTGAGCTGACTGTTCTCGGCCCCGGAGCTGGCTGTTCTCGGTCCCTGAGCCTGTCGAAGGGCAGCCGAAAGCGCCCGTTCCGTCGTCCTGCAGCTCTCCAGACGACGCAACGGGCGCTCTCGGTGATGTCGCAGCGCCGCCTACGCGGCGTCCAGATACCCGTTCGGGTTGAGGACGAACTTCTGCGCAGCCCCCGCATCGAACTCGGCGTACCCGCGCGGGGCGTCCTCGAGGGTGATCGCGGTGGCGTTGACGTTCTTCGCGATGTGCACCTTGTCGTGCAGGATCGCCATCATGAGGCCGTGGTTGTACTTCATGACCGGGCACTGACCGGTGGTGAACGACAGCGACTTCGCCCAGCCGGTACCGAGGCTCAGCGACAACGCACCCTTCTTCGCGGCCTCGTCGATACCGCCCGGGTCACCCGTCACGTAGAGCCCGGGGATGCCGAGCGCACCGCCGGCCGCCGTGATGTCCATGAGCGAGTTGAGCACGGTCGCCGGGGCTTCGTGACCCGCGTCGCCGCCGTGACCACGAGCCTCGAACCCGACGGCGTCGACCGCGCAGTCGACCTCCGGGACACCGAGGATCTGTTCGATCTGCTCCGCCGGCTCGCCCTTGGTGAGGTCGACGGTCTCGCAACCGAAGCTCCGCGCCTGCGCCAGCCGGTCGGCGTTCATGTCGCCGACGATGACCGCAGCGGCGCCGAGGAGCATGGCCCCGGTCGCTGCGGCGAGTCCGACGGGACCCGCACCTGCCACATAGACGGTCGATCCGACGCCGACGCCCGCCGTCACCGCACCGTGGAAGCCGGTCGGGAAGATGTCGGAGAGCATCGTGAGGTCCATGATCTTCTCGAGCGCCTGGTCGCGGTCCGGGAACTTCAGGAGGTTCCAGTCCGCGTAGGGCACGAGCACGTACTCGGCCTGGCCGCCGACCCAGCCGCCCATGTCGACGTAGCCGTAGGCACTGCCCGGGCGGTCGGGGTTCACGTTGAGGCAGATGCCGGTCTTGCGCTCCTTGCAGTTGCGACAGCGACCGCAGGCGATGTTGAAGGGCACCGAGACGATGTCACCGACCTTGATGAACTCGACGTCCGGTCCGACCTCGACGACTTCACCGGTGATCTCGTGTCCGAGGACGAGGTTCGGCGGTGCCGTGGTGCGGCCGCGGACCATGTGCTGGTCGGAGCCGCAGATGTTGGTCGCGACGGTCTTGAGGATGGCACCGTGGGGGACTTTCCGGCCGACGTTGGCCGGGTTCACCCCCGGTCCGTCCTTGAGTTCGAAGGTGGGGTAGTCGATGTCGATGACCTCGACGACACCCGCTGCTTTGTAGGCGACAGCTCTGTTACCTGACACGTGATCCTCCTTGATCGCGGGCGCCCGTTGTGGGGCACCCTGTGTCTGCTCGACCCTATCCCTCCAGCGCCCGCAGCGGCAGGGGCGGAGGTCCTTCCGGGGACTCGGTGCTGCCGGCCGACGTCGAGGACGGGACGACGTCCGGCCACTCTGCGACGACGTCGTTCCGCACCCTGCTGACCGCGAACTCGAGGACGGGTGAATGACGGGGTGAATAGCCATCCCGTTCGCGGCGACGGAGCACTGAACCCTCGACCACCGAACGGGTGAAAACAGAGGTGATTTGTCGCGGTACGGGACGAGATTCGGTGACCGCTCTTCCTGCAACGGGTAGCTTGCAGAAAACCCACCACGGCTCTGTGGTGGGTTTTCTGTCGAAACGATCCGCACGGATGCTCCACACCGTGTGACCGAGGAAACCGTGTGGGCACGCACGGGTGAGAAAAGGGAACCCGTCACCATGACCCGTACGCATTCACTGGGCAGCCTGATACGCACCTGGCGCACGCTGAACCGTCCGCTGCGCCCAAGCCTCAGGGCCGATCGCTGGACCCGCCACGGTCGCCGTGCGATCGCGATGGGGGCGTCCAGCCTGCTCATCGGAGGGGCGCTGGTCGCCAGTGGCGTCGCGACAGCAACGCCCGCCGTGGCCGCGATGAACGATCCCATCTCCTGTGGTCAGGTGTACGCACTCGACCAGAGTCCGGATGCCAGCGGGCAACACGCCATCTACACCATGAACACGGCGACCGGTGCGCTGACCCGGAACAACGTCGTGACGTACCCGGGCTCGAACAACGGCCTCGCGGTCGACGGTGAGGCCGGGCTCTTCTGGCTGTCCGCCCAGGCGCAGGGACAGACGACCGGATACGTCACCAGTGTCGCCGCGGCGACCGGAGTGGTCTCGAATTACCCCGTCACGCTCCCAGGCCTGCCCGTGACCAGCGGTGGCGTCGTCATGGGTGCCTTCAACGCCGCCAACGACATCTATTACTTCGGCGCCGTCGCCGGTTCGACGCTCTACATCTACGGTTTCAACCGGACGACGAACACGCAGATCTCGGGGATCGTGGCCAGAGTCCCGCTCGGTGCGGGGAACAACGGTGATTTCGCGTTCGACAGCGCGGGCCGTCTGTACATCGTCAGCGCAGGCCTTCTGCTCTCGGTGAATGAGACCATTCCCACGAGCGGAACGGCGACCGGACCGCTCCTCACGACGACGAGCATCGCGTCACCGCCCTCCGGGTCGCTCGGTTCGATGGCCTTCGGTGGCGACGGCCTGCTCTACCTTGCAGGCATCCCCGACGGCGGTACCCAACGCGTGCGCTATGCGGTGAACCCCAGCACGGGCGCGACCATCAGCGCCGTCACGATGACGCCGACGTCGAACACGATCGGTGACTTCGGTTCATGTGCGTCGCCGAACGTCGTCCGCGTCATGAAGGACCTCCCCGGCGGCCGGGTGGTCGCCGGCGACCAGTTCACCCTCTCGGTCACCGGGGGTGCGGTCTCCCAGGGCAACACCGGCACGACCGAAGGCTCCGACGCCGGCGTCCAGGCAAACCCTGCCGAGGTCGCGGGTCCGGTGATCGGTTCGCCCGGTCAGACCTACACGATCACCGAGGCAGGCTCCAACGGCGCCTTCCTCAGCAACTACAACAGCACGTGGACGTGTTTCGACTCCGTGAGCGGGCGACAGATCGCGCAAGGGAGCGGCCCATCCGGAACATTCGTGATGCCGGACAACGGTTTCGCGGGCTCTGACGTACTCTGCACATTCTCCAATGCGTCGACCCCGCCGGACTTGACCATCACGAAGAGTTCGGACGTGTCCACGGACGCTCGACCAGGTGATGTCGTCACCTACACGGTGACGGCGACGAACACCGGCACAGGCGCCTACACCGCGGAGAACCCTGCTGTGGTGTTCGACGACCTGTCGAACGTCATCGACGACGGCACCTACGGCGACGATGCCGCCACAACCCGTCCGGGCACCCTGAGCTACTCCAGCCCGTTGCTGTCCTGGCGCGGTGCGCTGGGCGTCGGTGCGTCGGTCTCCCTGACGTACAGCGTCAAACTCGGCTCCTCCGGGAACGGCGCCGTTCGCAACGTCGCCTGGCAGCCGAACGATCCGAACACCCCCGTCGCCCCGGCGTGCGATCCCGCGGACGCCAGCGGTAACGACCCGGTCACCGGTGAGGCGTGTGCCGCGGTCACGTTCCTGCTCCCGCGCCTGACCCTCGAGAAGACGGCGGACCGGACCGAGCTCCCCGCTGTCGGTGAGACGGTGCAGTACACCGTCATCGTCCGAAACGCGGGCCCCGGCGAGTACACGGCTACAGCCCCGGCGCGTGCGACCGACGACCTCTCCAATGTGCTCGATGCCGCTGACTACAATGACGACGCAGCAGCGTCGACGGGCACCGTCACGGTGACGGACGGCCAGCTGTCCTGGTCGGGAGCATTGGCGGCGGGTGCCGAAGCCACCATCACGTACTCGGTGACATACACCGGTACGGGAGACAAGAACCTCCGCAACCTGGCCTGCGTCCCCGCGCCCGATGCCGCTCCCGGTTCGGCCGCATGCGACTTCGTGCAGATCCCCGGAGCTGGACTCACCCAGTGGAAGCAGGTGCAGGCTTCGGCGACGCCGACCGTGGCCGGCACGATCCTCACCTACACACTCTTCTTCAAGAACGACGGATCGGCTGCGGCGACGATCGACGCCACCGATCACCTGATCCACGTGCTCGACGACGCGGACATCGCGAGCGAGCCGACCTCGACGGCACTGACGGCGGTCCGCACCGGCGACCAGATCGCCATCACCGGCACGGTGGCCCCCGGTGCGACGTCCACCGTCACCTACCAGGTCGTCGTCCGCGCCGACGGTCAGCGCGGCGACAGCGTGGCGACGAACTTCCTGCTGAAAACCGGCGAGACCCCGCCCACGGACCCGGATTGCGAACCGGCGGACCCCCAACTTCCGAACTGCACCAGCACGCCGATCACCGGCATCACCCATGCGAAGAGCGTCACCGCGTCGGCGACTCCCGTGCAGTCGGGGACGGAGCTCACGTACACCATCACGATCACCAACACCGGCGCGACGTCCGCGACCGTGAACCGGGACGACGACCTCAGCGAGGTGCTCGACGACGCGTCCCTGGTGCGTGATCCCGAGTCGGACAGCGCCTCGGTCACCCTGGACGACCCCACCGACGGCATCCTCGAGCTCCGCGGAACCCTCGCGGCGGGCACGACCGCCACGGTCACCTACACCGTCACAGTCAACCCGACGGGCGAGCGCGGAAACAGCCAGGCGGACAACTTCCTCGTCCCCCCGGGCACGACCCCGCCGACGGAGTGCGACCCCGCCACTGAGCAGTGCACCACGACGCCGATCGGCGGTTACACCGTGTCGAAGGTGGCCAGCGTCCCGACGGTCACGCCGGGCGGCGTGGTGACGTACTCCGTCACGGTCACCAACACCGGCTCGGTGGCGTACACGGACGCTTCGCCTGCGACGTTCACCGATGATCTGTCGGAGGTGCTCGACGATGCCTCGTACAACGGCGATGTCTCCGCTGGAGGCTCGATCACCGGTGACACGCTGTCCTGGTCCGGCGCACTCGAGGTCGGTGCCACGGTCACCGTGACCTACTCGGTCACGGTCGACGACCCGACCACGGGAGACGACGCCCTGAAGAACCGCGTGACGCCGACCGGCCCCGGAGGGGACTGCGATCCGGACGCGACGTGCGTGACGAACACGCCGGTGTCCTCGTTCACCGTCGCGAAGGCCGCATCAGCGGACACGGCGATGCCGGGCTCCGTCATCACGTACACGATCACCGTCACGAACACCGGCGCGGTCGCCTACACGGATGCAGCCCCGGCATCCTTCACCGACGACCTGTCGGCGGTCCTCGATGACGCGACGTTCAACGACGACGCATCCGCGGGCGCATCGTTCACCGGGACGACCCTGACCTGGTCGGGCCCCGTCAGCATCGGAGAGTCGGTCGAGGTGACCTATTCGGTGACCGTGAACGATCCGATCACCGGCGACCAGAACCTCACCAACACGGTCGTCCCCGACGCTCCCGGCGGGTCGTGCGGGGAGGGCGATTGCGGCACCACCACGCCGGTCGCGTCGTTCACCGTCGGCAAGACGTCCAGCGCTGCGACAGCGCTGCCCGGCGACACCGTCACGTACACCGTCACCGTGACGAACACGAGTGCCGTGCCGTACACGGACACCGACCCGGCTTCCTTCCGGGACGACCTCTCCGCGGTACTCGATGACGCCGTGTACAACGACGACGCGACGAACGGTGCCGCAGTGGCGGGCACGACACTCACCTGGTCCGGCCCACTCGCAGCAGGGGCGAGCGTCGACATCACCTACTCGGTCACCGTCGACAAGCCGGTGACGGGCGACTTCGTCCTCCGCAACATCGTCACGCCGACCGGACCGGGTGGTTCCTGCGCGACCGTCTGTGAAACGACGACGCCGATCAGCTCCCTCCGCGTGGAGAAGTCGACCGATGCGACCGGCGTCCTGCCGGGGGCCGTGGTCGACTACTCCATCACCGTCACCAACACGGGACAAGTCGACTACACCGACACTCAGCCGGCGTCGTTCACCGACGACCTGTCACAGGTCCTCGACGACGCCACCTACAACGGTGACGCGGTGAGCACCAGCGGGGCCGGCGTCTCGTACGACGCACCGACGCTCACCTGGGCTGGTCCACTCGCGGTCGGAGCCTCCATCACCGTCACGTACTCGGTCATCGTGAACGACCCGGCGACCGGCGACCGGCGCCTCGAGAACGCCGTCGTGACGCCACCCGGTGTCGGTGGGAACTGCGAGCCGGGCTCGACGGACCCGGCGTGCATCGCGAACGTGCCCTCAGGGTCGTTCACCGTCGCGAAGTCGGCACAGCCCGGATCTGCGCTGCCCGGCGACGTCGTCACCTACACCGTCACCGTCACGAACACCGGCGAGGTCCCGTTCACGACGGATCAGCCGGCTGCCTTCACCGACGACCTCTCCCGGGTTCTCGACGACGCCGCCTACAACGACGACGTCTCGCAGGGTGGTGCGGTCGACGGAACGACACTCACGTGGTCCGGACCGCTGTCCGTGGGTGAAGTGCGACAGGTGATCTACTCCGTCACGGTCGACGACCCGGTGGCCGGGGACTTCTCCCTCCGCAACGTGGTCGCCCCTTCGTCCCCAGGTGGGGAGTGCGTCGAAGGACAGTGCATCACCGACACCCCCATCGCCTCGTACACGGTCCTCAAACAGGCGAACGGGGAGGATGTGGTGCTCGGCGGCACGGTCGACTACTCGGTCACGGTGATCAACACCGGTCAGGTCGGTTACACCGACGACCAGCCGGCGTCCTTCACCGATGACCTGAGCGCGGTGCTCGACGATGCGTCCTACAACGGAGACGCCACGAGCGGCGCGATCGTCGACGGGGACACACTGTCCTGGAACGGGCCGTTGGCCGTGGGCGAGTCGGTGACGATCACCTACTCGGTCACCGTCAACGCACCGGCGACCGGAGACGGCCACCTCCGGAACGTGGTCGTCCCTGACGGCCCGGGCGGCGGATGCGTGACCAGCGACGGGTGCATCACCGACACTCCGGTCGCGTCGTACCGCGTCCAGAAGACCGCGTCGACGGACCGCGCCGTCGTCGGAGACACGGTCACCTTCACGATCACCGTGACCAACACGGGCCGGGTGGCCTACACGGCGGAACGTCCGGCGTCCTTCACGGACGATCTCAGCTCGACGCTGGCGATCGCGTCGTTCAACGACGATGCGACCGGATCGGCCGTCTACCAGCGACCGATGCTCTCCTGGGCAGGCGCGCTCGCACCAGGCGAGACGACGACCATCACCTACACGGTGAAGATCCGAGAGCAAGGTGAGATCCTCAACGTCGTCGTGACGCCGGATGGATCCGGTGCCAACTGCCCGACGGGCTCGACCGACCCCGACTGTCGGACGCGGACGTCCATCGTCCCGCCCGGTCTGGCCTCCACCGGCCTGGCGTTCTGGGCGACCGGAACCCTCGCCGCGGTGGCGCTCCTCCTCGTCGGATACGGGCTGATCCGTCGACGCAACGGTGGACTCGGCGACACGGAAGCGAGTGAACCGGCCTGATGGTGGACGGGTCCGATGGCACTCGGTCTGCCATCGGACCCGCACGTCGGCACCGGGTCGTCGACCGATGACCACGCTCGTGGTGTCTTTCCCGCGCTGAGGGCACCCGAACCGATATCGGAACGCGCCCTCCCGTGACTCGTGTTCACCCTCGAGTTCACCCGGCGTGACCGACCGGTCATGGATAGGCTGCGAAATTGGACAAGAAACGGGGCGAGAACGTGGCGCTAAGCTCCGAGACGTTGCGCAACACGATCGATGCGTTGATCGCAGCTGCAGCCTGGGACGACCTCATCGACGTCATGCAGGGCAACTGGACGGAACTCCTCGCTCAGGATCCGACGTCGGTCCGACAGGTCATGGATGTGATGCCGGACGCCGTGCTGGTCGCCAACCCGCGCATCTCCCTCGCGAAGAACTACCTCGACCGCATCGCCCCGGGAGACCACGCGCACACGACCCGGTTCCGTAAAGCCACTCCCGCTGGGCCACCGCGGAGCGTCTTCGACGCACTCGTGCAGTTGAGTATCCGAGCGACGGCGCGGCGGGCGAACGGCGAGTACGACATCGCCGAGAAGATGGTCCGAGAGGCGCGCGAACTCCTCGACGGTGCTGGTTCCTCCGACCGAGAGCAGATGCAGCAGGCACTGCCGGAGATGACCTACGCCTGGGGCTACGTCCGAGAACTCGCCGGGGACCTGGACGGCGCCAGACGAGAGTTCGTCGACAGCTACGACATCGCGCTGATGATCGACGATCAGATGGGCCGTGCGAGAGCGGCAGGAGCTCTGGCCTGGGTGGATGCACTCGCCGGCCGGAACGCCGAGGCGCGCCACTGGCTCGCCCGACTGCCCGAGGTCGGCGATGCATGGTGGGCCGGGCGCAGTGTCGTGCCGGCGCAACTGGCGGAGGCCCTACTGCTGCTCGGCACGTTCGAGGTCGAGGACGCAAGACGAATCCTGGATCGGGTGGACCTTCGTCCTGCCCGTGAGCGCTGGCCGGCGCACAAACTCCTGTGCGCACTCCTCGTGGGCTCGCCCGCGGATGCGGTCACCATGCTCGCCGAGATCGATGCGGCCGCCGCCGACATGCCCGACGAGCGCGCCGAGCGGGGAGAAGGGGCGGTCTTCCTCGCCGTCGCCCGACACCGTCTGCTCGTGCTGATGGGTTCGCAGTCCGCCGCACGCCAGGAGTTGGACGGCCTGGTGGTCCCACACACCTCGTTCGCCGCGAAGATGCTCGAGATCTGGAAGATCGCAGATGACGCCCGATCCGGTCGCGTCGAGCGAGCCGAGCGAGCCGCTACACTCCTGACGCTCTCCTCTGCGGCGTCGCCCTGGGTCATGATCGCTGCGCTCGCACTCAAGGCCGGTGCGGAGTCCTCGCTCGGCCTCCCGACGGCGTCGAGGACGTGGGAGCTGGCCGTCGCTCTGGCGAACCGCGAGCGACTCTACGGCCCGCTCTCGTTCGGAGACGGTCGCGCGATCCGGCGACTGATGGAAGGCGATTCGGGATCCATTCCCCAAGACATCGCCGAGCAGATCCTCCGTATCGCGGAGTCTCGGGCCTACGACCCGTTCCTGACCCTCAGCCCCCGAGAACAGGTGGTGCTCGCGGCGCGGCTGCGCGGACTCACGATCGAGGAGACCGCCCAGTCGGTCTTCGTGTCGGTGAACACGGTGAAGACCCAACTCCGCGCGCTGTACCGCAAGGTCGGCGTCACGACGTTCGCTGAACTCCAGCGCGCCGCCATCCTGCACGGGTACGTACCGCTCCCATCGGGGGACGATGTCGACTAGCCGGGGTGCGCACCGGGTGTAGGCACGGTCCCCGTGTCGGCGCCCACCTCTACGCTGGTGGAGCAGACCCCCGAGGAGAGCACCCAGCATGAAGAAGACTCCCTTGGCGTTGCTCGTCGCGCTCCTTGCAGCCGTCGTGGTGCTCGTCGCAACGCAGTTCGACGGCGGGATCGTGTTCGGCGAGCCGGGGTCACCAGCGCCGACGTCGCTCGCACCGACGCCCGCGGCGGTCAGTCCGAGCGCGCGGGCATCGCTCGAGGCCGCCGGCTTCGCTGTCGTGGACGCGTCCGGGCAGTTGGTCGTCTCGGCCACCGCCGTCGAAGACGCGCTGGCCGACGTCGACACCGCAACCCAGGTCGCCACGGGCTACGACCGGGACCGGTTCGGTCAGCGCTGGGCCGACATCGACCGCAACGGCTGCGACACCCGCAACGACGTGCTGGCGCGCGACCTCGTCGACGTCACCTTCAAGCCGGGGACCCGCGACTGCGTCGTCCTCACCGGAGTGCTGCACGACCTCTACACGGGGACGACGATCGACTTCCAGCGCGGTGAGCGGTCGAGTCAGCTCGTGCAGATCGACCACGTCGTCCCGCTCGCGTGGGGTTGGCGTCACGGCGGGAACACGTGGACTGAGCAGCAGCGCGAGCAGTTCGCGAACGACCCGATCAACCTGCAGGCCGTCGACGGCGCGACGAACTCGTCGAAGTCGGACTCCGGCCCCGGCGATTGGATGCCGCCGGCGGTCGCGTCGCACTGCGAGTATGCGGCGCGGTTCGTCCTCGTGCTGATGGCGTACGACCTCACGGTCGACGACGCCGACCGCCAGGCGCTCACGGGCACGCTGGGCAGCTGCCGGGCGTAGCTCCCTCGGCACCGCAGCAGGACAAACGCCCGAGAACCGGACGTTTCACGCCATTCCAGTCACCCGTGTCCAGCAGCTCGGGGTTCGGCTCTTCTTATTCAGGGCATATCTGTGCAATTAGCGAGTCACCTCGCTATTCAGCCTGCGCTTCATCATCTATCAGACGAAGCAGGCTTGTCACATGCCCGAGCGCCAGCACCGAGTTCACCCGGGTGTACTGCCGCTTCGACACGCCATGCACACTTGCGTTCCTGTTCAAGCTGCGCGGGATGGAGGCAGTGACACCCGGCCGATAGTGTCCATGAATACCCCAGATACCCCCAAAGACGATAGCCGAGCGAACAGCGAACCGGTCAATTTTCACCGGGCGCTTGTTCTGGTCCATCATCCGCTTCGCGCCGCGCTCAGAGAACTTTCGCTTCATCACACTGTCCATAAGGCTCACGCTCATGGCTTGAGCCAACTCGTGATGTCCGTCTCTAATACCCCTCACCGCTTTCCGCGCGAACTCAACGTAGGGTGACCAAACACCTGGACCAATCGCGTCCAGGTGCTCTTCACAGTCCGACACCACTGACCGCCAGCGGTTGGCGAACACCCTTCGCCGAGCAGCAGGAGTCTCGGCCTCCAGCAGGGCATCAAGTGTCGTCGGACGCGGCACCCAAGCGAGCGGCAATCCCTCATCGACAGCGAGCGCCAATGCGACCGCCAAGTCCTTCGGCATAGCCACTTCCCACCAATTGGGCGGCTGTGCTCGAAGGATGCGGTTGTTCGCAGCGAGCAGCTGTTCCAAGAAGTCCGCAGGCATCTGCGGGAACAGAGGGCTCAGGGCAGACTGGAGGCTTGCCGAAATCAGTTCAAATGCACGGCTGGAGGCCGGTGCGAAAGGGCTCACCGCACCGGACAGACCCGAGAACGCGGAGACGCCAGAGGACATTGCGATAGGCGGCGGCGTGAGTGCGAACTTTGGTACGAGACCTTCAAGCTTCACAGTTGGGAAGTTGAGCGGAGGTATGAGGCCTTCAAGCTTCGGCACCGGCGGGTTCAACGGGTTGACCAGACCGCTCAGGTGCGAGCCGAGCAAGCTCGTTCGCGGCATGATGTCGCGTATGTCCGGGACAGGGAAACTGAACTTCGGAACGAGCCCTTGGAACCCAGCTGACGCGTTCGACGCGAGAATCTGATTCGCCAACGACCCCGCCTGCGAGGAGACGAGGACATCCGAACCAGCGCCCGACGATGTGTGACTGCCGCCGGTCTCATTTTCCAGTTCAGGTGACTCCAGCTCTTCAGACTCCAGCGCGTTATCCTGAGGTTCATCGGGCATGCCTCGGAGCCTAGCGAACTCGGACAGAGAAGAACCCCTGGACAGGAGCGGAGCCAAGCAACTTACCCGCCGAGCAGAACTGCCTACGGAGTCATCATTCAGCAGTCACAAACCCCTTCACCCTATTCCCCAGCCTCGTTCTCTTTCCTTTTGTCTCTAGACCTTTGTCTCTCTAAAATCTGGAATCAGGATGAAAGCGGGCCGATAGGGGAAGAGTCTGATTGGACCCCGGGGCGGGGAGAGACTGAAGTTGGAAGAGGAAGAGGACTTCGGGGTGATTGACTTCCTCCCGTTAGGCTTCCCGAATGAGCACCTCCCCTCCCCCTTCGCCAGGTTGGTATCCGGACCCGCAGGATGACCTCCAGCAGCGATGGTGGGATGGCACGTCATGGGGACCCAGCAAGTCGGTCTCACGCCTAGAAGCGATTCGGATTCAGGCCCGCATGGACGCGGAGATTCAGGCTGAGCTGGACGCCGAGGATGAGTGGGGCCGTGCTGACCTGAAGCATCCGAAGAAGCGGCTCGTCGGGCCGGCCGTCTTCGTGGTGGCTGCTGCCGTCTTCGCGGTGGTGGCGTTCACCATCAACGCCAAGCCTGCGGCGTCGATGGCTGAAGCTTGCGTCTATGCGAGCGAGGTCGGAACCCGATATGGGGCCGATGTGGGAGCGCTTGATCCAACGAATCTAGGCTCCCGAACGGCGAACGCTGCCTTCTATGCCGAGCATGGCGCACAGCTCGTGGGGTGGGCGGGTTTGTTGAGTTCAGAGAAGGCTGGGGCTGGTCGAGTCTTCGAGGACGCGGGTCGTGACATGGGGAGTGCGGGTGAGTCTTTGACGGCCCTCGATACGACGAACGCAAGAAGTATGCAGGCGACGAGTGATGCTCTGGTCGATATGAACCTCAGCTTGAAGAAGCTCACGGAGGCTTGCGCGGAATAGGTTGCCTCAGCTCTCGGTCACGAACTCCCCCGAGGCATCCGCGCGCACTCCTCGCTGCCGTATCGACTCCACGACCTGCCCGAAGCCCCACCCATCGACGAAGCTCTGTATGGCCGGGCTCATCGGGAGCAAGAGCTTCAGCAGGGCGAGCCTCACCAACACGAGCGTCAGCATCCCGGACACGTGAGAGTGAACGCCCTCGGGGAAGTCGCCGCGGTCGGCATGCTTCACTCGGTTGTACGTATTCGCCATCGCCCATGCGAGATGACTGCGGCGCTCAGTGATAGCTGAGACATCTACACCCAAGTAATCCATCGCCCGGTAGAAGTCTGTCGCGGTGGTCTTCCGCTTCGAGCGTTTGCTGAAGGTGGCGGCCTCTCCCGGCGCGGGAGGAAGGAGCCGTCCGAGTGCTTCAACACTCATGGCACCGTTGAGCACTTTGTCCTCGGCAAAGAGCCCGGAACGTCGCAACACACCGCTGGTCGGGTAGATGACCCGTTTGAGTTCGTCGTACTTGTGCGCCCACAGCGTCAGGGTGTCAGCGGTGACATCGTCTATGCGGACAATTGGGAAACTCAGGGCGTGTGACCCGAGCGGCTCCCGGAAGTGCTCCGGGACGGTAATGCTGCAGATGACGTCCTGACTCTCGACCGCGACAACATCACCCACCGCGGAGAGCGTCGGGAAACGGCTGTCCCGCACTTGGTGACCGCGGAACGATGCCGGAATTCCGTAACTGAATTGGAGGAGGTCACGGAACTTCCGATGCTCGGCGAGATGGTCCGCGATGGGTCGAGGACTGGAGAACTTCGACCGGAGAACCACATCGTCCTCCATATGCACGCCGTTCCTCGGCGCGTTCTCCTTTGGTCGCCAGGTCGTACTCAAGGACATGCGGGCCTCACCTTGCGCCCATGACAGCCCCTGAGCTTGTTCGATGACGTAGGTGACCCGCCGTCGTCGCGCCCCTCGCTCGTCCTCGACTTGCTCACCCGACCAGCTCACCGACGAGAGCCTCGTCCACTCAGTCAGACCATCAATTCGCGAACTGAAGGTCGAGACCGTCAGCGGGTCTTCAACCGGCCCTGTCCTTTCCGTCAGCACTGTCTCGCGAACCCGGAGACCGCCTACATCGATGTGCATCGGGGACGAAACCCGAGAGCGGGTACAGCCGAACATTCCGACTTGAAGGTGCTCGCTTCGGAAGTGAATGTTCTCGGGCGGCCCGTCCGCGAACCATCTGGCGGGAGTCGTGAATTGGGGCTGGATGTTCGGGAAGAAAGGAATCTCCGCCGTCACACCGCGGTCAGGGTCGAGCCACAGTGTCCCGACGGCGAACGGCTCGTTGTTATCTGAAGAATGCAGAAAGATGCCAACACGGCGGTCGTCGGGGTGCATGCTCTTGTCCATCAGCTACAGGCTCTCCCTCGGTCGTCGCGTCCATCGTAGGTACTGGCGGAGCATCAGTAGTTCCGCGGCCCGTCGGAATTACTAGCCGGTACTGGATCGGCAACACCGCGTCTGCGACGAACCAGTACTACCTTCCCAAGGGCCAGCGTCGAACAGGTATCGGGCTCGCCGGTTGCATGGATGGTGCGATGCGGACCGTGGCTCCCGACCGGTACGAATCAGCTGGGTAGAGCCCCGTGGCGTAGGCCTCAAGCGTGGGATGAAGCCCCCGCTAGGCCAAAAACAGAAATCCCGCCAGACCAATAATTACCTGGTCAGGCGGGATTTTTTCTGTGCGCCCGAAGGGATTCGAACCCCCAACCTTCTGATCCGTAGTCAGATGCTCTATCCGTTGAGCTACGGGCGCATTGCTTGCTGAGAGAAGAGAACTTCGGCTCGGCAGGCCGAAGTAGAGCCTACAACACGGAAGCCGAAGACGCGAATCGTGCTGCGAGGGGTTCAGGGCCAGCGAGGGTCGCGCCCTTCGACAAGCTCAGGGACCGGGGAAGGTGACGCCCTTCGACAAGCTCAGGGACCCGGATGGTCGCGCAGGGACCCGGATGGTCGCTCAGGGACCGGAGGAGGTGGTTCAGGGGGCGGGTGCGGCCCGGGATCAAAGGAGGGCTCCCGCTCGACACGACGGGCGCCGACATGGAACAGTCGATGCGACCACCTGCGGAGAGGACGACGTGAGCGCAGCACCAGGACCGACGAACGACGGATTCACCATGATCGGCCGCCCTCCCGTCCGGGCGAACCTCGTCCTCATCGTCATCCTGTCGGGCATCCTCGCCACGATCGTCGGGTGGGGCCTCGGGAGCATCATCGATTCCGTCTTCGACGTCGCGCTCGTCCCGATCATCACCATTCCGTTCTGCTTCCTCCTCACCGCCGGCATCTGCTTGTCATACCTCGCAACCACCTTCCGCCCGGTCGGCGTCGACACCGTTCGCGGCACCGCGCTCCTCGGCGGCGAGACGGTTCCGCTGCGCTCGATCGTGAGCGGCGAGCTCCTCACCCGCAATCCCGCCGCGACCACGCCGGCCCTCAGCCTGCGACTCACGACCGACACCGGCGCACGCGCGCGCATCATCGTGAACGGCGGTTGGCTCCGGAGCCTCCCCACCTCCGACCTCGTGCCACTCGTCGCGCTCATCGCCGGCAGCGGCATCCCCGACGACACCGGTCAAGACCCCCTCGATGTCGGCCGAGAGCGCATCTCCCGTTCACTCGCCGGAAAGGGCTCGGACGTCATGATCGGTCGACGCGGGTTCATCGGCGACTGCATCACCGTGGCGGAATCCACCGGCGATGTGAAGCTGCTCGACGCGGTGGTCCAGGCCGCGGGGCCGCTCGGCCGGAGCATCCGGGACGAGGCGATGCAGGCGGCGCAGGGCGCGGTGGAGGAGGTCGCGCGCGGGTACCAGGACGTGGCCCCAGCAGCGCCCGAAGCCTCGAACCCCACTCCCCTCGTGCCGCCTGCGCCGCAGTACGGGTCGGTCGTCGCGGTCGAGGACGAGGCGACGGCGGTCGACGACGACACGGACGACGACCGGTTCCGGCGACCGGACGACCCGGCCCGGCTGGCCGCGGAGCAGATCGTCGACCGAGTGCACCTCGACAAGCTCGGTGACCGGAATGGGGCGCTCGGCAATCGGGATGCGGAGCGCGGCGATCGGGATGCAGAGCGCGGCGACCCGGACGACGGACGCGAGTTGCCGTCGTGGATTCCTCCACAGGACCAGGCTCGGGTGCGGTCCTGGCTCGCGGACAACGACGACGTCGTCCACCTGCAACCGATTCCGGAGACGGTCGGCGCACGCACCCTCCGGAAGGTCTGCGACTGGATCCTGATCGGGCTCGCCGGGATCGGCCTGCTCGCGATCTTCGGGGCGGCCATCGCGGAAGGGGTCATCGACCGCCTCCTGCCGTCCGACGCGAACGCGCTCGTCGCTGTCGCGGTCGTCGGATCCGCGCTACTCGCGTTCGTCGCGTGGATCGTCGGCGGCATCGCGCGGGCACGCGAGATCCACATCGCCCAGCGCTTCTCCCTCGACTGGTTCGACCGGCGCGGCCCGGAACAACGCCGCCGTGGACTCCCGCCCGTGCTCCTGCAGCACTTCCTCGGCCCGATCCCCGCGTCGCGCCTGTTCGCGGCCGGGGCGTACGCCGGCACCTGCCTCGGCGGCGTCGGTGTCCTCGCGGGTGCCCTCCTGTCCGTCGACCCGGAGGAGCTCGGCGCGACCGGACCGATCATGCTCGGCGTCAGTCTCGTGCTCACGGCCATCGGGACGGTGCTCTTCATCGTGCGGTGGCGGCGGGTGAAGCGGCAGCGGGCGCTGGCGGTCGAACTCGGCGGCGAGCGCCTGGCCTATCTCGGGAACCTGTAGGCGAGCGGGCGGTCGGCGGGCCCTTCGACAGGCTCAGGGACCGGAGGGAGGCTCAGGGACCAGACGAGGGCTCCCAGCCCTTCGACAAGCTCAGGGACCGGCGACGATTGCCGAGAGGATCTCTCGAGCGACCTCCCTGGGCCGTTTATGAGTCGTGTCGATGCGCATGTCGTCGGTGAATGCGGCCCGCTCAAGAATGCCCGCCAGTTCGGGGTGACGCCGCGTGTGCCAGCTGAGCGCTGCCGCGTCGTCACCGTGGCGTCCGGCCAACCTCGAGCGCGCGACGTCCGGATCCAGGGTCAGGCGGACGTGCAGCGACCTCGGGGAGCCGAGGGCGACGGTGGTGCGTTGCAGCTGGTCGAGCGTCTCCATCACCGTGGCGACGACGACGACCGCTGCGCCGGCGCGCCGGAAGTTCGCGGTGATCGCCTGCAGATTCTCGAGAGCGAGAGCGGTCCGGAACGGATCGTCCTCGGATGCAGGCCAGAACCGGCTCAACCAGTCGACGTCGATGACCGCGCCTGAAACGCCGCATCGCTGCAACGCCTCACCGACTGCCTCGGCAGCGGAGGTCTTGCCGGTGCCCACGCTGCCATTGATCAGGACGGTGTCGAACCTCGCGATGGACATTGCCCGATGGTATCGGTCGCGGCCACGACGGTGCTGGCGCCTCCGCAGCTCTTCCGGAGGGGTGAGTGAGCGCCGCCGCGATTCGGGAGAGGTGACTCAGCGAGCGACGACTTTGGCGAGCACCCAGCGCGCCTTGTCGAGGGTGTTCGCGGGTGCCGGCAGGTACTGGAACGCCCGAGCACCACGCTGCACCGGCACGCCCTGCGCCTTCGCCGCCTCCTCCAGCTGCGTGGCGAAGCGCTGCCAGCCGTCGAGGCCCTGCGGGAAGCCGAGGTACTCGGTGAGCGACGTCACCACCACCTCGGAACCTGCGCCCGTCGACTGGACCTCGATCGTGACGTCGTCCTTCGCGACGTAGTCGATACCCCACACACCGGGCCGCAGCGACTTCGCCTTCCGCTTCGGCAGCCCCTCGATGAGCGCGGTCGCACCGGCGGGGTCCGTGCCGAGGACGACCGAGCGCCCGAACTCCTGCAGCATCTCCGGCACCTTGGTGGCGCGACGGTTCGTCGCCGTCTCCCGAATCTTCCGGCGGCCGAGTCCCTTCAACACCCCCAGCCCGACGATGGCGAGCAGGACGAGAATGGCGATGATCGCGAGTACGTTGCTGTCCACAGGAGCCCCCCAAGGCTGTCGGTCACGAGCGGTATCGCTCAGGACGAGGATGCCGCAGACTCGCCGCACGCTCAATGGGGACCGGTCCCCACCGCCGCGCGCGGGCGCGATCAACGCGGGTCAGTGCGCTTGGGAGCCGAGCTCGATGACGAGGACACCGACCGCGATGAGGCCGATGCCGACGATCATCTTCGGCGTCAGCTTCTCCTTGAACAGGACGCGCGCACCGATGGCCGTGAGGGCGACCCCGCAAGCGGCCCAGATCCCATAGGCGATTCCGACGGGCATGCCGTTCGCGAGTGCGATGGTCAGCAACCCGAAGGCGGTCACGTAGAACACGGCGACGGGGGCTATCCACCGCTTCTTCCGCAGGCCTTCCGAGGCGCGCAGGGAGAGCGTCGCGGCGACCTCGGTGACGATGGCGCCGGCCAGGAGCAACCAGGTCATGCGCCGGCCTCCTCGTTCGTCGCCGCGGGCTTCGGCGACTCCGGGGCGTGGCCTGTCTCAACGAGCACGACGCCGGCGATCACGATCGCGATGCCGAGCCCGATCATGAAGGTGAACTGCTCGCCGAACACGAGCGACGCCAGCACCGCGGTGAGCGCGACGCCGGCCGCAGCCCAGATGCCGTAGACCACCCCGATCGGCACCCCCATCCGGAGCAGGAGCGACAGCGCGACGAACGCGCCCGCGTACCCGACCACGGCGAGGATCGACCACCAGGGGTTGTCGATAGCGCCGCGCAGCGAGAGGGTCGCCGTGACCTCCAGCAGGATGGCGGCGGAGAGGATTAGCCACTTCCTCATCGGGAACCACCGCCCGCGAGTGTCAGCAGCCGTGCGACGAGGTCGGCGCGTTGATCGCGACCGACGTCGAGGATGCCGGTCGCCTCGGCGATCCAGAGGCCGTTCGCCGCCAACCAGACGAGCAGGAGGGAGGTCGAATCGGTGTCCTCGCCGAATCCGAACCAGGTCCGGAGGTACTCGAGCCAGGGAGCGGCGAGCTCCGGGCGCCTGACCGCCTCGGCGAAGACGACGAACTCGCCCTGGCTCGCGCCGCCCTCCCCGGCGAAGGCGACGAAGGCCCGCACCCGCTCCTCGAGCGTCGACTCGTCGAGCGGCGCCCCCAGCTCCTCCACGAGCTCGCGCTGCCAGCGGGCGACGACGTGCTCGATCACCGCGATCATCATCGCGTCCCGTGAGGGGAAGTGGTAGCGCAGGCCGGCCTTCGTCAGACCGACCTCCTGCGCCACCGCTTCGTAGGTGATGTCGGCCTCTCCGGAGGCGTCGACGACGCGGACGGCCGCATCGAGGATCTCGTTCCGTGCACTGGGTCTCATGGGAGTTACTTTACCTTACGTAAGGTAAAGTAACTCTGGGAAGGAACCGTGAGGAACGGACGCCCGGCGGCCCATGTGACGCTCTGTTTCGGGCCCCTCGCGAGCACCCGGGCCCCCGAGTACCGTCGTGCTGGACGGCGCCGTGATCGCCGTCGGACCCAGCCTCGACGAGACGACCCGGTGGTATCCCTGTGAGCAAGCGCATCATCCTCAACGCGTTCGACATGAGCTGCGTGACCCATCAGGCGCCCGGCCTGTGGAAGCACCCCGACAACCAGGCGCACCGCTACAACGACATCGACTACTGGATCGACCTCGCCAGACTCCTCGAGCGCGGCACGTTCGACGCCCTGTTCATCGCGGACGTCGTCGGCATCTACGACGTCTACCGTCACTCCTCCGCGCCCGCGCTCATCGACTCGGCGCAGCTGCCCGTCGGCGATCCGATCATCCAGGTGTCGGCCATGGCGAAGGCGACTGAGCACCTCGGCTTCGGCGTCACCGTCGCGTCCACCTACGAACTGCCGTACGCCCTCGCCCGCCGCTTCTCGACGCTCGACCACTTCACGAAGGGTCGGGTCGGCTGGAACGTCGTCACCTCCTACCTCGACTCCGCCGCCCGCAACCTCGGCCTCACCACCCAGATCAAGCACGACGACCGGTACGGGATCGGCGAGGAGTTCCTCGACGTCACCTACAAACTGTGGGAGGGCTCGTGGGAGGACGACGCGGTCGTCATCGACCGGGAGAACGGCGTCTACACCGACCCAACGAAGGTGCACCCCATCAACCACCGCGGCGAGCACTTCCAGGTGCCCGGCATCCACCTCTCGGAACCGTCGCCGCAGCGCACCCCCGTCATCTTCCAGGCCGGCGCCTCGGCCCGCGGTCGCCAGTTCGCGGCCACCCACGGCGAAGCGGTGTTCATCAACGGGCTCGTCCCGGAGCTGACCCGCAAGACGACCGACGACATCCGCGACCGCGCCGAGGCCCTCGGACGCCCGCGCGACAGCGCGAAGATCCTCACCCTCGCCACGGCGATCGTCGCCGAGACCGACGAGGAGGCGCAGGCGAAGTACGAGGAGTACCAGCAGTACATCTCGCTCGACGGCGCCCTCACCCTCTACGGCGGCTGGTCCGGCCTCGACCTCTCGTCCTTCGACCCCGACAAGCCGCTCAAGTACGTCGACACCGACGCCGCCCGCTCGGCGCTCGCGATCTTCACGCTCGCCGACCCGGAGCGCGAGTGGACGCCGCGCGACATCGCCCACTACATCGGCATCGGCGGCATCGGGCCGGTGTTCGTCGGCAGTGCCGCGACGGTCGCCGACGAGATCGAGCGGTGGATCGACGTAGCCGGAACCGACGGCTTCAACCTCGCCTACGTCATCACGCCCGGCACCTTCGAGGCCGTCGTCGACCTGCTCGTGCCCGAGCTGCGTCGCCGCGGCCGGGTCTGGGACGAGTACCCGGAGGGGACGCTGCGCGGCCGGCTGAACGGCACCGGCTCCCCCGTCGTGCCCGAGTGGCACCCGGCCCACCGCTACCGCGGCGCCTACGTCGGCCAGCCGTCCGCAGCCGACGACACCGCACCCTCCCTCTTCGACACCGACAACGCCTACGCCACTGAAGGGGCATCCGCATGAGCATCACCGATATCTCCCCGGGGCGCACCCACTGGTCCGGCACCGCCGACGACGCCGAGCTCGCGCACTGGGACGCCGTCGCCTCCGAGGTCGCCACCAAGCTCGCCGTCGACGTCCTCGAACGCGACCGCGCGAACCTCGACCCCACCACTGAGCTCGACCTCCTCCGCGAATCGGGCCTCGTCAACCTGCTCGACCCCGCCGAGTTCGGTGGCGGCGGTGGGCACTGGGAGAGCGCCTTCCGGGTCGTCCGCATCCTGTCGCGCGTGGACGCCTCCATCGGCCAGCTGCTCGCCTACCACTACATCAACGCAGGCAACATCGGCTTCACCGCGGACCCGGCCACGCAGGCCGAGTGGCACCGCAAGACCGTTGAGGGCCGGTGGATCTGGGGCGACTCCGTGAACCCGACGGACCCCGATCTTTCGCTCACCCAGGACGGCGGCGCGTTCCGCCTCAACGGCCTCAAGCGCTTCTCGACGGGAGCCTCGGCCGGCGACGTCATCCTCGTCAACGCGGTCGTCCGCGGTGGCGACCACGACGGCACGATCTTCCAGTTCGTCCTCGACCACGACCGCGCGGGCATCACCTACCTCGGCGACTGGGACGCGCTCGGCCAGCGGCTCTCCGCGTCGGGTTCCGTGCGGTTCGAGGACGTGCTCGTCGAGCAGGCGGACATCCTCGGCACTGTCGGCGACGAACCGTTCTCCTCCCTCGTGACGCCCGGCATCCAGCTCGCGTTCGGCAACCTCTACCTGGGCATCGCGGAGGGCGCGCTCGCGCAGGGCACCGAGCTCGTCCGGGCGCGGAAGAACGCCTGGTTCCTCAGCCACGCCGAGACCTACCGCGACGACCCGTTCGTCCAGCGCGTCGTCGGCGAGTTCGTGTCGTCGATCGCCGCCGTCGAGGCGCTCGCCGACCGCACGAACGCCCGCTTCGACCGCATCATCGAGCGGGGAGCGGACGTGACCGCGGAGGACCGCGGCGCCATCGCCATCGAGATCGCCAAGCTCAAGGTCGTCTCCACGGAGCTCGGCATCGAGGTCGCGAACCGCATCTTCGAGGTCACCGGCTCCAGCTCGGCGAAGGCCTCCGTGGGGCTCGACCTGTTCTGGCGGAACGTGCGCACGCACTCCCTCCACGACCCGGTCGACTACAAGAAGCTCGAAGTCGGCGCGAACCACCTGAACGGCGAGCTTCAGCCGATCTCGCTCTACACCTAGGCCTTCGCGCCACTCCCGCCCTTCGACAGGCTCAGGGACCGAAGCCCAGCGGCTCAACCCAGTCGCCGAGCACCTCCACCGGTCCCTGAGCACCTCCACCGGTCCCTGAGCCTGTCGAAGGGCCCACCGCCCGACCAGCCCACCGCCGCCTCCGGAACGGAACCAGATGACCTCCGCACCCACCACCACCGCCCGCCCGGTCGGCTTCGCGGCCACCCGGGAGCTGCTCCTACCGCTGTTCGCCGAGATCCAGGCCGGCGCCGTGGAGCGCGAACTCGAGCACCGGCTCCCGCGCGAGGAGGTGCGGAAGCTCGCCGCCGCCGGCTTCGGCGCACTCCGGGTCCCCGCCGAGTTCGGCGGTTCGGGGCTCACCTTCCCGGAGTTCACCGAGCTCCTGATCGAGCTCGCGGCGGCGGACTCGAACCTCCCGCAGATCTTCCGTGGGCACATCGCCCTCGTCGAGGACCAGCTGGTCGCGGCCCCCAGCGACCGACGGACCGCCTGGCTCGAGCGCTTCGTCGCCGGTGAGATCGTCGGCAACGCCTGGAGCGAGGTCGGCTCCGGCGCACTCGGCGTCTCCGGAACGGTCGTCACCGAGCGCGACGGCCGCTACGTCGTGAACGGCCGTAAGTTCTACACGACGGGCAGCATCTACGCCGACTGGACGGACGCGACCGCGCGACTCGTCGTCGAGGGCCAGCCCGACACCGAGGTCACCGTGCTCGTCCGCACGAACCAGCTGGGCGTGACGATCGCCGACGACTGGGACGGCTTCGGGCAGCAGCTCACCGGCACGGGGACGATCGTCTTCGAGGACGCGGTCGTCGACGCCGACCAGCTGCACCCCTTCACCGATCGGTTCCGCTACCAGACCGCGCTCTACCAGCACGTGCTCATCGCCGTGCACGCGGGGATCGCGGCGGCGGTCGAGCGCGACGCCGGGGAGCAGATCCGCGCCCGTACCCGCGTCTACACGCATGGTCTCGCGCCACTCGTGAAGGACGACGGGCAGATCCAGGCGGTCGTCGGCGAGATCTCGTCGATCGCGTTCGTCGCGAAGCAGACCGTCCTCGGGGTCGCCGCGGCGATCGAGCGGGCATCGGAGACCGCCGCCGACCGCGATTCCGCGGACGACCTGCAGGCGAACATCGAGGCCGAGATCCGCTCCGCCCAGGCGCAGGTGGTGCTCTCTGAGCTGGTGCCGCGCGCCGCGACGCTGCTCTTCAACACGCTCGGCGCCTCGGCCGTCAGCCGCACGAGCGCGCTCGATCGCCACTGGCGCAACGCCCGCACGGTCGCGTCGCACAACCCCGTGATCTACAAGACGCGGATCGTCGGCGACTGGTCCATCAACGGCACGCCGCCGCCCTTCGTCTGGGCCGTCGGCACGGCCAAGCCGGAGTAGGCCCCGCGGCACGAGGACAGGACAGCCGCACGAGAGCAGGACATTCCGCGTCGAAACGTCCGGTTCTCGGGCGGATGTCCTGCTGCCGAGCGGGCTGGGTTCAGCGGCCGGCGAAGGCGCCGCGGTACGCGCGCAGCGGGTGCGTCTCCGGGAGGGTGGGCTCCGCACCGAAGAGCTTCTCGCGGAGCGTGCCAGGCGCGTACTCGCGCTGAGCGAGACCGCGCTCCTGCAGCACCGGCATGACCTCGTCGACGAAGACCTCGTAGGAGTGCGGGATCATCCAGTTGGCGACGTTGATCCCGTCGATCCCGGCCGCGCGCCACTCGGCCAGGTGGTCGGCGATCTGCTCCGGCGTCCCGACCACGCGGCCACGCAGCTTCGCCGTGAGCTTCGCGAGGTCGCGGACGGTCGGCTCGCGGTCCGGCGAGAGGGCCTTCAACGCCTCGAGCATGCTGTGCCCGCCCTGGGTCTCGACGTCCTTGAGTGGGGTGTCCGGGTCGATCGGCTTGCCGGTCGCCTGGTCGGTGCCGAGGTTCGAGTGCGCGAGGAACGCGTCGGCCGACAGGAGGTCGTCGTACTCGGCCTCGATACGCTTCGCCTCCTCCTCGGTGCTGCCGACGATGAACGACATCGCCTGCCAGAACTTGACGTCGCGCGGGTCGCGGCCGGTCTCGGCGACGAGCGCGCGCGTCGACTCCGCCGACGCCCGCGCCGCCTCGATGCTGGGCGCCATCATGAACTGCACCTCGGCGTAGTTCGCGGCGAACGCCTTCCCCGCGCCGGACGAGCCTGCCTGGAACAGGAGCGGCGATCGCTGCGGCGACGGCGACGACAGGTGCGGGCCTTCCACGCGGTACCGTTCGCCGACGTGGTCGATCCGGTGCACCTTGGTCGGGTCGGCGAAGACGCCGCTGGTCTTGTCGGCGAGGAGCGCGCCGTCGTCCCACGACCCCTCCCAGAGCTTGCCGACGACCGCCACGTACTCCTCGGCCCACGCGTACCGCTCGTCGTGCTCGACGAGGCGGTCGAGCCCGTAGTTGCGCGCCGCGTTCTCGAGAAAACTCGTGACGATGTTCCAGCCGACCCGCCCACCGGACGCATGGTCGATCGTCGAGATCTTCCGCGCGAAGGTGAACGGGTGCTCCTGCAGGATCGACGAGGTGAACGCGAGGCCGAGGTGCTCGGTGCTGATCGCCAACGCCGACAGCAGCATCGACGGGTCGTTGCTCGGCAACTGCATGCCCTCGCGGGCGTTCACGTCGAAGGACGCCCCGGCACCGCCGTAGACCCCGACGACGTCGGCGAAGAAGATCGTGTCGAACCGGCCCCGCTCGAGCGTCTTCGCGAGGTCGACCCAGAGGTTCACGTCGTCGAAGGTGTGCTGCTTCGCGTCCGGGTGGCGCCAGAGGCCGTGCTGCATGTGCGAGCCCGTGTTCATCACGAAGGCACCGAACTGGAGGCGGGAGGACTGAGCGGCGGTCATCCCCTCACGCTACCGGCAGGGGCTCAACCGAAGGTGCCCTCGAGGTACACGTCGCCGTCGGGGCCGATCGTGTGGATCTGGTACTCGGCGGGGTACCCGGATGGGCTCGTCCCGGCAAGCGCCGGGTCCCGGAGGATCGCGTCGATCGCGGCTGCGGCCTCAGGGGTCACGTGGTTCACGTAGAGCTTCGGCTGTGCTGTGAGCTCGAACTCCGCGTTCGGGTTTGCGACGACGACCCCGACGATCGCGTCGACCATCGCCGTGCTCAGCTCGAGCGGGTCGAAGACCATCGAAAACCGTTCGGGGACCGAGACGTAGGCTCCGTCGGGGGCGATCTCGGCCAAGGCGGCGACGACGCCCGGCAACGCTGCGATCGAGGAGACGGTGATCGCCGGCCGATCGCCCGTGATGACCATCTGGACGCCGAGCGCCTCCGCGCGCAGCAAGCGATCCACCTGGGTGGTCAGGGTGCCCGCCGGGAACTCGGAGGGGACGAGCTGCAACCGCCAGGGCGCCGCTTGTGGGTCATCGGCGGCCAGGTCGGTGCCGCTCGACTCGCGGGCCATGACGACCATGACGATCGCGGGCTGGATCTCGGCGGCCTGTGCTGCAGCGGCTTGCTCCTCCGAGACCTGCCGCGCAGCCTGAGCTGCTGCGAGCACCTCGTCGGCGCCGGCGTCGGCGGCCATCAGGACGGTCGCCCCCGCACCGACGACCTCGACGGACGCCACGCCGTCGAGCGGTTCCAGGGCCTGCGTGAACGCCGCGGCCTCCCCGCCGATGGGCGGACCGACCACTGGCTCCAGCGCGGGCGGGCGGAAGAGTCCGATCGATCCGGCGACGACTGCGACCGCGAGGACGGCACCGAGGATGAGCAGGAACCGACGCCGTCCACCGCGGTCGGCGAGCGTGGCGAGGCCGATGACGGCCGCGACGACGAGCAGGATCGGCAGCCCGTAGACCACCGCCAACCACACGATGGTCCCGAAGGAGGTCCAGCCCACGAGCCATGCTGGCGAGTTGCCACCGGTGATCCCGAACGCTGCGATGACGCAGATCACGAGGCCGACGACGGCCACCGGCACAAGCCCGAAGAACGCACCGAACCCGCGGGACCTGGCCCATCGTCCGCCGAGCTCGGTCGCCGGCTGCACGAGGAGGAGCACGACCGCGAGGGCGAGCCAGAGGAAGGATCCGATGGTGCCGAGGACGCTGTACCACTCCCCTGCCGGCGAGAAGGAGACGGCGTCGGACCAGGTCGCCGGGTTGGGGCCTCCCGTGATCCGGTACCCGTCACCGTCGCGGTACTCCATCTGTCGGGCGAGGATCCCCCACGCGGCGATGACACCGACGACGACGGAGACCACCACGGTCGTCGATGCTGCGAGCACGGCGCTGCGCAGCAGGTAGGCGCTCGTGCGCGGGTGGCGCGCGAAGCGGCTTCGGAGCCCTGCTCGACCGGTCGGCGCCGGACTGCCGGACGGCGCCGCGTCAGGCTCGGCATCGGCGATCCGCATGCCGGATCCGTCGTCGCTCACAGCTCCCCGTCCTCGAACCGCAGCGCGCGGCTCCCCCGCTGGTCAGTCTGGCATGGTGCCGTCCGTGGGGCGAGGTCGCCGCCTTCGTCAGAGCGCGTCGAGCGCGCGGAGCTGGCGTTGGAGGGCGACCTGCCTATACGAGGTGTCGATGAGTTCGGCGATGAGCGCCCAGTCGACGTCGTCGAGCGTGCGGCTGTCGTCGCCGTCGAGGCCGGCGTCGAACGCGAGCTTGCCCGACGGGCCGTCGTACTTCGGCGACCAGAACCGGTCGTCATCGAGCCAGGCGCCGCGCTCCTCCTCGGCGGGCGTGAACGTGATGCTGTGCGGGATGCGCATCTCCGACCCGACGGTCACGAACACGCGCTTGCCCGCCTTGAACCGCGGGCGTCCGTGGCCGAACGTCTCGACCGCCTCCGGATAGGCGAGGCAGATCCGCCTGACGCGTTCGACGAAGGGGTCGTCGGGATCATGCACGATCGGATGTTCCATGTGCTGACGCTACTCCCCGCCGGCGTCACGCGACAGCGATCACCTGATGCGGTGCCCCGGGCGGGCGGCGTCGTACGCCGAACGCGACGCCGCGATCGCCGGTCGCTGCTCGAGCGACCAGTCGGCGAGCGTCTTGACGAGGTGCGAGAGTCCCGCACCAGACGAGGTGAGGGCGTAGGACACCTGCGCGGGAACCGTCGGGTACACGGTCCGGTCGACGAGGCCGTCACGTTCGAGTCTGCGGAGGGTCAGCGTCAGCATGCGTTGGGAGATCCCGTCGATCGCCCGCTGGAGCTCGCGGAACCGGCGGTCGCCCGACGCGAGCTCGACGACGACGAGGACCGACCAGGTGTCGCCGATGCGGTCGAGGACGTCCCGGATACCGCAGTCCGGGTGGTCCTCCTTGCCGCAGGGTTCGAGGTCGGCGGTTACCGCGGTGTGCGTGAGTGACATGGAAGTGCCTTCTTGTGGGGCCGGAACAGGGGACGCAGACTCGTCCGAGTCATCAATCCGAACACCGAAAGGCCCTGAAATGATCCTCGTCACCGGAACCACCGGCCAACTCGGCGGCGCGATCCTCGATGCACTCACCGTCCGTGGGGCCGCACCGCTCGCGAGCAACCGCAGCGGACAGGACGGCGCGCGACGGATCGACTTCGACGACCCCGACACCGTCTCCTTCGTCGGCGTCGACACGCTCGTCCTCGTATCGGCGGGTGAAGCCGAGGACGACGTCGTGATCGCCCGACACGAGACGGCGATCACCGCGGCCGAACGGGACGGAGTACAGCACGTCGTGTACACGAGCCTCACCTCGGCCGGAGACCACCTCGCGTTCGCGCTCGCGCACCGGTGGACCGAGCGTCGGCTGCAGCACAGCGGCCTGTCCTGGACGATCCTGCGGAACGGCCTGTACGCCGAGCTGTTCGGGTCGCTCCTGGCGTGGTCGGGCGACTCGCTCGGTTCGGCGTTCGGCGACGGGGCGCTGGCCGCGGTCGCACGAGCCGACCTCGCCGAGGCCGCGGCCGTCGTCGCGATGTCCCCGTCGGACCACGTCGGTCGCAGCTACGACCTCGTCGGCGAACCGATCACGGCCGCGCAGGTGGCCGCTCGGCTGGGCGTCCCACTCCACACCGTCTCCCTTGCCGAGCAGCGGACGGCGCTGGCCGACGCAGCGCTCAAGCCGTTCCAGCCCGCCATGCTCATGTCGATCTTCACCGATGTCCGGCACGGATTCCTCGACGGCGCGGGTGACGATCTCCGGACGCTGCTCGGACGCGAACCGGCCGACGCGGTCGCAGTCGCCGCCGCCTCACTCCCGCCCCGCTGAGTCGCCCGGAACTGCACGAATCCGAGCAGAAAGCTCGCAGTTTGGGGCGACTCAGCACTCAGGCGGCCGGCAGCGCAGCGCCCCGCAGCGGGACGACGCGACGCCAGGTGGCCATCCGCCAGACCCACTCGACCGGCCCGTAGCGGAAGTGCCGCAGCCAGACCCGGCTGAGCACCGACTGCACCGCGATGAGCGCGAGCGCTCCGACGCTCACCGCGGCCAGGTCGTCGATCTCCCGGAAGGGGACGAGCAGCCCGACGACCGCGAACACGGCGCTCGCAGCGAGGTAGTTGGTGAGCGCCATGCGGCCGAGGGGTTCGAAGACGGCAGCGAGGACTCGACGCACCGGCGTCTGCCAGAGCAGCGCGAATCCGGTGACGTACACGACGGCGAGGATCCCGCCCGCGATGCCACCGGCGGTCGTGAACCGCGGATCGCCGGGCTCGGTGGTCTGCCAGACGATGGCCGGGACGGCGAGGGCCGTCGCCACGAGGAAGGTGATCCACACGGGCCGCCCTCCGGCGTCGAGCACCTTCGGCAAGCCGTACGCCGCCGCCCCCGCACCAGCGAGGAACAGTCCGGGCAGAGTCGCGAGCCCACCGCCCGTGAGCGCGTAGGCGGCGATCGTGAGCACGACGCCCAACCCGAGCAGCGCCCAGCGCGGCAACCACAGCATGAGGGGGAGCATGAGGATCCCGCAGATCGCGTACTCGCGGAGGATCTCGCCCGGGTAGAGGAACCCGTGCGCGATGCCGATCACCGCCAGCGCACTGAACCGCAGCAGCATCGGCACGAGCGCGCCGGTGCCGCGACGGCGGGCGCCCTGGATCACGAGCATCGCGCTCAGCCCGAAGAGGAAGGCGAAGATGGGGACGAACCGCGTCTGCACCGCGAACTCGAGCACGGTGTCCATGAGCGTGGACTGTCGCTGGTCGAACGGGATATCGCTACCGAGCCGGGTGATGTCGGGGACGTTGACGAAGAGGATGCCGACGAGCGCGAACCCGCGGAGGGCGTCGATGAGGTGCCAGCGACGCGAGGTGGTATCGCCGGTGGACGGAACCGGCGGCGTTGAAGAAATGTTGACCTGAGGCATATCACCAGTTCAGCAGGTGTGGCGGAACCCCGCATGCACCTGGAGGATGACGTCCTGCCACCCGGGGTGGAGATCACCCTCAGGCGGCGGGCGCCTTCGGGCAGTGCAGCTGCGTGCGCGGACCGGTCGTGCGGTCGACGATGTGCTCCGACATGGCGTGGCCGCAGATCGGGCACCCCGATTGCGCGGACGGCGGCAAGGGCTCCTCGTTGTAGGGACCGAGGGGCGGCGGACCGAGCACCTTCCACATGCGGCCGTTCACCCAGCCGTACAGACCACCGGCCTCGCGCACGGACTCCCGGAAGGATCGTTTCTCGCTCATATTGATGAGTGTACTAATCATTTGGGTACGATGGGACCGTGACCGCCAACGAATCCACCACCGTCGCCACGGCCGACGACCTGCTCCAGCTCGAGAACCAGGTCTGCTTCGCGCTCGCCGTCGCGTCGCGCAGCGTCATCTCGCTCTACCGACCGATCCTCGAACCACTCGGCCTCACCCATCCGCAGTACCTCGTGATGCTCGCGCTCTGGCAGCACAGCCCGCGCTCGGTCAAGGACCTCGGCGGAGCACTGCAGCTCGAGCCGGCGACGTTGTCCCCGCTCCTCAAGCGCCTCGAGACCGCCGGGCTCGTCCGACGCGACCGCAGCCGACTCGACGAACGCGTGCTCGACGTCTCGCTCACCACCGCCGGCCGTGAGCTCCGCACCCAGGCGGAGGCCATCCCGCATCGGGTCATGAACGAGCTCCGGATGGACGCCGAGCACCTCACCCAGCTCCGCGAGATGCTGCACGCCGTGATCGGGGCAGCCACCACCGCGCCCGCCGTCACGGGTGGCGACCCGCGCTGACTGAGGGCTCGCCGTCCGGCGAGGTCGTCAGGCCGGCGACGAGGTCGCCGTCTCCGACGCGGTCGCGGTCCGCGGATTCCGGATGCCGACGAACGACACCACGCCGCCGACGAACATGAACACGGCGGTCGCCAGGATCACCCGTGGGAACCCGTCGACGCCGAGCGCGCCACCGGCGATGATGCCGACCAGGGCGATCGATACGAGGCCGGCCACGCGCGACACCGCGTTGTTGACCGCCGATCCGATGCCGGCATGGGCCGGGTCGATCGATCCGAGGATGCCCGCGGTGAGCGGCGCGACCGTGATCGCGAGGCCGAGACCGACGAGCAGGATGCCCGGGAACAGCTGTACCCAGTAGTTCAGATCCTGCTGGGCACCCATCATCAGCAGGAAGCCGACGCCGGCGACGATCGGCCCGATCGTCATGAACAGCCGTGGCCCGTGCGTGCCGGCCAGCTTGCCAAACCACGACGACAACGCGAGCATGACGAGCGTCGGCGGCAGCGTCGCGATGCCGGCCAGCGTGGCGCTGAAGCCCGCCGTCTGCTGGATGAAGACCGCGATGGCGAAGAAGCCGAGCGAGAGAGCGCCGTAGATGAAGACGGTCGCGATGTTGCCGTAGCCGAAGTTCCGCACGCGGAAGAGCGACAGCGGCAGCATCGGATCGGGGTGGCGGCGCTCCCACCAGAGGAACGCGACGAAGGACACGACACCGCCGATGAGCGGCACGAGCAGCATCGGGCTCGACCAGCTGTAGCGCTCCTGCTCGATGAGCGCGAAGACGGGACCACCCAGCCCGACGGCGCCGAGCACCGCACCGACAACGTCGATACGCGGGCGATGTTCGGGTTCGGGTACGCGGTCGGTGCGCATCATGAGCCACAGGGTGACGAGGATCGGGATGATGTTGATCGCGAAGATGAGGCGCCAGGACAGCGTGTCGACGAGCACGCCGCCGAGCAGCGGGCCGGTGATGCCCGCGGCCCCCGTCCATGCCGTCCAGGTGCCGATCGCCTTGCCCTGCGCGACGCCGCTGAACGTCGAGATGATGATGGCGAGCGAACTCGGCACGAGCAGCGCAGCCGCGCCGCCCTGGAGCAGCCGCGCGATGATGAGCACCTCGGCGGTCGGCGCGACCGCGCACAGGATCGAGGTGACGCCGAATCCGATGAGCCCGATGCGGAGGATGCGGATGCGCCCGAACGCGTCGGAGAGCGAGCCCGCGAGCAGGATGAGCGACCCGAGGGTGATCAGGTAGGCGTCGACCACCCACTGCTGCACGATGAGGCCGCCGCCGAGTTCCTTCGTCATCGCGGGGAGCGCGACGTTCACGACCGAGCCGTCGAGGAACGCCACGAACGAGGAGAGGATCGCGATCGTGAGCACGAGGCGCTGCTGGCGGGTCATGGGTTCAGGGTAGCCCCGCGGACCGACGTGCCGAGCGTGATCCCGAGGAAGCTCGACAGCCGTCGAAACGCCGTCGACGACCGACGTCCGACGCCACGTCCTTCCCAGCCGATCCCCGTTCCGCGTTCGTAGACTGGAGCCCATGGACGACCTGTGGTGGCTCCCCTCGCTGATCGTGTTCGGGGGCGTCGGCATCATCGTCTGGTTGCTCGTCACCCTGCTGCGTCGGCGCAACCCGAAGACCCCCGTCGCCTCCATCGACGACCTCCACCGCCGCGCGGGCATCGCCCTCGTCCGCACCGACGACGCGGTCCGCGAGGCCGAGGACGAGGTCGGATTCGCCGAAGCGGAGTTCGGGCGCGAAGCCGCCCGAGGGTATGCGGCCGACGTCGCCTCGGCACGCTCGGCGCTCGGGGAGGCGTTCCGGCTCCGTCAGTCGCTCGAGGACGAGATCGCCGACACGGAGGCGCAGCGCCGCGCCTGGAACGAGCGGATCATCAGCGTCTGCGAGGACGTCGAGCGCACGCTGAGCGCCCGACTGCGCGGCTTCGACGAACGCCGTGGCGCGGAGCGATCGGCGCCCGAGCTCCTCGACCAGCTCGAGCGACGCATCGACCGCGCGCGCGAACGACTCACCACCACCGGCCTCGCGATCGCCTCGGCCGCCGATCGCTATGCGGCGAGCGCCGTCGAGGACGCGCGGGTGCTCCGCCGGACCGCGCAGGACGCAGTCGACCAGGCGACGGCCGATGCGGCGACGACGAAGGATCGGATCGACACCGGCCGGCCGGCCGCCGCGGCACTGCACGCCCTGGGGCGCGAGCTGCAGCAGGCGGAGGACCGGCTGGACGCCGTCGAGCGTTCGCTCGCGGGCATCGCTGCAGCGGAGACCGAACTCGCCGCAGCGGGGCGGGAGCTCCGCACGGTGATCGCCGAAGCGGAGGCGTTGGGCGCGGCGGTGGAACGCGCGGAGACGGCCGCCGTCATCGCGGCTGCCGTCGAGCGGGCGAACCGTGCGCTCCTCGAAGCGGAGTCGACCACGTCCACGGACGGCGACCGCGTCCTGCCCGATCCGGTGCGACGTCTGGAGGCGGTTCGCGCCGCCGACATCGATCTCGACGCCGCCCTCGCGACCGCCCGGAGCGCGCAGCAGCGCCTCGACAACGCTCGCGAGGCGCTGCGCGGGGCACTGTTCACCGCGGACAGCAACATCCGCGTCGCCGTCGACGTCATCGCCGCGCACCGAGGGAGCGTGGGTGCCGACGCGAGAACGCGCCTCGCCGAGGCACAGCGGCAGCTCGCGCTCGCGGAGGCGGCGGCGGTCGACGATCCGGTCGAGGCGCTCGACGCCGCCCGCCGGGCCTCGCGGATCGCCCAGGACGCGGACGCATTGGCCCGGTACGACGTCGGGTGACCCTCGCCACCTGACGAGTGGAGGCCGACACTCAGCATTCATGTTCTAGAATATGAGAACCGCTGTCGCGACGTACTCACCGTCATCGCGAAGCCCTCGCCGCCGACTCCCGAGAGGACCCCGTGCCCAGCTCGTCCGCGCGCCCGCCGCGCTCCGCGTCCCCGATCTTCACGACGCTCACCCACGGGTTCGACGCGCAGGCGGCGTCCTCTCCTCCGGAACAGACCCGCCTGGCCGGAGCAACGACCCAGCACGGGTCGCCGCTCGCCTCGGCCGACTGCCCCATCTTCGATCAGCTCGCGGGCCGACGCCTCGCCCGCCGCCGGAGCAACGTCGTCCACCCCGCCTGACCCCGCCCTTCGACAAGCTCAGGGACCGGTAGAGGCGCGCGCAGCGAACACGGTCGCTACGTTCCGGATTCGGCCACGGGCCTCCGGATTCGTTCGCTGAGCCCCAGCCCCGGTCATTGAGCCCCAGCCCCGGTCGCTGAGCCCCAGCCCCGGTCACTGAGCTTGTCGAAGTGCCCACCACCCTTCGACAGGCTCAGGGACCGGAGGAGGAACTCAGGGACCGGATGAGGCGCGTGCAGGGATCCAAGGTGCGCAGTGCCGCAGTGTAGGGACGATCGCCCGTCCGCGCAGCACGTTTACGTTTCATCTCGAACGGTGACGGTCGGCGGTAACGCAACGGGCGTCCCTCCGCCTGCCTGTGGAAACTGGCTCCGTGCACGCACCAGTGCACCCACAGACAGAGCCGAGGACCATCATGAGTGAGCACACGGGACCAGAACCGAGCGAATTGCGGGCGTCGATCGCCTCCGGCAAGCGGAAGCGCCGGAACCTGCTGATCGGCGGTGTCGCGGTCGTCGCCGTCGCAGCGATCGCCGTCGTCGTCTCCGTGGTCGTCGGTGGCCAGAACGGGGCAGCCGACGCGGCGACCGGTTCCGGTGCGCCCGCCGAGCGCCTCAGCGTGAAGATCGCGGTGTCCGAGGACACGCAGTTCCAGGACGCCGTGAAGGAGGTCGCCGCCGAGAAGGGCCTCGACGTCGAATGGGTGAACGTGAAGGACTGGGTCCTCCCCAACACCGAACTCGTCGCCGGCACCGTCGACGCGAACGCCTTCCAGCACATCCTCTACCTCTCGGCCTTCAACGCGGAGAACGACGCCGACCTGACGCCGGTGTTCTCGACCGTCATCACCCAGTGGGGGATCTTCTCGAAGACGCTCACCGACGTCGGGGACCTCGCCGACGGCGCGCGCATCGCGATCCCCGACGACCCGTCCAACGGCGGCCGTGCCCTGAACATCCTTGCTGCGGCCGGACTCATCGAGATCGCAGCGGACGCCGGGAACTTCCCGACCGTCGAGGACGTGACCGCGAACGACAAGAACCTCCAGTTCGTGCCGCTGCCGGCGACGAGCATCCCGCAGCAGTTCGACGACCCGTCCCTCGCAGCCGTCGTCGTCGGGACCTCCTACTTCGACCCGAGCCAGGGCATCACGAAGGACGACGCACTCTTCCTCGACGACTCGCTCTCCGAAAAGAACCTGCCCTACGTCAACGTCATCGCCACCCGCGAGGAGGACAAGGACAACCCGGCCTGGAAGATCCTCGAGGACACCTACGCCGACCCGCGCGTCGCCGAGGCGCTCGACGACGAGTTCGCCGGGAACTCGATCCTCGTGAAGGTGCCGGTGAAGGACCTCCGCGACAAGCTCGCCGAGCTCCAAGCCGAAGCCGAGTAGGACGACGGCGGCCGGTCATCGCCTCCCGCGATGACCGGCCGCCACCACGCAGTGGCCGTCCGGGGTCTCCCGGACGGCCCTCCCGCGAGAGGAGCAGGTGATGAACACAGCAATCGTCTTCGAGGACGTCAGCAAGACGTTCGAGGTGAAGGGCCGTGCCTTCGAGGCGCTGCGGCACGTCGACCTGACGGTCGAGCGGGGCGAGATCTTCGGCATCGTCGGGTACTCCGGCGCCGGGAAGTCGACGCTCCTGCGCACCGTCAACGCCCTCGAGCGGCCGACGAGCGGGCGGGTCATCGTCGAGGGCCTCGAGATCTCCGCACTCGCCGGGCAGGCGCTCTACGCCGCGCGTCAGCGGATCGGCATGATCTTCCAGCAGTTCAACCTCCTGGAGTCCCGGACCGTCTACAAGAACATCGCCTACCCACTCAAACTCGCGAAGGTGCCGGACGCCGAGATCCTCGACCGCGTCGAAGAGCTCCTCGCGTTCGTCGGGCTGAGCGACAAGGCGCTCGCCTACCCGTCGCAGCTCTCCGGTGGGCAGAAGCAGCGGGTCGGCATCGCCCGCGCCCTCGCCACCCGCCCCGAGATCCTCATCTCCGACGAGGCGACCAGCGCCCTCGACCCGCAGACGACCGGCGAGGTCCTCGAGCTCCTCCGGCGGGTGAACGAGGAGTACGGCGTCACGATCCTGCTCGTCACCCACGAGATCGACGTCATCCGCGAACTCGCCGACCGGGTCGCCGTCATGGAGGACGGCGAGGTGGTGGAGCAGGGCAGTGTGTACGAGGTGTTCTCGGCACCACGCACCGCGACCGCGCGACGCTTCGTCTCGTCGGTGCTCCACCACATCCCCTCCGACGAGGTGCTCGCGAAGATCCGGGCGGTGCACCACGGGCGCCTCGTCCAGCTGCACGTCGAGGACCGCGACACCAACCACCCGTTCCTCTCGCGGGTCGCCCGCGACAACGACATCGACTTCAACGTCGTGTTCGGCGGCGTCGACGAACTCCAGGGGCGACTGTTCGGCAGTCTCACGGTCGAGCTGCTCGGACCGGACGACCGCGTGGACGCCGCCATTGCGGGGCTCCGAGCCACGGCGACCGTCACCGCGATCGACCCTGCGCCCGCCCTTCGACAAGCTCAGGGACCGGGCGTGGGGCAACACGGACCGATCGCCGCCGGGCACGAACCGCTCGCCGAGGACCCCGACTCCCTGAAGGAGCACACCCATGCGTGACTTCGATCCCGACGCGTTCTTCCCGCGTCTCCTCAAGGCCATCGGGGAGACCGGCCTCATGGTCTCCGTCTCCTTCGCCGTCGCGACGGTCATCGGGATCCTGCTGGGCCTCCTGCTCTATGCGAGCCGGCCCGGCAACCTCCTGCAGAACCGCGTCGTGTTCGGCGTCCTGAACTTCATCATCAACGTCATCCGACCGGTGCCCTTCCTCATCGTCGCGATCGCGCTCATCCCGCTCACGCGGCTCGTGTTCGGCACCGGCCTCGGACCGCTTCCGGCGACGATCCCGCTCATCCTCGTCGCGAGCGTCGCCATCGGGCGCGTCTCCGAGTCGAACCTCGTCGCCGTCTCACCGGGTGCCATCGAGGCCGGCGCGGCCATGGGGGCGAGCCCTGTGCGAGTGCTGTTCACGATCGTCGTACCCGAGGCGCTCGGCCCACTCATCCTCGGACTGACCTACATCCTCGTCGCCCTCGTCGATGCGACGGCCGTGGCCGGGGTGCTCGGCGGCGGCGGCCTCGGTGACCTCGCCATGACCTACGGCTACCAGCGGTTCGACTGGATCGTCGTCGGACTCGTCGTCGTCACGCTCGTCCTGCTCGTGCAGCTCGCCCAGTTGCTCGGCAACGTGCTGGCGAAGCGGGTGCTGCACCGATGAGCACCGACGATTTCGACTCGTTCCTCTCCTCCATCCGCGGCGGCGCCGTGTCGCGTGAGGCCGACCGGCGCCTCCTGTTCGACGAGGTCGCCGAGCTCAAGCACCTGGGCTTCGCCGCTGCCAGAGTGCCCGTCGCGTCCGGCGGCGGCGGGCTCACGCTCGAGCAGCTGTTCGCGCGGCTCATCGCACTCTCGGCGGCGGACTCGAGCCTCGGGCACGTCTGGCGCGGACACATCCTGTTCGTCGAGGCGCTGCTCGCTTCGCCCGACGCCGCCTATCGGGAGCACTGGTTCGCCCGGCTGAGCGCCGGCGACCTCGTCGGGAACGCGCAGTCGGAGCGGCACGCGACCGCACACCTCGAGACCGTCCTCGACCGCGACGGCGAACTCCTCACGGTGACCGGCACGAAGTACTACACGACCGGCAGCATCTACGCCGACTGGATCTACCTGTCCGCGCTCGACGGGACCGACCGCGTCGCGGTGACCGTCTCCGCGCACGATCCAGGCACCCGCTCGGTGGACGACTGGGACGGCTTCGGACAGCCGTTGACGGGAAGCGGGACGACCACCTTCGACCGCGTGGCGGTCGACCCGCGCGACCTCGTCGTCCACAGCAGCGACGCGGCGGGGTGGCACCGGACGGGCGCCCTCCAACAGCTCATCCTGCTCGGTGTGGTGGCGGGCATCGCGCAACGTGCCCTGGAGGACACCGTCGATTACGTGCGGGCCAGGCGACGGACCGTCGGCCACGCGGGCGAGCACCTGCCACGCGAGGATCCGCTCGTGCAGTCGATCGTGGGCCAGCTGAGCAGCGTCGTGCATACGGCCCGCGCGCTCGTCCTCGCGTCTGCTCGGACCCTGGAGGAACCGGCCACCGATCCCGACGCCGCGCGTTCGGCGCTCCTGGAGGTCTTCCGCGTCCAGCAGGTCGTCCTCCCCCTCGTCCTCGATGCGCTCAGTCGCCTGTTCGAGGTCGGTGGTGCCTCCGCCGTCGGCCGGTCCTACGCGCTGGACCGGCACTGGCGGAACGTCCGGACGATCGCCTCCCACAACCCCGCCGTGCAGCGTTCGGCGGCACTCGGGCAGTTCGAACTCAACGGCACCCTGCCCGAGTGGCAGGCTCCGGGGGCGCGGCCCGAGACCGAGCCCGTTCCGGCGGATGGGGAGCAGGCATGACCGAGACGGCGACGATCGACCGCGACCTTGCGCAGCGCTTCGGGCCGCTCTTCGACGAGCTCGGGCGGGACGCCGTCGAGCGGGAACGCGAGCGCCGGCTGCCGTATGCCGAGGTGGAGGCGCTGCGGGAAGCGGGCTTCCCCCGCGTGACGCTCCCGCGACGGTACGGCGGCGAGGAGGCCACGCACGGCGAGCTGTTCGGGCTGCTCGCCGAGCTGGCCAGACGCGACCCCAACCTCGCGCAGCTGTTCCGATCCCACTTCTCCTACATCGACCGCACCCTGCACGCGCCGGCGTCCGCGGACCGCGAGGCGCGCCTGGCCCGGTTGGCCGACGGAGCCATCGTCGGCAACGCGAGCCACGAGCGGTCGACCGCGAAGGTGGGCTCGCTCGCCACCCGGCTCACCGAGACGCCGGGCGGTCTCCGACTGAACGGGACCAAGTTCTACAGCACGGGCACCCTGTTCGCCGACCTCGTCGGGGTCGCCGCCGAACAGGAGGGCGAGTTCGTCTCGGTGCTCGTGGAGACGGAGGCCGCGGGTGTCGATCGGATCGATGACTGGACCGGGTTCGGACAGCGACTGACGGGCAGCGGCACCACCGTCTTCACGGAGGTCGCCGTCGACGCGTCGGCGGTGACCCGGCGCGAGCCGGAGCGCCCCTCGCACGGCGGAGCGTTCGTGCAGTTGGTCTTGCTGGCGGCGGTCACCGGGATCGGCCGCGCCATCGTCGACGACGCCGGTGCGTTCGTCCGGACCCGGACCAGGACCTACAGCCACGGCGCGGCGTCGACCGCCCAGGCCGACCCGATCGTGCAGGAGGTCGTCGGTGAGCTGTCGGCGAAGTCGTTCGCCGCCGATGCCGCACTGACCGCCGCGACGACTGCACTGGAGCGTTCGAGCGCGGCGATCCTCGGTGCCGACCCGGATCTCGTGCAGGAACGGATCGCCGCCGTCGAACTCGCGACGGCGCGCGCGCAGCTGGTGATCCTGCCCGCCGTGCTCGATGCCGCGACCGCCCTGTTCGACGTGGGCGGTGCGAGCGCCGTCGAGACGCACCGGGCGCTCGACCGGCACTGGCGGAACGCCCGCACGATCGCCTCGCACAACCCGTCCCGCTTCAAGGCCAGGGCGATCGGCGACCACGTCGTGAACGGGACGCCGATCGCCTCCTGGTGGAGCACCGGCGAGGCCTGACGCCCCGCTCCCCTCGGTCCCTGAGCTTGTCGAAGGGCAACCCGGTCCCGCCCTTCGACAGGCTCAGGAACCACCCTTCGACAAGCTCAGGGACCACTTGTCGAAGTGCTACTTCAGCCCGGAGAACGCCAGCCCGTCGATCACCCGGCGCTGGAGCACGATGAACAGGACGAGTACCGGCGCCATCGCGAGGATCGACGCCGCCATCATCACCGGGTAGTCCGTCGTCTTGTCGCTCGAGAGCGTCGCGAGACCGGCGGCGAGCGGCATGGAGTTGGCGTACGTGGACACCACGAGCGGCCAGAGCAGTTCGTTCCACGACCACAGCACGGTCGTGATCGCCAGGACGCTGATGCTGGGCCTCGCGAGCGGCAGCATGATCTTCCAGAAGATCTGGAAGGGCCCGGCGCCGTCGATCCGCGCCGCCTCCTCGAGCTCGGTCGGCAGGTTCAGGAACGCCGTCCGCATGAGGAAGGTGCCGAACGCGCTGAACAGGCCGGGTGCGACGATGCCGAGCGTGGTGTTCAACCAACCGAAGCCCTGCACGATCTGGTACTGCGAGATGAGGTACGCCTGCGACGGCACCATGAGGATCGACAGCGTCACGGCGAGCAACACCGCGCGCCCCCGGAACCGCATCCGCGCGAACGCGTACCCCGCCATCGTGCAGAGGACGATCTGCGCGAGCGTCCTGATGACCGTGATGACGATCGACGTGCGCAGCTGATCGAGGAACGGGAGGCGCTCGAACACCGCGGCGTAGTTCTGCCACTGCAGTTCGGCCGGCCAGAACGTGGGGACCACGCTCTGCACCTCCGCGTTCGTCGACAGCGACATGATGATCTGCCAGATGAACGGGAACGCCATGATGAGGCCACCGACGCCGAGCACGATGTGGGCGACGACGTGCGACCCGCGCCGCTGGCCGGGCCGACCGGCGTCGCGGCGTCGCGCAGACGCGGCGGACGGACGACCCGAACCCGGAACGGTGACGGCACGGGTGGTGAGCGGTGCTGTGGCCGTGAGTTGCTCAGTCATTGTTGACCCATCGTTTCTGGAGCCGGAACTGGAGGAGCGTCACGAGTCCGATGATCAGGAAGATCACGATCGCGATCGCCGCCGCATACCCCTTGTCGTTCTGGACGAAGCCCTGGTCGTAGAAGAAGTAGACGAGCGACATGCTCTTCGGGAGCACCGGGTTGGTGCTGCCGAGGATCGCGTACAGCAGGTCGAAGAGCTGGAAGCTCGAGATGACCGTGATGATCGTGACGAAGAAGATGCTCGGGGTGAGCAGCGGCACCGTGATCGAGCGGAACTGCCGCCACCGGGTCGCGCCGTCGAGCTCCGCCGCCTCGTACAGCTCCGGTGCGATGTTCTTGAGCCCGGACGCCAGGATGATCATCGAGAAGCCGAGAGACGACCAGAGGCCGACGATCGCCACGGCGAACATCGCGGTGCCCGGCGTACTGATCCAGTAAGGGCCGTCGACACCGACGAGCGACAGCGTGTAGTTGAGGATGCCGAAGTCACCGTTGAAGATGATGCGCCAGACGATGGCCACGGCGGTCGGCATCGCGACGTACGGCAGGAAGAAGAGCACCCGGTAGAAGCTCGCGAACCGGAGCCCCGGGAGGTTCAACAGGCTCGCGAGGTAGACGGCGATCGGGATGCCGAGGAGCACCACCGCCGTGTAGATCAGCGTGTTGCCGAGGGAGGAGTAGAGCCTCGGATCGGCGAACAGCCGGACGTAGTTCTCGATGCCCGTGAAGGTGGTGCCGCCGAACACGCCCCACTCGGTGAACGAGTAGTAGGCGGTCTGGATCATCGGCCAGATGAAGAAGACGCCGATGCCGGTGAGGAGCGGGAGGACGAAGACCCACGGCCAGGCACCGTCGCCGCGGGCGGCACCCCGCCGGGCCGCTCTCGGCGAGGAGAGCGGCGCCGACGGGGTGCGCAGCACGGTCTGACCGGTCACTTCTTGGCCAGCGCGGCGTTCATCTGCTCGGCGAGATCCTTCGCCACGTCGGCGACCGGCTTGTCGCCACTGAACGCGTCGGGCAGGAGCTCGACCTCGAGCGCGTTCCACGCGGCGGTGTTCTCCGACACCGGCAGTGGCTTCGCGTAGTCGAGGGCGTCGAGGAAGACCTGCAGGTTCATCGTCGGGTAGGAGTCGACGAACGACTGCTGCGTGCCGGTGAACGCGGGGATGACGGCGCCGAGGTCGCCCTGCTGCTGCTGGGCCTCCTCGCTCGCCAGGAACACCTGCAGCGCCTGTGCGGCCTGCTTGTTCTTGCTCGCCGATGCGACGACGTTGGAGACACCGTGGATGACCGTCGCCTGCTCCTCGCCGGTCGGCAGCGGGAAGGCCTGGGCGGTGGCGGCGACGTCGGACTCGCCGACGAGCGGACGCAGCCAGCTGCCACCCCAGTACATGGCGAGTTTGCCGGAGGTGAACCACTGGTCGGCCGGCGTGTCAGTCAGCTGTTGGATGCTGGGTGATGAGCCGTTCGCGATGAGGTCGGTCCAGAACTGGAGCCCTTCCTGGGCCTCGGGGCTGTCGTACTCGGACTCGGTCTGGTCGTCGTTGATGACCTCGCCGCCGGCCTGCAGGATCGTGTTGTAGTAGGTGGTCTGGCCGTCCATGCCGCCGGCAGCGCCGTAGACACCCTGATCCTTCAGCTTCGTCGAGATCTCCTGCGCGGCGGTGTCGAAGTCGTCCCAGGTCCAGCCGTCGGCGGGCAGCGCGACGCCGGCCTGCTCGAAGAGGGCCGTGTTGACCCAGACGCCGATCGTGTCGAAGTCCTTCGGCACGCCGTACTGGGTGTCGTCGAGCGAGTACAGCTCGTTCAGTGCCTCGGGGTAGTTCTTCGGGTCGATGTCGCCCGCCTTGACGGCGCCGGTGATCGGCTCGATCTTGCCGTTCGCCGCGTAGACCTGGAAGTTCGGGCCGTTCAACCAGAAGAGGTCGGGCAGGGTGTCGCTCGAGGCCTGCGTCTGGAGCTTCGACCAGTACGAGGCCCAGGGTGTGACGTTCACGTTGACGGTGATGTCGGGGTAGACCTTGTTGAAGGCCTCGATGTTGGCGTCGATCGCCTCGACCTGGGCCTGGTCCCAGACGCCGTAGGTGATCTCGGCCTTGAGGTCCTTCGGAGCGGCGGCGTACTCGCCACCGGTGGCGCCCCCGCCACCGGTGCTGCAGCCGGCGGTGAGCGCGGCGGCGGCGAGGAGGCCGATGCCGCTGAGGACGGCACGGCGGCGGTTGCGACCGCCGGGTGCGGTGTTGCGGTTCATGAACGGCGAAGGCATGACTGGAGTCCTTTCGAGGTGCGCTACCGGGCGGCGGCGTCGAGGGAGTGCGGTGCGGTGCTGGCGGTGAGGGAGGAGAAGTACTCGACGAGTGCGGGGTCGAGTGGCGGGACGTCGAGCGGGATCGAACCGTTGCGGAGCGAGTGGGCGGCGAGGGCACCGGCGGCGACGGCCTGGCGTGCGGCGACCGGCGACAACGTGGTGGGGGTGCCGTCGGCGACGAAGGCGAGGAACTCGTTCATCGTGTCGAGGTCGGCGTCGGCATGGCCCTCCTCGACGCCCGCGATCGGGTACTCGACGTCGCCCTCGGTGCTCCAGGTGCGACGACGGTTCCAGACCTTGACGGTGCCACCTGCGGTGTCGCCGATGTTCTCGAGCCGACCGTGCGTCCCGATGACGGTGTAGTTCCGCCAGTAGTCGGGCGTGAAGTGGCACTGCTCGTAGCTGGCGGTGATCCCGTGCTCGAGGGTCATGAGCATCATCGAGACGTCCTCGACGTCGACCACGGGGTTGAGGCCGCGCTGCGCCTCGGGCGGCCAGTTGTCGTAGGAGAACCAGTCGGCCATGGTCTGGCCGCTGCGGTCCTCGTGGTCGTCGATGTCGCCGTAGACCGCGAGGTCGCCCATCGCGACGACGCGCTGCGTGTACGCGCCGGCGAGGAAGTGGACGACGTCGATGTCGTGGCTCGCCTTCTGCAGGAGCAGGGTGTTCACGCGCGAGCGGTCGGCGTGCCAGTCCTTGAAGTAGTAGTCGCCGCCGTTGCCGACGAAGTGGCGCACCCAGACGGACTTGACCGCGCCGATCTCGCCGCGCTCGATGACCTCGTGCATGAGCCGGACGACGGCCGCATGCCGGAAGTTGTGACCGACGTAGAGCGGCGTCCGCGACTCGTAGGCGGCCTGGAGGACCGCGTCGGCGTCGTCGAGCGTGATCGCGAGCGGCTTCTCGAGGTAGACGGCGATGCCGGCGCGCAGCAGGTCGACCGCGATCTCCTTGTGGGTCCAGTCGGGCGTCGTCACGATCGCCGCGTCGACACCGCCCTCCGCGATGAGCGCCTCGTGGGAGTCGAAGACCTCGATGTCGTCGCCGAACAGCTGCCGCGACCGACCGCGACCGATCTCGGTGGTGTCGACCGCCGCGACGACCGATGCGGACGTGGGGCTCGTGGCGACGTGCTCGGCGATGTAGGCGCGCTGGCCGGTGCCGATGACGGCGACCCGGAGGCCTTCGGGGGTGGTGGCTGGTGCAGTGCTCACTCGATCACATCCGCTTCCTTGCGTGAAGTTGATTCATATCATGCCAAAACGATCATGAAATGACAATAGGCGATCACAGCGCTGACGCAAGTGCGGAGCGGCCGATGTGGAGAGGTTTTACCGCGCGGAAACATGGGAGCGGGGTCGCACTTCGACAGGCTCAGTGACCGGAAGGCGGCTCAGCGACCAGCAGGGCGGCTCGGTGACCGGAGTGCGGCTCGGCGGACGGGATGCGGCGCGGTGACCGGGATGCCGCGCGGCGACCGCGGAGGGCTCAGGCGGCGATGATGAGCTCGACGCCGGCTGCGGCCAGGGCGTCGGCCAGCGTCGGATCCACCGGCTGGTCGGTGACGAGCACGTCGATGCGGTCGAGCGGGCAGATGCGGGCGAAGGTCGCCTTCGTCATCTTGGTGCTGTCGGCGACCACGATGACCCGCTTCGCGACCTTGACGAACTCCTGGCTCACCGAGGCCTCGCCCTCGTGGAGGGTGGTGGCGCCGAACTGCGCACTCAAGCCGTCGACGCCCAGGATCGCGACGTCGAGGGCGATCTCGGCGAGCGCCCCCGCGACGAGCGAGCCCACGAGTTCGTAGGACTGGCGTCGTGCGACGCCGCCCGTCACGACGATCTTCACGTGCGAGCGCACGGACAGTTCGAAGGCGATGTTGAGCGCGTTCGTCACGATCGTGACCGAGGCGTCGCCGTCCGAACGGACGAGGTGCTCACTCCGCCCGATCACCCGCGCGACCTCACTCGTGGTGGTGCCGCCGTTGAGTCCGACGGCGTCGCCCACGTTGATCAGGGCCGCCGTGGCCTTCGCGATGGCCATCTTGGCATCGGCCTGGCGGGCGATCTTGTACTGGAGCGGCAGCTCGTAGCCGGTGCCGAGGGCGGCGGCACCGCCGTGGGTCCGCGTGACGAGTCGCTGTTCGGCGAGCGCCGTCAGGTCGCGGCGGGCGGTGGCCGCGGAGATGCCGAGCGCTTCGCCGATCTCGGCGATCGTCACGTTGCCGCGTTCGCTCACGAGCTCGAGCAGGGCGTTGAGTCGCTGTTGCTGCGTCATCTGTCCTGCTTTTCCGGTCGGGTCGGGCGTACTGTGACCATCATATGGGCGCCCAGCCAGCGCCTGTCTGATTGATTCTGACGATTTGCACTGGTATCGATCAGATTCGATCCGGTATGGTTGCGGCAACGCATCGCCACGCTGCGATCGCGTCCCCTCACGTGAAAGGCACGTCATGCCCGAGACCTTCGTCGCCGCCGAACTGGCGTCGCAGCCCGAATCCTGGCGCACCGCCGCCGCCCTCGTGCCGGAGGCCGTCGCCGTGCTGCCGCAGCCGGGCGAGCGGGTCGCGGTGATCGGGTGCGGCACCAGCTGGTTCATCGCGATGAGCTACGCCGTGCTGCGCGAGCAGGCGGGGCTCGGCATCACGGACGCGTTCGCGGGCTCAGAGTTCCCCGGCGTCCGCGACTACGACCGCATCGTCGCCATCTCGCGCTCCGGCACGACCACGGAGATCGTGCACCTGCTGGAGGCGGTGGGCGACTCGGTCACCACCGTCCTCATCACCGCGGTCGACGATTCCCCCGCGACCGTTCCGGCGGCACACGTCATCGCCCTCCCCTTCGCCGACGAGCGTTCCGTGGTCCAGACCCGCTTCGCCACGACGACGCTCGCGCTCCTCCGCGGCTCGCTCGGCCACGACGTCGAGGCACTCGCCGTGGAAGCCGAGCGGGCACTGCAGATCCCGATCGACGAGTACCTCGCCGCCGACCAGGTCTCCTTCATCGGACTCGGGCACGCCGTGGGCCTCACCTTCGAGGCCGCGCTCAAGACCCGGGAGGCGGCACAGTTCTGGGCGGAGTCCTACCCCGCCATGGACTACCGCCACGGTCCTATCGCGATCGCGCAGCCCGGCCGACTCGTGTGGTCCCTCGGACCGACGCCCGCCGGCCTGCCGGAAGACGTCGCGGCCACCGGAGCGACCTTCGTGCAGCACGACCTCGACCCCATCGCCGGGCTCGTCGTCGCCCAGCGCTTCGCGGTCGCGTTGGCTGAGGCCCGCGGCCTCGACGCCGACCACCCCCGTTCGCTCACGCGCTCCGTCATCCTGACGCCGTGACCGAGGGGGCGGTCCTCGGCATCGACGTCGGCGGGACCGGGATCAAAGCCGCACTGACGGATGCCGACGGCACGGTCCTCGGGCGCTGGCGCGAGGCGACGCCCTCGGGCGACACCTCGGGTGTCCTGACTCGCGACATCGTCCTCGGACTCGTCGCCGCCGCGAGCCGCGTCGCAGCCCCAACGGCCCTCGGGGTGGTCGTGCCCGGCGTCGTCGACGAGGAGCACGGCGTCTGCATCCACGCGGTCAACCTCGGTTGGCGCGACCTCGCCTTCCCCGAGCTCCTCCGTCCCGCGCTCGACGTCCCGCTGGCCTTCGGGCAGGACGTCCGCGCCGGGGCTTTGGCGGAAGCGGTCTCGGGCGCTGCAGCCGACGTCACCGGCACGATCGCGTTCGTGCCGGTCGGGACCGGTCTGGCCTCGGCACTCGTCATCGACGGCGTCCCCTTCGCCGGCGGCGGCTGGGCCGGCGAGATCGGCCAGCGCGTGATCCAGGACGGCCCGCATCGCGGGCTCCGGGTCGAGGAACTCGCCTCAGCGGGCGGCATCGCACGACGTGCGGGCGCCCGCGACGCGAAGACCGTCGCCGACGCCGTCGCCAACGGCGACGCCGCCGCCATCGCCATCTGGAACGACGCCGTCGATGCACTCGCCGAGGCCCTCGCCGGCATCACCGTCGTCGCCGCACCCACCGCCATCGTGATCGGCGGTGGGCTCGCCCTCGCCGGAGCCGCCCTCTTCGAGCCACTCGAGCACGGACTCCGCGAGCGAATCGACGTGGTCCGCGTCCCGCAGCTCCTGCCCGCTCGTCACGGCGACGAGGCGGCAACGGTCGGTGCGGAGATCCTCGCCCGCCGACTGGTGGCAGCCCGATGACGACCACCCCCGCACCGCGTCGCGTCGTGGTCGTGACGCCGAACCCGGCCGTCGACATCACCTACACGGTCGCTGAGCAGCAGCTCGGGGTCACCCAACGCGTCCAGTCCGTCGTGCGGCGTGCCGGCGGGAAGGGCGTGAACGTCGCCCGCGTCCTCGAGTCGCTCAGCGTCCCGACCCTGCAGGTGCTCCCCCTCGGTGGCGCCTCCGGCACCTGGCTCGGGGACGCCCTCGCGGCCGACGACCTCCCCACCCGGGTCGTGGAGCTCCGCGCCGAGACACGCTCGACGGTCGCGGTCGTCGACGGCGTCCAGCATCCGACCCTCTTCGCCGAGGCCGGTCCGGTCGTGACGCCCGAGGAGTGGACCACCCTGACGACCGAGCTCCGACGCGCCCTCCACGACGCGAGCGCACTCGTCATCTCGGGCTCGCTCCCGCCGGCCACGCCCGACGCCGTCGTCGAAGCCCTCGTCCGAACCGGGCACGACGCCGGCGTCCCCGTGATCGTCGACGTCAGCGACACGGCGCTCCTCGCCGCGGCCCGCGCCGGTGCGACGATCCTCAAACCCAACCTCGACGAGGCCCTCGAGGCGACGGGCGCCGCCGACCTCGCATCGGCTCGCGCGGCACTCCTCGCGCTCGGCGCCCGCGCGGTCGTCATCTCCCGCGGTGCCGACGGCCTCACCGCCGGCGACGCCGATGGTGCCCACGAGGTCCCGGCCGTCCCCGGCGTGAGCGGCAACCCGACCGGCGCCGGTGATGCCGCCACGGCCGGCCTGGTCGCAGCACTCCGCGCGGGAGCCACACTTCCCGAGGCACTCCGCACGGCGGCGGCGGCAGGTGCTGCGGCCGTGCTCGAACCGATCGCCGGCGCGATCGACCTCGCCGCCTTCCACCGATTCCTCGACGCACCCGCCGCACCCGACCCCATTGGAGCAACCGAATGACCACCGCCCTCGACTTCACCACGCTCCTCGCCAACGCCTCGGCCTCGAACGCCGGCATCGCGGCGTGCAACGTGGTCCTCCTCGAGCACGCGGAGGCGATCGTCGCCGGCGCCGAGGAGGCCGGGCTGCCGGTCATCCTGCAGATCAGCGAGAACTGCGTGCGGTACCACGGGTCGCTCGCCCCCATCACGCTCGCCTCACTGGCCATCGCCCGCGCAGCGACGGTCCCGGTCCTCGTCCACCTCGACCACGTCGAGTCGGCCGAGCTCGTGCGCGAGGGCGTCGAGCTCGGCGTGGACAGCGTGATGTTCGACGCCTCGACCCTGCCGTACGACGAGAACGTCCGCGCGACGAAGGAGATCGTGGACTTCTGCCACGCGCGCGACGTGGCCGTCGAAGCGGAGCTCGGCGAGGTCGGCGGGAAGGACGGCGTCCACGCTCCGGGCGCGCGCACGGTGCCGGCAGAGGCCGTCGCGTTCGTCGCAGCGACCGGCGTCGACGCCCTGGCCGTGGCCGTCGGCACCTCGCACGCGATGACGAGCCGGGAGGCCGCCGTCGACCACGCGCTGATCGCGCAGCTCCGCCGCGAGGTGCCCGTCCCGCTCGTGCTGCACGGCTCCTCCGGACTCCCCGACGACGAGCTCCGCGCGGCGGTGCGTTCCGGGATGACGAAGATCAACCTCTCGACGCACCTCAACGGACTGTTCACCCGGGCGGTGCGCGACGTCCTCGACGACCAGCCGAAGCTCGTCGACCCCCGCACCTACGTCCGCGCCGGTCGCAGCGTGGTCGCGACCGAGACCGCGCGGATCCTGCACCTCCTCGCAACGGACTGAGCACTCCCAGGAATCCCACAGCAACACGCAACGCTGAGCTGTTAATATATATTGTGTTGGAGTTCTTCCAACGCCTCCACCGGTAACCGATCGTCCCCCGCGATCACCCTCCGGCCTCCCGAGCCCGATATCCCTTCGGGTGCGCGGGAGATACGGCCACCCCTCCCCTAGGTGCGGTGGCCCGAAGCTCTGCGACACCGCCGGTCGATGCTCGGGTCTGACCTCGGGCATCGACCCGCGCAAGCACTGACGCCAGGCATTCCCAGGTTGTTCTCAGCTTGGTCGCGTACGTTCGTTCCTCGAGTGCCGATGTCACAACCGGCTTCCGTGTGCAGAGTCCACACCTCCACGGATACGCCGATGCTCCCGACACGACACCACCAGCCGCCCTCCAGAGCGGCGAAGAACGATCCACCGGACGGCCCCAGCCGACCAGCGCAGCCGAATCTCGGCGCAGCTGCATACCGGACGGTCTCGTCGCTCCATCCATGCGACCTGCACCGATCGTCATCGCATTCCCCCTCTGGAACCGGCCCATCCATCATCCGTAACACCAGAATCGAGAACCACCATGTCCATCACTCAGACTCGGACCCCAGCGTCCTCCAACCGTTCAGCGGGCACCGCCGTCCACGGCCGCGGTCACTCCACCGAGAAGCTCACCTACCGCTTCGGTCTCCGCACCCGCGAGACCGGTGCGGAGCAGCGCGGCTCCAGCAGCGCGGCCAACCGCCGCGGCTGAGCCGCCTCACCGTTCCACCCGACGCCCCCGCACGGCCTGACCGTGCGGGGGCGTCGTGCGTGCGGAACCGGTGCCGATCACGGCCACTCCGGAGTTCGGACGATCGTACGGACGACCACGGCCTCCCAGGTGGGAGAATCCCCACATGGATCCCGTCGCGCTCATCTCGTGGATCGTCGTGTTCGTCGTCGTCACCGTCATCGTGTCGGGCCTGTCCGGCCGAGCGGGTGTCTCCGCCCCGGTGGCCCTGGTGCTCGTCGGCGGCGTCGCGTCGTTCATCCCCGCCGTTCCGACCGTCGAGATCGAACCCGACCTGATCCTCTACGGCCTGTTGCCGCCGCTGTTGTTCGCGTCGGCGATCCGGATCTCCCTCATCGACATCCGTGCCCGTAACGACGGCATCATCCTGCTCTCGGTGGGTGCGGTCGCGTTCACCGTCGTGTCGGTCGGGTTCGCCAGCTGGCTCCTCATACCGTCGATCACCCTCGCGGCGGCGTTCGCGTTCGCGGCGGTCATCGCGCCGACCGACGCCGTCGCCGTGAGCGCGATCGCCGGACGACTCGGGCTCCCCCGCCGCGTGCTGACGATCCTCGAGGGCGAGAGCCTGCTCAACGACGCCACCGCACTCGTGGCACTCAACGCCTCGATCCTCGCCATCACGAGCGTCGTCAACCCGGTCATGATCGCCGGCGAGTTCGTCATCGAGGTCGTCGCCGGTGTCGGCGTCGGTCTCGCGGTCGGCTGGGTGCTGTCCGAGGTCCGCCGACGCCTGCGCGCCCCAGTCCTCGACACCTGCCTCTCCCTCATCACCCCGTTCCTCGCGTTCCTCCTGGCGCAGGCGATCCACGGTTCGGGCGTCCTCGCGGTCGTCACCGCCGGGCTGCTGCTCGGCTATCGGGCACCCATCGTGCAGTCGGCCGAGGCGCGCATCGCCGAGTCGCTCAACTGGCGCACCATCCAGTTCCTCCTCGAGAACGCCGTCTTCCTGTTCATCGGGCTCAACCTGGCCGGCATCCTCGAGGGGGCGATCCAGACCGGTCCGGGGCTCTGGCCGACCGTGTTCATCAGCATCGGGGTCCTCGCGGCGCTCATCGTCTCGCGGTTCGTGTGGGAGATGACGGTCACGGCGATCTACCGGCTCGGGCCGAGACGGCTCCGTGAGCGGAGCTGGTCGTGGGGAAACGGGATCGCCGTCTCCGCAGCCGGCGTCCGTGGCGTGGTGACCCTGGCGGCCGTGTTCCTGCTGCCCGAGGACACCCCGTCGCGCGAGTTCCTGCAGTTCCTGGCGTTCGTCGTCGTGGTCGGCACGCTCCTCTCGGGGCTCGCGCTCCCCCGGATCATCCGCGCACTGCACCTCCCGCCGCCGAACCACAGCCAGGAGCGCGTCGAACAACTGATGCTCATGGCGGAGGTCCAGACGGCCGGCCTGTCCCGCCTCGACGAGCTGACGACCGAGGCGGACGAGGAGCAGGTGCTCAACCGTCTGCGGACCAATGCGAGCTTCGTGGCCAACGCCCTCGAGCAGTACACAGGTGACGGGTCGGAACTCCGCACGGTCGCGTTCGCCCGACTCCGCCGCCAGATGATCGCGGCGGAACGCGAGGCGCTCCTCTCGGCGCGCGCCGAGGGTCGCTACCAGGAACCGGCGGTCGCCGCGGTCCTGGCGGCGATCGACGCGGAGGAGGCGACGCTCAAGGCGATGACGCCGAAGCCGCCGCGGTCATAGCACCCGGACGCGCTGCCCGCACGCCCCATCCGCACGACCGGTGCAGGACGATCGGTCGGGCAGGATGAGGGCATGATCATGTTGTTCCCGGCCGCCGTCTTCGCGGTGCTCTACGTCGCGAGTCGACGCCGCGACGCCCGCCGCCTGCGCAACGGGGTCTTCCTGGTCTCCGCGATAGCCTGCGGGCTGGTGGCGCTCCTCTCGGAGGCGTCCCGCACGACGCCGTTCACCGTGCTCCTCGCCGCGTTCGGCACGGTCCTGCTGGTGGGCGTGCTCGGAGTCCTCCTCATCGGCAACGGCATCACGATGCTCCGGCTCGAAGGACGCAGCCTGGGCAACCTGCTCTCGCTGTTCGCCGGGGTCACGATCCTGGTGCTGCCCGTGCTCGCCGTCCTGTTGGTCCTCGGGTCGCACCCGCAGTCCTTGCCCTCCTGGCTGACGATCGTCCTCGTCGCGCTGGGTCTCCTGCTCGGGTTCGCGTGCTTCTACGCGGCGGCGACCTTCACGGCATTCGGCGTGTACTCACTCGTCTACAGCCGCTACCGCCACACGCGGGCGCCCGACGCCCTCATCGTCCTCGGTTCCGGGCTGATCCACGGCGAGGTCCCGCCGTTGCTGCGCAGTCGCCTGGACCTGGCGCTCCGCATCTACCGGGCCACGTCACCGGGGACGACGCGGCCGCTCCTGATCCCGTCCGGCGGTCAGGGGGACGACGAACCGCGCCCGGAGGGGACGGCGATGGCCGAGTACCTCATCGCGAACGGTGCGGCCTCGACGGACGTGCTCCCGGAGACCGCGTCCACGAACACGCGTGAGAACCTGTTGCTCTCCCGGAACCTGCAGCAGTCGGCCGGGCGGGACGGCGAGACGATCGTGGTGACGAACAACTACCACGTCCTCCGAGCGGCCCTTCTGGCACGTTCGATCGGAAGCGACGCCCAGGTCATCGGGTCACCGACAGCCGCCTACTACGTGCCGAGCGCGTTCCTCCGCGAGTACGTCGCCATCATGGTCGAGCACCGCCTGCTCAATGCGCTGGCGATCGCGGGCGTCGCAGGCCTGATCGCCCTCGCCGTGGTCTGGTCGCTCCTACCGATCTGAGCCGCCGTCTCACTCGAACACGGTGACCGCAACGCGCGACGGGCCGTCGTCCGAATGGATCGGAGGACGGCCCGTCGGTCGTATCGTGTCCGACTCAGTCGGGTGCGGTGTCGTAGACCTCGCGAGCGTCGTCGGTGGCCTCGGAAGCCGGCCCGGAGTCGGGCTGGTGGTCGGCCGAGCCGTCGGCGTCGCCACCCTCACCCTCGGCCAGCGGTGCGTCGAGTTCGGTCGAGGGCTCCGGGGTCTCGACGGCCTCCTCGGTCGCCTGCTCCTCGTCGGGAGCCGCGTCTTCCGAGCCGGTGCCGTCGACGGTCTGACTCGACCCGTCCGAGCCGGGTCCGGCGGTCGTCTGGTCGGAGCTCACGAGCTCTGCGGTGTCGATGTCGGCACCCTCCCAGGCTTCCTGGTCCGCTCCGGCCGCACCGGTCGCGAGGTCGTCGCTTGAACGCTGGTTCTGCTGATCCGTCATGATGCACTCCTCTCCGCGGAACGCGTCGCGCTCCGTGTCCTCGGACTCTACGTCGTGATCCTCCACGGTCTCCCGGGGTTGACAGCCGCCGACGGGCGTCCGGGCCGGCCGCGATAGCGTGGGGACATGAGCCTCCCCGTCACGGAAACGCACGTCACCTATCCCTCCGGAGCCCTCGTCTCGACGGGCACGGTGCTGCACGTCGAACCCGTCGGCGACCACCTCGCCGTCGTGCTCGACGAGACGGCCTGCCACCCGGTCGACGCCGCGTGGCCCGACCAGCCCGCCGACACAGCGACCATCACCTTCGGTGCGGGCACGAGCGCCGAGGAGGTCGCCGTGACCGACTGCGTCGTCGCCGCGAGCGACGGCACTCGCCTGTACCTCGGCGCCGACATCCCCGTGAAGAAGGGCACCGAGGGGTGGGCCTTCCTCGTCGCCCACCTGGTCTCCACCGAAGCGGCCTCGAGCGCTGTCGAGGGCGCGACGGCCCGCATCGAGGTGGATGCTTCCGCCCGGCACGCGCTCTCCGCCGGGCACACCGGGTGCCACCTCGCATCCCTCGCCCTGAACGCCGCGCTCGCCGACGCCTGGCGCAAGGAGGTCGTCCCCGATGCCCTCGGGGCTCCGGATTTCGACGCGCTCGCCTGCGAGTCGTCGCGGATCGCTCCGAACGCGTCGACCGACCGTTACCGCATCGGCAAGTCGCTCCGGCGGAAGGGGTTCGACCCGGCCGCCCTCGACGACCTCGATGCACTCGGGTCACGCATCCGGAACACCCTCGACGGTTGGTTGGACAGCGGCGCCGCCGTCCGGATCGATCGCGAGGGCGAGCTGCTCACCGATCGGCGCAGCTGGCACTGCGAGCTGCCGGGCGGCCCCGCGGTCATCGCCTGCGGTGGCACCCACGTGGCGTCGTTGGGCGAGTTCTCGAGTGTCGCCGTCTGGCTGGAACGCGAAGAGGTCGACGGCGCCGTGGTGCTGTCGATGGTCAGCACGGTCGTCCCGGCCGGCTGACCGGCGACTAGGCGGCGATGCCGGTGGAGGCCGCGCTGCCGACGCCGGCGAGCAGGCCACCCATGACGAACACCCAGAGCAGCACGAGCGCCGCCCAGCCGAGCAGGAACAGCCCGTTGAGCACGACGCCCGTGATGGCCATCGCGCGACCGGCGGGCTCGCGGCGGAGCCCCATGAGGCCGAGGACGAATCCGACAACCGGGAGTACAAAGGTGAACCCGAAGAACAACGACACCAGGCCGATGACCATGCTGGAGATGCTGAGCCCCTTCGGCGGCGATGCCGGGTAGGGGTAGGGCGCGGGGTACACGGGCGCATACGGCTGCGCGTACGGCTGCATGGCGTACTGCGGCGGGTAGGGCTGCTGCGGCGGGTAGGGCGCCTGCTGGGCGTACGGCTGCACCCCGTACTGCTGCGGCTGGAGCTGCTGTTGCGGGTACGGCTGCGGCGGAACCGACTGCTGCGAGTGCGCCTGCTGCGGCGCAAGGGGCTGCGGCTTCGATCCGTCCGGTGTGCTCATGCCCGTCAGCCTATCGACCAGCCCGCGCTCGGTGCCCGACCCCGCGCCCCGACGGCAGCCTCCAGGTCTCTGGGAGCTCACGCTCAAGGGCGGTGAGGGGCCCGGAAAGCGACTACCGTATTCGTGCGGTCCTCGCAGTGAACCCGGAACACGGACCGCGCCACACCCAGAAGGAGCACCGTGCAGAACGACGCGATCGCCGAGGAACAGGACCATCTCGATCGGCTGCACGACGTGATCCGGTCGCAGTCGGACCTCGAGGAACGACGCTCCGAACTCGCCCTCCGCGCCTTCGACGGCGACGACGACTCGAGCTTCTCGGAACGCGACGCCCTGGTCGCCCACCACCGCCAGCGGATGGTCGAGCTGCGTTCGTCCAGCTTCGGACTCCTCTTCGGTCTCCTCGAACGCGAGACCGACGAACGGCACCACATCGGGCGCATCGGTCTGCGCGACCCGGAGAGCGGCGACCAGCTCCTGTTGGACTGGCGCGCACCGGCCTCGCGCCCGTTCTACACCGCGACGCCACTCCGCCCCGAAGGCCTCCGCCTACGCCGCCGCATCGGCACGGCCGGTCGCCGCGTCACGGAAGTCCACGACGAGGTCCTCGACACGACCATGCTCAGCGACGACGAGCCGAGCGGCATCGGCGAGTCCGGTGCGCTACTGGCGGCCCTCGGTCGTGCCCGGACCAAGCACATGGCGGACATCGTCGACACCATCCAGGCCGAGCAGGACGCGATCATCCGGGCACCCCTCCCCGGAACGCTCCTCGTCCAGGGCGGTCCGGGCACCGGGAAGACCGCCGTCGCCCTCCACCGTGCCGCGTACCTCCTCTACGAGCACCGCGAGCGACTCATGCGCAGTGTCGTGCTCATCGTCGGCCCGAACTCGACCTTCCTCGACTACATCAGCCGCGTGCTGCCGTCGCTCGGCGAGACCGCCGTCGTCCTCGTCACACCGGCGACCCTCGTGCCCGGACTCGACGCACACGCGGAGGACTCGCTCGAGGCCGCTGAACTCAAGGGTCGGCTGCGCATGGCCGACGTCGTCGCCCGGGCCGTCCGCGAGCGTCAGGTGCCGCTCGACCAGCCGGTCACGATCCGCATCGCCGGCGACGGCCCGCTCCGCGTCACGCCGGGCGTCCTCCGCCGGATCAAGGCCGGGATCGAGCGCTCGGGCACCCCGCACAACGAGGCCAAGCTGCGGTTCGACCGCGCCGTGCTGACGCATCTCATCGGGCTCGAGGCGAAGCGCGACGGCTTCGAACCCCGCACGGGCGAGGACGCCGACGAGCGTCGACAGGAGCTGAGCGAGGAGCCCGAGGTCGAGGAGCTGCTCGACACCATGTGGCCGATCCTCGAACCGGCCGAGATCATCGACCGTCTCTTCACCGACCCCGAGCTGCTGGCTCGTGTCGCGCCCGACCACACCGAGGAGGAGCGTCGCCTGCTGCTCCGCGAACCCGTCGCCGGAACGGACGGCGCAGGTGAGACCGACTGGGCCGCCCGGCTCACGCCCGGCGACATCGCCCTCGTCGACGAGGCCGCCGAGCTCATCGGCGAGGACCAGCGCCCCGAGCTGGAACGGCAGCGCCGCGCCGCTTACGAGCGCCGGCACGACGTCGAGTACGCGCGCAGTGTGCTCGAGATGATCGGTGACATCAGCATCGACGACGAGGCCCAGGACGACGACTACCTCCGTTCCGCCCAGGATCTCGCCGACCGCCAGACCGTGGAGGACGACCGCAGCCCCGCTGAACGCGCCGCGAGCGACCGCACCTGGGTCTACGGGCACGTCATCATCGACGAGGCGCAGGAGCTCACCCCCATGCTGCTGCGGGCCGTCCTGCGACGCGGCCCCAACCGCTCGATGACGCTCGTCGGCGACATCAACCAGCAGAGCACCTCCGCCACCCGCTCCAGCTGGCAGGAGCTGCTCGGCCCGCAGCTCCCGCGCTGGACGGAGGAGCTGCTCACCGTCAACTACCGGACGCCCGAGCAGATCATGGCGCTCGCCGATCCCGTCCGGCTCGAACTCGATCCGGACTCCCCGGCGCCCGTGTCGATCCGACGCGGCGAGGAGGAGCCCGTGCAGCTCACGGTCGAACCCGCCGCGCTGGCCCCGACGGCTGCCCGCGCCGCCGTCGACGCGATCACCGCACACGCCGGTATCGCGGGCGTCATCGCACCGCGCTCGCTTCTGGCGGAGATCGACGCCCTCCTCGCCGACGCCGGAGCCGATCGCGCCCGGGTGTGGACCGGCACCGCGCGCGAGAGCAAGGGCCTCGAGTTCGACAGCGTCGTCCTCGTGCAGCCCAACGCGCTCGGCGGAACGGGCCACGCGGCCCTGTCACTCCGGTACGTCGCGCTCACCCGCGCCACCCAACGGCTCACGGTCGTCGACTCGTCGAGCTGACCGTGGGCAACCGGCGACGCACCGTCGTCCGGACCCCTCCAGAGCACCGGGCGACGGGAAGGACCGTAGGCTTGGGCTCTGCCAACAGAATGTGAGGCTGGGATGAAGGTCATCAGCTACAACCTCCGCAAGAACAAGGCCAGCGGCGAGCTCGTCGCACTCACCGAAGAGTTCGGCCCCGACGTCCTCGCGTTGCAGGAGGCCGACACCCTGCAGCTGCCCGCCGAACTCGGCGGCCTGCACCTCGCCGACAGCACCCACCGCAACCGGCTCGGCCTCGCGATCTACTACCGCCGCGACCGGTTCACCGCCGAGTCGACGCAGACGTTCGCGCTGAAGAAGTCGCTGCACGACATGGTGCTCGCGCCGGCGCACGAGCGCCTCATCGGCACCCGCCTCACCGACGTCGAGGCCGGGCGCGAACTCATCGTCGCCTCGTTCCACGCGGCCCCGCTCACCGCGCTCAACTCACTGCGTCGGCACCAGATCAAGGCCGCGCACGAGCAGCTGCACGCGATGGGCGACGTCCCGACGCTCATGGTCGGCGACTACAACTACCCGCTCTTCCAGAAGGGCCTCGGCACCAAGATGCAGGAGAGCGGCTACGATCTGAGCCTCAGCGACCGCAGCACCTACACCCGCTACAAGATGTTCCGTGGGCACTTCGACTTCGCGACCTCCGTGGGCCTGAAGATCGACCGGGTGCAGACGCTTCGCCGCGGTATCTCGGACCACCTGCCGATCCTCGTGGACGCCAGCTACGGCTTCGCCGTGCCCGAGGACGACGACGCGCCGGAGTCCGCCGCCCGCTGACCGGGTCGCCTGCCCCTGCGCGCGCCCCGTCCGGTTCGCAATTCAGGATGCGCTCGGCGCGGCGCCCCTCTGCCGCAGCGTGCCACACGGGAAACGCCGCGCTCGTCCTGAGTTGTGAACTCGGAAGCGACGTCAGATGAGGCCGCGGAGGAACTCCTGGACGCTCGTCCCGGCCTCGCGGGCGCGACGGACCAGGCGTTCGTGCTCATCGGACGTGAGGTCGAGGGTGAGCTGGTGCCACGTCGGCTCGACGTCGAGCGAGAACAGCGCGCCGTCGTCCTCCGCGTCGAAGACGGGGGCGGTGCGCTCTTCCTCCACCTCGAGGTCGGCGAACAGCTCCGGCTCGGTCGTCTCTGTGGCGGTGTCTGCGACGACGTCGGCCTCGGGGGTCGCCGGGGTCGCCGCAGCTCCGGCGCCGGTCCAGCCCGGTCCCTCCGGCACCGGCGTCTTGCGCTGGAACGCCTCGGCAGCCGTCCGCGCGCGGATGTCGGCGGCCTCGTTGAGTCGGTGACCGACGTGCCCCTTCACCCACTCGAACCGGTAGCGCCGCCCGGCGATGGCGGCGTCGATCTCCTGCATGAGCTCGAGGTTCATGACGGGCTTACCGTCGCCCTTCTTCCAGCCCTTCTTCTTCCAGCCCGGCATCCACTTCGTGATCGAGTCGATGACGTACTTGCTGTCGCAGAGGATGTGCAGGTCCTCGTCGAGGTGCTCAGTGGCGCGGAACAGTTCGAGGACGGCGCGCAGCTCGCCCATGTTGTTCGTGCCGTGCGGCCATCCCCCGGCTGCCCAGCAATCGTCGTCGACATACCAGGCCCAGCCGGCGGGTCCGGGATTGCCGAGGGCGGAGCCGTCTGCGGCAGCGGTGATCGTCATGAGCGCCTTTCGATGAGTGCCCTCCATCGTATCGACGCACCACCGACGCCCCGACGCCGGTCTCGCGGGTGCCGGTGTCGGGCTGGCGCGGCGTCAGGCGCGCGTGAAGACGCTGAGGGTCACGGCGACCGTGACCGCCGTGTATCCGGGCAGGTCGGCGATCGCCTGCTCGAAGACGTCGTCGTCGAGGTGGTGGGCGCTCGGCCCCATGCGGACCTCGTCGCGCACCTCTTCCGGCATCAACTGGACGGCGTAGTCGAGCGTGTCGCGGGAGCGGAGCGTGAAGCCGTCGAGCTGCGCGTCGAGGCGGGCGTCCTTGCGCTCGGCGATCCCGATCATGCCGAGCCGGTCGCGCAGCTCGGCGAGGTGACCGGGTTGCGGCGTCACGACGGTGAGCAGGCCGTCCGGGCGGAGCACCCGACGCATCTCGGGACCGTTCCGCGGACCGAAGATGCTCAACAGGTGGTCGACCGACGCCGCCTGCAGGGGGAACGGTGCCCAGGCGTCAGCAGTCGCCGCTGCGGCCCGGCCGTGCGCGCGGGCGGCGCGACGAGCGGCGAGCGGCGACAGGTCGAACCCGAACCCGCGCCAGGCCGGTCGGGCGTCGAGGATCCGCCCGAGGTAGTAGCCGGTCCCTCCGGCGATGTCCACGACGAGCGGGGCGCTGTCGTCGTCGACCGAGCCGTCCGGGAGGAAGCGCGCGAGCGGCAGGGTCGTGGCGACGTGGTCCGCGATCGGCTCGTAGTGCTCGGCCTCGAGGAACGCTGCGCGGGCCGCGACCATCTCCTGCGTGTCGCCGGTCTTCGGCGTCCGACCGCCGACGACGAGCGAGGCGTACCCCTGCCGGGCGATGTCGAAGCTGTGACCGGCGGGGCAGCGCAACACGCGGTCGCCGAGCTCGAGGGTCGCGGTGCAGATCGTGCACGCGAGATCGGGGGCGACGAGGCTCAGCCGATCGTGCTGCGGGACGTCAGCGAGGATCGGCATGCCTTCGAAACGCTCCGCTTCCAGCTGCTGTGTCCGTCGCCGCCGCGATGCTTCCGGTTGTCGCACTTCACCCACACGGTGAGTCTAGGCGCGTGCCGCATGGTGCGTGCGCCGGAACATTCGAGCGGCGATCGGTCGCGGCGGGGCTTCGGCACCGCGGTGACTCGATCAGCTCGGTGACTCAGTCCTCGAGCGCGCTCCGCAGACGCTCGACGTCCTCGTGTGCGGCGTCGCTCGCACGCTGCGCCCGGTCAGCCTCTCGTTGGCGTCGGGCCCACTCGCGATCGGCGTCGGCGATGTCCGCGTCGAGCTCCTCGAGCCGCCGCGCGAGGTCCTCGCGGTCACGCTGCAGTCCCGATCGCCGGACCGCCGACTCGTCCAGGAAGGCGGTCGCCTCCTCACTCGCGCTGGACGCTGCCTCCTCGTCGCGCTCGGCCGCCTCCAGCCGGGCCCGAAGGCGTCGGCGTCGGTCGTCGTCTTCGCCGGAATGGTCGCCGTCTCCGTCGCCCCGCGTCCCAACGGACCCGTCGGCGGTGGAGCGCCTACCGGGGGAACCGATCCCGCCGACGACACCACCCCAGCCCGCTCCGCTCGAGGTCGGGGCGTCGGTCAGTCGACCGGACGACACCTGCGCGGCGAGGTCGGCGTCGGCACTCGCCGCCTGCAGGCTCTGGCGGACGGTCTCGATCACCGCTCCGGAGAGGGACGCCCCCTCTGCCGCGGCGGACTCGACAGTGGCGGTGACGAGCGTCGCGATCAGTGAGCGACGTTCGGTGCCGAGCGTGCGGAGCGCTGCGGCGTCCCCGGAGCGTTGAGCGTCGCCGAGCGCGGAGCCGAGCTGTTCCAGTTCGCCGAGGAGGTCCGGGCGGTGCGCCGCCAACACGTTGAGCGCCCAGGCGGCGACCGACGGTTTGCGGAGCGCGAGGATCGCCGTCGCCAGCCCGTTGTCCCCGTCGTCGCGCGCTGCGACGGCCAGGCGTTTGCGCTCCGCCACGAAGCCACTGAGCGGGACGCGCAGCAACTCGACGGCTGCGGACGCGAGGCCCGTCGGGGCCGGCGTCCCGGTGTCGCGGTCGTCGGGCACGGTGCCGCTCCCTCGCATCATTTCACGTCAGGCTAGCGCCCTCTTGCGCCAGAACGGCGTCCGACTGTCGCCTTTTCAGGGGGTGCTACCGACAATGTGGACATGGATGCCAGACCTTACCCCGACATGGTGGAGCCGCCTGTGACAGCGGGCTTCACCGACCTCAAGACCCTCCTCAGGACCGTGGACTTCCCGATCTCCCGCCGTGAGCTGCAGTCGATCGCGGTCCGATCCGGACTCGACCGGGGGACGCTCGCCGCGCTCAACACGCTCACCGAAGAGCACTACGCCGGCTCGTTCGGCATCCTCCGCGAACTCCGCCACCACGGCGAGCTCCGTCGCTCCGCCTGACCACCCCGCCCCGGCACCTGGTGGATTCCCCAGCGCGGTGCGCTGACGTGAGCGCGGGTCACAGCCCCGGGCGCGGGTCTCCGGAGGGGCGCGCTCACGCGTGCGGGACGCGGTGACGTCAGCGCACCGCGCTGGCGACTCGGCCGGGCAGGCTCTCGGCACGGTGCGTGACGTCCTTGCTGCTCGCGCTCGGGCTCCTAGACTGGCCCGATGGGGAAACGCACACGGTCTGCAGCTGTCGGAATCGTCATCGCGCTCGGAGTCGCACTCACCGGCTGCGCGCCGAGTGCACCGGCACCCACCGGTACGCCCGTCGGTTCCCCGACCATGTCGGCCACGCCGGAACCGACTGCCGCTCCTGCTGAGGACGTCGTCGCCATCGTCGTCGGCCCGCTGGCACTCGAACTCGTCGATACGACCGGGACACCACTGGAGAGCTTCGCCTACGACGACCCGTCGGAGGAGGCGCGCGCCAGGCTCACGAACCTGTTCGGACAGGAACCCGTCCTCGCGGACAACTCGACGGGCAAAATCCCGAACACCACCTATCAATGGGCGGGTATCAGCATCTTCGACCGCCAGGGCGACGGCGGCGAGTTCATCCCTGATTGGTCGGTCGCCGTGACGGCGTCGGCCCTCGGCGAGGTCGATTTCCGGTCCATCGAGGGGACGGTGGTCGGGGCATCGGTCAGTACCGTCCGCGAACGCTATCCGGAGCACCCCGACCAGGTTGATGCGAACGGCGGACGTCACTTCAGCATCTCGGTGGCGGAGACGCCGGTCGGTACCGACGACCAGGGCAACGAGCACACGTACTCCGTCTTCATTTCCGCGCAGGATCCCGACAGCCCCATCGAGAGCATCGGCGCACCGTACACGAACTTCGGCGACTGAGCTCACCGCCACCTGGTGGTCTGCCCAGCGCGGTGCGCTGACGTGAGCGCGGGTCACAGACGCGGGCGCGGGTCTCCGGAGGGGCGCACTCACGCGTGCGAGGCGCGGTGACGTCAGCGCACCGCGCTGGCGATTCCGCCAAGCGTCTTGCAACGCAGAAACCCCCGGCGAACCGAGGGTTTCGAGCTGAGATCCAGTGCGGAGACGGCGGGATTTGAACCCGCGGTCCCCTTACGGGGACTCCACCTTAGCAGGGTGGTGCACTAGGCCGAACTATGCGACGTCTCCATGTGCGCTCGCAAGCGGACGCACGACGACCAGCATAACCGGTGATGGGCGTGGTGACGAATCCCCGGGTCCGAGACACCCTTCGACACTTCGACAAGCTCAGTGACCGGGACTCTGGTTCCTGAGTCTGTCGGAGGACAGGGACCGGGGCGGCCACTTCTGCGCTCGCTGAAAGACCGGCGTCGGAGCGGGACCGGGACGCCTACTGGTCGTCGAGGGTACGACCGCGGGAGCAGGTGCGCTGGTCGGCGGTCTGGCCGGTCACGGTCGACGGAAGGACCACTGCACCACCGGCGGAGGGGTCGGTCGCATCGGCAGGCGGAGCCGTCGCGGCCGGGTCGGCTCCTGCATCTGCACCCTCGGCCGGGTCTACCGCGGTCGGGTCGGTCGGGTTCGCCACCGCACCGGCGCCGGTCGCGCCCGAGAGCTGGATGGGCTGGTCGTTGCCGAGCGCCTCGAACAGCGCGGTCGCCGCATCGTCGATCGGCTCGACGCCACCCTCCACGGCGGCGTTCGGGTACTGCACGAACGCGATGTTCGCGAGGTCGACCTCACGGAGCGTCATGGCGATCGCGATCATCGTGTCGAGGCTCGTCAGGCTGTCGGACAGCTGCATGTTCTTCGCCGCCGCTTTGGCCAGGGAGTAGAGGATCCCAGGGTTGGTCAGCGTCTCGGCACTCTTGACCTGTTGCATCATCGCCGACAGGAACACCTGCTGGTTGCTGATGCGGCTGAGGTCGCTGCCATCGCCGACACCGTGCCTGGTGCGGAGGAACTGCAGCGCCTCGTACCCCTCGAGCGTGTGCTCGCCCGCCGAGAGGAAGGTGTTCGTGTACTCATCCTCGATCGGGTCGGCGACACACACCGTCACCCCACCGAGCGCGGTCGACATCGCCATCACGCCACTGAACTGGACCTCGGCGGCGAACGGGATCTCGAGCCCGGTGAGCTGCGACACCGTCAGCGCCGTGCAGGCGAGCCCGCCGTAGCTGAGCGAGGTGTTGATCTTCTGCCGGCTCATCGAGTCGAACGAGCCGCCGGACGGGTCAGGACAGGACGGGATCGGGACGAACATGTCGCGCGGGAAGCTGACGACGGTCGCGTTGCTGTGGTCCTCGGAGATGTGCACGAGCATCGTGACGTCGTTCAGGTTGCCGGTCTCCTCTTCGGCATCACCGAAGACAGGATCCTGGCCAGCGCGGGAGTCGCTGCCGACAATGAGGAGGTTGACACCGCCCGGATACGCTCCGATCGCGGGCAGGTCGGTGACCGCCTCACCCTGCGAGTCGACGAGCGCGACGCCGGGCTTCACGGTCGCGGCGACGTCCCAGAGGGCGATGCCGGCGACGATGCCACCGCTGACCAACGCGACCGCGAGCGTCGAGGCGACGATCTTCAGGCCGGTCGTGATCGGGTTCGAGCGCTTGAGTCGTCCGTGGCGGGCGATGGTCGCGAGCTTCTTCGGGCGAGGCCCACGAGCTGCCGTTCGGCGAGCCGGGGCGTCGCCGGCGGGCTCGTCGATGTCGGTCGAATGCGGGGGCATTCGTCGATTCAACCACGGGTTCATGTGAAGCGCACAGCCCGGGGCCCTGGGCTCCGAGGTGCGGGAGCCTCTCGGGGCGGTGAAAGGAGTGCGGAGGGCGTGGGATTCGAACCCACGAGACATTTCTGCCCACCAGTTTTCAAGACTGGCTCCATCGGCCGCTCGGACAGCCCTCCTGATGGTCGATCGCCCGCGATGACGCAGCTGACGACCAGGATCGAGTGTATCGGATGGGACCAGCGGCGAAGCGGCCCCATCCGATCACGCGGAGACTACTGGTCTTCCTCCGGACGACCGGCCGTGCAGGTGTTCTGCGCGGCGTTCTGGCCCGTGATCGTGTCGGGCAGGGCGACAGGGCCGGCAGCGGACGGGTCCGCGGGCGCTGCCGGGTCCGCCGTCGCAGCGGGGTCGGCCGCCGCGTCGGTCGTCGCCGGGTCTGGCGTGACCGGCGCGTTCGGGTCGGTCACGACGTACTTGCCGGTGGCGGACAGGGCGACGGCCTGGTCGCTCTGCAGCGCCGTCCACAGGACGTCGGCATCGGACGTCGCCTCGACCCCGCCCTCGACCGTGGCCGTCGGCGTCTGGACGAACGCGACCCGGTCGAGCGGGATGTCCTTGAGCGCTGCGGCGATCGACACCATCGTGTCGATGTTGTTCAGGCTGCTCGACAGCGTCACGTTCTTCAGCGCGGCACGGGCGATCGAGTAGAGCTTGATCGGGTCGGAGAGCGTGTCGCTGCTCTTCAGCGTACGGACGAGCGAGGAGAGGAACACCTGCTGGTTCGAGATGCGAGAGAGGTCGCTGCCGTCGCCGACGCCGTGACGTGAGCGGAGGAAGGCGAGGGCGGACGCGCCCGAGAGGTCGTGGGTGCCGACGTCGAGGTTGATGCCGCTCCAGGCGTCGTTGAGGGGTTCGGTGACACACACCGGCACGCCGCCGACCGCGTTCGACATCGAGATGACGCCGTCGAAGCCGATCTGCGCGGCGAACGGGATGGAGAGGCCGGTGATGCCCTCGACCGTGGAGACCGCGCAGGCGAGCCCGCCGTCGGCCCCGCCGTACATGAGGGCGGTGTTCATCTTGTCGCGACCGTTGCCGCCGTCGGCGCAGTCGCCGATCTGCACGTACATGTCGCGCGGGAAGCTGACCACGGTCGCGCTCGAGTGGTCTGCCGAGATGTGCATGAGGATCGTGACGTCGTTGAGGTTCTCGTCTCGCTCGCCGTACGCCTGGTTGCCGTCGCCCGAGTCGCTGCCGACGAGGAGCAGGTTGACGCCGCCCTCGATCGCCCCGATGTTGGGCGGCGGAGCACCCGGCGTCTCGTTGTCGAGGTGGGCGACGGGCTTGACGCTGTTGGCGAGGTCGAGGGCTGCCACGCCGGCGACCGCGATGCCGCTCACGCCGACGACGGCGGCCGTCGCTGCGACGATCTTCGCGACGGTGACGAACGGGTTCGACTTGCGGAGTCTGCCGTGACGGACGGCGGCGCGCGGTTTGGACGCGTCGGCGTTGCGGGTCATGGATCTCGCTCTCGTCTCAGGAACAGGGGTGGCCGGAACCCAGGAGACCGGGCTGCGGCGAGTCGTCCGGTGACCCCTGGAGCAGGCGCGCACCGACGCCCCGTGCCCACCGGAAACGGCGAATCGGCACGGAGCTTTGGACGATGCTAACCCGAAATGCTCCTCAGGAGCTGAGAGAGACCGTCGTCGGTGACCGTGCCGGTGACCTCCGACGCGACTGCGAGGACCTCCTCGGGCGCCTGGCCCATGGCGACACCGCGTCCTCCGGCGGCCGCCCAGCCGAGCATGTCGACGTCGTTGCGGCCGTCGCCGACGGCGACCATCTGCGAGCGCTCGAGCCCCAGCCACTCCCGGACACGCTCCAGCGCGGTCGCCTTGTTGACGCCCTTCGGCGCGATGTCGAGCCACGCCGTCCAGCCGATCGCGTAGCTCACCTGGCTGAGCCCGATCTTGTCGACGATGCGGAGGAACTCCTCCTCGTCATGACTCGGTGAGACGACGACGACGCGCGTGACGGGGCTCGTCACGAGCTCCTCGAACGGCACCTCGATCGCGTTCTCGAGGTTCCAGTCCTCCATGCCGACCGTGTACTTGCGGAAGCCGTCGGGGTACTCGACCATGTAGCTGCCCTCGGAGAGGTGCGGCTGGATGAGCCCGAGGACCTCGGTCGGGTCGAAGGTCTCCATGAAGAAGCGCTCGTAGGAGTCGGGCTTCGACTCGTCGCGCTTCATGATGAGCGCACCGTTCGCGCAGACGACGTACTGCGGCGTCAGCTCGAGCTCCTCGAGCACCGGGCGCGTGCTCTCCCAGCTGCGACCGGTGGCCAATGTGACGATGTGGCCGAGCGAGACCACGCGGCGCACCTCGTCAGCGACCGACAGGCTGAGCGAACCGTCCTCGTGCAGCACGGTGCCGTCGATGTCGAGGGCGATGAGCAACGGGGTCGCGGTGGTGGTCGTCTCGTCCGTCATCGGATCGGCCTCGCGACCTCGATGCCGCCCAGATACGGACGCAGCACCTCGGGGATGACGACGCTGCCGTCCTCCTGCTGGTGCGTCTCGAGGATCGCGACGATCCAGCGGGTGGTCGCGAGCGTTCCGTTGAGCGTCGCGACCGGCGTGGTCTTGCCCGACTCCGTGCGGTACCGGGTGTCGAGGCGACGCGCCTGGTAGGTGGTGCAGTTCGAGGTGCTGGTGAGCTCGCGGTAGGAGTCCTGCGTCGGCACCCAGGCCTCGACGTCGAACTTGCGTGCCGCGCTCGACCCGAGGTCGCCGGCGGCCGTGTCGATGACCCGGTAGCTGAGGCCGAGCGACTGCAGCATCGCCTCCTGGTACGACAGCAGGCGCTCGTGCTCGGCGGCGGCGTCCTCCGGCTTGGTGTAGACGAACATCTCGAGCTTGTTGAACTGGTGCACCCGGATGATGCCGCGGGTGTCGCGCCCGTAGGACCCGGCCTCCTTGCGGTAGCAGGTCGACCAGCCGGCGTAGCGGAGCGCGCCCTGCTCGAGGTCGAGGATCTCGTCGGAGTGGTACCCGGCGAGCGCCACCTCGCTCGTACCGGTGAGGAAGAGGTCTTCGCCGGCGATCTGGTAGACCTCGTCGGCGTGCTCACCGAGGAAGCCGGTGCCCTTCATGATCTCGGGGCGCACGAGCGTCGGCGTGATGAGCGGGACGAAGCCGGCCTCGATCGCGCGGTCGAGCGCGAGGTTCATGAGGGCGATCTCGAGGCGGGCGCCGATGCCGCGGAGGAAGTAGAAGCGCGAGCCGCTGACCTTGGTGCCGCGCTGCATGTCGATGGCGCCGAGGAGTTCGCCGAGCTCGAGGTGGTCGCGCGGGGTGAAGTCGAAGGAGGGGCGTTCACCGACCTCGCGGAGCGTGATGAAGTCGGCTTCGCCGCCGGCGGGCACGCCGTCGAGCACCGGGTTCTGGATGCGACCGGCGACGTCGGCGAAGTAGGCCTCGGCCTCCGTCGCGACCTGCTGGGCCTCCTTGACGCGGGCGGCGAGCTGCTGCGCCTGGGCGACGAGTGCGGCCTTCTCCTCCTTGGGGGCCTTGGCGACCTGCTTGCCGAACGCGTTCTGCTCGGCACGGAGTTCCTCGAACCCGGTGATCGCAGCGCGGCGTGCGGTGTCGGCGTCGATCGCCTGGTCGACGAGGTCGACGGAGGACCCTCGCTTCTGCTGCGACGCTCGGAGGACTTCTGGCTGTTCGCGGAGGAGTACGGGATCGATCACCCGGCAAGTCTAGCGATCGAGGTCGGTGACGAGGCCCCGGGACAGTACCGTTGGGCCATGCCGACTCCCCCGCACGCCGCGCTCGTGTACAACCCGGTGAAGGTCGACGCCACCCGGCTGCGGAGCGCGTTGGAGGCGCGGTCGCAGGAGGCGGGATGGGCGGCTCCGCACCTGTACGAGACGAGTGTCGACGACCCCGGTGTCGGTCAGGCGAGGCGCGCGGTCCTCGACGGCGCCCAGGTGGTGCTCGTGGCCGGCGGCGACGGGACCGTGCGGGCCGCCGCCGAAGGGCTGCGCGGGAGCGGTGTGCCGCTGACCCTCATCCCGTCGGGGACCGGCAACCTGCTCGCGAGGAACCTGAAGCTGCCGCTCGGCGACCAGGTGGCCGCGATCGGGACGGCGTTCACGGGCGACACGCGCGCGATCGACATCGGCGTGGCCATGATCACCCGCGCCGACGGGTCGGAGGAGGAGCACGCGTTCGTGGTGATGGCCGGCATGGGCGTCGACGCGATGATGATCGCCACCGCGAACCCCGACCTCAAGAAGTCGCTCGGCTGGCTCGCCTACGTCGAGTCCGGTCTCCGCTCGATCGCCACGGCCGCGCCGTTCCGCATCCACTACCAGTTGCGCGGGCACCGTCAGCATGCGGCGACCGTGAGCTCGGTGCTCGTCGGCAACTGCGGCACGCTGCAGGGCGGGGTGCAGCTCATGCCGGACGCCGAGCTCGACGACGGGTTCCTCGACGTCGCGGTGCTGCAGCCGAAGGGCGCCTTCGGGTGGCTGCTCGTGTGGCGGAAGGTCACGTGGGAGAACCGGGTCCTGCGGCGGACTGCCGTGGGGCGACGGATGATCCGCTTCACCGAGGGCCGGGGCGGGAACACCGTGACGAACCTGCGTGCTGAGGCGCTGACCGTGCGGGTCGACGAGGCGCAGGACCTCGAGCTCGACGGCGACGCGTTCGGTATGGCGACGATGGTCGCGTTCGACGCGCACCGCGGCGGGCTGCTCGTCAAGCTCCCGTAGCCGGCGACACCGCTGAGCCCGGCTACCGTCCCTCGACGAGGTCCGCGATCTCGGTGAGGTGCGCCGTCGCCCGCTCGAGGTCGGGGCGGAGGTCGCGGTCGGCGTCGTCCGAGCCGAGCGACGCCGATGCCCGGGCGAACACGTCGGCGAGCGCCCCGGTCAGTCGATCGGCCACACCGCGACGCCGCACGACCCGCACCGCTCCGAGGAGTTCGCAGGCGATGAGCGTCCTCGTGGCGACGACCGCGTCCTCCAGCTGGGCGACGGCCTGCGCGGCGAACGGTGCGTCCTCCTCGGCTCCGCGCGACAGGACGACCGTGCCGAGCGCCGCCGGTTGCGCCGCGTGCCGGATGTCGGCGACCGCGCCTGCCGCGACGTACTCCACCATCATCAGGCCTGAGGCACCCGGTTCCCCGTCGCCGAGGAACGGCGGCAGGCCCGTGAAAGCGGGCTCGTTCACCAGCCGCAGGCGCGACAGGGTGACCGTCGACGTCTGCGCGAGCGCGAGCGCGGTCGCGTCCAGCTCCGCGGCCAGCTGCGCCTGGAAGAAGGCACCGTGGTGGAGGACCGCCCGTGACCCGGCATCGGCACCGAGGACGTACAGCGGGTTCTCCTGCGCAGCACCGATGAGCGCTTCCACCTGGTCCGCGAGCCGGTCCGTCGCCGTCGCCACGACACCCTGCGTGATCGCGGCGATGCGGAGTGCGAACGGGTCCTGGATCCGAGCCGGTTCCGGCGCGGGTCCGATGAGCGCGCGCAACGCCGCAGCAGCAGCTTCGACACCGGGCGCGGCTGACGCACCCGCCGCCGCCTCGGCGTACGCCTGCGCGTTGCCGTCCAGCGCGTGGAAGCTGAGCGCACAGACCGCCGACCAGGCACGGTCGAGCCTCCGCAGCTCCGCGACCGCGAGCGCCGCACGCGCGATGGTGAGGGCGCTGCTGCTGATGAACGACAGGGCGCTCTCCGACCCCCAGGCGTCCATCGGCTCCAGTGGCGTCGACGCCGGCCGTTCGCCGAGGAGGGTCAGCGCCGTACCGGCGAGCGCGGTGAGGTCGCCGGTCCCGATCGACCCGAGGGTCCGGACGGTCGGCAGTGCATCGCGGCGCAGCATCTCGGCGAGCGCCGCGACGACCGCGGGCTCGACACCCGATCCGCCGACGGCGAGCTGGTTGAGCCGGACCGCGAGCATCGCCCGCACGACCCGGTCGGGGACGACCTCCCCGGCGTCGACCGCGTGGCTGCGGAGCAGGCGGCGCGCGTGGGCATCGCCGTCGTCGGCCACCGCGGTGTCCTTGTTCGCCCCCACGCCCGTGCTCCTGCCGTAGACGGCCGCGTGCTCGGCGAGGTCCCGCGCGTCGTCATGAGCGGTGGCCAGCCGGTCGAGCACCGCGCGAGGCACCGAGGCCTCCTCCTCGAGGTCCGCGATCCGCCGCAGCTCGTCGATGCCCAGTGCTCCCGCGATCTCGATCATCCCGACACCCTCTCTTGCGCTCCGCCGTCGTGTGCACCATCCTTGCTCACACGGCGAACGTCCCACCAGATGAAATTCGAGTTTTACCTGACGGAAACATTCGAGGCGGTTCGCTGAAACGGCGGAGCCATAGCGTGGTGGCTCGACAGAGAGGGATCTGATGGCTGAATCATCGACTCGAACCGTGGAGCGTGCACTCTCGCTCCTCGCCGTGGTGTGCGACCGCGGCCGCACGACCCTCGCCGAGAGCGCGCGACTCGTCGACCTCTCGCCGAGCACCGCCCTCCGGCTCCTCCGCACCCTGGAGTCCACGGGCTTCGTCCGGAAGGACGCCGACGGCAGCTACCGACCCGGCAGCCGCGTCGTCCAGCTCGGCACGCAGGCACTCAGCAACGAGTCGCTCGTCGGCTTCTGCCACACGGAGATGCTCGACCTCGTCGAACGCACCGGCGAGTCCGCCTACCTGAGCGTCGAGGGTCATGCGTCCACCGCGCTCTACCTCGCGATCACCGAGGGCACCCACTCCGTCCGTCACGCGAGCTGGGTCGGTCGCACGATCCCCCTCGACGGGTCGGCCGCGGGTGCCGCACTCACCGGGCGGACCCCCACCGCCGGCTACGTCACGGTCGAGCGGGGCGTCGAGTCGGACGTCACCGCGATCGCCGCTCCCGTCCGCTCGGGAGCACGGATCGTCGCGGCCCTGAGCCTCGTCATCCCGAGCTACCGGATGACCGACGACCTCATCGCCTCCTACGGCGAGCTCCTCGTCGCCGCCACGGACCGGCTCTCCAGCGGGCTCGCCTCGTACACCGGCCCCACCGACAACACACCCGCGACCGTCCCCGACGACGCCGCGGACCTCCTGGAGGGACGCGCATGATCCGCTTCACGAACGTCAAGAAGGCCTACCCGGACGGCACGGTCGCCGTCCACGACCTCTCCTTCGAGGTGCCGACCGGATCCCTCACGGTGCTCGTCGGCCCGTCCGGCTGCGGCAAGACCACCTCGCTCCGGATGATCAACCGCCTCATCGATCCGACCTCGGGGTCGATCCTGCTCGACGACGTCGAGACCCAGTCGCTCGACCGCGTCACCCTCCGTCGTCGGATCGGCTACGTCATCCAGAACGCCGGTCTCTTCCCGCACCGCACCGTCGTCGACAACGTCGCAGCGCTCCCCCGTCTGCTCGGCGGCTCGCGTCGGGAGACGCGCACCGCGGCCCTCGAGCTGCTGGAGCGCGTCGGTCTCGACGAGAAGTTCGCGAAGAAGTACCCGTGGCAGCTGTCCGGCGGTCAGCAGCAACGCGTCGGCGTCGCCCGCGCCCTCGCGACGAACCCGCCGTTCCTCCTCATGGACGAGCCCTTCAGTGCGGTCGACCCGATCGTCCGGACGCAGCTCCAGGACGAGTTCCTGCGCCTGCAGGCCGACATCTCGAAGACGATCGTGATGGTCACCCACGACATCGACGAGGCACTCAAGCTCGGCGACCAGGTCGCGGTCCTGCGCGAGGGCGGTCTCCTCGCGCAGATCGCGCCGCCGGTCGACCTCCTGACCCGCCCCCACGACGCGTTCGTCGCCGACTTCGTGGGTGAGGCCCGCGGCTACCGTGCACTCGGCTTCCTCGGGCTCGACCACGACGACGCCCTCCACCGTGAGCCCGTGGCCCGGCTCGGCGACACCGCCGTGACCGGTGTGCACGCGAGCGGCTGGGTGGTGGTCACGGACGACGAACGCCGTCCCCTCGGCTGGTTCGACACCGCAGCCGGTCACGGCTCCGTCTCGACCGACACCATCAGCGGCCACGGCCTGTTCGTGCCGCGCACGGCGTCGCTCCGCATCGCGCTCAACGCCGCGCTCGCGCACCCGAGTCGACGCGTCGGGCTCCTCGACGACGACGGCCGGCTCACCGGCACCATCGCCGCCAGCGAACTGCTCGAGCGTCCCGCCCCCGAGCGGAGCCTCCGATGACGATCGACTGGATCTGGGAGAACCTCCCGCTCATCGGCGACCTCACGCTCAACCACCTCTGGTTGACGCTCACCCCGACGGTGCTCGGCCTCCTGGTCGCCCTCCCGTTCGGCTGGTGGGCACACCGCTCGCGTCGCGGCCGACCGTTCATCGTCGGTACCGCCGGGCTGCTGTACACGATCCCGTCGCTCGCGCTGTTCATCATCCTGCCGACGATCCTCGGCACGAAGATCCTCGACCCGATCAACATCGTCATCGCACTGACCGTCTACACGGTGTCACTCCTCGTCCGCGTCGTCTCCGACGGACTCTCCTCGGTGCCGGTGGACGCGGTGCAGGCGGCCGAGGCCATGGGCTACCGGTCCTGGCAGCGGCTCGTGCTGGTGGAACTGCCCGTCGCCGTCCCGGTGATCGCCGCCGGCCTGCGCGTCGCGGTCGTCTCCAACGTCAGCATCGTGACGATGGCCGCCCTGCTCGGCATCCCGCAACTCGGGACACTGTTCACGCAGGGCTTCCAGCTCCGCCTCTTCGTGCCGCTCGTCACCGGCATCCTGCTCTGCGTCGTCCTCGCCGTGATCCTCGACCTGATCATCGTCCGGCTCGGCTCGCTCGCGACGCCCTGGCGTGATCGGACGGTGGCAGCATGAGCGTCATCGACTGGCTGACCGACCCCGCCAACTGGACCGGCCCCGACGGCATCCCCTCGCAGATGGGCTACCACCTGCTGTACACGGGCATCGCGCTCGTCATCGCCGCGGCGATCGCCGTGCCGCTCGGCATCCTCGTCGGCTACACCGGCAAGGGCGAGCGACTCGTCGCCGGATCGGCCAACGCCCTCCGCGCCCTGCCGACCCTCGGCCTCCTCATCCTGTTGTTCCTCCTCATCTCGCCGGTGGTCCCCGGGCAGCTCGTCTACGTCATCCCGACGATCGTCGTCCTCGTGCTCCTCGCCGTCCCGCCCATCCTGACCGGGACGTACACGGGCATCCAGAGCGCCGATCCCGACGCGGTGGGTGCCGCCCGTGGCATGGGCTACACGAAGCTGCAGATCCTCTGGCACGTCCAGCTCCCCTGCGCCCTCCCCCTGCTGCTGTCCGGCATCCGCTCGTCCACCCTCCAGGTCGTCTCGACCGCGACGGTCGCCGCCTACCTCGGCCTGCAGGGGCTCGGCCGGTACATCATCGACGGCCGCGCCCAGGCCGACTTCTTCCAGATGGCCGGCGGCGCGATCCTCGTCGCCGCCCTCGCCTTCGCGCTGGAGATCGCCTTCACCCTCCTCGGCACCCTCATCGTCTCCCCCGGTCTACGGCGCACCAGCCGCAGACGGCGGACGGCGGCCCCGACCACCGTCACCGGGGCGATCCCCCGGCCGGCCTGAGCCGCACCCGCACCGCACGACCACCTCCGCACGACCGCACCACCGATCCGTCCATCTCACCGAATCGAGGTCCTCATGCCCTTCCCCACCTTCCCCCGTCGACTCGCGGCCATCGCCGCGACCACCGCAGCCGCCGCTCTCGTCCTCACCGGCTGCGGCGGCCAGGACGCCCTCAGCAGCGACGGCGCGTCCGGCTCCTCCGGCGACGCCGTCATCATCGGCTCAGCCGACTTCACCGAGAGCCAGCTCATCGCCACCATCTACTCCCAGGCACTGCAAGCCGAGGGCGTCAAGGTGAAGGAACAATTCAACATCGGCAGCCGCGAGGTCTACATGGCCGCGCTACAGGACGGCTCCATCGACCTCCTCCCCGAGTACTCGGGCGCACTGCTCAAGTACCTCGACTCCGAGTCGAAGGCCAGTACGAGCGAGGACGTCGTCGCGGAGCTCGGCGACAAGCTCCCGAAGGGTGTCAGCATGCTCGACATCTCCCCCGCGGAGGACAAGGACGTGCTCGCCGTCACCCAGGAGACGGCCGACAAGTACGACCTCAAGACGATCTCCGACCTCGTGCCGTACATGTCCGAGCTCAGCCTCGGCGGCCCGCCGGAGTGGAAGACGCGCGTCAACGGCGTCGTCGGCCTCGAGCAGGTCTACGGTCTCACCTTCAAGGAGTTCGTCAGCCTCGACGCCGGCGGACCGCTCACGATGACCGCGCTCACGAGCGGCCAGGTGCAGGTCGGCGACATCTTCAGCACCGACCCCGGGCTCACCGCGAACAAGCTCGTCGCCCTCGAAGACGACAAGTCGCTCTTCGCGGCCGAGAACATCGTCCCCGTCATCAGCACGAGCAAGCTCGACGACACGATCTCGAAGACGCTCGACAAGGTCTCCGCGGCCCTCACCACCGAGGACCTCATCGAGATGAACGGCAAGGCGTCCGACGGCACGAGCCTGAAGAGCATCGCCGAGGAGTGGCTGAAGGACGCCGACCTGGGCTAGCGACACCCTTCGACGGGCTCAGGGGCCGAGAAGCAGCTCGGAACCCAGAACCCGTTCAAGGACGGCGACCCGCCCCTGAGCCCGTCGGAACAGCACCACCACCACCGCACCGCAGACGTAAAGGACCAGCGCATGCCGACCACCACCCGGACCATCCGTGCCGCTCGCGGCACCACCCTCACCGCCAAGAGCTGGCAGACCGAGGGCCCGCTCCGGATGCTCATGAACAACCTCGACCCCGAGGTCGCCGAGCACCCCGAGGACCTCGTCGTCTACGGCGGCACCGGGAAGGCCGCGCGCAACTGGGAGGCGTACGACGCGATCGTCCGCACGCTCGAAGGGCTGGAGGCCGACGAGACCCTGCTCGTGCAGTCCGGCAAGCCCGTCGGCGTCTTCCGCACGCACGAGTGGGCACCGCGCGTGCTCATCGCGAACTCCAACCTCGTCGGCGACTGGGCGACGTGGCCCGAGTTCCGCAAGCTCGAGGCCGAGGGTCTCACCATGTACGGGCAGATGACCGCCGGCTCGTGGATCTACATCGGCACGCAGGGCATCCTCCAGGGCACCTACGAGACCTTCGCCGCCATCGCCGACAAGCGGTTCGGCGGCACCCTCGCCGGGACGCTGACCCTCACCGGCGGCGCCGGCGGCATGGGCGGGGCACAGCCGCTCGCCGTGACGCTCAACGAAGGCGTCGTGCTCATCGTCGACGTCGACCCGAGCCGACTGGAGCGACGCGTCGAGCACCGCTACCTCGACGAGATGACGGACGACCTCGACGACGCCGTCGAACGCGTGCTCGCCGCCAAGGCCGAACGACGCCCGCTGTCGGTCGGTCTCGTCGGCAACGCCGCGACCGTCTTCCCCGAACTGCTGCGGCGCGGGGTCGCCATCGACATCGTCACCGACCAGACGAGCGCGCACGACCCGCTCGCCTACCTGCCCGAGGACACGGCGCTCGCCGACTGGCAGACCGAGGCGGCGGCCGACCCGGTCGACTTCACACGCCGCTCGCGACTCGCCATGGCGAAGCAGGTGCAGGCGATGGTCGACTTCCAGGACGCCGGCGCCGAGGTCTTCGACTACGGCAACTCCATCCGCGCCGAGGCGAAACTCGGCGGTTGCGAGCGCGCCTTCGACTTCCCCGGCTTCGTGCCCGCCTACATCCGGCCGCTCTTCGCCGAGGGCAAGGGCCCGTTCCGCTGGGCGGCCCTCTCCGGCGACCCGGCGGACATCGCCGCGACCGACCGCGCCATCCTCGAGCTCTTCCCCGAGGACGAGAAGCTGCGCCGTTGGATCACCTCGGCCGGCGAGAAGATCGCCTTCGAGGGGCTGCCCGCCCGCATCTGCTGGCTCGGCTACCAGGAGCGCCACCTCGCCGGCTTGAAGTTCAACGAGATGGTCGCCTCCGGTGAACTGAGCGCGCCCGTCGTCATCGGCCGCGACCACCTCGACTCCGGTTCCGTCGCCTCGCCGTACCGCGAGACGGAGGCCATGGCCGACGGCTCCGACGCGATCGCCGACTGGCCGCTGCTCAACGCCCTGCTCAACACCGCGTCCGGCGCGACCTGGGTGTCGATCCACCACGGCGGCGGGGTCGGCATCGGCCGCTCCATCCACGCCGGTCAGGTGATCGTCGCCGACGGGACGCCGCTCGCCGCCGAGAAGATCGCGCGCGTGCTCGTCAACGACCCGGGCACCGGCGTCATGCGTCACGTCGACGCCGGCTACGAGCGGGCGGCCGAGGTCGCCCGCGAACGCGGCCTGCGGGTGCCGATGTGGGAGGGCGAGTGACCGACGGTCTGATCGCCCACGGTCGGCTCGCCGGGCTCGACGAGATCACCGGCGTCGGGGTCGATCCGGCACGCGGCGGGTACTCCCGGCACGTCTGGACGCCGGCCGAGTCCGAGCTGCGCGAGTGGTTCACCGCTCGCGCAGCCCGACTCGGTCTCGACGTCGAGACGGACCGGAACGGCAACCTGTGGGCATGGTGGGGTAGGCCTGGGCCCGACGCGGTCGTCACCGGCAGCCACCTCGACTCCGTCCCGGGCGGCGGCGCGTTCGACGGGCCGCTCGGCGTCGTCTCAGCGCTGGACGCCGTCGCACGTCTGCAGGCGACCGGGTTCCAGCCGTCGCGTCCCGTCGCCGTCGTGGTGTTCGCCGAGGAGGAGGGGTCCCGGTTCGGGGTCGCCTGCCTCGGATCCCGGCTCCTGTCCGGGGCGATCACCGCGGACGCCGCCCGAGCACTGACGGACGCGGACGGGGTCACCGTGGCGGAGGCCGCAGCGGCCGCCGGGCTCGCTCCCGAGCACCTCGGCCGCGACGACGAGGCGCTCGGCCGCATCGGACTCTTCATCGAGTTGCACGTGGAACAGGGTCGCGGCCTCATCGACCTCGGCTCGCCCACCGCCGTCGCCTCGTCGATCCTCGCCCACGGCCGCTGGCGCCTCCGGGTGAGTGGTCAGGGGAACCACGCCGGCGCGACCGGCATGCGCGAGCGCCGTGATCCCGTGGTCGCCGCGGCACGGGCCGTCCTCGCGGTCGAGCAGGCCGCCCTCGCGACGGACGACGCCCGCGCCACCGTCGGCCGCCTGCGCATCGTGCCGGGCGGCACCAACGTCATCGCCTCCGAGGTCGACGCCTGGGTGGACGCCCGGGCCGCCACCGACGCCGGCACGCGCGCCCTCGTCGCGGACATCGAAAGCCGGGTCCAGGAAGCCGTCGCCGATTCCGGGTGCACGGTCGAGCTGATCGAGGAGTCGTGGTCGGGCGTCGTCGAGTTCGACCCAGAGCTCGCCGCGCGGCTCGCCGGCACGCTCGGCGGGGTCCCGCTGCTGCCGACGGGCGCAGGCCACGACGCCGGCGTCCTGAGCGGCGCGGTGCCGACCGCGATGGTCTTCGTCCGGAACCCGACCGGTGTCTCGCACTCACCGGAGGAACTCGCCGAGACGGCCGACTGCGTCGCCGGCGTCGAAGCGCTCGAGGCCCTGCTCCGGAGCGTCCTGTGACGGTCGCGAGCGTCGACGCCGGCGCGGCGGATTTGCGGATTCCCATCTGGGCCGCGACGGCGATCATCGACGGTCGCCCGACCGGCCGCGTGCGCTTCACGGCCGACGACTCCGGACGGATCACCGCCGTCGAGCGCGGCGTCGAGCCGCAGGCGGGCGACCGACGCCTCGGAACGGTCATCCCCGGCATGGGGAACGCCCACTCCCACGCGTTCCACCGTCTGCTCCGCGGACGCACCCACGCCGACGGCGGCGACTTCTGGCAGTGGCGCGAGGCGATGTACGCGGCGGCCGCCAGCCTCGACCCGGACCACTACGGCCGGGTCGCTCGCGCCGTGTTCGGCGAGATGCTCGTCTGCGGCTGGACGGCGGTCGGCGAGTTCCACTACGTGCACCACCAGGCCGATGGCACCCCGTACCCGACCGCCCACGCGATGGAACTGGCGGTCGCCGAAGCCGCCGCCGACGTCGGCATCCGGCTCACCCTCCTCGACACGGCCTACCTCGCGAGCGGCCTCGGGTCCGCCGGGGGTCCCGCCGCTCCGCTGCTCACCGAACAGCTCGCGTTCGGCGACGGCGACGCGTCCGGCTGGCTCGCCCGCTGGCATCGACTACGCGACGCGCTCTCTGGCTCGGTCGGCGCCACCGGGCTCGTCACGCTCGGCGCCGCGCTGCACTCCGTGCGCGCCGTGCCCGTCGAGGCCATGCGCACGATCCTCGCCGGCCTGCCCGCCGACGTCCCGCTGCACGTACACCTGTCGGAGCAACCGCAGGAGAACGTCGACACACTCGCGAAGACGGGCAGGACGCCCACCGGGGTGCTCGCCGCGCTCGGTGCGCTCGCCCCGCGCATCAGCCTCGTCCACGCGACGCACCTGACCGACGCGGACATCACGGCGATCGGGCGGTCCGGCGCGACCGTCGTGATGTGCCCGACGACCGAGGCCGACCTCGGCGACGGCATCGGACCGGCCCGCCGCATCGCGGACGCGGGGGCCCGGATCGCCGTCGGCTCCGACCAGAACGCGGTGGTCGACCCGCTGCTCGAACTACGTGGACTCGAGGCCGGGGAACGGCTCGCCTCCGGCAGACGCGGTCGGTTCTCACCCGCCGAGCTCCTCGAGGCGGGCACCGACAACGGATATCGTTCGCTCGGACTCGGGCGGCACACACTGGATGTCGGCGACCCGCTCGACCTCGTCGAGGTGTCGACGTCGAGCCTCCGCACGACCGGCATGGACCCGGCACAACTCGCCCTCGTCGCGACCGCGTCCGACGTCGTGCGGGTCGTCGTCGGCGGGCGGCTCGTGGTGGAGCGAGGTCGGCTGCTTGCGACGTCGCAGGAGTCGACGCCGGAGCGGCTCCTCGCGGTGGCGCTCGCCGAGCTGGCAGCATCGACGGAGACGCCCCGGGCAGCCGCCTCGTCCCCGACACCTGATCACCCCTCGCAGGAGATGCAGCCATGACCAGCGAACTCATCACCGGCATCGCCGAGCTCACGACCAACGCGGGCTCCGGGCCGGGCGACGTCGACGGCAACCGGATCACCGATGCGGCGGTCGTCATCGAGGACGGCCGGATCGCGTGGCTCGGCGCAGCGGTCGACGCGCCCGACGCCGACATACGGACCGACGTGGGCGGGCGCGCCGTGCTCCCGGGTTGGGTCGACACGCACACGCATCTTGTGTTCGCGGGCGACCGCTCGGCGGAGTTCGAGGCGCGCATGGCCGGCGGCCGGTACGCGGCGGGCGGGATCGCGACGACCGTGGCCGCCACTCGGGCCGCCTCGGAGGAGCAGCTCGTCGCGGGTGCGCGGCGGTTGCGGGCGGAGGCGCTCGCGCAAGGGACGACGTTCCTCGAGGCGAAGACGGGGTACGCGCTCGACGTGGAGGGCGAGGCGCGGTCCGCTCGGGCGGCGGCCGAGGTCGCCGACGTCGTCACCTTCCTCGGGGCCCATCTCGTGCCGGCCGGTGTCGACCGCCGCGACTACCTCGACCTCGTGACCGGACCGATGCTCGCGGCGGTGGCTCCGTTCGCGTCCTACGTCGACGCGTTCTGCGAGGTCGGCGCCTTCGACGTCGAGGAGTCGCGCGAGGTGCTGCTCGCCGGTCGCGCCGCAGGGCTGGGTGTCCGGGTGCACGGGAACCAGCTCGGCGAGAGTGGCGGAGTGCGCCTCGCGGTCGAGCTGGAGGCCGCGAGCGTCGACCACTGCAACCACCTGTCGGACGCCGACATCGACCTCCTGGCGGGTTCGACGACGGTCGCGACCCTGCTCCCGGCCTGTGATCTGTCGACGCGCGAGCCGTTCCCGCCGGCGCGCGCGCTCATCGACGCCGGTGCTTCGATCGCCCTCGCGACCAATTGCAACCCGGGCACCTCGTACACGACGTCGATGGCGTACTGCGTGGCGACCGCCGTGCTGCAGATGCGGCTGACGATCGCCGAAGCGGTGTGGGCGGCGACGCGGGGGGCCGGGGTGGCGGTCGGTCGCGAGCACGGGGCCGACGCCGTCGGATCGCTCCGCGTGGGTGGTCTCGCGGACCTTCAAGTGCTCGACGCCCCCTCGGTCTCACATCTCGCCTACCGGCCGGGCGTGCCGTTGACGGTCGGCGTCCGGCAGCGCGGCGAGCGCGTCACGGCAGGGACGACGCAGCGGTGAGCGACGCAGCGGAGGGTCGTGCACTCGTGCTGCTGCCGGCCGACCGGCATCGGAGCTACCGCTGGCGGAACGGGCTGGGGACCGCGACGGAGATCGCCGTCGAGGCGGTCGGGCTTCGGACCGATGGTGGGCGCGGCGACGGTGACACGCCGGCCGCCCCGGGATGGACGCTGAGCATCGCGACGGTCGAGTCGGACGTCGCCTTCTCGTCGTTCCCCGGCGTCGACCGTCAGCTGATGGCGTTGTCGGCGGGCGGACTCGGACTCGTGATCGACGGTGAGCCGGTCGAGTTGGACCGGTGGCAGGTCGCCACCTTCGACGGGGCTTCAGCGGTGTCGTCGCGGGGCGTGGTCGGGCCGACGCTCGATCTCAACCTGATGGTGTCGCGGGACCGGTTCCGTGGATCGCTCGAGGTCGGCGTCGTCGACGGTTCGAGGCTCGTCACCACGCCGCCGGGAGCCACCACATTCGTCGTGTTCCTCGATGGGCTGCTGTCGGCGACGGGGCCAGGTCTCGGCCCTGGTGCCCTCCGACGGCACGACACCCTCCGACTCGAGGCCGGCACCCTGTCCCTGACCGGCGACGCCATGATCGCGCTCGCTCAGGTCCTCTCCCACTTGTGATGGGTGCCAGCGCGGTGCGCTGACGCGAGCGCGCTCCGCAGCCGCGAGCGCGGGTCTCCGGAGAGGCGCGCTCACGTCACAGACCCGCGCCCACGCCGACTCGGCAAGTCTCGCGCCAGCGCACCGCGCTGACCTGAGACCTCCCCACCGGGTGCCGGCGCGGTGCGCCCACGCGAATGACGCACACCCGGTGTGAGCGCTCCCCGCGCACGCGAGCGCGGGTCTCCGGAGGGGCGCGCTCACGTCAGCGCACCGCGCTGACGCACACCCCAGCGGCGACGGCTACTTCGTGCGGTCGAGGACCGCGAAGCGGAAGGTGTAGGTGGCGTCGAGCGTGTCCTCGAGGCCCGTCACGTTCTTCTGCGCGAGGACCGTCTCGGTGCCCTGGAGCAGCGGGATGATCGGAGCCGCGGTCGCGGTCAGTGCCTGGATCTGCTCGATCGCCGCGATGCGCGCCGCCGGGTCGGTCGCCGTCGCCTCGGTGTCGATGAGCGCGTCGACGGCGGGGTCCGAGTATCCGTTGGCGACGGACGCCCCGGTCGTCGAGTACGCCGAACGCAGGAAGTTGTCGGGGTCCGGGTAGTCCGGGAAGAACCCGAGCTGGTACGCCGGGTAACCCGACTCCGGGTTCAGCTCCTTCACATAGCTCGTCCACTCCGTCGACTGCAGGTCGACGGTGAACAGGCCGGACTCCTCCAGCTGCGACTTGATGAGCGCGTACTCCTGGTCGGAGTCGGGGCCGTAGTGGTCGCTCGTGTACTGGATCGGCAGGGCGACCGGGGTGCTGACGCCCGCGGCCGCAAGGATCGCCGCGGCCTTCGCCGGGTCCGGTGCGTCACCGTACGCGGTCTGGAACGCGGGCGTCGCACCCGTCTGCCCGTCGAGGACGACCGAGTACGCCGGCGCGTAGGTGCCCTTGTAGACCTGGTCGGCGATCTCCTCACGATCGACGAGCGACGCGACCGCCTGCCGGATGGCGAGCTTCTGTGCGTCGTTCGCGCCCGGCTGGGTGTTCAGGTTGAACGTGAGGAACCGCACTGAACCGCCCGGCCCCTCGACGACCTGCAGGTCGGAGTCGCTCCTGAGGTCGGCGACGTCCGTCGCGGTCAGCGAGCGGTAGGCGATGTCGACGTCGCCCTTCTCCAGGTCGAGCCGCAGGTTCGACGCCGTCGTGTACGGCTTGAGCACGACGTGCTGCGTCTTCGCGCGGGTCCCGGAGTAGCGCGAGTTCGCCTCGAGGGAGAGCAGCCCGCCCGCCTGGTAGCTGTCGACGGCGTAGGGGCCGGAGCCGATCACGTCGTCGTCGCTCAGCAGCTCGTCCGCCGGGAAGACCTCTTCGTCGACGATCGGCCCGGCCATGCTCGTGAGCACGTAGGGCCAGGTCTGGTCGTTCGGGACCGTGAGGTGGAAGACGACCTGGTTGTCGTCTCCCTCCTCGACGCTGTCGAGGTTCGCGAGCAGCGGCGACGGGCCGTTGTCGGCGGCGATCTCACGGACGCGGGTGAAGGAGTAGACGACGTCCTCGGCCGTGAGCGCGTGGCCGTTGGAGAAGGTCAGCCCCTCCTTGACGGTGCAGACGTAGGTGGTCTCGTCGGTGAAGTCGCACGATTCCGCCGCGTCGGGGGCGGGGACGACGTCGCCCTCGTCGTAGCTGAGGAGGTGCTGGTAGATCTGGTTCTGCGGCGTGAAGGAGCCGCGATCCCAGGCACCGGCCGGGTCGAGCGAGACGATCTGATCGGTGGTGCCGATGACGAGCGCGGTGGTCGTGGTGGTGCCGCCCTGGGCCGTGCACCCGGTGAGGGCGGCGACGACACCGAGGCCGATGGCGACCGTGGCGAATCTGGCGGATCGGTTCATGGAGCGGTTCCTTCGGGTGACTGCGGGGGTGCTGATGCTGATGGCGCGACAGGGACCGCGTGTGCGGCGAGCGCGAACCTCGGGTGCGGTTCGGCTCCGTCGACGAGATCGGCGATGAGGCGTCCCAGCACCGGGCCGAACTTGAACCCGTGACCGGAGAATCCCGTCGTGACGATGATGCTGTCGATCCGGTCGATCACGAAATCCTCGCTGGGGCTCAGATCGTAGAGGCAGCTGATGGTATGGGGTGCGGACGCGTCGACGCCGGGCACCCATTCGGCGACGTAGGCGGTGAGCCGCGCGAGTTCCTCGGGTTCGGCGAGGCCGTCGCGTTCGTCGGGATGGACGTGGACGGCACCGCCGTGCAGCCCGACCTTGACCCCCTCGCCCGGCGTCAGCAGGCCGTACACACTCGACCCCTCGGCGGGATAGTGGACGAAACTCGGCCAGGCGTCGGCGGCCAGCTCGCTCGGGAAGTGGGCAGGCTGGACCTGCGTCACGACGATCTCGGGCAGCGGACGGCCGACGCTGCGAGCGAGCGCGCCGACGAGGTCGGGCGTCCAGGAGCCGGCCGCGACGACCACGTGGTCCGCGACGACGTCGCCCAGCTCGGTGCGGACGACGGCGCCGCCGACACCGACGGTCCGATCGGTCGACTCGGTCGGATCGACGCCCGTCACCCGCAGGCCGAAGCGCAGGGTCGCTCCTGCCACCTCGGCGAGGTCGAGCAGGGCCTCGATCGCCTCGGCGGAGTACAGTCGCCCGCCGGTCGCGTGGTGGAGGACCTCGCGGTCGAACCGCAGTCCGGGCCAGCGGTCGCTCGCCTGCTCCGGGGTGAGGCGCTCCGACGCGATCCCACCCCGGGTCATCGCCGCCTCGATCGCCGCGAGCATCTCGGGGCGGCCGTGGTCGAGCGCACCAGTGAGGTCGAGCAGTGTCCGCCCGCTCGCCGATTCGAGCGCCCGCCAGGCCGCGAGCGCCTCCGAGGTCAGGGCGACGTAGTCGTCGGCGTCGTAACCCTGACGGAAGATGCGGGTCGCGCCATGTGAGGAGCCGTGCTCGTGACCGCGCGGGTACCGCTCGAGAAGCAGGACGTCGCGGCCCTGCTCTGCCAGCGAGCGTGCAGCCGCCGCACCGACGATCCCGGCGCCGATGACCACGACCTCGGCGCGCGCCGGCAGCGCGGTCGGCGTCGCGTCCGCTGCCGGACCCGGCGCGGTCATCGGCCCGACTCCGCAGGCAGGCCCGACTCCGTCGTCGCGCGCGTCGCTGCGGTGGCGCGCGCGTCGACCGCCCGACGAGCCGGCATCGCGGCGGCCACGGCGGCCTCGTCGGCGAACGGACGGGACGGGAATCGACCGGGCGCGTACCGCGACGCGTCAACGAAGGGGCTCTCACCCGTGACCATCAGTTCGGCGAGCATCCGACCGAGTCCGGGGCCGTGCGTGACGCCGGACTCGTTGTCGCCGGCCACGACGTACAGCCCGTCCAGCTCCGGTACGGGCCCCGCGATGAAGCGGCGGTCCGCGGTGTACGACACGATCCCCTGCACGGCTTCGGCGTCGTCGACGACGGGCGCGGCGGCCGGGATGAGCTCGGAGATGATCGGCGACAGGTGCTCCCGCATCGCATCGACGAGGTCGGGGCGGTCCGGGCGACGGTCCGCCGGGCTGTCGTGCACCGCGAGCGCCTCGTAGCCGACGCCGTTGCCGTAGGTGAGACCACCGAGGTGCTCCCGGATCCACAGTCCGTCGAGTTCCGGGATCATGAGGGTCGGCACCTCGCCGAGGCCGAACGGAGCGGTGGTCAGGCGGCTCGCGATCACCCGTGCGAACGGCAGCACGCGGTCCGTGGCGGCGAGGAGCTCGTTCGTCCAGGACCCTGCGGCGAGGACGACCTCGTCGCCGAGGATGCGCTCGCCGGCCGCGGTCAGCACGCCGACGGCTCGGCCACCCTCGGCGAGGAGATCGACGACGGGCGTGTGCTCGACGATCTCGACGCCCTCGGCCCGGGCGAGCGCCGCGAGCGCGAGTCCGGCGTCGGGCGCGCTGATCTGGATGCCGTCGGGATGGATGAACGCCCCGACGATGACCTCGGGGTCGAGACCCGGAACGAGCTCGGCGGTCTCGACGGCGGTCAGCAGCCGGGCGTCCTCGGGACGGAGCGGGTGCTCGGCGAACGGCAGCAGGTGGTCGAGCACGGCCTGTTCGGTGAGGGCGAGCCACACGTTGCCCGTGTTCCGCAGCCCGATGTCGTATCCGGACGCGTCGAGCCCACGGTAGAAGTCGAGGCCCGCCTGCTCGAGGGCGAGTTCCGACTCGTCCCAGTACCAGGCGTAGCCCGCCGCCCAGAGGCCGACGAAGCCCGCGCCCGCTGCGGTCGTCGCACCGGCGGCGGTGCCCGACTCGAGGACCGTCACCCGTCGACCGGCGCGGGCGAGGTGGACGGCGGTCGCCAGGCCGAAGAGGCCGGCACCGACGATGACGGTGGTTGCGGGGCGGGGGTCGGTCACCCTTCGAGGCTAGTCACTCGCCGTCCAGGAGCCGACCATCCCGTCGCAATCCGACACCCGCCGCGTCCCTCGCCGGCGGATTCCGCGTCCCCGACTCAGGAGGTGCGCGGCGCGCCGGGCCCGTCAGCGGTCGACGCGCCGGAGCACTCCTGAGTCGGGGACTGGGACGAAACTAGATGACGCCCTGGGCGAGCATCGCGTCCGCGACCTTCACGAACGCGGCGGTGTTCGCCCCGACGACGTAGTCGCCCGGCCGGCCGTAGCGTTCGGCGGCCTCGTAGGCGGCGCGGTGCACACCGTGCATGATGCCGCGGAGTTTCACCTCGCTGTCGTCGAAGGACCACCGCTGCCTGGCAGCGTTCTGGCTCATCTCGAGCGCCGAGGTCGCCACACCACCGGCGTTCGCCGCCTTCCCCGGGCCGAAGAGGACGCCGGCCTGCTGGAACACCCGCACGGCCTCGGGCGTCGACGGCATGTTCGCGCCCTCCGCGACCGCGATGACGCCGTGCTTCACGAGGGCGATCGCGTCGCGTTCGTGCAGCTCGTTCTGCGTCGCGCTCGGCAGCGCGATCTCCCCCGGGACGTCCCAGACGCTGCCGCCGGCGACGAAGTGGGCGCCCTGACGGCGGGCGGCGTACTCGGAGATCCGGCCGCGCTCGACCTCCTTGATCTGCTTGAGGAGCTCGAGGTCGATGCCGGCGTCGTCGACCACGTACCCCGAGGAGTCCGATGCGGTGACGGCGGTGCCACCGAGCTGGTGGACCTTCTCGATCGCGTAGGTCGCGACGTTCCCGGAACCCGACACGATGACGCGCTTGCCCTCGACCCCGCGGCCGTCGACGGCGAGCATCTCGTCCACGAAGAACACCGTCCCGTACCCGGTCGCCTCGGTGCGCACCTCGGCGCCGCCCCAGCCGACGCCCTTGCCGGTGAACATGCCCGACTCGTGACGGTTGGTGATCTTCCGGTACTGGCCGAAGAGAAATCCGATCTCGCGCGCGCCGACGCCGATGTCGCCGGCCGGGACGTCGGTGTGCTCGCCGAGGTGGCGGTAGAGCTCGTTCATGAAGCTCTGGCAGAAGCGCATGATCTCGGCGTCCGATCGCCCGTGCGGGTCGAAGTCGCTGCCGCCCTTCGCACCGCCGATGCCCTGTGCAGTGAGGGCGTTCTTGAAGATCTGCTCGAACCCGAGGAACTTCACGATCGACAGGTTCACGCTCGGGTGGAAGCGCAACCCGCCCTTGTACGGGCCGAGCGCCGAGTTGAACTGGACGCGGAAGCCGCGGTTCACCTGCACCCGATTGCGGTCGTCGGTCCACGGCACGCGGAAGACGACCTGCCGCTCGGGTTCGACGAGACGTTCGAGGATGCCCGCCTCGAGGTACTCGGGGTGTTCGTCGAGCGCCGGGCGGATGGACTCGAGGACTTCGAGGAGCGCCTGGTGGAACTCGGGTTCGCCCGCGTTGCGCCGCAGGGCGGCCTCCGCGACGGCGTGGACGGGGTCGGTGGACGTGGTGGTGCCGGTCACTGTGGTGCTTTCTGATCGGCCGACCAGGCGTCTCCGGCTGTCGCTCGACGGTGGTCGGAGGCAGTGGAGCGCGACTCGCCGGCGGGGAGGTACACGGGCCGTCGTGGGGCCTCGGCAAGCCTGGCAGCCGCGATAGATATCCGTCAAACGTCGACTAGACGAGCCCACCGGACCGGTGGGACGACGACCTAGAGGTGGTCGTGCTCCGCGGCCTCGCTCGGGATGATCGGGATCGCGAGGGCCGGCAGCACCGCGACCGCGAGGAAGGCGAGCGGATAGCCGACCAGCCCGATGAGCGCACCGACCGCCGGGCCGACGACGGACGCGGCGATGAACTGGCCGGTGTTCTGCGCTCCCAGCGCCCGCCCGGCCCAGGTGGGGCCGGCCATCTCCGCGACCGAGGTGAAGGCGAGCCCGTTGTCGGCGACCGTCACGGCACTGGCGACGACGAGCGCGACGGCGACCGCCACCGGCCACTGCAGCAGCCCGACACCGGCGAGGAGCAGCATGACGACGACCGCCGACACCGCCACCCAGCGCAGCGGTCGCACCCGGCTGCCGACGCGGTCGCTCAACACCCCGACGCCGATCCGGCCGATCGCTCCGACGAACTGCGCCACGCCGACGAGCACGCCCGCCGCGAGTGCGTTCCAGCCCTGATCGGTGACGAGCCACACCAGAGCGAAGGTCGTGAGGGTGAACTGCGGCACCACGAGCAGGATCGACACGGCGTGGATGCGCCAGAGGAAGCCGTCGCCTCGATAGGGGTTGCGGGGTCGCGCGGCCACGGGGTTCGGCGTCGTCTCCGTCGGGACCGGCTTCGGCACGACGATCCGTGGCGGATTCCGGAGTCCGATGGTGCAGGCCACGGCGAGGACACCCGTCGCGACGAGCGAGATCACGAGGGCGGCGGAGATGCCCGACGCCGCCGCCACGGAAGGCACCGTCACAGCGGCCGCCGTGACGCCGAGGGGCTGCGACATCTGACGGATCCCCATCGCGAGACCGCGGCGGTCCTTCGGGAACCAGCCGACGACGATCCGGCCGCTCGCCGAGTTCGTGCTCGCGGAGGCGGCGCCACCGAGCAGGAGCAGGATGCCGAGCGGACCGTAGCCGAGCGAGGGGATGAGGCCGTCCGCGGCGATCGCCCCGGCAGCGGCCAGCGCGGTGAGGGCGAGGCCGCCCGCGATGACGATGCGCTCGCCGACGCGGTCGGCCAGCCAGCCCCAGGCGATGAGCGTCAGCACCATGCCGAGCGTGGGGGCTGCGGCCAGGACGCCGGCCTCGGCGAGCGACATGCCCCGCTCGGCGTGCAGGAGCGGGATGAGGAACGCCGGGGTGCTGACGAAGAGCGTGCCGGCGGTCTGCGCGGCGACACCGAGCCCGAGGACGGTCCAGGCCCGACCGGCGTTCGGCATCGGTGGACGCGCCCCGCGCGCGGTCGCCGGGGCCACGGGGGCTGGTGTCGATCCGGTCATCGTGCCGCTTCCTGCGCTGGGTGTCTCCCACTGCTAGCATGACGGTACACCATTTTGGTATACCAAGAGTCACCGGCCGGATCGGGAACACGGATGAGCACTCCGACGCAGACCACGCAGCTCTACGAGCGCCTCCGCGGGGCGATCCTGACCCTCGACCTCGCGCCCGGTCAGCCGCTCACCGAGCGGGGGCTCGAGCAACGCTTCGCGGCGTCACGGACACCCGTACGCGCCGCACTCACCCGGCTCGAGGCCGAGGGACTGGCGCGTCGGGACGGCCGCGGCTGGATCGTCGCGCCCATCGACCTCGAAGAGATCGGCCTCATCGCCGAGGTCCGTGAGGCGCTCGAGACCGCCGGCGTCCGGCTCGCCGCCGAACGCGCGACCGAAGCGCAGCTCGCCGCGATCCGCACCCTGCTCGACGAACCCCGCCCCGACGACGAGCACACGGTGCTCCGTGTCGGCGGCGACTTCCACGAGGAGCTCGCGGCACTGTCCGCGAACCACCTGCTCGCCGAAGGGGTGCGCGGCGCGATGGTCCGGCTCGCCCGTACCCGCTGGCTCGAGGTGCGGACGCCCGAGGCCCGAGAGCAGGCCGCCACGGAGCACCGCGCCATCCTCGACGCGGTCGCGGCGCGCGACCCCGAGCGCGCGGCGGACCTCGTCGCGCGTCACATCCGCGGGACGAACGAGCGGCTCATCGCCTCGCTCACCGCCGACCAGCGTCGCCTCCGCGGTCACGGGGTCGACGTCGTCAGCTGAACCGCGGCGACACCGCGTCGGCGCTCACGACTCCTGCACCCCGCCTCGAATCCCGCTGACACGCCGTCCCCGAGCTCGGACACGGACCGACAGCAGGAGTTGTGCGCGAGCGCGACGGCTCAGTGGTCGAGCGGCTCCGCCGACAGCAGCCCGCGCAACCAGTCGCGAGCCTCGATGAACACCTCGTCGTTGTAGCGGGAGTGGTAGTCGACGGCGGTGCGATCGGCGCTGGGATACGAGCCCAGGAAGATCACGTTCGGGCTGAAGCGTCGGAGCCCCAGCAGGGCGTCGGCCATCCGTTCGTCCTCGATGTGTCCGAGGGCGTCGATCACGAAGCGGTAGCGTCCAAGCGCGTCGCCGATGGGCCGGGACTCGATGAGGCTCAGGTTCACGCCACGCGTGGAGAACTGCTCGAGCATGCCGAGCAGCGAGCCGGACTCGTCGTTCGGCAGCTCGACGATGAGGCTCGTCTTGTCGGCTCCCGTCCGGGCCGGGATCTCCCGTGAGCGACAGACGACGACGAAGCGGGTCACGGCGTTCGGGTTGTCGCCGATGTTCTCCGCGAGGACGTCGAGGTCGTAGTGGTTCACGATGCCGGGCGGGGCGACCGCGGCGTCGGCGGTCGAGGTGCCGTCGAGCAGGGAAGCTGCGGCGGCGACGTTGCTCGACGCGGGGATGTGTCCGTGCGAGGGCAGCTTCGCGTCGAGCCAGAGGTGGCACTGCCCGTAGGCGACGGGGTGCGCATTGACGACCGAAACGTCCTCCAGTCGCGTTCCGGGGCGGGCGACGAGTACGAAGTTCACCGGCACGAGCACCTCGCCGACGATGCGGAGACCGGGCATCGTGGCGAGTGCGTCCTGCGCCACGGACACACCTCCGTCGACCGAGTTCTCGATGGCGATGACCGCGGCTGTGCTGCGGCCCTCGAGGACGTCGCCGAGCGCCTCGCCGACGTTCGACACGGGCTTCCAGATCTGGCCCCTGGCCTCCTCGACCTGGCCCAGCGCCACCTCGGTGAACGTCCCGCTCGGACCGAGGAAACTGTAGCTCCGGGGGGCGTCGTCGGCGGGTGCGGCTGGCATGCCTCCGAGCGTACCGTGTGGTTCGCGACACACCCTTGGACGACCGTTGACTCCCATCCAGGTCACATTCGGGTGATTTCCAGGAAGATCGGGTCATTTCGGCCTCGATACCCCCCGTTTTGAGCTGTTCAAATCACGCCAATACCCGCCACAATGGATACAAGGGTGTATTGAGCGCTGCCGCTCGTCTCGGGAAACGAGTTCACGGCCGTTCGTCTCCCCGATCTCGATGCGTGATCCATGTCGCGCGAGGCTCCACCCGACGGGCTGAGACAGGAACAGGAGTGACGTGACGAGTGTCTTCACCGACGCCGCCCCGCGGTCCACTCCCCGACTGAACCTGGCGAGCGGCAGCGAGGCCGCGTTCAGCCTCGGCTCCTCCTGGAGCCTCCCGTCGTTGTCGCTGCCGGCCTGGGTGCACCGGCCGATCTCGGCGGCCCGCGCGACACTCGTCAAGTCGATCGTCATGACCGTCGCGATCGCCGCGATCCTGGCCGGCGTCGTCACGGTGACGCAGACCTCGACCGCCGGCGCGAGCGCGATCTCCGCCACCGACTTCGCACCGGCGGCCTCCTCCGTCCCGACGATGACGGCGGCCGCCTTCACCGCCGCCTACGCCGGGGATCTCGCCGCGGCGGCGACGGCACTCACGACGATGTCCTCATCGCAGGTCGCGCAGCTCTGGACCGAGCTCGCCCCCGGGTACCGCGCACTGCTCATCACCGGCTACCCGGCGGTCATCGGCAACCTCGAGGGCGTCGCCTACACGGACCGGGCGACGGCCAACGTCTCCCGCCTCGCCGGCCTCCTTGCCGACACCGAGGCGAGCTACCGCTCGCTGACCGTGAGCAGCGACCAGGTCGACGGGCAGGCGGACTCGGCAGCCCTCGCCACGACCCTGTCGCGCCTGGACGCGATCAAGCTGCTCGTCGACCGGTACACACCGGACGCGATCGCCGCCCGACTCCAGCCGGAGTACCTCATCACGTTGCAGGCGGGCGGCTCCGGACCCCCGCGGGTCGCGGTCGCCGTCGGAGACGTGGACACCGCCACCTACGTCACGGTGTTCGTCCCCGGGATGAACAGCAGCGCACTCGAACTCGACGACTACCTGCGCGGGGCGAAGCGCATCCAGACCGCCGCAGCAGACAGCGCGGTCATCCTCTGGATCGGCGGACACAGCCCGAGCGCACTCGAGGTGCCGTCGAACGACCGGGCGGTCGAGGGAGCTCCACTGCTCGCCGGGGTGCTCGCCGGATACGACGCCGTCCGCTCCGCCCACGGCGTCGCCTCGCAGCTGAGCGTCGTGGCGCACTCGTACGGCACGGCGACCGCCTCGCTCGCGTTGGCGTCCGGCGACTACCACGTCGACGACTTCGTCATGCTCGGTTCGGCCGGTATCCCGACGGAGATCGGGATCGACGATCTGCACGTCCCGGCGAGCCGCGTGTACGCCTCCCAGGCGAGCGCCGACACCCTCGCCGGTCTCGGCCAGTTCCTGTCCGGTCGAGCCGATCCTGCGACGAGCTCCTGGGGCGCGACCACCTTCGGCTCCGACGGTCTGACGCTCGGCGACGGCGACCACCTCGGCGCCGTCGACGGACACAACGCGGTCGGGTCGAGCAACGCCGACGACCGGGGCAAGTACCTCGGGCCGGCCACCGAGAGCCTCTACGCCATCCAGCGCATCGTCACGGGTCAGGCCTACGCGGTCGCCGACCTGACGACGCCCGGGTCGCCCCACCAGCGCGGCCCCGTGCCGGACGCCGCGGGCGCCGGGGAGGCCGCATCCACGACGGGCGCCTCCACGACCGCCTCCGCTTCCGCCTCGGCCGCGGCGCTCCTCGCCACGCGCTAGTCGACGGCCCTCCACAGGCACCCGGACCAGCGTCCTCTCCACAGATCCGCGTCGGCTCACTCCTGCGCCGATGGAACGCGGTAGCGTCGTTGACATACCGACATACGCCTTCGTAGGCTCGGCTCATGCGCACGACCATCCGACTCGCCGACGAGTTCTACGAGGCCGTCCGCGAGCACGCCTCGCAGGAGGGGAAGACCGTGACCGCCTACATCGAAGAGGCCCTGCGCGCGAAGCTGGCGGCCGCGGCCGCACCGCCCGAGCGGGAGCCCTACAAGGTCGTGCCGTACGGCGGAGGAGGACCCCGCCCAGGAATCGACCTCACGAACAACGCGCAACTCGAGGACATCATGGACGGTTTCGAGTGAAGGTGGTCGACACCAACGTCCTCATCGGCGCGTTCCGACCCGATTCACAACACCACCGCACGCTCGCAACCTGGTTGGAAGATGCCGTCCGATCGAGCGAACCCCTGGGTGTCAGCGAAGCCGTGCTCGCGGGGTACATCCGGATCGTGACCCAGCGTCGGATCTTCGTCGATCCCACTCCGATCTCCGTCGCGCTCGAGCAGATGCAGCGACTCCGCGACGAGCCCGGCGTTCAGGTGGTCCGCCCTGGCCCGTCGTTCTGGACGATCTTCACCTCGCTCTGTGCAGCGGTCGAGGCCCAAGGCAACCTCGTCGCCGACGCGGCCCACGCCGCACTCGCGATCGAACACCGGGCGACCTTCGTCACGCTCGATCGCGACTTCGCGCGCTTCCCCGACCTCCGCTGGGAATCGCCACTCGCCACGGGTCAAGCGCCTTCCTGACATCGGTCGTTCCTGCCAGACTGGTGCGATGAACGATCGCGCAGGTACCCCCGCCACCGAAGCAGATCTGATCGACGTCCCGTCGCTCATCGACGCGTACTACACGCTGAAGCCGGACGTCTCGATCCCCGAGCAGCGGGTGGTGTTCGGCACCTCCGGCCACCGCGGCTCCTCGCTGAACACCGCGTTCAACCAGGACCACATCGCCGCCACCACGCAGGCGATCGTCGAGTACCGAGCGGGCCAGGGCATCACCGGGCCGCTCTTCATCGGCTCCGACACCCACGCGCTCAGCGGGCCGGCGCAGACGACGGCCCTCGAGGTCCTGGTCGCCAACGGCGTGCGCGTCCTGGTCGACGAGTTCGACGACTTCGTGCCGACCCCCGCGCTCAGCCACGCGATCCTCAAGTACAACGCCGAGGGCAACGGCGACCAGGCGGACGGCATCGTCGTCACGCCCAGCCACAACCCGCCGGCCGACGGCGGCTTCAAGTACAACCCCCCGCACGGCGGACCTGCCGACTCCGACGCGACCTCCTGGATCGCGAACCGCGCCAACGAGCTCATCGCCGGCGGGCTGCACGACGTGAAGATGGCGGAACCGTCCGCGGTCGAGACGTACAACTTCCGCGGCAACTACGTCGACGACCTGAAGCACATCATCAACCTCGACGCCATCAAGCGCAGCGGGATCCGCATCGGTGCCGACCCCCTCGGCGGTGCGAGCGTCCACTACTGGCAGGCGATCGCCGACCGCTACGAGATCGACCTCACCGTCGTGAACCCGCACGTCGACCCGGCCTGGGCGTTCATGACGCTCGACTGGGACGGCAAGATCCGCATGGACCCGTCGTCGCCCTCCGCCATGGCGGCGCTCGTCGCACGACGCGACGAGTTCGACCTCCTCACCGGCAACGACGCCGACGCGGACCGCCACGGCATCGTCACGCCCGACGCCGGGCTCATGAACCCCAACCACTACCTCGCCGTCGCGATCGACTACCTCTACGCGAACCGGCCGGGTTGGCGCGACGACGCAGCGGTGGGCAAGACCCTCGTGTCGTCGTCGGTCGTCGACCGCGTGGCCGAGTCCCTCGGACGCCGCCTCTGGGAGGTCCCGGTCGGCTTCAAGTGGTTCGTCCCCGGTCTCGTCGACGGCTCGGTCGGCTTCGGTGGCGAGGAGAGCGCCGGCGCGAGCTTCCTCCGCTTCGACGGCTCGGTGTGGACCACCGACAAGGACGGCATCCTCCTCTGTCTGCTCGCCGCCGAGATCCTCGCCGTGACGGGCAAGACCCCTTCGGTGCTCTACCGCGAACTGACCGAGCGCTTCGGCGACCCCGTGTACGAGCGCGTCGATGCCGCGGCCTCGAAGGAACAGAAGACGCGGCTCGGCAAGCTCGACGGCGACGCCATCACGGCGACCGAGCTCGCCGGCGACCCGATCGTCGCGAAGCTCAGCCATGCGCCGGGCAACGACGCGGCCATCGGCGGCGTCAAGGTCGTGACCGAGCACGCGTGGTTCGCCGCGCGTCCGTCCGGCACCGAGGACGTCTACAAGATCTACGCCGAGTCGTTCAAGGGTGCGGAGCACCTCAAGCTCGTCCAGGCGGAGGCGAAGCAGATCGTCGACGCCGCCCTCGGCGCCTAGGCGACCGGCACTTCGACAGGCTCAGTGACCGGGCCCCGGTCACCGAGCCGGCACCCGGTCCCTGAGCCTGTCGAAGGGCTAGTTCAGGTATCCGGGAGCCGCCGGGAGCCCGAAGAACTCCTCGAGCGTCGTGACGCCCGTGTTGTGCATCTCGGTCGCGAGCGGCACGCCGATGTAGCGGTAGTGCCACGGCTCGAACGAGAAGCCGGTGACGTCGACCTTGTCGGCCGGGTACCGCAGGAGGAACCCGAAGCGGTAGGCGTTCGCGGCGAGCCACTGGCCCTCCGCCGTGTCGCCGAAGCAGGTGTTGAGCGAGCAGTTGCCGCTCTCGGCTCCGATGTCCATCGTCCAGCCGGTCTGGTGCTCGCTGTAGCCGGGGCGCGCGGTCGTCGAATCGTCGGGTTCACTGTCGTACACCGACACCTGGCTCGAGTAGCTGCGGTACGCACTGTTCGAAGCGAGCGACAGGCCGGCCTCGGCGGAGGCGGTGTCGAACAGCTGCACGATCGCGGCGGCGGCCTCGGCACGCAACAGCGGGTCCCACGTGTGGGCGACAGGGACGGACACGAGGTCCGGCGGCGTGTAGTCGACCGGGTTCAGCGGTCGGGTCTTGTTGACGACCACCCACGGGCTCAGCGGGTCGTCGATCGAGTAGGCGGCTTTGTCGAACGCCGGCGGGGCAGGGGGCGCGACCGGCACCGTCTCCGTCGGCGTCGGCGTGGGGGTCGGCGTCGGGGTGACGGACGGGGTCGCGCTCGGTGTCTTCGTGGCGGCGGCCGGGGTGGGCGTGGCGCCGCCGGCGATGTTGACGACGAGCACCACGAGCAGGATCGCGAGCGCGGCGGCCAGGACGCTCAACGCGATCACGCGGTTGCGTCGGACGCGCCGCGAAACCGGGCGTCGGTGGGAGGGCTGGTGGGCTGCGGTCACACGTCGAGCCTAACCGCGACACGGCGCATACGCCTCTGCCACACTGTCGACAGGCTTGCACACCGGACGAGGGGCCCGACCATGACTGCAGGGACGCCAGCACACCACGCGCCGACGCACCGGAAGCGCCCGCGGTTCCGTCGGCTCCTGACCGCGGCCGCCGTCGTGATCGGTCTCGGCCTCGCCGTCGCGGTCATCGCGGCCATCACCCCGTGGCCGTCCGCGCTCCTCATCCGCTCGGTGTTCGAACGCGGCGGTGCTGCGACGGTCGCCGAGATGGAACCGTACGTCCCCGACACGAAGCTCACGGAGTTCCGCGACATCGCGTACGCGGCACCGAGCGGCGGCCGACCACAGGTGGACACCACCCTCGACGTCTTCACCCCAGCGGACGGCACCGAACCGCTGACCACGATCGTCTGGATCCACGGCGGCGCCTGGATCTCCGGCGAGAAGGGCAACGTCGAGCCCTACCTCCGCATTCTCGCGGCTGAGGGGTACACGACGATCGCGGTCAACTACACGATCGCTCCCGAGGCCGTCTATCCGACGGCCGTGAACCAACTCAACGACGCCCTCGCGTACATCTCGGAGCACGCCGCCGAGTGGAACGGGAACCCGGACCGCCTGGTGCTCGCGGGCGACTCAGCGGGATCGCAGCTCGCCAGCCAGCTCGCCGTCCTCACGACCAACCCCGACTACGCGACGCTGTCGGGCATGACGCCTGGTATCGACGCCGACCAGCTCGTCGGGACGATCCTCAACTGCGGGGTCTACGACCTACCCTCGATGGCTGAGCTCGACGGCATCGGCGCCTGGGGCCTGCAGACCGCCCTCTGGGCCTACGCGGGCACGAAGGACTGGTCGGAGACGTCGACCGGTGCGCTCATGTCGACGATCGACTTCGTCACCGCCGACTTCCCGCCGACCTTCATCACGGGCGGGAACGGCGACGCCCTCACCTGGCTGCAGTCGGTCCCGATGAGCAGTGCCCTCGAGGACGCCGGCGTCGACGTCACGAAGCTCTTCTGGGCCGCGGACCACGAGCCGGCGCTCCCCCACGAGTACCAGTTCCACCTCGACCTCGACGACGCCCATGTTGCGCTCACGGCCACCCTGGACTACCTCGCGGCGCTCGACGCGAACCTTGACGCAGCGCCGACCTCCACGCCCTGACCGAAGCGGTTGCCGCGGAACTTGCGCCGGGTGTAAGTTTGCACACTACGCAAAATCCCCAACGTCGGTGCGCCCGCAAACCGGCGCGCCCAGAGTCGAACGAGACCGCATGTCATCCAGTTCCCCCGCCTCGACCGAGCCGTCGGGATCCGCCCCCGTCCTCAGCCACCGGCAGATCCTCTTCATCATCTTCGGCCTCATGGCCGGGATGTTCCTCTCCGCGCTCGACCAGACCATCGTCGGCACCTCGATGCGCACGATCGCCGACGACCTCGACGGCATGGCCCTCCAGGCGTGGGTCACCACCGCGTACCTGATCACCTCGACCGTCTCGACGCCGATCTACGGCAAGCTGTCCGACATCTTCGGCCGCCGCCCGCTGTTCATCATCGCGATCTCGATCTTCCTCATCGGCTCGCTCCTCGCCGGCATGTCCGGTTCGATGTACGAGCTGGCGATCTTCCGTGCCATCCAGGGCCTCGGCGCCGGTGGCCTCATGGCCCTGCCGCTGACGATCATGGGTGACATGCTCGCCCCGCGCGAGCGCGCCAAGTACCAGGGGTACTTCCTCGCGGTCTTCGGCGTCTCGAGCGTCATCGGCCCGCTGATCGGCGGTCTGTTCGCCGGTGCCCCCGAGCTGCTGTTCATCACCGGTTGGCGCTGGGTCTTCCTCATCAACCTGCCGATCGGCGTCATCGCGCTCGCGATCGTCCTCCGCTTCCTGCACATCCCGCACACGCGCCACAGCGTCCGCATCGACTGGTGGGGTGCCGCCACGGTCGTCCTCGCCGTCGTGCCCCTGCTGCTCGTCGCCGAGCAGGGCCGCATCTGGGGCTGGGCCTCGGCCGGGTCCATCGCCTGCTACGCCATCGGGGTCGCCGGCATCATCGGGTTCATCCTCGTCGAGCGGGCCATGGGCGACGACGCACTCATCCCCCTGAAGCTGTTCAAGAACTCGACCTTCCGGGTCGCCACGATCCTCGGTGTGCTCGTCGGGTTCGGCATGTTCGGCGCCATGATGACGGTGCCGCTGTTCCTGCAGCTCGTCGAGGGCGCGACGCCGACCGAGTCCGGTCTGCTGATGCTGCCGATGATCCTCGGCCTCATGATCTCGTCGATCGCGAGCGGCCAGATCATCGCCCGGACCGGCAAGTACAAGGCGTTCCCGATCGTCGGCACCTTCCTGCTCCTGAGCGGCTTCTTCTACTTCAGCTTCGCGACGGCGGACAAGCCGGTCTGGTGGATGATGGGCGGCATGCTGCTCGTCGGCCTCGGACTCGGCCAGCTGATGCAGACGCTGACGATCGCCAGCCAGAACGCCGTCGAGGCACGCGACATCGGGGTGGCGACGAGCTCGTCGACCTTCTTCCGCCAGATCGGTGGAACGTTGGGCACGGCCGTCATCTTCTCCGTGCTCTACACGCGACTCCCCGACACGATCGGTGCGGCGTTCAAGGACCCGACGCTGCTCGCGAACGCCCAGGCTGCAGCACAGGACCCTGCCGTGCTCTCCGATCCCGCCAACAAGGGCATCCTGGACGTGCTCTCCAAGGTGCAGTCCGGCGGCTCGGCCGGTTCCGCGCTCGACGGCGACACCTCGTTCCTCGTCGGTGCGAACCACGACCTGGCCGCGCCGTTCCTCACGGGGTTCGCGGATGCGACCGTGACCGTGTTCTGGGTGAGCTTCGCGGTGGTCGCCGTCGCGTTCGTGCTGAGCTGGTTCCTCAAGGCGCCGCCGCTGCGGGCGAAGTCCGCGCTGCAGGAGCGCACCGACGCCCAGGCTGCGGAGGACGCCGAGGACGAGTTGTCGCTCGCCGCCCAGCGTGCCGCCGAGCTGGCGGGGTCGCAGCTGTCACCCGACACCGCGAGCAACCGCGTCGTCGATCCCTCCGCCCGTCGCTGACCGTCGTTCGTCGGTTCGCCAGCGCACCGCGCTGACGTGAGCGCGGGGTGACCGCCGCCAGCGCACCGCGCTGACGGGGTCATCCGGGTGTCAGCGCGGTGCGCTGACGTGACCGCTGTCGAATCGGCGTCACCGCGGCCCCAGCGCGTGAGCGCGCCCCTCCGGAGGGGCGCGCTCACGCCGCAGACCCGCGCTCGCGTCAGCGCACCGCGCTGGCGCCACACCCCACCGACACCCAAGACCAGCATGAGAGCGCTCTCAGCAGGCGATAGCATGGGCGTGCACCCAGCCACGAGGAGCTTCGATGACGCACGCCCCCCAGCCCACCACCCGTCCGACCCTGATCCTGCCGCCGTTCCTCTGGGGTTCCGCCACCGCGGCCGCCCAGGTCGAGGGAGCAGCACACGAGGACGGCAAGGAGGACTCCATCTGGGACGCCTTCGCCCGGGTGCCCGGAGCGATCGCCAACGGTGACGACCTCGAGGTCGCCGTCGACCACTACCACCGCACCGCCGGCGACATCGCGATCATGTCCGAGCTGGGCCTCGACGCCTACCGCTTCTCCACGAGCTGGGCGCGCATCAAGCCGGGTGACCGCGACGTCAATCCCGCCGGCCTCGACTTCTACAGTCGCCTCGTCGACCAGCTCCTCGACGCCGGCATCCTCCCCTGGCTCACCCTGTACCACTGGGACCTCCCGCAGGCGCTCGAGGAACAGGGCGGCTGGACGAACCGCGACACCGCCCTGCGCTTCGTCGACTACGCCGAGGCGACCTACGAGGCGCTCGGCGACCGCGTCCAGCACTGGACGACCTTCAACGAACCGTTCTGCTCCTCCTTGCTCGGCTATGCGGTCGGCGTGCACGCACCCGGCCGACGCGACGAGGCCGCCGCACTCGCCGCCATCCACCACCAGCACCTCGCCCACGGCCTGGCGACCACGCGCCTCCGCGAGCTCGGAGCCGAGCAGATCGGCATCACCCTCAACCTCACCAATGCGATCCCGGCGGACCCCACCGACCCGGCCGACGTCGACGCCGCCCGCCGCGTCGACGGCATCATGAACCGCATCTTCCTCGAACCGATCGTCCTCGGTGCGTACCCGGCCGACGTCGCCCAGGACCTCGAGGGCCTCGGCCTCGACACGCTCGTCCACGACGGCGACCTCGAGACCATCTCCGCCCCGATCGACTTCCTCGGCGTCAACCACTACCACGACGACCTCGTGTCGGGTCACCCCGACGACTCCGGCGCCGACGGCGGCCACTCCGGTGCGACCGAGCGCGAGGCCGGTTCGCCGTGGCTCGCCTCGCCCGACATCTCCTTCCCGAGCCGTGGACTCCCGCGCACCGCGATGGTCTGGGAGGTGCACCCCGCCGGCCTCCGCACCCTGCTCGTCCGGCTCGGCCGCGAGTACCCGACGCTGCCGCCGCTGTACGTCACCGAGAACGGCGCGGCCTACGACGACGTCGTCGCGGAGGACGGCCGCATCCACGACGTCGACCGCGACGCCTTCATCCAGGACCACATCGACCAGGTGGAACTCGCGATCGCCGACGGCGCAGACGTGCGCGGCTACTTCGTCTGGTCACTGCTCGACAACTTCGAGTGGGCGTACGGCTACGACAAGCGGTTCGGGATCGTGCGGGTCGACTACGACACGCAGGAGCGCACGATCAAGGACAGCGGACTCGCGTACGCGCGCCGCCTCGCCGCCTCGCGTGTGGTGCCCGCCGTGGCGGAGCTTCCCTGACGCAGGAACACTCCGGCGTGTCGCGATCGAGGGGCCGCGACACGCCGGTCACCTCCTGAGGAGCGGCACCGGCCACGGACGTCCAGACGCCCGGCGATACACTGCACTCGGCACGCTCACCCGCTCGGAAGGGGACGATGATGCAGTCCGGTCAAGGAGCCCCGACGCTCGAGATGGTGGCGGCACGCGCAGGCGTCTCCCGCGCGACCGTGTCGCGCGTCGTCAACGGCTCGCCGAAGGTCACGGCCGAGGTCGTCGCCGTCGTCAACGAGGCGATCGCCGCGCTCGACTACGTCCCGAACCGCGCCGCCCGGTCGCTGGCCTCCCGCCGCACCCAGGTCATCGCGCTCGTCGTCCCGGAGTCGACCGCCCGGGTGTTCTCGGACCCCTTCTTCGCGTCGGTCGTGCAGGGAGTGGCCCTCGAGCTGGCGGAGACCGACTACACGCTCAACCTCCTCATCGCGAGTGAGGCGAACTCCGAGAAGACCCGCCGATACCTGCTCGGCGGCAACGTCGACGGCGCGCTCGTCGTGTCACACCACAGCGGTGACCACTCGTACACCCGGCTCGGCCAGGAGCTCCCGATCGTGTTCGGAGGTCGCCCCATGGGTGCCGACGTCGTCGACAGCACCTACGTCGACGTCGACAACGTCGAGGGCGCGAGGACCGCTGCCCGTCACCTCATCGAGGCCGGCAGGACGCGGATCGCGACGATCGCGGGCCGACAGGACATGCCGGGTGGGGTCGACCGACTCGCCGGGTGGCGCACAGAGCTCGAGCTCGCGGGTCTCCCACACGACCTCGTCGAGGTGGGCGACTTCTCCCCCGCCGACGGCGCTGCCGCGATGCGGCGTCTCCTCGCGCGCGGCGTGCCCATCGACGGACTCTTCGCCGCGAACGACCAGATGGCCGCCGGCGCCTACTCCGTCATCCGTGAAGCCGGCCTGACGATCCCCGGCGACATCGCCGTCGTGGGCTACGACGACGACCGCTACGGCGAGACCGCAGCTCCGCCGCTCACGACCATCGCACAGTCGCCCGTCGACCTCGGCGCCGAGATGGCGAGGGTGCTCGTCCGTCGCCTCGCCGGCGAGCCGGTCGAGCGCGTCACGATGATGCCGACCCGCCTCGTCCCACGCGCCTCCGTCTGACCCTCCCCGCCAGCCCGCGAACTGTCACCAGACGACAGTCCCGGGCGCAGCGACTGTGCTGAACTGACAGTTCGCGGCCTAGGAGAGGCGGGCGCGGATGATCTCGATCGCCTGCGGGTTCTCGTCGACGAGGACGTACCGACGGCCGAGCGCCTTCGCGACCGCCCCCGTCGTGCCGCTGCCGGCGAAGAAGTCGAGCACCCAATCGCCCTCGCGGGAGGACGCCTGCACGATGCGACGCAGGATCCCTTCCGGCTTCTGCGTCGGGTAGCCGGTCTTCTCGCGACCGGTCGGCGACACGATCGTGTGCCACCAGACGTCGGTGGGCAGCTTGCCGCGTGCCGCCTTCTCCGCGGTGACGAGCCCGGGCGCCATGTAGGGCTCGCGATCGACGGTCGCGTTGTCGAAGTGGTACCCCTTCGGGTCCTTCACATAGACGAGGATCGTGTCGTGCTTCGTCGGCCAGCGGCTCTGCGCCTTCGCGCCGTAGTCGTAGGCCCAGATGATCTCGTTGAGGAAGCACTCCCGGCCGAAGAGGGCGTCGAGGAGCACCTTCGCGTAGTGCGCCTCGCGGTAGTCGAGGTGGAGGTAGAGGGTGCCGTCGGTGGCCAGGACGCGCCAGGCCTCGACGAGTCGCGGCTCGAGGAAGCCCCAGTAGTCGTCGAAGGCGTCGTCGAAGCGTCGGAGGTCGCCGCGGATGCGCTCGTACGCCTGCCCCTTGAATCCGGCGAAACGGTTCACCCCCGTCTCAGCGGTGCGCACCGAGGTCGAGGAGTGGCGACGCTGCACGCGGCCGGTGTTGAACGGCGGGTCGAGATAGATGAGCGTGAACGACTCGTCGGGCAGCTGCGCCACGACGTCGAGGTTGTCGCCCTCGAGGACGAGGTCGGGGCCGTCCGGGGTCCATCGCAGCGGCACTTCATCGGCTGCTGCGGCGAGGGACATGTGCCTATTCTGGCAGCCAGCAGCCCGCACACCCGGGAAGGAACGATCGGCCCCGCGCGTTGTACCGCGTATGACCACGGAGTTCGCCAACGAGACCGATGCCCAGCGCTACACCATGCACGTCGACGGCCAGCTGGTGAGCGTCGTCGACTACCGGATCTCGGGCGACTCGATCTCGTTCCCCCGCACCTTCACCACGCCGCCCTTCCGCGGCAAGGGGTACGCGGGCGAACTCGTCGCCTACGCGGTCGACGACGTCGAGCAGCACAGCGACCGTCGGATCGTCCCGATGTGCTGGTACGTGGGCGAGTGGTTCGACGCGCACCCCGAGCGACAGGACCTCCTCACCCGCTCAGCCGGCTAGCCACCAGCGCGTCACCCACCGGTCACCTGGCGGTTACGCGCGGGGACTAGCGTCCCGACCATGCAGCAGCTCGTCTCGCACTACGCCCCGCCGCCCGCACTCGACCAGGTCGACGGCTACCAGGTGGTCGACGTCGACGACGACGACCCCATCCTGCTCGACGCCGCCGGCAGCCACATCGACACGTGGCGCGAGGGCTACCCGTACGCCGAGCGCATGTCGCGAGAGCAGTACGAGAGCGACAAGCGACTGCTCCAGATCGAGCTGCTGAAGCTGCAGAACTGGATCAAGGCGAACGACCGTCGGCTGGTCGTCGTGTTCGAGGGACGCGACGCGGCCGGCAAGGGCGGCACGATCAAGCGCTTCACCGAGCACCTCAACCCGCGCGGCGCCCGCGTCGTCGCGCTGGAGAAGCCCACCACCCGCGAGTCCACGCAGTGGTACTTCCAGCGCTACGTCCAGCACCTGCCGGCCGCCGGCGAGATCGTGCTGTTCGACCGGTCCTGGTACAACCGCGCGGGCGTCGAACGCGTGATGGGGTTCTGCACCCCGGCGCAGTACGACGAGTTCATGCGCCAGGCCCCGCTGTTCGAACAGATGCTCGTCGGCGACGGCGTCGACCTCGTGAAGTTCTGGTTCTCCGTCTCCGCCGACGAGCAGCGCACGCGCTTCGCGATCCGCCAGGTCGACCCGGTGCGACAGTGGAAGCTCTCCCCGATGGACCTGGCCTCCCTCGACAAGTGGGGCGACTACACCCGCGCGAAGGAGGCGATGCTCGAGGCGACGGACACGGCCGACGCCCCGTGGACGATCGTCAAGAGCAACGACAAGAAGCGCGCCAGGGTCGAGGCGATGCGGCACGTGCTGCACCGCTTCGACTACGACAACAAGGACCACGAGGTCGTGGGCACGCCCGACACCAACATCGTGGGGCCCGCCGCCTCGGTCTACGAGCGCGGCGAGCGCGGCGAGCGCAACGTCGGCGACTGAACCGGACGCCGGGCCGCAGCGCCCGCTATCCTCTGGATCATGCAGCCGAAACCGTCACCGTTGCGACGCCTCACCTCGTCGAGCGCGATCTACGGCACCGTCGTCTACGCCGGCCTCGTCGGCGCGTCGAGCGTGTACGAGGAGGACGACGTCGAGCAGGTGCTCATCACGAGTGCGCTGACCCTCATCGTGTTCTGGCTCGCGCACGTCTACTCGGCCGCCCTCGCGCACCACGGTGACGACCGGCACGAGGCGCTGGTGACGCTCGGAGCGTCGATCAGGCACGGGTTCCAGGAGTCGTCCGGGATGCTCCTGTCCGCCGTCCTCCCGACGATCCCGCTCGTGTTCGGCGTCGCCGGTGTGCTCAGCCATGAGCACGCCGTGATCCTGGCGTTGCAGGTGTCCACGCTGATGCTCTTCGTGCTCGGCTGCGCGGCCTTCGTGGTGCGCGGGTCACGCTGGTGGTGGTGTCTCCTCGGCGGCGTCGCGACGGCCCTGTTCGGGATCGTGATCATCCTGCTCGAGGCCGGCACCCACTAGTCCGGCCCGAGACGGGTCCCGAACGGCTGGTGTCGAGCGTCCGGGCCGACCGTTCGGGACCCCTCGCGAGCTCAGCGGCGGGCGGCGAGCGCTTTCGCGGACTGCTGCGCGGCGCGCCGGACCTCGCGGTCGGGGTCGCGGAGGAGCGCCTCGAGGAGCGGCTTGGCGTCGTCACCACCGACGACGGCGAGCGCCCGGGCTCCGGCTGCGCGCACGCGGGCGTGGTCGTCGCTCAGCAGTGGCGCGATCGCGGCGACGTCGCCGATCCGACGCTCGGCGCAGACGCGTGCGGCCATCTCCCGGACGCGCCAGGCCTGGTTGCCGAGTGCTCCGACGACGGGCGCGGTCGCCGAGTCGTCCCACACGTGCAGCAGGGCACGGGTGCCCCAGAGCTCGGGCCAGTACAGCGCGGGCGCTCCGCCGAGGATGCCCTCGGCGTGGTGTCCGCCGACGACGCGGAGGAAGTCCTCACCCTCGTAGCGACCGGCGAGGAGGGACACGCAGCGTTCGACGACCCGGGTCTCGCTCTCGGCGGCCACCGCGTCGGCGAGCCGTTGCTCGAGGGACGCCTGCGTGGCGGGGGTCGACGGGTCGGGTGTCTCGTTCTGCGCTGTCATCGTCCCCCCACCCTAGCCCGCGAGCTGTCACCAACGGTGGGTGATGCAGGCCCACACCCGCCACTGGTGACAGTTCGCGGGCTGCAGCAGGTTACGGGACGCGGGTGAGCCAGGCGTCGGTGGCGAACTTGTCGGCGACGAGCTGCTCGGCGGCGGAGCGCTCGGCGGCGGTGACGTGGCCGGGGGTCGCGCCGGTGATCTCGACGAAGGTGTCCTTCATGCGATCGATGATCTCGGCCCGCGAGAGCCCGGTCTGGCTGCGGAGCGGGTCGACGCGTTTGGCGGCCGAGGTGGTGCCCTTGTCGCTGAGCTTCTCCCGCCCGATGCGGAGCACCTGGGTCATGAGTTCGCCGTCCATGTCGTAGCTCATCGTGACGTGGTGCAGCACGGCGCCGTTCCCGAGCCGCTTCTGCGCGGCACCGCCGATCTTGCCCGACGGGCTCGTGATGTCGTTGAGCGGCTGGTACGTCGCCTCGATGCCGAGCGAGCGCAGGGCGACGAGCACCCAGTCGTCGAGGTAGGCGTAGGAGTCGGCGAAGGTCATGCCGTTCACGAGCTCGGCCGGCACGTAGAGCGAGTAGGTGATGATGCCACCGCGCTGCATCATCATCGCGCCGCCGCCCGAGACGCGGCGGACGACCTCGAAGCCGTTCGCCTTGGCGTTGTCGAGGTCGACCTCGTTCTTGAGCGACTGGAAGCTGCCGATGACGACGGCCGACTGGTCCCACTCCCAGATGCGGAGCGTCGGACCGCGGCGGCCCTCGCCGACCTCGTTCGTCAGGACCTCGTCGAGCGCCAGGTGGAGTTGCGGAGACACCGAGCCCTCGTGGATGAGCTGCCAGTCGTAGTCGCCCCAGCCCGTCGCCTTCGCAAGGGAGCGGCGAATTGCCGTCGCGACGGCCTCGGGCGTGAAGCCGAGGAGCACGGCGTCCTCGGGCAGGGCACCGCGGATGGCGGCGGCGAGGCCTGCGGCGTCCGTGGTGGCGGGGAGTCCCGTGACGGCGCGGTCGATCAGCGCGAGTGCGTCGTCGGGTTCGAGAAAGAAGTCGCCGGCGAGGCGGAAGTCCGCGATGCGGTCGTCGACCACCTCGAGATCGACGACGACGAGCTTGCCACCCGGGACCTTGTACTCACCATGCATGCCCCCAGCCTATTCCTGGACGGCGTCCGGATTCCCCGGAAGGGGCGTCGAACCGGGTCAGGAGTCGAAGCCGATACCGAAGCGGTCCATCACCTTCAGGAGCAGGCCGTCGCGGCCCTCGTTCGCGTCGGAACGGGCGACCGCGCGGCGGACGGTCTGGATCGCGGGGTTCGCGATGGGCTCCGGCGGGATGGGGATCGGCTTGGACCGGACCATCTTCAGGCGGGTCAGCTCGGTCGACTCGCCGCTCAGCAGATCGAGCATGACCTTCGCCCCGAAGCGCGTCGCTCCGACCCCGAGCCCGGTGAACCCGGCGCTGTAGGCGACGCGTCCGCCGAGTGCCGTGCCCTGGAACGCCGAGAGCCGCGAACACATGTCGATCATGCCGCCCCACGCGTGGGTGAACCGGACGTCGAGTTGTGGGTAGGTCGTGAAGAAGTGGTCGGCGAGGGTCTCGAACGTCTCGCGGCGCTGATCGTGCTCCGGCCGGATCCTGCCACCCCGGTGGTAGACCGCGTCGAAGCCGCCGTAGAGGATGCGGTCATCGGCGGACCGGCGGGAGTAGTGGAACTCGCGACTCGAATCGGCGATGCCGAAGCGGTCCGTCCACCCGATGCTCTCGAGCTGCTCCGGGGAGAGCGGCTCGGTCATGAGCACGTAGTCGTACACGGGGATCGTCAGGAGCTCCGTGCGCTTGAGGAGCGACGGGAAGCCGTTGGTGGCGAGCGCGACCTGCCGAGCCTGCACCCCACCCTGCTTCGTGGTCACCGCGACGCCGTCGCCCGAGCGTCGTAGCCGGGTCGCCGGGGTGTGCTCGAAGACCCGCACACCAGGCTCGATGCACGCGCGCTTCAAGCCCCAGGCGAGCTTCGCCGGGTGGACGAGCGCGGTGCTCTTCCACTCGCGCTGACCGGCCAGGTACACCGGCGAGTGCACGAGCGCCTGGACGGCCTCGCGATCGAGGAAGACGCCGTCCCCCGACACCTCGCGCAGCGCGTCCACCTGATGCGGCTCGGTCGCGACCGTGAGCACACCGGTGTGCTCGAACTCGGCGTCGATCCCGAGGCGGTCGAGCGTGGCGACGAACTCGTCGAAGTTCTCGTCCGCCAGGCGATCGAGCTCCGGCAGTTCGTCGGCGAAGTGGCGCTCGCCGTTGTCGACGCCGTGGGTGAGGCTCTCCTCGAAGAAGCCGCCGTTCCGGCCACTCGCCGCCCAGCCGACCTCCTTGCCCTCGACGAGCACGACGTCACGCGAGGGGTCGGCCTCCTTGGCGATGAGCGCTGTCCACAGTCCGGAGTAGCCGCCACCAACGACCAGCAGATCCGCCGTGATCTGGCCGACGAGTCGGGGCTCCGGCGTCGGCCGGTCGGGGCTGTCGAGCCAGTACGGGACCGTGCTCGCGCCCGCCAGCGACCGCGCGATGCGCTCCGCCGAGTTCCGTCTGCGGTGGCTGTAGGTGGGTCCGTCCGAGGTCACCGGGTCTCCTCTGCGTCGAGTGTGGGTGCCGCGACTGTACCCCGCGGCCCCTGAGCTTGTCGAAGGGTGGTGGCGGTCGCTGCCCTTCGACAAGCTCAGGGACCGGTTCGCGCGCTCAGGGACCGGTTCGGGCGCCCGGCGACCGGGCGACTCAGGTGCGCTTGTCGAGCCACTCCACGACGTCGCGCTCGACGTCCTCGCGGTTCAACTCGTTGAAGATCTCGTGCCGCGCCTCGGGGTAGATGACGAGCGTCACGTCCGTCAGCTTCGACCGTTTCACGTACGCGTCGCGGAGGAGGGTCAGGCCACGGACACCACCGAGGGAGTCGTCGGATCCACCCAGGATGAGCACCGGAACCGCGCGCGGCAGGCGCTTCGGCGGGCGACCGAGGAAGGCGAACGCCTGGATCGGGTTCCACACGGGGGTGACGCCGATGTCGAAGTTGCGCTCGTCGGCGGCGAACGCGGCCCAGGCGGCCGGGTCTCGGTTGAGCCACTCGAGACCGGTCTTCCCGGTCTTCCGCCAGCGCTTGTTGAGGTCACCGGCGTTGATGACGCCGGGCATCGCGAGCGAGGTGCCCGAGAGGATGAGGAGCTCGTAGAGGTCGTGTTCGGCGACGACCTTCTGCGCCATGAGCGAGCCCCAGCTGTGACCGAGCAACGCGAGCCGCGACTCGGGGAAGCGGGTCCGCAGGTACCTGCCGACGGCGGCGACGGAGTCGATCGCGCCCCGGGTCGTCCGCGGGCCGAGCTTGCCGAGGCCGAGGTGCTCGAGCCCCGTGCGACCATGGCCGCGGTGGTCGTCGGCCGCGACCGTGTACCCCGCGTCGTTGAGCCGTGCGGCGAGGCGCCCGTAGCGGAGGGCGTGCTCCCCCGCACCGTGGGCGATGTGCACGACGGCCCGAGGGTTCGGCACCTCCCACAGGTAGACGTAGACCGTGACGCCGTCGTCGTCGACGATCGTCTCGGTCGCATACGGTCGCGGTTCGACGGGGCGGTTCGCGTCGTCGACGGGTGGCGGAGTCTGCTCGCTCATCCCGCCAGCGTAGGCCCTCGGCCCGTCGGCGTCGCGAGTCCGTTTGCGGTTCCCGGAGGGCAGGCGTACGGTGAACGAGGCCCGAACGGCGGGCCGGCAGGTTTCGACGGAAGCGAGGTGAGCGGCCATGGCTGGTGACAGTACCCGCGCCACCGCATCGACGAGCCGCCTCGCCTCCCTCACCCGGTAGGCGCTGCCACCGCCGGTGCCGAGGCGCCCTCACTCACACCTCCCCGGGTGCGATCCACCGCGATCGCATGCACCCGCGCGGCCGCCGCACGTTCCCGTCGATCGATGGACGGAGACCTCATGGCACTCATCGACAACGGCATCTACGTGACCGGACGGCGCTCGGCGAGCCCGCGATCGCTCGACGCGACGTACGAGCTCCTCAACGAACAGCGCGGTATGGCCTGGATCGGCCTGTACCGCCCCGAACCGTCGGAGATCCGCTCCGTCGCTCAGGAGTTCGACCTGCATCCGCTCGCCGTCGAGGACGCCCTGAAGGGCCATCAGCGGGCGAAGCTCGAGCGCTACGGCGACACGCTGTTCGTCGTCCTGCGTCCCGCCCGCTACCTGGACGAGGAGGAGCGGGTCGAATTCGGCGAGGTGCACCTGTTCGTCGGACCCGGGTTCGTCGTCACGGTCCGCCACGCGGAGAAGCCCGACCTCGGCCAGGTCCGGCGGCGACTCGAAGCCCGGCCCGACATCCTCGCGCTCGGCCCCGACGCCGTCCTGCACGCCGTGCTCGACCAGGTCGTCGACGGCTACGGTCCCGTCGTCGCGGGGCTCGAGAACGACATCGACGAGATCGAGGACGAGCTCTTCGGCGACGCCGCGGACGTCTCGCGTCGCATCTACGAACTGCTGCGCCAGGTCATCGCGTTCCAGCGCGCGACCACGCCCCTGCGGGCGATGCTCCACGGCCTGCTGCAGGGCGCCGACAAGTACGGTCTCGACGAGGAACTGCGCAACGGCTTCCGCGACGTCCTCGACCACACGCTGCGGATCGCGGAGCGCGTCGACTCCTTCCGGCACCTGCTCCGCAACGCGCTGACCGTGCACGCGACGCTCATGACGCAGCAGCAGAACGAGGAGATGCGACGCCTCTCAGAGGCGAGCCTCGCGCAGAACGAGGAGTCGCGTCGGATGAGCGAGACGGCGCTGGCGCAGAACGAGGAGATCAAGCGGATCTCCTCGTGGGCGGCGATCCTCTTCGCCCCGACACTCATCGGCACCGTCTACGGCATGAACTTCGACGACATGCCGGAGCTCCACTGGCAGTTCGGCTACCCGGTCGCGATCGGAGCGATGCTCGTCCTCTCCGGGACCCTGTACGCCATCTTCCGAGCCCGCCGCTGGCTCTGACCGCGCCTCTGCCCTTCGACGGGCTCAGGGACCAAAGGGTCCGCTCCCTGAGCCTGTCGAAGGGCGACGCCTATTTACTTAGCAATACTAATGAGCTAGGCTAATGAATCGTGGCAAGCGGAGCAGCGACGAAGACCAGGGCACTGACGATCGCCGAGCAGGCGTCCGAACTCCGGATGGGCACCTTCCGGCTCGCGAGACGACTGCGCGGAGAGAAGTCGGTCGACGACCTCAGCGATCCGCAGTTCTCCGTCCTCGGAGGGCTCTACAAAGAGGGCTCCGCAACCCTGCGGGCACTGGCCGAACGCGACCGCGTGTCCGCGCCATCCATGAATCGCACCGTCAACTGCCTCGAAGAGGCCGGGTACGTCACCCGAGAAACCGACGCGGCCGACCGCCGGAAGGTCACCATCGCCCTCACCGAAGCGGGCCACACCACCGTCACCGAGACCGTCCGGAAACGCGACGCGTGGATCACCCAGCAGCTGCGCGCGCTCACCCCGGACGAACGCGACACCCTCGCCCGCGCGGCCGAGATCATGAGGAGACTCGCCACCCAGTGAGTGCAATGTTCCGTTCCCTGTCCAGCGTCAACTACCGCATCTGGTTCATCGGCGCCCTCGTGTCGAACGTCGGCGCCTGGATGCAGGCCACCACCCAGAACTGGGTCGTGCTGACCGACCTCACCGACAACGACGCCGTGGCCGTCGGGGCCACCATGGCCCTGCAGTTCGGGCCGCAGCTCGTCCTCGTGCCGATCACCGGTCTCATCGCCGACCGCTTCGACAAGCGGAAGATCCTCATCCTCACCCAGTCGAGCCTCATGCTCCTGGCGTTCGCCCTCGGCGCCCTGCTCATCTTCGGTCACGCCGAGCTGTGGCACATGTACCTCTTCGCGCTGGCCCTCGGCATCATCAACGCCGTCGACGGCCCGGCCCGCCAGACCTTTGTCTCCGAGCTCGTCGACGAGCACAACATGTCGAACGCCGTCGCGCTCAACTCGGCGTCCTTCAACGCGGCGCGCATGGTCGGCCCCGCCATCGCCGGTCTCCTCATCGTCGCGATCGGCTCCGGGTGGGTGTTCGTCGTGAACGCCTTCACCTTCCTCGGCGTCATCGGCGCCCTGTTGGCCCTGCGCACCGGCAAGCTCCGTCGAGCGCCGCGCCCACCGCGGGCTCGAGGACAGTTCGTCGAGGGCTTCCGCTACGTCCGCGGGCGGCCGGACCTCATGGTCGTCTTCGTGATCGTGTTCATCATGGGCGCGTTCGGCATGAACTTCCCGATCTTCGCCTCGACCATGGCCGTCGAGTTCGGCAAGGGCGCGGGCGAATACGGCATCCTCTCGTCGGTGCTCGCGATCGGTTCCCTGACCGGGGCACTCCTCGCGGCGCGGCGGGCGAAGGCCCAGATGCGGATGATCGTCGGCGCGGCCGGGCTCTTCGGGGTCGCTGCACTCACGGCCGCGTTCATGCCGAGCTACTGGTCGTTCGCCGCCGTGCTGATCCTCGTCGGCTTCTCGACGGTGACGCTCCTGACCACCGCGAACGGACTCGTGCAGACCAGCACCGAGGCCGCCGTCCGTGGCCGGGTGATGGCGCTGTACATGGCGATCCTCATGGGTGGCACCCCGATCGGCGCGCCCATCGTCGGGTGGGTGGCGAACACCTTCGGGCCGCGCTGGGCGCTCGGCCTGGGCGCACTCGCCGGCTTCGCCGCCTGCGCCACCGGCCTGGCCTACGGGGTGTTCCGTCATCACCTCCGCCTGCGCGTGGCGCCCGACTCCCGCTGGCGCCTGCAGTTCACCCACGACGGCGTCGTCTCCCCGGTCACGCCGGAGGACTTCTCGGAGCAGATCGCGCTCACCTCGCCGATCCCGCTGCCGAAGCCGAAGTCGCGTGCGAAGGCGCCCGAGCCGCGTCCGGAGTCGCGCCCCGAGTCGTCGCCGGTCGACGAGTCCACGACCCTCACCGGCTCCCGCCGCTAGGCGGTCCTCCGCTCCGACCCGCTCGGCGTTCGCAACTCCTGCATCCTGCGACCGCCGGGGCTCCCGGGCGGGCGGGGCGGCGGGCGACGCGGCCGGTCGTCGCAGGCAGCAGGAGTTACGAACGAGGCGACACCGGGCGGAGGCTCGGGACCCAGCACCGCAGGTCCTCGCGGTAGCGCCGGTAGGGCTCGCCGAAGCGCGCCTCAAGGTCGGCTTCCTCGACGGGCCGGACCAGGACGTTCCACACGACGGCACCGAAGATCGCGTAGACGACGACGATCCAGGACGACAGCAGGAGCCCGACGCCGACGCCTTGGACGATACTGCCGACGGCCATCGGATTGCGGACGAAGCGATACGGTCCGGCGATGACGAGTCGGTTCGGCATCGCGGCGGGCAGCGGCGTCCCACCCCCGATCGTCGCCATCGCGGCCGCCGACCAGAGCCCGACGACGCTCCCGAGCACCAAGACGACGATGCCGGCGACGACGGCGATCTGCTCCGCACCCGGCGGCAGGGCGATCGTGACCTGCCACCGCAGCTCGAAGAACCGCAGGACGGCGGGGATCACCGCGAGGAAGACGCCCCAGAACGCGACGATCTCGACGGCGGTCCTCACGAGTTGCGAACCGGTCGACGCCGACGCATCCGCCGGGCGGAACGCGAACGGCCCGACGGCGATCCACGCTCTCGGGATCCCGCCCGTGAGGACGAGCGCGAGTGCCGTGACCGAGCCGACCGCGGCGCCGACCATCAGCAGGGCGCCGATCCCCGCCTCCTGGGTCACGGCCGCGAAGATCCCCAGTGACACGGTGACCAGCAGCGTCCATGCGGTCGCGAGGATCGCCGCCCATCGGATCCCGAACGCGGCGAGCGCCGAGGCGACGACGAAGAGCGGGACGTCGAGCACGGCCGTGACGACGGGGTCGAGGCTGCCGAGTGTCGCCGCACGGACGGGCGGGACGAGGAACACCGACACCCACCACGCTGCACCGGCGAGGGCCTGCACCGCGAAGTACCAGCGCCCCCAGCGCTCGGCGCTCATGTGATCGTCGGTGTCGGGGTCGGGGTCGGCGGGGTCATCGGCGTCGACGGGCGATGAGCCACGCGACGAAGCGCCACCCCAGGAGGAGTGCTGCGAGGACGAGGACGGTCACGATGACGAAGCTGAGTTGGACGCCCTGGCCGGAGACCGCGCGCAGCACCATTCCGACGACGACGGTCGACACCCAGACGACGACGCCGGCCCAGCGGACGGAGCGGGTCTCGCGCTGACCGAGGACGAGTGCGAGGACGTGTCCGACGAGGAGCCCGACGGCGAACGGCCACAGCGTCACGAGGAGTCCGAGGATGCCTTCGCCGTGACTGGCGCGGCCGATGAGGACGAACACGATGACGGCGAGGAGGTCGATGCCGACGGTCGCGGCGAATCCGGCGGGGGTCCTGCTGGGGCGGTCCATCCCCTCACCCTATTGGCGTCGCGGCCGCCCACCCTGGAGGACGGCCGCATGGCGCACTGTGGGGCCTGTCGCTCGGTGCCGTCGCTGGCTACGATGGCGCTGACACCCGATCGACGAAGGAGCCGTCATGTCGTTCCAGGCCTATCTCGATGCCGCCGAGGCGAAGACCGGTAAGACCCCGCGCGAACTCGTCGACGAGGCGCACGCCCGCGGCTTCGACGCGTCGACGAAGGCCGGTGAGATCCTCGAGTGGCTGAAGACGGACTACGAGCTCGGCCGGGGTCACGGGATGGCGCTTGTGCACGTCATCAAGAACGGTCCGACGATCAGCGAAAAGCACGTCGGCACCGACGGGGTGCACCGCGACGAGTCGACCGAGCTCTGGCTCGACGGAGCGGCGACGAAGCCCGCCGCAGGCTGATCCCCGTCCGGGTTGATGCCAGCGCGGTGCGCTGACGCGAGCGCGGGTCGTGCGCGTGAGCGCGCCCCTCTGGAGCCCCGCGCTCACCCGCCAGACCCGCACTGAAGCCTGAACACCGCCGTTCGCGTCAGCGCACCGCGCTGGGCCCGGGACACCGACCTTCACGTCAGCGCGGTGCGCTGGCGGACGGACGCGCCGCTCAGTACCAGAAGATCGGGATCCAGTCGCGATGGTGCGCGTGAACGATCGCGAGGAAGACGATCGCGTCGAAGAGCAGGTGGACCGCGAGGATGTACCCGAGCGACCGCGTCTTCGAGAACAGGTACCCCTGGAGGAGCGCGAACGGGAACGTCAGGAGCGGACCCCACGAGCGGTAACCGAGTTCCCACAGGAACGAGACGAAGATCACGGCCTGCAGCAGGTTGGCCTGCCAGACCGGGAAGTGCCGGCGCAGCAGGGCGAAGCAGGTGCAGATGAAGAACAGCTCGTCCCACGTGCCGACCGCGTTGACGCCGACGAAGAACCGGCCGAGTTCTCCGGCGTCGCTGATCACCGGCCAGTTCTCGTAGGCGCCCGAGCGGATGAAGTAGAACGGGAGGATCGCCCAGCCGAGCAGCGGGACGGCGAAGAGATAGGCGATCTCGCCCTTCGTCTTCTTCTCGCGGCTGCGCCAGGGGAAGGTGATCGCCTTCCGCCGGTAGACGAATCGGTCGATGAGGAAGGGGACGCCGACCGCCAGCAGGAGGACGGTACCGATGCGGAAGAAGCTCGGCCAGGAGACGTCCGCTTCCACGGACGTGGTCGAGACGATCCCGATGCCGATCGCGATGAGGAACAGGTCCTTCGCGAGGTCGCGGTCGATGAGGATCGCGGTCGCGAGCGCGGCGACGAGGAGCGGGTAGCCGGCGAGCGGCTGCATGAGGCCGAAGAGGCAGAACGCGGACGCGGCGAGCAGCACCGCGGGGATCAGCTTCATCGGGCGGCGGGCCGGGACGATCATCTCGGTCTGCATGCCGTCGATCCTACGGGTGCCGGCGCGGTGCACTGAGGCGAGCGCGGGCTTGTAGGCGTCGGCGCGGTGCGCTGACGCGAGAGCACCTGAACGGGCGCGACCGCGTGGCCTGCGCGTGAGCGCGACCCTCCGGAGACCCGCGCTCACGCGCATGACCCGCGCTCACGTCAGCGCACCGCGCTGGCGCATCCACCGAGGAGGGTCTCTCGGCGGTGGAGTCGGGTCAGGCCTCTCGGGTGATCTCGACCTTCACGAAGAGCTTCGAGCGGTAGGGGCCCGCGTACACACCACGGAGTGGGGAGACGTCACCGTAGTCACGACCGCGCCCGATGAGGACGTGACGCTCGCCCACGTCGACCATGTTGGTCGGGTCGAATCCACGCCAGTCACCGCAGAACCACTCGACCCACGCGTGCGACTCCCCCGTCACCGTCTCGCCGATCGCCGCGTGCGGCTTCGGGTGCAGGTACCCCGACACGTAGCGGGCCGGGATCCCGACCGAGCGCAGCGCTCCGAGGACGATGTGCGTGATGTCCTGACAGACGCCCTTGCGGTTCGCCCACGCCTCGGCAGCGGTCGAGTACACACTCGTGACGCCCTGCACGTAGTCCATCTGCTCGCCGATCTCCCGACTGATGGCCATCGCGGCCTCGCAGGGGCTCTCGTAGCGGTCGGCGATGGTCCGGGCGAGCTCGACGAGGTCGTCCGGCGGGGTCGTCCGGCGCGTCTGTTCCAGGTGCTCCACCCGGGTCACGGCGGCCTGGGTCGCGATGTCGAGCTGCTCCCAGCCGGTCGGGTGCGGTTCGTGCTGGCGCGGCCGGACCTCGACGAGGCTCGTCGCCGTGAGCGAGAGCTCGTCGTGCGGGGTCAGCACCTCGAACGCCGAGACCTTCATGCCCCAGTAGTCGGTGTACGTCGACTGCGACGCTCCCGGCTGGATGTCGATGTGCGAGTACAGGACGTACTGGTCCTCGGTCGTCACCGGCAGCATGCGCGCTTCGTTGTACGACGCGTTGACCTTGCCGCCGTAGGAGAAGCCGGTGCTGTGCTTGATGTGGAGCCGGGTCATGAGTTCTCTCCGATCCACGCGGGCACCGCGTGAGTGGGGAAGTAGCGTTCGCGGATCGCCTCCGACACCTGGCTGGTGACGTTCTGCACGGCGTCCATGCGGCCGGGGAGGTCGACGAGCGTGTCCTGGATGGGCCGGTACTCGAGGTCGCTGCGGATCTGACCGAGCAGGCGCTGGGCGGAATCAACCGTCCCGACGCGGCCTCGGCGCGGTTCGAGGTCGCGCATGCACTCCTCGGCCCGGCTGATGGAGAACATGACCGACCGGGGGAAGAGCTGGTCGAGCAGGAGGAACTCGGCCGCGTTCTTCGCGCTCGGCATGCCGCGGTACGTGCGCAGGTAGGCCTCATAGGCGCCGCACGAGCGGAGGATCGTCGTCCAGGACGGGCCGCTCGCCTCGGTGAGCGACCGCGTCGCCAGGAGTCGGGCGGTCATGTCGGCGCGTTCGAGGCTGCGACCGAGGGTGAAGAAGCGCCAGGCGTCGTCGCGACTCGTGGCGGAGTCGACGATGCCGACGGCGAGAGCCGAACGCTCGCGCACCCACCCGAAGAACTCGTGCACCTTGTCGCTCGCGACGCGGCGCGGCATCCGGGCACGGGTCGTGTTGAGGCACTCCCAGAGCTCGGTCGACACGATCTCGCGGGCACGTCGGGCGTTCTCGCGGGCGGCGCCGAGCGAGTAGGCGATCGACGCCGGGTGCGTGCGGTCGACGGCGAGCTGCGCGAGGACGTCCTGGCGGGTGAGCTCCTGGTCGGCGGGCGCGTCGCTGCCCATGACGGACAGCAGCGACCGGCAGGCGGTGTCCTCGTCGATCCACGGGTCCTCGAGCAGCAGCTGCAGGTGGACGTCGAGGATGCGCGCGGTACCGTCACTGCGTTCGATGTAGCGGCCGATCCAGAAGAGGCTCTCGGCGATGCGGCTCAGCATGATGCGTCCTCCTGCCCGCCGGCAGCGGGCGTGGCAAGCGTCTGCTGCTGTTGCTCCTGCTGGTCCTGGTTGCCGGCCGGACGGTCCTGGGGCGAATGCTCCGGGGTCGTGCCGTGGTCGTAGATGATCGGGATCGACGTCGTCTCGGTCGTAGCCTGTTCGGCGACGAGACCCTGGATGTCGTGCGACGAGGCCTCGGGCGCGGCGTTCGGATCGAAGGCGCGGCCGACCACCCAGGTGTCCTTCGAGCCGCCACCCTGGCTGGAGTTCACGACCAGCTGGCCCTCCGGCAGGGCGACGCGCGTGAGGCCGCCGGGCAGCACCCAGACGTCGTTGCCGTCGTTGACCGCGAACGGACGCAGGTCGGCGTGGCGGGGACGCATGCCGTCCTCGACGAGCGTCGGGATGGTGGAGAGCATGACGACCGGCTGCGCGATCCAGCCGCGCGGGTCCTCCTGCAGCTTCGTCTTGAGGGTCGCGAGCTCCTCCTTCGAGGCGTCCGGACCCACGACGAGGCCCTTGCCACCGGAGCCGTCGACGGGCTTGATGACGAGCTCGTCCAGGCGGTCGAGCACCTCTTCGAGGGCGAGCGGGTCCTCGAGCCGCCAGGTGTCGACGTTCGGGAGGATCGCGTCCTCGGCGAGGTAGTACTTGATGAGGTCGGGCAGGTACGTGTAGACGAGCTTGTCGTCGGCGACACCGTTCCCGACCGCGTTCGCGATGGTCACGTTGCCGAGGCGCGCGGCGAGCATGAGCCCGGGCGAACCGAGCATGGAGTCGGCGCGGAACGACAGCGGGTCGAGGAACTCGTCGTCGACGCGGCGGTAGATGACGTCGACGCGCGTGGGCCCGGCGGTCGTGCGCATGAAGACCTTGCCGCCGGAGCAGAAGAGGTCGCGACCCTCGACGAGCTCGACGCCCATGAGGCGCGCGAGCAGCGTGTGCTCGAAGTACGCGGAGTTGTACACGCCGGGGGTGAGGACGACGACGTTCGGGTCCTCGACGCCGGGCGGGGCCGACGCACGCAGCGCCTGCAGGAGCTTGTTGGGGTAGTCGCCGACCGGACGGACGCGCATCGACACGAACAGCTCGGGGAGCGTCTGCGCCATCACGCGACGGTTGGAGATGACGTAGCTGACGCCGGACGGGACCCGGACGTTGTCCTCGAGGACGCGCATCTGACCGTGCTCGTCGCGGATGAGGTCGATGCCCGAGACCTGGATGCGGACGCCGTTCGCCGCCTGGATCCCGTAGGCCTGCCGGTGGAAGTGCGACGACGAGGAGATGAGCTTCGCGGGGATGACGCCGTCGCGTACGGCGAGCTGCGGGCCGTAGACGTCGGCGAGGAAGGCCTCCAGCGCTTTGACGCGCTGCTTGATGCCGGCCTCGACCTGCGTCCACTCCTGCTGCTCGATCACCCGCGGGACCGCGTCGAGCGGGAACGGGCGCTCCTCACCGGCGAAGTCGAAGGTGACGCCCTGCGCGAGGTAGGAGCTGGCGAGGGCGTCGGTGCGGCCTCGGAGCTCCTCCTGGGTCATCCGTGCGAGGGAGCTGTAGATCTCCTGATACGCCCGCCTGGCGGTCGCACCACCCGCGTGTTCCGCCGCCTCGCCGAACATCTCGTCGAAGGCGGGAACGCCGCCCGGAGTCTTGCGCGGGGCGAGCGTGCCGCCATAGCCGTTGAACAGGTCACCCATGGGCCGACTCTACCGGGACACATGTTGCCGGGGTGTTTCGGAGCGCGGAGAGGAGCCCTCGCCGGCCTCTCCCCTACGCGACCGAGGCGGCGGTGAGGGCGGCCAGCTCGTCGGCGGAGAGCTCGAGCGTGGCGGAGGCGAGGAGGTCGGGCAGCTGCTCGACCGTGCGGGCACTCGCGATGGGCGCGGCGACGGTCGGCTGCGAGCGGAGCCACGCGAGCGACACCGTCGCGACGGAGACGCCGTGGGCCGCGGCGACCTCGTCGAGGACGGGCAGGAGCACGGCGTGGTCGGCCAGGTAGGCCTGCGCGCCCTCGGCGCGGACGCTGTCGACGCTCGACCCCTCGCGGTACTTGCCCGTCAGGAAGCCCTTGGCGAGCGAGAAGTACGGCAGCACTGCGAGCTGCTCGCGCTCGGCGATCGTGCGCAGCTCACCCTCGAACTCGCGCTCGACGAGGTTGTAGTGCGGCTGGAGGGCGATCGGGCGGTGGAGCCCCTTGGCCTCGACGATCTCGAACCACTCGGCGATGCGCGCTGCGGAGTAGTTGGAGATGCCGAGGTGGCGGACCTTGCCGGCGTCGACGAGGGACGACAGTGCCGTCACCGTCTCCTCGAGCGGCACCGACTCGTCGTCGAAGTGCGCGTAGTAGAGGTCGATGTGGTCGGTACGGAGGCGCTCGAGCGAGGCGTCGGCGGCCTTCAGGATGTTGTCCGCAGCGAGGCCCTGGAAGTCGGGGTGCTGGCTGACCTTCGTCGCGATGACGAGCTCGTCGCGGTTGCCGCGGAGTTCCTGCCACTCGCCGATGAGTCGCTCGGAGTCACCGCCGGTGTTGCCGGGCACCCACGCGGAGTAGCCGTCGGCGGTGTCGATGAAGTTGCCGCCGCCCGCGACGAAGGCGTCGAGGATGTCGAACGAGGTCTGCCGGTCGGCGGTCCAGCCGAACACGTTGCCGCCGAGGTTCAGCGGGAAGACGGACAGGTCGGACGTTCCGAGGGTGGTGCGGGCGTGAGTCATCTGATGGTCCTCCAGGGTTCGGTGCATCGCTGGTACTTCTCCTCACGCTAAGCCCGCGGACGGCTCGACTATTCCGTCGTGTCGCCCGATGACCAGCGGGCCACGGAGGCCGGACTGGCTCTCCACGGCCCGTCGTCGGCCGTCCTACAGTGGGCCGATGGGCTACCGCATCGACGACTCGAAGGACCGCATCGATCGGGACGCCGTGTGGGCCCTGCTCCGCGAGGTCTACTGGGCCAAGTGGCGGAGCCGAGCCGACGTCGAGGCGCAGATCGACGACGCCTGGCGCGTGATCGGTGTGTACGAGGAGGAGACCGGCGCACAGGTCGGCTTCGCTCGGGCGGTTTCCGACGGACTCGGCTTCGGCTACCTCGCCGACGTCATCGTCCACGAAGGACACCGGGGCCACGGTCTCGGTAAGCGCATCGTGCAGGCCATGATCGACGACGGTCCCGGCGCGCACTTCCGGTGGGCACTCTTCACGAGCGATGCGCACGGCCTCTACGAGCAGTTCGGGTTCACCGACCCCGGCCCGACGGCGCTCGTCCGGCCTGCCGCGCAACTGCCCGTCCACCCGAGCCAGATGCCGACCGACTGAGGTGCGGCGACGCGTCGCGCGACGGCGGCTCCGATGACGAATCGACGCACCTCACCGCGGGCCTCCAGCCGAGACGGGCTAGCGTTGACGTATGTGGATCTCCGACGACGGCCGGTACAACATCGTCGACGTGCCCGCGGAAGCGTATCCGGGGCGCGCGTATCTCCTCGAGCTCGTCGCCGGACTCGAACCCGACGAACTCCACACGCTCGTGACCCGCATGCAGTCGTTCGACGACGCGATGATCGACCGACTCGAGGTCCTCGTCGACGACGAGGCCCCGGAGGTCGCGCCGGATCCGGAGCGCGAGGCTCCGTACGTCGACGAGATGATCCCGCGACGCGTCCTCGACTCGATCGACTGGGACGCGATCCTCACGCCACCGTTCCGGATCGAGGCGATCGACGTCGCCGGTGACCGCTGGCGCATGGACGCGTGGGCCTTCCTGGAGTCGATCGTCGAACCGCCCGTCACCCGACCGAGCGCCCGCAACCTCGGCTCCTCACCCATCGATCCGGCGTAGACCGGCACCTGCCGAATAGGCTGGGCGTCATGACCGACGACGACGTCACCATGACGAACGAACTCTCGCCGCTGCTCGCCGAGGGAGCCGAACTCGAGCACCTGTACACGGGCGCGATCTGGAGCGAGGGGCCCGCCTGGATCGCGGAGACCGGCCGCGTGCGCTGGAGCGACATCCCGAACGACCGCATCCTCGAGTTCGACACCGCGACCGGTGAGACGGCCGTGTTCCGTGACGGTGCCGAGTACACGAACGGCCGCACGATGGACCGCGAGGGCCGGGTCGTGCAGTGCAGTCACGGGCGGCGCGCGGTCGAGATCGAGGGGCCCGACGGTCCGATCACGCTCGTCGACCGCTGGGCCGGCGGCCGGTTCAACTCCCCGAACGACGTCGTCGTGCACTCCGACGGCTCGATCTGGTTCACCGACCCGCCGTACGGCATCGACGCCAGCGGGCGTGAGGGGCACCCGGGTGAGCAGGAGTACGACGGCTGCTACGTCTTCCGGTTCGAGCCGGCGACCGGCGTGGTCGAACCCGTCATCACCTCGCTCGTGCACCCGAACGGGCTCGCGTTCTCCCCTGACGAGTCGATCCTGTACGTGTCGGACACCGGTGACGGCGCACTCCGCATCGCCGCGTACGACGTCGCGGAGGACGGCGTCTCGGTCGTCTTCGGTGACACCCCGGGACGCACCTTCGCGAGCACCGCGGTTCCCGCGTCCGACGGCTTCCGGATCGACGTCGACGGCAACGTCTGGTCCTCGGCGGGCGACGGCGTCGAGGTGTTCGACCCGTCCGGCGCGACCATCCTGCGCATCCCGGTCCCTGAGCGCACCGCGAACGTCTGCTTCGGCGACTCCGACGGCCGCACCCTCTACATCACGGCCAGCACGTCCCTCTACCGCATCCGAACCGCCACCCGCCAAAGCCCGCGAACTGTCACTCCAGCACAGTGACGGGGCGCTGGACTAGCGGTTGGTGACAGTTCGCGAGCTGGCTCGGGGGACGAGTTCGGGGGCGAAGACGATGTGGCGGGATGACGGAGGCGGGACGGGGGCACCGTCGGCGACGGCGAACTCCTGGAGGAGCAGCTCGACGGCCGCGACACCGAAACCCTCGTGCGGCGCCCGCACCGAGGTGAGCGGGATGATCGACGACTCGGCGAACTCGATGTCGTCGTAGCCGACGATCGCGATGTCCTCAGGCACACGGACCCCGTGCTCGACCACGAGCGTCTGCATGATGCCGAGCGCCAGCAGGTCGTTGACCGCGAAGACGGCGTCGGGACGGGCGTCGACCGGTCGTGCGGCGATCGCGCGTCCGAGCTCGCGCCCCTCGGCGATCGTGCGCTCCGTGCCCGCGATGACCTCGAGCGTGGCTCCCGGAACCGCTGCGACGGCGGAACTCGCACCCTCGAACCGATCGGCGACCTGGCGGATGCCGAGCGGACCACCGACGAACGCGAGCCGGCGACGACCGGTCTGCAGCAGGTGCTCCGCGGCGAGGAACCCACCACGGACGTCGTCGACCGACACCGACGGCTGGTCCGGTGACGATGCGAGCTGCCCGACGAGGACCGACGGGATGCCCCGCTGCCGGATGCTCGTCAACCGCTCCTCGACGGACTCGTGGGAGGCGACGAGCATGCCCTGCACGCGCTGCGCCTCGAACATGCCGAGATAGGCGTCCTCGCGCTCACGACTCCGGTTCGAGTTGGCGATGAACACCGAGAGACCGTCTTCGGCCGCGCGCTGCTCCACCCCCTCGGCGATGGTCGCGAAGAACGGGTTGCTGACGTCCGGCGCGATGTACGCGATGGTGCCGCTCCGACCGAGACGGAGCTGCCAAGCCGCGTTGTTCCGCACGAACCCCAGCTGGTCGATCGCCCGCTGGATGCGTTCCTGCTTCTCCGGCGAGACGCGATCGGGGTGGTTGATGTAGTGCGACACCGTCCCCATGGAGACGTCGGCGAGCGTCGCGACCTCGCGGATTCCGACTCGTCCCATGCTCCACCCCTCCTGTCGTCCTGCGGCGCTGCGGGCGCACGCCCGCGGCCCGGCTCAGTCTAGATCGCCCGGTCCGGGTCACTCCTGATCGCGATGCGGCTCCGGCCCGAGCGGCTCGGGGATATCCACGCCGTACTCGATGAGGGCGTCGGTGACGACCCGGATCGCGTTGAGGGCGCGAGGGAACCCCGCGTACTGCACGGTGTGGATGACCGTCTCGAGGATCTCCGTCGCGGTGCAGCCGACGTTGATCGCACCGCGGGTGTGGCCGCGCAGCTGTGGTTCCAGCCCACCGAGCGCGACCAGAGCCGCGAGGGTGATGAGCTCCCGCTGCGCCAGCGTGAGCCCCGGCCGGGAGTAGATGTCGCCGAAGTTGAACTCGATGCCGAAACGCGCGAGGTCCTGCGCGAGCCCGGTCTGCATCGCGACGAGCCCCTCCGACTTCCCCTCGCCGTACACCTCGTCGAACTTCGCCTTGCCGCGCTCGAGTCTCGTCATGTCCTCTGGTCCTGTCGTCATCGTCCGCCGCCTCAGATCGAGTGTCCGCCGTCGAGCGGCAGGATGAGGCCGGTGAGGTTCACGGCGGCGGGTGAGGCGAGGAAGACGACCGTCTCCGCGAGGTGCTCCGGCTCGCCGAGCAGCCGGGTGGGGATCTGCGCGAGGAGCGCCTCGCGACGCTCCGGGGTGTCGTTGTCGCGGCCGGGGGTCGCCTGGGCTCCTGGGGCGAGCGCGTTCACGGTGACACCCTGCTCGGCGACCTCGATCGCGAGCGCCTTCGTGAGTCCGACGACGCCGGCCTTGGCCGCGGCGTAGGCCGTCGCCCCGCGCACGAGGCGTCCGCCACTGACGGCGGCGATGGACGCGATGCTGATGATGCGACCGGAGCGCTGTTCGAGCATCGAGGGCAGGACCGCGCGCGTGACGTTGAACACCGAGTTGAGGTTGCGGTCCATCTGGGTCATCCAGGTCTCGTACGTCATCTCGTGGAAGAAGCTGACCGCGCCGCCGCCCGCACCGTTCAGCAAGATGTCGACCCCGCCCCACTCGTCGACGATGCCGCCGACGGCAGCCTGGACGGCGTCGAAGTCGGTCAGGTCGGCCGTCGCCGATGCGGCCCGCACCCCGTGCGCACGGACGAGCTCCGCCGTCTCCTCGAGCCCCGCGGCGTTGAGGTCGAGGCCGGCGACGTCGGCACCCTCCGCGGCGAGCTTCTGGGCGATCACCCGCCCGAGCGCTCCTGCTGCTCCGGTGATGACGGCTCGTTTGCCCTGCAACCTCATGTGCGGTTCCGTTCCTCGTCCGGCGGGTTGAATCGCCGTGCATCGTCGTTGACTGTGGTCGTGCCGACATGATCGAGATCACGGGACGACGATCACCCATTCTCGTCGCCGTCTTGAAACGTGTCAATATGCATTCCGTCCAGCCATTGTCATGCTCGAAGTGCCTCGCCGAGCGGAACTGATCCGACGCTTGACATGCGACCCGAGCGCGGTTAGCCTCGGCCATTGAAACGCTTCAACTTTGCTCGCGACCATCACCGCTCGCGTCTCAACATCACTGCCACATCTTCAAGGAGGAAATGTGTCCACAGCGCACCGGGCCCCGAAACGTCGGTCGGCCACCGCCATCGCCGCTCTCGGCGTCACCGCTCTCGCCCTGACCGCCTGCGCAGGGAACGGCGGCGCATCGAGCGCCACGTCGTTCGACTACCTCGCGGCCGTCGAGAACTCGATCGTCCGCGACGAACTCACCGCTCTCGGCGACGGCGCGTGCGCCGCGAACGAGAAGGCACTGCCGCTCAAGGTCGAGACCCTGCCCCAGGCCGACGTGCTCCAGCGCGTCACGCTGCTCGCCAGCCAGAACGCCCTGCCCACCACCTTCACCGCACCGACCGCACCGCTGCGGCCCGGCGGCACCCTCGGCGACGACGACACCGTCCTCGACCTCGAGGACACCCTCACCGAGCTGGGCGTCATGGACGACATCCTCCCCTCGGCCGTCGCCACCGTGAAGAACATCTACGGCGACCGTTTCGTCTCGATGCCCTACCAGTACAACGTCGAGGGCTTCTTCTACAACAAGACGATGTTCACGGACCTCGGCATCGCGGTCCCGCAGACGTGGGACGAACTGCTCGACGCGGCCGACACCGTCCAGGCGTCCGGCAAGTCCGCCTTCACGGTCTCCGGCGCCCAGGGCTGGACGATCACCCGCTACATCAGCACCTACCTCTTCCGGCTGCTCGGCCCGGACGCGATGAACGACATCGCCTCGGGTGACGCCAAGCTGACCGACCCCGAGTACGTCGAGGCCATCACCGCCGTCGCGGACCTCGGGAAGTACTTCGGTGCCGGCATCACGACGATGGACATGCAGACCGCGACGAGCGAGTTCTTCACCGGCAACGCGGCCATGATGTACAACGGCACCTGGATGCTGGCCGACGTCTACAACACCGAGCTCAACCAGATCGGTGAGGACGCGGTCGGCTTCATGCCGTTCCCGACCGTCGAAGGCGGCAAGGGTTCGATCGACCAGTACCCGGCCAACACCGGTGCGGCGACCTCGTTCTCCACGAAGGGCTACGACGAGGAGAAGGTCGGCGGCTGGCTGAGCTGCATCGCGGAGAACTACGGCTCCAGCGTGCTGAAGAACCAGGGCGTCATCTCCGGGTTCAAGCTCAACGAAGAGGTCACCGACGTCCCGGCGCTCACCGCCGAGGTGCAGGGCATCATGGCCGACACCGATGAGACGGTCACCTGGTTCGAGACCTTCCTCCCCGAGAAGGCCGGCGTCGACGCCCAGACCAACGCCGCCCCGCTGCTCACCGGCGGCATCTCCCCCGAGGACTTCGCGGCGCTCGTCCAGGCCGGCGTGGACGCGGGTCTCAAGAAGTAACCGGCGATCCGGTCGCCCGGCAGTCGCCCGGCGACCGGATCCGTCCGTCCACGGACGTCCACCCTGCAGCGGGTCACGCACCTCGCCGCCCAGCCTCACGGTCCCCCGACCGACTCAGGAGCACAGCATGAAAGACGTCCTCGGCGACAGGAAGGCCATCGCCATCCTGCTCGGCCCGGCCCTGCTCATCTTCACCCTGGTGAAGCTCGTCCCGGTGATGTGGTCGTTCGGCCTCACCTTCTTCCAGGGCGACCTGCGCGGCTTCGAGTTCGTCGGCCTCGACAACTTCGCCCAGCTGTTCGCCGACCCGACGGCACCGGAAGCGATCTTCTTCAGCATCAAGTACTCGCTCATCGCGACGGTCGCGCAGATCGCCCTCGGGTACGCACTCTCCCTCTTCTACGTCTTCGTCCTCAAGAAGGCGTCGACGCTCGTCCGCACGCTCGTCTTCTTCCCCGTCGTGCTGCCCACCGTCGCGGTCGGTCTGCTGTTCAAGCGCCTGTTCGAGGTCGCGCCGCAGACCGGGCCGGTCAACGCCATCCTGAACGGCTTCGGCATCGACTCGGTGGACTGGTTCAGCTCGCCCGACAGCGCGTTCGTCGTGATCATCATCATGGACCTGTGGCGGTCGATGGGCTTCTACGCCGTCCTGCTCTACGCGGGACTCCTCGACATCCCCGAGGAGGTGATCGAGTCGGCCCGCATCGACGGCGCCCGCGGCCTGAAGCTCGTCCGGTACATCATCGTGCCGCTGTCGCTCCCCGTCCTGCTCTCCGCCGTGATCTTCAGTTTCAACGCGACCCTCAAGGTGTTCGACTCGGTGCTCGCCTTGACGGGCGGTGGGCCCGGGACGGCGACGACCCCGCTGACCCTGTACATGTACAACACGACGTTCACGTACCAGAACTACGGCTACGGCTCGACGCTCGCGTTCGTGCTCACGATCATGTGCTTCCTCGTGACGCTCCTGATCTTCAAGACCTCCCGCAAAGACCTGACGAAGGACTGACGCCATGACGACCGCCATCACCCCGGCACCCGGCGCCACCACACCGGCCTCGAGCGGCAGCGGCGACGGATCCGGCACCGCCGTCCGCCGGCCGAAGATGCGTCGCGCTCCCCGCTCGCGCGCCTACTACCTGCGGAAACTGCCCTCGGTCGTCCTCATCGGACTCCTGCTCGTGATCGAGATCTACCCGATCGTCTGGCTGTTCCTGTCCTCGTTCAAGAACCAGCGCGAGTTCCTGCAGGAGTCCACCTTCTCCCTCCCGGAGTCGTGGAGCTTCGACAACTACGTCACGGCCTGGACGACCGGCAACATCTCGCAGAACCTGCTCAACAGCGTCATCGTGACCCTGCCGTCACTCGTCTTCATCCTCATCTTCGGGGTCGCCGCCGCCTTCGCCCTCGAGGTGATGGTGTGGAAGCGCCGCAACCTGACACTGCTGCTGTTCATCTCCGGCATCATGATCCCCGGCCAGATGATCCTCGTCCCGTTGTTCGTCGCCTACTTCAACCTCGGCCTGACGAACACCTACTGGCCGATGATCATCACCTACACGGCGCTCGGGATGCCCTTGACGGTCTTCATGATGACCGCCTACTTCCGGGCCGTGCCGCGCGAGGTGTTCGAGGCGTCGACGATCGACGGCGCCGGCATCATCCGTTCCTTCTGGTCCATCGGGCTGCCGATGGTGCGGAACGCGCTCTTCACGATCGGGCTCGTCCAGTTCCTCTCCATCTGGAACGACCTGCTCATCTCGCTGACGTTCACGACGAACGCCGACCTTCGCACCATCCAGGCCGGCCTGCTGAACTTCAGCGGGGAGTTCGGCCAGGTCGACTACGGGCCATTGTTCGCGGGCATCTGCATCAACGTCTTCTCGCTGCTCGTCGTGTTCGTGTTCCTCAACCAGCGGATCATGAAGGGGCTGGCATCCGGCGCACTCAAGGGGTGACGCCCAAGGGCCCGACGACTGCAGGATGGACGACATGATCAACGACGACCTGACCCACACACCCTCCACCGACCAGACGACTCCAGCGGTGGCGACACCGGACGACCTCCGCCCGCTCGGCTCGACCGGACTCCTCGCGAGCCCGGTCACGGTCGGCACCTCCGGCCTCGGCACCCCGGCGAGCGCCGATGGCTCCCCGGCCGCAGGCTCCACGGCGTTCGCGTCGGCCGCCCTCCGCGGGCCGAACCTCCTCGTCGACACCTCGAACGCTTACTCGGACGGGCGCAGTGAGACGGCCATCGGCGACGCCATCCGGCAGGGCGGTCTGCCCGAGGGGCGCGGGGTCGTGACGAAGGCCGACCAGGATCCGTCGACGGCGGTGTTCGACCGCGACCGGGTGCTGCGCTCCTTCGAGGAGAGTCTCGAGCGGCTCGGCGTCGAGCGCATCCCGGTGTTCCACCTGCACGACCCGTACTCGGTGTCGTTCGAGGAGGCGTCGGCACCGGGCGGTGCGATCGAGGGCATGCTGGCGCTCAAGGAGCAAGGCCTGGTCGATGCGATCGGGATCGCTGCGGGTGCCATCAGCGTGATGCTGCCCTACGTTCGCACCGGCGTCTTCGACGTGCTCCTCACCCACAACCGGTTCACGCTCGTCGACCGCTCGGCGACCGGCTTGCTGGAGGAGGCGCGGTCGCGTGGAATGGGCGTCTTCAATGCGGCGCCGTTCGGGGGCGGGCTCCTCGCCGGGCGTCGTGGCCGTGACGGCAAGCCGGCCACGTACGCGTACCAGGCCGGGTCGCCCGAGCTGCTCGCCTGGGTCGACCGTGCCGACGAACTGGCCGCCCGCCACGGCATCCCGCTCGCAGCTGCCGCCCTCGCGTTCTCGACGCGATCGGAACTCGTCGACTCCACCGTCGTCGGGATGAACCGCCCGGAGCGGTTGGAACAGGTCGAGGCACTGCGCACGACCCTCATCCCCGACGACTTCTGGTCGGACCTCGACGCCCTCGGCACGCCGCCGAGCACCATCACCGACTGAGCCCCCTTCGCCTCCATCCATACATCCACCCACCAATCCACCAACTCCCCGTTCTCTTCCCCTGTCCCTTTCTCAGGAGTCCCTCGGTGTGGCGGCCGCTGGCCGGGCCGGCGCGCCGAGGACCTCCTGAGAAAGGCACAACAGGCGATGAAGGTTGCACGACGATGAAGGTTGCACGACGATGAACGACTCAGCAGGGCTCGCAGCGTCGTGGGTCGAAGACCCGATCCCGGGGACCGGCCGGCGGCGACCCCGGGCCGACGAACTGAGCGATGCGCGTCGGCTGTCCCTCAACGGCGACTGGGCGTTCACCCTCTCGCCGACGGCCGACGGGACGGGCGACACCTTCGGCGATCCGTCGCTCGACGACTCCTCCTGGGATTGCATCCGGGTGCCTGCCCATTGGGTCCTCGAGGGCCACGGGCAGCCGCTGTACACGAACACCGCGTTCCCGATCCCGATCGACCCGCCTCGCGTGCCCGAGGAGAACCCGACGGGCGACTACCGCCGTACCTTCACCCTGCCGGAGGACTGGCGACGCTCTGACACGGTGCTGCGCTTCCAAGGTGTCGACTCCTGCGGGACCGTGTGGTTGAACGGCGTGCTCCTCGGCCACAGCAAGGGCAGCCGGCTCCCGGTGGAGTACGACGTCGGGGAGCACCTCGTCTCCGGTGAGAACGTCCTCGCCGTGCGGGTGCACCGGTGGTCGAGCGGCACCTACCTGGAGGACCAGGACATGTGGTGGTTGCCGGGGATCTTCCGCGACGTCGACCTCCTGGAACGCCCGGCCGGCGCGATCGACGACGTCCAGGTCCGCGCGAGCTACGACCACCGCGACGGCATCGGCGTCCTGCGTGTCGACACCGACGTCCCCGGCCTCGTCGACGTCCCCGAGCTCGGCATCCGCGACCTCCCCACCGGCACCGCGACCGCTCTGCCGGTCGAGCCCTGGAGCGCCGAGGTGCCGCGTCTCTACACGGCGCACCTCAGGCCGCGGCCGACCGACGAGACGCCTATGGCCGGCGAGACCGTCGAGCTGCGCGTCGGGTTCCGCACCGTCTCCATCGAGGACGGCCGCTTCCTCGTGAACGGCGTCCCGGTGCTGTTCCGCGGGGTCAACCGGCACGAGCACGACCAGGACCGCGGCCGTTCGCTCGACACGGAGACCATGCGGCAGGACATCCTGCTCATGAAGCGGCACAACCTCAACGCCGTGCGCACGAGCCACTACCCGCCCCACCCCGACTTCCTCCGCCTCTGCGACGAGCTGGGGCTGTGGGTGGTCGAGGAGTGCGACCTCGAGACCCACGGCTTCATCTACACCGACTGGGCCGGCAATCCGCCGACGGAGCCGGTCTGGCGCGACGCGATGCTCGACCGTGTCCAGCGGATGGTCGAGCGAGACAAGAACCACCCGTCGATCGTCGTGTGGTCGATGGCGAACGAGAGCTGGGTCGGCGAGAACTTCGACGTGCTGGAGCAGTGGATCCGCGAGCGCGACCCGTCCCGGCCGATCATGTACGAGCGCGACCCGTCCTACCGGAACTCGGACTTCTCGAGCCTCATGTACCCCGACCAGGAGCTACTCGAGGCCATCGGCCGTCGCGAGGAACCGACCCCCGCGGGCGTCGTGGCGGGGTCGCCGGATGACGTGCGTCGGCGGAGGCTCCCGTTCCTGCTCTGCGAGTACGCGCACGCGATGGGCAACGGCCCGGGGTCGCTCGTCGACTACCAGCGGATCCTCGAGTCCTCCGACCGGTTCTGCGGCGGCTTCGTCTGGGAGTGGATCGACCACGGCTTCCGCAGTACCGACGCCGCCGGGAACGAGTTCGTCATGCATGGTGGCGATGTCGCCTTCCGACCGAACGGCGGACGCTACTGCCTCGATGGACTCGTCTTCGCCGACCGCACGCCCTCCCCGGGCCTCGCCGAGCTGCACGCCGCGATCAGTCCGGTCGAGCTCCTGGCGGACGCCACCACCGGCAAGCTGACGGTCAGGAACAAACACGACATGCGGTCACTCGATCACCTGGCACTCCGGTGGCAGCTGGAGGACGACGGCCTCCTCGTCGCGTCGGGTGCGTTGACGACACCGTCCGCCGACCCCCGGAGCGCGGCGACCGTCGACCTGCCGGCGGAGGCGCTCGTGCCGACCGCCGGTGTCGATCCGGTCTCCGGCGCACCCGTCGAGCGTTGGCTCACCGTGCGGGCGGTCCTGGCGGCCGACGAGCCGTGGGCGGCAGCGGGACACGAGGTCGCGTTCGGGCAGGCGCAGATCCATGCCGACCGAACGGCGGATCCGACCGGCGTCACCGTTCCCGTGCCGGCCGCGGCGCGCAGACCCCTCGCTCGCGCCGACCGCACGCCGGGCCACCGCATCACCCTCGGCGCAGGCTCCTTCGACGCCCGCACCGGCCGACTCCGCGCGCTCGGCGACCTGGAGTTCGACGGCCCCGCCCTCGACATCATGCGCGCACCCACCGAGAACGACCGGGGTCAGGGCCCACGGAACACCGCCGCCGCCAGTTGGAAGCTCACGGGACTCGACCGCTTCCTCCACCGCACCGACGCTGTCGAGCGGATCGACGACGGGCAGGGCGGCGGCCTGCGGGTCTCCGGCCGCAGCGCCCCGGCCGCGCACGGGCTCGGCCTGCGCTGGACGTTCGACTGGACCGACGTGGGCGGCGCCCTGGACCTGTCGGTGACCGTCGTCCCCGAGGGGATCTGGGAACACACCCCCATCGGCGATCACGTGCTGACGTTGCCACGCCTGGGCCTCCGACTCGGACTACCGGGCAGCTACACGGATGCGACGTGGTTCGGTCGCGGCCCCGGCGAGTCGTACGTCGACAGCCTCGCCGCGGCGCGCGTCGGTCGCTTCACGAGCAGTGTCGACGGGCTCCAGACCGACTACCCGGTGCCCGAGGAGAACGGCAACCACGTCGGGACGCGGTGGGTGGAACTCACCGGCGACGGCCTGCCGACCCTGCGCGCCGAGCAGCTGCAGGACACCGGCTTCGACTTCACCGCCCGACGGTGGACGAGCGAAGCGCTCGAGGAGGCCCGCCACCCGCAGGACCTCCGAGACTCCGGCCGCGTGTGGCTCAACCTCGACCACGCGCAGCAGGGCCTCGGTAGCTCGTCATGCGGCCCGGCCCTGCCCGAGCGCTACCGCGTGCCGGTGGCGGAGACGACCTTCGGCGTGCGGCTGCGGACGCTCACGCCCGACCCTGCAGGATGAGGTTCCAGTACACCCAGGGCAGGACGTAGCGGTCGGCGATGAACGTGAACCGACGCTCCTTCGCGAGTCCGTTCCAGAACGGGATCGAGGGCTTCGGGCGGTAGCGGTCGTCGAACTCGGCGAACACCACCGTCCCGCGGGAGACCGTGAACGGGCAGACCGAGTAGCCGTTGTAGACGGTGCTCGGCTGCTGGCCGGACCGCACGGCGACGAGGTTCTTCGCGAGGGTCTTCGTCTGTTGCCGGAGGGCACCGCCGGACTTCGAGCTCATCACCGCGGCGGCGTCGCCGAGCGCCCAGACGTCGGGGAAGCGCGGATGCCGCAGGGTCAGCGAGTCGACCTCGACGAACCCACCCGGGTTGCCGGGGTCGGCGAGCGCCGTGGCCGCGAGCCAGTCGGGTGCGGACTGCGGCGGCACGGCGTGGAGGACGTCGTAGGGGATCTCCTCCCGGAGTCCGCCCGTCACGCCGTCCTGCCCGCGATCCGGGCCGTCCTGCGGGTCGGTCTGCGCGATGGTCACCACGCGCAGCTCCGGATCCACCGCGACGAGCTCGCGCGAGAACCGCACCTCGATGCCGTACTCGGCGACCTTGCGGTCGAGTTCGGCGTCGATCATCGGCATGCCGAACATCGTGGGTGTGGGCACGACCAGCACCACACGGATGTCGTCGAGGACGCCCGTCTGCCGCCAGTAGTCGCACGCGAGGTACATCGGCTTCTGGGCGGCACCCGAGCAGCTCGCGGGGCCGGCGGGCTGCGTGAACACGACGGTGCCGGAGCGGACCGACCGGAGCACGCGCGAGGCCTTCTGCGCGTACTCGAACGTGTAGTTGGAGATCCCCACCGGCGACGCCATCGCCTCCGTCAGACCGGGCACGGCGTCCCAGTCCTGCTGGATGCCCGGAGCGACGATGAGCTGGTCGTACTCGACGGCGGTGCCGGATTCCAGCGTCACCGTCTTCGCGACCGGGTCGATGGACTGGACCCGGTCCTGGATCCAGGTCACGCCCTTCGGCGTCACGACGAGCTGTGGCCTCGTGGCGACCGACGCGGACGCGGTCCCGCCCGCGACGTGCGAGAACATCGGTTGGTACCGATGGTGCTCCCGCGGTTCGATGACCGCGACGTCATCCACGCCGTATCGCCGGAGCCTCCCGGCGACGGAGAGACCGGCGTTGCCGCCACCGATGACGACCACCTCGTGATGGAGCTGTGCCGTCCTGGGATCGGTCACGGTGGCGGCGACGCTCAGGATCCGGACTGACCGCGACCGGTGGCGTTCTGCAGCCGGTCGATGTGCTCGGAGGCCTGCGCCTTCGTCAGGTCGGCGGGGAGCTCCTCGCCGGCCTCGCGCGCCAGGGTGTCGAGGTAGCTGCGCTGCGGGCCGGTCATCGGCTCGTCTCCGGTGACCCAGTCCTCGGGGTCCTTGCTCGCGCTCGTCGAGCTGTCGTCGCCCCGGGCTCCGAGGGTCTCCTCGGTGGCGCCGATCGTCTCGGGTGCTCCGGAGGTCGTGGCGTCAGGGGTCGTTGCATCGGTCTGTTCTGCGTCAGTCATGCGGCAACGGTACGTCGAGTGGGCGATCGGGCAGGAGGGGTTGCGCGGCCCGCGCGATCGGTGTCGGAATAGCGACGGACGACCCCCGGTTGACCCAGGCGACCGCGTGCGGCCGCACCGTCCACGAAGGAGACCCATGTCCGACACCGCTTCCGGAACCGACCGATCCGCCGACGAGCCGACTCCGTCGCAGGGCATCACCATCGGCATCCTCGGCGCCGGCAAGGTCGGCACGGTCCTGGGACGACTCGCGGTCGCCGCCGGATACCGGGTGCTCATCAGCGGATCACGCGACGCCGCCCGGATCGCCCTGACGATCGACGTCCTCGCTCCGGGTGCCGTCGCCACGACCGCCGCCGAGGCAGCGGCCCAGGCCGACCTCGTCATCCTCGCGCTGCCCCTCGGCAAGCACCGGTCGGTGCCCGTCGACGAGCTGCGCGGCAAGCTCGTCATCGACGCCATGAACTACTGGTGGGAGGTCGACGGACATCGCGACGACCTCAGCGCGCCGGAGACCTCGACGAGCGAGCTGGTCGCCGCCTTCCTGCCGGAGTCACGGGTCGTGAAGGCGTTCAACCACATGGGGTACCACGACCTCGACGGGGAGCCGCGTCCGGCCTGCACGCCGGGCCGCAAGGGTATCGCGATCGCCGGCGACGCCCCCGCGGACCGTGCAGCCGCCTCGGCCGTGGTCGACGCCCTCGGGTTCGACCCCGTCGAGATCGGACCGTTGCGCGCGGGCGTCGTCCTCGAACCCGGACACGAGCTCTTCGGGGCGAACATCGGGGCCGACGAGATCCGCGAGGTCGCCGAGGTGCGGGCATTGGCCGAAGCCGAGGCGGGCGTCCGCTAGGCGACGCGGCGGGTTCCAGCGTCAGATCAGTCTCGACCGTTCGGTCGCGGGGTGAGCGCCGCTGAGCGGATCACCTCCGCGAGCTCGCCGGCACGGCTCCACATCGGCCAGTGACCTGTCGGGAGGTCGACGACCTCGACCGTCTCGAGCCCCGCGACCTCGGCGAACATGGGGTGTCCGCCTCGGGCCAGGTCCAGCACTTGCGCGCTCGGGATCGAACAGCACACCAGGGTGGTCGGGACGGCGGCGCGGGCCTCGTTGGTCAGCTCGACAGCCTGTCGGAGGACGGACCCCGGCTCGGGGACCGCCCGGGCGCGGAACCGGTCGAGGACCTCGGCGCTCAAGCCGTCGAGGCTCGCCTGCTGGGCGAGGACGTCGAAGGCCGGGAGCGGAAGCTCGTCCACGTCGTCCGGGAGGTCCGGCGCGAAGACCGTTCCGGACGCCAGCGGGCCGGAGTCCACCCAGACCACCCGGCGGACGAGCTCCGGATGCCGGTCGAGGAGCAGGCTGACGGGCGCGTTGGCGCCGCTGTGCGCGACGATGACCGCTGGGTCGTCCGCGGAGACGTCCCGCCGGGCGAGGACCTCCGTGATCGCGGCCACTTGGTCGTCGAGGGTCCTGCTGGACCGGTCGGGATCGGCGTCGTCGAGGCCGGGCAGGGTGATCGCGACGGCGCGCGAGCGGTCGGGGTCGAGATGGTCGATGACGTCGTCCCAGGCCCAGGCGCCCAGCCAGTGGCCGGCGATGAGGATGATGGTCGGGGTGTCGTTCTGTGTGTTCATGACTCCAGCCTGAAGCGCACTCCAGGCAGCTGTGTGTCACTATTTCTGTCATGAATCTCGAACTCGTGAGCCGATGAAGCGGGCGGAGCGGCTCCACGCCCTGTCCGAGACACTGCGTCGGGGTGGATCGCGAGGAACCTCCGCCGAGCGGTTGGCGAGGGACTTCGGCGTCTCGGTGCGCACCGTCAAGCGAGACCTGCAGGCGCTCGAGCGGAGCGGGGCGCCCATCTGGTCACGCCCCGGACCAGGTGGCGGATACGGCTTGGCCGTCGGGGCGACGCTACCCCCGGTCAGCCTGTCTCCGGTGCAGGCGGTGGCGCTCATGTCGGCGGTGTCCGCGGCACCCGACGCCCCCTACGCGGACCTGGCGGCCGCCGGAGTGCAGAAGATCCTGGACGTCCTCGACCCCAGGACCCGGGCACGAGCCGACGCACTGGCCGGTCGGATATGGGTCGATGCGCCCCCGACCGCTTCGCGCGTCGTCCGATCGGCGCTCGAAGCGGCGATGGCCGAGCAACGGGTCGTCCGCATCCGGTACACCTCGCGGGCCGGGAGCACGACCACGCGCGACGTCGAGCCCGTGCTGTTCGCCTCGACGAACGGTCAGTGGTACCTCGTCGGATGGTGCCGAATGCGCGACGCCATGCGGTGGTTCACCGTGGCGCGCATCGAGCGAGCCAGCGTGACGTCGGTGGGCTGCAGCGGCCACACGGTGAAGGAGGTCGGCGACCCTCCCGCGAACGCGGCCCCGGTCCACGGTCGGAGGGAGGATCGCTGAGGCGGCCGGTCAGCCCCGCGTCGACTGCTCGCGCTCGAACTCGTCCCGCCAGGAGTACTCGGGCTCGAAGCCGAGCCGTGTGCGGGCCTTGTCGATGGACATGAGCGTCTCGAACTCGCCGAGCCCCGCCCGCAGCGGGACACCGGGGAAGTGCGTCGCCACGAGCTCCGCCGACGGCACGGTCGTCCCGTTGTCGGAGGCGCACACGTCGTAGACCTCGAAGCCGGGCTCCGCCCGCGCCAGCGCCAGCGCGACCGCCTGCGCACCGTCACGTGCGTCGACATAGCTGAACAGGAGATCGCGTCGGTACCCGGGCTCCGACGCCCGCGCGAAGGTCCCGTACTCCCCCGGCGCCACGACGTTCGTGAACCGCAGCGCCGTGATCGACGTCCCGTCGGCCCACCGCACCAGCTGTGCGGCCATCGCCTCCTCGGCGACCTTCCCGAGCGCGTAGGTGTTGTTCGCGCGACTGACGGTCTCGTCCATCGGCAGGAACTCGGGCGCCTCCTCGAACGGGAATCCCATGGCCGTGATGCTCGACGCCGTCACGATCGTCCGGATCCCCGCCCGCAGCGCCGCGTGCAGCACGTTGAACGACACGGTCAGGTTGTTGTGGAACGTCGCCGCATCCGGCACGAGCCCGTTCACCGGGATCGCGGCCAGGTGCACCACGGCGTCGAGACCTGCGAACCTCGCCGTCACCCCGAGCAGGCTGTCGATCGTCTGCCCGTAGTCGGCCAGGTCCACACGGGTGAACCCCGGCCCGGCCGCGCCCGCGACGTCGAGCCCGTGCACGTCGTGGCCGTCCCGCCGCAGGCGTTCGACGGTGGCGGAGCCGAGCTTGCCCGAACTCCCGGTGACGGCGATGCGCATACCGACGATCCTAGGCTCGGGCCGGGAAGTCAGCAGGCAGCGGGAGTGCGGTCACCACGTGCCCGGCGGCGTCCTCGTCGTTCGCATGCAGATGACCGACGCGCCCACCGGCCGGGAGTCCCGTCTCCGTGAAGAAGCCGCGGATCGTCTCGTACACTTCGACGATGTCGTGGGTGTCGCCGGCCTGCGTCAGCACGATGTCGCCCGACTGCACGTAGCGCTCACCACCGTCGACGAGCACCTTCCCCTTGCCCTCGGTGATGAACCAGATCTCGTGGTCGTCGTGGTGGTGCCGGTCGAACCGTCCACCGTCGACCGACACCGCGAAGCGCCCGATCGTGCCGATCTCGCTCCAGTCCGGCTTCGAACCCGGATGCACCCAGGAGCCCGGTTCGATCACCGGCATCAGCGGTCCTGCTTCCAGCTCGGGGCCGTTCCGGCGTCGAGGATGCGCGCGTCGGGCAGGCCGTCGAGCCCCGTCTCCGCGCCACCCGGCGTGTACACGACCGACAGCCGTAGCGGGCGCCACGTCGTGTTGTAGGTGGAGTGCACGGTGTCGTTCGGGATGTACACGGCGTCGCCCTCGCGGATCGGGAACGCCGGACCGTCGCCGACCGTCTGGACCCCCTCACCGGAGATCACCGTGATGACCTCCTCCTCGCCCGGGTGCTGGTGGGGTGCGTGGCCCTGCCCGGGGTAGACGATGACCTCGCCGACCGTGAGCCCGGCGCCCTCGTCGAGATGCGGGGTGACGAGCCACTTGATGGTGCCCCAGTCGAAAACCCGGGTGGGGACCTCGTCGGGGCGACGGCCGGCGGTGGCAGGGGTGATGGCGTGTTCGGTCATGTGAGGCTCCTCATCGAGTGGTCGTGCGGTGGGCGGTGCGGGCGGTGCGGGCGATCAGCGGGTCTGGATCGCCTTGAAGTCCTCGATCTGGCGCTTGATGGCGCGCTCGGTCGGGAGACGCTCGACGGATGATGCGCCGAAGAACCCGGAGACACCCGTCGTGTTGGCGAGGATGTAGGCGGCGTCATCGGGCTCGGCGATCGGACCGCCGTGGCACAGCACAATGACGTCAGGGTTGATCGCGACGGCCGCGTCCCGCATCTCCTGCACCCGGTGCGCCGACTCCTCCAGCGAGAGCGCCGTGGTCGCGCCGATCGTGCCGGCGGTCGTGAGGCCCATGTGCGGGACGAGGACGTCGGCACCCGCCTCGGTCATCGCGACCGTCGACTGGACGTCGAAGACGTACGGCGCCGTGAGGAGGTCGCGCTCGGCGGCGAGGCGGATCATGTCGACCTCGAGGTCGTAGCCCATGCCCGTCTCCTCGAGGTTCTGGCGGAAGACGCCGTCGAAGAGCCCGACGGTCGGGAAGTTCTGCACGCCGGCGAACCCCATCGTCTTGAGTTCGTCGAGGAAGCGCTCCATGATCCGGAACGGGTCCGTGCCGTTCACACCGGCGAGCACCGGGGTGTCGCGGACGATCGGCAGCACCTCCCGGCTCATCTCCACGACGACCTGATTGGCGTCCCCGTAGGCGAGCAGCCCCGACAGTGAGCCGCGACCGGCCATCCGATACCGGCCGGAGTTGTAGATGATGATGAGGTCGACGCCTCCCGCCTCCGCTGACTTCGCCGAGATGCCGGTGCCCGCACCGGCGCCGATGACGGCCTCACCGCGCGCGACGGTGGCGCGGAGACGTTCGAGTGCGATGGTCCTGTCCATGGTCAGTCCTCTTCGGTTGTGCTGTGCTGGCCCGTGCTGTCCCGCTCGATCAGGGCGTGCAGGGTGTCGGCTGCGATCCTCGCGAACACCGGATCATTGAGGTGTTCCGGACGGTCGACGACGGTGACCGCACTGCCCGCCACGCCCGCGAGCACCGCATCGACGAGCGCCGTGTCCGCCGCCGGGTCACGGAAGGGCAAGCCCTCGGCGTCGAGCGCCGAGACACCGCCGCGCGGGATCAGCAGGACGGTGGGGGCCTCGGCTCCTGCGAGCTTCGCCCCGATCCGCTCGCCCAGTTCGCGGTTCTCGTCGACCGTGGTGCGCATGAGCGTCACCGTCGCGTTGTGGACGAAGAAGTCGCGATCGGAGAACCGCTCCGGCACGGTGTCGCGAGGGCCGAAGTTCACCATGTCGAGCGCACCGAGGCTGACGAGCTGCGGGACACCTGCCGCGCCGGCCGCGGTGAGTCGGTCGGGGCCCGCCGTCAGCACGCCGCCGACGAGGTCGTCGGCGAGTTCGGTGGTGGTGAGGTCGAGGACCCCCGCGAGCATGCCACTGCGGGCGAGTGACTCCAGCGCCTGCCCACCCGAGCCGGTGGCGTGGAAGACGAGGACCTCGTAGCCGAGTTCGTCGAGGCGCTCGCGAGCCACGTCGACCGCGGGCGTCGTGACCCCGAACATCGACGCCCCGACGAGCGGGCGGTCCGTCCGTTCGGCGGACGAGGCCGGACCGCGCGCCTGCGCAGCCGCCGCCATGCCGGCCATGGCCGCCACCGCGTTCCCGAGGACGGCACGGGAGATCTGGTTGATCCCGGCGATGTCGACCACGCTGTACATGAGCGTCACGTCGTTCGCGCCGACGTACGGCGCGACGTCCCCGGACGCCATCGTCGACACGAGGAGCTTCGGGGCCCCGATCGGCAGTTCGCGGAAGACCCGGGCGGCGATGGCCGACCCACCGCTGCCGCCGAGGGCGAGGACGGCGTCGACCCGCCCGGAGGCGTGCAGCCGGCCGATCACGGTCGCGGCACCCTCGGCCATCGCGCTCACGGCGGCGCCACGGTCCTCCGCGGCGAGCAGCGTCTCGAGATCGGTGCCGGCGGTGGCCGCCACCTCGTGGTTCGGGTGGTCCACGGCAGCGATGTACCCGTGGGGCTCGCGCGTTCCGGCGTCGACGACCACAACGTCCGCGCCCAGTTCGCCGAGACGCTCAGCGACCCATCGGTACTCGGCACCCTTCGTATCGAGGGTGCCGACGAGGGCGACCGTCGGTCGGACTCCGGCTTCGGGTGCTGTCATCGTCGCTCTCCATCGTCGTCGTCGTGAGCGCAGGACGGCCGCGCATCGGCGCGCCCCACCTGACGGATCCGCTTCGACTCCGCCAGCGCCTCCATCCTGGTCCAGGTTTTGAAACGTGTCAAGAAGTGTCGCCCTATCCTCGCTTTCTCGTATACCAACGCTGTAGCATCAGGTTTTGAAACGTGTCAGAGCTGATCGCCGAGCGAGCTGCGACGCGCCCTGCCTGACGAGAGGACCAGCAGCCACGATGGTGACCACGAGCGCCCCCAGATTCGAGCACGTCCGCGAGGCCCGCGGGATCGGCGACGCCACCCCGAGGCTGAGCTGGACGAACCTGGCCCCCGCCGGCTGGGAGCAGCACGCCGCCGAGATCGAGATCACCCGCGACGGACGGGTCACGACCACGGGACGGGTCGCCACCGGTGAATCCGTCCTCGTCGCCTGGCCCGCCGCTCCACTGCGCTCGCGTGAGGTGGCATCGGTGCGCGTACGGGTGTGGGGCACCGACAGCGGCCCTGGTCAGGCGATCGAGGCGGCCGACTGGAGCCCGTCGTCGACGGTCGAGGCCGGCCTGCTCGCACCGGGCGACTGGGTCGCGGTGCCGGTAGCAGCCGACTGGGATGAGGAGCCGGAGAGCGACACACGTCGGCCACCCTTGCTGCGGCGGGACTTCACCGTCGGTGCCGACCTCGTCTCGGCGCGGTTGTACCTCACGGCGCACGGCGTCTACGAGGCGGAGATCAACGGTCGTCGCGTCGGGGACGAGGCGCTCGCGCCGGGCTGGACCAGCTACGCGAGCCGGCTGCGCACGGCGACGCACGATGTCACCGACCTCCTGCAGCCAGGCGACAACGCCATCGGCTCCTGGATGGGCGACGGCTGGTACCGGGGCCGCTTGGGGTGGCGCGGTGGCTTCCGCAACCTGTTCGGCTCGGACCTGTCGCTCATCGCCCAGCTCGAACTCCGCTATGAGGACGGTCGCGTCGAGACCATCGTGACCGACGAGCACTGGCGCGCCTCGTTCGGCCCCATCATCAGCTCCGGCAACTACGACGGTGAGCACTACGACGCCCGCGAGGAGCTCCCCGGATGGTCGGAGCCCGGCTTCGACGACAGTGGGTGGGCCGGCGTACGGATCGGCACACGCGACCCCGCCACCTTCGTCGCGCCGCAGGGACCCCCGGTGCGCGCGACGCAGGAGGTCGCGCCGATCGCGGTCCTCACGAGCCCGAGCGGCAGGCGCATCCTCGACCTCGGCCAGAACCTCGTCGGTCGACTGCGGATCCGGGTCACCGGTCCGGCGGGCGAGACGGTCGTGATCCGGACCGCGGAGGTCATGCAGGAGGGCGAGATCTACACCCGTCCACTCCGCGAGGCGAAAGCGACGGACAGCTACACCCTTGCCGGCCGCCCGGCCCCGGCCGACGGAGGTCCCGCGGAGGAATGGGAGCCGCGGTTCACGATCCACGGCTTCCGGTACGCGGAGATCACCGGATGGCCGGGCGATCTCGACGTGGCGGTCGCGAACGGCGACGTCGTGGCGCGGGTCTACCACTCCGACCTCGAGCGGACGGGCTGGTTCGAGAGCTCCGACGAGCGGGTGGACCGCCTGCACGAGAACGTGCTGTGGAGCATGCGTGGGAACTTCGTCGATCTCCCCACCGACTGCCCGCAGCGGGACGAGCGCGTGGGCTGGACCGGCGACCTGCAGGTCTTCGCACGCACCGCCTCGTTCCTGTACGACGTGTCGGGCATGCTCGGCTCCTGGTTGCGCGACGTCGCGGTCGAGCAGCACGAGGACGGCACCGTGCCCTGGTACGTCCCGTTCATCCCCGACGATGGCCAGTGGACGCCGAACCGACCCGGCGCCGTGTGGGGCGACGTCGCCGTCCTCACCCCGTGGGTGCTCTACGAGCGCTTCGGCGACATCGGCGTCCTGGCGGCCCAGTACGACAGCGCGAAGCGGTGGGTCGACCTCGTCCACCGGCTCTCCGGCCCTGACCACCTGTGGAACGAGGGGTTCCAGCTGGGCGACTGGCTCGACCCGGCCGCACCACCGGATCGCCCGGCGGAGTCGCTCACCGACCGCCACCTCGTCGCCACCGCCTACTCGGCCTGGTCCACGGCGCACCTCGCGAAGACCGCCGCCGTGCTCGGCCGAGTGGACGACGCCGAGCACTACGCCGAGCTCGCTGAGGCGACCCGCAGGGCGTTCCTCGCGGAGTACGTCGGCGAGGACGGGCTGATGACGAGTGATGCGCAGACCGCGTACTCGCTCGCGATCGCGTTCGAGCTCCTGCCGGACCCGGCGGCCGTCGACCGCGCCGGCGAGCGGTTGAGCGCCCTCGTCGCCGCCGCCGGCAATCGCATCGCGACGGGCTTCGTCGGGACGCCGATCGTCAGCGACGCGCTGACGACGTCGGGCCATCTCGACCGCGCCTACGACCTGCTGCTCGAGGACGAGTGCCCGTCCTGGCTGTACGCGGTGGGACAGGGCGCGACCACGATCTGGGAACGCTGGGACAGCATGCTGCCCGACGGGACCGTGAACCCGGGGCAGATGACCTCGTTCAACCACTACGCGCTCGGAGCGGTGGCCGACTGGCTGCACCGGGTCGTCGCCGGTATCGCTCCAGCCGCACCCGGCTACCGCTCGATCCTGTTCCGGCCCCGACCCGGCGGCGGGCTCACCCACGCCTCGGCCGTGCACCTGACGCCCTACGGGCGGGCCTCGGTCGCCTGGCGGATCGTCGACGGCACGCTGCACGTCGAGGTCGAGGTGCCCACGGGGACGACGGCGATGATCGACCTCCCCGGCCACCCGCCGTTCCCCGTCCGCTCCGGCCTCCACACCGTTGCTCGCGAACTGTCACTTCCGGCTAGTGTGCAGGCCTCGCACTAGCCGCAGGCGACAGTTCGCGGGCGGAATAGGGGGGAACTGGGGCCGGTTGAATCAACCGTGAAGAAGATCGGGTTCCTGTCCTTCGGACACTGGCAAGACGTTCCGGGCTCCAGCGTGCGCACCGGGCGTGACGCACTGCTGCAGAGCATCGACCTCGCGGTCGCGGCGGAGGAGGTCGGCGTCGACGGCGCGTACGTGCGCGTGCACCACTTCGCCCGGCAGCTCGCGTCGCCGTTCCCGCTCCTGGCGGCGATGGCGGCGAAGACCTCGACGATCGAACTCGGCACCGGTGTCATCGACATGCGGTACGAGAACCCGCTCTACATGGCCGAGGAGGCGGCGGCCACCGACCTCATCAGCGACGGCCGACTGCAGCTCGGCGTGAGCCGGGGATCACCCGAGACAGCCCTCCGCGGGTCGGAGTCGTTCGGTTACGTTCCGGGCGACGATGAGACCGATGCGGACATCGCCCGCTCGCACACCGAGGTGTTCCGCGCGGCCATCGCCGGTGCGGGCGTGGCGCGTGCCAACCCGCAGATGACGGGGACCAACGGCCTGCTCGCGATCCAGCCGCAGTCGCCGGAGCTCGGCGAGCGCATCTGGTGGGGCGCCGGCTCGCGGTCCACGGCGGTGTGGACTGCGGAGCAGGGCATGAACCTCATGTCGTCGACGCTCCTCACCGAGGACACCGGGGTGCCGTTCGACGAACTGCAGGCGGAGCAGATCCAGATGTTCCGTGACGCCTGGTCAGAGGCCGGTCACGAGTGGCAGCCGCGGGTCTCCGTGAGCCGCAGCATCCTGCCGCTCATCGATGATGAGACGCGCCGCTACTTCGGACTGCGCGCCCAGGCAGACTCGAAGGACCAGGTCGGACACCTCGACGGCGGACTCGCGCGCTTCGGCCGCAGCTTCATCGGCGAGCCCGACGTCATCGCCGCAGAGCTCGCGGCCGACGCCGCCGTGCAGGCCGCCGACACCGTCCTCGTCACCGTCCCGAACCAGCTCGGCGTCGAGTTCAACGCGCGCATCCTGGAGTCGATCGTCAAGGACATCAAGCCGGCGCTGGGGTAACCCCGGGGATCACAACTCCTGCTGATCGCCCGTCTGCAGGTTGACATGCGCACCAGGCGCTGCCCTCACGGTCGACGGCGAACCGTCCGCAGGAGTTGTGGTCGCCGGACTCAGCCCAGCAGCTCGGCGAGCGCCGCGGGCACCTGCCACGCGCCGGCCGCATCGCGCTCGAGCGGGAGCTCGGCGGTGATCGCCGGGCCGGCGGTCGGGAGCGGGGCGATGACGCGCGGCGTCGGAGCCCAGGTGACCTGGAGGCCCGCTGCATGGAGCTCCTCCACGTCGAGCACGATGAGCACGAGCGGCAGTTGGAGCGACCCGTACACGCGCTCGAGCACCTCGGGCAGCCGGTCAGCGGTCGTCGCGTGGACGAAGCCGGCGTCGACGAACGGCACGGCTCTCGTCGACACCTCGTACTCGCCGAACGGCCGACTGGCCTCCCAGTCGTCGACGATCGCGACATGCAGGATCTTCGTCATCTCCACCCTCTCCGTTTAATGAGACGTTACCGTATCATTAGAGCATGGAATCGAGACGTGGTCGCCCGACGGCAGCCGAACGCGAACGTCGGCGCGACGCGATCCTCGACGCCGCCATCCGCCGGTTCACCGAGCACGGGTTCGGCGGGACGACGATCGAGGCGATCGCCGCCGACGCGGGCGTGACGAAGCGGACGATCTACACCTGGTTCGGCGATCTCGCCGGCATGCTGACGGCGGCGGTCGAACGGCAGCACGGGTACCTCCTCGCGGCCGACGAGCCAGGCTCCGAAGCCGAACCCCTCGAGGACGCGGCGACACGACTCGTGATCGCACTGCACTCGGACGTCTCGATCGCGCTGCACCGACTCGTGATCGCGGAGTCTCCGCGCTTCCCCGAGGTCGCCGCCGGTTTCTACGCCGCCGGCCCGGCCCGCTCGATCGCGTTCCTCGCCGGCCACGTCGGCGAGCGGGCGGAACAGCTCTACACCCTGCTCCTCGGCGAACCGCATCGACGCAGGCTGCTCGGCTTGTCCGCTGCGCCGACGCCGGATGCAGCACGGGCGCACGCCCGCGCGTGCTTGGCGCTTGTCGTCGACGAGTAGTCAGGTGGCCAGCGCCACGCTCAGCGGTCGAGCGTGACCACGTCGCTCAGGCCCGCGGTCGCGTCGGCGGCCAGGACCCCGTCACGCGCGAAGTCGGCCCACATCTGCCGCAGGAAGCGGCCACGACGGTCGACCTCGGCCCACGTGGCCGAGCCGATGAGCGCCGTCCGGCTCCACGACCGTTCGGTGCCGAGGAGCAGGGGCAGGTCCGTCACGTGCGACGCCCCGTAGGGGCTGCCGGGCGGCGCCCAGCTGAGCTCGTACCGCGTGGCCCGACCGCCCGACGCCCGATGCCGCTCGACGAACTTCCGGGCGTCGCGCGTGTAGGTCACGTGCGTGGTCGCGCCGACGAGCGCCCGCCGGATGGGGTCACCGACGAGCGGCATCGAGGTCATACGGGCGAAGGCCGGGATGAGCGGCACGTACAGCCGGGTCTCCTCCGTCGTCGAGCCGATCAGGACATCGATGCGCGAGGCGGCCTCACGCCAGGCGGCGTCGCGGTCGGCCTCCGCCGGGAGCGGCGCGTGACCGTACTGGGTGCCGAACGCCATGCCACCACGCAGTCCGAACCGTCGCGCCGCCCGCTCCACCTGCTCTTCGAGCGCGAGCAACTCGACCACCGGGGTGTCCCGCGTCGGGCTGCCGGCCGCCCGCATCATCGCACTCGCCATCTTCGCCCGACCACTGCTGATGCCGAGCGGCGCGCTCTGGACGATGGCGCGCTGGAAGAGCCCCGCGGTGCCGTCGCTGATCATGAGGTGCGCGATCGCATCGCCGCCCGCCGACTGCCCGAAGAGCGTGACCGACCCCGGGTCGCCGCCGAACGCAACGATGTGCTCGTGGACCCACCGGAGCGCGAGGACGAGGTCCAGCAGGCCGAGGTTCGCCGGCAGCGTCTCACCGTCACCGAGGAAGCCGAGGATCCCGAGCCGGTACGTGACCGACACCACGATGACCCGCTGCTCGACGACCAGGCTGATCGGATCGTAGACATCGAGGTCACCGGCGCCCGTGACGTAGGCGCCGCCATGGATCCACACCATCACCGGCAACGACTCGTCCGGGCGCAGGTCGGCAGGGACCGTGATCGAGAGCGCCTGGCAGTCCTCGGAGTCGACCATGCCCTCGCCAGCGCCCTCGAGGACGGCCTCGAGCACCCGGGAGGAACGCTGCGGCGAGGCCGGCGCCCGTTCGAAGGCCCGGAACGGCACCGGATCGCCGTCGGCGCCGACGGGAAGACCGGTCGGCACCGGCACCTCGAAGCGCCCCGCGCGGGCGTACGGGATGCCGCGAGCCCGAACCACCGCGCCGTCGACCCGACCCAGGATCGTGCCGAGGGAGGTCTCGAAGCCGCGTGCGTCGCTCATCAGTCCACGCTATCCGTCACCGTCGCCGAGTTGCCCGGAATCGCGCGTCTTCACGGCGAAATCGGACACTTCCGGGCAACTCAGCGCCGTCGTCTACGGGATGCGGATGTAGACCGGGTCGCCCCAGATCGACAGCCGGTGCTGGACGTAGCGTCCCCAGTCGGGAGAGTCGTACATGCCGCCCGCGCCGTCGTAGATCGCGATGTGACCTTCCGGCCAGTAGAGCAGGTCGCCGGCGACGGCCTCCGACGCCGAGATCTGCACGCCCGACGCTGCCTGCGCACCGGCGCCGCGAGGCAGGGACACACCGAACGCCGCGAAGACGTACTGCACGTAGCCGTCGCAGGCGAAGCTGTCGGACGGGTCGTTGCCGTTGCCGTAGGGGACGACGCCGACGAACTGCGCAGCGTAGGCGAGGATCGCCTCGCCGGATCGGGCGACGGCGGGAGCCGCGTACGTGCGTCCGGCCGAAGCCGACGCGGACGACGAGGAGGCGGCGGATGCACTCGCGGCCGCCTCGGCTGCGGCAGCTGCAGCGGCGGCCGAGGCGGCGTCGACCTCCTCCTGGCTGGTCGCGCCGTAGCCGTCGCGCACGAAGGGCACATCGGCTGCGGTCGACGGCACGGAGTACGACACCGACTGCATCGTCGCCGCAGACGGGATCGCTCCACCGGTCGCCGCATCGACGTCGACGCCGGCAGCGGCCGCCGGCAGTGACACCGATACGAAGAGCCCGGTGGCGAGCGTCATCACGCCGAACGTGGCGAACGGCTTGGCGCGCTTCGCGAAGGAGCTCTTGGCGCGCGGGGCCGAGGGCCGCTTGGTGGGCACGAGGTCGACGTGGCGTCGCTCCTCCTCGGCGGAGGCGGTCCAGCTGGCGTCTTCGAGTCGAGCCGCGCGACGGGCGGCTCGCGGGCTGAGGGCCACGTGGCGGCCGCCGGTCCGGGCGGGGGTCACGGCCGGAGTGTTCGGGTCGCGGCGCTCGAGGGCGCGCGCAGGGGTGGTGCTGGTCATGTGCGGGGTACCGTCCTGGGTCTCGGTCGCGTCGGGGGCGCGCTCGGTTCATGCTCGGTGGGTGCAGCATCGCCTCGGCAGAGCCGCCCCTCGATGACCGCGGTCGACCGGTTGCCCGATCCGAGGGAGGCGAAACGGCCACCCTACGTGGACGTCCCTGAGAGGATCCTCCGCTTGGCGCGGCCTGTGGAGGACCGATGAAGCCCGAATCGCCGATTTGCTAACATCGTGCTAGCACTCCATTCCCACGAGAGGTGACGACATGCCCACGGTGACCGTCCGGAATCTCGATGAGGACACGAAACGCGGTCTGCAACAGCTCGGCGCCTTGCACGGACGATCGATGGAGGCGGAGATCCGGGCGATCCTCGCCGCGGCCGTCAGGACGACGACGGCTGAGGATCTCCGCGCCGCCTCGGCCGCCGACAGCGACCGACCGGGGCTGGCGGAGCGTATACATCAGCGCTTCGTCGACCTCCACCTCGACGGTGAACTCGTCATCGAACTGCCCGACCGCGCCACGACCACCCGACCGAATCCGTTCGACGATGCCGCGAGCGCCGACGCGGACGACCCGGCCCCGAGGTGATCATCCTCGATACGAACGTCGTCTCCGAACTGTTCAAGCCACGGCCCGACCCCACGGTTGCCCGGTGGCTCGACCGGCAGGACGAGGCCGACCTCCACCTCACCGCGATGACCGCTGCCGAGCTCCTCGAAGGAGCCCTGCGCCTCCCTGCAGGCGCTCGCCGATCGGCGCTCGTCGGGGCCGTGGCGACCGTGCTCGACGCCGACTTCGCAGGACGCGTCCTCCCCTTCTCTGCGGAAGCCGCGCTCGACTACGCGGAGCTCATGACGACGCGACGCCGCTCCGGCAACCCCATCGGACCTCAGGATGCGATCATCGCGGCCATCGCGAGATCCTCCGACGCCGCTCTCGCGACGAGGAACACGCGCGACTTCGCCGGCGTCGGCCTCCACCTCATCGACCCGTGGGTCCCCGACCACCTGGCATGACGCAGGGCGACATCCGCCTCAGGACGGGTCGACACCGACCGTCGACTGCCGGACGACGAGTTCCGGCTGGAAGACGATCTGCTCGGGCACGCGTCGATCGCCCGCGTCCGCCTCACGGAGCAGGAGCTCGACGGCGGTGTGGCCGATGAGCGCGCTCGGCTGACGGATCGACGACAGCGGGACGACGGCCGCCGACGCGAAGTCGATGTCGTCGTACCCGATCAGCGCGATGTCGTCCGGCACGCGCACCGAACCGAGCATGCTGAACGCCTGCAGGACCCCCATCGCGAGGAGGTCGTTGGCCGCGAACACCCCGTCGGGCCACTCGTCACGAGGACGGTTCCGGATGGCCTCACCCGCGGAACGCCCCTGCAGCACCGTCAGCGCGGTGGTCTCCACGACCTCGAGAGTGACGTCGGCACCACCGGCCGCGGCTGCGTCGACCGCCTGACGCGCACCGGCGACCCGGTCGACGACCTGCCGGAGCGATGACGGACCACCCACGACCGCGATGCGACGCCGGCCGAGTCCGATGAGGTGCTCGACTGCGAGTCGCCCGCCCGCGACGTCGTCGACGGCGACCGACGAGAAGCTCGTGTCATCGGTCTGCCGGTCGACGAGGACCGTCGGCGTCCCGCGGTCGCGCAGTCGACTGAGCCGGGTGAGATCGTCGCCGAGCGGGGTGATCAGGACGCCGGCGACCCGCTGCTCCTCGAAGAGGTCGAGGTAGGCGCGCTCGCGGTCGACGCTCTCGTCGCTGTTGCCGAGCAGGACCGACCACCCCTCCGCATCGGCTCGATCCTCGGCGCCGCGGGCGACGTCGGTGAAGAACGGGTTGCCGACGTCGAGTACGACGAGGCCGACACTGCGGCTGCGACCGGCCCGGAGCTGGCGGGCCGCGTCGTTCCGCACGAAGCCGAGCTCGTCGATCGCCGCGTGAACGCGGTCGACCGTGACGGGCGAGACCTTCTCGGGGCGGTTCAGCACGTTGGAGACGGTCCCGACCGAGACGCCGGCTCTCGCCGCGACGTCCTTCACGCTCGCGCTCACGGCTCCCCTTCGCCTGTCTGGCCCGCCGGGTGACGCCGGACGGGCTGGCTCATTGTTGCACGCAGGGCCTCCTCGCGCCCGCGCAGTCGGCTGCCCCGGTCGTCTGCGTCCCCAACTCAGGAGTTCCCGGGCGCGGCGCCCCCGCCCGCCCCCGACACACCGGGCGACTCCTGAGAACGGCGCGACGATCAGGCGGGATCGACCGGCAGGGCCGAAGCGGCGGGCAGGGTGACCACGACCTCGAGACCGTGGCCGGGACGGTTGTGCAGCACGATCGCCCCACCCGCGTTGCGCGCGATGGCGGCGACGATCGCGAGCCCGAGCCCGGAACCGTGCCCGGAGGACCGCGTCGCGTCCGACCGACTGAACCGCTCGAGCGCCCGCGGTTCGAAGGCCGGGTCGAGCCCTCCGGCGTTGTCCGACACTCGCAGCGTGAGCTGACCGCCGTCGTCGTCGAGCATGACCGACACGCGGCGCGGAGCACCCCCGCGCTCGGTGAACGCCTGCAGCGCGTTCCCCGCGAGGTTGTCGACGACCCGACCGACATCGTCGGCGCGCACGGCGTACACCGCCGCGCCGTCCCCCGGCCCGCTCTCGGCGATCGCGCTCACGTACTCGACCTCGATCCCGGCCAACGCGTCGTCCGAGGCGACCCGGAACCGCGCGCGCTCGACCGCCTCGAGCACGTCGGCCTCCAACCTGGCCGCGCTCGTCCGCTCCTCCGGCGTCGCCGCCTCGATGCGGGACAGCTCGAGCAGTGAGGTGACGAGCGCCGACAACCGCGTCGCACTGCGCTCGGCCCCCTCGATGTCGGCGAGCAGCTGCTCGCGCGACGAGTCCTCGAGGCGCGCGAGTTCGAGCTGGGTGCGGAGGATCGCGAGCGGCGTGCGGAGCTCGTGACTCGCGTCGGACACGAGCTGTCGTTCGCGGTCCGCCGAGGCCCGCAGCCGCTCGATCAGGTCGTTGAGGGTGATCGCGAGCTGCGCGATCTCGTCGTCCGCACGGCCGACCGGCAGCACCTCGTCCGTCGACCGTTCGCTGAGGCTCTGCGCACTCACCCGGAGCCTGGTGACGGGTCGGAGCGACACCGTCGTCAGGATCCATCCGCCGGCCGCCACACCGAGGACGAGGAGCGCGAAGGACCCGACGAGGAGGAGCCGCATCTGGACGAGGACGGTCGTCTCCTCGGCCTCGTCGCGCCCGGCGATGACGTACCAGGTGTCGCCACCGACGGTCACGGGCTGTGACAACAGGATGTAGGAGGCGGGTCCGGCGTCGACCGTGGTGACCTCCCGCGTCGCGGCGAGCGCCGGGAGCTGCGCGGCGAGCGTCGTCGGCAGGCTGAAGACCGGGATGGAGCCGTCGGGGGCGATGACCGCGATGCGGGTGCCGAGGCCGGGTCCCTGGAGCGGGTCATCGGGTCTCGCCTGCAGCGCGAACACGTATTGTGCGCCGTCACTGCGGAGCGCCTGGACGGTGCCGTCGCGGACGATGCGCTCCAGCTGGGCGTTGATCGCGAGCCCGGCGAAGAGCGATACGACGACGGCGATGAGCAGACTGCCGCCGGCGATCCGCGTGCGGATGCCGTGGTGCAGCGTCGACCGGCGACGGTCCGACGACACGCCCTCAGCTCCCTGCGGCGACGAGCGAGAAGCCCACGCCGCGGCTCGTCACGATGCGGACGCCCGCCTCCGCCAGGTCGAGTTTGCGACGGAGGCGGCTGATGTACTGGTCGACGACGTTCGGGTCGATGTTGTCGAAGGTCTCCCAGACCTCCCGCAGCATGGCCGCCCGGGAGACGACGACGCCCGGCTCGGTCGCGAGCACCCGGAGGACGTCGAACTCGGTCCCGCTCAGCGGCACGTCGTGGTCACCGACGCGCGCGCGGTGCCGGTGCAGGTCGAGCGTCAGCCCACCGACGTCCAGGCGTGGCTGCACGGTGAGCGCGTCCCGCCGCCGGACCGCGCGGATCCGGGCGGCGAGCTCGGCGAAGGCGAACGGCTTGATCATGTAGTCGTCGGCTCCGGCGTCGAGCCCGCGGACCCGGTCGTCCACGGCGTCGCGCGCCGTGAGCAGGATCACCGCGAGTGTCGGGTCGAGGCCTTTGAGCTCGCGGCAGACGGCGAATCCGGAGAGCCCTGGAAGCATGACGTCGACGACCGCGACCTGGAAGCCCGCGTCGCCGCCGGACGCCGGCACGATCGCCTGCCGCGCGAGGTCCAGCGCGGTCGGGCCGTCGAACGCGGTCGTCACGTCGTGGCCGTCCGACCCGAGACCGCGGGAGAGGAGCCCAGCCATCTCGCGTTCGTCATCGACGACGAGGATCCGCACGGTCGTCCTCCTTCGCCATCGAGCATCCACAGCCTAGGCGAGCCGACCGGGGCGCCGTTTCTGAAGGTCCTGTCAGGAACGAACGCTTCGCCTTGCCGCCCGCGATCCGGCGGCCATACAGTGCAGGTGCTCCCGACCCTGAATCGATTCACATCCTGTCGAGAGCGAGCCCCTCACCGTGGAGGAACGGACCCTCAATGACGATCGACCATCCAGCGCAGCCGACGCGCACCGAGCCCGCCGGGCGCAGCGCCCAGCCGGCGCTCTCCCTCATCGGAGCCGCGAAGACCTTCGGCCCCGTCGTCGCCCTGGCCGACGGCACCATCCAGATCGAGGCCGGCGAGATCCACGCGCTCGTCGGTGAGAACGGCGCCGGGAAGTCCACGCTCGTGAAGATCCTCGCCGGGCTCTACACCCCCGATGCCGGCGACTTCACCCTCGCCGGGAAGCCCGTCGCCTTCCGCGGGGTCGCCGACAGCAAGGCCGCAGGCATCTCCGTGATCTACCAGGAGCCGACCCTGTTCCCCGACCTCACCGTCGCCGAGAACATCTTCATCGGCCGCCAGCCGAAGAACAGCCTCGGACTCATCAGCACGGGCGCCATGCGGAAGGCCGCCCGCGCCCTGTTCGACCGCCTCGGCGTGCAGATCGACCCCGACCGCGTCGCCGAGGGCCTGTCGATCGCCGACCAGCAGATCATCGAGATCGCGAAGGCCATCTCGCTCGACGCCAAGGTCCTCATCATGGACGAACCGACCGCCGCGCTCTCCGGCGTCGAGGTCGACCGCCTCTTCCAGGTCGCCCGCTCCCTGCGCGACGCGGGCGCCGGCATCATGTTCATCTCCCACCGCTTCGAGGAGGTCTTCGCGCTGTGCGACCGCATCACGGTCATGCGCGACGGCCGCTACATCGCCACGCACGCCACGAGCGAGACGACGGTCGACGCGATCGTCCGGCAGATGGTCGGTCGCGACATCGCCGCCCTCTTCCCCAAGCAGGACGCGGAGATCGGCGACGCGGTCCTCACCGTCGACGGGCTGTCGCGCGCCGGCGTCTTCTCCGACATCTCGTTCACGGTGCGCTCGGGTGAGATCGTCGCCCTCGCGGGACTCGTCGGCGCCGGGCGCACCGAGGTCGCCCGCGCCGTCTTCGGCATCGACCCCTACGACACCGGACGCGTCACGCTCGACGGCAAGCCGGTCAAGGCCGGCGACCCGCAGGCCGCGATCGACGCCGGCATGGGCTTCGTCCCGGAGGACCGCCGCAAGCAGGGTCTCGTGATGGACCTGTCTGTCGCCCGCAACGCGACCCTCACCCTCCGCCACCGGCTCGCGCGGTTCGGGATCATCTCCGGCCGCCGCGAACGCGAGGCGGCCGAGGAGTGGTCGGCCCGCCTCCAGGTGAAGACCGGCTCTCAGGAGTACGCGGTCTCCACCCTCTCCGGCGGCAACCAGCAGAAGGTCGTCCTCGCGAAGTGGCTCGCCACCGAGCCGACCTTCCTCATCGTCGACGAGCCCACCCGCGGCATCGACGTCGGCACGAAGAGCGAGGTCCACCGCCTCATCTCCGAGCTCGCCGGCCGCGGCATCGCGATCCTCATGATCTCCTCCGAACTGCCCGAGGTCCTCGGCATGGCCGACCGCGTCCTCGTCATGCACGAGGGCCGGATCACCGCCGAGCTCACCCGCGAAGAAGCGACCCCGGAGACCGTGATGCACGCGGCCACCGGTTCCCTGGAAGGCGCACGATGACCGACACCACCACCAAGCCGGGAGGCGGCGGCCCCGTCACCGTCGCAACCGAGCGCACGACGAACCCGATCGCATCGATCGTGCGACTCCGGGAGCTCCCGGTCACCGTCGCCCTCGTCGTCCTCGTGCTCGTGACCTACCTCGCGAACCCGCTGTTCCTGTCGGCGCAGGGGGTGAAGGACCTCCTCCTCAACGCGACGATCATGATCATCCTCGCCGTCGGTCAGGCGCTCGTCATCATCACCCGCAACGTCGACCTGTCCGTCGGCTCGATCCTGGGGCTCGTCGCCTTCGCGACCGGCACGATGTTCGCGACGATGCCGCAGCTGCCGATCATCGCGGTGTTCGCCATCGCGATGCTGCTCGGTGCGGTGCTCGGTGCGATCAACGGTGCGCTCGTCACGATCGCGAAGGTCCCGGCCCTCGTCATCACCCTGGGCACGCTCTACATCTACCGAGGCCTGAACAACGCGTGGGCCGGTGGCACGCAGTACTTCGCTGACGACCGACCCGACGCGTTCGGGAACCTGTCCGTCGACACCGTCCTCGGCTTCCCGGTCATCACCCTCATCGCGATCCTCGTCGTGGTCGTCGTCGCCGTCTACATGGCCGGCGCCCGTTCCGGCCGCGACCTCTACGCGATCGGGTCGGACCCCGACGCCGCGAAGCTGTTCGGCATCCCGGTCGGCCGCCGCGTCTTCCTCGCCTTCCTGGCGAACGGGCTGCTCGCCGGACTCGCCGGCGTGCTCTACGCCTCGCGCTTCAACTCGGTCGGCGCGACCACCGGGTCGGGCATGGAGCTCGACGTCGTCGCGGCGGCCGTGGTCGGCGGTGTCGCGATCTTCGGCGGCAGCGGCTCGGTCGCCGGTGCCGCGATCGGCGCGATCCTCCTCACCACCATCACGAGCGCCCTCACCGCCCTGCGCGTCGACAAGTTCTGGCAGCAGGCGATCGTGGGCATCCTCATCCTGGCCGCGATCATCATCGACCGCGTCGCCAGCCTCCGTACGGCCAAGAAACTGCGAATGAGCGAGGCACGCGATGTCTGATCTGAAGACCCCGGCAGCCCCGAAGGCTCCGTTCACCAAGGGCTCCGGCCCGCTCGGCACCGACACCACCGGCGTGCTCGTGGCCGAACCGAAGGGCCGCACCGGCGCCTCGCGCATCCTCCTCGGTCGCGACGCGATCATGATCTACGCGCTGCTCGTCGTCGTCATCGGCGCCTGTCTGCTCATCCCGCGGTTCGCCTCCCCCGTCACGGTCGGCTTCCTCCTCCTCGACGTCATCCCGATCCTCCTCATCGCGATGCCGATGACGCTCGTCATCATCACCGGCGAGATCGACCTGTCCGTCGCGAGCACCGCGGGCCTCACGAGCGCCGTCATCGGCGTGCTGTGGGCCGGCGGCGGGATGGACATCGGGGTCGTCCTCCTCATCGGGCTACTCGTCGGAGTCGTCGCCGGCGCGTTCAACGGCTTCCTCATCGCGGTGGTCGGACTCCCGTCGCTCGCGGTGACGATCGGCACGCTCGCGCTGTTCCGCGGCCTCGCGCTCGTCGTCATCGGCGACAACGCGGTCGCGAACTTCCCGCCCGAGCTCACCGCGTTCTTCACGTCGAAGATCGGCTCGACCGGCATCCCCGTGGTCATGGTCGGGGTCCTCGTCGTCGTGCTCGCCTTCGGCGTCGTCCTGCACCTGACCCCCTTCGGTCGCGGGCTCTACGCGCTCGGGTACAGCACGGAGGCCGCGAGCTTCGTCGGCATCAAGGTCGCCCGCTCGAAGTTCTGGCTCTACGTCGCGACCGGCGGCGTCTCCGCCCTCGCGGGGGTGTTCTGGACGCTCCGCTACTCGAGCGCCCGCAGCGACAACGCCTCCGGGCTCGAACTCGCCGTCATCGCGGCCGTACTCCTCGGCGGCGTCTCGATCTTCGGCGGCAAGGGGTCCATCCCGGGCGTCGTCGCTGGTGTGCTGCTCATCGGCACCATCAACTACGCGCTCCGGCTCGGCCGCGTCTCCGACGTCGTCCTCATCATCGTGACCGGGACCCTGCTGATCGCCTCGGTGGTCGGCCCCAGTATCTTCGAATCCGTCAAACAGTGGAACCACCACCGACGGATCCGACGCAGCCTGCCCCAGCACTGATCTCCCGATCGGCGCAGCCCTCGGGGCACCCCACGCCACAGCACCAGGCGTATCCAGAAAGGAACAGACAATGCAGTCGATTCGAAACCGCGCAGCAGGCCGTTCGGCCCGTCGCGCAGCGGCCCTCATCGCCGCAGCAGCCTCCCTCGCACTCATCGCGACGGGGTGCGCCACCGGCGACTCCGCGGGATCGGGTGGTGGCGGCGGTGCCGCGGAGAGCATCACCTTCATCCCCAAGCAGCTCAACAACCCGTACACGGACGTCGTGCTCGGCGGCGGCAAGGACGGCGCGAAGGCTGCCGGCTTCAGCGCCACCGAGGTCGTCGGCCCGCTCGAGGCGAGCGCGTCCAGCCAGGTGTCGTTCATCAACGCCGAGACCCAGGCCGGCACGAACGTCATCGTCATCGCGGCGAACGACCCCGACGCCGTCTGCCCCGCCCTCAAGGAGGCCCGTGACGGCGGCGCGAAGATCGTCGCGTTCGACTCCGACACCAGCAAGGACTGCCGCGACGTCTTCATCTCCCAGGTCGTCGCCAAGGACGTCGCCCTGATCCAGACGAAGCTCATCTCGGAGCAGATCGGTGGCTCGGGCGAGATCGCGATCCTCTCGGCCACGGCCAACGCGACGAACCAGAACGAGTGGATCAAGTACATGGAGGAGGAGCTCGCCTCCAACCCGGACTACAAGGACATCAAGCTCGTCGCGAAGGTCTACGGCGACGACGACGACACGAAGTCGTTCCAGGAGGCCCAGGGGCTGCTCCAGGCGCACCCGAACCTCAAGGGCATCATCTCGCCCACGACGGTCGGCATCGCCGCGACCGCCCGCTACCTCTCCACCTCGGAGTACAAGGGCAAGGTCGCGCTGACCGGCCTCGGCCTCCCGAACGAGATGCGTCCGTTCGTGAAGGACGGCACCGTCACCGCGTTCGCGCTGTGGGACCCGGCTCAGCTCGGCTACGTCGCAGCGTTCGCCGGCAAGGCACTCGCCGAGGGCACGATCACCGGCAAGGAGGGCGACACCTTCGAGGCCGGCGACCTCGGTGAGCGCGAGGTCGGCGCCGACGGCACCGTCATCGTCGGCCCGCCGACCACCTTCGACGCGTCGAACATCGACAAGTACGACTTCTAGGAGTCACCCGGTCACACCCGACTGCCCTGTCTCAGGAACTCCTCGGCATGCCGCGACCACACCCGGTCGACGCGCCGACGGACTCCTGAGTCAGGGCAGTTTGTCGTCGGCGTCGGGATCGTCGCGCTTCATCTCCAGCTCGAGCTTGCGGATGCGCTCGGCGTCCTCGGCGGCCTGGATCTCGCGCTCGAGGGCGGCGAGCTGCTCCTCCGTGCTGCTGACGGCGCGGTCGGGCTGCGACGGCGAGGGCGTCGCGGTCGTCGAGGGACCGCGACCCGGGCCCCACGAGCCGGACGTCCGCGACTGCTTCCGGCCACGACGTTCGGGGAGCTTGATCCGGCTCGTCGACCAGTCCTTGCCGAGCAGGAACCACAGGGCGACGCCGATGAGCGGGATGAAGACGATGAGCAGCACCCACACGATCTTGGGCAGGTTGCGCACGACGGGCTCGGGCTGACCCACCACGTCGATGAGCGCGATGATCGTGAGGACGATGAGCAGCAACGACAACACGAACATGTCGTCAATCCTAGGCAGACCACCGGTGGGTTCGGCCAGGATGGTCGGATGAAGACCATCCCCCTGCCCCAGACCGACCTGACCGCGTCCAGCATCGTCCTCGGCCTCATGCGGATCGAGGCCCTCGACGACGAGGCCATCCGCACCCTGTTCCACACCGCACGCGACGCCGGCGTCACCGTGTTCGACCACGCCGACATCTACGGCTCGGAGCGTCACGGCTGCGAGCGTCGCTTCGGCGACGCCGTCACCCTCACCGCCGCCGAGCGCGAGCAGGTGCTCATCCAGTCGAAGGTCGGCATCCGCAAGGGCTTCTTCGACTTCTCGGAGGAGCACATCCTCCGCACCGTCGACGAGTCGCTCGCCGCCCTCAAGACGGACTACCTCGACCTCCTGCTCCTGCACCGCCCCGACAGCCTCGTCGAGCCGGAAGAGGTCGCGTCGGCGTTCGACACCCTGCAGGCCGCGGGCAAGGTCCGGAACTTCGGTGTCTCCAACCACACGCCGGCGCAGGTCGAGCTGCTGAAGGGCTCCGTCGAGCAGCCGCTCATCGTCAACCAGGTGCAGCTGAGCATCACCCACGCCCCGATCATCGCGTCGGGCGTCGCCGCGAACATGGCCGGCCTCGACCAGTCGATCGACCGCGACAACGGGATGCTCGACTACAGCCGCCTGACCGGCATGACCCTGCAGGCGTGGTCGCCGTTCCAGGCCGGCTTCTTCACGGGCGTCTTCATCGGCGACCGCGAGCACTACGCGGAACTGAACGACGTGCTCGACGAGCTCGCAGCCGCACACGGCGTGACGCCGTCCGGCATCGCGACCGCGTGGATCACCCGGCACCCCGCGAACATCCAGGTCGTGCTCGGCACCACCAAGCCGTCGCGCGTCCAGGAAGCGGCCGCAGGTTCCGACGTGACGCTGTCACGCGAGGAGTGGTACCGCCTCTTCACCGCCGCGGGCCACACCCTCCCGTAGCGGTCGCCTCCGGACCGTTCTCAGGACTTCCGCGGCGTGTCGGGTGGAGATCGCCCCACCACACCGAAGGAGTCCTGAGAACGGGACGAAGGTCGCGCCGGTACGCTCGGAGAGGAAGCGGAGGGCAGCATGGCGAAGCACGACATCGGGTTCGCCGCCGTCGCCAGACTCGCCGGCGTCTCGAACGCGACCGTCTCCAACACGCTCAACCGCCCCGAGATCGTCGCCCCCGCCACGCGCGAGCGCGTGCTCGCCGCGATCGAGGAACTCGACTTCGTCCCCAACCGTGCCGCCGCCACCCTGCGACAGGGCACGAACCGGCTCATCGGCCTCGTCATCCCCGACATCGCGAACCCGTTCTACTCGGCGATCGCCCGCGGGGTCACCGAGGCCGCGGCCGAGCACGGCTACACGGTCGCGCTCTGCGTGAGCCACGACGACCCGGACCTCGAACTCCGGCACTTCGAGATGCTCGCCGAGCACCGGGCTGCCGGCGCACTCGTCGCTCCGTTGACGGCCGACGCCTCCCGACTGGCCCAGCTGCGACGGGTCGGCAGCCGCCTCGTGCTGATGGACCGCACCGCCCCCGAGGGCACCGGCTGCTCCGTCGCGATCGACGACGTGCACGGCGGGGAGCTGGCGGTCGCCCACCTGCTCGCCAGTCCCGACCCGGCGTCCGATAGGTCGATCGTGCTCGTGAACGGCGACCTGGCGATCCCGCAGTGCGCCGATCGACGCGAGGGTGCCCGGAACGCGTTCATCGCGGCCGGTCGCGACCCCGACGACCTCCGCGAGGTCACCGTGGACGAGATGACCGTCGACGCGGGGCGCATCGCAGGTCGTCGGATCGCGGCGGCGACACCGCGTCCGACCGGCGTGTTCTGCACGAACGACCAACTCGCGCTCGGCGTCATCAGGGGGTTGGACGACGGCGGCCTCACGGTGCCCGACGAGGTGTCGGTGGTCGGCTACGGCGATCTCGCGCTCGCGGCCGACGGGCGGGTGCCGCTCACCACGGTCGAGCAGCCGAAGGACGAACTCGGGCGCGTGGCCGTCGAGATCCTCCTGGCCGAGCTGGGCGCCGACCGCGCGGCACACGAGCACGTCACGCGGACGCTCGAGCCGCATCTCGTCGTCCGCGAGTCCGCTCCCCTGCCTGCCTGAGCAGCGCCGAGGCTGGACGCGGCGGTGACGCCCGGGTACAGTCGTCACCAGTATTTAATCGATTAAATACTCCCGGACCCGCACCCACCCAAGGATCGACGATGACCCACACCGCAGCAGCCGTCCACCCGCTCCTCACCCCGAAGGCACGGCGGAAGCCCCGCATCGGCCTCGTCGCCGGCGGCCTCGGCACCTACTGGCCGCAGTTCCCGGAGCTACTCCCCCAGCTCCAGGAATCGGCCCGGTACGTCTCGGAACGCTTCCAGCAGATGGACGCCGAGGTCGTCGACGTCGGCTTCATCTCGGACGCGCAGGAGGGCGACGCCGCGGCGGAACAACTCCGACAGGGCGACTGCGACCTCATCGTCCTGTTCCTCACCACCTACCTCACCTCCTCGATGGTCCTGCCGATCGCCCAGCGCGCGAACACCCCGGTCCTCGTCATCGACCTGCAGCCCACCGAGCGGATGGACCACGCGAGCTTCGACACCGGCGCGTGGCTCGCCTACTGCGGGCAGTGCCCGGTACCCGAGGTCGGCAACGTCTTCCGTCGCGCGGGCATCCCGTTCCGCTCGGTGTCGGGGTGGCTGCGTCAGGAGTCGGCGTGGGACCGCATCTCGCAGTGGATCCGGGCGGCGCACGTCCGCGCAGCCCTCCGCCACGCCCGCCACGGCCTCATGGGCCACGTCTACCCCGGCATGCTCGACGTCTCCACCGACCTCACCCTCCTGCCGACCACCTTCGGTTCACACGTCGAGGTCGTGGAGTTCGACGACCTCCGCGTCCTCGTCGACGAGGTGACCGACGCCGAGGTCGCCGACCGCATGGCCCTAGCCAGGGAGATCTTCACCCTCGACGACACGGTGGTCGAGGACGACTTCGCGTGGGGAGCGAAGGTGTCGGTCGGGCTCGACCGGCTCGTCGACGAGTTCGCGCTCGACAGCCTCGCCTACTACCACCGCGGTCGCGACGGCGAACAGCACGAGCGGCTCGGTGCCGGGATGATCCTCGGCGCGTCCCTCCTCACTGCTCGCGGCATCCCCACGACCGGCGAGTACGAGCTACGGACGACGGTCGCTCAGCTCGCGACCCAGGTCGTCGGCGCCGGTGGGTCGTTCTGCGAGATCCAGGCGCTGGACTTCGAGGACGAGGTCGTCGAGATGGGACACGACGGACCGGCCCACCTCGCCGTCAGCTCTCGCGACCCGCTGCTGCGCGGCCTCGGGGTCTACCACGGCAAGCGCGGCTGGGGTGTGAGCGTCGAGTTCGACGTGCGGCACGGGCCGGTCACGCTGCTGGGGTTGGGGCAGGACCGCGACGGCTCGCTCGCCTTCGTCGCGTCGGAGGGCGAGGTCGTCCCCGGCCCGCTGCTCGCGATCGGCAACACGACGAGCCGCGTCGACTTCGGGCGTGACCCGGGTGTCTGGGTGGACGAGTGGAGCGCGACCGGTATCGGGCATCACTGGTCGCTCTCGCTCGGCCACCGGGCGGCGGACTACCGGGCTGCGGCGAGCCTCCTGGGGATCGACTTCCGCCAGGTGTGAGGCGCCGTCGGTCCCTGAGTCGAACCCGGACCTCGCGACAGGACGGATCAAAGCACGGAGCGAAGACGCTCCGCCGCGGGCTCGACGACGGCGATCGGCGCCGGGCGCTGCAACCCGTCCAGGGCGACGGCCAGACGACGGGTGGCGCGATCGACGTCCCCACCACCCGCACCGAGTTCGCGGATCGGAGCGAGCAGTGCGGCGCGCCGCAACCAGGGCTCGTCCTGCATCCAGCGGTCGAGGACGGTCTCGGCCTTGGTCCGGGCCGTCCCGTCGAGGCGTTCCAGGAGCGGTCCGATGACGTCGGTGGCCAGCGGGTCGGCGAGCTCGGGCACCCGACCGGCGCGGACGAAGCCCTCGATCCGTGTCAGATCGGTGTGCCTGAGCACCGGGACGCTCGACTGCAGGAGGACGATCGCGGCGAGCCGACGCTCGAAGACCGGCACGGCCCACAGCTCCGAGGCGAGGGCTGCCAGCTCGTCGTGCTCGAGTCCGCGGAACTTCCGGAGGGCGTCGCGCACCGTGCCGCGCACGGCACCGACCGAGGAGCCGTAGGACCGGAGTCCGTCGCCGAGCCGCTCGGCGACGTCCGCTGCGCGGTAGCCGTCGCCCTCGTATTGGAGCGCCGCGTCGATGAACTCCCCCGCAGCACTCATCCCACCATTCTCACCCCTGGCGCCGGGTACGGTGGAGCGATGACCGTCGTGATCGTGGGACTCGGACAGCTCGGCTCGGACGTCGCCGGGAGGCTCCTGGCCCGTGGTGAGGACGTCGTCGGCGTGAAGCGCACGGCGCCCGAGACGAACCCGGCCCCCGAGCCGAACCCGGCGCCCGAGTCGGTCGAGGGGCGCTTCACCCTCCAGCTCCGCGACCTCACGACCTCCGCCCCCGATCTCCCTGCGGACACGACGGCGATCGTGGTGGCCCTTGCGCCGCGGGCACGCTCGGTCGAAGCCTATGACGCCCTCTACCGCGACGGTGTCGGGCACCTCCTCGCTGCCGCAGCCGCACTCCCCGGCACCCCACCCCGCATCCTGTTCGTCTCGTCGACCGCGGTGTGGGGCGAGGACGGCGGGGAGACGATCGACGACACCACGCCGGCCGTCCCGACCACCGGCACCGCGCGCGCCCTGCTCGCGGCTGAGGAGGCCGTCCTCGGCGCGGTGCCCGAGGCGAGCGCCATCCGCTTCGGCGGCCTCTACGGTCCGACGGCCACGATGTTCGTCGACCAGGTCCGCGACGGCCGTGTCACCCGGCCCTCCGGCTGGACCAATCGCATCCACCGTGACGACGCCGCTGCCGTGATCGTGCACCTGCTCGACCTGCCGGCGGCATCGCTCCCGCCGGTCGTGGCGGGCATCGACGAGGAGCCGGTCCTGCTGTCGACGGTCGCCGACTTCCTCGCCGACCGACTCGGCGTCGCTCCCCCGACGCTCGACGACGCCGGTCGCACCCCGGAAGAACCGCACCGCGGCAAGCGCATCACGGCGGCCGCCCTCCGCGACACCGGGTTCACCTACCGCTACCCCACGTACCGCGAGGGCTACTCGGCGCAGCTCCCCTGATCGGACGACCGGAGCGGGTCACGACTGCTTCGTCACCTCGGCCATCGCCCGTCGACCGGACGGCACGAGCACGGCGACGGCGAGCACCACGAAGGTGAGCACGCCGGCGACGACGAGGAGCAGCTCGACGGAGACGACGTCGGCGAGCGGCCCGAACACGATCATGCCGAGCGGCATCGACACCGCCATGACGATGCCGACGAACCCGAACACGCGACCCTGCCGCTCCGGTTGGACGCGCTCCTGCAGGAGGGTCATGGACGTCGTCGAGAAGAACGGCACCGCGATCCCGAGCAGGAACATGAAGCCGAAGAAGACCCAGAGGTTGGTCGAGAGTCCGAGCCCGATGGACAGCGCCCCGAACACCACCGAGGACCCGACGATGAGGAGCACGCGGTTCCTGGTGCCGCCCCAGATCGCGATGATCGCTCCGCCGCCGACCATGCCGACGCTGAAGGCGAGCTCGTTCACGGTGAGCATCCAGACCTCGTCGCCGAAGGTACGGGCGATCATGAGCGGCGTGAGGTAGGACGGCGCGACGACCAGCAGGAACACGATCGCGAAGAGGATGAGCAGCCAGCGCACGAAGCCGTGGTGCCAGACGTAGCGCACGCCCTCGGTGAGGTCGGCGAAGTAGCCGGGGCGCTCGCCCGACCGCACGAGCGTCCGCACCGGCACGAGCAGGAGCAGCCCGATCCCGATGGCGGCCGTGACGACGTCGACGAAGAAGATCGCGACGAGCGACGCGCTCGCGTACAGCGCGCCGGCCGCGGCCGGGGCGACGAGCATCATGGCCGACTGGATGGAGCCGTTGATGCCGTTGACCCGCATGAGCTTGTCGGTCGGCGTGATCTGCGGGATGAGCGCCGACACCGCCGGCATCTGGATGCCCGCGCCGACCGAGCGGATCGCGAGCGTGAGGAAGATGAGCCAGAGGTCGGCGGCGCCGTTGATGAGGAAGATCGCGAGCGCGAGGGTCGTGATGGCGATCGAGCCGTCGGCCGCGATGATGAGCAGTTTGCGGTTCATGCGGTCGGCCCACACCCCGCCGAAGATCGACACGATCGCCTGCGGCAGGAACCCCGCGACGGCTGCGAACGCGAGCACGACACCGGACTTCGTCTCGAGCGTGAGGTGCCACATGATCGCGTACTGCACGAGCATCGAGCCGAACAGCGAGACCGTCTGGCCGGACAGGAACACCGCGACGTCGCGACGCCAGCGCGGGCTCTCCGAGGCGACGGTCGTCTCCTCCGAACCGTCGGAACCGTCGATCGTGGGTGCATCGGTTGGCGCGTCATCGGCAGCCATGCGATCCACGCTAGGGACTTCGCTCCGGGGTGTCCAGGGGTGATCGGCGCGAACGACGGGCGCGCCCTGACCGTCGAACGGTCGATGCACCCTGTCCAGACGTTCAGACATCCGGGCAGTCGGTCCGTTGACCCGCGGCCGATCGCCCGGATACGCTGCTTGCGATCCTCTGAATCGATTCAGAGTATCCGTGAACCGAACCGAAAGGTACGCCTCGATGACGAGTGCCCGACCCCTGCACCGCGTGTGCTTCCAGCTCCAGGTCAAACCCGAACGCCTCGCGGAGTACCGCGACCGACATGCCGCCGTCTGGCCGGACATGCTGCAGGCCCTCGCCGACACGGGCTGGCACAACTACTCCCTCTTCGTCCGCGACGACGGCCTCCTCATCGGGTACTTCGAGACGGAATCGCTCGAGGCGGCCCAGGCCGGCATGGCCGAGACCGAGGTCAACGCGCGCTGGCAGGCGGAGATGGGTGAGTTCTTCGTCGATCTCGACCTCCCGCCGGACCAGGGCTTCCTCCAGCTCGCCGAGGTGTTCCACCTCGAAGATCAGCTCGCCGCCCTCCACGAGTAGCGACGTTGAAACGATTCACGTATGCTGCAACCAGCGCCGTGAGCGCGCCCCAGACCACCGGAACACGCACAGAGAAGTGACCATGACCAGTTTCGACACCATCACCCCGCTGCTCGAGAAGCAGGCCATCGAACTCCCCTCCTGGGCGTTCGGCAACTCCGGCACCCGCTTCAAGGTGTTCACGACGCCCGGCACCCCGCGGACGCCGGAGGAGAAGATCGCCGACGCCGCCAAGGTGCACGAGTTCACGGCCCTCGCGCCGAAGGTCGCACTCCACATCCCGTGGGACCTCGTGGACGACTTCAGCGCCCTCCGCACCTACGCCGAGGACCACGGCGTCGCGCTCGGCACGATCAACTCGAACACCTTCCAGGATGAGGACTACAAGTTCGGCAGCCTGACCCACAGCAACCCGGCGATCCGTCAGAAGGCGATCGACCACCACTTCGCCTGCATCGACGTCATGCACGCGACCGGCTCGCAGGACCTCAAGATCTGGCTCGCCGACGGCAGTAACTACCCGGGCCAGCAGGACATCCGCGGCCGGCAGGACCGCTTGGCCGACTCGCTCCAGCAGATCTACGCCCGCCTCGGAGAGGAGCAGCGACTCGTGCTCGAGTACAAGTTCTTCGAGCCCGCTTTCTATCACACCGACGTCCCCGACTGGGGAACGTCCTACGCCCAGGTGGCCCAGCTCGGCGACCAGGCCCTCGTCTGCCTCGACACCGGCCACCACGCGCCGGGCACCAACATCGAGTTCATCGTCGCCCAGCTCCTGCGCCTCGGCAAGCTCGGCTCGTTCGACTTCAACTCGCGCTTCTACGCCGACGACGACCTCATCGTCGGTGCAGCCGACCCGTTCCAGCTGTTCCGGATCCTCTACGAGGTCGTCCGCGGCGGCGGCCTCGACGATGACTCGCCGGTCGCGTTCATGCTCGACCAGTGCCACAACGTGGAGGACAAGATCCCCGGGCAGATCCGCTCGGTGCTGAACGTGCAGGAGATGACCGCGCGCGCACTGCTCGTCGACCGCGACGCACTGACCGCGGCACAGGAGGCCGGTGACGTCCTCGGCGCGAACGGCATCCTCATGGACGCGTTCTACACCGACGTCCGCGGGCCGCTCGCCGCCTGGCGCGAGAGCCGCGGCCTGCCGGCCGACCCGTTCAGCGCCTACCTGGCTTCGGGCTACCAGCAGCAGATCGCCGTGGAGCGCGTCGGCGGGACCCAGGCGAGCTGGGGCGCGTAGGCGGGAAGGCCGAGCCCTTCGACAGGCTCAGGGACCGGGGTAGCAGCCACTGAGCCAGCCCCGGTCACTGAGCTTGTCGAAGTGCACACGAGCAAACCCGCCCTTCGACAGGCTCAGGGACCGGAGATCAGTCACTGAGCCCGTCGAAATGGCGACTACTTCGCGAGGAAGGCGAGCAGCTGCTCGTTGACCTCGCGGTAGTGGGTCCAGAGCATGCCGTGCGGCGCGCCCTCGATCTCGACGTACTCGGCGGAGGGCAGCGCCTTGGCGAACACGCGGCCGCTGGAGTCGATCGGCAGGACGCGGTCGCCGGTGCCGTGCACGATGAGCGACGGGACGTCGATCTTCGCGACGTCGGCGCGGAAGTCGGTCAGCCAGGTCGGCTGCGCAGCGACCGAGGCGTACGGCGACGCGTTGTAGGCGAGCTGCGTGTTGGCCCGCAGCGCCTCCTCGCTCAGGCGCGAGCCGAGGTTCTCGTCCGTGTTGAAGAAGTTCTCGAAGAAGCTCGTGAAGAACGCGTAGCGGTCGTCGGTGACGGCCTCGAGGAGCCCGTCGAACACGTCCTGCGGGACACCCGTCGGGTTGTCGTCGGTCTGCAGCAGGTAGGGCTCGAGCGATCCGAGGAAGACGGCCTTCGCGACGCGCTCCGAGCCGTAGGTGCCGAGGTAGCGGCCGACCTCGCCGGTGCCCATCGAGAAGCCGACGAGGACCGCGTCGTGGAGGTCGAGCCCGTCGACGACGGCCTTGAGGTCGGCGGCGAAGGTGTCGTAGTCGTAGCCCTCGGTGGGCTTGGAGGACTTGCCGAAACCACGGCGGTCGTAGGTGATGACGCGGTAGCCGGCGTCGAGGAGCGCCGCGGTCTGCTTCTCCCACGAGGAGCCGTCGAGGGGGTAGCCGTGGATGAGGACGACGGGCTGGCCGCTGCCGTGATCCTCGACGTAGAGCTCCACGGAGGTGCTGTTCTCGGTTCCGACGGTGATGAACGACATGGTTCGATTCCTTTCGTCTTCGGCGTCCGGACTCGTCGCCCGGTTCCACGCCCCGAATTGAGAACGATCGTTCTCTTCGGTGTCCATCAGCATAGGGAACGATCGTTCTCAATGCAAGTACACTGATGGAATGACCAGCGAACAGACGATGACGATCGCGTCGCCGAGCCCGGCGGCCGCACCCGCGACACCGGCCTCCGTGCGCGACATCATCGTCGACTCCGCCGACCGCCTGTACTACGCGAAGGGCATCCAGTCCGTCGGCATGGACGAACTGCGCTCGGCGGCCGGCGTGTCGCTGAAGCGCCTGTACTCGGAGTTCCCGAGCAAGGAGGACATCGTCCTCGCGGTCATGGAGCGTCGACACGAGCTCTGGACCACCGGCGTCAGCGCGCTCGTGGACGACGCCGAGACGCCCCGCGACCGACTCCTCGCGATCTACGACTACCTGGCCGGCTGGTTCAGTGACGACTCGTTCCGCGGCTGCGGCTTCATCAACGCCTTCGGGGAACTCGGGGGCGTCTCGCCGGCGGTCGCCACCATCACCCGCGAACACAAGGCGTCCTTCCAGGACTACGTCGCCGACCTCGTCGCCGACGCCGGCGCTCCGGCATCGCTCGCCCCCCAGCTCGCGATCCTCGCCGAGGGCGCCCAGACGACCGCCGCCATCACCGGCTCCCCCGAGGCCGCGCTGCACGCTCGTCGCGCCGCCGAGACGCTCATCGACGCCGCCTCCTAGGGATTCGTTCGCCCAGCTGTGGGCGAACTGGACCTCGCTCGCCCGGAAAGGGGCGAACGGATGTGGTCAGGCCACACTCTGATATATTTTCTGCTCAGAACTCCCCCGGGTTCCACGCGCCGTCGACGCGTCCCACCTCAATGGAGAGAGAGCATGTCCTCACCAATCGGAACACCCGCACCCAGCATCGGATCCCCCGGCACCCGACCACCGAAGGCCTTCCTCGGCCTGTCCGGCCCGCTGCTCTGGGGATACGTCGCGATCGCCTTCTTCATGACCGGCGACGGGCTCGAGCAGGCGTTCCTCTCGGACTTCCTCGTCACGAGCGAGGGCTTCAGCACCGACCAGGTGGGCTCGCTCTTCACCGTCTACGGCCTGATCGTCGCGATCGGCGCGTTCGCCTCCGGGGTGCTGGCCGAGTACTTCGGACCGCGGCGCATCATGATCGCCGCCGCCGCGGGGTGGATCGTCTTCCATGCAGGCTTCGTGTACTTCGGCATCATGCAGCACGACTTCGCGATGATGATGGTGATGTACGCCATCCGCGCCGTCGCCTACCCGCTGTTCGTCTTCGGGTTCGTCGTGTGGATCTCCTACGCCGCCCCGCAGGACAAGCTCTCGTCCGCGATGGGCTGGTTCTGGTGCTCGTACTCGGTCGGCGTCGGCGTGTTCGGGTCGTATCTGCCGAGCTTCACCATCCCGGCGTTCGGAGCCGTCGAGACGATGTGGGGCGCGATCGCCTTCATCGCCGTGGGCGGCGTGCTCGCGGGCGTCCTCGTACGCGGCAAGGGACCGGAGACCTCCGAGCCCCGCACCCTCCGGGGCCTCGGCGAGACCCTCGCGACCACGATCGCCCTCCCGTTCCGGAACGTCCAGCTCGCCTACGGCATGCTCCAGCGCGTCATCAACCAGATCTCGCTCTACGGGTTCATCGTCATGCTGCCGATCGTCTTCGTCCGCGACATCGGCTTCGAGCAGGGCACCTGGTTGCAGCTGTGGGGGCTCGTGTACATCGTGACGGTGTTCACGAACCTCCTCTGGGGCATCCTCGGCGACCGCATCGGCTGGATCCGCACCGTCCGCTGGTTCGGGAGCCTCGGCATGTTCGCGTCCACGCTCCTGCTCTACTTCATCCCGCTCGTCGTCGGGCCGAACCCCTGGCTCACGGGGATCGCCGTCGTCATGTTCGGGTTCGCGGTCGCGGCCTATGTCCCACTGTCGGCGCTCATGCCGGCGCTCGAGCCGAACCACCGCGGCGGCGCGGTCGCACTCCTCAACCTGTCGGCCGGACTGTCACAGTTCGTCGGGTCGCTACTCGTCACCCTGCTCTGGACGTCCTTCGGCACCACGGCGACCGTCATCGCGCTCGCCTGCACCTACCTCGTCGGGTTCGCGGTGACGTTCCTGATGCGGGTCGACCAGGACGCCCTGGCGAAGGCGGAGACGACGCGGAGCATCCCGACGGTTTCAGGCACGACGACGCGAACCGCCACCACGGAGACGGACCGGCCCGGGGTGGAGCACACGACCGCAGAATGACCTCAGGCGGCAGTCCTGGCCGCTCGCGCGAGCTCCGCGGAGAACACGACAGGTGGCGGATGCGAGGCGCCTCCACCGCGCTGCGCATCACGCCACGTATCGTGCTGCACATGGACACCCGATCATCCAGGACGAGCGCACTCGATTTCTGGCAAAGCCTCGAGGCGTTCACGCCGCAGGCCATGCCAGCGGTGTCGCGGAGTCGGGATGACCGCCCGTTCGTGGCGGACTACATGAACGACGACACCCCACTTCCCTGGCTCGACCCGTCATGGCCTGCCGCACGCGAGCACTTCGCCTGGGAGCACCGGGTGTACGCGGGTACCTTCGATCTCTCCTCGGCTTGGGCCGTCCTCTCACCGCCCCCGGATAGCAGTCCAGAGCGCCCAAGACCTGCCCAGAGCGCGATGTTCACCATGCGGATCCAGGACGACGGCTCGATCGTGCCCGACAGCTGGGTGCCATCGCAAAGCGCTTGGGCTGCCGGCCGCTATGCCCTGACGAATCAGATCGCCGATGTGTGGGCAGGGTTCGACGGTTTCGAAGCCACGTGGAAAGCGGCGATCTCGCGTCTGATCGTCGCCGGAGGGCTGGCGATCGGCGGCGAACCTGCGGGCGATGGCCAGACCGAACCGGTCGACAAGAGCCGAATAAAGGCGCTGCTGTTTCAGTCGATGCCCGAGCACACGCTCTCGAGGCTCACGCTCGCCGGCGGAGAACCGGGCCTCCGCATCCTCAGCCGGGAGGTCCGAGTGCGGCAGACCGCTCCCGGCTCCCCTGGGCCGGCGGACGAGACGGATTACCTCAACAGCTTCTTCTCAACCGACCTCCGGATGATCGCCGCCGACACTGCCGATCATCCCGCCGGGTCCTCGTATCTCGGGGAACGACCGCCGTCGCGTCAGGTCGATGTCCGGGCCGAGCTGCGCGCAGTGTTCGACGGCGTTGCTCCGAGCATCATGCCGGAGGGCCGGTGGCCGAGTTCACCCAACGATGCACTGTCGTTGTCCCAACAACTGGCGGTGAACCAAAGCCTGCGCGACCTCTCGGCCAACGATGGGGTCTTCGGGGTGAACGGACCGCCGGGGACCGGGAAGACCACGCTGCTCCGCGACGTGGTCGCAGCACTCGTGACGGATCGCGCGGCCGCCCTGAGCGCCTTCACTCGCCCCGCAGACGCCTTCGTCGGGAAGTTCTCATGGCGAGCCCGGGACGAGAAGCTCCGCGTGGTGCACCGACTGCACGAGTCGATTCGGGGCCGCGAGATCATCGTCGCCTCGTCGAACAACGGTGCCGTCGAGAACGTGAGTCTGGAGATCCCCGACGCCAGGTGGCTCGACTCGGCGTTCAGCTCATTCGCACCCGACCCACTGGCCGACATCGGTTCTCTTCTGTTGCACTCGGACGAACGACCCGGATCCAGCCCGACGGCTTGGGCGGCGATCGCCGGCCAGCTCGGTAACTCGCGCAACCGTTCGCGCTTCGCCCAGAAGCTTGCATACGGACGCAGCGCGTCGCCGGACCATCCCGCCGAGGTTCGAGGGGTGATCGCGATGCTCGGGTCGCCACCGGACGAGGTGCTCCCGTGGGACGAGGCGCGGAGGCTGTTCCAGGAGGCCCGTCGCAACGTTCACAGACTCCGAGCAGACCGGCAGCGGGCGCACGAGGCACTCGGGAGGAGGGCGGCGCTCACCGCCGAGCTCGACTCCGCGCGCCGCAGCGCTTCCGATCTCATGCTCCTCGACGAAGCCCAACAGCGGGAGATCGATGCGCTGCGCGGGAGCGCCGAGGCGCTGGCCGCGGAACGGACACTCGCTCACGATGCCCTCTCCGCCCTGGCGGTGGCGAAGCCGTCATGGTTCGCCTCAGTGTGCACGCTCGGACGAGCCACCACACCGTGGCGGAACGGCATGTTGCGCCTCACGGAGCGCTGCGAAGCGCTGGCACAGGAGGCCGACCGACAGGCCCAGTCGCTCGAACGATCCCTGACGGAGAACGCGACGACCCGGGCGGCTCGGTCCTCGCATCAGCGTGAGGCCCAGACCCTGGAGCTCACGATCGCCGCCGACAGCGTAGCGATCGCCGCACAGGCGGACGGCGCCCCGTCCGAGGACTGGTTCGAAGCCACCGACGAGGCCCGAGAGACACGGGCCCCGTGGAATGATCGGGCCTACAACACCGCCCGATCCGAGCTGTTCCTGCGCGCCGTTCAACTGCATCGCGCGTTCATGTTCGCGACCCCTTCCCAGACTCGCAGCAACCTGTACTCCGCGGTCGATGTCCTCCAGAACCGCACACCATCGCAGGCTTCGCCCGCCATGATCCGAGCAGCGTGGGAAGCGCTGTTCCTGGTGGTCCCCGTGATGTCGACCACGTTCGCATCATTTCCGCGCATGATGGCATCGCTCGGTTCCGAACGTCTCGGCTGGTTGATCGTGGACGAAGCCGGGCAGGCTGCCCCGCAGCACGCGCTGTCCGGCGTCTGGCGGGTACGGCGCTGCCTGATGGTCGGTGATCCGCTGCAACTCGAACCAGTGCTCACGCTGCCGCCCGAAGTCCAGGAGCGACTTCGGGAGCTCACCGCCTGCAGCGACGCCTGGTCGCCTCGGTCCAACCCGGCGCAAGTCCTCGCCGACCGGGCATCCACGTTCGTCTCGACGATCAGGCCTCCGGATGGAGAGCCGGTCACAGTCGGATCACCGCTGCGACTGCATCGGCGCTGCAACGACCCGATGTTCTCGGTCATCAACGATGCCGTCTACGGCGGCTTGATGATGCACGGCGGTGATCCGTCCGCAGACTGCCTGCTGCCGTCTGGTGCGTCGGTGATGGACTCGGCTTGGCTGGACGTCCACACGAGCCGCTGGGACGAGAACTGCTCGCCAGCAGAGGTGGAGCGACTCGACGGCCTCCTCCAGGCACTCGGGGTGAACGGCTGGCCGATGTCGGACCTGCTGATCGTCTCACCGTTCCGGACGGTTGCGGCTGCCATCGCGCGGGTCGCGGGGCGTCACGGCGTCGATCGGCGGACGCAGGCCGGAACGGTACACACGGCCCAGGGGAAGGAAGCCGCAGTCGTCATCATCGTGCTCGGCGGGCGGACGTCTGGGTCCCGCAATTGGGCCGTCGAGACACCCAACCTCTTCAACGTGGCGGTCAGTCGCGCGAAACGGCGGCTGTTCGTCATCGGTGACAGAACCGAGTGGTCGCGACTCCAGTACTTCGGTCAGCTCGCGAACCTGATGGCGACGATCCCGCCCACTGCGACGCTCACGACGCTGGTCGCGAAACCACCGGGGTCGGAGACTCCCTGAACGGAAACCTGACGCGGGCCGCGTTGACGAGGCAACGGCCCGCGTCGTCAGCTCACACCACGGTGTACCCGCCGTCGATCCGGAAGCTCTGCCCGACGACGTAGGAGGAGCGCTCTCCGGCGAGGTAGACGACGAGGTCGCCGAGCTCGTCCGGCTCACCCATCCGGCCGGCCGGGATCCGCGACACCCAGTCCTCGGCCATGTCCGGGTTGGCGGCGACGAAGTCACGCGTCATGTCGCTCGCGAAGTAGCCCGGTGCGATGGCGTTGACCCGGATCCCCAGCGGCAACCACTCGATCGCGAGACTGCTCGTGAGCATGGAGACGGCGGCCTTCGAGGCGTTGTACGCGGCCTGCGTCTGCGGCACGTTCACGGCGAAGGCGGACATCGAGGACACGTTCACGATGCTCGCGAGGTGACCCGCGTCGCGACGGTCGGCGACGAAGCGTCGCGCGAACTGCCGGGACACGAGGAAGGTCCCGGTGACGTTCACCCGGAAGAGTCTGTCCCAAGCGGCCACTTCGGTGTCGATCGCGCGGGCGCCGTGCGTCATCCCAGCGCTGTTGACGAGGATGTCCGGCGTCCCGAGGGTATCCGCGACGTGGTCGAGCGCGGCGTTCACGGATCCCTCATCGGTGACGTCGACCGGGAGCCCGATCACCGCGGGCGAGACCTGTGCATCGAGGACCGACGCGGCGTCGGCCACCGTCTCCAAACGGTCGAGGAGGGCGACCTGGGCGCCGGCTTCGGCGAGTGCCGTGGCCATCGCGAGCCCGAGCCCGCGGGCGCCTCCGGTGATGATCGCCGTGCGACCGGCGAGGACTGGTTCGTGTGTGGTTTCCATGGCGCCAGTCTAGAAGTTCCAGATGCTCATATATCTTCGCTCGTCTGTAACTCAGGACGCTTGCGGCGCGTTGCGCACGCCACGCCGCGTCATATCGGCGACGCGCCGGAGTGCTCCTGAATTGGGAACCGTTCGGCATCCCTCGCTGTGACATCCTGTTGAGACGGACACGAACGGACACGTCCGACACCGATGGACAGGGGGCGGCATGGCCACGACCGGCACGCTCGGCGCCGAGGAACGACGGACCCGACTGACGGCGATCCTCGAACGCGACGGCAGCATCCGCCTCGACGATGCGGCTGCGGAGCTCGACGTGTCCTCGATGACCGTGCGACGCGACCTCGCCGACCTGGAGCAGCTCGGCCTGGTGCGGCGCGTCCGGGGCGGGGCGATCCCGACCCTGCGACCGAGGACCTTCACCGAACGGTCTGCGACGGGCGTCCGCGAGAAGGGCGCCATCGTCGAGAAGCTCCGGGCGCTCATCCCGACGGACGGCGCGATCGCGATCGACGCCTCCAGCACGGCCGGTGGCATCAGTCGACTGCTCGGCGAGTCGACCCTCACGGTGGCGACCAACTCCTACCCGAACTTCCTCCTCGCCGGCGCGAACCGCGAGGTCACCGCGATCCTCGTCGGCGGCCAAGCCGAGTCGCGCACCGACAGCTTCATCGGCCCCATCGCCTGCCAGGCGGCGTCATCGGTGCTCTACCGGCGCTTCTTCCTGTCGGCCGCCGCCATCGACCCGACCGTCGGCAGCTCGGAGGTCACCCTCGAAGAAGCGCAGGTCAAGCAGGCGTTCGCCCGCGCCTCCGACGAGACGATCCTCGTCGCCGCGTCCTCGAAGCTGGGGCAGCGCGCGATGGCGGTCGGCTTCGCCCTCGCGGACGTCGACCTCCTCGTCACGGAACTCGACCCCGCCGACCCCGCGCTCGACGCCTACCGCGACGCCGTCGAACTCCTCTGAGCACCCGGCCCCGCACGCCCCGTTCTCAGGAGTCACCGCGCGCGTCGCTCCGGGCCGACGGCAACGCGCCGAGGTTCTCCTGAGATCGGGACATCCGCCATTGCAACATCTGTGACTTCTTGTCATACTTAACACGATTGAACACCGGGCACGGACGTGCCCCGACGAAGGAGTGCGAATGTCCGTGAACCCAACCGCTGCAGAGCTCATCGCCCGCAGCAACCGCCTCGGGAGCGACCCGAAGAACACCAACTACGCCGGCGGCAACACCTCGGCCAAGGGCACCGAGATCGACCCCGTCACGGGCGAGCCGGTCGAGCTCCTCTGGGTCAAGGGCTCCGGCGGCGACCTCGGCACGCTCAAGCCCGAGGGTCTCGCGGTCCTCCGCCTCGACCGCATGCGCGCCCTGCAGGACGTCTACCCCGGCCTCGACCGCGAGGACGAGATGGTCGCCGCCTTCGACTACACCCTGCACGGCAAGGGTGGCGCGGCCCCATCGATCGACACCGCGATGCACGGCCTCGTCGACGCGGCCCACGTCGACCACCTGCACCCCGACTCCGGCATCGCCATCGCGACCGCCGCCGACGGCCCCGAACTCACCGCGAAGATCTTCGGCGACAAGGTCGTGTGGGTCCCATGGCGTCGCCCCGGCTTCCAGCTCGGCCTCGACATCGCCGCCATCAAGGCCGACAACCCGCAGGCCGTCGGCACCATCCTCGGTGGGCACGGCATCACCGCCTGGGGCGACACCTCCGACGAGGCCGAGGCGAACTCCCTCAGGATCATCGACACCGCGGCCGCCTACATCGAGGCGAACTCCCGCCCCGAGCCCTTCGGTCCGGCGCTCGACGGCTACGCAGCCCTCCCCGACGCCGAGCGTCGTGCGAAGGCGGCGGCCCTCGCGCCCACCATCCGCGGGCTCGCCTCCACCGACCGCCCCGTCGTCGGCCACTTCACCGACAGCCCCGAGGTCCTCGACTTCCTGGCCTCGGCGGAGCACCCGCGCCTCACCGCACTGGGCACGAGCTGCCCCGACCACTTCCTCCGCACCAAGGTGAAGCCGCTCACGGTCGACCTGCCGGCCACGGCGAGCGTCGAGGAGGTCATCGAGCGCCTCGGCACCCTGCACGAGGCCTACCGCGAGGACTACCAGGCCTACTACGACCGCCACGCCACGGCCGACAGCCCGGCGATCCGCGGGGCCGACCCACTCATCGTCCTCGTCCCGGGCGTCGGCATGTTCAGCTTCGGCAAGGACAAGCAGACCGCCCGCGTCGCCGGCGAGTTCTACGTCAACGCCATCAACGTCATGCGCGGGGCCGAGGGGCTCTCCACCTACGCGCCGATCGACGAGGCTGAGAAGTTCGCGATCGAGTACTGGGCACTCGAGGAGGCGAAGCTGCAGCGTCAGCCTGCGCCGAAGCCACTCGCGACCCGCGTCGCGCTCGTCACCGGTGCCGCATCCGGCATCGGCAAGGCCATCGCCACGCGTCTCGTCGCGGAGGGCGCGGTCGTCGCGATCGCCGACCTCTCGCTGGAGAAGGCGCAGGCCGCAGCAGCCGAGCTCGGCACCACGGACGTCGCGATCGGCATCGCCGCCGACGTCTCGAACGAGGCCGCCGTCCAGGCCGCGATCGACGAGACGGTCCTCGCCTTCGGCGGGCTCGACCTCGTCGTCAACAACGCGGGCCTCTCGCTGTCGAAGTCGCTCCTCGAGACCACCGAGGCCGACTGGGACCTCCAGCACAACGTCATGGCGAAGGGCTCGTTCCTCGTCTCGAAGGCCGCCGCACGCGTGCTCATCGACCAGAAGCTCGGCGGCGACATCGTCTACATCTCGTCGAAGAACTCCGTGTTCGCCGGCCCGAACAACATCGCCTACTCTGCGACGAAGGCCGACCAGGCCCACCAGGTCCGCCTCCTCGCCGCGGAGCTCGGCGAGTACGGTGTGAAGGTGAACGGCATCAACCCCGACGGCGTCGTCCGCGGCTCCGGCATCTTCGCCTCGGGCTGGGGTGCGAACCGCGCGAAGACGTACGGCATCGACGAGCAGGACCTCGGCAAGTTCTACGCGCAGCGCACCATCCTCAAGCGCGAGGTCGTCCCCGAGAACGTCGCGAACGCGGTCTTCGCGATCTGCACGAGCGACTTCAGCCACACGACCGGACTGCACATCCCCGTCGACGCGGGTGTGGCCGCAGCCTTCCTGCGATGAGCGCGGCAGGCCGGAGCGGCACCGTCGCGGCGGTCGACCTCGGGGCCACGAGCGGGCGGGTCATGCTCGGCCACGTCGGCCCCGGCGAGCTGCGCCTCGTACCGGTCGCACGGTTCCCGAACACGCCCGTCCGCACGCCGGACGGCCTGCACTGGAACATCCTCGAGTTGTACCGCTCGATCGTCGCGGGGCTGTCGGGCGCAGCGAAGCAGGAGCCGCACCTCGCGAGCATCGGCATCGACTCGTGGGCGGTCGACTACGGCCTCCTCCGGCAGGGGCGCCTCCTCGGCGCACCGTTCCACTACCGTGACGAACGGACGGCGGCAGGTGTCGAGGCGGTCCACGGGACGGTCCCCTTCGCCGACCTCTACCGCGTGAACGGCCTGCAGTTCCTGCCGTTCAACACCGTCTACCAGCTCGCGACCGAGCGCGACGCCGGCATGCTCGACGTCGCCGACACCGCGCTCCTGGTGCCCGACCTCATCGCGCACTGGCTGACCGGCGCCCGTGTCGCCGAGGCCACCAACGCGTCGACCACCGGCCTCGTCCGCGCCGGCGAACCGACCAGGTGGGACGCCGGGCTGCTCACCCGACTCGGCATCCCGGCGGCCGTCCTCCCGCCCATCGTCCAGCCGGGCGATCGCATCGGGACGCTCCTCGAAGCTGTCGCCGCCGAGGTCGGCCTGCCGTCGTCCACGCCCGTCACCGCCATCGGCTCACACGACACGGCCTCAGCGGTCGTCGCCGTCCCGATGACGACCCCGGATGCCGCCTACATCTCGTGCGGCACCTGGGGGCTCGTCGGGGTCGAGCTCGAACGACCTGTCCTCACCGAGGCGAGTCGAGCGGCGAACTTCACGAACGAGGGCGGCGTCGACGGACGCACCCGCTTCCTGCACAACGTGATGGGGCTCTGGCTCCTGAGCGAGTCGGTGCGCACCTGGGAGCGCGGTGGCGAAACGATCGACCTGCCCGGGCTCATCGCCCAGGCCGCCGCGGTCGACGCACCGGTCTCGGTGTTCGATGCGAACGACCCCCGGTTCCTCGCCCCCGGCGACCTGCCGGCGCGCATCGTCGAGTTCCTCGTCGAGCACGGGCGTGCGGTGCCGCAGTCCCGTGCCGAGTTCGTCCGGTGCATCATCGAGAGCCTGGCCCAGGCGTTCGCGGATGCGGTCCACACGGCTTCCGAGTTGTCCGGGGTGCAGGTGCGCGCGATCCACGTCGTCGGCGGCGGATCCCAGAACACGCTCCTGTGCCAGCTGACATCCGACCGCGCGGCGATCCCTGTCATCGCCGGCCCGGTCGAGGCGACGGCGCTGGGGAACGTCCTGGTCCAGGCCAGGGCGGTGGGGATCATCGACGGCGACCTCGAGACCCTGCGCGCCCTCGTCGCCCGTTCCTTCGAGCCGACCCGCTACGAGCCGCGCAAGCCTGTCGGCTCCACGACCGTCAGCCGGTAGCGTCGCAGCATGACCGGTTCTCCACTCATCGTCAGCCTGCCCGCCGACCTGCGCGAGGAGGTGCTGTCGCAGGGCCCCCTCCCCGAGGGCGTCGAGTTCGTCGAATGGGATCTGCGCACCGAACCGCCGGTCGAGCACATCGACCTCGTCGTGCCCGTGTACCTCGGCTCGAACAAGCCGCTCGCGAACGTCGCCGCGGTGACGCCGAAGCTCGTCCAAGTACAGTCGATCGGCTACGACGGCCTCGCGGACCTCCTCCCCACGGGCATCACGCTCGCCAACGCGGCGACCGTCCACGAGGCGTCGACGGCGGAGCTCACGGTCGGCCTCGTCCTCGCCTCGCAGCGGGGCATCCCGGACTTCGTGCGCGCCGAGCGGACGGGCGAGTGGCTGCAGAGCCAGCGCCCGAGCCTCGCCGACCGCCGCGTGCTCCTCATCGGGTACGGCGGGGTCGGAGCGGCCATCGAGGAGCGGCTGCTCCCGTTCGAGGTCGAGGTCACCCGGGTGGCGTCGAGCGCGCGGGAGGACGAGCGGGGGCCGATCCACGGCATCGACGAACTGCCCGGACTCCTGCCGCACGCTGAGATCGTCATCGTCGTCGTGCCACTCACCGACGGCACCCGCGGCTTGATCGGAGACGACTTCCTGGCGGCACTGCCCGACGACGCCCTCGTCGTGAACGTCGCCCGCGGCCCCGTCGCCGACACCGACGCCCTGGTGGAGCACGCGACGAGCGGTCGCATCCGACTCGCGCTCGACGTGACCGACCCCGAACCGCTGCCCGCCGACCACCCGCTGTGGTCCCTGCCGAACGTGCTCGTCTCCCCGCACATCGGGGGCGCGACGAGCGCCATGCTGCCGCGGATGGCGCGTCTCCTGCGTCGACAGATCGAACACCTGTTGGCCGACGAGGAGCCGGAGAACATCGTCCTCCGCACCTGAGACGGGCGTCGAGGTCCGTCGATTTCCCTTCGCAGAAAAATCTGCGGCGGGGGCTCGCGTTGAATCGGTTCAAGAGGTAGGGTTTGTGGTCTGACCACACCGCAGTGTCGAAGGAGGATCGATGAACGCACCAGCGACGGCCGCGCCGGCAGCGGCCGCGGCGACGCGGCCCGCCACCGCAGCGGCGGAGCCCAGGGCCTGGGAGGTCGTGCTCGCCCGCATCGAGTCGGACCTCCTCAGCGGTGTCCTCACCCCCGGCGACCGCCTGCCCGGCGAACGTCAGCTCGCGATCGACCTCGGTGTCGGCCGGTCCAGCGTCCGCGAGGCGATCCGCGTCTTGGAGGTCCTCGGACTCATCCGGACCCACACGGGATCCGGCCCCACCGCCGGCGCGATCATCGTCGCCACGCCGTCCGGTGGCATGGCCACCCTCATGCGGCTCCAGGTCGCCGCGCAGGGCTTCGCCGTCCAGGACGTGGTCGACACCAGGCTCGTGATCGAGACCGCGGTCGTCCACAGTCTGGCGTCGCGTGCCGAAGCAGCCGTCCCCGATCTCACGCACCCCGAGTCCCTGCTCGACGCGATGGACCAGCCCACCCTCACGGAGGCCGAGTTCCTCGCCCTCGACGCGCAGTTCCACCTGTCGCTCGCCGAGGCGGAGGGCAACCAGGTCCTCGTCGCCACGATGTCGGGTCTCCGTGACTCCATCGAACGCTACGTCCTGGCCGGTGTCCCACAACTGGCGTCGTGGTCAGCCACCGCCGACCGCCTGCGCGCCGAGCACCGGGGCATCGTGGAGGCGATCCGCCACGCCGACGCCGAGCTGGCCCGCCAGTCCGTCCGCTCCCACATCACCAACTACTACCAGGCTCGCGAACTGTCGGAAGACGACAGTCCGCACCCCTCGACACCCACCTCAAGCGACAGTTCGCGGAAAGAAGAGACAGACCATGGTTGAACGCCGCATCCCCAAGCCCCACGACCTCCTGCCGCTCATGCAGTTCAAGAAGCCGGAGTTCAACGCCCGGAAGCGCCGCCTGGCGGCCGCGACGACCATCGCCGACCTGCGCACGATCGCGAAGAAGGTCACGCCGACGGCGCCCTTCGACTACACCGACGGCGCCGCCGAGGGCGAGATCTCGCTGGCCCGGGCACGCCAGGCGTTCCAGGACATCGAGTTCCACCCGGCCGTCCTGAAGAACGTCGCGAACGTCGACACCGGCTGGGACGTCCTCGGCGAGCGCGTCGCGTTCCCCTTCGGCATCGCCCCGACCGGTTTCACCCGCATGATGCAGACCGAGGGCGAGCGCGCGGGAGCCTCCGCCGCAGCGGCCGCCGGCATCCCCTTCACCCTGTCGACCATGGGCACGACCTCGATCGAGGACGTCAAGGCGGCGGCACCCGGTGGCCGCAACTGGTTCCAGCTCTACATGTGGAGTGAGCGCGAGCGGTCGATGGCGCTCGTCGACCGCGCGGCAGCGGCCGGCTACGACACCCTCGTCGTGACGGTCGACACCCCCGTCGGTGGCGCCCGCCTGCGCGACGTCCGCAACGGCATGACGATCCCGCCGTCGCTCACCCCGAAGACCATCGTCGACGCGCTCCCCCGCCCGGCATGGTGGATCAACTTCCTCACCACGGAGCCGTTGGCCTTCGCGAGCCTCGACCGCTGGTCGGGAACCGTCGCGGCGCTCATCGACACGATGTTCGACCCGACCGTCGGTCCGGACGAGGTCAAGTACATCCGCGAGCAGTGGAAGGGCAAGCTCATCGTCAAGGGTGTCCAGTCGGTCGCCGATGCGAAGCTCGCCGTCGACCTCGGTGCGGACGCCGTCCAGCTCTCCAACCACGGCGGCCGCCAGCTCGACCGCGCGCCGATCCCGTTCCACCTCCTGCCGAGCGTCGTGCGCGAGGTGGGCAAGGACGCCGAGGTGCACCTCGACACCGGCATCATGAACGGCGCCGACATCGTTGCGTCCGTCGCGCTCGGTGCGCGCTTCACCTTCATCGGCCGCGCGTACCTGTACGGACTCATGGCAGGTGGGCGCGAGGGCGTCGACCGTGCGATCCAGATCCTCTCGGGCGAGATCGTGCGCACGATGAAGCTCCTGGGTGTCGCGTCGCTCGAGGAGCTGCAGCCGCACCACGTGACCCAGCTGTCACGGTTCACGACGCTGCAGCCGATGCCGGAGCAGTCGTCGCTGAGCGCCGGCCGGCCGGCAGCCGCGAAGCCCGCGGCACCGGCCGCGCGGAAGGCTCCGGCCCGGAAGCCGTCGGCCGCGAAGGCCTGACCGCTCGACCGCACGCGGTCACCGCCGCACTCCACGGGTTGTCCCCGATGTCCTCCGTCGCCCCTTCGGGAACGATGGAACCGTCCCGACGGTCGCAGCACCTGCGCCGTCGGGCCGGTGTTCGACGATCTGGAGGCGACGGTGGCACAGCTCCTCGTGATCGGTGGGAGCGGCCGCACCGGGCGGCTCATCATCGGCGAGGCACTCCGCCGTGGCCACTCGGTCACCGCGCTCGTCCGCGACCCCGCCGCCGTCGTTCCGGGCGACCGGCTGACGGTGGTCCAGGGGTCTCCCCTGCGGAGTGAGGACGTCGAGGACGCCATGCGTGGCGCGCAGGCCGTGATCATCGCCCTCAGCAACATCGGCTCGTCCGACTGGCCGTGGGCGCGCCAGGTCAGCCCTCCCGACCTCATCTCGAACGCCGTGCGGGTCGTGACGGATGCGATGCGCTCGCGTGGCCTCCGCCGAATCGTCCTCCTCTCCGCGCTCGGTGCCGGCGAGTCGGTCCGGAGCGTCCCCGCCGGCCTGCGGTGGGCGACGCACTTCCTCCGGCTCGGCACCGTCTACGCCGATCACGAGCAGGCGGACGCGTTCCTCCGCCGCTCGGAGCTCGACTGGACCATCGTGCACCCGACCGTGCTCTCTGCCAGCGACGCCCGACGCCCGGTCGTGTCGTCACCGCCGGGAAGCTGGCCGAGCTCGCTCCGGATCCCTCGCTGCGACGTCGCCGCGTTCCTCGTCGACGCGGTCGACGACGAGGACCTCATCGGCTCGGCCCCGGTCATCTCCTCGGGGCCGCGCCGCAGCTGACGGTGCGCCCGCCGACGGGCGCCACCGCGACTCAGGAGCCAGCGGCCGCCCGAGACGCTGCCGGACGACGCCCGATGATGCGGTCCGTCAGTTCGCAGACGCCCCACCAGGTGACGCGGAGCATCGCTTCGACGACGATGCCGCTCGTCATCTTGGAGGCCCCGAGCGTCCGCTCGGTGAAGGTGATCGGCACCTCGACGATCCGCAGACCGGCGCGGTTCGCGTGCCAGAGCATGTCGACCTGGAAGCCGTAGCCGTGGCTGTGGACCTCGTCGAGCTGCAGCCGACGCAGTGCGTCAGCACTGAACACGCGGTAGCCGCCGGTCACGTCGCGGGCGGGGAGCCGGAGCGCGAACCGGGCGTAGGCACTGCCGACCCGTGAGATGGCCTCGCGATGCTTGGGCCAGTTGACGACGGTGCCGCCCGGGACCCAGCGTGACCCGAGGACGACGTCCGCGTCCGCGGTGGCCGCGAGGAGCGCCGGCAACTGCTCGGGGGCATGGGATCCGTCGGCGTCCATCTCGACCACGTTGCCGAATCCGCGCCCGAGCGCCCAGGCGAAGCCGGCCTTGTAGGCGGCGCCGAGCCCTTCCTTGCCGGCGCGGTGCAGCACGTGTACCGCGTCGTCCTCGGCGGCGAGCCGGTCGGCGATCGCTCCGGTGCCGTCGGGTGAGTTGTCGTCGACCACGAGCACCTCGACGGATGGTGCAGCGACACGGACGCGCGCGACGATCCTTTCCAGGTTCTCGCGTTCGTTGTAGGTGGGAATGATGACCACCGTGGAATCCATGTGCCGTCCTCGTGTCTGCTCAGCCAGCGTAGCGCGCTGAACAGGACCGTATCGGCGGCCTCCGACCGGACGGCCGGACGCTCAGGAAACGGTCGGCGAACGTCCGGCTGGGGGTCAGTTGTTGCTGGCGAAATGCGCCGGGATGAAGATGGCGAGCGCGATCATGAGGATGCCGCCCATGAACCAGACGGCCTGCAGGACGTCCGTGCGGAACGCCTCGCCGAATGCCCACATGCCGCCGGCGAACAGGGCGAAGGCGATCACGACCCAGAACCCCGTCGCATCGCTCAGGGTGCCGGAGCGCCCTGCGTCGGCGCGTTCGTGGTCACGTCGTTCTCCGGCGTCCATGGGTGCCCTTCCTCAGGTTCAAGCGGTCAGTGCAGGTATACGCCGCCCCACCGGCACCCGCAACCCCTCGACACCGACCCCGGCCCCTGAGACCGCACCGCTCCGGTCCGGTCCCTGAGCGGACACCCGGTCCCTGAGCTTGTCGAAGGGCTACCCGCGCAGCTCGAGCGTGCAGCACTTCACGCCGCCGCCGCCGAGGAGCAGCTCGGACAGGTCGACGCCGATCGGCGTGTAGCCGCGCTCGCGCAGTTGACGCTCGAACCCGACGGCCCGGGCGGCGATGACGACCTCGCGACCGTTCGAGATCGAGTTGAGGCCGAGGACGGCTGCGTCCTCGGTGCTCACGTGGATCGCATCGGGGTAGCGCTGCTCGAGGATGCGGTTGCTCGCCTCGTCGAACGCGGTCGGCAGGTAGGCGATGTTCGCGGGCGAGCCGTCGGCGGGAGCCACCGGGTCGAGCACGGCGATCGCGGTGTCGAGGTGGTAGAAGCTCGGGTTCACGAGGTTGAGGGTCACGACCTCGCGGTCGAAGATGCGCCGCACCTCGTCGTGGCTGCGGGGATCGGTGCGGAAGCCGGTCCCGGCGAGGATGGCGTCGCCGACGAGCATGATGTCGCCCTCGCCCTCGTTCACGAACTCGGGGCGCTCGACGCGGAAGCCGTTCGCCTCGAACCACTCCATGTAGGCCGGCCCCTCGGGGATGCGCTCCTCGTAGGTGAACTTCGCCCCGTAGGCGATGCCGTCGAGCGTGAAGCCCCCGTTCGCCGCGAACACCATGTCCGGCAGGCCGTCGAGCGGGTCGATGAGGTCGATCCGGTGGCCGAGATCGAGGTAGGCCTGGTGCAGCTGTTCCCACTGCGACACCGCGAGCGAGGTGTCGGTCGGGTCGTCCGGGTTCATCCAGGGGTTGATCCGGTAGCTGACGGTGAAGCGGTCCGGCCGGCACATGAGATACCGGCGGCGGTTCGGGACGCGGGTGCCGGTCGTGGCGTCCTGCGTGGTGGGGGTGGGGTGGTTGAGCGTCGATGACACGTCGGCCTCCAAACGAGCGAGGGTCGGCGGACGAGGTCCAGGGGCCCGGGGGCACGCCACGTTCATCATTGCATGCGATTCGCAGCGTTTTCACGGAGTATGGCGCAGGAATGCTGCGAAGTGGCAGCTTTTCGCGCAATGATTGCGCTTACACTGGGTCTCATGGACAACCTCGACCGCGGCATCATCGACCTGCTCCGACAGAACTCACGCGCCGGCTACGGCGACATCGGCACGGTCGTGGGCTTGTCGGCCTCAGCGGTGAAGCGACGCGTCGACCGCCTCGTCGCCGACGGGGTCATCCAGTCGTTCACGATCCAGGTCGACCCCACGGTCGACGGCATGCAGACAGAAGCCTACGTCGAACTCTTCTGCCGCGGCACCGTGTCTCCCAACGAGCTGCTGCGGATCCTGTCGGGCGTCCCGGAGGTCGTCGATGCCGGCACCGTCACCGGGAGCGCCGACGCCATCGTGCACATGCGGGCCCGGAACATCCCAGCCCTCGAGGACGCCCTGGAGAAGGTGCGGATCGCCCCCAACGTCGACCACACCCGCAGCGCGATCGTCCTCACCCGCCTCATCCACCGCCACATCGACTGACCCCTCCCCGGCCCGCGAACGGTCACCACAGCACAGTGCGGCTCGTCCGAAGTCACCATTCGTGACCGTTCGCGGGCAGGATGGGCGGATGGAGTGGACGATTCAGACGGGGACCAGTGTGTTCGAGCAATTGCGGACGCAGGTGATCGAGGCCGTCCGCGATGGACGGCTGGCGACCGGGGCGAAGCTCCCGACGGTGCGCGGGCTGGCCGACGAGCTGGGGATCGCACCGAACACCGTCGCCAAGGCGTACCGGCTGCTCGAGACCGACGGGGTCATCGAGACCCGGGGGCGCGCAGGGACGTTCGTGTCAGCGCACGGCGACGCGATCGACCAGCAGGCGCAGCTGGCAGCGGCGGCGTACGCGGATCGCATCCGGGACCTCGGCGTCTCGCCGGACGACGCCGTCGCGCTCGTGGAGGCCGCGCTCCGCGCCTGACGTCGTTTCGCCCTTCGACAAGCTCAGGGACCGGGGAAGGAACTTCGAGACCGGCCCGACTCAGATGACGCTCTGGGACCACGGATCGGGGTTGCCGAACCGGTGCGCGGTGATCGAGATCGCCTGTTCGCGGAGGAACGGCAGCAGCTCCACCCGTCCGGCCTGGGTGACCGGCCCACCCCAGATCGCGATCTCGGGATCGCCGCCGAGCGCCTCAGCGAGTCGCTTCGCGAGCGGCTCAGGCTCGGAGGCCTCCGTTCCGGGTTCCGCTTCCGCGACCGTCTCGGGACGCGGACCGACGATCCGTACCCGGGTCGCGACCGGCGGCTCCTGGCCCAGCTCGCCCGTGTCGATCGACCCGCGGGCCGCCATCCGGGTCAGCCACTGCTCGTCGGTCTCCAGCGAGACGGGGATGCTCAGCTCGGACAGCCAGTCGCGGACCTCGCGCGGCAACCGCCCGCCGAGACTGACGGTGAACCGTGACCGCGACCGCACCGCGGCGATGAGCACCCGCAGCGCATCGCCCAGGTCGGCCCCCGATGCGACCCGCACCGCGACCGGAACCGGCCGGTAGCGCAGGAGGTTCCGTTCCACGCCGAGCTGCGAGACGTCCTTCACCTCGCCGAACTCGTTCCCCCACGCGATCGCGTCACTGAGCGCCGACCGTCGCAGCACGTCGAAGGCTTCGTAGGTGAGCGACGGCTGGGCCGCCTCGATGAGCTTCACGATGCGGGTGTCGAGCCCGCGGAGGTGCAGGCTGCGGCTCGCCGATCCCGGATCCGGTCGCCACTCGCCGAGCCCGAACAGGTAGTTGGGGCCACCGGCCTTCGTGCCGGTCCCGACCGACGAACGCTTCCACCCGCCGAAGGGCTGGCGCTGCACGATCGCACCGGTGATGCCCCGGTTGACGTACAGGTTGCCCGCCTCGACGGTGTCGAGCCATTCCCCGAGATCGACCGGGTCGAGGGTGTGCAGGCCCGCGGTCAGTCCGTAGGGGGTCGCGTTCTGCAGGGCGATCGCCTCGGTGAGGTTCGCGGCCTGCATGACACCGAGGACCGGCCCGAAGTACTCGGTCACGTGGAAGGGCGAGCCCGGCTGGACACCGGTGCGGACCCCCGGCGACCAGAGGCGCTCGCTCGGCTGGCCGAAGTTGACCGAGGAGTCGTCGAGCAGCTTCGGCTCGACGAGCCACTTCTCGCCGAGGCGCAGCTCGGTGAACCCGGCGAGGAGCTTCTCCCCCGCCGGCTCGACGATCGGCCCCATCTGCGTCCGCGCATCGGACGGCCAGCCGACCCGGAGCGAGCGGACGGCGTCCTCGAGCTGCCGCAGGAAGCGGTCGGATCGTGCCACCGAGCCGACGAGGATCACGAGCGACGCGGCGGAGCACTTCTGCCCGGCGTGCCCGAAGGCGCTCTTCACGATGTCGGCGACGGCGAGGTCGAGGTCGGCACTCGGCGTGACGATGATCGCGTTCTTCCCGCTCGTCTCCGCCAGCAGCGGCAGGTCGGCACGCCACCCACGGAACAGCTGCGCCGTCTCGAAGGAACCGGTCAGGATCACCCGGTCGACGGCCGGGTGGGAGACGAGCCGACGACCGAGGTCGCCCTCCGCCACGTCGGCGAGCACGAGGAGGTCGCGCGGCACCCCGGCGTCCCAGAGCGCCTCGACGACCACCGCTGCGCACCGCTTGGCCTGTGGAGCGGGCTTGATGATCACACCACTGCCGGCGGCGAGCGCCGCGAGGACGCCTCCGGCCGGGATGGCGACGGGGAAGTTCCAGGGCGGCGTCACGACCGTGAGCGCGGAGGGGACGAAGCTCGCGCCGTGCACGCTCTCGAGCAGGGGTGCGTTGGCCGCGTAGTAGTGCGCGAAGTCGACCGCCTCACTCACCTCGGGATCGGCCTCGGCGATCGTCTTGCCGGTCTCGCTCGCCATGACCTCGATGAGGTCCGCCCGACGGGAGGCGAGGACCCGAGCTGCAGCGTGCAGGACGGCGGCCCGTTCGGCAGCGGGTCGGGCTCCCCATCGCTCACCGGCGGCGCGGACCATCGTGATCGTGCGTTCGAGGACGCGTGGGTCGTCGATGGCTGCGGCCGCGACCGCGGAGCCACCGAGGGTCGACTGCGGGACGCGCGCCAGGATCGACGCTCCCCACGCCCGGTTCGCCGCGAGCGAGGGGTCGGTGTCGGCGGTGTTCTCGAAGCCTGGGGCGCCGTCGACGACACCACCACGCTCCGAACGGGAGAAGACCGCCGTCTCGACGTACGCGGAGGACGGATCGGCGTGGAAGCGGTCCTCGCCGCCGCTCGATCCGCGTTCCAGCCCGAGGACCTGCTGCGTGAGTCCCGCGTCGGGCGCCTGTGCGGGATCGCGGAAGCGGTCGTCCCCGTCGTTGTCGGGCACCGGTGTCTCCGGGGCCTCCGCGGCGCGGTCCTGCGTCCGGTTGGGGGTCGGCACCTGCCCGGCGGTCTCTCCGAGGGCGTCGACCGACGCGAGGAACCGACGTCGCTCGCGCGCGAACAGGGTCGGCTTCTCGGCGAGCTCGAACACCGCCGACATGAAGTTCTCCTCGCTGGCGTTCTCCTCCAGACGGCGGACGAGATAGGAGATCGCGACGTCGAACTCCTTCGGGTTCACGACAGGCGTGTACAGCAGCACCGTCCCGACGTCCCGCTTGATGGCCTCGACCTGACCGGTCGCCATCCCCAGCAGCATCTCGAAGTCCACCCGCTCACGCACACCGCGGTCGCCCGCGAGGAGCCACGCGTAGGCGATGTCGAAGAGGTTGTGCCCGGCGACCCCGACCCGCACGACGTCCGCGTGCGCCGGCGTGAGCGCCCAGTCGAGCACCCGTTTGTAGTTGGTGTCGGTCTCGCGCTTCGATCCGGTCGTCGCGAGCGGCCAGCCGTGGATCGCCGCGTCGACCCGCTCCATCGCGAGGTTCGCGCCCTTCACGAGCCGCACCTTGATGGGCGCGCCACCGGCGGCCACGCGCTGCTTCGACCAGGCGGTGAGCTGCATCATCGCCTCGAGGGCGTCGGGCAGGTAGGCCTGGATGACGATGCCGGCCTGGTACTGCAGCAGCTGCGGCTGGTCGAGGAGTCGGGTGAAGACCGCGATGGTGAGGTCGAGGTCGCGGTACTCCTCCATGTCGAGGTTGATGAAGGTGCCGGTCGCGAGCCCCTCCTCGTAGAGCGGCACGAGGCGCCGGACGATGCGGTCGACGACCTGCTCGAACGACCACATGGAGAGTTGGCTGGCGATCGACGAGACCTTGATGGACACGTAGTCGACGTCGGGGCGCTGCAGGAGCTCGCGGGTGCCGGCGAGCCGTTTCGCCGCCTCGCCCTCGCCGAGGACGGCCTCCCCGAGGAGGTTCAGGTTGAGTCGGGAACCGTCGGCGCGCAGTTTCGCGATCGCGTTGCCGAGCTCACGAGGACGGCTGTCGACGATGAGGTGGCCGACCATGCCCCGGAGGACGCGGCGCGCGGCGGGGACGACTACCCAGGGCAGGACCGGACCGACCAGACCACCCGTGCGGACGGCGGCCTGCTCGTACCAGGGCAGGAACCGCGGCGTCCGACCGGCGAGAGCGGCGAGAGCGTTCCCGGCGACGAGCGGGTCCTCCGGGCGCATGACGCCGTCGACGAACCCGACGGTGAATTCGAGACCGTTGGGATCGCGCAGCACGCCGGCGAGCCGCTCGGCGGCGGGATCGGTCGGAGCTTCCGCCCCTTCGTCGACCCATTTCGACGCGAGGGCGATCGCACGATCCGCGAGTCCGACCGGTTCGGTGGGACCCTCGTTCGCAACGTTCGCCATGCTGCTCAGCCTATGCTCCGATCCGCCGATCCCCGCTGAGGCTCGCGAGTACACGCCTGGTGGCTGAGCACCCCGGTCGGTCGCCGCCCTTCGACAAGCTCAGGGACCGGTGGGCCATGTCGCGGAGACCCCGCCCCGGCCGCGGCCCTTCGACAAGCTCAGGGACCGGTGCACCACATCGCTGAGACCCCTCCCCGGTCACTGAGCCTGTCGAAGTGCGCCTGCGAATAGGGTGTGGTCATGCAATCCGTCGAGCAGTACGACGCCGTCATCGTCGGCGGCGGGCACAACGGCCTCACCGCCGCCGCCTACCTCGCACGCGCGGGCAAGCGCGTCCTGCTCCTCGAACGCCTCGACCATACGGGTGGAGCAGCCGTCTCGGAACGTCCGTTCCCCGGCGTGGACGCACGTCTGTCCCGGTACTCGTACCTCGTCAGCCTGCTGCCCCAGCGGATCATCGACGAGCTCGGGCTCGACGTCCGGCTCGTCCGGCGCCGCTTCTCGTCCTACACGCCCGACCCCGCGAACCCCGGCACGGGTCTCCTGATCGACAACCGTGACGACGACGCCACCGTTGCGTCGTTCGCGTCCATCGGGCATCCGGAGGACGCCGCGGGCATCGCAGAACTGCACCGTCGGATCGGTCACCTGGCCTCGGTGCTCTGGCCGACCGTGCTCGAGCCGCTCCGCAGCCGTTCCGATGCGCGTGACGCGGCGATCGCCGCCGCCGCGGACCTCGGGGTGCCGGCTGGGGAGGTCGCGTCGATCTGGTCGGCGGTGTTCGATGAGCCGATCGGCCGTGCCATCGAGGACGCCGCGCGTTCCGACCTCGTCCGCGGTGTCGTCTTCACGGATGCGCTCATCGGCACCTTCGCCCGCGCCGACGACCCGACCTTGCAGCAGAACATCTGCTTCCTCTACCACCTGATCGGCGGCGGGACCGGCGACTGGGACGTCCCGGTCGGCGGCATGGGCGCGGTCACGGACGCGCTGCGACACGCGGCCGAGGAGGCCGGTGCTGAGATCCGGACGCTCGCCGAGGTGACCTCCATCCAACCGGAGCACGGGCTCGTCGCGTACGTGGACCTCGCCGCGGAAGCGGAGCTCGAGGCGACCGAACCGATGTCGACGCTGGACCGGTTCCGGCCTCGCCCCGGGGTCGTCGTCCGCGGCGAGTGGATCCTGTCGGGTGCGGCTCCGGCTGTGCTGGAGCGCCTGCTCGACCCGGCGGCGGAGCAACGGGCGGCCGCGGCCGCGTACGCCGCGTGGTCGGCAGCGCGGGGGACGCCGGTGCAGTGGAGTGATGCCGACGCGATCCTCTGCACGGCGCCAGCGCCGGAGGACGGTGTCCCGCATCCCGAGGGCGCCCAAGTGAAGGTGAACCTGTTGCTGCGGAGACTCCCCAAACTCCTCGACCCGGCCGTCGATCCTGCGGCGGCGTTCGGCGGCACCTTCCACATCAACGAGGGCTGGGCGCAGCTGGAGCACGCCTACCTCGAGGCGGAAGCCGGCCGGATCCCCGACCCGCTGCCGTGCGAGATCTATTGCCACACGCTGAGCGACCCCAGCATCCTCTCGCCGGAGCTGCAGGCCTCGGGGGCGCAGACGCTCACCGTGTTCGGCCTCCATGTGCCGCATCGGCTCGCGGTCGCTGCGGACGCGGTCCCCGGCGGCCACGACGCCTTCCGTGACGCGCTGCAGGCCGCGGTACTGCGATCGTTGGACTCGGTGATCGCGGAGCCCATCGAGGATCTGCTGCTGCTCGACGCCGAGGGGCGGCCCTGCATCGAGACGCGGACGACGCTCGACCTCGAGCGCTCCCTGGCGATGCCGGGCGGGAACATCTTCCACGGCCCGCTGTCGTGGCCGTTCCTGGAGGACGACGCCCCACGGACGACGGCGGCCGAGCGGTGGGGCGTCGCGACGGCGCACCCGCGCGTCCTCCTCTGCGGCGCCGGGGCCCGACGCGGTGGCGCGGTCAGCGGACTCGGCGGGCACAACGCCGCGATGGCCGTCCTGGACGCCTGACCCGCACGCCGGAGAACGCGCTGACGCGCTCAGTGGTGACGGTGGTCCTGGATGGTGATCTTCGGGCCACGACGCGGCTTGTGGATGCCGCTCCGACCGATGAGCCGCAGCACCCGCTGCCGGTGACCCGCCCAGGGAGCGAGCAGTTCGAGCATGCCGTCGTCGTCCACGGGTGAGCCGGTGAGCGCCTGCCCCACCGAGGCCGCGAGGTGGTAGTCACCGACACTCACGGCGTCGGGGTCACCGTGCGCTCGGAGCGTCACCTCGGCGGCCGTCCACACGCCGATGCCCGGCAGACTCTGGAGGCGCCGTGACGCGTCATCGGGGTGCTCGTCGATCGTCCGCTCGATCGCGGAGGCGAGTCGCGACGACCGCACGACCGTCTCCGAGCGCTGCGGCCCGACACCCGCCGTATGCCACTCCCAGCTCGGGATCATCCGCCAGGTCTCGGCGGACGGCGCGACGACCATGCCCTCCGGGGCTGGACCAGGAGCGACATCGCCATGTCGGCGCACGAGCAGGCGCCACGCACGCCACGCTTCGAGTGCGGTCACCTTCTGCTCGAGGATCGACGGCACGAGCATCTCGAACACGAGCCGGTTGCGGCTCAACCGCAGTCCCGGGTTCCGCCGGGACACCTCGGTGAGCAGCGGGCTCCGGCTCACGTCGAGTTCCGCCCAGTCGTCGTCGCGCCCGAGCAGCTCCGGCACGCCGGCGATCATCCACTCGGCTCCCGGACCCCAGGCGGTCGCCTCGACCTCGCCGTCGCGGACCGTCGAGACGTACAGGGTCGCGCCGCCCTGTGGGGTGCGCGCCGTCAGCCAGACCCCGCCAGGCGTACGGCGGTAACAGGGGCCGTCGCCTCCCCGGGCGATGAGGCGCAGGGTGCTGTGGACGTCGAGTGGACCACTCGGCCGGTACACCGTCCGTATCGGATCCGACGCGTGCGACACCGGTCCGGTCGGCTGCAGCGCGGCCTCGACGGACGACAGCGATGGAGCGGCGAACGATGTGGTGGCGGACATGGTGGTCACCCTACGTGGTGACCACCGACATCCGGCGACGCCGACGGCGGCTGAGGATCGCGAGGACGCCCCGACCGCCGCCGATCCGCTATCGCACCAGGCGGAAGTCATACCCGGCCTGATCGATGAACGTTCCGTTCACGCGTTGCTCGACGCGTCCGCCCTGGTAGCGGCCCGGGAGGTAGTCCCGACTCCATTCGACGGTCCACGAGCCCGAGGAGTCGGCCTTCGTCGTCCCGAGTCGGGTGCCCCAGGCTCCGATGATCTCGATGTCGGCCAGCGGTGTCGCCGTGCCGGTGAACACGGGCCGCGTACCGGTGAGGGTGTCGCCGATCCTCGGCGACGTCACCCTGAGGACGGATGCGACGGTGAAGTCGTAGACGGAGCGGTGCGTCTCGACGCCGCCGATGATCTGTCGGACGGTGCCACCCGCGTACCGGGCGGGGAGCAGCGACTTGTTCCAGCTGATCGTCCAGCGTCCACTCGCAGCGACGGCCTCGGTGGTGCCGACGAGATCGCCCCAGGCGCTCCAGATCTCGAGCCTCGCACCGGGCTGTGCCGTGCCGCTGAACACGGGCACCGACGAGGAGATGACGCCACCGCTCGCGGGCGACTCCACGACAAGCGGTGCGACGACCGCGTGGGCGGCCACGGTGAAGTCGTACGGCGCGCGAGACTGCTCCACCCCGTCGATCTCCTGGCGCACCGAGCCGCCGCTGTACCGACCGGGGGTCAGGCTCTTGTTGATCGGCGCCGCCCAGCGATGGTCGTCTCCGACCTCGGCTGCAGCGATCTCCGTACCCCAGGCACCGATCACCCGGATGGTCGCGCCCGGCTCTCCACGACCGCTGAACACCGGGTCTGCGGTCTCGACGGTCTCCCCGATGGCGGGCGAAAGCAGGGTGACGTCCTCGACCGGGCCCGGCTCGGGCGTGGGCTCCCGATAGGTGAACCGGAGCGGTGCCGTGGTGCGCTGTTCCCCGAAGACCTGCGTCGCGGTCGCGGTGTACGCGCGCGGCTCGAGCGTCCGGAGTGACTGCTGACTCCAGGCGCCGCTTCCGTCCACCTCGACGTCGACCAGTGTCACACCCGTCGTGTCATCGAGGACGGTCACCCGCGCGCCCGGTTCTCCGAGACCGGAGAACACCGGACGCGGATCGTCCACCGTGGCGTCGAGTGCGGGCGTTCGGACCGTCACCGCTGTGACGACGCGGTAGGTCAGCGACCAGTTCGCGGTCGAGTCGTCAGAGCGTTGACGAACGGTGCCGGACTGCGCTCCGGGCGCGAGATCGCGGGTCGGAACGGCAGACCAGGTGCCCTCTGCGGTGACGGTCGCCGTGGCGAGTGGTCCGCCGGACGAGTCGAGGACCTCGACGACCGCATCGGGCGTGCCTCGCCCGCTGAACACGGGACGTGGCTCCCGGACGACGGAACCGGGCGTCGGCGCTTCGAGGGTGACCGGGATGGCGACGGGGACGGGATCGAGTCCCTCCGGGGTGACCCGGTCGGCGTCCACGACCGAGCCGAACCCGCCCACGGCCAGCCTGCCGTCGAACTGACGAAGGAAGCCGCCTGCTCCGCCGTTCGAGACGAGGCCGTATCCGCTGACACGGTCGTTCGCGAAGACCTCCCAGCCCCATTGCTGCGCGGTCGAGCCGGTGCAGACCGCCGGGTACACGTACTTGTAGGCCTGCGACGGATCAGGCTGGAGGCACCTCGTGACGCCTCCGACCGTGGTCGTGACCGGACCGGACGCGTCCACCGACGGGAACGTCCAGCGGCCGGATGCGGCGAGCGCCTGGTCGAGCGTGGCGTGCAGCGTCACCCTGGCCGGGTTCAGGACGTCCGTCGAGCCACCGACCGCAAAGAAGGCGTCCGAGCCGGAGGGGAACGCCTGGCCGACGAACCTGCCCTCGACCGAGGACACCGCCGGGGTCGTGTCAGGCGCCGGCTCGGTGGCCCGGGCGGCCGGACCGGTGAGCAGACTCACCGTCATGCCGAGCAGACTGACGATGGCGATGGGGATGGGGAGTTTCATGGGCGACCTTTCGCAAGGGTGCGCCCGAGACGACCCGAGGGAGGGACGTCCGGACGCACCGGCGGAGCGTTCGCGAACGAACGCGGTCAGCCTACAAGTATTCCAGTTGCTTAATCCAGTATGTCGACCGACTGCGAGTCACCAGTCGCTGGGAGCCGGTGCCTTCGTGGGCGGCAGGGCCACATCCCTCGCCCACTGCGCCTGCCACGCAGGCAGGTCGGTTGGAGCCGGGCCGGTGAGCTCGATGAGTTCCGAGAGCGCCACCACGCCGCCCGTGCGCTTGAGGAACCGACCTCGCACGAGGGCTTGTGTGTAGATCTCCCCGCCCACGACCACCCGGTGTTCGATGAACACGCCCTTGTCGTCAAAGCCCGTGACCCGGGTTTCGACGGTGAAGCGTTGCCAGGGCTGCAGCGACTTCCGGAAGGTGATGCTCTCACTCGACACCACCGGGTACCAGCCCAGGTGCTTGAAGCGATCCCAGAGTCCGTTCCGGATCAGGAGGTCGAAGCGGCCGAGATCGAAGATCGAGAGGTACACACCGTTGTTCATGTGGCCGAGGACGTCGAGATCGGTCGGCAGCACGCGCAGCCGGATCCGACCGACGTCCCAGGTGTCGAGGCGCTCGCCGCGACGGGCTCGACGGCGAGACTGCAGGAACATGGCGATGGTGCGGAAGATGAGGTGCACGGATGCGACCGTATCCCGCCGGCGCGGCATCGTGCACCACGGTTGTCCCGACTCGACAACACCCGGGTCCTGGGACGCCTGGTGACGTGTGGCGTCCGACACACCTGGGCCGGATCGCGAACGGTCAGTCAGCGCCGACGGTGTTGCCCTCCCCGCTGTCGGTGACCACCGGGGCCGACGAGGTCGCGACCTTGTTGCCGTTGGCTCCCTCGACGAACGTGACGTTGTCGACGGTCGAGACGTTCACGAGCGTGATGGAGCTGTTGAACGAGAGGTTCACGACGGCTCCCGTCACGGTCACGATGCTGTTGGAGGCCTCCACGACGACGTTCTCGCAGTCGCCGTCGATGGTCACGTTCGAGCTGTCGTCGACGATGGTCGCCGTGCCGTCGACGCACTCACCCGTGACGTCGGGGATCGTGTACTCGGAACCGGTGGTGGAATCGGCGGCGACCGTCGGTGACGCGCTCGTCGTCGACGTCGCACCCGCGTCGGTGCATCCGGAGAGGGCGATGACGGCGAGGCCCGCGGCGGCGAGGAGGGTGGGTTGCTTGGACATGGGTGCTCCTTCGGAGGCTCGGTAGGGGAGGCAGGAGCCGCCGGCCCGGTGCAGCGACACCGGGCCGGCGGCCCCAAGGTCAGCTCACTGGGTGAGGGTGAAGTCGTACCCGGACGAGGCGATGACCTGGCCGCCGACGGTCTCGGTCACGGTGCCGCCGAAGTACCGCGCCGGGAGATAGTCACGCGGCCAGGTGATGGTCCACTCCCCGGTCCGTGGGTCGGCGATCGCGGAGCCGAGGTCGGTGCCCCACGCGCCCGTGATCCGCACCCGCGCCCCCGGGTTCGCCGTACCGGTGAACACCGGCCTGGTGCCGGTGAGGGTGTCGCCGACTCTCGGCGAGGTAACGACGAGTCGGGGCTGGACGATCGTGAAGTCGTAGACGAAGGTGTGCGTCGGTACCCCGTCCACGAACTGCTTCACGGTGCCTCCGGCATACCGGCTCGGGAGGAGGCTCTTGTTCCACGTGATCGACCACGCACCGCTCGCGTCGACCCGCTCCACCGAGCCGAGGACGTCGCCCCACGCGCCACGGATCTCGATGCGCGAACCCGGCTCGCCGGTCCCACTGAACACGGGGGTCGTCTCAGTGATCGTCTCGCCGCGCCTCGGCGACTCGACCACCAGAGGGGCGATCGGCTCGTCCGGCGCACGGACGATGTTCGCCGTGAAGTCGGCGATCGTGATGCGGGAGGAACCGTAGGTGACCTTGCCGCCCGTGGCCTCGCCGACGGGAGCGTCGTCGTTCGCCCGCAGCGTGAACCTCAGCGTGGTCGCGCCGACCGGCAAGACACCCCCGATGCCCAACGCGTCGAGTGTGAAGGCCGGGTGGTCGACCGCAGTGATCCGCGTGTTCGCCGGGTGGTAGACGTCGATGCGCTGACCACCGGCATCGGCGTTGAACGTCGCCTCCACCTCCACGGACTGACCGGGGGCGAGCGTCGGCGTGGGGATCGAGGCGCCGGGCGCGAGCGGCGCCGGGACCGTGAAGTCGAAACGCACCTGGACATCCGACCCGGTTCCGCTCTGGCTCGCGGTTCCCGTGTAGCGGCCGGGCTCGAGCCGGATCGACGGAACCGACCAGGACGTCGAGTCCAGGGGGACGCTCGTGCTCGCGAGCAGGACCTGCGCGTCGGTGCGGATCGAGACGGACGATCCGGGCTGGCCGATACCGCTGAACGTTGGGGTCGGTGTGTCCACCGTGGCGCCGATCGCCGGGGTCCGCAGTTCGAACGGCTCGATCGGAGCCAGCTGCGACTCCACGACGACGTCGGTGAGCGCGTCCATCGTGAGCTCGACGAAGGTGTCGGTGTCCGTCCCGCCCAAGGAGTACGGACTCGACACCGGGTACAGCGCGTAGCCGGCGACCCACTTGTTCGAGACGTAGCGCCACTCGAAGTCCTGCGACGGGGAACCGGTGCACGTCCGGGCTGCGACGAGCGCCCGGGAGCCGTCGCCCGCGGGCGTCAGGCAGAGCGCCGAGGAGGTTCCCGTGCCGGTGATCGGCCCGGCCGCACCGACGGCAGGGAGGGAATACGTCCCCGCGAGCGACGCTGCTCCGCCCACCGAGGACGAGTACAGCCGCTGGACGTTCCGACCCGACTCCGGCGCGGAGAGCCCGACGTACGCCGAGGATCCGCTGGAACGGTTCTGCAGGACGAGCTTGCCGATCACCCTCGAGGTGCCTGCCGAAGGGGCCACGGCGTCCGGCGCACCGGGGACATCCCCGATGCCGAACGCGTCACCGGGTCCGTCGTCGTGCTCCTGGGGGTCGGCGATGGACCCGACGGGCGGAGCGGCGGACGCCGGGACCGGGACTCCCACCGCGGTGAGCAGGATGGTCGCAGCGGCCAGGGCCGAGAGCGTGGATCGCAGGAGCAGGGAGCGCGGAGCACGATTCAGAGCAGTCACGAGGACCGAGGCTACTCATCTGGAATATCGCCGTGGGGGCTGCCGCCGGATCTGTGGAGAACTCGTCCCTCAGTCGGTCGGCACGTGCCGCTCGTCGGGCCCGACGTACTCGGACAGCGGACGGATGAGCGCGTTCGACGCGAGCTGCTCGGCGATGTGCGCCGTCCACCCGACGATCCGAGCGGCGACGAACAGCGGCGTGAACGTGACCGTGTCGAACCCGATCAGGTTGTACGCCGGGCCCGAGGGGTAGTCGAGGTTCGGCTTGATGTTCTTCCGCGCGACCATGTCCGCTTCGAGCGTCGTGTACAGCTCGAGGATCTCGGGCTTGCCGTAGTGCTCGGCGAGCCGCTCCAACGCCTTGAGCATCGTCGGCACGCGCGAGTCGCCGTTCTTGTAGACCCGGTGTCCGAAGCCCATGATCTTGCGCTTCTCGGCGAGCGCCGCGTCGAGCCACGCGCTGGCCTGGTCAGCCGTCCCGATCTCGTCGAAGACGTGCATGACGGCCTCGTTCGCCCCACCGTGCAGGGCGCCCTTGAGTGCGCCGATCGCGCCGGTGACCGCCGAGTACAGGTCGCTGAGGGTCGAGGTGATGACCCGGGCGGTGAACGTCGACGCGTTGAAGGAGTGCTCCGCGTAGAGGATCATCGAGACGTCGAACGCCTCGACGACGACCGGATCGGCTTCTTCACCGAAGGTCATGAAGAGGAAGTTGGCGCTGTAGCCGAGGTCGTCGCGCGGCGGGACGAGCTCGAGGCCGTGGCGGCGGCGCTGGTCGTAGGCGACGATCGCCGGCAGCTTCGCGTACAGGCTCGCGGCCTTCACCGCGTTGGCCTCGGGGGTGTTGGTCTCGGCGGTCGGGTCGTTCGCACCGATCACGCTGACGGCCGTGCGGAGGGCGTCCATCGGGTGGCTCTCGGTCGGGAGGAGGTCGATGGCCGCCTTGACGTTGTCGTCGAGCGCTCGCTGGCCCCGCTCCAACGCAGTGAACTCCGCGAGTTCGGCGTCCGTGGGCAGTTCACCGTTCCAGAGCAGGTACGCGACCTGCTCGAAGCTGCAGTGCTCGGCGAGCTCCTGGACCGGATACCCGCGGTAGAGCAGGGAGTTCGTCTCCGGGTTCACCTTCGAGACGCTCGTCACGTCGACGACGACGCCGGCGAGACCCTTCTTGATGTCGCTGGTCGCTTCGGTCATGCGTTGCTCCTTTGCGTACTGCCTGCGCGCGTCCTGCGCGCGTCGGTCGAGCTTGGCACCCGGCTGGCCCCTCGACAAGCTCGGGGAGCGGAGACCCAGGTGGTGTTCACCGGCGAGGGGACGCCTACCGGTCGATGGTGAAGTTGAAGACCGAGGTGTCGAAGCGGTTGTAGCCCTCGTAGTCGATCAGTTCGTAGAGGTCGGCACGGTGCTGCATCTCACCGAGCTTGCTCGTGAGCGAGCCCTCGTCGTTCAGCGTGTCGAGCGCGCGACCCGCGGCGCCCATCGCGATGCGGAGGAGCGACACCGGCCAGATGACGATGTTCACGCCCACATCGGCGAGCTGCTGACTCGTGAACAGCTCGCTCTTGCCGAACTCCGTCATGTTGGCGAGGATCGGCACGTCGACCGCGTCGCGGACGGCGGCGAACTCCTCGAGCGACCGCATCGCCTCGGGGAAGATCGCGTCGGCTCCGGCGTCGACGAGCTGCTTGGCCCGGTCGATCGCGGCGTCGAGACCGTCGACGGCGGCGATGTCGGTGCGCGCCATGATGAGCAGGTTCGCATCGCGCCGGGCGTCGACGGCGGCACGGATCCGGCCGAGCGCGGTGGAGGTGTCGACGACCTGCTTGCCGTCGAGGTGGCCGCAGCGCTTCGGGTTGACCTGGTCCTCGATGTGCAGCCCGGCGAGCCCGGCGTCCTCGATCTCCTGGACGGTGCGCGCGACGTTCATCGGCTCCCCGAAGCCGGTGTCGGCGTCGACGATCGCGGGCAGCTCGGTCATCCGGGCGATCTGCTTGGCGCGACCGGCGACCTCGGTGAGGGTCGTCAGTCCGATGTCGGGCAGCCCGAGGTCGGCGGAGAGCACCGCGCCGGAGATGTAGACGCCGTCGAAGCCCTTCTGCTCGATGAGCCTCGCCGAGAGCGGGTTGAACGCGCCCGGGAAGCGCAGCAGCTCACCGGTGGCGAGTCGCTCGCGGAACAGCCGGCGCTTCTCCGCCGGCGTGGTCTCGCTGTACAGCATCAGCACAGTCCCTTCTGGAGGTCGGCCGGCATCAGAACAGGCCGGTCGGGTGGGGTGCCGAGGCGAGGACCCCGGAGGCGGCCTGGATGCTCAGCTGCTTGACCTCGTCGGCGTCGAGCTCCGGGAGGCGTTCGGCGAGCGCGAGGAAACGCTCGATCTCCTCCGCATCGAGGACGTCGGCGGCGAGCGTGCGGAACTTGTGGACGTAGTCGGCGCGCGCGAACGGCCGGGCGCCGAGCGGGTGGGCATCGGCGACGGCGATCTCTTCGACGATGGTCGACCCGTCCGTGAGCGTGATCTCGATGCGCCCGCCGAACGCCTGTTCGGCCGGGTCGAGCGAGTGGTAGCGGCGCGTCCACTCAGCGTCCTCCGCCGTCGAGATCCGGTGCCACAGCTCGACGGTGTCGGCTCGGGTGGCGCGTTCGGGACGGTAGGAGTCGACGTGGTGCCACGCGCCGTCCTGCAGCGCCACCGCGACGATGTAGGGGATGGAGTGGTCGAGGGTCTCGCGCGACGCCGTCGGGTCGTACTTCTGCGGGTCGTTCGCGCCGGAGCCGATGACGTAGTGCGTGTGGTGCGAGGTGTGGAGGACGATGCGGTCCACGGCTCCGGGGGCGAGGACTTCCGGGTGCTCGTGGTGCAGCTTGCGGGCGAGGTCGATCCACGCCTGCGCCTGGTACTCCGCCGAGTGCTCCTTCGTGAAGGAGTCGAGGATCGCGAGCTTCGGCTCACCGGCGCCGGGCAACGGGACGTCGTAGGAGGCGTCGGGGCCGTCGAGCAGCCAGGCGACCACGCCGTCCTCGCCCTCGTAGATCGGCGACGGGCTGGTCTCGCCGCGCATCGCCCGGTCGACGGCCTCGACCGCCATCTTGCCGGCGAACGCGGGAGCGTGCGCCTTCCAGGTGGAGATCTCGCCCTTGCGCGACTGGCGGGTGGCCGTCGTGGTGTGGAGCGCCTGGCCGATCGCCTGGTGGATGGTGGCCTGGTCGAGGCCGAGCATCGTGCCGATGCCGGCCGCGGCGCTCGGGCCGAGGTGTGCGACGTGGTCGATCTTGTGTCGGTGCAGGCTGATCGCCTTCGCGAGGTCGATCTGGATCTCGTAGCCGGTCGCGATCCCGCGGACGAGGTCGGCGCCCGTGCAGCCGACGTGCTGGGCCACCGCGACGATGGGCGGGATGTTGTCGCCCGGGTGCGAGTACTCGGCGGCGAGGAAGGTGTCGTGGAAGTCGAGCTCGCGCACGGCGACGCCGTTGGCCCAGGCCGCCCATTCCGGGGAGACGCGGCGGGCGAGGTCGGGCCCGAACACGGTGGCACCGTCGCCGCCGGTGCTGACGGGGTGACTGAGCGCCTGGGCGCGAGCCGAGGAGACGGGCCGGCGCGTGAGCGAGGCGGCTGCGACGGCGGCGTTGTCGATCACCCGGTTGATGATCATGTCGACGACCTCGGGCGTCACCTCCACCGGATCGGTCGCGACGCGGGCGAGCTGCCAGGCGAGCTGTCCTTCGCGGGCGAGGTTCTCGTCGCTGCGGTGGACGCGCAGGTGGTGCTGGATCACGGGTGTTCCTTTCGGGTGCGGCCCGTCCGAGTGTGCTGCGGGGCGTCGCATCCTCCAGCCTACGCCCGCGGGTCCGTCGCGCCGCAGCAGGAGAACCGCCCGGGAACAGGACATTTCGCGTGGAACGGTCCTGCTGTCGCGCCGATCTCCTGGCGCCGTGGAATACCAGCCTCGTTCTCCGCATCCACCCAGCCCGCGTACACCGCGCATACGGCGGCCACGGCCAGAGTGACACGCATACCGACCCCTGACGAACCGAAGGAGACGACCGTGCCGATGCACACCCCTGGGGCACCACAGACCCCCCACCTGTTCGGCGACGTGGTCCGAGCCGAGGCGCTCCACTACACCGAACTGTTCGCGGAGAAGCCGTTCGTGCCGGCCCTGCTGCTGTACTGCTCGAACGGCGCGTACCGCATCCTGTCGCCGGGCGAGGACCACCCCGGCAGTTACGTCGCCGAGGGGCCGCTGTCCGCGGAGCGGGTGCGCGTGAACTTCATCTCGTGGCCGTCCGAGGACTGGAACCGGAACGTCGCCTTCCACGTGCTCGACTTCGACCGGACGACCGGAGGGTTCACCCAGCGGCTGCGGCTCCCGGGCGATCCCGAGCCGAAGCACCAGGCCGGCCGCCATACCGAGGTCACCGACCTCGGTGACTGGGACGCGGACACGACGTGGGAGACGGCCGAGCCGCTCCTCCACGAGACCCTCGAGGCACTCGCCCGCGGCTGAGGGAGGGAGCGGTGGGCCGAGCGAGCGGCTGGCCGTCACCGGACGGGACGCAGCACCGTGTCCGGACGATCGCCGACGGTCGGCGTCAGGCGGCGAGCAGCTGTGGGTCGGCCGCGGGGCGCAACGGGGTGATCGTCGCGTCGGCGAGCGCGTCCTCGGCCTGCGGCAACTCGACGACGATCGGAGCCGCCGCGGTCTCGAAGCGGTCGGCGATGTCGAACATGAGCGCGTCGAGGCGGGTGCGGAGCGCGTCGGCGATGGTCACCACCACCTCGGAGGAGGCGTCCTTCCGGCCGCGTTCGATCTCCGACAGGTAGGGCGTCGAGACGGCTGCGGCGGTCGCGACGTCCTGCAGGGTGCGCCCCTGTTCGAGGCGACGCGTACGCAGGGCCGCGCCGAGGGCTTCGCGGTACAACATGGCGACTCCTTTCGGCTGCGGGCGCGGGCTCCGTGACCGCGTGCTCTCACTGTAGGCGCGGCTCGGCCAGGCTCGGGGAGCACGCGTTCTGCCGTCAGCGGACAGAGCGGGCCCGCCGCTACAGGAAGATGTCGGGGTAGAGCTCCGATTCGTCGACGCCCGGTGAGTACTTCGCGAGGTCGGTGACCCCGGCCTCAGCGAGGACGTCCTCCACGATGAGCGACCGACCCGTGAGCTCACGCGCCGAAGCCGTCAGGACCTCGTAGGCCGCGTCGGCGTAGATCTCCGGGGTGCGACTCTTCGCCAGGAGGGCCTCTCCGCCGAGGATGTTGCCGACCGCCGCCGTCTTGATCGTCGTCTTCGGCCAGAGCGTGTTCGCGGCGATGCCGTCGCGCCCGAACTCGGCCGCGAGACCGAGCGTCACCATCGACATCCCGTACTTCGCGAGCGTGTAGCCGGTGTGCGCGCCGAGCCACTTCGGGTCGAGGTTGAGCGGCGGGGACAGCGACAGGATGTGCGGGTTCTCCGCGTCCTTCAGCATGGGGATGGCCGCCCGCGACAGCATGAACGTGCCACGCACGTTCACGTCCTGCATGAGGTCGTACCGCTTCGCGTCGAGGTCGAGGGTGCGCGCGAGGCTGATGACGCTCGCGTTGTTGACGACGATGTCGATGCCGCCGAACTCACCGGCGGTCTCGAACACGGCCCGCGTGATGTCGTCGTCGTTCCGGACGTCGCCGAGGATCGGGAGCGCCTGACCGCCGGCCTCACGGATCGCGTCCGCTGCGGTGTGGATCGTCCCCTCGAGGCGGGGATCGGGGGTGTCGGTCTTGGCGAGGATCGCGACATTCGCGCCGTCGCGGGCCGCACGCAGGGCGATCGCGAGGCCGATGCCGCGGCTGCCGCCCGACATGAGGATGGTCTTGCCGGCGAGGGTGGTCATGCGGTGGGCTCCTTCGGGGTGGTGGTGGTCGACGCGCCGGCGCGCTTCGCCGACGCGGCGGCGAACGCTGCGACGCGCGCGACCGACTCGGGCGTCTCGATCGCCGCGCCGATCGTGCGGGCTTCGTCGTCGAGGGCGTCCTGGTAGCCGCGGCCGACACTCTCGCGCAGCAGCCGCCGCGCCTGACCGAACGCGGTCGTGGCTCCGGCCAACCAGAACGCGGCCACCTCGCGGGCACGGGCGTCGAGCTGCTCAGCGGGGACCACCTCGGTCACGAGCCCCCAGGCGAGTGCCTCCTCGGCGCTCAGCATCCGCGGGCCGAGGGTGAGCTCGAGCGCCCGGCGCATGCCGACCGCCTCGGGCAGCAGGGTGCTCACGCCGCAGTCGGGCGTGAGGCCGATGTCGGCGTACTTGCTGACGAACTTCGCCCGGTCGGACGCGATGATCACGTCGGCGACGAGCATGAACCCCAGTCCGCCGCCCGCGACAGCCCCCTGGACGGCGGCGACGATCGGCTTCACGACCGACTGCAGGGTCCGGTGGCCCTCGTGGATGATGTCGGCGAGCTCGGTGACGAAGGCGCCCGTCGATCCTGCGCTGCCGTCACCCATCCGCGACATCGCGAGGACGTCACCGCCCGCACAGAACGCCGGTCCGTTTGCGTCGAACAGGACCGCCCGGACGTCGTCGCGCTCCGCGATCTCGAGGGCGAGGTCGCGCCACCGTCTGGCCGCTCGGTCGTCGATCGCGTTGAGGCTCGCGGGCCGGTTGAGCGTGAGGTGCGCGAGGCCGTCGCTCACCTCGAAGAGGATGGTGTCGTCGCTGGTCACGGAGTGGCTCCCTGGTCGGTGGATGGGTTCGTCGGCATCGGAGAGCCGGTCATTTCGGCGCCATCCGGATCGCGCCGTCGAGGCGGATCGTCTCACCGTTGAGGTAGCCGTTCTCGACGATGTGCAGCGCGAGCGCGGCGTACTCGTCGGGACGGCCGAGGCGGGCCGGGTACGGCACCTGGTGCCCGAGCGACTCCTGCGCCGCCTCGGGCAGGCCGGCGAGCATGGGCGTCTCCATGATGCCGGGCGCGATCGTCACGACCCGGATCCCGAAGCGTGCCAGCTCGCGGGCGATCGGCAGCGTCATCGAGTGCACCGCGCCCTTGGATGCGGCGTAGGCGGGCTGGCCGATCTGTCCGTCGAAGGCGGCGACGGACGCGGTGTTGATGATGACGCCGCGGTCCCCGGCGCCGTCGACGGGATCACCGTCCGGATCGTTGTGCTGCATCGCGTCGGCGGTGAGCCGGATGACGTTGAAGGTGCCGAGGACGTTGACGCGCAGGACGCGTTCGAAGGCCCCGAGGTCCGCCGGGCCGTCGCGGCCGAGCACCTTCGCCGGTGGCGCGATGCCGGCACAGTTCACGACGACCCGCAGCGGGCCACGCGACACCGCCGCTTCGACCGCCGCCTGCACCTGCTCGCCGTCGGTGACGTCGGCGGGCACGAAGGTCGCGAACCCGCCGAGCTCCTCGGCCCGCTCCGCCCCGGGTGAACCGGGGAGGTCGACGAGCACGACCCGCGCACCGGCCCCGGCCAGCCGCGTCGCGGTCGCGAATCCGAGTCCCGAGGCGCCGCCGGTGACGATCGCCGAACTGCCGGTCACATCCATGTCGTGGTTCCCTTCACGTGGTGGGCGCGCCCGTCAGAGGCGCTCGATGATCGTCGCGTTGGCCATACCGCCGCCCTCGCACATCGTCTGCAGACCGTACCGGCCGCCGGTCGCCTCGAGCTGGCCGAGGAGGGTGGCGAGGAGCTTCGTCCCGGAGGCGCCGAGCGGGTGCCCGAGGGCGATCGCCCCGCCACGCGGGTTGAGCCGGTCGTCGTCCACCCCGAACTCGCGTTGCCACGCGAGCGGGACGGACGCGAACGCCTCGTTGACCTCGAACGCGTCGATGTCGTCGATGTCGAGCCCGCTGCGCTCCAGGATGCGGCGGGTGGCGGGGAGGATGCCGGTGAGCATCTCGATCGGGTCGCTCCCGACCGCGGCGAAGGAGACGAAGCGCGCACGCGGTGTGAGCCCCAGCTCGATCGCCCGGACCTCGCTCATGATGAGCGCGGCGGAGGCGCCGTCGGTGAGTGGTGAGGCGTTCCCCGGCGTGATCCGCCAGGCGATCTCGGGGAACCGGGCCGCGAGCCGGTCGTCGCGGAAGACGGCGGGGAGTCCGGCGAGCGCCTCGGGGGTCGTCCCGGCACGGACCGTCTCGTCGGTCGTGACGACGGAACCGTCGGGGAGGGTGACGGCGACGACCTCGCCGTCGAACCCGCCGGACGCCCAGGTCGCGGCGGCGCGCTCATGGGAGCGGGCGGCGAAGGCGTCGAGTTCGTCGCGGCTGAGGTTCCAGCGGGCGGCGATGAGTTCGGCGGAGACACCCTGGCCGACGAGGCCCTCGGGGAAGCGGGCTCGGAGTGCGGAACCGAAGGGGTCTGCCCCCTGCACGTTGGAGCCCATCGGCGCTCGACTCATCGACTCGACACCGCAGGCGATGACGACGTCGTCACCCGCCGACATGACGCTCTGCGCGGCGAAGGTGGTGGCCTGCTGGCTGGAGCCGCACTGCCGGTCGATGGTGGTGCCGGGGGTCTCCTGCGGGAGCCCTGCGGCCAGCGCCGCGTTCCGCGCGATGTTCTGCCCCTGCTCGCCGGACTGGGTGACGCAGCCGGCGTACACGTCCTCGACGACCGCGGGATCGATGCCGGTCCGCTCCACGAGCGCACGGATCGTGCCGGCGAGGAGGTCCGTCGGGTGCACGGCGTTCAGCGCACCGCCCGGTTTGCCCCGGCCGGACGGCGTCCGGATCGCGTCGACGATCACTGCAGTGCGCATAGCCATCTCCTTCGAGGTCTGCGTCCACCCTAGGCCTGGCGCCTTCGTGGACGGCGGCGGTTGTGGCCCTTCGACAAGCGAGGGACCGGAACGTCCGTGTCCGCTGGGCCGGCCCGACGATCCGCGGTCGGCGCCGCGTACGATTGAGCGGTGGCCGACCCGAAGATCCTCCTGTACTACGCGTTCGCTCCCCTGGCGGACCCGGAGGCGATCCGGCTGTGGCAGCGCGACCTCTGCGAGTCGCTCGGTCTCCGTGGCCGCATCCTCATCTCGAAGGACGGCATCAACGGCACAGTCGGCGGCGAGCTCGACGCCTGCAAGCTCTACGTCCGGAAGACGAAGGAGCACCCCGCGTTCCGCGACCTCGACGTGAAGTGGAGCGACGGCTCCGGCTTCGACGAGGACGACCCCGTCCGCACGGCCAGGCACCGGCCAGCGCCCTGGCGTCGGAGTAGCGACTTCCCGAAGCTCAGCGTGAAGGTGCGCGAGGAGATCGTGTCCTTCGGCGCCCCCGGTGAGCTCGTGGTGGACGAGCACGGCGTCTCCGGCGGCGGGGTGCACCTGCAGCCGACGGAACTGCACGAGCTCGTCGCGGAGCGCGGCGACGACGTCGTGTTCTTCGACGGCCGGAACGCGTTCGAGGCCGAGATCGGGCGGTTCGCCGGCGCGGTCGTCCCCGACGTCGCGACCACCCGGGACTTCGTCGCCGAACTCGACAGCGGCAAGTACGACCACCTCAAGGACAAGCCGGTCGTCACCTACTGCACGGGCGGCATCCGCTGCGAGGTGCTCTCGGGACTCATGCGCTCTCGCGGGTTCGGCGAGGTGTACCAGCTCGACGGCGGCATCGTCCGGTACGGCGAGCAGTTCGGCGACGACGGCCTGTGGGAGGGATCCCTGTACGTGTTCGACAAGCGGGGCTCGCTCGAGTTCAGCGATCACGCGGCCGTCATCGGGCACTGTGTCGTCTGCGACGCGTCGACCAAGCACCTGCAGAACTGCGCGGACCCCTCCTGCAAGACGCAGTTGGTCGTGTGCGAGGCGCACGCGGACGGGCCCGACGGCGGCCCGCGATGCGCCGTGCACACCGGGGCCGACGTCTCCACCGATGCTCGCACCGGCCAGCCCGCCTGATCCGCCACCGTCATGACCGCCCACTTCCGCCTCCGTACCGAGCTCGCCGGGACGATGCAGCAGGCCTTCGACCTCTCGCGGTCGATCGACGCCCACCTCGGCTCGATGGCGGACACCGGTGAACGGGCGGTCGGCGGCGTGACCTCCGGGCTGATCGGCCTCGGTGAGACCGTCACCTGGCGGGCGAAGCACTTCGGTGTGCCGTGGACGATGACGAGTCGGATCACCGCGTTCGAGGAACCCCACCGGTTCACCGATGAACAGGTGTCCGGTCCGTTCCGGACGTTCCGCCACGTCCACCTCTTCGAACCGCTCGAGCGCCCGATGGGGACGGCGCGGACCATCATGCTCGACGACGTCACGTTCTCGGCGCCGTTCGGTCCGCTCGGCGTCGTGGCCGAACACGTCGCGCTCACCCGGCACCTGCGACGGCTCATCGAGTCGCGGAACCGGTGGTTGGCTGAGGCACTTCGACAGGCTCAGTGACCGATAGGGTGCGGCTCAGTGACCGGAGGGTGCGGCGGTCCGGTCACTGAGCTTGTCGAAGTGCCGAAGGGACGATTCGGTCCCTGAGCCTGTCGAAGGGCGGATACCTCGACATCGAGATAACCCGACACCCGTCGTGCCGCGCCCTGACCGCGCACATCAGCCCCTGCCAAGATGGAGCAATGGGTGCTCGCACGAAGTCGAAACTGGCCATCATCGGGGCGGGGAGCGTCGGTTCGTCCCTCGCCTACGCCTCGCTCATCCGCGGCAGCGCCCGGCGGGTGGCGCTCTACGACATCGACGGCAAGCGGGCCTCGGCCGAGGTGCTCGACCTCGCCCACGGGACGCAGTTCACCGGTTCCAGCAGCATCACGGGCGGTGACGACATCTCGGTCGTCGCCGACGCGGACGTCGTGGTGATCACGGCCGGCGCCAAGCAGGAACCCGGCCAGACCCGACTCGACCTCGCGGGCACGAACATCCGCATCCTCGAACAGCTGCTCCCGAAACTCGTCGAGCAGGCGCCGGACGCCGTCTACATGCTCGTCACGAACCCGTGCGACGTCCTCACCGTCGCCGCCCAGCAGATCACGGGGCTGCCGCGCGAACGCGTCTTCTCCTCCGGCACCGTCCTCGACACCTCCCGGCTGCGCTGGTTGCTCGCTGAGCGTGCGGGTGTCGCGACCTCGGCGGTGCACGCACTCATCGTCGGCGAGCACGGCGACAGCGAACTGCCGCTGTGGTCGCAGGCGACCATCGGCCCCGTCCCGATCCTCGACTGGGAGCTACCCGACGGATCGCGCTTCACGGAGCAGCAGCTCGACGAGATCGCGACCGACGTCCGCACGGCCGCCTATCGCGTCATCGAGGGCAAGGGCGCGACGAACTACGCGATCGGGCTCTCCGGGGCACGGATCGTCGAGGCCATCCTCGGCGACGAGCACGCGATCCTGCCGGTGAGCACCGTGCTCGACGGGTACCACGGCGTCAGCGGGGTCGCCCTGTCGGTGCCGAGCATCGTCGACCGCTCGGGCGTGCGCTCGGTGGTCGAGGTCGCGATGTCGCCGCGCGAGGAACAGCAGTTCGCCGACTCGGCCGCCGCCGTCCGCGCGTCGCTCGACTCGCTCGGGCTGTAGCCGCCGACCCTCCTCCTCGGCTCCACCGTCCCTGTCTCAGGAGAGGTGCGGCGCGTCGCACCAAGGCGCGCCCGCCACGCCGGGCATCTCCTGAGACGGGGCCATCGGCGCCCTCGCCGGGATCTCCCCCGAGCGGCCGATGCGCGATGGGTGTCGGCCCCGATAGCGTTGCAGGACGAGGCGCGGATCCGGCCGCGCCCCTGGGGAGGCACCGGATGACCGCTGGCGTGACGATCGAGTTCGACGGACTCTCGAAATCCTTCGGGGCGGTGCAGGCGGTCGACGACCTGACGTTCCACGTGGAACCGGGCAAGGTCACCGGCTTCCTCGGCCCGAACGGAGCCGGGAAGACGACGACCCTGCGCATGCTGCTCGGCCTCGTGCAACCGACGTCGGGGAGGGCGACCTTCGGCGGTGTCCCCTACGCCAAGCTGCCGGTCCCAGCAGCGACCGTCGGAGCGGCTCTCGAGGCGGCGAGCTTCGTCCCCGGCCGCACCGCCCGCAACCACCTGCGCGTGCACGCCTCGGCAGCGCGTCTGCCGGCGAGCCGGGTGGACGTCGTGCTCGCGCAGGTCGGCCTGCTCGAGGTCGCCGACCGACGCGTCGCCGGATATTCACTCGGCATGCGACAACGGCTCGGCCTCGCGACCGCGCTCCTCGGCGACCCCGGTGTGCTCGTCCTCGACGAACCGATCAACGGGCTCGACCCCGAGGGGATCAAGTGGATCCGCGGCTTCCTCACCGCACTCGCGGCCGAAGGTCGGACCGTCCTCATCAGCTCGCACCTGCTCAGCGAGGTGCAGCAGTCCGTCGACGAGGTCGTGATCATCGCGAAGGGGCGGCTCGCGCACGTGGGCACGCTCGCGAGCCTCGACGCCGCCGACACCCTCCGCGTCGTCGTGAACTCCCCGGAGCACGAGCGGCTCGCCACGGCGCTGACCGCCGCGGGGTACACCTTCGACCAGGCCCGCTCGGGGCTCGTCGTGCACGATGTGGAGGCGATCGACATCGGCCGGGTCGCGCTCGCCGCCGGCATTCCGCTCAGTGCGTTGTCGCGGCATCGATCAGGGCTCGAGGATTCGTTCCTCGCGCTCGTCAGCGGTGGGGAGGACCACGCATGACCTCACTTCTGGCAGCCATCCGCTCCGAGTTCCTCAAGGTGTTCACCACCCGCGTGTGGTGGGGACTCGCCCTCATCCTGTTCGTGTACGTCGGTTTCGCCGCGGCCGGGGCGGCGCTCCTCTTCGCCAACATCCCGGGCGCGGCCGAGTCCAGCGGGGCCGGGGCGCAGGCGACGAGCGAGATGCTCACCCAACCCGGTCTCATCTACGGCTTCGCGACGAGCATCGGGTACGTCTTCCCAGTCCTGCTCGGTGCGCTCGCCACGACCGGCGAGTTCCGGCATCAGAGCCTGACGCCGACGTTCCTCGCGAACCCGAACCGCGGCCACGTCCTCGTCGGCAAGGTCCTGGCACTGACCGGGGTCGGCGCACTGTACGGCGTGATCGCGCTTGTCGCGTCCGTCGGTCTCGGCGGCGGCGCCCTGGCCATCAGCGGCATCGATCCGATGCTGACCGACCCCGACACCTGGGCGCTCATCGGTCGTGCGGTGCTCGCGATGGCCCTGTGGGGTGCGATCGGCGTCGGTCTCGGGGCGGTGCTGCCGAGCCAGGTGGGCGCGATCATCGTCGTGCTGGCCTTCACGCAGTTCGTCGAGCCGCTGCTGCGCCTCGCCTCCTCGTTCTCCGAGGTCACCGCGTCCATCGGCCGGTTCCTGCCGGGTGCCGCGACGGACGCGCTCGTCGGACCGAGCTTCTACTCGATGATGTCCGCTCAGCAGGACGCGCTGACCTGGTGGCAGGGCGGACTCGTCCTCCTCGGTATCGGGGTCGTCGTCGCGCTCATCGGCTACGCCACGACCTGGCGCCGCGACGTCACCTAGGCAGGGTGCGCGCGCTGGCTCGAGCCAGGCAGCCCCTCGGCGGGGAGGCGTAGGCTCGACGGACAGCCACCGACCGGTCACCGCACCGGAGACAGGAGCACCATGGGCCGCGCATACCTCGTCGAGCAGGTCGAGCACGAGGGTGGCAAGCCCACCCGGACGGTCGATCTCCGCGACCTCCCCGACACTTCGCTGCCCGACGCCGCCGTCACCGTCGACGTCGAGTACTCGAGCATCAACTACAAGGACGCCCTCGTCCTCACGGGGAAGCCGGGCGTCGTGCGGTCGTTCCCGATGGTCGCGGGCATCGACCTCGTCGGCGTCGTCGCAGCGTCGAGTGATCCCGCGTGGACGGCCGGCGACCGCGTGGCCCTGTTCGGTGACGGCCTGAGCGAGACCCGGTACGGCGGGCTCTCCGAGCGCGCGAAGGTGCGGTCCGACGCGCTCGTCCGCGTCCCCGACCACGTCTCCAGCGCACAGGCCGCCGCGATCGGCACCGCCGGGTACACCGCGGCCCTCGCCGTGCTCGCGCTCGAGCACGGCAGCGCGACCTCCGGCGCCGTCCGTGTCGGCGGGCTCCCCGTGCTCGTCACGGGAGCCGGCGGCGGGGTCGGAAGCATCGCGATCGCACTGCTTGCCGCCGCCGGCTTCGAGGTCGCCGCCTCGACCGGGCGGGTCGACGAGCTGGGTGACGCCCTGCGGCGGCTCGGCGCGGCGTCGATCGTCGACCGCGCCGAATTCGCCGAACCCGGCCGCCCACTCGGCAGCCAGCGCTGGGCGGGAGCCGTCGACTCCGTCGGCGGTCAGACGCTCGCGACGGTCCTGTCGCAGGTCGAGTACGGCGGGACGGTCGCCGCCTGTGGTCTCGCCGGCGGGTCCGATCTCCCGACGTCGGTCATGCCGTTCATCCTCCGCGGGGTCACGCTCGCGGGCGTGAACTCCGTCGAGGCGCCGCTCCCCCTGCGGCAGGCCGCCTGGGAGCGCGTGACCACCGCGCTCGACCTCGACGTCCTCGACACGCTGACCGAGACGGTCTCCCTCGCCGAGGCGACGGATGCGGCGGAACGGGTCCTCGCAGGCTCGGTCCACGGCCGGATCGTCGTCGACGTCTGCGCCTGAGCGGGCCCAAGGAACATGCCCGGCCGTCCCCAACTCAGGAGAACCACGGCGCGGCGCACGCCCACCCCGGCGACACACCGGCCGACTCCTGAGACAGGGACATCACCCGACCCGCCGTCCCTAACTCAGGAGAGTTGCGGCGCGGCGCACGCCCACCCCGGCGACACACCGGCCGACTCCTGAGACAGGGACATCACCCGACCCGCCGTCCCTAACTCAGGAGAGTTGCGGCGCGGCGCACGCCCACCCGGGCGACCCACCGGCCGAGCCCTGAGACAGGGACACCGCCCAGCGCTCCAGGAACGCGACAGCGGCCGGTGCCCGAAGGCGACCGGCCGCTGCCGACGGAACTGCTGAGACTCAGTAGCCGGCGGTCGACATGACCGAGCCGAGCGCGACGGCGTAGAAGATGCCGCCGATGATGCCGAGCACGACGAGGATGATGCCGATGATGACACCGATCTTCGCGAGCTGGTTCGGGTAGCCGGCGTCCTTCGACTGCTTCTGCGCGACGAGGCTGATGATCAGGCCGACGAGCGGCACGACGATCGCGAGGATGAGGCCGACGAGGCCGAGCGTCTTGCCCGGGTAGTCGGCGGGCAGGGCGCCGCCCGGCTGCTGCGGGGCGTTGTACTGGGGTGCGTTGGTCATGATGGTTCCTCTCGAGGATGGTAGATGCGCCACGGGCGCGAGCCAACAGTAGTGGGTTAGGTACCCGACAGGCGATGGGGACAACTCCCCAATCGACCGGATGTCACCGGGTTACGGGCAGGTGATGGTGGTCGTGCCGTCGGTGTGGACACCGCTCCCGAGGGAGGCGCACGCCTCGTTGAACGCCGCAGCACCGATCGCGATACCCGCGATGGTCGCGATGATCGCGATGACGATGAAGACGATCGACAGGATGAGGCCGACCTTCGCCAGCGTGTTCTTGACACCCGCGTTCTTCGACTGCACCAGGGCGACGATGCTGAGGATGAGGCCGATCGGCGGGGCGAGGAAGGCGAGGATCAGGCCGACGATGCCGAGCGTCTTTCCGGCGGTCGCGTCGCCGCTGGGAGCTGCGCCGCCGGAATACGCGGGAGCCGAGCCGTACTGATCCTTCGGGGGCTGCGGCGCCTGGGGAGCCTGCGGCGGCTGGCCGGGGTATTCACCGGGAGGAGGAGTCGACATGGGCGTGGTCCTTTCGAACAGGCGGATCTGCGGAGGTTCGAGCGGGCCCAGAATACCGGTCAGACGTCGTTTTGTGCCCTGTTCGAGGCAAATGATTGCGCACGGCCCTGATCAGCGCCAGGATGCGCGGACACCGCGTCCTCGCCGACGGTCCGGATCCAGCCGAGACCGCCGCGCGTTCAGCAGCTCGACCTAGTGCAGATTGAGGGCGGCGATGAGCTCGGCGCTGCGACGGGTCGTGATGATGAGCCGCGAGTACTCCGCGTCTTCGAGGTCGATGACGACCGACGGTTTGGTGCCCTTGATGACCAGGAAGTCCATGCCACCGTGGAACTTCCACTGGCCGATGGCGAGCGTCAACGGGATCGCGGTGCCCGGCGCACGGATGCCCCGGACCCAGATCCACGGGTCGTCGGTGATGGTGGCGGAACGGATGCTCGACCGTGGCACGACGACGTTGCTCCGACGCAGCGAGAGCGCTTTGTCGTACGCGGACAGCTCGATCTCCAGTCGGTCGGGGTGCAGACGCAAGGAGGCCATGCCTCTAGTCTGCCAACCCCCACCGACGTTCGCGTTGCCGGAAGTTCACAAAGCGGTAACGCATGCCCTGTGCAGCGTCCGACGTCGGCGGCGGGGCGACCGTCCGACTCAGCGGATGGCCGCCGCAGCCGCTCGGGCCGCCGCGGGCAGGGCGTCGACGATGCGCCCGATCGCCTCGTCATCGTGCGCCGCGGAGACGAACCAGGCCTCGTACACGCTCGGCGGGAGCGACACCCCAGCGTCGAGCATGCGGTGGAAGAACGCCGGGTAGCGGAAGGCGTCCTGCCGCAGGACCGCGGCGTAATCGGTCGGTGCCGTCTCGCTGAAGGCGAAGGAGAACAGGTTCCCGGCGCGCTGCACGGTGTGCGCGACCCCGGCCTCCGTGAGCGCGTTCGAGGTCGCCTCGGACACGATCGCGGCCGCCGCGTCGACCCGACGGTAGACGTCCTGGTCGGCCAGGCGCAGCGTCTCGATGCCGGCGGCGAGGGCCACCGGGTTCCCCGAGAGCGTGCCGGCCTGGTAGACCGGGCCGGTCGGTGCGAGCAGGTCCATGAGCTCGGCGCGCCCACCCAGCGCAGCGAGGGGCATGCCACCGCCGATGACCTTGCCGAAGGTGAAGAGGTCGGGCTGGTACACGCCGACGGGGATGCTGATGGCGCCGGTCGAGTTCGCGACGGCGTGGTTGCCGGCCTCCCAGGCCTCTGCGCCCGGGACGGGCTCCGTGCCCGGCGCGACGGCGGCGAGTCCGCGGTTGTCGAGCCCCCACCAACCGGCGGAGGAGACGCGGAACCCGGTGAGCACCTCGTCGATGATGACCAGCGCGCCGTACTCGTGCGCGAGCTTCACGACGCTCGCGTTGAACCCGGGAGCCGGCGGGACGACGCCCATGTTGGCGGAGGCCGCCTCCATGATGATCGCGGCGATGTCCTGGCCGCGCTCGGCGAAGACCTCGCGGAGTGCCGCCCGGTCGTTGTAGGGGACGACGATCGTCTGGGCTGCCGTCTCGGCGGTGACCCCGGCGGACCCAGGCAGGGCGAGGGTCGCGACGCCCGACCCCGCTTCGGCGAGCAGGCCGTCGGAGTGGCCGTGGTAGTGCCCGGCGAACTTCACGATGAGGCTGCGACCGGTGGCACCGCGCGCGAGGCGGATCGCCGTCATGGTCGCCTCGGTGCCGGTGGATACCATGCGCAGCTTCTCGATCGGCGCGACGCCGGACGCCTGGACGCGCTCCTTGACGAGCTCCGCGAGCTCGGTCTCGGCCGGGGTGGACGCGCCGAAGGAGAGGCCGCGCGCCGCAGCGGCCTGCACGGCCTCGACGACCTGCGGGTGCGCGTGTCCGAGGAGCGCGGGGCCCCACGCGCTCACGAGGTCGACGTACTGCACGCCCTCGGAGTCGGTGATGTAGGGTCCGGTCGCGGACACCATGAACCGCGGCGTGCCGCCGACGGAGCGGAAGGCACGGACGGGCGAGTTCACCCCACCGGGGATCGACCGCTGGGCTCTGGCGAATGCTGCGTCGTTCATCGGGTTCCTCCTGCACGCAGACCGCGCGCCTCATCCAACCAACCGGCGAGTTCGACGGCCCAGTAGCTCAGGACGGCCTCGGCTCCGGCGCGCTTGATGGAGAGCACCGACTCCTCGATCGCGCGTCGGCGGTCGATCCAGCCCTGCCGGGCGGCGGCCTCGATCATCGCGTACTCGCCGGACACCTGGTACGCCCAGACCGGGATCGACACCGTGTCCGCCACGTCGGCCAGGACGTCGAGGAAGCTCCCTGCGGGCTTCACCATGACGATGTCGGCGCCCTCGGCCTCGTCGATGAGCGCCTCGCGCAGACCCTCACGACGGTTGGCGGGGTCGAGCTGGTAGGTGCGGCGGTCGCCCTGCAGCTGCGAGTCGACGGCCTCGCGGAAGGGGCCGTAGAGCGCGGACGCGAACTTCGCCGAGTAGGCGAGGATGATCGTGTCGTCGAACCCGGCGGCGTCGAGCGTCTCGCGGACGGCGGCGACCTGGCCGTCCATCATGCCCGAGAGGCCGAGGAGGGCCGAGCCGGACTCGGCCTGGGCCAGCGCCATGTCGCGGTAGCGGTCGAGCGTGCGGTCGTTGTCGACGCGCCCGCGGTCGTCGAGGACGCCGCAGTGTCCGTGGTCGGTGAACTCGTCGAGGCAGAGGTCGGTCTGCACGACCAGGGCGTCGCCCACCTCGGCGACGAGCGCGCGGGTCGCGACGTTGAGGATGCCGTCGGGGTCGGTCGCGCCGGAACCCACGGCGTCGCGCTCGGCCGGGACGCCGAAGAGCATGACCCCACCGATGCCGGCCGCTGCCGCCTCAGCCGCGGCCCGCTTGGCGCTGTCGACGGTGTGCTGCCGGACACCCGGCATCGAGGAGATCTCGACCGGCTCGGCGACGCCCTCCCGCACGAACATGGGGAGCACCAGCTCCGCCGGGTCGAGTCTCGTCTCGCTGACGAGGCGACGGATGGCCGGCTGCTGCCGGAGACGACGGGGACGGGTCTCGGGAATGCTCACCCGTCCAGCCTACGCGCCGCTGCCGACGCGCCCTCCCGGTTCGCGCAGGGCGTGAAGCCGGTCAGCGGATCCCGTGGCCGGCGTCCTCGTCGCGGTTCTGGCTGAGCGCCACGGACACGATCGCCTCGATCAGCGAGTCGACCGTCTGCTGCTCCGCCACGACGTCGACCCGGAGCCCGTAGCCTCGGGCGTCACGAGCCGTGCGGGGTCCGATCGCGGCGATGACGGTGCTCTCGGGGATCTCGGGGAATTGCGAACGGACCTGCTCCGCCACGCTGCCCGAGGTGACGAGGATGGCACGCACCCGGCCGCTGGCGACGTCGGCGACGATCTTCTCTGCCACCGGGACACCGACCGTGCGGTAGGCCACGACGGACTGGACGTCGTGTCCGGCGGCGATCAGGCCCTCCGTGAGGAGCGGCTTGGCGATGGCCGAGCGGAGCGTGAGGATGCGCTTCGGGTGCGGTTCGAGCGCCGTGAGCTCCTGCACCATGCCCTTGGCGGAGTTGTCCTTCGCCGGCACGAGGTCGACGCTGTAGCCGACGGCGGTGAGCGCGGCAGCGGTCGTCTCGCCGACGGCGGCGACCCTCGTCGTCTCGGGGATCCGGATCCGCTGCGAGGACAGCACGTCGACCGTGGTCGCGCTCGTCACGGTCAGCCAGTCGAACTCGCCAGCCTCGAGCGCCGCGAGCGCGGCCCCGAGGGTCTCCGGGTCGTCGGTGCTGGCGAAGTTGATCATCGGGGCGACGACAGGCGACCCGCCCTTGCCACGGACCGTCCCGGCGACCGAGTCGCCCCACGGACCGCCGCGCGGCACGAGGACGCGCCACCCGCCGAGCGGCTTGGTGGCGGTGGGAACGGTGTTCGACTTCGTCCAGTCCTTCACGCAGCGCCTCCCAGCGGGGCGAGGTCGGCTGCGCCGGCCTCGATGAGCTCGTCCGCGAGCGAGACACCGAGCGCGTCGGCCGCTTGCAGCAGCTCCCGTCCGTGTCCGTCGCCGGAGAACCCCTCCGCGCGGCTCTCCCGGTGGATCATCTCGGTGCCGTCGAGCGAGTAGACGGCGGCCTGCAGCACGAGGTCCTCGTCGTCGAGCCAGGCTGCGGCACCGACGGGGGCCGAGCAACCGGCCTCGAGTCGACGGAGCACGGCCCGCTCCGCCGTCGCCTGCCAGCGGCTCGGCGCGTGGTCGAGCAACGCGATGGAACCGGCGATGGACGATTCGTCGTCGTCGAGGCACTCGATCGCGAGCGCCCCCTGCCCCGGCGCGGTCGGCCAGGTGTCGAGGTCGAAGAGCCCGGTGACGGCGTCGAGGCGTCCGAGGCGGGTGAGACCGGCGGCCGCGAGGACGACGGCGTCGAGGTCGTCGTCGATCCGGCGCAGGCGGGTGTCGATGTTGCCGCGGATGTCGACGACCTCGAGGTCGGGCCGGATGCGCTTCAGTTGGGCGATCCGACGCGGTGAACCGGTGCCGATCCTGGCACCCTGCGGCAGGTCGTCGAGTGAGCGGTCGTCGGAGGCGCACAGGGCGTCGCGCGGATCCTCGCGCATCGGCATGGCGGCGATCGTGAAGCCCTCGGCCGGAGCCGTCGGCAGGTCCTTCAAGGAGTGCACGACGAGATCGCACGCGCCGTCGAGCAGGGCGTCGCGGAGCGCGTTGACGAACACACCCGTCCCGCCGATGGTCGAGAGCGACTCGCGACTCGTGTCGCCCTGCGTCGTGACGGTGACGATCTCGACGTCCTCACCGGTGGCCGCCGTGAGGGCGTCGGCCACATGACCGGTCTGCGCCAGCGCCAGGGCGCTGCCGCGGGTTCCGATGCGAAGGGTCATGGGGCGATCCCCGAGAACGCCGGTTTGAAGCCCAGCCGGGCGTTCTCGCAGCACCCGGGGCGGCAGACGTCGTACCAGGGCCCGAGGTCGGTCATGTGCGGTCGGTCCTCGACGGGCGTGCCGTCGCGGCGCTCGAGGACGAGGTCGACGAGTCCCTTGACGTAGGCGGCGGCAGTGCCCGGCGTCGGGACGCGGACGGCGGCCAGGCCGTGCTCGCCGGCCGTCTCGATGGCCTCGTTGTCGAGGTCCCACATGACCTCCATGTGGTCGCTCACGAAGCCGAGCGGCACGATGACGATCGCCTTGCGGCCGGCGGCGGGCAGCTCTGCGATCGCATCGTTGATGTCGGGCTCGAGCCACGGCATGCTGGGCGGGCCCGACCGGGACTGGTAGACGAGCTGCCACGGCACCGAGACACCGCTGCCGACCGCGCCGCCGAGGACACCGGCCTCACGGAGCTGGTCGATGGCGTTCGCCATGACGACCTCGGCCACCGCGAGGTGCTGGGCCTCGTACGCGCCGTGGTCGCCGAAGCCGCGGAAATCGGGGCCGGAGCGCGCGGCGTCGCCGGTGGGGATCGAGTGCGTCGCGAAGAGCACCTCGATCTCCGTCTCGGCGGAGAGATCGGGCTGCTCGCGCAGGTACTCGGCGATCGCCTCACGGACACCGTCGATGAACGGGGTCACGAAGCCGGGGTGGTCGAAGAACTGACGCACCTTGTCGATCTGGATCTCGCCCTGGAGGTTCGTCTCGTCGACGGCGATCGCGAAGTCCTCGCGGTACTGCCGACAGCTCGAGTACGAGGAGTAGGCGCTCGTGGCGATCGCGATGAGCTTCGTGAAGCCGCGCTCGTGCGCCTCGGTCAGCGCGTCGCGCAGGTACGGGTCCCAGTTGCGGTTGCCCCAGAGGACCGGGAGGTCGATGCCGCGGGAGGCGAGTTCGAGCTCCAGGGCCGCCTTGAGCGCACGGTTCTGGTCGTTGATCGGGCTGACGCCGCCGAAGTGACGGTAGTGGTGGGCGACCTCTTCGAGACGCTCCTCGGGGATGCCGCGACCGCGCGTGACGTTGCGGAGGAACGGGATGACGTCGTCCTGGCCCTCAGGCCCGCCGAAGCCGGCGAGGAGGATGGCGTCGTAGTCCGTCGGCTCGGAGACGTGCTCAGGACCGGCCGCTGCGGCGTCGGTCGCGCCGCGGACGATGCGCTCGGGGGACTCTGCTCCGGTGCTCCCCAGGTTCATGGCTGCCATCAGCGCACCACCTCCAATGCCTCGGCGGGCGTGATACGGCGGCCCGTGAAGAACGGCACCTCTTCGCGCACGTGGCGGCGCGCTTCGGTGTTGCGCAGGTCGCGCATGAGGTCGACGAGTTCGACGACGTCGTCGGCCTCGAGCGGCAGGAGCCACTCGTAGTCGCCGAGGGCGAAGGAGGCGACGGTGTTGGCGAGCACACCCGTGAACGCCGCACCCTGACGGCCGTGCTCGGCGAGCATCTTGCGACGCTCCTCCTCCGGCAGGAGGTACCACTCGTAGCTGCGCACGAAGGGGTACAGGCAGAGCCAGCCCTTCGGCTCGATGCCGCGGAGGAACCCGGGGACGTGCTGCCGGTTGAACTCGGCGTCGCGGTGGACGCCCATGGCGTTCCAGGTGGGTGCCAGCGAACCGAGGATGGCGGTGCGGCGCAGCTCGCGGAGGCCGGCCTGCAGGCCCTCGGCGGTGTCGCCGTGGAGCCACAGCATGAGGTCGGCGTCGGCGCGGAGGCCGGAGACGTCGTAGATGCCGCGCAGGGTCACGCCCTGGGCTTCGACGAGCGCGATGGATGCTTCGAGTTCGGAGACATGCTCTTCGCCGAGCGGCAGCGCACTCGCCGGCTCGCGGCGCAGGACAGCCCAGAGGGTGAATCCTGAGGGGCCAGTCGGGGTGGCTGAGTCGGTCGGGTGGTGCGATGCCTCGGCAGAGGCCGGGTGAGTCATAGTCCTATCCTCACCCAGTTCGGTCGATTGGGCAAAAGGGGCAGGTCACGATTGACACCGAGCCCAGCCTCACCGCCGATACAGTCGGGTGATGACCAGCGAGCAACCTCCCGTCGAGTACCACGTCGCCAGAGCGGCCGAGATGGATCCGGTGACGCTCTACCGCGTGCTGAAGATCCGCGTCGACGTCTTCGTCGTCGAGCAGACGGCGCTCTTCGCCGATCTCGACGGTCGCGACATCGAGGACGGGACGCTCATCGCCTGGGCGCAGGAGGGCGACGAGGTGCTCGCGACGATCCGGATCCTGACCGAGGCCGAGCACTCGGAGATCGGACGGGTGGCCACCGCGTTCACCGCCCGCGGGCGGGGTCTCGCCGCGGAACTGATCCGCCGCGCCGTCGCCGACCACGGGCATCGGGAACTCCGCATGGGCGCCCAGAAACGCCTCGCCGACTGGTACGGCCGGTTCGGGTTCGAGATCAGCGGCCCCGACTACGTGGAGGACGACATCGTGCACGTCCCGATGACGCGCGTCGCCACGCCGAGCGACTGACCGGCGGCGGGACGCGTCAGCGCGCGATGGCGCGGACGATGCCCCACACTGCCAGCCCGGCCGCACCGGCGAGGCCCGCGACACCGGCGTAGAAGACCGCCGGGCGTTCGACCTTGACGGTCGCGATCTGCACGATGGCACGACGCTTGGCGCGGTGCACCTGCTTCGGGACGTTGAGCTTGTCCTCGATCGCGTTCAGCGTGGCGACGAGCTCGGCACGAGCCTGCTCGGGCGAGGGCGTCGCCCCCGGGAACTGGTCAACGGTCATACTCGCCGAGTCCCTTCACTGCCTTGATGTCTTCCTTCACGTTGTCCATCGGGCTCGGGTCCTCGTTGATCTTCTTGAAGTACCGCAGCGCGATCAGCACGAGGACCGCAGCGACGAGGACGAAGAGCACGAAGACGCAGAGCGCTGCCAGCCACGAGGGCATGACGAGCGCGAGCGCGAGGATCAGCACGGCGACGAGCACGCCGACCGCGAAGAAGAGGAACACCGCGGCACCGGCGACGAAGGCCGCGCCGATACCCGCGTACTTGCCCTTGTGGGCGAGCTGCGTCTTGAGGTTGGCGATCTCGGCCTTGACCAGGTTCGAGACGACCCCCGGCAGCTGGCCGACGAGGGTCAGGAGGGACTCGTCGCGCTTGTCGTAACGCGGCTCCGACCGGTTGCGGTCACTCATGAACGGCATCGTCGGTGCTACTCGCCGCTCTTGGGCTTCGGAGCCGTCGTCTTGGGCGCGGCAGGCTTGCGCACTGCGGGCTTCGAGGCCGACGACGTCGAGGTGCCGGAGGCCGTGCGGGCGTCCTTGACCGTCTCGGACACGTCCTGGACGGTGTCCTCGGTCTTGGAGATGGCCTTATCGAGCTTCTGGCCGGGCGTCGAACCCTGCTGGCTGACGACCTTCGCGACGGCGCTGACGCCGCTCCACAGAGCCGCGGGGACCTCGCTGATGCGTGCCTTGGCGAAGTCCTCGACCTTGCCGCGCTGCGCGCGCACCGGCTTCGCGTTCCACAGCTTGACCCACTGCGTCTTGATCTGCTCGTAGCGTTCGCGTCCGGCGCGGGTACCGAGCACGTAGCCCGTGAGCCCACCGACGACGAACATGACCTTGCCCTTCATGGCGCCTCCGTCTGTTCGAGTGGTGCTGTGATGCTGCATCCAACGGGACCAGCGTAGTCGGGTGTCACTCCGACGCCACCATCCGGTCGGGGGTTGACAGGAAAAGATGCCGGGTCGGGCATATGGGCGCGTCTACCGCTGCAGCGCCTGATGGCGGAGTCGTGCCGCCGCCTCGTGGGCGTCGGGGACCACCGAGGCGAGCCCCGTGCCCGACAACCAGGCACCCGTGACCGCGAGGTCGGGCACCTCGGCCACCGCTTCCCGGATGGCCGTCGAGCGTTCACGCTGGCCGCGCGCGGCGGTCGGCTGCGTCCCCGTCCAGGAGATGCGGTGGAAGCCGCGGACGCTGCCCGGGTCGAGCTGGACGCCGAGCATCACCGACGCATCGTGCAACGCCGTCGAGAGCAGCTCCTCGTCGGTCAACGCGCTCGTCGCGTCGGCCTCGCCCTGACGGCCGAAGGACAGGCGGACGACGTGGCGGTGCTCGCCATGCTCCTTCGCGCGGTCGGCGAGCCAGGCCCACTTCGCCGTCGCGTGGGTGAGCGCCTTGGCGTGGAGCGTCGAGCCGGGTGCGACGAGCAGCCCGGAGCCACGCGGTGCGGCGTCGAGGGCCGGTTCGTCGAGCACGATCGTCACGAGCTCGATGGGCGCGGGCAGGACCGGGTCGCCCGCGTCGTCGCCGGCGGCGGGGAGGTCGCGGAGCGCCGGCCCGACGTCGGCCAGCAGGTTGCGGGCCGGCTGCTCGGGCGTCGCGATGAGGACCAGATCGGCCTCGAGCACCCGGCCGTCGGTCAGGGCGACGTACCAGGGGGCTTTCGACGCACCTGCAGCCGCGGGACGCTCGCTCATCCGCGGGAGGCCGGCGTCGCCGAGGCCGACACCCGGTCCGTCCACGTCGATGTCGAACGGGTTCCGGGAGATCGCCGTGACGGCGACGCCGGTGATGAGCGTCGACCCCCACCGCTCGAGCTCCGCGGTCAAGCCGTCGACGAGGACGGTCATGCCACCGTCGAGGCCACCGACCGCGGCACCGGCGGGCGCGTTCTCCCGGAGGGCCGCGACGGCGAGGGACAGCGCCCCGGTGCGGGTCAACGCGGCGTTCAGCCCGGGAGCCGCGCGGTCGACGTCGAGGTCGTCCGGAGCGGCCGAGTAGACGCCCGAGGTGACCGGTGCGACGAGGAGGTCGTGGACGGCCGCGCCCATGCGCTTCCGGACGAGCGCACCGAGGTTGTGCTCGGTGCCGATCGTGAGCGGCGGGCGGATGCGGTCGAGATAGGCGCGCAGGGCACCCTTCCAACCGATGACCCGACGGACGTCGTCGGCGAGGGGGTTCGTCGGGATGCCCAGCAGCCCCGCCTTGGGGAGCGGGACACTCCGCTGCGGCTGTCCGGGCTTGGCGACGTGCAACCAGGCCCCGGCCCGGTTGGGACGCACGACGCGGTCGGTCAGCCCCAGCTGCTCGATGAGCTCGGCGACCGAGCCACCGCGCGTCGCGAAGCTCTCGGCACCGACGTCGACGCGGAGACCTGCGACCTCGGCGGCCGCGAGCGCGCCACCGAACGACTCCTGCGCGTCGACGACCGTCACCGAGATGCCGACCTTGGCGCAGTCGACCGCGCCGACGAGTCCGGCCACACCACCGCCGATGACGACGAGACGCTTCGGCTCGAGACTCATGCGGGCTGCCAATCGTGGGCGAGGGCGACGATGCGAGTCAGGACGTCCGGGTCGGTCTCGGGCGGGACCCCGTGGCCGAGGTTGAGGACGTGCGACGGCGCCGCCGTCCCGCGCTGGAGGATGTCGAGGACGTGCGCCTCGAGGACCGGCCATGGGGCGGCGAGCAGTGCCGGGTCGATGTTGCCCTGCACGGGGACGCCGCCACCGAGACGTCGGATGCCCTCGTCGAGCGCCAGCCGGTAGTCGATCCCGACCACGTCGGCGCCGACCCGGTGCATCGCACCGAGCAGTTCACCGGTCCCGACGCCGAAGTGCACCTTCGGGACGGGGAGGTCGGCGACGTGCGCGAGCGCGGCCCGGGAGGCCGGGGCGACGTGACGCTCGTAGTCCTCGAGGGAGAGTGCCCCCGCCCACGAGTCGAAGAGCTGCGCGGCCGACGCGCCGGCGAGCACCTGGGCGCGGAGGAAGCGACCGGTGACGTCCGCGCACCAGGCCATGAGCTTCGCCCACGACGCCGGGTCGGCGTGCATGAGGGTGCGGGCGGCGAGGTGGTCCTTCGATGGTCCGCCCTCGACGAGGTAGGCGGCGAGTGTGAACGGCGCACCCGCGAAGCCGATGAGCGGCGTGCGGCCGTCGCCGATCCCCGCGAGCCCGGCGACGGTGAGCGCGACGCCCTCGCGGATCGGCGCAAGCGTGTCGTCGAGGACGGCCGGGTCGAGCGCGACGAGCGCGTCGACCTCGGCGGCCGTCCGAACGGCGGAACCCATGACGGGACCACGGCCCGGCACGATCTCGACCGCGACCCCGGCCTGCTTGAGCGGCACCACGATGTCGCTGAAGAAGATGGCCGCGTCCGTCCCGTGCCGTCGGATGGGCTGGAGGGTGATCTCGCTCGCCATCGCCGGGTCGAGGCAGGCGTCGAGCATGGCCGTCCCGATCCGCAACTCGCGATACTCGGGCAGCGACCGGCCGGCCTGACGCATGAACCAGACGGGCGTCCGCTCGGGGCGGGTGCCGCGGTACGCGGTGATGAGCGGCGACGACTGGGTCACGCCGGTGACGAGGGGGTGTTCGGGTGGGAGACTCACCCCTCCATCCTCCCATTCCCGCGCTGAGCGCGGCATGGGCGAAGCCCCGCGATGCGCGGCCCTGCCGGTGCGGACCGTCCGGCGACGGCCCGCACCGGAGTCCGACCGTGGTTCAGAGCCGGTGCGACACGCTGCACGAGTGGTCGTAGCCGACCGACTCGTCGAAGGTGAACTCCACCGTCGCCACGAGATCGTCGATGGACGGCGACGCGGAGAGGTCCTGCCAGATCCCGAGCGAGTGCCACTGGCCGTCCTGCTTCATCGAGTCGGGCGAGTGGATCCACCGCGTCGCCCCGCCGTTCTGCGACAGGCCGAGGTCGATGTTCGCCTTATCGCCAAAGGGCGCACCGCCGGCGGTGATCCGGTACTCCTCCAGCGAGACGGTCGTCTTGCCCGAGGCGTCGCTCCCGTTCCAGACCAGGTGGACCTCGCCGGTCGCATGGAACAGACCACCCGTGTACGTGCAGGTGACCACGACATCGCCTCCCCGTGGGTACGAGGCCGGGGCTGGGGCCGCACCCATGAGCCCGGGCGTGACCATCGCTGCCGCGGCGGCGAGCGTGACGACTCTCCTGAAGTGCTGCATAACGTTCTCCTTCGATCGTTGTGTTCCGTTCGGTCGAACGGCTTGATCCGTAGTATTGCATCTGACATTTCATATGTCAGTACCCGACTGGTGGTGAGGGTGCCCTGAGCGACATCCCGGGAGCCCGACAGCGCCGCTCGGGTAGACTCATCGGGTGCTCATGTGTGTGACGGCGAGCCATAAGAACGCCACCTTCGACCTCCTCGAACGACTCTCAGTCGGTGCCGAGGGCGTTGCCGCGCGCCTGGTCGAGCACCACGAGTGCGTCTCGGGTGCCGTCGTCGTGGCCACCTGCAACCGGTTCGAGGCGTACATCGACCTCGACGAGCCCGTCACCGCCGCCGCATCCGTCGCCTTCGAGGCCGCTGCGGAGGCCGTCAGCGAGACCACCGGCATCCCCGCCGAGCAGCTGCGGGAGGTGTTCGACCTCAGCGTCGGCACCGCGGCAGCCGAGCACCTCTTCGCCGTGTCGGCCGGACTCGAGTCCGTCGTCGTCGGTGAGGGCGAGATCGCCGGCCAGGTGCGGCGCTCCCTCGAGGCCGCTCGCGCCGGTGGCACCACCAGCTCCGAGCTCGAGCGCCTGTTCCAGCGCGCGTCCCAGACCTCCCGCGGCATCAAGAACCGCACGCCGCTCGGGCGCGCCGGTCGCTCCATCGTGCGTCTCGCCCTCGACCTCGCGGAGAGCCGTATCGACGACTGGGCCACGCAACGCGTGTTGCTCGTCGGCACCGGTGCGTACGCCGGCGCGAGCCTCGCCGCCCTCCGCGACCGCGGCGTCACCGACGTCCTCGTGTACTCGCCCTCCGGCCGCGCCGAGAAGTTCGCGCGCTCGCACGAGATCGGCTGGATCGGACACGACGACCTCGCCCGCACCACCGGCGAGGTCGACATCATCGTGACCTGCACCACCGCCGAGGGCCACGTGGTCGACGCCGAACTGCTCCGCGCGGGTCGCACGGCCGTCGCCGCCGACCACCGTGCGCGAGCCGCGGCTGCCACGGACGCACCGACGCTCTCGCTGGTCACCGCGGCCGCCGCACCGGCCGCACCCGAACCCACCGGGGTCTCCGCACTCGCCCACGACGTCATCACCGAAGCCGCCGCCGAGTGCCCGGTGCCGCACGCCTCGGCCCAGCTCGTCATCGACCTCGGCCTGCCGCGCAACGTCGACCCCGACGTCTCCACCGTCGCCGGTGTGGTGCTGCTCGACCTCGAGACCATCCGCATCCACGCGCCGCTCGAGGAGCTGCAGGCCACCGAGGTCGCGCGCTCCATCGTCAGCCGCGCCGCACAGAAGTTCGCCGCGGTCGGCGAGGAGCGCAGCCTCGAGCCCGCCGTCGTCGCACTCCGCAGCCACGTGCACGCACTCGTCGAGGCCGAGGTCGCCCGCGCGACCGCTCGCGGCGACGACGATGGTTCGACCGCCCGTGCACTGCGTCACCTCGCCGGAGTGCTGCTGCACGAACCGACGGTGCGCGCACGGAACCTCGCCCGCAACGGCGAGCAGGCCGCGTACACGACTGCGCTGCAGACGCTCTTCGGCATCGACGTCCCGCAGACACCGGCGGTCGTCGCGCCGCTCGCCGACGCCGACTCGGCCGCTTCCGCCTCCTAGGCTTCCTGGCGGTACCGGGGCTCTCGCGTCGGGCAACTCCGGTCACCGAGCCGAACCCCGGTCACCGAGCCTGTCGAGGTGCGCGAACACGCGACCGACCATGGACGTTCCCCGTGGGCCCTTCGACACTTCGACAGGCTCAGTGCGGCGCAGCTCAGGGACCGGAGAGGGTTACCGCGCAGGGAACGAGTCAAGCACCGCCCTTCGACACTTCGACAGGCTCAGTGCGGCGCAGCTCAGGGACCGGAGGAGGGTCACTGCTCAGGGACCGGAGGAGGGTCACCGCACAGGCAACGGGACGGGAGGGGCGCTGGAACGACGAACGGGCACCGGCGCGATGCCGATGCCCGTCGTGATCCGCCTGCGGAGCAGGCCGTGGATCAGTAGTCGTAGTTGTAGTCGTACGAGCTCGCGCCGGCGATCGCGCCTGCGATGATCAGGAAGTAGAAGATGATCACGATGATGCCGGCGAGGACCGACACGCCGCTCACGATGGTGCCGGCGAGGGCCAGGCCACGGCCCTGCTCGCCGGTGCGCTTGATCTGACCGAGCGCGATGATGCCGAGCACGAGGCCGACGACGCCGAACCCGACGAACGGGGCGATGAGCGAGATGATCGCCATGACGTTCGTCTTCGGGCCGGTCGGCTGCGCGTAGCCGTACGGCGCCTGAGGCTGTCCGTACGGAGCGGCGGGCTGGCCGTAGGGGTTCTGCTGCTGCCCGTAGGGTGCCTGCGGCTGGCCGTAGGGGTTCTGCTGCTCGCCGTAGGGAGCCTGCGGCTGACCGTACTTCGGCTGCTCGCCGTACTGCGGAGCCTGCTGGCCCGGCTGCTCACCGTAGGGCGAGGGCTGGCCGTACTGCGGAGCCTGTTCCCCGTACTGCGGAGCCGGCGGAACCTGCGATTCGCCGTAGGCCGGCTGCTGGGGGTTCTGGCTCTGACCGTATGGGTCGTTCGGCTGGCCGGAGTTCGGATCAGTCATGAAGGTGCACCTCGCGCATAGGGGTTCGACGAACGGACTCATGCTTGCAGCGTGCCGTCGCCTTGTCAACACAGGGTAACCCGCGATCCCTGATGTTCACTGGGCTCGCGCGGTGCGCACCGGAGGCGGTGGCAAGATGGACGAGGGGGTGCGGATGGACGAGGAGTCGGTGGCGGAAGCCGAGGACGTGACGCTCGCCGACGCCCCGCCGGTCGCCGAGCGACCCGGCGCGCTGACCATCGCCGGGATCGTCGCCGTCGACTGGGTCCACTCGGTCGTCTGGCACACGCGGGCCTTCTTCAGCGGCCGCATCCCGAAGGAGTACGCCCGCGGCGACGCGAGCCGACCGGTCGTCGTCCTCATCCCCGGCGTGTACGAGACCTGGGCGTTCCTGAAGCCGGTCGCAGACCGCCTGAACGCCGACGGCTACCGGATCCGCATCGCCCGCGGCCTCGGGTACAACCGCAAACCCATCCGCGACACGGCGGCCCGCTTCGCCCGCGCACTCGGACGGCTGCCGAAGCCCGTGGCCGGGTGCGTCATCGTCGCGCACAGTAAGGGAGGGCTCGTCGGGAAGGAGCTGCTCCTCACCGAACGCGAGCGGCTGGGCCTGCTCGGGGTCGTCGCGATCTGCTCGCCGTTCTCCGGATCGGTGCTCGCGAAGTACGTCGTCGATCCGAGCCTCCGCGCGTTCCTCCCGACGGACGAGACCATCGTGGCGCTCGGGGCGCCGCACGACGTCAACGCCGACATCGTCTCGATCTACAGCACCTTCGACCCGCACGTGCCGTCCAGCAGCGTGCTACCAGGAGCGACGAACGTGCTCCTCCCGGTGCCGGGTCACTTCGTGATCCTCAGCACGGACGAGCTCAAGGACGCCGTGGAACTCGCCGTCGACGGGTTCGCCGATCGGGTGCGACCCGCGCTCGACACCGAGCGCCCGGCCGACCGGTGAGCCGCGCACCCGAGAGCTCTGGCAGCGCGCTCCCCGACATCCTCGTGTCCGCGGTCGCGATCGTCCGCGGACGGCGGGTGCTCATGGTGACGGCTCGCGGCCGCGACGTCCTCTACATGCCGGGCGGGAAGATCGACGCGGGCGAGACGCCGGCCGAGGCCGCCGTCCGGGAGGCACGCGAGGAGGTCGCGGTCGAGATCGATCCGGCACGGGTGTCGCCGTTGTTCACGGTGGTCACGCAGGCGCACGGCGAGCCCGACGGCCAGCTCGTGCGGATGCACGTCTTCGCGGCCGAGACGGACGAGACACCGACGCCCTCCGCCGAGGTGAGCGCGGTCCACTGGGTGGGCACGGAGTCACTCGACCGCTGCCCACCCGCGGGGCGTGAGGTGCTCGAGCGCCTGGCGGCGGCGGGGCTCATCGACTGAGTAGCGGGTGGGGTCCGGTCCCCGAGCCTGTCCAAGGGTGAAAGCCTTCGACAAGCTCAGGGGCCGATGAACAACTGGGACCGGACAGCCCACGAGTCAGCCACCCCGGTCACTGAGCCTGTCGAAGTGCCCACGGACACGCCCTTCGACAAGCTCAGGGACCGGCGGAGTTGAGCCCTTCGACAGGCTCAGGGACCGGAGGAGTGAGACCGGCTCAGTGCACGTACTCGAGGAGGTCCTGGCCGAGGATCCGGACGGCGTCGACCACCCCGAGGCGGGTGCCGAGCTCCGTGTCGTCGTAGCTCGTGCACACGGCGTAGCTCACGGCGCCGTTCGGGCCGCGGAGGATACCCGCCTCGGCTCGCACGCCGACCCCGGAACCGGTCTTGTTGAAGAGCTGGATGCCGTGGTCGGGCTCACGGTGGGCCAACGGGTCGAGCCCGAAGCCCGAGGCGACGAGCGAGAGGTCGGTGTTGAGCGACAACCAGGCCAGGACCCGGCGGCTCGTGGTCGCGTCGACGATCTCGCCCGTCGCGAGCGCCTGGAACAGCCAGGCGAGTTCGCGGGCGGACCCGACGGAGAGCTGCGGCGCGTTGTCGGGTCCGCGGTGGTCGCGGACGATGTCGAGGAGGGCCGTGCGCTTCAGCCCGATCTCCTCAGCACGGTGGCGGACGGCGTCGAGACCGATGTGGCGGAGCAGGACGTTCGTGGCGAGGTTGTCGCTCGTCGCGCCGACGAGGGCAGCGAGGTCGGCGACCGGGAGAGACGGCGCTTGGAGGTGCTGCCAGATCCCGGAGTCGGCGACGGCGTCGAGTGGTTCGCGGTCGAGGATGGTGAGGCCGCTGAAGTCGGCGTCGCCGAGGCGGGCCGCGACCTCGATGAGGAGGAGGACCTTGCCGATCGAGGCGGTGGGCACGACGACATGGTCGTCGGCCGACATGAGCATCTCGCCGGTGGTGATGTCGTTGATCCGGAGGCTGACCTGCGCGCCCGACGCGGCCAGCTCGCCGAGGGCGCTGAACCCGCGGGTGAAGGGTTCGATCTGGGCGGAGGCACGGTGGCGCCCTCGACGCGCATCGCGCGAACGGCGACGTTCCGACTCGTGCACTCGTGAAGCCACGGCTGACCGAACTCCTCTGCTCCAGATGGTGATCCCGACGATCCTGCGGGTGTGGACCAGCCCCGGTCAGCCCACTCGACGGGCGTCCGACGACCCGCGCAGCGGGCCTCCGGATGTGCCGTCCACGGTATCGTAAGCGCCCTTCGCGCTGGCTGCGAATCTGGGCCTGGGAACGTCGTTCCCGGGCGCGTCGGTCCGACATCCGTCGCTTCCATCGCCCGCGAATCCGGTCGGTCCACCGCCCGGATCCCGCAGGTTTCAGCTCGTGATCAGCCGCGGGCGCGGGCTGGGAACTGGGTCGCGAACTTGCCACCGCTGACGTCGATCAGCGCACCGGTGACGTAGCCCGCCTGGTCGCTCGCGAGGAACCGTACGATGTTCGCGACGTCCTCCGGTTCCTCCCATCGGCGCACCGAGAGCGTGTCGAGGAGTTCGTCCTGCTGCGCCGTCGGGAGATCGGCGAAGCCGTTCATCGCCGTCGGCACCATGCCGGGTGCGTAGGCGTTCACCGTGATGCCCCACGGCCCCAGCTCGCTCGCGAGGACCCTGGTCAACTGGACCACCGCGGACTTGGACGCCGCGTAGGCCGCGCTGCCGACGCTCGGGATGACGGCGGCGAAGCTCGCGGCGTTGATGATGCGGCCGGAACGCTGTTCCTTCAGATACGGGATGACCGCCTTCGACACCCGGAAGACGCCGCCGACGTTGACGTCGAAGCACCTGGTCCACGCGGCGTCGCTCGTCTCCTCGAGCAGTGACTGCACGTTGATCCCGGCGTTGTTCACGAGGACGTCGATCCCTCCGAGCCCGGTGGCAGCCGCCGCGACCGCGCTCGACACCGAGTCCTCGGATCGCACGTCACACGTGATGGCGACGAGGTCGCCGTGGTGGGACGCCACGAGCGCGTCGAGGGAGGAGACGTCGAGGTCGAGCACCGCGACGCGGGACCCCTCGGCGAGGAAGGACTCCACGAGGGCGAGCCCGATCCCTCGAGCACCTCCGGTCACGATCACCCGTCGGTCCGTCAGGTCCAGCAGCATCGGTGTCTCCCGTCGTCCGAGCGCATCCGTCGACGCGCCGACCCGGTGTCGACGGCCGCGTACGCACCAGGCGAGTAAAACATACTTATGGTCGGCCAGCTCGCTACACTGGCGCCATGACGGATCGAGTGCTCTGGGTGACGGGTGGCGGCAGCGGCATGGGACAGGCCGTGGCGGTGTCGGCCGCCGAGGCGGGATGGCGCGTCGCCGTGACGGGGCGACGCCGCGAGGCACTCCTCGAGACCGTCGGAGCCGTCACCTCCGCGGGCGGTGTGGCCGTCGCCGCGGAGGCCGACGCGACGGACCCCGCTTCGCTCGCCCGAGCCCACGAACGCGTCGTCGCCGAGCTCGGCCCGGTCGACGACCTCGTCACCGCGGCGGGCCTGAACGCGCCTCGGCGCCGGTGGGACGACCAGTCGATGACGGAGTTCGCCGCGATCGTCGACACCAACCTCACCTCGGTCGCACGGACGATCGACCTCGCGCTGCCCACCATCCGCGACGCCCAGGGACGGATCATCGCCATCTCCTCCTTCGCCGGCTGGCGCTTCTCGACGAAGGGTGGCGTGGCCTACAGCGCGAGCAAGACCGCACTCGCCTCGCTCTGCGCGACCCTCAACGAGGAGGAGGGGGCCCACGGCGTCGGCGCCACCCACCTCTGCCCGGGCGACGTCGACACCCCGTTCCTCTCCATGCGGCCGCAGGTGCCGGACGCGTCGGCGCGCGAGACGATGCTGACGCCCGAGGACATCGGCCGCGCCGTTCGGTTCATCCTCGACGGCCCGCCGCACGTGCGCATCGACGAGCTCGTGATCTCCCCCACCCGTCCGTCCGCACGGGCGTGAGCCGCTCACCGGGGGCGTCGGCCTTCGAACGGACGCTCGACCGGATCGGTACCGACATCGTCGACGGCGGACTACCCGCCGGCAGGGTGTGCACGGTGGACGAGCTGGTCGCCATGGCAGGACATTCCCGCTCGGTGGTCCGGGAGGCGACCCGCGTGCTCTCCGGCATGGGACTCCTCGCCAGCAAGGCGCACGTCGGCCACACCGTGCAGCCGTCGTCGAGCTGGGACTGGTTGCAGCCTCGGGTGCTCCGCTGGGCGCTGGCGAGCGGACGACGGGAGTCCACCATCCTGGCGATCCGCGAACTCCGCACTGCGACCGAGCCGGAGTCGGCGCGGCTCGCGGCCGAGCGACGCAGCGACGAGGACGCCCGTGAGCTCCGCGTGACGAGTGAGGCGCTCCGCGCGGCTGCGGTTCGCCAGGATCCGATCGCGTTCCTCGAGGCCGACCTCCTGCTGCATCGCCTCATCCGGCGCGCGGCGGCGAACCCGATCCTCGACCGGGTCGGCGACGCCGTCGACGAGGCACTCCGGGATCGTGTGGACCAGCTGCCCGGTGACGGCATCGACCACCACGACGCGGCGTTGCACACGGACCTCGCGTCGGCGATCGAGGCGCAGGACGGCGAGCGGGCCGCCGCGACGATGCGCGTGATCATCCTCCGCACGGCCTGACGACGGCGGCGCCCGTCCGCCATCCACACACACGGTTCTCGCAGCTTCGTGAAACACGTCCGTCACGCAGGTAACGACCGTGTTGCAGTGCTGGAAAATATTTGCAAGCTTCCTGTACTTATTGAATACTGTTTCCACACCCACTGAAAACAGCAGGGATCGACCGCGGTTTCCCGGTCACTCCGGATCCCGGGCCAACGACGGCCCGGACTCCCGATCCCAGAATCGAGGAGCAGCACCATGCGCAAGCGCACCCTTCCGCTGGCCGTCCTCGCCACCGCGGCACTCGGCCTCACCGCCTGTGCCGGTGGCGGTTCCGGCTCAGGCGACGTCTCGGCAGACGGCCAGACGCTCACCGTCTGGATCATGCAGGGCACCAACCCCGACTCCGAGGCCTTCTTCAAGGAGGTCGGCTCGGCCTTCAAGAAGGAGACCGGCGCCACCCTCAAGGTCGAGTACGTGCAGTGGGCCGACGCCCACGACCGCTTCGTGACGTCGATCGCCGGGAACACCACCCCCGACGTCGCCGAGACGGGCACCACCTGGACGGCCGAGTTCGCCGACGCCGGCGCCCTCGCCCCCATCGGCGACTACGTCGACAAGGCCGGCCTGAAGGACGACCTCGTCCAGGGCCTCGCCGACTCCGGCACCTACGACGGCGAGCTCTACGGCATGCCGTGGTACGCCGGCGTCCGCTCGATCGTCTACCGCACCGACGTCTTCGAGGAGCTCGGCCTCAAGGCGCCGACCACCTGGCAGGAGATCATCGACGCCGGCACCGCGATCAAGGCCGCCAAGCCCGACATGATCCCGTTCCCCGTCCCCGGCGACGCCGAGTTCACGGCCTACCCCTGGGTCTGGGGCGCCGGCGGCGAGGTCTCCGAGCTCGACGGCGACACCTGGAAGTCGGGTCTCGCGAGCGACGACTCGCGCAAGGGCATCCAGTTCTGGACCGACCTGGCCACCAAGTACGACCTCTCCTCCTCAGGTGCCACCACCTGGAAGGAGACCGACGTCCTCGACAACTTCGTGCAGGACAAGGTCGCCATGGCGATCATGGGCTCCTGGACCCCGGCGACGATCGTCCAGAAGAACCCGGAGCTCGAGGGCAAGTTCGCCGCCATCCCGATCCCGGGTGAAGACGGCGGCATGTCACCCTCCGTGCTCGGTGGTTCGCACCTCAGCATGTTCAACACCTCGAAGAACAAGGACCTCGCGTTCCAGTTCATCGAGATGATGACCACCGGCAAGTTCGCCTCCGAGTGGGCCGAGCAGACCGGGTACTTCCCCGGCCAGACCTCGCTCCTCAGTGACTCGACCGAGAGCGACGACCCGCTGGTGAAGCCCTTCGCCGAGCAGTTCGTCGACGGCGGCGCTTCCCTCCCCGTGACCCCGAAGTTCGGTGCGGTGCAGGCGAAGAAGACCACCAACGCGATGATCCAGGCCATCCTCTCCGGAAGCAAGTCGGTCGACCAGGCGACGACCGATGCCGCCAAGGAGATGGACGACATCATGAACGGCAAGTAGCCGATCGTGTCGACCCTCACCCCGCCCACGGTCACCCGCGAAGCCCCCGCTTCGCGGGTGGCCGGGGGCCCCTCCCCCAAGCGGCTGCGCCTGCTGATGCGCACCCGCCCCTGGCTGCTGCTCGCGCCGGCGCTCCTCATCCTCGCCGTGCTCCTCCTCTGGCCGCTCATCCGCGTCGTCCTGTTCTCCCTGCAGGACTACGGCCTGCGCGAGATCGTCAGCGGTGACACCAACTTCAACGGCGGCGCGAACTACGCCGAGGTCTTCGCCGACCCGACCCTCTGGACCGTCGTCCTCCCGAACACCGTCTTCTTCGCCGCGGCCGCCGTCATCGGCACGGTCGTCCTCGGCACCCTCGTCGCCCTGCTCATGGCGAACCTCGGCTCCTTCTGGCGCACCATCGTCGGCAGCGCCATCATGGTCGCCTGGGCGATGCCAGCCGTCACCGGCACCTACGTGTGGGTCTGGATCTTCGACGCCGACCGCGGCATCGTCAACCAGACGCTCATGGGGCTCGGGCTCATGGACGAGCCCTTCAACTGGTTCACGAACCAGTTCACGTTCTACGGCATCGCGCTCCTGAACGTGATCCACCACGGCTTCCCGTTCGTGGCCATCACCGTCCTCGCCGGCCTACTCGGCGTGTCCAAGGAGATGCTGGAAGCCGCCGAGATGGACGGGGCGGGCGCGTTCCGTCGCTTCTTCCAGATCACCTTCCCGTCGCTGCGCCAGGTGTTCTCGGTCGTGATCATCCTGTCGACCATCTGGGACTTCAAGGTGTTCGCGCAGATCTACCTCATGCCTGGTGGTTCCGGCTCGAACCGCGAGGTGTTGAACCTCGGCGTGTGGTCGTACGTGGAGTCCTTCGGGCAGAACCGCTACGGCTTCGGCTCCGCGATCGCGGTGCTGTTGACGCTCGTCCTGCTCGGCATCACGATCGTCTACATCCGCGCCCTCATGAAGGAGGACGAACTGTGACCACCCACGCTCCCGCCCCCACCGCCGCCCGTCGACCGGCTGAGGGACCGGGCACCGACCGGTCCGCCAAGCCGCAGGTCCCGATGCACCGGAAGGCGAGCGGTCGGAAGATCCGCTCGAACACCGTCAAGGCGATCCTCGTCACCCTCCTGCTCGTGTTCACGCTGTTCCCGGCGTACTGGATGCTGTCGAGCGCGTTCGACGCACAGGCGTCGAGTGGCGGCCAGTCCTTCTTCCCGAAGGAGCTGTCGTTCACGAACTTCGAGTCGGTGCTGACCGACGGCGGGTTCGCGGTCTTCCTCCGTAACTCCGCGATCGTCGCCGGTGCGACGGTGCTCATCTCCGCCGCCGTCGCGCTCCTGGCGTCGGTCGCGGTCGCCCGTTTCCGGTTCAAGTTCCGCACCGCGGTGCTGCTCATGATCCTCGTCGTGCAGATGGTGCCGCTCGAGGCGCTCGTGATCCCGCTGTTCGTGCAGATCCGCGACCTGCAGCTGCTCAACACGCTGCTCGGGCTCATCATCGTGTACGTCGCGCTCGCACTGCCGTTCGGCATCTGGATGCTGCGCGGCTTCGTCGCGGCAGTGCCGGTGGAGCTCGAAGAGGCGGCGTTCCTCGACGGTGCCAGCTGGTGGCGGATGTTCCGCTCGATCATGCTCCCGCTCGTGGCCCCCGGCCTCGTCGCGACGAGCGTGTTCAGCTTCATCACGGCCTGGAACGAGTTCATCTTCGCGATGACCCTGCTCGGCGGCTCGACGGAGAACTACACGGTGGCCATCGGCCTCAAGCAGTTCTTCGGCCTGAACTCCAACGACTGGGGTTCGGTCATGGCGGCGTCGACGATCATCACGATCCCGGTCATGATCTTCTTCATCCTCGTGCAGCGCCGCCTCTCCGGCGGTCTGGTGTCCGGAGCGGTGAAGGGATGATCGACCCCGACGTCGCGCGGCTCGTCCGGGGCGTCCTCTGGCCGGGCTTCCTCGGCCGGACCGCCCCGGACTGGCTGCTGCGCGAGCTGGACGGCGGCCTCGCGGGCGTCGTGTACTTCGGGCAGAACCTCTCCTCGGACCCGGCGGAGGTCGCGGCGCTGTCGGCCGAACTCCGCGACCACCGGCCCGAGATCCTCATCGGCGTCGACGAGGAGGGCGGCAACGTCTCGCGCCTCGAGGCGCAGACGGGCTCGACCCTGCCCGGGCATGCGCAGCTCGGTGCACTCGACGACGTCGAGACGACGCGCGCGGTGGGTGCGGCACTCGCCGAGCGGCTCCACGCCGCCGGGGCGAACGTCGCCCTCGCGCCCGTCGCCGACGTGAACACGAACCCTGCGAACCCGGTCATCGGGGTGCGCTCGTTCGGCCCCACCGCCGACCTCGTCTCCCGCCACGTCGCCGCGATGGTCGACGGATTACAGGCCGGCGGAGTCGCCGCGTGCGTCAAGCACTACCCCGGCCACGGCGACACGGCGAGCGACTCGCACCTGGATCTGCCCCGCATCGACCTGGACCTGGCGGAGCTCGAAGCCGAGCACCTGCCACCGTTCGACGCAGCGATCGCCGCCGGCGTCGCGAGTGTCATGACCGCCCACATCGTCGTCCCGGCGTTCGGCGACGCCCCGGCCACGCTCAACCCGATCCCGCTCCGCCGGCTGCGCGAGAGCGGCTTCGACGGCGTGATCATCTCCGATGCGCTCGACATGGCCGCCATCCGTTCGACCACGGGCTCCGGACGCGGGGCGGTCCTCGCCCTCGAGGCCGGCGTCGACCTGCTCTGCATCGGCAACCCGTCCAACCTCGGGCCGAAGCAGGGTGCGACGACCGACGAGGACGACTACCTCGAGGTGTTCGAGGCGGTCTGTGCCGCCGTCGCCGACGGCGAGCTCGATCGAGCGATCGTCGAGCGCGCGGCCGCCCGGGTGGCGTGGCTCGCGCGGTCCGTCAGCCCTTCGACCGGCTCAGGGACCGGGGAATCAGTCCCCGAGCAGTCCCCGGCCCCCGAGCGGTCCACGGTCCCTGAGCGGTCCCCGGTCCCCGAGCGGTCCACGGTCCCTGAGCTTGTCGAAGGGCGCTTCTCCGACGCCATCCGCCGGGTCGTCCGCGTCCGGGGCGAGGTCGCGATCACCGCGTCGGCGATCACCCTCGTCGACCTCCGCGACCGACCGACGTTCGCCGTCGCCTCGGCCCACGATCCGTTCGCCGAGTCGCTCGCCGAACGGTTCGACGTCACCCGGCTCGCTGCCGGCCCGAGCCTCCGGACACCGGGCCCAGACACCGAGGCCCCCGCCTCCGACGAGCTGACCCTCCTGCTCGAGACGATCCCCGCCGACGACGGGGTCGTCCTCCTCGCGGACCGCCTCGGCCACGACACCCCGCAGCGGCTCGCGGTGGACCGCGTTGCGCTGGTCCGCCCGGACGCCGTCGTCGTGAGCGTCGGACTACCGCTCTCCGAGGACGCCGTCCTCCCCCTGCCGGTGATCGACACGCTCGCGGCCTCCCGGGCATCCGCCGACCGGGTCACCGAACTCCTCGCCGCGGCCTCCTCCGCGGCGCCGACGCACCATCTGCACGACCAGCACCACCGGAACGGATCATGAACCACCTCGCAGCACCCGTCCTCGCCATCGATCTCGGGAAGACCTCCTGTCGCGCCCGCATCACGAGCGGATCCGGCGACGACCTGACCATCCTCGCGGAGGCCCGCGGCCACGGTGCACCGGGCCTCGCCGACCACGAGGGTGCGGAGCTGTCCGCCCGCGCGGTCCTCGAGACGGTCGCGCACCTCCCGGCCGACCTCCTCGCCGAGGTGCAGCACGTCGGGATCGGCGCCGCCGGGGTGGAGGCGGCACCGCACGAGGTCGCCGCGTTCACCGCCGAACTGCGTCTGGCGCTCGGAGCGACGATCGCCGTGGTCAACGACGCTCTGGCAGCCCACGCCGGTGCGTTCGCCGGTGGTCCCGGCACGGTGCTCATCGCCGGCACCGGATCCGTCGTGTTCGACGTCGACGCCGACGGCTCCGTGAAGCAGATCGACGGTTGGGGTCCCTGGCTCGGAGACGAGGGCAGCGGTCGGTGGATCGGGCAGCAGGGCCTCGAGGCCTGCATGCGCGCCTTCGACGGCCGCGGCCCCGCCACCACTTTGCTCGCCGACGCCGAGGCACTCATCGGGTCCATCCCCGCGCTCCCCCGCTGGGTCTCCAGCACCGGAGCCCCGGCCCGCCAACTCGGCACCTTCGCGCCCACGGTCATCACGCGCGCCGAGGAGGGCGACGCCGTCGCCGCAGACATCGTCGACGCCGCCTGCGCCCATCTCGCCGTGAGCGCCGCCGCTGCCGGCACGGGCGCCGTGTGCGTCGTCGGTGGGATCGCCTCCCACCCCTACGTCGCCGCACATCTCGCGACGGCCATGCACGAGGTCGGCGTCGACCTCGTCGCACCCCGCGGTGACGCGCTCGACGGAGCCAGACTCGTCGCGCTCGACACCGCGATCTCCTACGACGGAAGGGTCGTGCGCGACGATGTCCACGCAGCCTGAGAGCGCCTCACCACCGGTCCCTGAGCCTGTCGAAGGGCCTGGGCCGATCACCGCAGGGCTGACCTCCGACCGCGACACCATCCGCGCGGAGCTCGCCACCCTCTCGACGGAGCAGGTGAACGAGCGACACCCCGACCTCGACGCCCTCTCCACGCGGGAACTCGTCGCCGCGATGAACGAGGACAACCGTTCCGTCCCCGACGCCATCGCGGCCGTCGAACCCGAGATCGCCGAGGCCGTCGAAGCGATCGTCGAGCGCCTCCGCCGGGGCGGACGACTCGTCTACCTGGGCGCCGGGACCGCCGGACGGATGGGCATCCTCGACGCGAGTGAGGCCCCACCCACGTTCGGGACCGACCCAGGCCTCATCGTCGGACTCATCGCGGGTGGCCCGGGCGCCATCCAGCAGGCGGTGGAGAACGCCGAGGACCGCGACGACCTCGGTCGGGCGGATCTGGAATCGCTGTCGATCACCGCGGACGACGCCGTCGTGGGTGTCTCCGCATCCGGTCGCACGCCCTACGTCCTGGGCGCCCTCGAGTACGCGCGCTCGATCGGTGCGATCACCATCGGCCTGTCGTGCAACGCCGGCTCCCCACTCGCCCGGGACGCGGACATCGGCATCGAGGCGGTCGTCGGTCCGGAGCTCCTCACGGGATCGACCCGACTGAAGGCGGGGACGGCACAGAAGCTCGTGCTCAACATGCTGTCGACGATCACGATGGTGCGGCTCGGGAAGACGTACCGGAACCTCATGGTCGACCTCCTCACCACGAACGAGAAGCTGCGGGCGCGGGCGGAACGCACGGTGATGTTGGCGACCGACGTCGACGCCGCCACGGCCGCGAAGACGCTCGCATCCGTGGACGGCTGGGTGAAGGCCGCTATCCTCGTCCTCGTGACCGGCATCGCCGCAGATGAAGCAGTCGCCCGCCTCCGTGGTGGCGACGGCTCCCTCAGCGCGGCCATCGCAGCGCACGCCGCCGAAGACCCGACGGGGGCCGCACCGGATGTCCACTGATGCGCTGCTCGTGCTCCGCCAGGCGATCCCTCGCCTGAGCGCCGCCGAGACGCGCGTCGCCGAGACCATCATCGGCACCCCCTCGCTCGTCGTCGAGTTGACCATCACCGAACTCGCGAAGGCCTGCGGCACCTCGCAGGCGACCGTCGCGCGGTTCTGTCAGACCATCGGGTACACCGGCTACCGGGAGTTCCGGGTGGCCGTCGCGACCTCCACGAGTCGCGAGCAGGCGGAGCGTGACCGGTTCGAGGTCGACGACGCCGACATCGACCCGGACGACTCGGTCGAGACCGTCGTCGCGAAGGTCGCGTACCAGGAGGTGCAAGCGATCGAGCTCACCGCCCGCTCGCTCGACCGCGACGCCCTGGACGCGGTCGTCGACGCGCTCCTCGTCGCCCCACGGATCGACATCATCGGCTTCGGGTCCTCGAACCTCACGGCGCAGGACCTCCACCAGAAGCTCTACCGGATCGGCATGCCGGCCAACACCTTCGTCGACGCCCACCTCGCGCTGCCGTCGGCCGCCCTCCTCGGGCCCGGTGGGGTCGCCATCGGCATCTCGCACTCCGGGCTCACGGTCGAGACCGAGCAGGCGATGCAGCTCGCGCGGGCCGCCGGCGCGACGACCGTGTGCATCACCAACTTCCCCGACTCCCCCATCGCCGGCCGCTGCGACCTCGTCCTCGCGACGCAGGCGAGGGAGAGCCGATACCGCTCGGGTGCGATGTCGTCGCGCATCGCCCAGCTCGCGCTCGTCGACCTGCTCTTCATCCGTGTCGCCCAGCGTCGCTACGACGCCGCGGCCGAGTCGCTCCGCGTCACCTACGAGTCGATCCAGGACCACCGCATCGACACCTGAGTGCTGAGATCAGGGCAGCAGCGAGACGCCCGTGTGCTCGGCGAGGGCGAGCAGCAGCTCGTCCTGGAACGCCTCGTCGCGGACCGCGCGATGCGGCTCCTCTCGTCGCTGATGGTGCCAGTAGCCGGAGGTGTCCGCGCCACGCCCTTCGGCGAGCGCCACCTGGGTCCGGTGCCCGAGTTCCAGGTCGTCGGGCGCGTTCGGCCCGCCCATCCGCGTCGGCACCCACCCCGGGTCGACCGCATTGCTGAACACCCCGGGACGCACTCGCGCGATGGCCGCCGCGAGGACGGTCACGAGGAGCTTGCTGTCGGAGTAGCTCGCCGTCCTCGTGGAACCCGACCAGTCGAGACCGTCGAGCGTCGCGGTACCGCCGCGGTGCATGCTGCTGCTGAGGAACACGAGTCGCCGCGCGGGGACGAGGGCGCTCAGGAGGTAGGGCGCGACCACGTTGACCGGTAGGACGGCCGTTCCGTCGAGGACGCCGGCGTTGTGGATGATCGCGTCCACGGGACCGGCTGCGGCGACCTGCTCCGCGAGCTCATGGACGCCGTCGAGGGTGGCGAGGTCACCGGTGACAAGGTGCACGGAGGGCTCGTCGAGCAGCCGGACCCCGTCGGCGCGGGCGAGGCTCCGGGCATGGACGAGCACCTCGTGCCCGTGGTCGACCAGCTCGGTCGCGGCGCCGAGCCCCAGGCCGACGGCGGCGCCGGTCACCAGGATGCGCGGCATCAGCGACCCCCTGCCCGTCCGGCCTCGCTGGTGTCGGGCTGGTTCGTGACCGCCGCAGCAACACCCTGCTCAGCCTCCCGCTGGGACGCCGCCCAATTCGCGAGCAACTGCAGTCGCTCGGCGGACGGCGAGCCGGGCTCCGCCGTGTAGACGAGCACGACGTGGCCTGGGTCGGCCGTGATCGCGAGCTCCTCGTAGGCGAAGGTCATCTCGCCGACGATCGGATGGTTGAACCGCTTCGTGCCCGTGCCGTGCGTGCGCACGTTGTGCGCTCCCCAGAGCATGCGGAAGGCGTCGCTCCGGGTCGACAGCTCACCGACGAGGTCGTGCAGTCCCTTGTCGTGCGGGTCCCGGCCGGCCTCGGCACGCATGACCGAGACGCACATCTCGGCGAAGACGTCCCAGTCGGGGTAGAAGTCCCGGGATGCCGGGTCGAGGAACTGGAACCGTGCGAGGTTCGGGGTGCGCCCGCCGTCGCCGATGACCGGTGAGTAGAACGCGCGCCCGAGCTCGTTGGTGGCGAGGAGGTCCTGGTGGGTGTTGCGGACGAAGGCGATGCCGTCGGTGATCGCGTCGAGCATCCAGTGCAGGCTCGGCCGGGTCGCGGGGTTCTTGGCCGCCCGGCGACGCGGTCGACCGGAGAGCGGGACGCCGTCGGCCGCGCGGGCGAGGTCGAACAGGTGGGTGCGTTCCGCCTCGTCGAGCTGCAGCGCACGGGCGATGGCGTCGAGGACGGTCGACGACGCTCCGGCGATGGCCCCGCGCTCCAGCTTCGCGTAGTACTCGACACTGACCCCGGCGAGCGCCGCCACCTCGGATCGCCGCAGCCCGGCCACCCGTCGGTTGGGGCCCGCGGTCAAGCCGGCGAGTTCCGGGGTCAGCCGTGCCCGACGCGTCATGAGGAACTCGCGTACGTCTGCTCGATCGTCCATGCCTCCGACGATACGTCCTCGAGGCGAGCCGACAGGTGCCCTCTCGGTACACCTCTCAGGCGGGACTCCCTCCCGCGTCGCCCGGGGCGTTGACTGGTCGCCTGCACCACCCGACAGAAGGAGCACACATGCGCGCAGTCGTCATGCACTCGCCCGGCGACGTCCGGGTCGAGGACCGTCCGGACCCCGTCATCGTCGACCCGACCGACGCCGTCATCCGGCTCACGGCGACCTGCATCTGCGGGTCCGACCTGTGGCCGTACCGCGGGGTCGAGCCCGTCGACCACACGAACATGGGGCACGAGTACGTCGGTGTCGTCGAGCAGATCGGCGAGGACGTGCGGACGATCGCCGTCGGCGACTTCGTCATCGGCTCCTTCGTGACCTCCGACAACACCTGCGAGATCTGTCAGGCGGGGTACCAGTCGAAGTGCGTGCACGCCGAGTTCGTGTCGGTCGCCGCGGGGACGCAGGCTCAGCTCGCCCGCATCCCCCACGCCGACGGCACGCTCGTGGCGACGCCCGGACAGCCGGACGCGGAGCTCATCCCCTCGCTGCTCGCCGCGTCCGACGTGCTCGGGACGGGCTGGTTCGCCGCGGTCGCCGCCGAGGTGGGGCCGGGGAAGACGGTCGTGGTCGTCGGTGACGGGGCCGTCGGGCTCATGGGCGTCCTCGCGGCCCGGGAGCTCGGGGCGGAACGCATCATCGCGATGTCGCGTCACGCCGACCGGCAGGCGCTCGCCCGTGAGTTCGGCGCGACCGACATCGTCGAGGAGCGCGGTGCGGCGGGGGTCGCACGGATCAAGGAACTGACCGGCGGTCTCGGCGCGCACAGCGTCATCGAGGCGGTCGGCACCGAAGAGTCCATGCTGCAGGCGATCCGCTCCACTCGCGGTGGCGGCCACGTCGGCTTCGTCGGCGTCGCCCACGAGGGTGTCTCGCTGCCGCTCGACGAGCTCTTCTTCGCCGAGGTGCACCTGCACGGTGGGCCGGCGCCGGTGCGACGGTTCCTCCCCGAGCTCATCCGGATGATCTGGGAGCGGAGGATCGACCCGGGGAAGGTCTTCGACCTCACGCTGCCACTCGAGGACGCGGCCGAGGGCTACCGGGCCATGGACGAGCGCCGTGCGATCAAGGTGCTGCTGACGCTGTGAGCCCCGCGGCACCGACCACCTCGACGCCGGACGCGTCGGCCGGTTCGTCGACCCTCCCCGCAGCCGGGACGCCCACCCGGATGCCCTGGTTCGCACTGGCGACCCTCGCCGCGATGGGGTTCGTCCTCGTGGCCGCGGAGACGATGCCGGCCGGACTCCTCCCGGTCATCGCCCGGGATCTCGACACGAGCGAGGGCCTGATCGGTCAGTTCATCAGCGTGTGGGCGCTCGGGACCGTGATCCTGACGATCCCGGCGCTCGCGCTCACCCGTGGGCTGCGTCGCAAGCCGCTCCTCCTCGGCGCGATCGTCGGGCTCATCCTCGCGAACACCGCGACCGCGGTCTCGGGGGACGTCGCCGTCGCGCTGGTGTCGCGGTTCGTCGCCGGTGCGTTCTGCGGGGTGATCTGGGGCATGCTCGCCGCCTACGGGCGTCGCATCAGCCCGCCCGACCGTGGAGGCCTCGCACTGTCGATCGTGTCCGTCGGAGCGCCCGCCGGGCTGGCGCTCGGGACGCCGCTCGGCGCCTGGCTGGGCACCGCGTTCGACTGGCGCTGGGCGTTCGGAGGACTCACGGCGCTCGCGCTCGTCGTGCTCGGGTCCATCGCGGTGCTGGTGCCCGACGCGCCCGGACAGCCTCGCTCGGCACGGCTCCCGCTTCGACGGGTGCTCGTCCTACCGGGTGTCGCTGTCGTCCTCGCGGTGATCGTCGTCTGGATGCTGGCGCACAACACGGTCTACACCTACATCTCGCCGTTCCTTCGGTCCTCGGGCACGGGACTCGGAGCCGATCTCGTGCTGCTCGTCTACGGTGTCGCGTCCATCGCGGGCATCGGTCTCACGGCGGCGCTCATCGACCGGGCTCCACGCGCGCTGCTCCACGGGAGCGTCGCGACGTTCGTCACGGCGGGCGTGCTGCTTCTGCTCGGCCACGCGTCGATCGTCGCCGTCCTCGTCGCGACGGTCCTGTGGGGGCTGGCGTTCGGTGGCTCCTCCGCCCAGCTGCAGTCTGCGCTCACCCGATCGGGACGCGAGCACTCGGACATCGCGAACTCCTTCCTGCCCGTCGCGTTCAACCTCGCGATCTTCGCCGGCGGTGTCCTCGGGGCGCTCCTCCTCGGCACCTTCGACGGCCTGATCCTCCCGGTGGTCATGATCGCCCTCGGGCTCGCTGCGCTGCTGCTCACGATCGCGGGACGCCGTTCGGCCTTCACCGCGGGGTGACGACGAGACCGGATGGCCCTGAGCGACCGCGGATTGATCGTGACATGCGCGACGTTGAGAGGACGGTGTCCGCCGGCGCCTAGACTCCCGCGCATGGGTTATGTCGGAAGCGATCTCTGGGAGCTGCGGCAGCTCGTGGGGCATCGGCTCCTCGCGCTCCCGGGTGCGCAGGTGCTCGTGCTGGACAGCGAGGAGAACGCACTCTTCCAGCGGCGGGTCGACACCGGCCTGTGGGAGATCCCGGCCGGTAGCTGCGAGCCCGGCAGCAGCTTCGCGCAGACCGCAGTCATCGAACTCGCCGAAGAGACCGGTCTGTCAGTGGACGAGCGCGACCTCGAGCCGTTCGCCTGTCTCTCAGCTGCCGAGCACCACGTCCTCGACTACCCGAACGGCGATCGAGTCCATGCGTTCGCGATGTGCTTCGTCGCGCGCACGTGGACTGGTTCGCTGCGCGCCGAGGCGGACGAGGTCGTCGAGTTCCGCTGGGCTCCGCTCATTGCCCCGCCCACCCCGATGCACGGTCCTACCGTGGAGGTCCTGCGCCTGTTCGACGCCTACGCCGCGTCGGGAGCATTCCAGGCGGGATGACCTCGGCAGCCCACCGAGAGTGCAGAAGATGTCCGCCCAAGCCGCGTTTGAGAGCGTCTTGTGCGCTTTCGGTGAGCGCATCACCGCTCGCGCTCGCTCAGCCGGGCCGGATACGCTGGCGGGCGGGACGAGACGACCGCTCGACCCACGAGGGGATGCCGGATGCTGACTGACGCACTCACCATCGTCCTGGCGGTCGTGTCGGCGCTGCTCCTCGGATTCGCCGCCCGACGCGTGCTCGACGCCCCGGTCGGATGGCCGCGCAGCATCCTCGTCGGGCTCGTCGTGTTCGTCACCGGCCCACCGTTCGTGAACTGGCTGCTGCAACAGACCGGCCTGGTCCAGCCGGGTGAGTCCGGAGATGCTCGGGCGGCCTTCGCGGCGATCGCCGTCGCCCTCCTCGCGATCGGCTGGATCTTCGCGCTCGGCCTCGGCGTCCTCGTCGCCATCGAGGTCATCATCCCGACCCGGCCGCTGATGAACCCGATCGACGTCGTCCGCTCCGCGATCAAACGACGGCGACGGACGAGGCGATACCTGCAGATCCTCGCCATCGCGTCACGGCACGGCGCGGGCTGGCTCGTGCACGGCCGGTCCCGCGTCCAGCTCGAACTCACCACGAGCGAGCAGCGCGCCAACGCGATCATCGCCACGATCAACGATTCCGGCGTCACCTTCGTGAAGCTCGGACAGGTGCTCTCGACGAGACGCGACCTGGTGCCCGAGCCGTACCTCAGCGCCCTCGCGTCGCTGCAGTCCGAAGCGACCACGCTGCCCTGGCACGAGGTCCAGGTCGTCATCGAGACGGAACTCGGTGCTCCCATCGACACCGTGTTCGCGTCGATCGACTCCGAGCCGCTCGCGGCCGCATCCGTCGCGCAGGTGCACACCGCCGAGCTGCTCGACGGCACCCCCGTGGTCGTGAAGGTCCAGCGACCGGCCGCGCGGGTGCAGGTCGAGGCCGACGCCGACATCGTCGTCCGCCTCGCCGAGCGCGCTGAGACGCACACCAAGTTCGGGCAGGACCTCCGCCTCGCTTCGGTCGCGCGCGCCTTCACCTCGACGCTGCTCGAGGAGCTCGACTACCGGATCGAAGCCCGCAACGTGGAGATGATCCGCAGCACCTTGAAGCGTCGCGAGGAGCGCGACGAGGGCGTCCGGATCACGGTGCCACGCGTCTACCCGGCGGCCTCGGGTGCCCGCCTGCTCACCATGGACCTCGTGGACGGCTTGCCGCTCAGTCGAGCGCGGGACCGGATCGCGACCATCCCCAAGGAGGAACGCGAGACCCTCGCGACCGGCCTCATGGAGGTCGTGCTCGAACAGATCCTCGTGCACGGCGTCTTCCACGCCGACCTCCACCCGGGCAACGTCATCCTCCGCGAAGACGGATCGCTCGGGCTGATCGACTTCGGAGCCGTCGGCGTCATCGAGCGCAGCCAGCGGCAGCGACTCACCGCGGTGATGCTCGCGACCGTCAGCGAGGACGACATCGCGGCGACCGACGCCCTCCTCCTCATCGTCGACCTGCCTGAGGACGCCGACCTCGACGCCCTGCGCCACGACGTGGGCATCGTCATCACGACCGAGCGCCACCGTCCGGGTGGCGACGGCTCGATCTTCAGCCGGCTCCTCGACGTCATCCGGCAGCACCACATCGCGCTCCCCGGCGACCTCGCCGCCGCGTTCCGGAGCTTCGCGACCCTCGAAGGGTGCCTCAAGGCGCTCGACCCCGACTTCGACATGTTCGAACAGGCCCTCCCGATGGTCCCGCGTCTCCTCCGCCGCTCGCAGTCCATCCGGCAAACGGCGGTCACCCTGCAGGCGCAGGCCGCCGTCACCGCTGCGTTGGCCCGTAACCTCCCGCGTCGACTCGACTCGCTGCTGTCCGGACTCGAGGACGGGACGGTCGGCGTGACGCTGAAGGGCTTCGCCGACGAACCGGCGAAGGGACTCGTGGAGGGCGTGACCGCTGAGATCGTCGGAACCCTGATCTCGATCGCCGCCCTCGTGATCGCCGTGGTCCTCGTCGTCACCGGTGCCGGCCCGGTCCTCCCCGGCGGCCTGCGGGTGTTCGATTTGATCGCGGCGTTCATCGGGTTCCTCGGCTTCCTGGGGCTGCTGCGCGTCCTGCGACAGACCGTCGTCCGTCGGGGTCGGTGACCGGAGCACCCCGCTGTTCACCTGACGGCACTACCGTGATCGGGTGAGCGATCCCCGACTGCAACGACGCCTGGGCACGAGCGCCGCGGTGTTCATCGGCCTGGGCTCGATGATGGGCGCCGGCGTCTTCGCGGTGTTCCAGCCGGCGGCGGAGGTCGCCGGCGCGGGACTCCTCATCGGGCTCGTCATCGCCGCGGTCGTCGCCTGCTGCAACGCGATGTCCTCCGCGCAGCTCGCCTCGCAACTCCCCTCGGCCGGCGGCACCTACCTCTACGGCCGCGAACTCATCGGGCCGTGGTGGGGCTTCGCCGCCGGATGGAGCTTCGTGGTGGGCAAGACGGCGAGCGCCGCAGCCATGGCGGTCGCGTTCGCCGCGTATGCGGCACCGCCCGAGTGGAGTCGTCCGGTCGCCGCGCTCGCGGTCGCCCTCGTGGTCGTGACCAACTGCCTCGGGGTCACCCGCACCGCGACCGCGACCCGGGTGATCGTGGTGGCCGTCCTGCTGGTCCTCGCCGTGGTCGTCGGTTCAGGCGTCGTCGGGCCAGACGCCGGTTGGACGGGACTCGCGTCGCTCGGGTTCGACGCCAGCCCGCTCACCGTGCTGCAGTCGGCGGGGCTGCTGTTCTTCGCCTTCGCCGGGTACGCGCGGATCGCGACCCTCGGCGAGGAGGTCCGCGACCCGGCCAAGACGATCCCGCGCGCCATCGGGATCGCGTTCGCCGTCGCCGTGGTCGTCTACGCGGCCGTCGCGGTCGTGTCGCTGCTCACGCTCGGCGCGGACGGCCTCGCAGCCAGTGCACGACCCCTGGCCGCGGTGGTGGAGGCGAACGGCTGGCAGTGGGCTGCGACACTGGTGCGGCTCGGCGCGGCGGCGGCCTGTCTGGGGGCGCTCCTCGCCGTGTTCGCGGGCATCGGACGCACCGCCTTCGCGATGGCGAGGACCGGCGACCTGCCACGAGCGCTCGACGCGGTGCACCCGCGGTTCGCGACCCCCTACCGCGCGGAACTGCTCGTCGGCGCGGTCGTCATCGTGCTCGTCCTGCTCGTCGACCTCCGGAGCGCGATCGGGTTCTCCTCGTTCGGCGTGCTGCTCTACTACGTGGTCGCCAACGTCGCGGCGTTCCGCCAGACGCGCGAGCACCGACGGTACCCGCGCGCGGTCAGTGTGTTCGGCGCCGTCGGTTGCGTCGTCCTCATGTTCACGCTGCCGCCGACGTCGGTCATCGTGGGCACGGTGGTCGTGCTCCTCGGGTTCGCCGGGCGGGCGGTGCTGGCACCTCGACGAGCTCGGTGACCGGCCCCCGGTCCCTGAGCTTGTCGAAGGGCCGACCGGCTACAGCTGCGCGGAGAGGCGGAAGATGTTCTCGACGGCCAGTTCGGCGGCGATCGCGTCGCCGGCCTCGACCGCCTCGCGGAGTGCCGGGTAGCCCTGCTCCTTGGCAGCCCAGTCGGTGTTCTCCTCGGTGCGCGTCGCGGAGGACCGGTAGGTGAGGCCGTCGATGATGTCCTTCGTCGCAGCGACGAGTGTGGCGTTCGGGCACGCGGCGATGAACGCGTCGAAGAGCTCCCAGCTGAGTCGCCCGTGCTCGGCGATGTCGCGCTGCTCGACGACCACGATCACCTGGTTGATCGCGCGGACGAGCGCCTTCTTCTGCGTCGCGCCGAGGCCGGGGACGGTGACGCGGACGACACCGCCGAGCATCGCACCCAGCGTCTGCATGACCTCGGTGCGCTGTGCCGGGTCGGGCAGGGCGACGCGGGTGTACCGCTGTGCGGCCATCTCGATGAGGCCGACACGGGCGAGGTCGTTGAGGGCCTCGCGGATCGGCGTGCGGGAGATCCCGAGCCAGGACTGGAGTTCGCCGTCGTTGAGGTGCTCACCGGGCTCGAGGGTGCCGTCGAAGATGGCCGTGCGGATGCGTTCGACCGCGACCTCGCGGAGTGAACGACGCTCGACGGGCGGGTTGGCTGAGGGCACGGGCATGCGGGATCTCCTTCGTCGGCGAATGCTATGCCATCAGCGTACCGAATATCAGCGGATCCACCCGGGGTTGACGCGAGATCCCACGACACCTGACGGGCTGGGTCACCGCTCGGACCTCACCGGGTCGCCCTCGATCGGCGGCTAGTCCTGCGGGATGAGCGGGATGATGTCACGGCTCGGCGGCACGACCTCGCCGCTCTTGCTGCCGCCGATGACCTTGCCCTCTGTGCGGTCGTAGACGAGGTCGAACTCGGTCTCATCAGTGCGCACCCAGGCGCCGATCCAGCCCGTCGCCGTCTCACCGGCGGGCGTCGCCTGCAGGAGCGAGTAGCCGGCCGCGGCCATCGGCGCCTTCAGCTCCTCGGGCGTTCCGAGACCGAGCGTCACATAGTCGAGGTTGACGGCTCGGGTGGTGACGGAGACCCGGTAGGGGAAAACACTGCCGCCGTACTCGTCGCCGGCTTCGAGCCGGACCTGGACGAGCATCGGGCGCAGGCCGTCGGTGGTGCCGGCAGGCGCCGGGAAGTCGTCGACGATCGCGAGGGCGGTCACCTTCGTACCGTCGACGTCGTCGGTGAGTGTGTGCTCCTGGAGCGGCGTGCTCGGCGGCTGCGACACCGACGGCGTCGGCGGAGCGGAGGCGCGGTCAGCGTCCGACGAGGAGCCGGTGGAGCAACCGGTGAGGGCGAGGGCGGCGACCGTGAGAGCCGCGGCCAGGGTCGTTCGACGAGAACTCATGCGCATGCCTCAATCCTGTCAGAACGGGGTGGAGCGACCCGATGGGCAGCGCGGACCTTGACAGATCTCGACGATACGGTTCTCAGACCTCGGCGACGGCCGTACGCGCGTGTCGGGATGGAGCGTGTTCCCGAGCATCGAAGGACGCGCGGCATGATCGAGAACGGAATGGAGCGTGGCGTCGTCGAGGGGTTCGAACGGCTCGACGCGCTGCTCGGCCACTGAGTCGCGGACCTGCCGGGCGAATCGGCGGAGACCCGTCAGACAGCGCCACCGAAGTAGACCTCGACCTCCCGGACGGTGCCGTCGACGACGCGAGTCGCCTCCAGGTTGCGGTACGTCTTCCCTTGCACGACATACTCGTAGCGGCGGAGGACGATGCCGTCGGTCTCGACGATCTGGAGCGTCACCCCCGGGGTGTCGAAATGGTCGGCGCTCGGGAAGCAGCGTTCGAGCCAGGCCGCGCGATCGATGTGGTCGTCCTGCGGGCTCGTGAAGACGAAGTCCGTGTGCATGAGCGCCTCGGCGGCAGGCCGATCCTGCTCGCGGAACGCCCGCATGAACGTCAGAACCGTGTCGATCGCCGATGAACGCATGCGGTGATCCTACGCGCGGGCCTGGCGCTGCGGTCGGGGAAGGTGTCCGCGTGGGGCCCTTCGACAAGCGCAGGGACCGATTGTCTGTGCCTCGGTCCCTGCGCCTGTCGCGGGGCCCGCGGGAATCTCCCGCTCCGCACCTCGACAACGGCGGAACCTCGTTCCCTGAGCCTGTCGAAGGGCCCACGAACAACCTCCCCCACCGCACCTCGGCAGGCTCGGCGGACGCGTCATCGCCGGTCTCTGAACCTGTCGAAGGGGGCCCTGAGGAAGTATCAATTGTCGGATAAATGGGCTGATCAGCGGCTGATTCGGTAACCGTTCGAATGTCAGTGGTCCGTGTTTGGATGGATCCATGACCAGCACCGCACCGAACCCGCTCGCCGCCGCCGCGGCCGGGTTCGATGCCGTCTGGCAGGGCGCGCTCGACGCGATCCGCCCCGGCGCAGGTGTCGCGGAGCAGCTCGAGAACATGAACGACGAGGCGATCCTCCGTCTCCTCGACGAACTCGGCGCCGTGCAGCACGCGGTCGAGGTCCTCGCCGCCCGCGTCGTCGGCGCGATCGCCCTCCGACCTTCGCCTACTGGCCGCGACGGCACGCTCGTGCGGGCCGCCGGTTACGCGAACCCGGGCGTCATGGTGTCCGAGCGGTGGCGGGTGGCACGCGCCCGAGGCGCCGCGATCGCGGAGGTCGGTGCCGCGATCACGCAGCCTCGCGGGCTGCTCGGCGAGCTGGAGGAATGCCCGTTCCCGGCGGTCGCTGCGGCAGTCGAACCGACCCAGGATCTCGACGCCACAACCGAACTAACCGCCGATCCGCTCTCCGCCACGGCGGAAGATGACCCACGTGGCCTGAGCCTGCTCGGCACACCACGGGCACCCCTGAGCGTCGACGGGGCCGCGGTCATCGTCCGGGAGCTCCGCAACGCGGGCCGCATCTGCAGCAGAGGCGAGCTCGAGGCGGCGTCGGTCATCGCGATCGAGCACGCCGGACACACACCCCTGCAAGACGTCACCCGCATCGCGAAACTCGTCCGCACCCGCCTCGACCAAGACGGCCGCGAACCCCGCGACGAACTCCTCCGCCGAGCGGAACGCTGCACCATCCACGAACTCCCCACCGGCATGACCCTCCTCCGCGCCGAACTCGCCCCAGAAAGCGCCGCCTTCATCCGCGCCGGCCTCGACGCCCTGATCACCGCAAGCATCCGCAAACCCCGCTTCATCGACCCCGAGCAGCCGTCCGACACCGACGCCCCAGACGGGTCCGGTCACCCCATGCCCGCCACCACGCTCATCCCCATCGACCGACGCCGCGCCATCGCCCTCACCGAGACCTTCCGCCACCTGGCCGGCTGCAGCAGCGCCGCCACCGAACTCACCCCCGTCACCGTCATCATCCGCACCGACCACGACACCCTCGAAACCGGTCTCGGCACCACCACCATCGACGGCATCGACGAACCCATCGGCCCCGGCGCCCTCCGCCGCCTCGCCGCCGACGCCAACCTCATCCCCGCAGTGCTCCGCGGACCATCCCAGGTCCTCGACCTCGGCACCAGCACCCGACTGTTCTCCCGCGCCCAGAAACTCGCCCTCGCCGAACGCGACGGCGGCTGCGCCTGGACCGGCTGCACCCACCCACCATCCTTCACCGAAGCCCACCACATCACCTGGTGGTCCCGAGGCGGACCCACCAACCTCGACAACGGCATCCTCCTCTGCCCCTTCCACCACCACCGCATCCACGACGACCACTGGACCATCCGCGTCCAAAACGGTGTCCCCTGGTTCATCCCACCCAGCCACATCGACCGACACCAAACCCCCATCCGAGGCGGACGCATCCACCTCGCCGCCTGAACCCGGGGCACCCGCCTGCCCACACGCCGCCCTTCGACAAGCTCAGCGACCGAAACGGGAACCCAGCACACCCGGACACACTCAGGGAACGACGCCCTACTCGACAACCCGGCCATCCCGGTCCCTGAGCCTGTCGAAGGGCACACGAACAGCCGTTGAACCTGCCCTTCGACAAGCTCAGGGACCGAGACGGGAACCACGCTGCCTCGACAAGCTCAGCGACCGGACCACCCAACCCCCGAGCCACTCGAAGGGCCGATGACGAACCGTCCCACCCGCCCTTCGACAAGCTCAGGGACCGAGACGGGAACCACCACCCGTCGACAAGCTCGGTGAACGACGCCGTATTCGACAACCCAGCCATCCCGGTCCCTGAGCCTGTCGAAGGGCACACGAGCGACCACCCGCCCTTCGACAAGCTCAGGGACCGGGGACACGGACTCAGGGAACGGGGACACCGGCCCAGGGACCGGGGACACCGCCTCGAGGACCGTGGCTGCTGCCTCGGGGGCGGGGCGCCGGGCCGAGGAACGGGATCGAGCTCAGCTCAGGCGCTCGGGGCCGCCGTCGACTCCCGCACGATGAGCTGCGGCACCGAACGCACCACGCCGATGGAGTCCGCATCGCTCAGCACCTCGAGCAGCGTCGACATGATCGTCCGCCCGAGCTCCGGGAAGTCCTGCCGCATCGTCGTCAGCGGCGGCGCGAAGTGCTCAGCCTCCGGGATGTCATCGAACCCGACGACGCTCACGTCGTCCGGCACCCGCAGGCCCCGCTCCGACAGCGCGTGGATCACGCCGAGCGCCATCTGGTCGTTCGCCGCGAACACGGCCGTGAACAGCCCACCGACCCGTCCACCGGACCGCCCGTCGTCATCGTCTCCGACCCCGAGGTCCGCCACGAGCTCCCGCCCGAGCCGGAACCCGCTCGCCGGCGTCCAGTCGCCCACCAGCGGTTCGCGGGCGACGAGCCCGTGCTCGGACAGCGCATCACGCCACCCCCGCACCCGCTCCAACGCGTCCACCGAATCCGCCGGCCCCGCGAGATGGGCGATGCGGCGATGCCCCAACCCGACGAGGTGGTCGACGAGGATCCGCGCCCCCTGGTACTGGTCGATGGAGACACGGTGGAACCCGTCCCGGTGAGTCGACTCGACCGCGACGAGGGGCACCCCCAGCTCGATCCCGCGCACCGCGTCGAGCGCCCCACGATGCGCGGGGATGAGCACGATCGCCTCGACGTTCTGCCGCAGCAGCAACTCGACGGCCTGCCGCAGCGACGCCGGATCCGACTCCAGCATGCTCGCCATGCTCACGGCATACCGGGCGTCCCGTGCGGCCTCATTGAAGCCGAGCGCCGTACTCGACGGCCCGTAGTCCGGCCCACCGGTCGTGATGAGGCCGATCGTTCGTGAACGGCGGGTGACGAGCGACCGTGCGGCCTGCGAGGGCGTGTACCGCAACTGCGTGATCGCCTGCTCGACCCGCTGCCTCGTCGCCGGTCGCACGTTCGGCAGATCGTTGAGCACCCGGGACACGGTCTGATGCGAGACCCCGGCGAGGCGCGCCACATCGAAGATGGTCGCGACCCGTGCCCGCCCGTCGTCGTTACCCACCAGTGCTGCCGGCTCCCACCTGACGAGGTCCGCACGCCTCTCCCCGAGAAGCGTATCCGTCCGTTCACGGCACGGCTGCGCTCTCCGCGCCACCTCCAGCGGTTCGGCAGGTAGCCCGCATGGGCACCGCTCCCCATCGCCGGTGGACAGCCGACCTCGGTACCGTGATGGACGAGCCACCGGTCGCGCGGGCGCCGCGTGTTCAGCTGCGCGTCGCGACCGACACCCGAACAGGAGCACACATGATCATCTGGACCCGTTGGGGCATCGTCGTCTTCCTGATCTTCGGGCTCTCCGTCGGCGCCGGCTTCCTCATCAAGGCGATCGTCTCACCCGACGGCGGATCGGCGCAGTCCGGGGTGTTTGTCGGCATCGGATTCCTGCTCGGCGCCGTCGCCTGCTGGGCCTTCGGGAAGTTCGCGCTGGCGAAGCTGGACGCACCGCGGCCGGTCGTCGTCTGGCAGCAGCTCGCGCAGCCGTACGTCAACGAGCACGGCATCACCGTCAAGCAGGAGGCCGTGCCCGTGCGCCACCCGCAGACCGGCGAGCAGCTCTACAGCCGCCCGAGCTCCACACTCTTCTTCATCCCCGTCCGCTTCTGGGCGTACGTCATCGCCGCGCTGGGCGTCGTCACGATCGTCGTGAACGTGGTGCGCGGCTGACACTCAGCCCTGGCGACCCTTCCACCGCGGGTTCTGCTTGTTGATGACGAACACCCGGCCACGGCGGCGGACGATCTGGGACCCCGGCTTGTCCTTGAGCGACTTGAGTGAAGCGCGGACCTTCATGGCGACCTCCTGGTGATCACGATGCGTGCTACCTTGTTGAGAACGATTCTCAACAGAACGCACTGTAGCACCCATCGACCAGGAGAACCCGCCGTGACCACGCCTCACATGCCGCTGACCGTGACGCTCGTCCTCGGCACCTGTCCGCCGGAGCGTCGCACCGTGGCCCGACAGATCGCCGGACGATCCGCGGCGCTCGTCACGATCGAACGGCAGGACGACGCCGAGAGCGCCCACCCTGACATCGACGACGCGATCGACGCCGTCGCGCGACACCCGCTCGCTCCCCGGCACCTCGTCCTCGATTGCGGGAGCACGGTCCGCCCGGTCGACGCGGTCTCCGCCGTCCTCGGGCACCGCGACACGGCCGTTCTGGACGCCGTCGTGACCGTCGTCGACGCAGCCCATCTCCTGCACGACCTCCAAGACGACGAGTACGTCACCCACGACGAGGACGGCGACACGGCCTACACCGCACGGTCGATGATCACCGTGGAGCAGCTCGAGTACGCGGACACCATCGCCGTCGCAGGCCGACGCGGCGTCACACACGAGCGACTCGCGGTGCTCCTCGCGCTCCTCAGCCACCTGAACCCGACGGCGCTGACGCGGATGGTCGAACCGGTCGCGGCCCGACCGCGCGTCACACCCGGCGCTCCGGCGACCGCGAGCACCCGTGAGCCGCTCGCGCGCTACCGCGACTCCCCGTTCGAACTGGACCGCTTCAGCACCTCCCCCGGGTGGATCGCGATGCTGAACGGCGAGCACCGGCCGTGGGTGGATCACGACCGCGTGACCACCCTGCGGTTCGACAGCCCCCGGCCGATGCACCCGGAACGGCTCCTCGCATGCTTCGACGGACCGATCGAGGCGGGGCGGTTCGGCCAGGTCATCCGTACGGCGGGGTTCCTCGTCCTCGCGACGCGCGCCTCCCGCGTCGGCGTCCTGCAGCACGTCGGCTCGATGATCGATCTGGAACCCACGTCGTTCGAGACGAACGACCCCGGCGCACCGCTCGGTCAGGAGCTCGTCGTCACGGGGATCGACCTCGACGAGGTCGCCATCTCCGCCGCCCTGCACGCTTGCACCCTGACGGACGAGGAACTCCTCGCCGGGCCGGTGGCGTGGGCGCACTACCCCGACGCCTTCACACCATGGAGCACCACCCACGAGCGCTGAGCGGCCGGCCCGTCAACTGCCCGAAACGGTTCGGATCCCGGTCGATTTCATGCAGGTCCGGGCGACTCAGTGGATCCGCGCGCTCACCCACTCCTCGCGGACGAACCGCACGAACTGCTCGACGGCGGGAGACACCGCCCGGGCACGGCTGGTGGCGACACCGATCACCCGGACCGCCTCGTCGTCGAGCGGGACGAGCACGACGCCCTCCATACTCGTGGAATCGGGGAGAACGGCGATCCCGACCCCTGCGCGCACGAGACCACGGAGCGTCGACAGCTCGGACACCTCCATCGCCACCCGGGGCACGACGCCGTGCCTCGCGAAGTACGCGTCCGCGATCTGCCGGAGCCCCGAGTCCGTCGTCATCGCGAGGAACTCCGTCTGCTCGAGGTCGGACGCCGCCAACGACGTCCGATCGGCGAACGCATGCCCGACCGGCACACCCAGCGCGAGCCGCTCGGAGGTGAGCGGACGCCACTCGATGTCCGGATCACGCGGTTCCGGGCTGAGGAAGGCGACGTCGGCCGAGCCGGAGCGGAGCGCGTCCAACACACTGTCGGCCTTCCCGCCGTCGAGGACGAACCGGATGTCCGGCAGCAGCTGGCGGTACTCACTCACGATGCGCGGGATGAGCCAGCCACCGAGGGACGAGACGTAGGCGATGGACACGAGGCCCGCCGAGGGGTCGCGGAGCTCGTCGATCCGCGACTGCGCATTGTCGAGCTCGGTCTGCGCCCGGAGCGCGTGCACGAGGAGGATCTCGCCGTAGCGGTTGAGTTCGAGCCGGCTGCGGTGGCGGTCGAACAACTCGACCCCGGCGTCCGCCTCGAGCCGACCGATCGCCCTCGTGAGCGTCGACTGGGAGATACCGAGCGCCTCAGCGGCGTACGGGACGTGACCGTCTTCGGCGAGCGCCCGAAGGTACGCGAGTTCGTCGATCCTCATGCCCTCATGATGCCGCACCGGCGAGCCCGACTGGGGCGGCACCTCGACAAGCTCGGTGACCGGGGCGCGCTCGGTGACCGGATGAGGCTCGGCGACCGGGCGCGCTAGCGTGGTGCAGTGATCCGCAGACCGCGACCGAGCCAGGCGGCGACCGGCGCCCTCCTCGTCCTGGCCGGACTCGTCTGTCAGGAGCTCGGCGCGTCGATCGCGGTCACGCTGTTCCCGCAGGTCGGTCCGATCGGCATGGTGACGCTGCGCCTCGTGTTCGCCGCGCTCATCCTGCTGGCCGTCGCCCGCCCGGCCCTCCGCGGACACCCGAGGAGCGCCTGGGGATCGGCGGTCGGCTTCGGGCTCGTCCTCGCCGCGATGAACGTCTGCTTCTACCTGGCGCTGGACCGCATCCCGCTCGGCCCGGCGGTGACCCTCGAGATCCTCGGCCCGCTGGCACTCAGCGTCATCGCGGGTCGTCGATGGACGAGCGCGCTCTGGGCGGGCGTCGCCCTCGTCGGCGTCCTCCTCCTCGGCGGGGTGCTCCTCCACAGCGGACCGACGGCCGCACTCGACCCGATCGGCGTCGTCCTCGCACTCGCCGCCGGCGCCCTCTGGATCGGTTACATCCTGCTGTCGGCGCGGACGGGGTCGGAGTTCCCCGGCCTGAACGGTCTGGCGATCGCCGCCGCCATCGGCGCGCTCGTGACCATCCCACTCGCCGCGACGACCACGGGCATCGCCCTGTTCGATCCCGTCATCCTCCTGCTCGGCCTGGGCGTCGCCGCGCTCTCGTCGGCCGTGCCGTACGCGCTGGAGTTCGTCGCCCTCAGACGCCTCAGCGCCGCGACCTTCTCGATCCTGCTCGCATCCGCGCCGGCCATCGCCGCGATCGCCGGACTCCTCGTGCTCGGTCAGCAGCTCACGACACCGCAGTGGCTCGGCATCGCCTGCGTGGTCGGTGCCGGGATCGGCGCCGTGCTCTCAGCCAGGCGGGGTCGCGCACCCGAGGTGCAGCCGAGCATCGCGCCGAGCTGATCGTCGGGTCAGGACGCGGCGAAGCGGGCGTGCACGCGGGAGGACACCGTGATGTCCTCCGGCTTCAGGTCGAGGGCGGTGTCGCCGGCAGGTGCGGCGGCTCCGCGCATCATCGGCGCCGCGGTCTGGGTCCCCGAGGTGCGAGTCTCGTCACCCAGCATGCCGGGATCGGCCAATGCGACCGGTCGCACCGTGCCCAACCCGAGGCTCCGGGCGTAGGCGGTCGCGCGGTCCACGGCGTCGCGGACGGCGTTGTGCTGGGCCTCGGCCGTGATGCGGTGCTTCGTCGCCTCGGTGAGCGCCCAGGTGACGCCCGTCACCGTCACGCCGTCCTGGACCGCGATCTCCTCGGCCCAGCGGGCCAGCGACTGGAGGTCGGCGAACTTCACCTCGAGCGCGACCGCCGCATGGTGCACGAGCGGCAACTGCTTCCCGTCCTTGTTCCACGGCCGCTCACTCCACACCCGCAGCCGGTCGGCGGACCACCAGGTGACTGCCGACTGCGCGCGGAACTGCTCCGCCGTCTGGCTGAGCGCCCGGTGCAGCGCGGTGGTCCGGGAGACGACGGGCTCACGTTCGGGTCCCTGGAAGCCCGCCGAGATGAGGACGGTCCCACGCTCAGCCGGGTGGTGGTAGTCGAAGCGGCCCTCGACGGTGATGATCGTTTCGCTCATACCCGGCACTCTATCCCGCGACGGCGGCTACGCTCTGGACCATGACGGACGGCGGAACCTGGGCGGATCGACGACGTGGACGCCGGCGGGACGCACACGGTCCGGCGGGACGCGGGCTGCCGCCCGGCGACGTCGAGACGGTCGCGAAGTACCTCAAGGAGCGCGTCTACGCGACCTTCACCGGCCTCGCGATCGTCCTCGTGCTGGCGGCGAACGTGGAGCACCACGACGCGCCGGATGCGCTCTTCTCGCTCGTCATCGGCGTGGTCGGCATCACCCTCGCCGGCCTCGTCGCCGAGATGATCGCACACCTCGCCGCCCACGGGGCGTTCCCCGACGAGCGCGGGTGGCACTCCATGCTCCGGATCGCGTGGGGCTCGCTGCTCACCGTCGCGACCCCCACCATCCTGCTCGTGCTCGCCGTGTTCGACGTCATGGAACTCGAGACCTCCCTCCGCGTGTCCGCGATCGTCTACCTCGTCACCCTCGGGCTCAGCGGGTGGGTCGCCGTCCGGCGCGCGCGGCTGTCCCTCTGGCAGCAGCTCATCGCGCTCGCGGCCCTCGTGCTCCTGGGTGTCCTCGTCATCGGCGTGCAGGTCCTGGCCCACGGCTGAATCGCGGACACGAGCTCGGACCCTGACGGAAATGCCGGAGCGGTCGACGACGTTGAGGAGCACGTGAGCACACCGGAGACCGTCGACGTCGTCGTGATCGGCGCGGGTCAAGCCGGACTGTCGGCCGCGTACCACCTGCATCGGCGCGGATTCGTCCCGCTGGGCGCCACCGAGGGCCCGACCGCAGCACGCACCTTCGTCGTCCTCGACGCGAACGACGCCCCGGGCGGCGCCTGGCAGCACCGATGGCGGTCGCTCACCATGGCGACCGTCAACGGGATCTACGACCTGCCCGGCATGCCGAAGCCCGAGCTCGATCCTGCTTCCCCGAGTGTCGACGTCATCCCGCCGTACTTCGCGGCGTTCGAGGAGCGTTTCGCCCTCGCGGTCCGCCGCCCGGTGCAGGTCCGCGCCGTCCGCCGCGAGGACGACGACCCGCACGGCCGACTCCTCGTCGAGACCGCGGCGAGCGCCGACTCCTCGGGCACTGACTCCCCTGGCGCCGACTCCCCCGCCGTGTTCCGGGCGCGGGCGGTCGTGAACGCGACGGGCACCTGGACGAAACCGTTCTGGCCCGCGTACCCGGGGCGGGAACGGTTCGCCGGACGCCAGCTGCACGTGGCCGACTACGTCTCCGCTGACGAGTTCCGTGGCCAACGCGTCGTCGTCGTCGGTGCCGGCATCTCGGCCATCCAGCTGCTCGAGGAGATCTCGCGGGTGGCGGAGACGGTGTGGATGACGCGACGCGAACCGGAGTGGGTGGAGGACGACTTCGACACCGCCGCCCGGGTGGAGGCGATCAAGGGCGTCGAGGAACGCGTGCGCCAGGGCCTCCCGCCGGGCAGCGTGATCTCCGTGACGGGGATGCACTGGACGCCGTGGGCGCGGGCGGCCGAGGCGCGCGGTGTCCTGGTGCGTCAGCCGATGTTCCGCCGCATCGAGGAGCACGGCGTCGTCCTCGCCGACGGCTCCTTCCTCCCGGTCGACGCCATCCTCTGGGCGACCGGGTTCCGAGCGGCGCTCGACCACCTCGCCCCGCTCGGCATCCGACTCCCCGGGGGCGGCATCCGGATCGACGGCACCAGGGCGGCCGACGAGCCGCGGGTGCACCTCATCGGGTACGGCCCCTCAGCATCGACGGTCGGAGCGAACCGGGCCGGGCGGGCGGCGGTCATGGCGGTCCTCGCCGACCTCGACGCCGCCGTCCCGGTCCCACGGCACTGACCCCGTCACTGCACCGCGACGGGGATCGGCACGGCGGGAGCCCGCTCGGAGCGCACGAAGCCGATCCCGAGGAGGATGCACAGCCCGCCGAGGAGCTGCGCAAGTGACAGCTGCTCCCCCAGGAGGATCCAGGCGAACCCGGTCGCCGCGACCACTTCGAGGAGGCCCGCGAAGGAGGCGAGTCGGGAGCCGAGCATCTGACTCGCGGTGATGCTCGACGCGTAGGCGACGGCCGTCGACACCACCCCGACGAACAGGAGCGGCACCCACCACACGACGTCGGTGCCGAGCACCGTGACGTCGGCGTCGGAGGTCGTGAAGGGCACGCCGACGAGCCCCGCGAGCCACAGACTGAGCGCCCCGATGAGCAGACCGATGGCGGCGAACGCCACCGGCGGCAGCCCCTTCGCCGGCCGCGCCGAGATGACGTAGTACGCGGCGCAGCCCACCATCGCGAGGATGGCGAACAGCAGACCGACCGGGTCGAGCGTCGAGCCACCGCTCGGAGCGACGACGAGCACGAGCCCGACGAGCGACACGACGGAGCCGACGAGGACGACCGTCGCGGGACGACGTCGGGTCAGCACCCAGGCGACGGCGACGAGCAGCAGCGGTGCCATGTACTCGACGAGGATCGCGGTCCCGACGGCGATGGTCTGCAGCGCCGCGAAGTAGACGAGCTGCGTCGCCGCCACCCCGATGAGTCCCATGCCGAGCAGCCGCCAGCGTCCACGCCAGACCGCGTCCCAGCGACCGCGGAGCGCGATGAGGGCGAACGGGGCGAGTACCAGGCCGCCGATCAGGGCGCGGACGGTGACCGCGGCAGCGGGGCTCCACCCCGACGCGAGCACCGGCTTGATGAACGCGCCAGAGGTACCGAAGGCGACCGCGGCGAGCACCGCGACGAGCAGACCGACCGTGGTCGAGGACGTGTGCTTCATGGGGTGTCTCCAGCTGCCGCGAGTGGGGCCGGCAGAAGAGGTGGACGCCCGGCTGAGATGAAGCTACTCTCGGAGAGAGTAAGGAGTCAACTTGCATTTTGCCCCTGACACCGAGGATGCGCTGCTCTTCGCCGCGCTGCTCGTGAACACCCGCGCATCGGCGTCCCGAAGCGGACTCGACGAGCTCGCGACACCGCCGCAACTCGTCGAGCTCCTGCGGGTCAGTCGGTACTCGGGTCGGGTCGACGGCGATGAGCCCGAGCGGGCCGCGGTGGCCAGGCTCCGGGAACGGATCCACGCACTCTGGGCCTCCGACGCGGACGCCCCGGACACCCGCGACCGCGCCGTCACCGAGATCAACGCGATGCTCCGGGAGTCCGCCGCGCTCCCCCAGCTGCGCCGCCACGACGGCTTCGACTGGCACCTCCACGCCACCGAGTTCGACGCACCGCTCGTCGACCGCGTCCAGACCGAGATCGCCATGGCACTCGTCGACGTCGTCCGGTCCGACGCCTGGGACCGCCTGCGGCTCTGCGCCGCCGAGGATTGCGACGGCCTGCTCGTCGACCTGTCCCGCAACGGTTCGAAACGCTACTGCTCCGTCCGCTGCAGCAACCGCGTCAACACGATCGCGTTCCGCGCGCGGGCGCAGTAGCGGTCGTCAGCAGGCCCGGACGACGCTCACGACCGCGCGCTCGTCACATCCCAGAGATGGTGCACCGGGTCGTGGATGAAGTAGCGGCCGAGGGTCTCGGTCGTGAAGCGCGCGCCGTCGCTCCGTCGACCCGTCCGCGTGAGCGCCTCGTCCGGTACCCGCTCGAACGCTGCGGCAAGCACCGTCGCGGCCTCGACCAGCTCCGCCGACACCCGGTTCGGGTCCTGCTCGCCGTAGCGCTCCTCCAGAGCCGTCGCGTCCTGGTCCCAGTTCTCGAACGCGGGATCGTCTTCGTCGAGGACGAGCCGCAGCCGGACGTCGAAGATGCGGAACACGTCCCGCACGTGGGCCGCGTACTCGAGTGGCGACCAGGCCTGCGGGTCGGGCCGCTCCCGGACGTCGGCACGCTCCAGCACCGCCGGCCACGCGGCGGCGTTCGCCAGGATCAACCCGGGGAGTTCCCGGAACCCGAACCGCGAGGTGTCCATCCCGCACTCGGGACAGGCGCGCTCGAGGACCCAGGTCCAGTTCTTCGTGTCCGGGACGATGGTGCCGTCGTCGGGGGTGTTCGTCGTCATGGGTTCACTCTAGGAAGCGGCATGGCCCAGCGCCCTCGCGAAAGCGTCATCGTGCCGCGATCCGCCGCCACAGTCCGCTGGCGGCGCCGTGCCGATGCCTCCGTTACCCGGCGGGGGCGACCGGCGGGGCGCAGACCATCGCCGCGGCGGCGAGCTGCTCCGCCATCTGCTGCTCGGACCACGGGAGTGCGATCTCGGGGGCCTTCTGCCCGCTCGCCGGTGCCGCCTTCGCACCGATCGACGCGAGCTGCATCGCGAGCGTCTGCGCGAAGCCCGCACCGAGCGTCGAGTTGTTGAGCATGACGACGACCGTCAAGCCGGAGGTCGGGTCGGAGAAGGCCGCCGAGAGCGACCCGGGGATCGACCCGGCCTGCCCCCGGAGCGGACCGATCTGCAACCCACCCACGCCGAAGCTCTTCCAGGTCGGCTCAGCCTCACCCAGCGAGACAGGGTCCTTCCACTGCTTCTTGTACGTGCTGTCGTTCAGCAGCGAGCCGGACGCGAAGGACTGGGTGAACTTCCGCAGATCGTCGACCGAGGAGACGACGCCACCGGCGGTCCACACCATCGAGGTCGACAGCTCGGTCTCGTCCGTCGGTGCGTCGCACTGGTAGGTGCCGTCCGCGACCCGCGGCGTCAGGTACCCCTTGGGGTGCGACCCCGGAAGCTCGACGGTGGAGGCGTCGGGGAAGCTGGACTTCGACATGCCGAGCGGCGAGAACACGTAGTGGTCGTACAGGGACTGCCACGACTGACCGGTCAGCTCCTCGAGCGCCATGCCGAGCAGGATGTACCCGGTGTCGCTCGAGCCGAAGAGCGCCCCCGGAGCCGTCCGCGTGCCGCTCGCGAGGCCGTTCGCGAGGATCTCGGCCATCGACCAGTTGCGGGTCGGGTTGGTGACGAACTGGGCGTTGAGCGCGGGCGTGTAGGTGCCGAGCCCCGACGTGCCGTTGCACAGCTGCTGGTAGGTGATGCCCTCGATGCCCTGGACCTGCGGGAGGGTCTTGTGGACCTGGTCGGTGAGCTTGATCTTGCCCTCGTCGACGAGCTCGAGGAGCACGGTGCAGGTCATCGGGCGCGTGGTGTCGCCGATGCGGTAGACCATGGACGGATCCATCTTGGTCTTGCCACCCGGCTCGGTCGTGCCGACGCCGGCCGTGTAGCTCCCGGCCCACGGCGCCCAGACGCCGACGATGGCCCCGGAGGATCCGGACTGGGTGACGGCGGCCTCGACCGCCGCTGTGATGGCGTCGGTCGTGTCGCCGGCGAGTGTGCCGCTGACCTGGTCGGGGAAGTCGGTGTCGGACACCGAGGGGCCCGAGCATCCGACGAGCACCGTCGCGAGGGTCGCCGCGGTAAGGAGTGCGGCGAGACGCCGTCGCCTCGGAGCTGTTGCAGTCAAGTCATCCCCCTGATGAGCGGTCTGCGGAGCTGCAGACTGTTCCCGATTGTAACCGGGCGCGGCTGGGAGCTGCGGTCGCACGCCGCGCGCCGGTCACTCGGGCGGCGGGCCTGGTGCCGGGCCCGGTGATGGTGTTCCCTGGAGAGGTGACCTCGAACGCCTTCCCGCAGACCACCGTCGACGCCGTCCTGGCGCACATGAACGGCGACCATCCCGACGACAACCTGCTCATCGTGCGCGCCTTCCTGGAACCGGCGGCCGAGACCGCCACCATGATCGCGCTGGACGGGACGGGTGGCGAGTGGACCTGGACGGTCGACGGCACCGCCGCGGGTGGTCGGGCGCCCTGGCCCGCCGGCACGATCACCGAGCGCGGCGAGATCCGACGCGAGGTCGTCGCCCTCTACGACGCCGCGGGCGCCCGTCTGGGTGTGGAGCCACGCCCGCACGACTGAGCGACGACGGCCGGACGATCGCTGCGGTCAGGAGACGGACCGTGCCCCGCTCGGCCGGTCAGCCGCGAATCCCCGCCGAGCGGGACCGGCCGACGCGCAGCACCACGAGCACGAGGCCGGCGAGCACGAGGAACCCCGCAGCCCAGAGCGTGTCGCCGGTGCCGACTCCCGTGCGGGCGAGGTCCGCTTCCGCGGGCCCAACGGCGTCGGCGACCGGTCCAGCGCCGCCGTCGACCGGTCCAGCGCCGCCGTCGACCGGCGTGACCGGCGGTTCGACGGGCGTGCCCGGGTCCTCTGGAGTGACCGGCCCGGTCTCGTCCTCGAGCGCGACGAAGAACGAGAACTCGGTGGCCGGGCTCGTGGCGACGCCGGCGTTCGCCGTGGCCGTCCACCGCTTCTCGCCCACGCCGACGGCCTCGACCGTGCAGCTGAACGTTCCGGTCGGGGTCGAGAAGGTGAGACAGAGGAAGCTCCCCGCCTCGCGCACCTCGATCAACTTCGACGGTTCGGCCTCACCCGTGACGACGACGCGCTCGCCGACGATCCGCTCCCCGGCGGCCGGGGAGATGATCCGGGGAGCCGCGTTGACGAGGTACTCGAAGGTGTGGTTGACGGACACGACGCCGGCCGTCGACGTCTCGACGACGGACACCTCGTGCGCCCCCGGAGCGAACGCGACGTCGGGGGTGCACGACCATCGGCCTCGATCGGTGGCCGTGGCGGCGCAGACCGTCCGCTCGGCGGCATCGAGCACGACGACCGAGGATCCGGGCGTCGCCCGGCCGGCGAACTCGGGCCGCGCCTCTCCGACTTGCGCGGCTGGTGACGTCACCGACAGCTCGGACGACGGCACCGGGATGAAGGGCGCCTCCCGGTCGAAGTCGATCCCGACGATCGGGACGATCCGCCCGCTCAATGCCGCGAACTCGTCCTGCAGCGCCTCCGCGGCTTCCAGGCCGCCGGGCTTCCCCTCGATGAAGAAGAACGCCTCGACCGGCAGCTCCGGCGTGCTCTCGACGGTCCACGCACCGACCACGACCTCGTTCCACAGGGCGTCCAGGTAGTCGTCCACCGGGAGGAGCGCGCGGATCTCCAATGAGGCGGCGAACCCGTCGAGATCCGCCCCGAAGGCACAGTTGCCGTTCTTCCACTCGAGGCTGTCGAAGTGCCGCGACCAGGCGACGCCGGAGTCGATGCCCTGTTCCAGGCAGGGGGCACTACTGCCCTCGGGATTGCCGTACTCCACCTCGACGGTCGAGCGGTCGCAGCTGTCCGGTCGGGTGTTGGTCGCGGCGTCGGAGGGGAACGCGCACCGGAGCCGCATCTGCGACTCCTGGTCGGCCCACGGCTGCAGGATCATTCCGGCCGACGCGGCCGGCCAGAGCGTCTCGATGCCGAGATCCGCCCGCAAGTAGCTGAACGAGGCGCCGTCGCGGGAGATCTGGAGCGGGGTCGGGAGCACCGTCGAGGTGGTGCGGACGACGACGCCGTTGCAGAAGTAGGCGGCTTCGCCACCGTCGCAGGACCTGGCGGTGTCCGCGTAGCGGGCGTTCAGGACGTCCGCGATGGTCGCGTCTGCGACCGTTCCGGCGGGCTCCACTGGAGCGGACCGGGGCGACTCGGCGAGCGCCGACGCGGCCGGTGAGGCCAACACGCTCACGAGGGCCAGCGCGGCGGCGGCAGTGGCACGCCGTGCGGCGCGTGCAGGATGCAGGAGCATGAGGGGACCTTTCAACTGGACCGGGTCAGCCTACAACTGGAATACCAGACGCAGAAATCGGACGAATGGTTGAACGGTCGCCGGGACCAAACCGAGAAGCGGCCGACCTCCGAATCACCTCACGCCTCGGATCAGCCCGAGGCTCGACCGAACTCAGGAGGCTTCCATGCTCCACTCACCCAACCGGCTCCTCGCCGCCGTCTTCGGCGCGGTCTACGTGGTCGTCGGACTCCTCGGCGGGATCGTCGCCGGCGGCCTGCCCGTCCTCACCACCGAGGGTGGCCTCCTCCTCGGGATCTTCGAGGTCAACCCGCTGCACAACATCGCGCACGTCCTCATCGGCGCGGCCCTGCTCATCGCCGGGCTCTCGAACGTCGTCGCGGCCAAGACCGTCAACACGGTGGTCGGCGGGTTCTACCTCCTGCTCGGTGTCGTCGGCTTCTTCATCGTGGGTTCCGCGCTGAACATCCTCGCGCTCAACACGGCCGACCACTTCCTCCACCTCGCGAGCGCCGTGGTGCTGCTCGGTGCCGGACTGGCTGCGGACAAGCGCACGCACCGGGTGGCGACGGCCTGACATGTCGGTCTCCGTCGAACGTCAGGACGCCCGGGCGGGCGCCGGCACAGCGGTCCGCTCCGGGACGACGTCGATCTCGAACAGCCTGCTCGCGATGTGCGCGCTCGGCGCCGGTCTCGTGCTGATCGCGACCGGTGCCGGGTCCTCCCCCGTGGGCGCGATCCCGCTCGTCACCCTGGGCGTCGCCGCACTGCTGTGGTCCGTCGTGGTCCTCGTCCGCGACCGGGTGCCGGGCCTCCGAGCGTCCTTCGCCGGCGCGGTGGGCACGGTCGTCGTCTGGGTGGCGCTGTACGGACTCGCCTCCCTCGGCGTCACGACCGTGCCCCCGTTCCTGCCGACCCTGTCATCCACGGTCCTGCTGCTCGTCGTCGCCGGGGTGCTCGCACGGCGACTCCGGCGGGTCACCCTCGCATCGACGGCGCCGGACGAACTCGATCTCGACGCCCTAGTGACGCGCGCGAACCGCCGGCCACATCGCGAGCCGAGCACGGGACGGTACGTGCTCACCCTGCTCGCCGGGGCAGCGGTCGTGGCGGCGCTCACGACACCGGCGCTGGCGCAGACCAACGCCGGTGCGTTCGCGGTCCCGCACGGTTCCCTGCACAGCAGCCACTGATTCCCTCCACAGCGACAGATTCACCCTCCCGTTCTCGAGCCCGGCCCGTTACACTTAGGCAACCCTTACCGAGCCAGCCGACGCGGAGTCCGACATGAGCACTGTGATCCCCTTCTCCCAGGCCCTGCGCGAGCGCACGTCATCCGGCCATGCCTCCAGCGAGGGGGCGGACTTCATGAGCGACCTCATGACCGGGAAGGGCTCGAAGGAGGACTACATCGCCCTCGTCGCGCAGCACTTCTTCATCTACGAGGCTCTGGAGGCCGCAGCCGACCGCATGCGCGCCGATGCCGTCGCCGCTCCGTTCATCAGCGACAAGCTGACGCGTCTCCCCGCCATCGTGCAGGACCTCGAGTTCCTCATCGGTCCGGACTGGCGCGAACAGATCACCCCGCTCCCCACCACCGCCCGGTACGTGGCACGGATCAACGAGGTCGGCGCCGTCTGGCCCGGCGGCTTCGTCGCGCACCACTACACCCGGTACCTCGGCGACCTCTCTGGCGGGCAGATCATCCGCACGCTCATGCAGCGCCAGTTCGGCTTCGACACCAACGGCGTCGGCTTCTACCTCTTCGGCGATATCGCGAAACCGCGCGAGTTCAAGGACACCTACCGCGAGCAGCTCGACGCCGTCCCGTGGGACGACGAGGAGCAGGCCCGCGTGATCGACGAGGTCATGGTGGCGTACCGCTTCAACACCGACCTCTTCCGCGACCTCGCGACCGCGAAGGCCGCAGCGACCGCCGTCGCCTGATCCGTCCGTCCATTCGCCCATTCTTGGGGGAATGGGTGTTCGTTCGCCCAAACATGGGCGAACGAACTGCGGGCGGCGAAACACCCCTCCCGCCGCTCGCACGCCCGGCGTAGCATCTCGGGCATGGACGTCATCCTCGTACCCGGTTTCTGGCTCGACGCATCCTCCTGGAGTGCGGTCACACCCCCGCTCGAAGCGGCAGGCCATCGGGTCCGACCGCTCACCCTCCCCGGCCTCGAGAGCGTCACTGCCGACCGCGCGGGCATCGGCCTCCGCGACCATGTCGACGCCGTGGTCGCCGAGATCGACGCCGGCGACGAGCCGGTCGTGCTCGTCGGGCATTCCGGCGGCGGCGCCATCATCTCCGCCGCGATCGACGCCCGCCCTGACCGCGTCGTCCGCGCCGTGTACGTCGACTCGGGTCCGCTCGCCGACGGCGCGTGCATCAACGAGGAACTCCCCTCGTCGGGCTCCGAGATCCCGTTGCCCGACTGGACGGTGTTCGACGCGGAGGACCTCGTCGACTTGGACGAGGAGCTCCGTGAGCAGTTCCGGGCCAGAGCCGTCCCGCAACCGAAGGGCGTCGCTGTCGACCGACAGCAGCTCTCCGACGACGACCGTCGTCTGTCCGTCCCGGCGACCGTGGTCGCGTGCGAATTCTCCTCGGAGATGCTGCGCGGCCTGATGGAACAGGGCCACCCGTACGTCGCGGAACTGGCACGGCTACAGGACGTCGAGTTCGTCGACCTCCCGACGGGCCACTGGCCGCAGTTCACCAAGCCGGCCGAACTCGGCGCGATCCTGCTCCGGGCCGTCGACCGCACCTGAGGTCACGCCACCCGGCCGCTGATTCAGCGCGGCACGGGCCGCGGAAGTCCGATCAGGACATGGCGAGCGAGAGCGCCAGCACGCCGAACATGGCGACGAAGACCAGTGCGAGGACGGCGTACATCGCGATCTGCACGCCGCGTCCCTTGATGACCGCCTGACCCCGCGGCGCGAGCGAGCCTGAGACCCACTGCTGCGCCGGGGCGATGTAGTCGAGCGTCGGCGCCTCGCCGGGCTGCAGCAGGTAGTCGGCACGGCCGAACTCCCACAGCCACGCCATCGAGCACGAGACCTGCACGGGCCGGTCGGCCGGAACCGTGAACTGCGACGGTCCCCAGGTCGGGCGGTGTTCGAAGCCGTCGATGCGGACGACGAGCGGGATGAACCCCCAGTATCCGGCGAACGGCGGCTTGCTGGCGTTCAGCTCGAGCGTGCGCCAGGCGGTGATCGGACCGGGCTGCGGCCACTGAGCTTGTCCATAGGTCATGAGCGATAATCGTAGTTCTTCGGATGTGGTCCCGCTCGCACAAACTCTGCCGATCCCTGAGCCCAACCCCGGTCCCTGAGCCCGAACCCGGTCCCTGAGCCCAACCCCGGTCCCTGAGCCCAACCCCGGTCCCTGAGCCTGTCGAAGGGCACATGCGACCGTTGCGACGTCGCCCTTCGACAGGCTCAGGGACCGGACGGCTTCGGCCGAGACCGGAGACGCTACTGCCCCGACATGAACCGCTTCACGTCGGTGTCGACGATGATGTCGCTCGGGCGCAGCGGCCGGGAGAGGTAGAGACCGTCGAGCGTCGAGATGCGGCTGAGTGCGACGTAGCTCTGCCCCGGGCTGAACGCGCGGCTGCCCAGGTCGACGATCGCGCGGTCGTAGGTCTTGCCTTGCGACTTGTGGATGGTGACCGCCCACGCGAGCCGCAGCGGGAACTGCGTGAACTCGGCCACGATGTCGCGCTTCAGCTGCTTCGTCACCGAGGAGTAGGAGTACTTGTACTTCTCCCACGTCGCCGGCTCGACCTCGAACTGCTCGCCGTCGACCTCGACCCAGACGGTGGAGTCGATCTTCACCACGGTCCCGAGCGTGCCGTTCACCCAGCGACGCTCGCTGTCGTTGCGGAGGAACATGACCTGCGCACCGACCTTGAGGTCGAGCGCCTCGTCGGCGGGGAACGCCCGCCCGCCGAAGTCACCCGAGACCTCCGCGTTGGCGGTGAGCGGCTTGCCGTCGAGCTTGGCGAGCGCCGCCTTGTTGATGCGGTCGACGGTGTCGTTGCGGCTCGCGAGGGTGATGACGCCGTCCTCGGGAGGGATCCTCGCCCCCATGCCGTTCAGCCGGCCGGCCATCTCGGCGGTGACCTGACCGTGTCGGACGCCGTTGAGGAGGTACTTGAACTCGGCCTCGTGCTGACGGTGGATCTCGGTGAGCTCGACGAGCTGCAGCGGCGTCTCGGACCACACCTTGGCGTCGAAGAACCAGAACGAGCGGTAGGTGTCGGCGATGTAAGCCCGTTCCTCGAGGCTGCCCGGCACGGGAGCGAGCTGGTACGGGTCGCCGAAGAGGACGATCTGCACGCCGCCGAACGGCTCGCGCGGCCGCTGCCGGGCCTGCCGGAGGCTCCGGTCCATCGCGTCCATGAGGTCGGCGCTCACCATGGAGACCTCATCGACGACGAGGGTGTCGATGGAGTTGAGCAGCTTGCGGGTCTGATCGTTCTGGTCGATCGTGTGGTCGGCGATGAGCCCGATCGGCAGGCGAAACAGCGAGTGGATCGTCTGGCCGCCGACGTTCAGCGCGGCGACACCGGTCGGGGCGCAGATGGCCAGCTGCTTCGAGGTGTTCCAGGCGAGGTGGTTGAGGAGCGTCGACTTCCCGGTGCCCGCCCGACCCGTGACGAACAGGTGCTCGCGGGTGCTCTCGATGCGGTCGAAGACGGCTTGCTGCTCGGCGGAGAGGGCTACGCTCATGATGCTTCGGTTCCCTCCCGTTTTCGCCCTCCAATCCTATGCGAGGTGCCCGCCTAGGATGTCAGGATGAGCCATGTCGCGACACGTGGGGAGCTGCGACGCCCGGGAACGGTGCGCGGTGGGCTCGTCCGCGCCGTCGTGCTGTGGCTCTGCATCGCGGCATTACTCGTCGCGGCCATCGTCTCCGCCTGGTCGGCCATCGCCCGCGACGTCTACGGCGCCGGTTCCTTCGCGCGCGGGTACCTCGACGCCCTCGCAGACGACGACGCCGCGACCGCGCTCGCGTTGCCCGGAGTCGCCCTGAGCTCCGCCGAACTCGCCGACGCGGGGTTGCCCGCCGACAGCTCGGACGCCCTGCTCCGGAGCGAAGCGCTCGGCACGATCGAGGACGTGCGCCTCGTCTCCGACGTCACGGCCGCCTCGGGCGCCCACGAGGTGACCTTCTCGTACCGACTCGCGGGTCAACCGCACAGTACGGCGTTCTCGATCACGAGCGGCGAGCGCACCTTCGGGCTGTTCCCGTCGTGGCGCTTCGAGACGAGCCCGTTGAGCGTCGTCCAGCTGACCGTCGCACACACGACGGGGTTCCGGGCGAACGGCTTCGAGCTCGACACCCGCCGCGTCGCGGAGGGGACCGAGGGGGCCTTCACCTCCACCATCCCGCTCCTCACCTTCACGCCGGGCAGCGTCGACTTCGACGTCGACACCACCTACCTGGCGGCGTCGGTGGAGACGGCGACGACGACCGAGGTCGCGAGCGTCGTCGACGCCGAGGTGACCGCGAGTGCCACCTCGGACTTCGTCGGGGAGGTCCAGACGCAGATCGACGGCTACCTCGACAACTGCGCCACGCAACAGGTCCTCCAGCCCACCGGGTGCCCGTTCGGCATGGTGATCCGCGATCGCGTGGACGACCTACCGGTGTGGTCCATCGCGGCCTACCCCGTGGTGGCGGTCCAGCCGGGCGACACCGGTTGGCAGATGCCGGCGACGGACGGAGCCGCGCACCTCGTCGTCGACGTGAAGTCGCTGTTCGACGGCACGGTCTCGACCCTCGACGAGGACGTCCCGTTCACGCTGTCGGCGTTCGTGACGATCCGCGACGACGGCTCCCTCTACATCGACCTCCGCTGAAGCCCGCGAACTGTCACTCCAGCACAGTCCGACACCCCTCACACTGTTCCGGAGTGACAGTTCGCGGGCTAGGAGCGGGTGTCGTTGGCCGCCATGCGCGCGAGACGCTCGTTGTACTCGTTGAGCTCCGCGTCGTTCGTGCGGTCCGCGTTGCGATCGAGCCGCTTCTGATCCTTCGCGTCGCTCTTACTCCACGAGATCGCGACGGCGACGGCGAGCGCCAGGGTCGGGATCTCGCCGACGCTCCAGGCGATCCCGCCGCCCGTCTGCTGGTCGAGGAGCGGCGCCTGCCCCCACGTGCGTCCCATCGCCCCGAACCAGTCGGCGAGGAACAGCCCGGTCGAGGAGATGATCGCCAGCCCGAAGAACGCGTGGAACGCCATCGTCGCGAAGAGCAGCAGGAGCCGCATCGGGTACGGCAGGCGGTACGGGACCGGGTCGATGCCGATGAGCGACTGCACGAAGAGGTAGCCGGTGATGAGGAAGTGCACCACCATCCACTCGTGGCCGATGTGGTCCTCCATCGACCAGCGGAACAGCGGCGTGTAGTAGAACACCCAGAGTGATCCGGCGAAGAGCACCGCGGTGACGATCGGGTTCGAGATGATCCCCGCGAACTTCGAGTGCACGGCCAGGAGCACCCACTCCCGGCCCCCTCGGGAGTCGTCGGAGCGCTTCCGCACCGCGCGCGCGAGCAGCGTGACCGGCGCTCCGGGGACGAGGAGCACGGGGACGAGCATGGTGAGGCCCATGTGCCCGAGCATGTGCACGCTGAAGAGGTACGGCTGGTAGACGTTGATGCCGCCGCACGTGAGGTACAAGAGCACGAGCAGCCCGAGGACCCAGCTGACGGTGCGCAGGATCGGCCAGGAGTCGCCGCGGCGGTGCAGGCGGACGACGCCCGCGATGTAGAAGAAGATGCCGAACGCACAGGCCAGCAGCCACAGGAGGTCGATGTTCCACTCGGTGAAGTACCGCGCGAAGGTCAGTTCCGGCGGCAGTTCCTCCCCGGTGAGCAGCACCGCGGGCGTCGGCGCGGCCGGCACGGTCTGGTCGACCGGCGGGGCCGTCTTCGCGAGGGCTGCGGCGGCACCGGAGGCGATGCCCATGAACCCGAGCTCGAGGGCGACCAGCCACCAGAAGGTGCCGGTGCGGCCCGCGGGGGTGTCCGCACGTGCAGCGGCGGACCGCTCGATGCGACCGATCAGCACCCGACGCTGCAGCGCACCGAACAGGCCGAGCGCCAGCAGGGCGAAGACCTTGACGAGGACGAGGATGCCGTACGGGGTGCCCAGGCGGTCGAGCGAGCCGATGCGCAGCTCGGCGCTCACATACCCGGAGACCGCCACGACGACGAAGGACACGAGTGCCACGGTCGAGTACCGCATGAGCACGGGGGCGAGCCGGCCGTCTTCGAGGGTCTTGCGGATGAAGACGAGCGTGAGCAGACCGCCGAGCCAGATGGCGGCGAACACGAGGTGCAGGCCGAGCGCGGTGACGGCGGCGTTGTGCCCGCTCGCCTCGGCGGAGTGACCCTGCTGGGCCATCGGCAGCAGCGACACGAGGGACAGCCCGAAGACGAACACAAGCACCGTGTGGTTGCGGACGGCGAAGCAGAGCACCGTGACGGCCGCGGCGATGAGCGTCGTCTGCAGCCAGGCCTGGCCCGACTCGATCCCGGTGAAGAAGAGGCTGAGCTTCGCACCGAACGCGTCGTCGAAGGTGAGCGGCACCTGCGTGACGTTCAGGAAGGTGAAGAAGCCCGTCACGCCGGACGCGACGGTGAAGACCGCGGCGCCGGCTGCGGCGACGTCGAGCGCCGCGCCGTACTCGCGCCGGTCCGGGCTGAGCGCCCAGCAGGCCATGAGCAACGCGCCGATGGTGACGGCCGCGCTCAGGTTGACGAGCAGTTGTGCGATCGGGAGTCCCCACCGCACGACGGCGCCGGGATCGCCCAGGAGTTGCGCATCCGCTCCGCCGCCGAAGGCCAGACCCGCGAGGAGGGTCGCCACGGCCACGAGGAGCAGGAGGGCAGGACCCGCGAGGCGGACGACACGATTCACGCTGCAAGCCTACGCGGCGCTGCTGGGAACCCCGACCGCAGCGGGATCAGCCGAAACACCGGTCCCTCAGCCGAACCACCGGTCCCTGAGCCTGTCGAAGGGCGCCGGTCACGACCGGACGAGCAGGGTCGAGGAGCCGTCTTCCAGCCGCCGCACCTCGATGCGTTCGCCGATGCGCTGCTTCATCTCCTCGACGTGGCTGACGACGCCGACGACGCGCCCTCCGGCTGACAGCCGACCGAGCTCGGCCATCACGGTGTCGAGCGTCTCGGGGTCGAGGCTGCCGAACCCTTCGTCGACGAAGAGCGTGCCGAGCTCGACCCCGCCGGCCTCGCCCGTGACGACGTCCGCCAGCCCGAGTGCGAGGCAGAGCGAGGCGTAGAACGTCTCGCCGCCGGACAGCGACTTCGGATCGCGACGCCGGTCGGTCCGGTGATCGTGGACCGTGAGTGACAACCCGACGCGCTGGCTGCGGGAGGGTCCTTCCTTGACGTCGCTGCGGACGAGCTCGTAGCGCCCGCCGGACATCGACTCCAGGCGCGCGTTCGCCGCCGCAACGACATCCTCGAAGCGGCGCAGGAGGACGTAGGTGCCGAGGGTGACCTTCGTGCTGTTCTCGCTGCCGGTGGCCGACACCACGTCGGCGAGGCGGACGACGGCCGCGGCCTCGCGGACCGCATCGGCGTTCTCGTCGGCCGCCTCGGCGAGCGCCGTGCCGGCGGCAGCCGCGTTGGTCGCTCGTCGTGCGGAGACGGCGGCCGCCGCGGTCGCGGTGCCTGCCGCCGCCTCGGCGTCGGCCAGTCGTCGGGCCGTCGCTTCGACGTCGGGGGCGGCGGTACCGGCGACACCGGCGATGGCCGGGCTCGCGAGTGCTTCCGCGTTCGCGGTCGTGTGACGCAGGTGGTCGGCCACCCGCGCCTCGGCGCTCGCTCGTTCGACCCCGTTCATGGCTGCGGCCTCTGCGGCCGCGCGGTCGGCGAACCCGGCCCGCTCGAGTGCCGCCTCCAGCTCGACCGCGCGCTCAGCGTCACGCAGGCGCCGGTCTGCGACGGTCGCTCGTGCCGCCGCGAGCAGCGACAGCGAGGAGAGCTCGGCCTCGAGCATCGCGTCGAGCTCGGCGAGTGAAGCCGCTCGACCGGCAAGGACACCGGCCACCTCGGCGCGGGCCTGCTCGTGGGCGCGCTGCGCGGCGGCGAGCCGCTCGGTCAGTGTCGCCCGGGTGGCGGTGCGTTCCGACACCGCGACCACGCCGGCCAGGTGCTCCTCCGCGAGGCGTCCGGCCTCCGCGACCTCGGCGTCCGCCTCCTCGGCGATGACCACGGCCTCCGCGTGCTGCCGCTCGGCCTCCGCAGCGGCCGCATCGACGGCCGCCCGCGCAGCGACCGGGTCGAACCCGGCAGTCGCCGTCGTCGAAGCGTCGGTGGAGCCGGCAGCGGCGACGTCGCCCGGGTCGTCGGCCAGCGCGAGGAACTGCTCGACGAGGCGACGGCGCTCCGCCCGGGCGATGTCCCGGGTGTTCTGCGCCGACTGCATCCTCGCCTCGGCATCGGCCCGAGCGACGGATGCCGCGTCGACCGCGTCCGCGTCGGGGTGGTCTCCGTCGAGCACCGCGGGCGCCGGATGGCTCAGCGAGCCGCAGACGCTGCACGGCTCGCCGTCCCGCAAGCCGGTGGCGAGTTCACCCGCCATGCCCTCGATCCTCCGGAGGCGCAGCGACGTCTCGACATCGATCGCCGCCTTCGCGGCCGTGGCGGCCTCGGTGACCTCATCGGCGAGCCCCGCGAGGCGTTCGTCGGCCGCGTCCACCCGATCCAGCACCGTGCGGCGTTCAGCCGCGCGCTCGACGGACCGGGCGGCCCTGGCCGACTCGGTGGCCGCACGCGAGGCGCGCTCCGGTGCCGAGCTGAGCGCTGCCCGGCGGGCGTCCCGTCGCGTCTGTTCCGCTGCGAGCTCGGCGAGCCGTTCGTCGACGGTCGCGAGCTCCTCGGCGAGTGCTGCGAGCGCGAGTTCCCGGTCGGCGTCGGCGGCTTCGAGGACGAGCACGGCCGCCATCGACGCCCGCTCGACGGTGAGGGATTCGCGGCGCGCGGTGACGGACGCGTCGTCGAGTGCGACGATCGCCTCGTCGGCCTGCTCCTCCATCGCGGCGAGCGACGCGATGGCGTCCTCGAGCGCCACCGATGCCGTGGCCGCTCCGGCGAGCGCGGACGCGACGGTGTCCGCCCGAGCCGCTGCCGCGATCCGTTCGGAGAGCCGCGCGACCGGTTCGTCGTCCACCGAGAGCAGCTCACGCTCGGTCAGCAGCTCCGCGCGACGTTCGATGGACGCGAGCAGCGTCTGGGCCGCGGCGTGTTCGGTGCGGACGCCCTCCAGGGCGACCCGCGCCTCGCCAGCGGTCGAGGCGTCGGCTGCGGCGTGGCGCTCGAGGACGGCGACGATGCGCGTGGCGTCACCGACGAGGTCTTCGGAATCGGGTTCGAGCGGGACCGCGAGGGTCGCGATGTCCGAATCGGGCTCGCCATCCGCGACGTCCGGGTGGAGGTCGGGCTCCGCAGCCGACGGATCACCGGCAGTCGCGGTATCGCCTGGCTCGGCATCGACTGTCGAGGCGGCGTCCATCCCGGCCGGGGTGTCCGTTCCCCTGCCCGCGACGAGTTCCCGTGCGTCGTCGAGTTCGGCCGCTCCCGCGAACCGGGAGATCGCGCGGCCCAGCGCCTCTCGTGCGCCTTCGATGTCTCGCTGGGCCTGCCGTCGCCGCTCGACGAGGTGCTTGGCGACCCGCTCGTAGTGCTCCGTCCCGAACAGGGACCGGAGCAGTTCGCTGCGCTCCTCACCGCCGGCGGCGAGGAACTTCGCGAACTCGCCCTGCGGGAGGACGATCGTCTGGACGAACTGCTCCCGGGAGAGACCGACGATCCGGCTGATCTCGGGACCGATCTCCTGCGCGCGGGTCGACAGGGTCTCTCCGGCCAGTGCGTCGGGGTCGGTCAGGCGGACGAGGGTGGCGCTCGCCTGCTGCGGTGTGAAGCCGGCACCGCGCTGCTTCGGCCGCTGGTAGGCCGGCGTCCGCCGCACCCGGTACACGCCGGATCCGGTCTCGAACACGAGTTCCACGAACGGTTCCGTCCCGGGCTGCGCGTGGTGCGAGTGGAGGCGGTCCTTACTGGCCCCGGTACCGGCGAGTTCTCCGTACAGCCCGAACACGATGGCGTCGATGATCGTGGACTTGCCGGCGCCGGTCGGTCCCTCCAGGAGGAACAGACCAGCCCGCCCGAGTTCGACGAAGTCGATGGTGTGCTCACCGGCGTACGGCCCGATGGCCTGCAGCGTGAGTCGGTGCAGGCGCATCAGGCGCTCACCTCCGCAGCGAGTGCGGCCTCGTTCGCCGCCGCGATGAGCTCGCGCTCGCGAGTGGTCGCCGGTGCACCCGTCGCGTACTCGATGAACTCGGCGGTGACCTCGACCGGGTCGGAGACCGCCGTGACGGCTGCGGCGCGCGCCTCCTCGGAGCGGTCCGCCGGCGCGTGCGACCAGACGAGCAGGTGCGGGAAGCGCCGGGTCAGCGTCGCGTACAGCTCCGGTGGCCTCACGTCGTCGGTGACCGTGGCGCGCACCCAGGCATCGACGGCGTCGTCTCCCGCGGGGCCCTGCAGCTCTGCGAGGGTTCCGGTGACGTCGACGAGCCGACGCGGCACCGGCGCCGGCAGCAGCTCCAGGTGCACGGAGCCGTCGACGGCGAGGTCGACCAGCACGCTCGACTTCACCTGGTTGCGTTCGGAGAAGGAGTAGGCGAGCGGCGACCCGGAGTACCGCATGCGGTCGACGCCCGACGCGGCCCCGACGCGCTGCGCACCGTGGAGATGGCCGAGCGCGACGTAGTCGAAGTCGTCGAACAGCTGGGCGGGCACCGCATCGACCCCGCCGATCCGGATGTCGCGTTCGCTGTCGCTCGCGAGACCGCCGATGACGAAGGCGTGCGCAGCCACGACCGATCGGACCGCTCCATGCTCGCGACGCTGCGCGAGATCGGCTCGGACGCTTGCGAGGGCTGCACCCATGACGGCGGCGTGCGACCGTGCGAGCGGCTGGTCGTCCGGGGCGAGCACCCCTCGCGCGGTGTCGGGGTCGAGGTAGGGCAGCGGGTAGAAGGCGACGGGCCCGTGCTCGTCGTCCACCAGGACCGGTTCGCCGACCCGAGCGAGGTCGGCTCTGATGTCGATCCCGTCGCGCAGCATGGCGGCGCCGAAACCGAGCCGGATGGCCGAATCGTGGTTGCCCGGAGCGAGGATGACCCGGGTGCGGCCCGCCAGCCGCCCGAGCGACTCCGACAGCAGCGTCACCGCCTCGACCGGCGGGATGGCGCGGTCGTAGATGTCGCCGGCGACGAGGAGGACGTCGACCTCGTGGTCCACGACCGTCTGCTCGAGGTGCGCCAGGAAGTCGCGTTGGAAGGGGAGCAGGTCGACCCCGTGCAGCGAACGGCCGAGGTGCCAGTCCGAGGTGTGGAGGATCCGCATGACAGCAATGCTAGGCCGAGCCGCCGACACCTCGCCGCGCCCCGGACGGCACCCGGACGAACGACAGCAGGGCGTCGCTCTCGCGACGCCCTGCTGTGTGGTCTGAACCGGCGGAGTGTCTCCGTGGTCCGAGTCCGTGCGGGCTGACGCCCGCGACGACTTACTTGACGGAAGCCTTGAGCTTCGAGCCGGCGGTCACCTTGACGCGCTTGCCGGCCGGGATCTGGATCTCGGCGCCGGTCTGCGGGTTGCGGCCCGTGCGAGCGGCGGTGTCGGTCTGCTCGAAGGCGATCCAACCCGGGATCGAGACCTTGCCGCCCGTGGCGACGGTCTCAGCGACGGTGGTGAACAGCGCGTCGACAACGCTGCCGACGGTCGCCTGGCTCTGGCCGGTCGATGCGGCGATGGCGGCGACGAGTTCGGTCTTGTTCAAATTTGCCATTGTGAGGGTCCTCCTCGGACGTTGCTGCAACGTACAGCTGATGTGTTGGTAGCGAAGGTGTCGCTGATACGGCACCAACTGGTCGGTGTGACCGCCTCGAATGTAGCAGCAATCCGCGAGATTTCGCGGATTTCTCCGCTCTACGCGGACAATCGGGCCTGCGTGTCGGTCGTTTCCCAGCTGGGAGCCGTCGGTGTGGCCGCTCAGCGGACCCCGATGACGCTGTGCCCGGCAGCTCGCGACAGCAACCACGCCTCGATCGTCGGGAAGAGGGTCAGGACGGCGATCGCGAGGAACGTGAACTGATACGGCAGCAGCTGGCCGCCACCGACCCCGTCCTCGAGGGAGAATCCGGTCGTCAGCAGGATCGCCCCGACGGCGACACCGAAGCCGCTCGCGACCTGTTGCAGGGTCGAGTTGAGGGTGTTGGCGCGCGACATCGCAGCGGGTTCGACGTCGGCGAAGGTGATCGTGTTGTACGCCGTGAAGCCGATCGACCGGGCGACCCCGCTGAGGAAGAGCAGCAGTGCCATCAGCACGATCGACGTGCCGGCGGTGAGGAACGCCATCCCGGCCATGCACAGGACTCCGATCAGGTTCGACGACACGAGCACCAGACGGAATCCGAACCGCCGCAACATCCAGGTCGTCGCCGGCTTGATCGCGAGGTTGCCGGCGAAGAGGAAGAGCACCATCGAACCGGCCTGGACGGGCGTCCAGCCGAATGCGTCCTGGAAGAGCAGCGGCAGGAGGAAGGGGACGGCGCTGATCGTGAGCCGGTAGACGCTGCCGCCGGCGTTGGCCAGGCGGAAGGTCTCGATCCGCAGCGAGCGGAGGTCGACGAACGGGTGGGGCGCGCGGAACAGGTGTCGGATCGCGAGGGCGAGCAGAACGACACCTGCCACGAGCGACCCGGCGAACCACCGTGCATCGAACCCGGCGCCGGACACCAGGGACGCCGCCACCAGGAGCGACGCGAGCCCGACGCAGGCGAGCGACAGGCCGAGCCAGTCGAGCGGAGGCACCTCGTCGGCGGCGAAGTCGGGGACGATGCGGAGCGCCACGATGAACGCGACGACACCGATCGGCACGTTGATGAGGAAGATCCAGTGCCAGGAGGCGTACTGGGTGATGACCCCACCGAGGAACGGCGCGATGATCGGGGCGGCGAGGGCGGGCCACGTCAGGAGGGCGATGGCCTGGATCAACCGCTCCTTGGGCGTCACCCGGAGCACGGCCAGTCGACCGACCGGCACCATCAACGCCCCGCCGACGCCCTGGAGCACCCGGAAGCCGACGAGCATCGGCAGGCTCGAGCTCAACGCACACAGCACAGAGGCGATCGTGAACACCGCGATCGCCAGCGCGAAGATGCGCTTGGCGCCGAACCGGTCCGTCAGCCAACCGCTGACGGGGATGAGGACGGCCACCGTGAGCAGGAATGCGGTGACGGCGAGCCCGACGGCGGTCGACGAGGTCCCGAGGTCGCGCGCGATGCTCGGTGCGGCGGTGGTGAGGATGGTCCCGTCGAGGTTCTCCATGAAGAAGCAGCCGGCGACCAGGAGGGCGATTGCTCGTTGCGTACGGACGTCCAGCAGCGCCTCCTCGGTGGATGTGGGAATCGTTCGATCCTTGCAGCTGTCGCCGACAACGCGAAAGGGCCGCCCGCGATGCGGACGGCCCTTTCGGTGTTGCGATGCTGTGTCAGCGGAATGTGAGCTCCGACTGAGCGGGTGTTACCAGCTCGACTTGCGGACGCCGGGCAGTTCGCCCTTGTGCGCCATGTCGCGGAAGCGAACGCGGCTGATGCCGAACTTCGAGAGGTTGCCTCGCGGGCGTCCGTCGATGGCGTCGCGGTTGCGGAGGCGAACCGGCGAAGCGTTGCGAGGGAGCTTCTGGAGGCCGAGGCGAGCTGCTTCACGCGACTCGTCGGTCCCGGCGGGGTCGACGAGGGCCTTCTTCAGCTCGGCGCGCTTCGTGGCGTAGCGGTCGACGATAACCTTGCGCTGCTCGTTACGGGCGATCTTGCTCTTCTTAGCCATGTTTAGCGCTCCTCTCGGAATTCAACGTGCTTGCGCACTACGGGGTCGTACTTCTTGAGCACGAGACGGTCTGGGTTGTTGCGACGGTTCTTCTTGGTCACGTACGTGTAACCGGTACCAGCCGTCGAACGGAGCTTGATGATTGGACGGACGTCCTGCTGCTTAGCCATTAGATCTTCACCCCACGAGCGAGAATGTCCTTGACGACGGATTCGATGCCACGGGCGTCGATCACCTTGATGCCCTTGGCGGACACCTTGAGGGTGACGTTACGACGCAGCGAGGGCACGTAGTAGGTCTTCTTCTGCACGTTCGGGTCGAAGCGGCGCTTCGTGCGACGGTGCGAGTGCGAGATGTTGTGACCGAAGCCGGGAACGGCTCCAGTCACCTGGCACACTGCTGCCATAGTAGTTTCTCCTTCATTACCGCAGGGCGACTGCCCTGCCCAAGATCTCTTGTCGGCGTGCGCGATCCCGGTCTGCGTAAGCGGTGGGGATCGTGGACACGATGTGGACATGGAGCGTCCACACCAAGGGTCAAGCGTACGCTGTGACCAGGCGTTTTGCAAATTCGTGTTTCTCGTACTTAACGCAAAATGGCCACCCAAGAACCTTGGGTGGCCATTTCAACGAAGAAGTCCGGCGGTGTCCTACTCTCCCACA